>NZ_JBDGIQ010000001.1:802780-1216292 GCF_057657335.1 Rhodanobacter sp. Soil_C_14 | reverse complement strand
TGCAAGAGTAGGTCACCGCCAGGGGCTTTATCCTGAAACACCCTCACCGGAAACGGTGGGGGTTTTTCTTTGGTGCTGTTGCGGTGGCGACCGCAGGTCGCGACCCGCAACAGGTCACCGCCAGGGGCTTTATCCTAGAAGACCTCCCCATCGGGAGGCCTTCGTCTTTGAGACGTTTGAACAGTTGCTGTGGCGATCGCAGGTCGCGACCCCGCAACAGGTCACCGCCACGAGGGACAAATTGCCGCAGTATGGAATACGCGAACGCAGCTTCTTGCGGTGGTCGCTAGAATCGACCGATTCCTCCCATCACGGACCCGCATGACGACTTCCAACCCAAGCCGCCTCGGCCCCTTGTCGTACCTGATCTTCTCTTCGCGCTGGTTGCAGCTTCCGCTTTATCTGGGCCTGATCGTGGCCCAGGGCATCTACGTCGTGCAGTTTCTGCGTGAGCTGTGGCATCTGGTCTCGACCACGTTGTTCCACAACGGCGTCGACGTCGGCGGGGTGGAAAGCGCCGAGGCCACGATCATGTTGACCGTGCTCGGTTTGATCGACGTGGTGATGATCTCGAATCTGCTGGTGATGGTCATCGTGGGAGGCTACGAGACCTTCGTCTCCCGTCTGCGGCTGGAAGGGCATCCGGACCAGCCCGAGTGGCTGTCGCACGTGAATGCCACCGTGTTGAAGGTGAAGCTGGCGATGGCGATCATCGGCATCTCCTCGATCCACCTGCTCGCCACGTTCATCAAGGCGCGCAACATGGATGGCGAGACGATCATGTGGCAGATCCTGCTGCATCTGACTTTCGTGGTGTCGGCGGTGGCCCTCGCATACATCGACAAGCTGACCCAGCCGGTCGGCAAGCACGCCGAGGCACACTGAGCGCGATCGATCGAATCACGGCGACCACCCATCGCGCAGGCCAGTTGCTACTCTTGACCGACGGGTTCGCGTGAAGGGTGTGCGGTGGAACAGCGTTATATTTTGGCGATAGACCAGGGGACGACCAGCTCACGCGCGATGCTGTTTGACCGTGCCTGCGCGGTCGTCGGATCGGCGCAACGCGAGTTTCGACAGATCTTTCCGCAGCCCGGCTGGGTCGAACACGACCCGCAGGAGATCATGTCGAGTGTGCTGGCGACGGTGGCCGAGGTTCTGGCCCGGGTGCCGGATGCGGCGACGATGTTGGCCGGCATCGGCATCACCAACCAGCGCGAGACCACCGTGGTGTGGGACCGGCACACCGGAAAGCCGGTCTGCAACGCGATCGTGTGGCAGTCGCGGCAGAGCCTGGCGATCTGCGAGCAACTGGAAGCGGACGGCTACGCATCACTGGTGCGTGAGAAGACCGGCCTGCTGATCGATGCGTATTTCTCCGGCAGCAAGATCCGCTGGATTCTCGATCACGTCGATGGCGCCCGTGCCCGGGCGGAACGTGGCGACCTGCTGTTCGGCACGATCGACAGCTGGCTGATCTGGAATCTCAGCGGCGGGACATTGCATGTCACCGACATCAGCAATGCGGCGCGGACGCTGCTGTTCGACATCCACACCGGCCAGTGGGACGACGAGCTGCTGCGCATGCTGGACATCCCGCGCAGCATGTTGCCCCAGGTGCGCTCGTGCAGTGAGGTCTACGGCCATACCGTGGCCTTCCCCGGCGTGCCGGCCGGGGTGCCGATCAGCGGCGTGGCCGGCGATCAGCAGGCGGCGTTGTTCGGCCAGGCCTGCTTTGAACCGGGCATGGCCAAGAACACCTATGGCACCGGCTGCTTCATGCTGATGAACACGGGTACGCAGGCGGTGCCTTCGCGCCACGGTTTGCTGACCACCGTGGCGTGGAAGCTGGATGGCGTCGTCGAGTACGCGCTCGAAGGCAGCATCTTCGTCGCCGGCTCGGTGGTGCAGTGGCTGCGCGATGGCTTGCGCATGCTCGAATGCGCCAGTGACTCGCAAGCCTGCGCCGAAAGCGTGGATTCCTGCGAGGGCGTGTACCTGGTGCCGGCCTTCGTCGGTCTCGGGGCACCGTACTGGCGCAGCGACGTGCGGGGCGCGATGTTCGGCCTGTCGCGTGGCACCCGCAAGGAACACGTGGTGCGCGCTGCGCTGGAATCCATGGCCTACCAGTCGCGCGATGTGTTGTCCGCGATGGAGGCCGACGCGGGCATTCCGTTGAAGGAGTTGCGCGCCGATGGTGGAGCGATCGCCAACGACTTCATGGCGCAGTTCCAGAGTGACATGCTCGGTGTGCCGGTGCTGCGTCCGAAGGTCGCCGAGACGACGGCGCTGGGCGCGGCGTGTCTGGCAGGGCTGGCTGTGGGATTCTGGGAAAACCGTGCGCAGATTGCGAAGTTGTGGCGGATCGATCAGCGCTTCCAGCCATTGATGGCCGAACCCGATCGCGAGCGCCTGTACCAGGGCTGGCGCGATGCGGTGCATGCCACCATCGGTTTTCGGGTGGCTTGAAAAAAGAAGCCCCGGCGGCATGCGCGGGGCCTCGTTCTTCAAGCGGTGATGGCCGGCTTCAGTCGAGCGCGTAGCCGAACTGGTCCAGGAACTCGGCGGCGAAATCGGCGTAGCCGAAACGCTGGTTCTGCGTGCCGGGATGTTCGACCTTGAGCGCACCCATCAGCGAAGCCATGCGACCCACGGTCGGCCAGTCCTTGCCGCGCATGATGCCGAACATCAGCCCGGCGCGATAAGCGTCGCCACAACCGGTGGGGTCGACGATCTGCCGCTCGCGGGCCGGCGGAATGTGGTGGGTCTCGCTGCCGACGTGGATGACCGATCCGCGCGGGCCCTGGGTGACGATGTAAGCGGTCACCTTCTGCGCGATTTCGTCGGCGCTCCAGCCGGTGCGTGTCTGCAGCAGCTGCGATTCGTAATCGTTGACGATCACGTAGGTCGACTTGGCGATCATCGAGCGGAACTCTTCGCCGCTGAACAACGGCATCGCCTGGCCCGGATCGAAGATGAAGGGCACGCCGCGTGCGGCGAACTCGTCGACATGCTGCAGCATCGCCTCGCGGCCGTCCGGTGCCACGATCGCGAAATCGATGTCGGGGATGTCGCGTACGTGGTTTTCCTGGGCGCTGGACATCGCGCCGGGATGAAACGCGGTGATCTGGTTGTTGTCCAGGTCCGTGGTGATGAAGCATTGCGGCGTGAACTGGTCGTCGAACACGCGCACGCTGTCCAGGCAGATCCCGCACTGCTCCATGTGCGCACGATACGGCGCGAAATCCTGACCCACCGCGGCCACCGGCAGCGGATCGCCGCCGAGCAGCTTGAGGTTGTAGGCGATGTTGCCGGCGCAGCCGCCGAACTCGCGTCGCATGCGCGGCACCAGGAACGACACATTCAGGATGTGCATCTGATCGGGCAGGATGTGGTTCTTGAACTGGTCCTGGAACACCATGATGGTGTCGTAGGCCAGCGATCCGCAGATGACGGCAGACATGATGCGCGGGAGCCCCTGGGCAGAGAATGGAAAACCGTATCGCCGCGGGACGGCGCAGGCCGCACCGGACGGCCCCGGTCAAAGGGGCGATCTTAACGCCATCCGCCCGGATTGGCGACTTTCTGGCCATCCCCGAAGCTCAGCCTGCGACGCAGAAAACGTGCTTAGGGTCGTGTTGTAGAAGGATTTCTTAACGTTAATGTCCTTGCGCATGCGGGGCACGCTGACTAGACTGGCGAGCTTACTTTTTAACCAGGCCGGACCACGGCGGACTCATGTTCAAGAAGTTTCGCGGGATCTTCTCCAACGACATCTCCATCGACCTCGGCACGGCCAACACGCTGATCTACGTGCGTGGGCAGGGCATCGTGCTGAACGAACCGTCGGTGGTGGCGATCCGCCAGGATCGTGGCCCCGGTGGTCCGCGCACGATCGCGGCGGTCGGTGGCGACGCCAAGCGCATGCTCGGCCGCACGCCGGGCAATATCGCCACCGTGCGGCCGATGAAGGACGGCGTGATCGCCGACTTCACCATGACCGAGGCGATGCTGCAGCACTTCATCAAGCAGGTGCACAAGTCGCGCTTCCTGCGCCCGAGCCCGCGCGTGCTGGTGTGCGTGCCGTGCGGTTCGACCCAGGTCGAGCGCCGCGCGATCAAGGAATCGGCCGAAGGCGCCGGCGCCCGCGACGTGTTCCTGATCGAGGAGCCGATGGCCGCGGCGATCGGCGCCGGCATCCCGGTGCACGAGGCGCGTGGCGCGATGGTGCTTGACATCGGCGGCGGCACCTCCGAGGTCGCGGTGATCTCGCTGAACGGCATCGTCTACTCGCAGTCCGTGCGTGTCGGAGGCGATCGCTTCGACGAGGCGATCATCAATTACGTGCGTCGCAACCATGGCACCCTGATCGGCGAATCCACCGCCGAGCGGATCAAGCTGCAGATCGGCTGTGCCTTCCCGCAAGCCGACGTCAAGGAGATCGAGATCTCCGGCCGCAACCTCGCCGAGGGCGTGCCGCGGATGTTCACGATCAACTCCAACGAGATCCTCGAGGCCCTGCACGAGCCGTTGGCCGGCATCGTGGCCGCGGTGAAGTCGGCACTGGAGCAGACTCCACCGGAACTGTGCTCCGACGTCGCCGAGCGCGGCATCGTGCTCACCGGTGGCGGTGCCCTGCTGCGCGACCTGGACCGGCTGATCTCCGAGGAAACCGGCCTGCACGTGCAGGTGGCGGACGATCCGCTGACCTGCGTGGCGCGTGGCGGCGGCAAGGCGCTGGAGCTGATCGATCAGCACGGCAGCGACTTCTTCGCACCCGAATAAGGCGAGAGCCTGCTCATGGCGCGTGCGCGCGACGAATCCTCGCCGCTGTTCGCCGGCAATGCCGCGGGAACCCTGCGGCTGATCGTCTACCTGGCGCTGGCCATGGTGCTGATGGTGCTGGACCATCGCAATGGCTGGCTGTGGCGGCTGCGCGACACCGCGTCAGCCGTGGTCGAGCCGGTGTACCGCCTGGCTGGCCTGCCTGCCGTCGGTGTGCGCACGATGAGCGTGGCCTTCGCCGATCGCCAGCGTCTTACCGAACAGAACCAGCGTCTGCGCGAGGACCTGCTGCTGGCGAACGCCAAGCTCAACCGCATGGCGGCTGTGGCGGAACAGAACCAGCGCCTGAAGGAATTGCTGGACACGCAGCACAGCCTCGATCTCAACGTGCAACTGGCGCGGGTCATCGGCGTGGACCTCGGCGCGTATCGCTACCAGTTGACCCTGAACATGGGCGCCCGCGACGGCGTCCGGCCGGGCCAGCCGGTGATCGATGCCCACGGCGTGATGGGGCAGGTCAAGGAAGTTCTGCCGACCACCTCGGTGGTGATGCTGATCACCGATCCGGCGCATGCGATTCCGGTGGTGGTCGAGCGCACGGGCTTGCGCACCGTGGCCTACGGTTCCCGCGACGGCGACGAGCTGGCGCTGCCCACCATTCCGCTGGCGGCGGACGTGCGCGTCGGTGACAAGCTGCTCACCTCGGGCCTCGGTGGCCGCTTCCCGCCCGGCTTCCCGGTCGGCGACGTGCGCTCGGTGGCGCCGGCGCCCACCGGCATGTTCCTGGTCGCGCTGGCGAAGCCGGCGGCGGACATCGACCGCAGCGAGGACGTGCTGCTGCTGCATGACCAGGCCGAACCCGATGGCCCGCCCGCGCCGGTCAAGCCGATGGGCCCGCCCAGCCAGCTGGCGCCTGGCGCCAGTGTCGCCGCACCGGCCGCGGCCGGCGAGGTGAAGCCATGAGCCGGCAACGCCTGAGCCAGTGGTGGTTTGCCGGCACCCTGGTATTCGCACTGTTGTCGATGCTGGTGCCGTTGCCCGGCGTGCTGGAGCCGTTCAAGCCGTACTGGCCGGCACTGTTCCTGCTGTACTGGTCGCTGGAATCGGAGGACCGGGTCACCCTAGGACTGGCCTTCATGATCGGACTCGGCGCCGACCTGCTCAACGGCGTGGTGCTGGGCGAACAGGCGTTGCGCCTGTGCGCGCTGGTCTTCATCGCCCTGCGTTTCCGTTCGCGGCTGCGCTTTTTCCCGATGTGGCAGCAGGCGCTGGCCGTGCTCGCGCTGTTGTTGAACGACCGCATCCTGCTGTTGCTGGTGCGGCTGCTGGCCGGTGCCTCGCTGCCGCCGGCCAGCTGGTGGATTTCGCCCTTCGTCGGCGCCGCCTTGTGGCCGTTCCTGTTCCTGCTGCTCGACGATCTGCGCGCACGGCTGCGGATTCAATGAAACATGAACCAGTGACATGAAGATCCGGCGATCGATCAAGGACCCGCGTGGCGAAAGCCTGCTGTTCAGGCGTCGCGCCGCGGCTGCCTTCGTGCTGATCCTGCTGGGCTTGTGTCTGCTGCTGGTGCGCTTTGCCTTCCTGCAGGTGGCGCACCACGAGGAATTCGTCACCCGCTCGCAGAACAATCGGGTCAAGCCACGGGCGATTCCCCCGGCGCGCGGCCTGATCTACGACCGCAACGGCGTGCTGCTGGCCGACAACGTGCCGGCGTTCCGGCTGGAAGTGGTGCCCGAGCAGGTCAAGGACATGCCGGCATTGCTGCAACAGCTGGGCCACGTGGTGCCGCTGGACCAGGACGATCTGGACGCCTTCCACAAGCAGCTCAGGCAGAGCCGGCGCTTCGAGAGCGTGCCGCTGAAGCTGCGCCTGACCGAGGACGAGATCGACCGCTTCGCGGTCAATCGCTGGCGCTTCCCCGGCGTGGACGTGGTGCCGTACCTGACCCGGCGTTATCCGCTGGGCGAAATGTTCGCCCATGTCGTGGGCTATGTCGGGCGCATCGACGCCGACGACGTGGATCGCCTCGATCCGGTCCGCTACAAGGGCACCAGCCACGTCGGCCGCAGCGGCATCGAGCGGTCCTACGAAGACATGCTGCACGGCACGCCGGGCTACGAACTGCTGGAGGTGAACGCCGACGGTCGCACCCAGCGCGTGCTGGAAACGCATGCGCCCAAGCCGGGCAAGAACCTCTACCTCAGCATCGACGTGCGCCTGCAGAAGGCCGCCGAAGAGGCGTTCGCCGGTCGGCCCGGCGCCGCGGTGGCGATTGATCCGCGCAATGGCCAGGTGCTGGCGATGGTCAGCGTGCCCACCTTCGATCCCAACCTGTTCGTCAACGGCATCAGCCAGGCCGACTACAGCGCGTTGACCAACGACCCGGAGAAGCCGCTCTACAACCGGGCGCTGCGTGGCGTCTATCCGCCAGGCTCCACCGTCAAGCCGCTGGTCGGCCTGGCTGGCCTGGAGAGCGGCCTGCGTACGCCACAGGACACCGTGGTTTCCACCGGCGTGTTCTACATTCCCGGCCAGGCCCGCGGCTATCGCGACGACCAGCGCGGCGGCGTGGGGCGCGTGGACCTGGCCGGCGCGATCGAGCAATCGGTCAACACCTATTTCTACAAGCTCGCCCTGGACATGGGCATCGACAAGCTCAGTGCCTACATGGCCAAGTTCGGCTTCGGCAAGCCGACCGGGATCGACCTGATCGGCGAGTCGGCCGGCGTGCTGCCCTCGCGCGAATGGAAAGCGGCCAACTCCAAACAGCCCTGGTATCCGGGAGAAACGGTCATCGCCGGCATCGGCCAGGGCTTCTGGGCGGTGACGCCGCTGCAGCTCGGCCATGCGATCGCCACCTTTGCCGGTCATGGCATTCCCTACGCCCCACGGCTGGTGATGGCGACCCGCGATGGCGTCAACGCGCCGCTGCAGCCATTGGCCAACCCGCCCAGCGGACCGTCGGTGATTCGAAAGCCGGCCGATTGGGATGCCGTCAACCTGGGCATGGAGCGGGTGATGTATGGCGAGCGGGGCACCGGGCGCACGCTGGTGAACGGCTTCCCCTACCGCCTGGCCGGCAAGAGCGGCACCGCAGAGCGTTACTCGCGCACCACCAATGCCTACGACGACCGCAGCAACCTGGCCTACCTGGCCAGCCGCAACCGCGCCTGGTTCGAGGTCTACGCGCCCGCGGACAACCCGCAGATCGCGGTGGCCGTGCTGCTGGAATCCGGCGCGTGGGGCGCCAGCTCGGCCGGCCCGATCGCCCGCCAGATCCTCGACGCGTGGCTCGCCTCGCACGGCGGCGTGATTCCCGACGCGGAACGCCTGCCGGTGTCGAGCGCCACGCCGGCAAGCGCTCCCGCCGAGGTTCCGAACGACGAGCAGGTCGAGGACATCCCGGCCCAAGCCACCTCAAGCGGAGACACGCCATGATCGAGGTGCTCTACGCGCGTGGCCGGCGCTTCCTGCGGCGGATACTGACCCGGCCCCGGATCGACCTGCCGCTGGCACTGGGCCTGTTCGTACTGGCGATCACCGGACTGGTCACGCTGTACAGCGCCGGCGACGCCCACCTGTCCCTGGTCGGCGGCCAGGCCGGTCGCTTCGTGCTGGGCGCAGGCCTGTTGCTGCTGGTGTCGCGCATCCCGCCTTCGGTGCTGCGCAGCTGGACGCCGTGGTTGTATGGCGGCAGCACCGCTTTGCTGGTGGTGGTGGCGATCCTCGGCGAGGGGCGCGGCTCGATCCGCTGGCTCGACCTCGGCTTCATGCGTTTCCAGCCGTCCGAACTGCTCAAGCTGACCATGCCGATGATGGTCGCCTGGTACCTGCACCCGCGCCAGTTGCCGCCGGGCTGGAAGGACATCGCCGTGGTAGGCCTGCTGATCGCGATCCCGGCCGGGCTGATCGCCGAGCAACCGGACTTGGGCACCGCGGTGCTGGTGACGGCCGCCGGCGCCTTCGCGCTGTTCCTGTCCGGCATGGCGTGGTGGCGGATCGGCCTGCTGGTCGGCGCGGTCGCCGGCATGATCCCGGTCGGCTGGCACTTCCTGCACCAGTACCAGCGCGACCGCGTGCTGACCCTGCTCAATCCCGAATCCGATCCGCTGGGCAACGGCTGGCACATCATCCAGTCGCAGATCGCGGTGGGTTCCGGCGGCATCTTCGGCAAGGGCTGGCAGCACAGCACGCAGTCGCGGCTGGATTTCCTGCCCGAGCACACCACCGACTTCATCTTCGCGGTGTTCTCCGAAGAGTTCGGCCTGGTCGGCGTGTGCGCGCTGGTGGCGTTGTACGCCTTCATCATCGGCCGCTGCCTGTGGCTCGCGATGGAGGCGCGCGATACCTACTCGCGCCTGCTTGCCGGCGCGATCGGCATGAGCTTCTTCGTCTACGTCTTCGTCAACGGCGGCATGGTCGCCGGCATGCTGCCGGTGGTCGGCGTGCCGATGCCGATGATCAGCTATGGCGGCACCTCGGCGGTCTCGCTGCTGACCGGCTTCGGCGTGCTGATGTCGATCCATGCCAACCGCAAGACGCATCTCTGAACCTCGCCAGCGCACCGTCCCGTGCGTGCCCGAAGTTGCGCGCGCCTGCGTGTTAGGCTTTCGTGGACATGGTAATTCTGTGAGCGAAACCACAACATGACAGCCACGCCTGCGCCGCGCCCGGCCCGTTTTCTCGCCGTCCTCAGCCTGTTGTGGGTGGCCGCGCTGACGCCGGTGCTGGCTGCCACCCATCCCGGCCAGGCCGAACTGGTGCGCGAGGTGGCGCGGGAAACCGGCAAGAGTCCGCAGGCGCTGAATGCGTTGCTGGACGGCGCGAAGATGCAGCAGAGCATCCTCGATGCGATCAGCCGGCCGGCGGAGGGCAAGCCGTGGAAGGATTACCGGCCGATCTTCCTCACCGACAAGCGCATCGACGATGGCGTGGCCTTCTATCGCGAGCACCGTGCACTGCTGGATCAGATCGGCAGGCAGTACGGCGTGGCGCCGCAATACATCGTGGCCATCGTGGGCGTGGAGACCAGTTACGGCGGCAACACCGGCAAGTACAAGGTGCTCGACGCGCTGGTCACGCTGGGTCTGTACTACCCGCCCCGGGCGAAGTTCTTCCGCGAACAGCTGAAGGAACTGCTGAGCCTGCCGGACAACCACTTGGCCGGCCCGCTGGACACGCTCACCGGCTCGTATGCCGGCGCCCAGGGCTGGGGCCAGTTCATGCCCACCAGCATCCGCGACTTCGCGGTGGACGCGGATCACGACGGCCATATCGATCTGCAGAACTCGCTGCCGGACATCTTCGCCAGCGTGGCCAATTATTTCGTGAAGCATGGCTGGGTCACCGGTGGTCCGGTAGCGGCGCGCGCACAACCGGATGCGTCGGCAACACCGCCCACGGTGACCGACACCAGCCCGAAGTGGCCACTGGAGCAACTGGAGGCGTGGGGCTATGCGCCGCTGCAACCGCTGTCGCCGGCCGAACCCAGCAGCCTGCAGACGCTGGAAGGCCCGAACGGGCCGGAATACTGGTTCACCTTCCAGAACTTCTACGTGATCACCCGCTACAACCGCAGTCCGCTGTACGCGATGGCGGTGAACCAGCTGGCGCAGGCCATCGCGGCTGGCGTTGGCCCGGCGGAAGCGGCGCGATGAGGCTGGCCCGCGTCGCGCTGGTGCTGGCGGCGGGCCTGCTGCTGGCCGCGTGCGGTGGCCACCGCACGAAGCCCGCTCATCGCGACGGTCATTCGCGGACGTCGCCGTCGAGCCCGTCCCGGACCTCCGGCGACGACCGCTTCGAGGACGACCTCAGCAAGCCGCAGGGCAGCCGCTACCGCGACGGCGAGGACAGCGTGCCGCCGCCACTGGATGTCAGCAAGCTGGTCGAGCCGGTGCCGAAGGTCGAGCCGCGCTCGCTGTATGGCAACAAGTCGCCGTACAGCGTGCGCGGAAAGAGCTATCGCGTGCTGCCCAGCGCGCGCGGCTACGACGAGCGCGGCATTGCCTCGTTCTATGGCAACAAGTTCCACGGCTACAAGACCTCCAGCCTGGAAACCTACGACATGTATGCGTTCAGCGCCGCCAGCACCACGCTGCCGCTGCCCAGCTATGCGCGGGTGACCAATCTCGAAACCGGCAAGAGCGTGATCGTGCGGGTCAACGACCGCGGCCCGTTCCACGACAACCGGCTGATCGACCTGTCCTACGCCGCCGCGGTGAAGATCGGCATCTGGCCCAAGGGCACCGGCCTGGTCGAAGTGCAGGGCATCGACCCGTCCCGGCCCGGCAAGGAACTGCCGCCGGCGCCCGTGGTCACAGGCTCACATCCCGGCATCTACCTGCAGATTGGCGCGTTCGCCGACGCGGACAACGCCGACCGCCTGGCCCAGCGCCTGCGTCAGGCCAACCTTGGCGCGGTGCAGGTCACCGACGCGGTGATCAACGGCCAGCGCGTGCGTCGGGTGCGGGTCGGGCCGCTGGCCAGCGTCGATCGCGCCGACCAGGTCAGCAGCCGGATCGAAGGCATGGGTCTGCCCCGGCCGCAGGTCGCGGTAGACTGAGCAGGATTTGCGCAACCTTTTCCACCTTGATCGACGCCTGCGACGTCGAACGCCAGACACCGGACTGAACAACACGATGAATTTTTTCCGCCGCACCCTGCTTCCGCTTGCCGCCGTCACCCTGCTGGTCGGCGTCGCCGTCGCCCAGACCCCGCCGCGCCCGTCACCGGTGCCGCGTCCGGTGGTGCCGGAGGCGCCGGTGCCTCCGCCGCCGGACGTCGACGGCAAGAGCTGGGTGCTGATGGATTACGCCACCGGCCAGATCCTGGCCAGCAAGGAGCCGGACCTGCGGCTGGAGCCGGCATCGATCACCAAGATCATGACCGACTACGTGGTCTCGGCCGAGGTCTCCAACGGCAAGGTGCACATGACCGACCCGGTGACCATCAGCGAAAACGCCTGGCGTGGCGGTGGCGCGGGCACCGACGGCTCCACCAGCTTCATGAAGCTCAACAGCCAGGTGCCGCTGAAGGACCTGCTGTACGGCATGATCATCCAGTCCGGCAATGACGCGGCGATCGCGCTGGCCGAGCACACTGCGGGCTCCGAGCAGGCCTTCGCCGGCCTGATGAATGCCTACGCCAGGCAGCTCGGCATGGTGAACTCCAACTTCGAGAACGCCTCCGGTTACCCGATCGCCAACCACTACACCACCGCGCACGACGTGGCGATCCTGTCGCGCGCGCTGATCCACGACTTCCCCGAGGATTACGCGATCTCCGCGGTGAAGGAGTTCGAGTGGAACGGCATCAAGCAGCACAACCGCAACACCCTGCTGTGGCGCGACCCCAGTGTGGACGGCATCAAGACCGGCCACACCGCCGCCGCCGGCTACTGCCTGGCCGCCTCGGCCAAGCAGGGCGAGTCGCGGATGATCGCGATCGTGATGGGTGCAAGCAGCGAGAAGGCGCGCGCCGATTCGGCGATGGCCCTGCTCAACTACGGCTTCCGTTTCTACGAGACCCACAAGCTGTATGAAGCCGGCAAGCCGCTGGCTACGCCGAAGCTGTGGAAGGGTGCGTCCAACCAGTTGCCGCTGGGCGTCAACGAGAGCGTGCAGGTCACCGTCAAGCGCGGCCAGTACGACCAGCTGAAGGCCACCATGGACATCCCCGCCACCCTGATCGCCCCGTTCACCAAGGGTCAGCAGGTGGGCACGCTGCACATCACGCTGGACGGCAAGCCGGTGCAGAACGTGCCGCTGGTGGCGTTGGCCGATGCACCGCAGGGCGGCTTCTTCTCGCGCCTGTGGGACAGCATCATGTTGTGGTTCCACAGCGACAAGAAGGCCGACGCCGAGGTGCCGGCCAAGAGCACGGACGCGAAGTAATGCAGCCGATCGACTTCACCAAGGCGAAAGAGGAAGGCAAGGGTTTCGAATTCCCCGGCGAGTTCGAGATCACCGCGGTGGGCAATTCCAGCGCCAACCTGCCCAGCCACGTGCCGCAGCTGCTGGAGCGCGCCGGCCTGCGCGTGCTGCATGAAACCGTGCGGCACCGGCACTCCGGCGCCGGCAACTATGTCTCGGTCACGGTCAGCTTCCATTGCGAAAACCGCGAGCAGTACGAAGCAGCGCATCACGCGCTGCGCGCCGATCCGGACATCCGCTACACGCATTGAAGGGCGGGATCGGGGAACGGAGTGGGGCGCACAATTTTCGTGCCGCCCCGCGTTGATCGGCTCGGTTTTGCCATGCGTCCTTGACTCTCTGTGCAACGCCTCCAACTTTCCCGTTTCCCGTTTCCCGTTTCCCGTTTCCCGTTTCCCGTTTCCCAAGGTTCCCCATGTCGTTGCCGCTGAAAATCCGTCGCCTCGGTCGCCAGCCCTACGCGGCGACCTGGCGGGCGATGAGTGCGTTCACCGACAACCGCACCGCGGACACGCCCGACGAACTGTGGCTGCTGGAGCATGACCCGGTGTTCACCCTGGGCCAGGCCGGCAAGATGGAGCACGTGCTGGCACCGGGCGACATCCCGGTGATTCCGGTCGATCGCGGCGGCCAGGTGACCTATCACGGCCCGGGTCAGATTGTCGGCTATCCGCTGATCGACCTGCGCCGGGTCGGGGTGGGCGTGCGCGAGCTGGTCCACCGGATCGAGCAGTCGCTGATCGATACGCTGGCGCACTGGAACGTCAGCGCCGCGCGCCGCGAAGGCGCGCCGGGTGTCTACGTGGGCGAGGCCAAGGTTGCTGCACTGGGTCTGCGCGTGCGCCGCGGCTGCAGCTTCCACGGGCTGGCCTTCAACGTGGCCATGGACCTGGAGCCGTTTCACCGCATCAACCCTTGCGGTTACAAGGATCTGGCGGTCACGCAACTGCTAGACTTGGGCGGCCCTTCAAGCCTGGCCACGGTCGAGGACGTGCTGGTGGCGCAGTTCTGTCGCCAGTTCGGTTTCGTCGCCGAGCCTGCAGCTTCCCTATTACCCGAACTCCCCGCGCGCGCGGCGGTCTGAGCTTTCTACATGAGCGAATCACCCACATCGTCGACCCGGGTCATCCCGATCACCGTGGTCGGCAACGCCCCGGCCGGTGAAAAGCAGCTGGGCAACGACAAGATCGCGCTGAACCGCGCCGGCTTCGACACTGCCGTGCCAACCCTGCGCAAACCGTCGTGGATCCGGGTGCGCCTGCCCCAGGGCAACGCGGTGCAGCAGCTGAAGGCGCGCCTGCGCGAGAACTCGCTGGTCACCGTGTGCGAGGAAGCGTCCTGCCCGAACATCCACGAATGCTTCAGCAAGGGCACCGCCACGTTCATGATCCTGGGCGAGGTGTGCACCCGGCGCTGCTCGTTCTGCGACGTGGCGCATGGCCGCCCGCTGCCGCCAGACACGCTGGAACCGGCGCGACTGGCCGAGACCATCCGCGACATGCGCCTGAAGTACGTGGTGATCACCTCGGTCGATCGTGACGACCTGCGCGACGGTGGCGCCGAACATTTCGCCGCCTGCATCCGCGCCACGCGCCACGCCAGCCCGAACATCCGGATCGAGATCCTCACCCCCGACTTCCGCGGCAAGGGCCGCATGGAACGGGCGCTGGAAGTGCTCAAGGATTTCCCGCCGGATGTGTTCAACCACAACCTGGAAACCGTGCCGCACCTGTACCGCGAGGTGCGCCCGGGCGCCGACTACCAGTGGTCGCTGGACCTGCTCAAGCGCTTCAAGGCGCAGCATCCCGACGTGCCGACCAAGTCCGGCATCATGCTCGGCCTGGGCGAGACGTATGACCAGGTGATCGAGACGCTGCGCGATTTACGCGCCCATGACGTCGAGATGATCACCATCGGCCAGTACCTGCAGCCCACGCCCCACCATCATCCGGTGGTGCGCTACTGGACCCCCGAAGAATTCGACATGCTGCGCGAAGCCGGTGAGGCGATGGGCTTCCATCACGTCGCCTCCGGCCCGCTGGTACGTTCGTCCTACCACGCCGACCTGCAGGCCCATGCAGCCGGTGTCACCGAGACAGCCTGAGAGCCTCCATGAAATTTCGTCCCGCGCTGTTCCTGCTGCTAGCCCTTGCCGCCACCGGCGCCCAGGCACAGTCCGCCGCCGACATGGGCGCGGGCAAGCCGCGCAAGGCAGCCACCTGGCCGCTGACTTCGACGCCGGAGGAAGCGCAGGCCGCGCAGCTGTCGGCGCGCTTCCTGACCCGCTTCCACTACGACGCGCAGCCGCTCGATGACGCGATGTCGGCGCGCATCTACAACGCCTACTTCAAGTTGCTGGACAGCGAGAAGGTGTTCTTCACCCAGGCCGACATGGCCAAGTTCGCACCCAGCAAGACCAAGCTGGACGACGCGATCTGGAACCAGGACCTGTCCGCGCCGTTCGCCATCTTCAACGCCTACGTGCAGCGCGCCGTGGAGCGGATGACCTACGCCCGCGGCCTGCTCAAGCAGGGCTTCGACTTCTCCGCCGAGCAGAGCTACACCTTCGACCGCGAACACGCCGACTGGCCGAAGGACCAGGCCGAGCTGGACGAGCTGTGGCGCAAGCGCACCATGAACGACTGGTTGCGCCTGAAGCTGGCCGGCCAGGACGACGCGGACATCCGCAAGACGCTGGACAAGCGTTACGCCGCCTACATCGAACGGATCAAGCAGCTCGACGGTCAGGACGCGTTCCAGACCTTCATGACCGCGTACGCCGAAACCACCGACCCGCACACCGATTACCTCGGCCCGCGCGCGGCCGAGAACTTCGACATCTCGATGAAGCTGTCGCTGGAAGGCATCGGCGCGGTGCTGCAGGCGCGTGACGACTACACCCAGATCCGCGAGCTGGTGCCCGCCGGTCCGGCCGGCAAGTCCGGCAAGGTCCAGGTCGGCGATCGCATCGTCGGCGTCGGCCAAGGCGACAACGGCCCGATCGTCGACGTGATCGGCTGGCGCCTCGACGACGTGGTCAACCGCATCCGCGGCAAGAAGGACACCGTGGTGCGGCTGGAAATCCTGCCCGCCGACGCGGGCGTGGACGGCAAGCACGAGATCGTCACCCTGGTGCGCAAGAAGGTCAGCATCGAGGAGCAGGCAGCGAAGAAGAAGGTCGTCGAGATCAAGGACGGCGGCGTCACCCGCAAGATCGGCGTGATCGACCTGCCCACCTTCTATTCCGACTTCGGTGCACGCAGCGCCGGCGACAAGAACTTCAAGAGCGCCACCCGCGACGTGGCCCGCCTGCTCGGCGAGCTGAAGCAGGAAGGCGTGCAGGGCGTGGTGGTCGACCTGCGCAACAACGGCGGCGGCTCGCTGGCCGAGGCCAATTCGCTGACCGGCCTGTTCATCGACAAGGGCCCGGTGGTGCAGGTGCGCGACTCCAAGGGCCAGGTCGAGCAGCAGGGCGACGACGACCCGGGCATGGTGTGGAGCGGCCCGCTGGCGGTGCTGGTCAACCGCGGCACCGCGTCCGCCTCGGAAATCTTCTCCGCGGCGATCCAGGACTACCACCGTGGCCTGATCATCGGCGAGCCCACCTTCGGCAAGGGCACCGTGCAGAACCTGGTCGACCTGGACCGCTTCGCCCAGAGCGACGACGAGAAGCCGCAGCTGGGCGAGCTGAAGATGACCATCCAGGAATTCTTCCGCATCAACGGCGGTTCCACCCAGCTGAAGGGCGTCACCCCCGACATCGCGTTCCCGAAGAACGGCGACGAGAAGGACTTCGGCGAGTCGACCTACGAGAACGCGCTGAAGTGGACCCAGATCGCGCCGGCCGACTACCAGGTGGTGGCGAATTTCGCCGACTACCTGCCGCGGCTGGAGAAGCTGCACGCCGACCGTGTGGCGCAGTCGCCCGCGTGGAAGCTGATGCTGGACGAACTGGCCCAGTACCGCACGATGCGGGCGAAGACCTCGATCTCGCTGAACCTGGCCACCCGCGAAGCCGAGCGCAAGAAGCTGGAGGCGATCCAGGCCGACTTCCGCGCGCGGCACAAGGCCATCGACGGCACCGACGCCTCGCTCGCCGACGAGGCCAGCAGCCTGGACGATGGCCTGAACGCGAACGAGCGCAGCCTGAAGAGCGAGCTGAAGCAGGAGAAGGACGCCAAGAAGGCCAAGGACGTGCAGCTCAACGAAACGGCGCACATCCTGTTCGACGCGATCGGCATGATCAAGGCCGATCCGAAACTGGCCAGCGAAGTGCTGCCTTACGGCGGCAAGTCGGGCGTCAGCGTGGTGAATGCCCAGCCGGACACGTCCGGCGTGCTGCAGCAGCACTGAGTCGATCCGCGCGGCAACAGCGGCAAGCCTGAAAGGAGGCGGTGCATGGCACCGCCTCCTTTTTCATGGGCGATAGCCCAGCCGCTCAATCCATGGCTGCAGCACGGGCAGCACCGGCTCGAACTGCTGGCGATAGTTCTGCCAGCGCCCCACCGCCCGCCGATGGACGCCCTCGGTCACCTGCGCATAACTGGGCGTGCTGATGAAGCGCTTGCTCCGTGCATGTTCGGCGAAGCGGACCATCGCCGCGGTGTCCGTTGTTTCGAGGAAGTCCCCCAGCCGGGCGAGTTGCTCGTCCAGCCCGCTGACCACCGATTCGTAGCGCCACTCCAGCACGGCGGGCGCGAATACCTCGGCGTCGGCAAACCATTGCTCGAACGCGTGGGCGTAACCCTGCGCCAGTCGCGGCAGTGACGAGCACAGCATCATGAAGGCCGGCGAACGGAACGACTGCATGTAGCAGCTGAGCAGCACGTCGCAGGGATGGCGCAGGCACAGGATGATGCGCGCGTGCGGAAACAGCCGCATGATCATCGGCAGGCACAGCATGTTGAGCGGATTCTTGTCGACCAGGCGCCGCTCGCCCAGATCGGGTGCGACCCGTCGCGCCTGCCGCCAGTACACGCCGCGCAGTTGATCCGCATCCTGCTGGCTCAGTTCCGCCAGGTCCGCCGGATAGCGCTGGCCGACCAGCTGCATCGCCTCGATCAGGTCATGCACGTGGGCGCGCTCGTCCATCGAGCGGAAGTCCGGATGGGCGTCGAGCATCTGTTCCAGCAAGGTGGTGCCCGAGCGGGGGAAGCCGACCACGAAGACCGGGCTGTGCCGGCTGTCGGGGGCGGCCAGCGGGCGCCAGCGTGCGTTCTCTTCGCGGCCGACCCGCTCGGCGCTGACCTGCAGCGGCCGGCTGTCCGCCGGCAGCAGTTCCGGCACCACGTGGCGGGCAATCTCGCGCTGGGCGCTGTGCGCCTGCTGCAAGGCTTGCCACGCTTCGGCGTAGCGACCTTGTCGATCAAGCGCGGAGGCCAGCCCGAAGGCGGCGCCGGCCCGGCTCTCGTCGTCGCTCGCGCTGGCCAGCGCGCGGGTCTGCAGCGTCGCCGCCACGGCCGCCTCGCCTGCGCGCATCGCCATCGCGGCGTGCGCACGCCAGCCTTCGGCGCGCGCCTGTTCCGCCTGCGCGGGCAGGGCGTCGAGCGCATCGATGGGCAACTGCTGCAATGCTTCCCGCGCTGCGTCGAGCAGGTTGTTCCGTTCATGCAGCAGCACCCGCTGCGCCGCGATGCGCAGGCGCATGATCGTGGCCGCCGGTTCGGTCGGCAGTTGCGCCTGGGCCAGCGTGCGCAGCGCAGTGTCCAGTTCGCCCTGGACGGAAAGCATCGCCGACAGCAGCAGGGCATGCTCGGCCGTTTGCGGCGGCCAGTCGCCGGCGCCGTCCAGCAGCGCTTCCTGTTGGGTGTTGTCGCCGCAGACGTGGCAGGCGTGGGCTGCCTGCAGGCGGGCCTCGATGAAATGCGGCGACAGCTGCACGGCGTCCAGCAGGCTCTGCCGGGCGGCCAGCCACTGCCGCTGCTGGATGCGCAGCAGGCCGAGGTTGTAGTGCACTTCGGCATCGTCGGGTGCCAGCGGCAGCGCCGTCAGCAAGGCCTGTTCGGCCTCGGCCAGCTCGCCTGCTTCGCGGCAGACCACGGCGAGGTTGTTCCAGTGTGCGGAAACCTCCGGTTGCAGCTGCGCCAGCCGGCGGAAGCTTGTCGCGGCCTGCTGCACGTGGCCGCAGGCCTGTTGCGCCAGGCCGAGCAGCGACAGCACGGCTTCGTCATCCCGCCATGACGGCGCGGTCTGCCCGGCGAGGGCGATGACCCGCTCCGGTTCGCCGGCGTTCCAGGCCGCGGCCATCGCCCTGGCCAGATCCGTCGCAGTGGACATGCGTGCTCCGTCGGTCATCCCAGTACGCATTATGCAAGAGGGCCGCGACGGATCGCGGCCCTCCTGGGTAGGCGCTGCGGAACTTCCGCAGCGCCCGGTTGCAGCGGGACCTCAGAACTTGATCGTGGCGCGCACCCAGTAGTAGCGGCCGAGCACATCGTAGGTGGCGGTGTCGACGTTGTAGTTTCCGCCGTTCTGGTAGATCAGCGGCGGCAGCTTGTTGCTGAGGTTGTCCACGCCCACGTCGAAGCGGGTGTGGATCGACGGCACCGCATAGCCCAGCTGGATCGAGTGGTACAGCACTGAAGCCATCGGGATGTTCACCCCGGCGACCGCCGCGTCACCGTTGAGCGCGGTCAGCCGGTGCACGTAGCGCGACTGCCACTGGGCATTCCAGTTGCCCTTGTCCCAGTTGAGCGTGAGCGTGCCGCGCCAGCGCGAGATGTTGCCGAACTGCGGGGTGAACGTGCCGGCGTAGTTGACCGTTTTCGCGCCGGGCTCGCCGGGCGTGGCGTTGACGTTGTAGGTCGAGGTATAGCTGGTGTTGAGGCCGGCGCGGAAGTTGCCGGGATCCATCCCGCCCAGGTCGAAGTGCGGGATCTTGTAGCGCAGGGTGTAGTCGATGCCGCTGGTGCTGGTGTTGCCCAGGTTGACCACCGGCGTGTTGATCAGGAACACCTGGCCCGGTTGCCGGCTGGTGTTGTCCTCGCGCTGGATGAACGAGCAATACGGGCTGCTGGCGTTGTTGTAGCAGGAGCTGACCACGGTGTCGGCCTGGATCGCGGTCAGCGTGTCGGACAGGTAGATGTGCCAGAAATCGAGGCTGGTCGACAGGCCGGGGATCCAGTCCGGGTCGTAGACCAGGCCGATATTGACCGACTTGCCCTTTTCGGGCTTCAGCTTCGCTCCCACCGTGTTGGCGCCGGAGTAGAACGTGTTGACCTGCGCCGGCGAGTTGCCGGCCCAGTTCACCGGCACGTACTGGCAGGCGGCCGCGTGTGCCGCCAGCTCGTCCGCGGTGCGACCCACGCAGGGGTCGTTGAGGTTCGGCTGGACCAGGGTGCGGCCGTCGTAGAGCTCGTTGAGGTTCGGCGCGCGGAACACCTGCGAGATCGTGCCGCGCAACAGCAACTGGGCGGTGGGGCGCCACTCGATCGCGACCTTGCCGTTGGTGGTCGTGCCGGTGGTGCTGTAGTTCGAGCTGCGGATGCCCAGGTCGAGGTTCAGCGAGTGCGCCCAGGGCTGGTCGGCCAGCAGCGGGATCAGCGTTTCCGCGTAGACCTCCTTGACGTCGAAGTCGCCGCGCCCGGGCGAGCCGCAGGCTTCCTGCAGGATCTGGCAGGTGGTGGTCACCGGGTCCAGCACGGCAAAGTCGCTGACCGTGTAGTTCATCATCTGCTTGCGGTACAGCGCGCCGGCGGAGAGCTGCATCGCGCCGGCCGGCAGGTCCCACAGCTCGCCGCTGGCGTTGAACTGGGCCTGCTTGGTGGACTGGGTGAATACGTAGATGGGCGTCTTGACGCCCTTGCTCAGCTGGTCGCCGACGCTGGCCTGGTCGAAGATGTTCGCACCGGCGTCGACGGCGGCCTGCAGCGACGGGATGTCCACCTCGTTGGTGTCGCGCTGGTCGCGCTTGGTGTGGCTGTAGTTGATCGAGGCGTCCCAGATCCAGCTGCTGTCCTGGCCGAAGTTGCCACGCAGGCCCGTGTTGATCTGGGCGGTGTTGGTCTTGTAGCTGTGCACGCGGGTGCCGGCGCCGGTCAGGCGGGTCTGGAAGCTGTAGCCGCTGTCCGGGTCGCCGGGCACGGCGCCGTGGCTGAAGGTCACGCCGAACGGATTGATCGGATTGTCCGACGAGATGATCAGGCCGTCACCGGTGCCCACCGGCGAGGGCGCGTCCTGTCCGCTGGATTCCGTGCGGTTGTAGAACGCGTCGACGAAACCGGTGAGGCTGTCGGTGAAGTTGTAGCTGCCCAGCACGAAGCCGTTGGTGCGCTTCTGCGCGGTCTGGATGTAGTTGAGCGCGGCGTAGTTGTAGGTGTCCGAGCCGAGCCGGCAACGGTAGTCGGCCTGGCTGGAGCCGTCGCCCTGGGCCAGCGTCACCATGGCGGTGTCGGTCGCCGGATCGATGTCGCAGCCGTACTGCGCGGCGATGGCGGAGGGCACCTGGATGCGGCCGGTCGGGATCGAGCTGGAACCGGCGGCCACCACGGAGCCACCGGACAGGTACAACTGCTGCCTGGAGAACTTGCGCCGGGAGGCGAGCGTCTCGTCGTACTTGTTGTAGTCGAGGCCGGCGGCGATGCTGAACTTGTCACCGGTGGCGCCGGCGGTCAGGTTGAAGCCCCGGCGCTGGGAGTCGCCGTGGCTGGAGATGCCGTCGTTCAGGCTGATCTGGGCGCCCTGGAAATCCTTGCGCAGGATGAAATTGACCACGCCGCCGATGGCGTCCGAGCCGTACACGGTGGAGGCGCCCTCGGCCAGCACGTCGACCCGATCGATCATCTCCGGCGGGATCAGGTTGATGTCCGGGTTGGACATGCGCTGGCCGTTGACCAGCACCAGGGTGCGGTTGATGCCCAGGCCGCGCAGCGAGACGCGCGAGGCGCCATCGCCGGCTTCCAGCAGGGGGCTGGCCACGCCGCCGCCGTTGCTGTTGTTCGCCGGGTTGGTGGCATTGCCGGAGATGCTCGGCATCTGCTGCAGCACGTCGCCCAGAACCGGCTTGCCGGAGTTGGTCAGCGTGGCGCGATCCAGCGTCACCACCGGGCTGGCCGTCTCGACTTCCACGCGGCGGATCAGCGAGCCGGTCACCACGACCGACTGCAGGGTCTTGGCCTTGTTCTTGGACGGTGGCGTGTTCTGGTCCGTCGAGGACGGTGTATCGGCCGGTGGTGTCTGCGTTTGCGCCTGGGCCAGGCCGGCGATCGTCAGCGCGCCGGCGGTCAGGGCCAGGCGCACCGCCAGTGACAGGTGGTTCATGCCGTATTTCATTTGGTCTCCCCAGTGGTTGTTGGTAGTCCGTTCCCAGCCTTCGATCTTTGTCGAGTCCCCCCCCGGGCACACGTCGCGCGATGTGGCGTTGTTCGTCAACGTCGCGCAACCGTCCGAAGATTACTCCGAGATCCGCTTCCGCGCGCAACCGGCGAGACGGGTTTGGCCGCCTTTTCGCCAGCAGCCGATCAGGCCTGCGTCGAAGGCGCCGCCGCCGGCTGGCCGGCGCGGTTGAAATCGCCGATGGCAGCGACCAGGTCGGCCACCGCCGCCTGCTCCGCCTCGCTGAGGTCGGGGTTCCAGCTGTCCAGGATCAACACCACGCGGTCGCGGTCGCTGTGGTTCCACGCCTCGTGTTCGAAGGTGTCGTCGAAGGTGACGCAGCGGCCTTCCTGCCAGACGTGCGTCTCGCCGCCCACGCGCAAGGCGCAGTCCGCCGGCACGATCAGCGGCAGATGGGTGACCAGGCGGGTGTTGGTGACCCCGCGGTGGGGCAGGATATGCGTGCCGGGGCGCAGCACCGAGTACAGCGTTTCCGGCGCGTGCTCGCGAATCCGCACCAGCGGCAGCGAGTCCAGCAGCGCACTGGTCTGTGGGCAGCGCAGGCAGTGCGCGTCGTGGCGCACGCCATGCCGCTGGAAGAAGAACGCGTCCCACGCCGCGTCCTGCGGACCGGAGGCGGCCAGCAGCTCGGCCGCCACGGCCGCGCTCGAAGGCGCGCCGAGGAACGGCACCAGGGTGTCCGCCGCATGCGCCAGCACCGCGCGCAATTCCTCGCGGATCGTGTCGCAGGCCGCCTCCAGCCGCGCATGTGCCGGAAAGCGTTCGGGCGGATAGAAGGTCTGGCCGGGGATGCCCGGGAAGTACAGGAATTTCGGCCGCTGCCGCGGGTCCGGCAGGTTGGCCGCCTGCTCGCCGAGATAGATCGCCAGGCACTGGTCGACGCGGGCCAGCTCGGAGCGTCCGTAGCGCTGCCGCAGCGGTTCGATGATCGCGTCGAACAGTTCGCGCCGAGCGGCCGCCACGAAGCGCGTGGCGTGCTTCACCGCGTCGCGCAGGCCGGGCGCCGTGGTGTCGTCGCTGAGCCAGCGCCCCTGCGCCTGCGCGGTGTCGATCGCGCCGAGATAGGCCAGCATCGCGGCATGCCGGCTGCCTTGGCGCTCGAGCGCCACGCCCAGGCGCAGCCCCGCCACGAACAGGCCGGGCGCGAGCTGCAGGGCCTTGCCCAGGCTGTCGACAGCGTCGGGCCATGCGCCGGCCAGCATCTGCAGCTCGCCCAGCCGATGCAGCACGCCGGCGTCCTGCGGCTCGGCGCGATGCGCCGCCTGCAGCAGCTCGAGGGCACCCGCCGCGTTGCCCGCCGCCCACTGGCGGTCGGCCAGGAACTGCAAGGCCTCGGCATCGTGGGGCTGGCGTTCGAGCAAACGCCGGAAAGCAACCTCGGCTGCGGCCAGGTCGCCGCGCTGCCACGCGGCGAGCGCCTGCTCGCGGCAGCTCGCGGAGGTGGCATCGGGTGGCTGGTTCATCGGCAGGCTCGCTGTGGCGGCTCGCCGATGATCACGGGAACGCGGGCCGAGCGCCAGCGCCCCGCGCAGCCGCTATTTCTTCGCCGCCTGCTGCTTCGCCCGCTGCTGCTTCATCCATTGCTGGTACTCCCCGACGTAAGGCGCCTCGCGCAGCACCTTCGAACGCGGGTCGATCACCAGCAGGCTGCCCGCCGGCACCTGCAGCTGGCCGCTGCCGTCGCTCATCGGCACGGCGTGCACGGTGTCGCCCACCTGCACCTCGATCGGCATCGGGAACGGCTTGCCGTGCTCGGTGACCCAGCGCAGCTTCAAGGTGTCGCCCACGCGCTGCTCGTCCAGGCGCGGCAACGCGGCGTCACGCAGGTAGACGTCGAAGAACCAGTCGAGCTTGCGCCCGGTGATCCTGTCGACGATCGCCACGTAGTCCCGGGTGCTCGAATAGCGCGGCCGGAAGTTGCCCGGCTTCGGGTCGGGGCGGCCGTAGACCAGGCTGCGGATGCTCGCGAAGAAGTCCTTGTCGCCGATCAGCTGCCGCAACGTGTGCAGCATCAGCGAACCCTTGTAGTAGATGTCGTTGCCCGGGCCGTGCTCGGCGTCGTACACCTCGTGTTCGTCCTGGCTGTGGCCGGAAACGACCGGGTACTTGTTGCGCAACGACATGCGCTCGGTGTGCAGCATCGCGAAATACGCCATGTCGCCGTGCAGGTACTGTCCGTACAGCGGCTGCATGTAGGTGCCGAAACCCTCGTGCAGCCACATGTCGTCCCAGTCGGCATTGGTCACCTGGTTGCCGAACCATTCGTGCGAGAACTCGTGCTGCAGCAGCCAGTCGAAGCCGTACTCGCTGCGCGGATAGCCGTTGCCGTAGGCGTTGATGGTCTGGTGCTCCATGCCCAGGTGCGGGGTTTCCACCACGCCCATCTTCTCGTCGCCGAACGGGTAGGGGCCGATCTGCTGCTCGAAGAAATCCAGCATGCGCGGGAACTCGCCGAACAGCCGCTGCGCGCCTTCCGCATGCTCGGGCAAGTACCACAGCTCCAGCGGGATGGTGTTGCCGTAGCGGCTGGCGTAATCGCCCTTGAGCAGCTTGAACGGGCCCACGTTGATCGAGATCGCGTAGGTGTCCGGGTGCTTGGCGCGCCAGTGATAGGTGTGCTGGTCGCCGTGGTCGGTGATGCCGATCAGCACGCCGTTGCCGGGCGCGGCCAGCGTCTTCGGCACGGTGATCCAGGTGTCGACCAGGTCGGGTTCGCCCTGTGGCTGGTCGATGCACGGCCAGAACAGGTCGCAGCCTTCGCCTTCGACCGCGCTGGCCACCCACGGCTGGCCGTCGGCGGTGTGGCTCCACACGAAGCCACCGTCCCACGGCGCGTGTTTGGCCACGTGCGGCTTGCCGCCGTAGCGCACGGTGACGCTGACCTTGCCGCCGGCCGCGAGCGCGGCCGGCAGCTGCACGCGCAGGCGGCCGTCGGGGTTGCTCCAGCGGCTGGCGGCCAGCGGCTTGCCGTCGAGCTCGATGCCGCTGATCGGCAGGTTGCGATCGAGGTCCAGCAGCAGCACGTCGGTGGCCGACTTCGCGGTGAAGCTCAGCGTGGCGCTGGCGTCGATGCGCTGTTTTGCGGCGTCGACGGTGAAGTGCAGGTCGGCATGATCGAAATGCACGCGCGCCTGTTCGGCCGGCATCACGCCGCCGGAATTCATGGTCAGCGCGGTCAGCGCCGGCTGGGTGGCGGTGTCGGCCGCGGCGCTGCCGAAACTGGCAAGGCCGAGTGCGACGCCGAGAGCAAGCAGATGCAGGCGAGCGGACATGGGATGGCTTCCGGGGAGGGTATCTCCCGCAGCATGCAATCTTTCAGCGGCGGGCGACAACGCCAGAAGTCATGGCCGGACGTGATGCCTCCGCGCCGGTTCGCTCAGCCGGCGTAGCGCTGCTGCAGGTAGGCGAACATCGCGCGCACGCCCATCGCCTCGCCGCCGCGGGGACGGCCGGGTCGGTCCGCGTCGTTCCAGGCGTAGGTGTCCAGGTGCAGCCACGGCGTGCCGTCCGGCACGAAACGCTCCAGGTACAGCGCCGCGGTGATCGCGCCGGCATGACGCGACGGGCCGGCATTGGCGAAGTCGGCCAGGTACGAGTCGAGCATCTTGCGGTACGGCCGCCACAACGGCATCTGCCACAGCGGATCGTCGACCGCGCGACCGGCGGCCAGCAGCGCGGCGGCCGCGGCATCGTCGTTGGCGAACAGCGCGGGCAGGTCCGGGCCCAGCGCCACGCGGGCGGCACCGGTCAGCGTGGCGAAGTCGAGCAGCAGGTCGGGCTGCTGCTCGGCGCCGTAGGCCAGCGCATCGCACAGCACCAGGCGGCCCTCGGCGTCGGTGTTGTCGACTTCCACCGTGTGGCCGGCGCGGGTGGTGATCACCTCGCCCGGGCGCATCGCGTTGCCGGCCACCGCGTTCTCCACCGCGGGCACCAGCAGGGTCAGCCGCACCGGCAGGTTGGCCTGCATCACCAGCCCGGCCAGCGCGATCGCATGGGCGGCGCCGCCCATGTCCTTCTTCATCCAGCGCATGCCGTCGGACGATTTCAGGTCGAGCCCGCCGGTGTCGAAGCACACGCCCTTGCCGACCACGACCAGTCGCGGGTGCTCCTTGCGACCCCAGCCCAGTTCGACCAGCCGCGGTTCGCGATGGCTGGCGCGGCCCACCGCGTGGATGGTCGGGAAGTTTGCCTTGAGCAGCTCGTCGCCGACCCAGTCGCGCACCTTGGCCTTGTGCGTCTTGCCGAGCCGGCGGATGGCGTCGCTCAACTGCTCCGGACCCATGTCCTCGGTCGGCGTGTTGACCAGGTCGCGGACCAGCGCGGTGGCCTCGACCAGCGGCGCCAGCGCCTGCCGCTCGGCGGTGCTCACCGCGAGTTGCGCCGGCGCCCGCTTCGGCTGGCGATAGCGATCGAACTGGTACGCGCCCAGGGCCCAGCCCAGCGCCGCCTGGCTGCGATCGTCCAGCACGCCTTCGTCGGCGAGGTGGTAGGTGGCCTCGGGCAGGCCGAACGGCAGCGCGGCCAGCGCCGCCAGCGGCTGCCGCGGCTCCACCCCGACCAGCACGCGCACCAGCTTGCCGGCCGCATCGGACAACAGCGCGAACGTGCCCGGCGCCGCCGCGAAACCGCTGTCGCCCAGCCAGCGCTTCTGCGCGGCGGTGAGCCGCCGCTTGCTCGCGGCGTAGTGCGCGGCGTCGGTGGTTTCGATGGCGATGCTGTGACGGTTGCCGGACTGGCGTTCGATCAGGGCGGACATGCGGGTTCCTTCGGACTTGCGCCGGCAATGCTGCCGGACTCGACGAATGGCTTTCGGCGACGGGGCCAAAACGCCAATGATGCGCGCAATCGCCGCCGCTTGCCTACACGCCGCTGCCGGGAGATCTACGGGCGGGAGATTTACGGGCGGGAGATCTACGGGATGGGGTGCTGCGCTTCGAGCCAGTCGGCCAGCGCGGTCATGTCGCGCAGGTCCAGTTCGGGCGGCTCGCCCATGTCGTCGGGCCAGCGGACGCCTTCGCGATTGAGCCAAGCGGTGCGCAGCCCGGCGTCGCGGGCGCCGGCCACGTCCATCGACGGATCGTCGCCCACGTGCAGGATCTGCTGCACCGGCACGCCCAGCCGTTCGGCGGCGGCCAGGAAGATCCGCGCATCCGGTTTGGCCATGCCGCTGTCGCGGGCGCAGATGTGATGGGCGAAATGCGCGTGGATGCCGATGCGCTGCAGGTCGGCGTTACCGTTGGTCAGGCTGGCCAGCGGCCAGCGCGCGGTGATCCGCTGCAGCGCGGGCAGGCTGTCCGGATACAGCTCGACGCTGTTGCGGGCGGCGAAATAGATTTCCCACAGCGCGTCGATCGGCGCGTCGGCCACCCCGCAGCTGGCGAACGCATGCTGCAGGGTGAGCTGGCGCTGGGTGGTGAAGTCGTGCGCCAGGTCGAGCCGTTCGGCGGCGACCCGGGCGCGCAGCTCGCGCATCGCGGCGATCGGCCACGCCTGCGCCACCTCGGGATGGTGCTGCCGCAGCCAGGCGTCCACCGCCTGGTCGGCGCGTTCCAGGGCCGGCAGCACCGGCCACAAGGTGTCGTCCAGGTCCAGCGTCAGCGCGAGTATCGGCGCCACGCCGGCGCTCAGAGCTTGCTGATGCGCAGCACCTGGCCCAGCTTGATCTGGTCGCCCTTCAGGTGGTTCCACTCGCGCAGCTGGGCCACGTCGACCGAGTGGCGCTTGGCGATCGTCGACAGCGTGTCGCCCTTGACCACCTTGTACGTCGTCGTGGTCTGGCTGGTGCTGGCGCTGACCTTGCCGAAATTCGCGCTGTCGTTGCGGCTGACCGTGGTGGCGCTGCCGCTGGCGTGTGCCGTGCTGGTCACGCTGACGTCGCTGACGCTGCCCTGGATCTTGCTCAGGCGCGCGTTCTGCTTCTTGTCGTCCTCGCGCTTTTCCACCGCCATGCGCGCGGCCAGCGTATCGGCCGAGGTCGGCGCGATGGCGGCGCGTGCCGCGTAAGTGGCGCCCGGCGCCGACACCGGCGTGCCATGGGGAACGCGGGCGCCGACCTCGGCCAGGATCCTGCTGCGGCGCGAGCTGTCCAGCGCGACGAGTGCGCCGCCGTCCTGGTACGGCAGCACCGCGTGCTTGCGCAGCGCGGCCTTGCCCGGCTCGCTCTGCACGAAGTCGACGAAGGCCTGCGCCTGGCTCGCCTTCGGGCTGCTCGGGTTGGTCACCAGGTACAGCGGGATGAACAGCGGATAGCTGCCGTCGGCGATGTTGGCCACGGTGGCCCGCTTGCCGTTGACCGGAATCGCCTTCAGCTTCGCGTTGCCGCTGATGCCGGACAGCGTGGCCACGCCAAAGCCGTTCGGGTTCAGCGCGATGCCTTCTTCCAGCTTGCGCGTGTTGACGTACAGCCGCGGCGCGGCCACCGGCTGGTTGCCGCGACCGAACAGCAGGGTGCGCAGGCTGTATTCCACGCCGTCGCCGGGGCTGGCCACCGCGTACACGTCGATCGGCGCGTTGCGGCCGCCGACTTCGCTCCAGTTGTGGATCTTGCCGTAGTAGATGTCGTGCACCTGCTTCAGCGTGAGTCCGCTGATCGGGTTCGACGATTGGGTGACGATCACCAGGCCGTCCCACGCCACCGGGGTGAAGGTGAGGCGGGCGTTCTGCGCGCTGTTGTCGGACGGGCGTGCGCTGCCGGCCAGGTCGGCGGTGCCGCTGGCCACCGCGTCGATGCCCGAGGCGGTGTTGAACGGCTGCAGTTCGATGCGGCCATGGCCGCTCTTCTCCCACGCCTTGGCCACTTCGCCGACCACGCCGTTGGCCGTCGCCACGTCACCACGCCAGACCAGGCTGCTCTTGGCCGGTGCACTCGCCTTTGCCTTGGGATGGCTCTTGGCGACGGCGGGAGTGGTGAGGCAGGCCCCGATCAGGGCGACGGACAGCAGGCGGACAAGACGAACGGACATGGTGGCGGAGAACCCCGGCGTGATGATGGTTGGATGTTTTTGACGCGAGTATGGCGCCTCGCGGGCGCACGCAGGCTGAAGCGATGCGGGTATTTCATCGGCCCGGGTGCGGAACATCAAGCACTTTCATGCATTTGCGCTCCCTCGGCGGTCCGGCCTGTGCGCCGGAACACGCGCAGGGAGCGATCCCCGCCACGCTTTTGGCTGAACGGGCCGGCCCCGTTCAGTTGATCACCACGTAGCGGGTGCCGTCGTCGCCGGCCACCACCAGCACCAGCTGGCGCGGCTTCACCCCGGCCAGCCCGCGCAACACGTGCAGGCTGGTGATGCGCTGGCTGCCCACGCCGATCACCACGTCGTCGGTGCTCAGGCCCGCGCGCGCGGCGCGACTGCCCGGCTGCACCGCGCTGACCGCCACGCCGTACCAGCCCTGGTTGCGCTGCTCCTGGCTCAGCTCGCTGAAGCGCACGCCGGCCAGCCGCGGATCGAGATCGCCGCCCTCGGCGGTGGCCAGCTTCTCTGCGGTGAGCGTGGCGCTGACCTCGCTGAGCTTGCCCCCGCGCAACACGCCCAGCCGCAGCGTGCTGCCCAGCGGCAGCAGGCCCTCGGCATTGTTCAGTTCCTGCACGGTGTGCAGCGGCTTGCCGTTCAGCGTGGTCAGCACGTCGCCCGCCTGCAGGCCGGCGCGCTCGGCAGCCGAGCCATCGCGCAC
Organism: Rhodanobacter sp. Soil_C_14; assembly: GCF_057657335.1. Taxonomy (NCBI): domain Bacteria; kingdom Pseudomonadati; phylum Pseudomonadota; class Gammaproteobacteria; order Lysobacterales; family Rhodanobacteraceae; genus Rhodanobacter; species Rhodanobacter sp. Soil_C_14. The sequence continues at coordinate 1,186,566 of NZ_JBDGIQ010000001.1, read as the reverse complement.
GCCGGTGACCAGCACGCCATCACGGTCCTTCAGCTGCAGCGCGCTGGCGATGCGCGGCGTGATCAGCTGGGTCTGCACGCCCAGGCTGCCGCGCTGCACCTTGCCGTGCGCCAGCAGCTGCGCCATCACCTCGCTGGTGAGGTTGCTGGGGATCGCGAAACCGATGCCGACGTTGCCGCCCGAGGGCGAGAAGATCATCGTGTTGATGCCGACCAGCTCGCCGCGCAGGTTGACCAGGGCGCCGCCGGAATTGCCCGGGTTGATCGAGGCATCGGTCTGGATGAAGTTCTGGTAGCCGCCCATGCCCGAAAAATTCCGGCCCGACGCATTGCTGCCCAGCCCGGAGCGGCCCAGCGCCGAGACGATGCCGGCGGTGACCGTCTGGCCCAGCCCGAACGGGTCGCCCACCGCCACCACGTAGTCGCCCACCTGCAGGCGCGAGGAATCGGCCAGCGGCAGCGCCTGCAGCTTCTGGGCCGGGATCTGCACCACCGCCACGTCAGTGGCGGCGTCGGTGCCGATCAGCTTGCCCTTGAACGTGCGCCCGTCCTGCAGCGTCACGCTGATGTCGTCGGCGCCGCCGACCACGTGGTTGTTGGTCAGCACGTAGCCTTTGGCCGCGTCCACGATCACGCCCGAGCCCAGGCTCTGCTCGACCCGCTCGCGCGGCGTGCTGGGCAGGCCGAAGAAGCGCCGCATCATCGGGTCGTCGAAATATGCGTCACGCACCGGCACCCGCGTGGTGGTGGAGATGTTCACCACGGCCGGGGTCACCCGGGTCAGCATCGGCGCCAGCGAGGGCATCGGCTGGCCGTCGACCGCGGCGGGCAGGCTGGCGGCGTGGCCGGGCAGCGGGGCCAGCGCCACGAACAGCGCGGCCAGCGCAGCGCCAAGCCAGCGCGCCGGGTGTGCGGATGAGTGCGACATGGGTCCTCCTTGGGCATCGATGACGGCGCTGCTTCGACCGGAACACCGCGCCACGGTTCCGCAACGCCGATGGCTGTCGTGGGACTTTACATCGGTCGACGTCGGGGTTAACTTGCCTACCCGGTAGCAACCACAACATCTTGTGTTGAGAACTTGGTGCTTTAACTAGCGCTGGTGTCGAACATCGCACTCTTGAGGGGGAGTCGTTGTTGTCGGAAAAGCGCTGGCAGCGCGGGCCGGAGGGCAATCCTCACGGGCTTGCGCCGCCATCGAAACAGTCACGCGCGGCCGTGCCGCCACACATAAAAACAACGCCGGCCGGAAGGCCGCAGCGAGAGGTCCCAGAAGCCGATGAGCACAGTGAGTGCCCCAGCCGCCAGTTCCGCCACCGGTCGTGATGCCGTCGTGGAAATCCCCCTGCAACCCGCGTCCTGGGACATCTGGGACAAGAAGTACCGGCTGAAGGCGAAATCCGGCGAGCCGGTCGACGCCACCATCGACGAGACCTACCAGCGCGTGGCGCGCGCCCTGTCCGACGTGGAAGCCACCGACGAGCTGCGCGCCCACTGGTACGAAAAGTTCCTGTGGGCGCTGCGCCGCGGCGCGATCCCGGCCGGCCGCATCACCTCCAACGCGGGCGCGCTGGCGCACAAACCGGCCACCAGCACGATCAACTGCACCGTGTCGGGCACCATCCACGATTCGATGGACGACATCCTGGAGAAAGTCCACGAAGCGGGCCTCACCCTGAAGGCCGGCTGCGGCATCGGCTACGAGTTCAGCACCCTGCGTCCGCGCAACGCCTACGTCTCCGGCGCCGGCGCGTACACCAGCGGCCCGCTGTCGTTCATGGATATCTACGACAAGATGTGCTTCACCGTGTCGTCCGCCGGCGGTCGCCGTGGCGCGCAGATGGGCACGTTCGACATCAGCCATCCCGACGCCAAGGAATTCATCCGCGCCAAGCGCGAGGACGGCCGCCTGCGCCAGTTCAACCTGAGCCTGCTGATCACCGACGGCTTCATGCAGGCGGTCGAGCACGACCAGGACTGGCCGCTGGTGTTCCCGGTGCACGTCAAGGAAAAGGGCGAGGTCGACGTCAATGACCCGGCCCAGGTGGTGTGGCGCGAGTGGCCCACCCACGAGAACTACGTGGACCGCGAGGACGGCCTGGTCGCCTGCAAGATCTACGGCCACATCCGGGCGCGGCACCTGTGGGACATGATCATGGTGTCCACCTACGACTATGCCGAGCCGGGCTTCATCCTGATCGACAAGGTCAACGAGATGAACAACAACTGGTGGTGCGAGCACATCCGCGCCACCAACCCCTGCGGCGAACAGCCGCTGCCGCCCTACGGCTCCTGCCTGCTCGGCTCGGTCAACCTGACCAAGTTCGTGCGCGACCCGTTCGGTCCCAAGGCCAGCTTCGACTGGAACGAATACCGCGAAGTGGTGAAGGTGTTCACCCGCATGCTCGACAACGTGGTCGAGATCAACGGCCTGCCGCTGGAACAGCAGCGCAACGAGATCATGGGCAAGCGCCGCCACGGCATGGGCTTCCTGGGCCTGGGCAGCACCGTGACCATGCTCAAGCACAGCTACGGCAGCGCCGAGGCAGTCGCCTTCACCGAGGAAGTCTCGCGCGAGATGGCGGTGGCCGGCTGGGAAGTGGCGCTGGAACTGGCCAGGGAAAAGGGCGCCGCCCCGGTGCTGCTGCGTGACTTCACCGTCACCGGCGACATGCTGCGCAAGCGTCCGGAAATGGTCGCCGACGGCTACAAGGTCGGCGACGCCATCCCCGGCCGCGTGCTCCACGCGAAATACAGCCGCTACATGCAGCGCATCGCCACCGTGGCGCCGAACCTGGTCGAGCAGCTGGCCGAAACCGGCGCGCGCTTCACCCACCACACCTCGATCGCGCCCACCGGCACGATCAGCCTGAGCCTGGCCAACAACGCCAGCAACGGCATCGAGCCCAGCTTCGCGCACAGCTACTCGCGCAACGTGATCCGCGAAGGCAAGAAGTCCAAGGAAAAGGTCGAGGTGCTCAGCTTCGAGCTGCTGGCCTACCGCGCGCTGATCAATGCCGACGCCAAGCCGTATACCGAAGAGGCCGGCAACAAGCTGCCGGACTACTTCGTGGCGGCCGACGACATCAGCCCGAAGCAGCACGTCGACATCCAGGCCGCCTCGCAGAAGTGGATCGACTCGTCGATCTCCAAGACCGCGAACGTGCCCACCGACTACCCCTACGAAGACTTCAAGGACATCTACTTCTACGCCTACAAGCAGGGCCTGAAGGGATGCACCACGTTCCGCTTCAACCCGGCGGCATTCCAGGGCGTGCTGGTCAAGGATTCCGATCTTGAAAACACCCTCTACCGCTTCGAGCTGGACGACGGTAGTGTTGTCGAACTGAAAGGCAATGAGCAGGTGGAATACGACGGCGAGATGCATTCGGCCGCCAACCTCTTCGATGCCTTGAAGGAAGGGTATTACGGCAAGTTCTAGGCAGCACACGCACCTCGCACCGAGGTGTGCGGTGTTCCCCCAGGAGGCGTCGATTCCCGAAAGGCCGCGTCACGTACTGACATCAATTCGGAGGGGAACACCAGCATGTCCATCGATAACGAAGTTGAAGCAAGCAGCACACCCGTTGCCGTCGAAGCACCGGCCGTCGCCCTCCCGGTCCTGCCGGACGTGCCCGCGGCCGCTCCGGTCGCCGCACCGGTGGCGGTGAAGAAGACCGCCGCCAGGAAGAAGGCCGCGCCGAAGAAGGCGGCTGCAAAGAAGGCGGCTCCGAAGAAGGCTGCGGCGAAGAAGGCCGCTCCCAAGAAGGCGGCCGCAAAGAAGGCGGCTCCGAAAAAGGCCGCCAAGAAGGCAGCTGCCAAGAAAGCGGTGAAGAAGACCGCGAAGAAAGCCGTGAAGAAGGCGGCGCCGAAGAATGCGGCAGCGAAAAAGGCTGCAACGAAGAAAGCCGTGAAAAAGGCCGCCGCGAAAAAGGCGGCTCCCAGGAAGGCCGTGAAGAAGGCTGCCGCGAAGAAGGCGGCGCCGAAAAAGGCCGCAAGGAAAGTCGCCAAGGTGGTGAAGAAGAAAGCCGCCAAGGTCGCAAGGAAGGTCAGCAGCAAGAAGTCGGCCAGCAAGAAGGCCGCACCGAAAAAGGCGGCAGTCAAGAAGTCCGCCAGCAAGAAAGCCGTCGCCAAGACGGCAAAGAGGTCCACTGCCAGCAAGAAGGCGAGCGTCAAGTCGGCACGCCCGGTGAAAAAGGCTGCCGGCAAGAAGGCCGCTGCAAAACGCAAGTAAGCAACACCCCATCCGGCCCGGCCCCAGCGCCGGGCCGGATGATCTCCCGTTACACGCCGTGAGCAGCCCGGCACCCACCACTCAAGAAGCAACGAAGCGAACATCATGGCAATCAAGATCGACAAGAAGATCACCGGCTACAACGTGGTCAAGCCCGAAGACAAGGTTGCCGCCCCGGCCGCCGCGAAAGACGCGCGAGTCAGTGACAAAGTCGGCGAGCCCAAGCAGGCCGAAGTGATCCAGATGCACGAAAGTGTCGAGCGGCCGGAAACCCTGGTCGGCTCCACCTTCAAGATCAAGTCGCCGCTGTTCGAACATGCCCTGTACGTCACCATCAACGACATCGTGCTCAACGCCGGCACCAAACACGAACAGCGCCGCCCGTTCGAGATCTTCATCAACTCGAAGAACATGGACCACTTCCAGTGGATCGTGGCGCTCACCCGGCTGATGTCCGCCGTGTTCCGCAAGGGCGGCGACGTCACCTTCGTGGTCGAGGAACTGAAAGCCGTGTTCGACCCGCGCGGCGGCTACTTCAAGGCCGGCGGCGTCTACATGTCCAGCATCGTCGCCGAGATCGGTTCGGTGGTGGAGCAGCACATGAAGAACATCGGGCTGATCCACGATCCGGAGATGGACGCGGCCACCCGCCAGCTGATCGCCGACAAGCGGAAAGCCTACGAGGCCGCCAGCGCAAAGACCGACGCCAGCGCCACCACCGGTACGGCCGCCACCGACGCGCTGACGTTTCCGCCGGGCTCGATGATGTGCGACAAGTGCAACACCAAGGCCTTGGTGCTGATGGACAACTGCCAGACTTGCTTGAATTGTGGGTATTCGAAGTGCGGGTAATGTGGTGGAGAGAATGAAAAGGGCGGCCTGTGCCGCCCTTTTTTGCTTCTTGGCATATATATCACCATGATCTACAGTGATCGCCTGCAAGAAATTGCAGCGACTACAGGGGGCGATATGAATTGGATTAATGGGGTTGGATTCGCACTATTCGTGGTGCTCGGTTCGGGCTGTGTTCAAACCAACACAAAACCTGTAACTACTCGTAACGGTGAGCTGACGCACGGCAACGTACAGCTGAACGTGAAGGTTGGTCAGACGTCAAAAGCTGATGTGTTGGAGCATTTTGGTGCGCCAAACATCACGACCATAGATGGGTCTGGCCAAGAGGTTTGGTCTTATCAGCGTCAAGCAACGGTGACCCAATCTAGCTCCAGTAGCAATTACTGGACCGTGATCCTTGCTGGGGGCGGAAATTCTGCTTCGGGATTTGAGCAGACTCAGCGAACCATGACATTGATCATCAAGTTCGGGAAGGATAATCTGGTTTCAGATTTCAGAAGTCGCTCGAGCGAATTTTAAACGCAGGGGGAACAGGGGATGAAAAAGTTTATCGTTGCGGGTTGCCTTGTGGTGGCCGCTCTAGCTGGTTGCGCAACTTCGCCAAATCCGGCGCCAACGTCGTTGCAGATTCAGTCCTTTCAGACAAAGGAATTTGAAACGACCAAGACGATCGCATTTGGATCGGTTTTGAGCGTCTTTCAAGACTTAGGGTACATCGTTCAGAGTGCTGACAAGGACACGGGCTTTATAACTGCAGCAAGCCCAACAACCAATAAGACAGGCTTTTGGCAGGCGATGGGCGGCGTGGCATCAAGCGGCCAGACTAAAGCAACGGCTTTTGTCGAGGAAATGAGACCTGGTTATGTGCGTGTGCGCTTGAATTTTGTAAATACTCGCAGCAATTCAAGCGCGTATGGGCAGAGTCGAAACGAGGACACCCCCATTTTGGATCCAAAAGCATACCAAGTGGCGTTCGAAAAAATCGACGACGCCGTTTTTGTCAGGAAGGGCGCTGCGACTACTGGCCAGAATTAAATAGAAGTATAAAATAATGCAGAAGAAGGGCCAAGTTCATTAACCCTCGTGGGTAAATGAACTTGGCTTTTTCTATTTTCATAAACAAGGGTTCGAGTAAAGTTTAATACGCGGCAATAACGGGGTCACGAATAAATGGGTGGAGTTAATTAAGCTAACGTAATTAACTTCGTTTCCGTTGATTCGGATGAGGAAAGCGGTTTCCACATTTGAATCAACGAAGCAGCATGCGATGCCAACGGCGCAAGAAGGACAAGGGGGCGGTCCATGACACTGAACGAAACAGCGCGGGAATGGCGTTTGAACAGCGCCAGCGCTTCAGCGCTGCTGCCCGTCGTCATCCCGTTGTTGATGCTGGCGTTCGGCTTGGTGGTGCTGATTGCTTCAGCCCTCCGAAGAGTCCAGGTTACCGATTTCAATTTCGGTTTTCTGGTCGTGTGGATCTGCGTGGTGCTGTGGGTGACATACAGCACCCTTTCCATGCCTCGCCGCATCGCCATCGAACCCGGTGGGTGGCTCAGCTTCCGCAGCCCGCTCGGCGAAACGCGCATGCGCGTGCAGGATGTCGTCTCCATCAGCCCCGGACGCGGCCAGCTTGGCTATTTGCAGCTGGAGTACCGAGGCGGAACGCTGCGCTTCATCGCCCAGTTCGATGACTTCCATACCTTCCTCAATCGCCTGACCGAATTGAATCCTGCGGTCGTCCTTGAAGGTTGTTAACCGGTGGCCTGGCCACCGGCGGCCAGTTTCGCTGGGTTCAGATGAAGATCCAGGACCTATCCTTGTTTGTGCTGCCGGGCAGTTGCTTGCCGAGTGCGATGATCGTGTTGTACCTGCGCTGGTGCGGCGACAGCGCGTCTTCGTATGGGTGGTATGGCCTTCCGCTGGCAGCGACGGCGCTGTACCTGGCTTATCTGAATTTCCTGGTCCGTCAGTCGAGGCGAGGTCAGTAACGCGATGCAGCCAAAGAGATCAGTGACATTGCCTGACTGGTGACAAAGGTTTTCACTGATGGTCGGGCGTGACTCCGGTGGCGACGATGGGGTTCTGTGAGGGTTCTGGAGGTGGTGAACAACATCTCCGGCGCCTGGTTCTTTCTCTCGCCTGCCTTGTCGGATGACTCCCATGCTGCGCTTTCTGTTGGTCTTTTTCGCGCTGGAAGTGCTTGGCTCTGGCGCCGCAGTATGGCTGTTCAAGGCCGGCAGATTGCCTGTGGCGATGGGGGAATTCTTAAGCCTGCACAAGCTTCTCACGCCCGTCATCGTGGCTCTGGTCGCTCCCTTCGTTGCCTTGGCTTTCGCCGCGTTCTGGCCGGCACTCGGGGCTGCGATCGTCCTGAGTTGGCTCTACCTGTATTTCGCGGTGGCCACTGGATGCGCGCTCATCCCCAAGGGAAGCGATGGTGCGGTGGTCTATTTGGCCACTGCTCTGTGGGGAGCCTTGGCTCCAGTCGTGTCCGCTGCTTCAGTCGTGCTTGTCCACTTGTTGATCTTGATATTCCGCTGAATCCAGTGCCATTCGGAACGGACGCATTTGAACGGGTTCGTTGATCTTGGTCGCTCACATGAGTGGCGGGCAGCATTGTTCATGGCCCTTGTCACGATCAGCGGAACCTCAGGGGAAGGAGGTCAAGTCTCGAGGTGGGGGCCCGATCCTCGGCGAATGCAGGTGCGGGATGGCGAAGGTCAGGTGAGTGGCTGGTATGTGTGCGCTTCTGTACCGCCTGGCTTGGCGCGACCCTGGAACTCCCCTGGCCGTCGGTCGAGTCGCAGAGAGTTGCACAAGAGATGCGGGTTGCCGGCGGCATGCCGTCTCGGCGCCCCGGGGATCGACACGCTCCCGCGGCGTGACTGCGATACCGCCGGGCGAGTAATGTTCTCTGTCTCTGAAAGCTTTGGTCACGGCAGATTGCGCCATCGCGGGCATCGCGCCGCTCGTCTCCACCGGTGATTCCTGTCCTGGAGCAAGTCGATGTCCGAGTTCCTCATCCGCAGCTTTGGCGACCCGCGCAGTTTCACGCCGCAGAATTTTCCGCAGGGGGTGCTGCCGCGCACGTCGGTGGAGAGTTACGTGCCCTGGGCGCTCACGGCCGACCGGCGGGTGGTGTACGCCAAGACCGGCGAGCACACCAGTTGGCGCGGCGGGTCGGCGGGTCTGCGGCCTTACGACAGCCTGGTCAGTCAGGATCGCCGTCGCCTCGCCGAGTCGGCGCTCGGCTTGATGGCGCTGGATCATCCGCAGTTCACGGCCGAAGGGGTCGGGCAGGTCAATCTGGCCATCCAGAAATACCTGGACCACCAGCTGGTGACCAATCGGGCCGCGCTGACGAGGGAGCTGTTCGCCATCGGCCAGTATTTCTACACCGGCGGCGGCAGCGGCTTCGGCCGCATCGATACGGTGGCCAAGACGGCGCTCGGGCCCGATGGCGTGCGCAAGGGCATCTTCAATGCGCTGGCGCGGGGACGGCTGGACCAGAAGATGTCGATCCATGACGCCGTCGGCCGCAAGGTGCTCCCCGCCCTGGGTGGCGAGCAGCTGGCGGCGTACAACCATTGGGGTCCGATCCTGCGTCAGGACTGGTTCGACGATGCCGCCAAGCGTGGCCGCAAGCCGGCCGCGCAGCGCGCGGGCGCCACCAGCGTCGGGGGAATCGTGAGGCCGGAGCAGGCCGGGGCGGTGGGCACCACGGCGATCGCGCGGGGTCGCGGCGTCGACATGTTCCAGCGCGACACCGCGCGCACGCGCCAGCCGGAAGCGGACGCCCATTACGATGACGTCGACGCGCGCAATCTGCTGTTCGGCGCCGGCATCTCGGGCACCACCGGCTCGCTGCTGCAATCGGCCTTCGCCTTCGCCGGCGTGTTTCGCGGGGAACCGCTCAAGCAGTACGTGCTCGCCATCGTGGGCTATCTCGTCGGCGGCGGCATGCACAGCTACCACGAGTCCATGGCGGTGGCGAGCAAGGCGGGCCTGCCCTACAACCCGGGCGCCTACGCATCCAGCCTGCCGCAGGCGTTCCTGGGCTCCATGCAATACGCGGCCTGGCGCACTGACTACTACGACATCGTGGAGCTGGGCGCGACGCACTGGCGCCACAATGCCGGCGCCTTGCCGTCACACTTGAACCGGCAGCTGACGCCGTCCTGAGTGGACGAACCCGCCAAACCGGATGGAGGAACGCGTTTGCCCGATGCAGGCGCGTCGCTTCCCGCGTGAATCCATGTAAGGTCGCCCGATGCTTCGAAACGCCCACCCTGCCGACTTCCCCGCGATCCTCGCCCTCAACGAGGCCTTCGTCGCCGTGCTCAGTCCGCTGGACGCAGGGCGCCTGGCGCAGTTGCATGCGCAGGCGGCCGTGCATCGGGTGGTCGAGCGGGATGGGCGGATCGAGGCTTTCCTGCTCGCCTTCCGCGAGGGCGCGGATTACGACGGCGCCAACTACCGCTGGTTCGCACAGCGCCATGTGCGCTTCCTGTACGTGGACCGCATCGTGGTCGCCGGTGGCGGGCAGGCCGGGGGTATCGGCAGTCGGCTCTATGCCGATGTCCGTGCGCTGGCTTCGGCGGACGCGGTGCCGCTGATAGCCTGCGAATTCGATATCGATCCGCCCAACCCGGCGTCCGCACGTTTTCATGCCAGGCAAGGCTTCCACGAAGTCGGGCAGCGACGGGTCGACGGCGGCAAGGTGGTGTCCATGCAGGTGCTCGACGTAGCTGCCCCGTGAGGTCGTGGATTGCGAGGAGCTGCTTCGTCCGAAACCCGTCGAATCATCGAAACCAGGGGATACGCACATGACGCTGAGCCGACGCACATTTCTTGCCGGGCTACCCGCGGCTGTCGGTGGCTTGGGCTTGATGCAGGCGGCACCCGCGCTGGTTGCCGCAAGTGTTGCGAAGAAGACGCCTGAACCGGTCAGCGCGCGGACGGTGGCGCTGCTGCGTGATGCGGCGCCGCTGAGTCCGCTGGAGGAGGCGCGGCGATTGGCCCATCTGGTCGAACGCTACCCGCTGGCGGAAGACAGATATCTGGAAGGCGGCGCCGTCGGCGAGCTGGAGAAATCCATGGCGGCCCTGCTGGGCAAGCCGGACGCGGCGTTCATGCCCACCGGCACGCTCGCCAACCAGCTGGCGCTGCGCCTGCTGTGCGGCGACAACCGCCACGCGCTCGCCCAGCATGACAGCCATGTCTACCTGGACGAGAGCGATGCCAGTCAGACGCTGAGCGGGATCAATCTGGTGCCGTTGTCAGCGGGCAAGGCGATACCGGATATGGATGAGCTCAAGGCGGCGATCGATGAAGCGGAGAGCAGCCACGCACCATTGAAGGTTGGCGCGATCTCGATCGAGAGTCCGGTGCGACGGCATCACGGGGCCAGCGTTCCGTTCGACCAGCTTGAGGGGATTGCTGCTCTGGCCAGGCAACATCGCATCGGCATGCACTGGGATGGGGCGCGCGCGATGCTGCTCTACGGCACACCTGGCTTTGACCTCAAGCGCACCAGCGCGCTGTTCGACACGGTATACGTGTCGCTCTACAAATACCTGGGTGCGCCGTACGGCGCGATCCTCGCCGGCAGCGGTGAAATGGTGGCCCGGGCGCGTGCACTGCGCCACCTGTTCGGCGGCCAGATCATGTCCGGCTGGCAGGCAGCACTGCCCGTCCTCGATACGCTGCCCGGCTTCGCCGAACGTTTCATCAAGGCACGCGAGCGCGGCGAGCAACTGCTGACGGCGTTGCAGGCCGCCGGTGGTTTCAGGCTGCAGCGGATACCCCACGCCAGCAACATCTGTCAGGTGTATATCGCGCCGGAGCGGCTGGTGGGCTTGGAGCAACGCCTCGCGGCGGCGGATATTCGTGTCCACCTCGAAGACGGCTACATGCCGTTCTTCATCAACGAGAGCATCCTGCGTCGCCCAGTCGACGAGTTGCTGAGGGCGTTCATCGGTTAGGGCGACGAAGTCGCCACAAGCAAATCCGAGGGGGCGGGGCAATCAAATGCGTGATCACGGGCCACATGCCAGGGCGAAGTGCGCGCGAACAGGAAGCGGCGTCGCCGCGATTGAACCGGTGTGGTCACCACCGCCGCTGTGACTGGGCAGGTTGTCGGCTTGTCGACAGGCAGATGGTCGCAGTGTCGTCGTGTGTACGGTCGCCGGTGCCGCCTCTACCATTGCTCATGGCCCAGGCGGTAGTTTCGCCGTGTCAACGGCGGCTGAGGCGGGTTGCTACGCCGCTGTCTGCGCTATGCAGTTCCATTTGGCTCGGGTGTCGGTTGTCATGTTGGTTGTCAACAAAAGAATCCACGTGGCATCCATCGCCAATGCACTATTCGTCATCTCGCTGGTCTTGCCGGCGTCCGTCTGGGATGACTACCCAACAGATCGATTCCTGTTCGGGTTTGAGATCCTGCTGAAAGGTTGGGCTGGCCCGCTGACCGGCGATTTCGCCTGGTATGCCAACCCCATTTTCCTTTATGTTTCCTGCAGCCTCTGGCGACACAAGAATATTCGCGCCCGCCGGTTTTGGGCGGCACTCCTTGTGGTGGCCGCTACTTCAGTGCTTGTTCCTGGACTGCATGCGTACTCCTGGCTCCTGTCTCAGTCACAAGTGGTACTTGTCGGCGCGTACGTGTGGGGCTGCAGCATGCTGCTTGCGGCAATTGCAGCTATTGCCTTGCCCCGGATTCCATCCAGGCCGACGCCGCGTCATGGCGAGGCATGATTTCAGTCGTCAAGCCACATCCATTCCGATGAGGTCGCGGAGCATGATGGTCGCTGTCGTGTGGGGATAGAGGTGACGAAGATAATTGAATCGACGCATTTAACTCCGCCCCGATGTCACCGCGCAGGGCGGGAGTGTATAAAGGTGAATTGGAATGTGTCACGCCTCGGCGTTCTCTGCATTTCAATGCCAAGCCTTTGCCAAGCGGATGTCGAAGAGAATCGCGTGAGCCAACAAGGAGATGGAAATGGCAGTGATCTGGGGCGAGAAGATAGGCGGAAAGCACGGTTCGATGACGGCGGAAGACATTGCCGCGTTCATCACTTCCAAGGTCGGTGGCGGATCGCCCGCCTGGAAGGCAAGTCTTCTGACGGCGGCAGGCAACGTGCTCGGCCACGACGGGCGCGGTAATGGCTCGGTCGTTCGGCACAACGGCAAAAGCATTCGGCATATCACCACGGGCAAGGGCGCCGGCCACGTCACCCTGTTCTTCACGCTCGAGCCTGGCGAGGTCGGCAGCGTGATCGGAGTGGGCTCGCACCACGACGAAAAGGGCGCCTCGTACGATATCGACTGGCATACGCCCGGATGGGTTGTCGGCAAGCGGGTGAATTTGTAGGCCGCGAGATCAGGGTCGCTTTTCCAGATAGTGGGCAGGTTCATCAGGCCGCATGCGGTCAATGAACCTGCCGTTTTTGCGCCGCCTGACGCCGGCTCCAGAATCGAGGTGCGACATGGATGTGATTTACGACCACGAGAGATTCTCGAGATACCAGGATCGTCTGGCCGACCTTCTTGTCGAGACCATACACGGCAGCCTTGTGGAGGCCGGATTGGTTGATCCGCGCCTCTTGAGTCGCGCGACACACATAACGGCGTTCAACGTTGCCGCGCTGATCGACGGTTGCACGAATACGTCCGAAGGGGCCGAGCCATTCACGCCATTTCTTGCATTCAAGGTGCCGGGTACGGAAGCAGCGCTTCACGGCGAAGGTTCCTGGATGCATGAGCGCCTCGATGAGGACGCGATCGATGCAATGTGCGGTTTGCCCGCAACGTCCTGATTCTTGCTCAAGGCGGACGGATACACCGCCGCTCAATTCCAGCCCGGGAAAGCGATAGCAATGCCGTCAAAATCTGAAGTCGAGCGACGCAAGGCACTCCTCCGCGACGTGGCGGGGCGTGAGCAGGCAAGTGCGGAAGCGCGCATGCCCATTTCGAAGGCGCAGCTGGCCCAGCTCTTCGATCACCTGGATGCGGCACTGGTGGATGGCTGCGATCATTCCTTGCGTTTCACCCTGGCCTTCCTGCACACCCGGGAGCTCGCTCCCACCTCGATCATTCCCTGGCTTGGCGAATATGGCGGGTTCTGCGATTGCGAGGTTCTCGCCAACGTGGAAGAGCGTTGGGGCTAGCCACGAGCCTGCCGCCCAGGATGTTCTGATGCGTCTCCCATCATAGGCATCATCGCGACGGCGACATCAAACGTTTCACTCGTGGCCTGATGGCGATTGCCCGTGACATCATTCGCCATCCACAACCCATGTGTTCAAGAGGCTCCCATGAAGGTTCCGTTCTCGGGCGGCTGCGCCTGCGGCAGCATCCGCTACGCGTGTTCCAGCGAGCCGCTGGCCATGCTGAACTGCCATTGCCGCGATTGTCAGCAATCGAGCGGCGCACCGTTTGCCTCGGGCGTGGTGGTGCCGAGGGCGTCCGTCGACATCACGGGCTCGCCGCAGGAATATTCGGTGAGCGTATCCAGTGGTCTCCTGGTCACGCGGAGCTTTTGTGCCCACTGCGGCAGCCCCTTGTTCACCATGGGTGAGGCGAGGCCGGATTTCATGTCCATCCGCTTCAGCAGCCTGGACGACACCAGTGGCTTCCAGCCGGCACTGGACATCTGGACGTCCAGCGCGCCATCTTGGGTTTGCCTGGATGAAGCGCTGCCGCATTTTGCGCAGTCGCCGTCCACGCAGAAGCAGGCGTAGCACGACCGCATTCACCGAACCGTTCTTCCGGACACGACCGCGTCGACTCTGCGACGTTTTCGGGGGGCGACCCGAGCCGAGGAATCCACCATGACGCATGATCCGCACGGCAGTGACGATATCGATCCCGCGGTGGCGCCTTCGGGCACCGGTTGCGTGGAATGTCTGCAGGCTGGCCAGTGGTGGTTTCATCTTCGTCGATGCGCCACGTGCGGACATGTCGGCTGTTGCGACACGTCGCCTAATCAGCATGCGACCGCGCATTTCCGCGAGACGGGCCACCCGATCATCACCAGCTTCGAGCCCGGCGAGGACTGGTTCTACGACTACCGCAGCGGTGCCACCTTCAACGGCCCGACGTTGCGCGCACCGCACATGCACCCGCTGGATCAGCCGGTGCCCGGTCCCGCAGGACAGGTGCCGCGGAACTGGATGGATCTGCTCAACGACTGACGCGAGCCATCGCCGGAGTTCGCCCGGATGGCATGATCCGCCGGACGTGACTTCCCGGAGCCACCCGCGCAGGGTGGCCGACCCGACCACCGCAAGGACAGAACCATGGAATCGATCGGCGCCAACCTGAGCGAGATGCAGCGCACGCCGCTGGCGCCCGCGCACGTGGCCGCATTGCGCGAGGCGGGCAGGCAGGTGAGCTACACGGCCGGCACGTACCTGGCGCGGCCCGGTCAGCTGGCCGATCGCTTCGTCTATGTGCTCGACGGCGAGATCGAGGTGGTCAACGCCTATACCGACGAGCGCCACCTGCCCTCGACGCTGGGGCCGACCCAGTTCATGGGCGAGATATCGTTCCTCAACGGCGGCAACGCCTCGATGGCGATGCGCGCCGTGCGCGATACCTCGGTGATCGAGGTGCCGCGCGCCACGATGCTGACCCTGATGTCGCGGATTCCCGAGATGTCGGATATCATCATCACGGTCTTTGCCGCGCGTCGCCGCCGGCAGATCGAGCAGCGGGACAGCACGCTGGTGCTGATCGGCGAGGAGCGCGACCGCGAGGTCCGCTGCATCGCCGAATTCGCCGACCGCAACCGCATTCCCTACACCTCGCATGCACTGGGCAGCGCCGAGGCGGATGCGCTGGCCGCCACCTGTTCGCTGGCGCCTGGCCGACCCGCGGTGATCTTCGGCCGCGACACGGTCATCGACGATCCCACGCCGGACAAGATCGCGCGCCTGCTCGGCCTCAACCTCGACCTGGTCGACGACGAGGATTTCGACGTGCTGATCGTGGGCGGCGGGCCGGCGGGCGTGGCCGCCGGTGTCTATGCCGGTGCCGAGGGCCTGTGCGCACTGGTGACCGAGGACGTCGCCATCGGCGGCCAGGCCGGCACGTCCAGCCGGATCGAGAACTACATGGGTTTTCCCACCGGCATCTCCGGTGCCGACCTGGTCTGGCGCGGCCAGATCCAGGCGATGAAGTTCGGCACGCGTTTCGCCATGCCCCGCCGCGTGGCCCGGCTCGAAGCGCTGCCCGAGGGCGGCTTCTGCGCCACCTTCGACAACGGCAAGCGGGTCCGGGGCAAGGCGGTGGTGGTGGCGACCGGCGTGCAGTATCGCCGCCTGCCGATTCCGCGGCTGACCGAACTCGAAGGCGCCGGCGTCTATTACGCCGCGACCGATATCGAGGCCCGCTACAGCAAGGGCACCGAGGCGATCATCATCGGCGGTGGCAATTCGGCCGGCCAGGCCGCGATGTTCCTCAGCCGCACGGCGAGCCGGGTGCGCCTGCTGGTGCGCGGCCAGTCACTGGCCGCGTCGATGTCGAGCTACCTGTCGAGCCGGCTCGAGGCCGAGCCCACGATCACCATCGAGTACGGCGCCGAAGTCGGCGCGCTGCATGGCGACGAGCAGCTCGAGGCAGTGACGATCCGCCATGCTGCCAGCGGCGACGAAGAGACGGTGCCGAGCCGGGCGCTGTTCGTGATGGTCGGCGCCGCTCCCAATACCGGCTGGCTGGCAGACCTGGTCAGGCTCGACCAGCATGGCTTCGTGCTCACCGGCGCGGCGGTCGGCGCCAGCTCGCTGTTCGAGACTTCGCGGCCCGGCATCTTTGCCGTGGGCGACGTGCGCAGCGGATCGGTGAAGCGCGTGGCCTCGGCCGTCGGCGAGGGCTCGGTGGTGATCTCCCGGGTCTGGGCCTTCGTCGACGCTGGCGGCTGAACCGACCAGTCGAAACAGGTCACCCGACCGAATCGCTCAGTCCCGGATCCCTGTCCGGGGCGAGAGTGCGCACGATCAGGATGGCCAGGAGCGGGATGGCGATCGCGTAGACGTATTGCGTGCGTGACACACCGATGCCGAACGGAAACCAGATGCCCGGCACGCCGATCGGATCGAGCAGCTCGCCGCCGAACAGCCCGGCCATGATCGAAGCCAGCGTGACCAGCGCCAGGATTCGCATCGGGCCGTGGCGCACCATGCGCGCCGCGATGACGACGAACAGCGCGATCGCCCCGAGCCGAGTGCCGCTGGTCCAGCTCGCCGATTGCGTCATGGCGCCGACCGTCCCGGCCATCGTCAGCACGATGGCCAGCATATCGATGCTTCGCCACGGGCGCAGGCACCAGCGGTTCCAGGCCAGCAACCAGGCGGCGATCGTCGGCACCCACATCACCGATGCCAGCCACGCATAGGTGGTCAGGTCCTGCAGGTCGGTCCATGAAACGATTGCATTGTTGAGGCGCCTGGCTGCGGCAAGCGCCAGCGCAATGCTGGCGAAGATCAGGAAGCCCCTGCGCCGGCTGCGCGACCCGCAGGCCAGCGCCAGGCCGATGAGCGCCAGCATGGCGATCGGTTCGATCACGTCGACGATATAGCCGGCAATGGTTCGCTGCCATTGCACGCGGTGGAGTGCGGCGGCGATCGGCCGCGGTGCAAGGATGGGCGCGCTGTGCATGCCGCCGCCGGTGGCGCTGATCGCGGAAGCGGGAAGCATGTAGGTGCGGACCGCGAGCACGCCGCGAGTGCCCGCCGCATCGGCGGGAAGGGCAAACCGCAGCGGCCGCGTGCCGACGACGCGCGGGTCGGCGCCGAGCTTTCCCGAGCCGCCCAGCCGCTGGCCGTTCCAATACAGTTCGTAGCCGTCCTCGACGAGGGTGGGACCGAGGATGTCCCACGCCGCGCTGCCTGCCGGCACCGTCACCGCGCGTCGATACCAGGCGTAGCCGCGATAGCCGGGATGGCCGTGCGCCATCCAGCCGTCGACGTAATCGGGCAGGCCCACGTCGCCGTCGTGGCTGCCGGGCGGGGCGGTCATGTCGATGACTTCCCACGCCGCATCGTCCGTATCGGGGTCGGCCCAGCGCGGATCGTCGCCGGTATGGAATCGCCAGCCGCCATCGAGCAGGGTCGCCGCTGCGCGCAGCGCCGGCGGATCAGGACGGCCACCGCTGGCCAGATCGGCGATCACCACGATGAGTGCCATCAGCGTCGTCACGATGATGGCGACGATCGGTCTGCGTTGGGTCGCGTCCAACCATGGCGCCATGGAGCGGGACTCAGCCCTGTTCGGCAGCACGCATTGCCGCCGGGTCCATCCACAGCGCCGCCCACATGTGGCCGTCGGGATCGGCGAGATCGCGCGTGTACATGAAGCCCATGTCCTCGGCCGGGTTCACGTCGGCCTTGCCGCCGTGGGCTGCTGCAGCTTCGTTCATCGCGTCCACCGCCTCGCGGCTGTCCAGCGCCAGCGAGAGCATCGAGTTGCAGCTTCCCGCCGGCGGGAACGGCCGATCGGTGAACGTGCGCCACTTGGCGTGGGTGATCACCATCACCTGGATCGCCTCGCTCCACACCATGCAGGCGCCGCTGTCGTCACTGAACTGCAGGTTCTGTTCGAACCCCAGCGCACGGTAGAAGTCGACCGAGGCCTTGAGGTCGGCGATCGGCAGGCTGATGAAGAGCTTCTTTGTCATGGCGGCATTCCCCGGGTGGCACGAAGTGTGGAGACTCTACGCTCGTGGAGCGTCGACTGTACGACGAACGACCCGCGGCCGAATCGACAAGCTCCGCGATGCGGCCAGGCATGCCCGGCGGCTCAGGACTTCTTGCCGCCGCCGTCCTGCTTGTTGACCGTGGCCCACGCGATGCGCTCGGCGGTCTTTTCCGACTTGCCCTCCTTCTTCTCGCTCTGCTTGATGTGCGCGGCTTCGCGTTTCTGCTTGTCGGTGTACGACGACTTGTCGCCCTTGGACATGACGCTGCTCCTTCACGGGATGGAGCAAAGCACGCTAGGCGGCGCCGGGTTAACGCGAGGTGGTCGATCGACGACGATGGCGTCAAGGCGTCGACGGAGGGTTCAGTGCGCGAGCGCCTCCTCCACCGCGCTGAACGCCGACTTCCCGCCGGTGCGCTCGTCCGGCATGCCGGTGGCGAACCACACCACGCCGGTGCCGCTCTTGCGATCGACCCACAGCCCGGCCTGCAGTCCGTAGGCGGAACCGGAGTGGCCGATGCGCGCCACGCCGTCGCCGAACGGGTCGTCACGGCAGCCCTGCACGGGCGTGGCCAGGGTCTGCACGGCCAGGCCGTAGCGACAGAAGAAGCCGGCGTCGGCATCGCCGGTATCTTCTTCGTAGGTCAGGCCGTTGCCGGCACGGTAGCGCCATTGCGGGGTGATCATCGCCTGCACGGAGGCGGGCTTGAGCAGGCGCCGGCCGTCGATGCTGCCGTTGCCCAGCAGCAGGCGGCCGATGCGGGCCAGGCCGTTGGCGGAAATGCGCAGGCCGCCCTGCGGCGAGAACAGCGCGCCGTTGTCGCCGGCCCGCCATTGCGACAGGTCGCAGCTGCCGTCGGCGGCCGGCGTCACCGGGCAATCGGGTTTGCGGCCGTGGTTGTCGTCTTTCACCGGCTTGCCGTCCGCGTCGTACAGCACCACGGCGCGCGCCGCGGTCGCCGCGTCACAGCGATCCCAGTTGAAACAGCCGTGGATGCCCAGCGGCTGCAGCACCAGGCGCTCCATCAGCTGGTCGAAGCGCTCGCCGGTGGCGCGCTCCATGATCTGCGCCACCAGCGGAAAGTTGAGGTTGGTGTAGCGGAAGTACGTGCCCGGCGCATGGCGGGTGTCCCACGCGCGCGGGTCCTCGAC
The DNA here is from genome assembly GCF_057657335.1 of Rhodanobacter sp. Soil_C_14. Classification (NCBI taxonomy): domain Bacteria; kingdom Pseudomonadati; phylum Pseudomonadota; class Gammaproteobacteria; order Lysobacterales; family Rhodanobacteraceae; genus Rhodanobacter; species Rhodanobacter sp. Soil_C_14. The sequence goes on along the minus strand of NZ_JBDGIQ010000001.1, from coordinate 1,167,627 downwards.
GATGTCGCGCAGCTGGCCGCCCAGCGGCGTCTGCCAGTAGCCGGCCGCGTCGGTCAGGCTGGAGTGGTGCGACAGCAGGAGGCGCAGGGTGATCGGCGCCTCCGGAAAAGCCGGATTGCGCAGGCGCCAGCCCAGCAGGTCGGAGGCGTCCGCATCCAGGTCGAGCTTGCCGGCCTCCACCAGCCGCATCACGCCCAGCGTGGTGACCAGCTTGGAGATCGAGGCGATGCGCACGGGATCGTCCGCGCTGAGCTTGCGGCCGGTGGCCTTGTCGGCCAGTCCATGCACCCGCGTGGCGGTGATGCCGTCGCGATCGAACGCCACGCGCACGCTGGCCACGGGTTCGCTGGATGCGGGCCCGCCGGTCACAGGCCTGCCCGCGCGGGCATCGGCGCAGAGAAGAAGCAACAGGCAAACGATCCAGCGCATCGCCATGATTCACTCCAGTCGGGGAACTAGCGAAAGATACTGCGGCTTTTCATGATGCGGGCGGGTGGGGCTATGCTGGATCGATCACTGCCGAGGATGAACCCATGCCCGATACGAACACGCCGCGCATCGATTGCAGCCCAGCCACCGCCGCCGGGGCGTTCCATCATCGCCGCTGGCCACGTCGCGCCCTGCTGGTGGCGATGCTGACGGCGTTCATCGCCCCGGCGCTGGCCCAGCAGGTCAATCCCGACGAGACCGGGCATGAGCCGGACAACACGCGCGAGGCCTTGCAGCACGCGAAGCCGGTGACCGCGAAGCATGCGATGGTGGTCAGCGCCCAGCACCTGGCCACGATGGTGGGCGTGGACATCCTCAAGCGCGGCGGCAATGCGGTGGACGCCGCGGTGGCGGTGGGTTTTGCCGAGGCCGTGGTGCATCCGTGCTGCGGCAACATCGGCGGCGGCGGCTTCATGACCATCCACCTGAAGGATGGTCGCAACCTGTTCCTCAACTTCCGCGAGAAGGCGCCGGCGAAGGCCACGCCCACGATGTTCCAGGATGCCGCAGGCAACGTGGTCGAAGGCCGCAGCACCGACACCTATCTCGGCGTGGGCGTGCCCGGCACGGTGATGGGTTTCGACACCGCGTTGAAGGCCTACGGCACGATGTCGCTGAAGCAGGTCATCGCGCCGGCCATCAAGCTGGCCCGCGAGGGCTACATCCTCCAGCAGGGCGACGTCGACAGCCTGCGTTCCGGCAACGACGGCTTCGCGAAGCATGCCAACGTGGCGGCGATCTTCCTCAACCACGGCAAGCCGTTCAAGGTCGGCGAGCGGCTGGTGCAGAAGGACCTGGCGCATACGCTGGAGCTGATCGCGAACGGCGGCAGCAGGGCGTTCTACGAAGGGCCGATCGCCCGCGCCGTGGTCAAGGGCAGTGACGCCAACGGCGGCATCCTGTCGTTGCGCGACTTCGCCGATTACACCGCGCAGTGGGAAAAGCCGATCCAGTGCGAATACCACGGCTACACCGTGGTGTCGGCGCCACCGCCCAGCTCGGGCGGCACCACGCTGTGCCTGATCCTGCAGATCGTCAAGCCGTACCCGCTGGCCAAGTGGGGCTACGGTTCGGTGAACAGCGTGCACTACCTGGTCGAAGCCGAGCGTCGCGCGTTCGCCGATCGCAACACCTACCTCGGTGATCCGGCCTTCGTGCAGAACCCGATCGACACGCTGCTCTCGGACGCGCACGCGGCCAGGCTTCGCGCGACCATCAAACCGGACAAGGCCACGCCATCGTCCGAGATCACGGGCAGCCTCGGCGCACCCGAAGGCAACCACACCACGCACTATTCGGTGGTCGACAAGGACGGCAACGCCGTCTCCACCACGTACACCGTCAACTTCCTGTTCGGCAACAAGCAGATCGCCGGCGACACCGGTTTCTTCCTCAACGACGAGATGGACGACTTCACCGGCAAGCCGGGCGTGGCCAATGGCGCCGGCCTGGTGCAGGGCGTGATCAACCAGGTGGAACCGGGCAAGCGGCCGTTGAGCTCGATGACGCCGACCATCGTGCTGCGCGACGGCAAGCCGTTCATGCTTACCGGCAGCCCCGGCAGCGCCACCATCATCTCCTCGGTGCTGGGCAGCTTCCTCAACGTGGTCGACTTCGGCATGAACATGCAGCAGGCCGTCAACGCACCGCGCCTGCACCAGCAGTGGTATCCCGACGTGGTCTACGCGGGACAGGGCCTGCTCACGCCCGAATCGCAGCAGACGCTGGAATCGATGGGCTACACGTTCAAGCAGTTCGGCGGCGGTGCGGTCGAGGCGATCCTGCTCAATCCGAAGACCGGCCTGCTGGAAGGCGCCAATGATCCGCGTCGGCCGGCGGGGCTGGCGGCGGGTTATTAGTGGATTCGGCGATGCCTGAAACGATGCCCCGGCCCCGCTCGCGCTGAGCGTGGTCCACGCGCCTGCATCACGCTCCCGTTGCATCCTCGAAGGCAGGCTGGTGCCACTGCCGAATGAGGAGTCACGATGGTTTCAGCGGTGCGATGGCGGCGGCGTCTGCTGTGGCTGGGTCTGGGCGTGCTTGCCGCGTGTCTGGTGGGCATCGTGCTGCTCAACCTGTGGCCGCACACGCGCGGCCTGCAGCAGCGCACAGGCCACGTCAGTGCGGTGGAGAGCGTGCAGTTCCGGCGCGAGCTGGGTGCGCAGCTGGGCACCAGCGTCAGCGCGGGCAATGCGGTGCAGGACTTCCAGAATGGCGCGGAGATCTTCCCCGCGATGCTCGCCTCGATCCACGCGGCCCGGCACAGCATCAATCTGGAAACCTACATCTACTGGTCCGGCAACGTTTCGAAGGAGTTCGTTGCCGCGCTGACGGAACGGGCACGTGCGGGCGTGAAGGTGCGCGTGCTGGCCGACTGGGTCGGCTCCACCCGCATGAAGCAGGAGGTGATCGACGCGCTGCGCGCCGGCGGGGTGCGCTTCGAATACTTCCATCCATTGAGCTGGTACGCGATCGACCGCGTCAACAACCGCACCCACCGCAAGCTGATGGTGGTCGACGGAAAGGTGGCGTTCAACGGCGGCGTCGGCATCGCCGACGCATGGGACGGCGACGGCACCCAGCCCGATCACTGGCGCGACATGCAGTTCCGCGTGGAGGGCCCGGCGGCCGCGCAGATGCAGGCGATCTTCGGCAGCAACTGGCTCGCCACCACCGGCGAGGTCCTGCTTGGTCCGGACTACTACCCCGACATTTCCGCTGGCGGCGACCTCGACGTGCAGGCTTACGCCAGCTCGCCCCAAGGTGGCAGCCAGAACATGCAGCTGATGTACCTGATGGCGATCAACGGCGCGCGGCGCAGCATCGACCTGGAATGCGCCTACTTCGTGCCCGACGAGCTCACCCTGACCGCGCTGCGCGACGCGCTGGCCAGGGGCGTGCGCGTGCGCCTGGTGGTGCCCGGACCCCACGTGGACAGCACGGTGGTGCGCGACGCCTCGCAGGCAAAATGGGGCAGCATGCTGCAGGCCGGCGCGCGGATGTACCGCTACCAGCCGTCGCTGTTCCACAACAAGCTGATGGTGGTGGACGGCTATCTGACCATCGCCGGATCGGCCAACTTCGACAACCGTTCGTTCCAGCTCAACGACGAATCCAACATCGCCATCTACGACCATGCGTTTGCCGCGCACATGATCGACGTGATCGAGCAGGACCTGACCCGCTCGCACGAACTGACCCTGCCGCAGTGGCGCGCACGGCCGTGGCGCCAGCGCGCCACGGATTGGCTGTCCTCGACCATGTCCGCGCAGCTGTAGCATCGATTGCCAGGGCGAGATCGAAACCACGACCCGGAGAACATGCCCATGCCGACGCAACCTGGTCCACGCGATTACGAGAACCTGGCCCGGGTGGCGCAGGGGCAGGCTGCCACCGTGGACAAGGCCGCCGCGGAACGGTTGATCGCGGCGGGTCTGGTCCTGCAGATGGAAACGAGCGAAGTCGCCCCGGCCTCCTTGCAGCTGACCCCCGCGGGCCTGGCGCTGATCCGTTCCAGCGATCAATGAGCCGGCAGCACCCGCCGCGGAAGAGTCGGTGGATCGGGCGCGGCCAGGCGGATGAGACAGGACGCGACAACGAATGCATCGCGGTCGGTCCGCAACTTTTCGCAGCGCCCGCATGCGCCGCCGCCGCCTCGCGCTGGCTAGATGCCGGCCTCGTAGGGCTTTCCGGCCCGGCAATTCTCGACCGCGCGTGCATCGATCTTCGCGTAGGGCCGCAGCGTCACCACCGACTGCACCATGCGGTCCTGGTTCTGCTGCACCTTGTCCAGCAGCTGGCAGAACTGCGGCGAGTGGACCATGGCTTCGGCCTGCCTGCCGACCTTTTCCCCCGCCTCGTCGCCCCGGCCGATCAGCGATGCAAGGAGCACCCGGCTCATGGCGTGATCGGTGATCCGCGCAGTGCCGGACAGGGTCAGGTCAACCAGTTCGATCACGGCGGCGCGGTAGTCGCGGGTCAGCGCGCGTTGCCCGTCGGTCAGCGGCAGCTGATCCGTGCCGACCTTCACCGCGCCGGAAGCGTCGATGTGCGCTTCCGGCAGATTCTTCGCGTTCATGCTGACCGGGTCGCGCTGCAGCGCAGCGCGCTCGGCTTCGATATCCCGGGTGGCCACGCCGGAGCAGCCCGCGACGAGCAGGGCAAGCGCGGCCAGGGCAACGCCCGACGGGTGGAATCTTTTCGGTCGGTTCATCGGTGCATTCCTTCGACTGTCGGCCAGGCGGCTGTCCGCCGTTGATGAGGGAGTGACGCGGTACCAGAAGCGCGTGTCGAAGCATTTACTCTAATCACGGCGTTCAATCGTGCACACCCGACTCTTGGCACACGGGCGGCGCGTCGTGCCTGGTGGCCGTGACGGCACGCTTTTTGGTGGCTTCCCCCGAACGCTTCGGAAGCTTCTGCGATACTGCGCTTCGCATGTGCGTTCGACGACCCTGCAAGCGTCGCCGGGCCGCCTGCTTTCGACATCGTCGCAGGTCATCGGCCTGGTGGAAGAAGATGTGGAAGGCTCAGCTCCTCTGCTCGGGAAACATCGCCATGAAAATCGCGTTCATCGTCTGGCTTGGCGCCTTCGTCTGCTGCGGCTTCCCTGCCGACGCCAGCGCGACGCCTGCCGGCTCGGCCGCGCCTGCGCGACAGACGGTCCGGATCGCGATGTACGGCGACAGCACGATGCTGGGCACGACCCGGAAGAACGGCACGTACACGGTCACGCCCCGCAATGCGGTCAGCCAGCTCGATGCGATGCTGACGGCGGCCGGCTACAAGGTGAAGCTTTCCAATCACGGGGTGAACATGATCATCACCGACGACCTGCTCGATGGCACCCATGGCGTGCCGCGTTCGTGGGTCGCCGAGATGAAGTCGAGCAAGGCCGACATCGTGGTGATCAACACCGGATTGAACGACGCCGCGCTTGCCCGCACCGGATGGGACGACATGGCCCATGTGAAAACACGCTGGACGCAACTGGTGAAGATTGCCATCGCGCACGGAAAGACGGTCTTCGTCGAGACTCCCAACCCCTGCGCCGACGGCACCACCGACGCCATCGTCGCCCGGATCGCGGATACGCAGGCGGCGCTCGTGAGAGAGAATCCGGGTACCCACCTGATCGATCAGTACCACGAAATCCGGCGCGGCATGCCGACCTGGGCAGCCCACCTGCCGGATGGAATACACCCGGACGACACGCTTTACACGTTCAAGGCCGCGGTCGAGGCCCGGGCGCTGATTCCCGTGCTGCCTCCGCTTTAGCCACCCGGTGAATCAACGGATCCGCCCGAACAGCTACCCTCGTCTCCCCGTCCGCTTGTCACGAAGAAAACGATGTCCCTGAAATCCGATTTCGAACTGATGGCCCGCTACAACCAGTGGATGAATGCGCGCCTGTATGCGGCGGCCGCGAACCTGGACGAGGCGGAACTGCGGGCGGATCGGGGCGCCTTCTTCGGCTCGATCCTGGCCACGCTGGCACACATCCTGGCTGCCGACATGCACTGGCTGAAACGCTTCGCCGGGGCGATGCCCGGACTCGCCTCGCTGGACCTCGTGCGCGCCGCGCCGCTGCCGGCGCTGGTCCGTGGCATCACGTTTCCCGACTTCGCCGCGCTGCGCGCCGATCGCGAGGCACTGGACGAGGCCATCATCGCCTTCACCGCCGAAGCCACCGACGAGCTCTACGCGCAGCCGCTGAGCTATGCCAACAGCGCTGGCGAAAGGCACGTCAAGACCGGCGCCCTGGTGCTGCGCCATGTGTTCAACCACCAGACCCATCATCGGGGCCAGGTCACCACCTTGTTCAGCCAGCTCGGCATCGACGTCGGCGTGACCGACCTCTCCGCGCTGATTCCGGAGTGCGCGGCCTGAGCCGGACAGCGTCACGGGACGCGAACAGCCCGCGTGACGTCAGGCCTCGCCCGCCGGCAGCGGATCGCCGTTGTCGGCATAGGCTGCGGGCGAATAGAAATTGACGGTGGACAGCGGCTGGTCTCCGGTAGCGCGGATCTCGTGGGCCTCGCCACGCTCGATCACCAGCAACGTGCCGGCTCGCAGCGAATGCTGCTGGCCCTCTACGATGGCCGCGCCGCTCCCGGAAACCACGTAGAGCCACTGGTCAGCCCGGCATGGCGGTTGCCGGGGCCGCCGGTGCTGCTTCCCGGTGCCAGCACCATCTGTGCGCCCTGCACCTCACGTACGGTGCCCGCCACCTCGAACCCGTCCTGCAGGGTCAGTCTCTTCAACTGCATAACGCACCTCTTCGAAGCATCGCGAAACCCGGACGCCAAGATCCGGCGTCGTGACCGGAACATGGTCGTTCACCGGCTCAGGGAAGCATGCGTACCTTCGGTTCGCGCGCCCATTGCCGGGTTCTGGCCAGGACGACGAAGTCGCGGGCGTTGGCCGCATCCACCACGCCGGCGTCGCGTTTCACGCTACTGGCCTTCAGCAGCAACTGTGCGCCGGCGTCGGCCGCGATGGCCTTCAGGTGCACAAAGGCGTCGCTGACAAAATCCCGCGCTGCGGACTCGGTGGTGAGCTGCCTGGCGGCGGCTTCACTCAACACGATCGCCACGGCGTCGAAAAAGACCGAAGGCGTACCGGCGAGCTGGCCATCGGCAGGCATCTTCCTGCCGTCGGACAGCGTGGCGCCGCCGACTTTCGGAGCCACGATCCTGACCGCCGCGCCGGCGGCAATGACGGCCTTGCGCAAGGCCTTGACGGTGGCAGCGTCGGAGCCGTCGTGGATCAGGATGCCGACCAGCCGCCCCTTCAGGGTGTCCTTCATCTTGCCGATGGTTTGCAGCGCCGGCGACAGGGGGAGGTCGACCGGCGCCACCCTGGCCGGCGGGGCGGGCGGCATCGGCGACAGCGCCAAGCCCGCGGCGACGCGGGCAGCGAGGTCTTCGTCGACGTGACGCAGGTGGCCGACCACGGCGGCCCGCACGTGCGGGGTCTCCACTCGGGACAGTTCGAACACGAAGGCACTGGCGACATGCGCCTGCTCGGGCTGGCTCTGCGAGCGATAGAAGCGCCGCGCCTGGCTGTAGTGGTCGGCAAACGACTCGGCGCGGATGCGCCCCTTGCGGCCAGGCTCGGTCGGTTCGGCCGCGTGCGGAAACCCTCGGGGTGTTTCGCGGGGGCTGCTGTCGGAGAGCGAATTGGGTTCGTAGCTCACGCGGCCGGGCGGCGACTGCATCTGCATCTGCGCATCGCGCTGCAGGTTGGCGAACGGGCACTTCGGCGCGTTGATCGGCAGCTGATGGAAGTTGGGCGTGCCCAGCCGCGACAGTTGCGTGTCAAGGTAGGAGAACAGCCGGCCCTGCAGCAGCGGGTCATCGGAGAAATCGATGCCGGGCACCAGGTGCGATGGACAGAACGCTACCTGCTCGGTCTCGGCGAAGAAGTTGTCCGGCCAGCGATCCAGCACCATGCGGCCGATGACGGTCAGCGGCACCAGTTCTTCCGGAATCAGCTTGGTGGCATCGAGATGGTCGAACGGGAAGGTGTCGGCCTGCTCCTGGGTGAACAGCTGCACCGCCAGTTCCCACTCGGGGAAGTCGCCGCGCTGGATGGCCTCGAACAGGTCGCGCCGGTGGTAGTCCGGATCGGCGCCGGTGATCTTGACGGTTTCGTCCCACACCGTGGACTGCACGCCCAGCTTCGGCCGCCAGTGGAACTTCACGAAGCTGCTGCTGCCGTCGGCGGCCAGCAGGCGGAAGCTGTGGATCATGAAACCCTCGATCATGCGCAACGAGCGCGGGATGCCGCGATCGGACATCAGCCACGTCACGGCGTGCAACGTTTCGGGCGTCAGCGAGACGAAATCCCAGAAGGTGTCATGCGCGCTGGCCGCCTGCGGATAGCCGCGATCCGGCTCCATCTTCAGCGCGTGTACCAGGTCCGGAAACTTCATCGCGTCCTGGATGAAGAACGGCGCGAAATTGATCCCGACCAGATCCCAGTTGCCCTCGCTGGTGTAGATTTTCGTCGCGATGCCACGCGCGTCGCGTGGCGTGTCGATCGAGCCGGCGCCGCCGGCCACGGTGGAGAAGCGGGTAAACAGCGGCGTCTTTCTGCCCATTTCGGTGAGGATCTTCGCAGTGGTGTACCTGCCCAGCGACCGGGTCAGTTCGAAGTAGCCATGCGCCGCCGAGCCGCGCGCGTGCACGATGCGTTCGGGGATGCGTTCGTGATCGAAGTGGGTGATCTTCTCGCGCAGGATGAAGTCTTCCAGCAGGGTCGGACCACGCGGTGAAGGGCGCAGCGAGTTCTGGTCGTCGCTGACCGGCACGCCCTGGTTGGTGGTCATGGGCGGATGCGCAGCGCCGGCAAGCTGGTGCAATTCGTCGGCGTTGCCACGCGCTTCGCTGGCGATGGTCGCGGACGCCGGGATGCGTGAGCGCGAGGCGGGTTTTGCCCTGGTGGCCATGGCGTACTCCGGTGCGGGGAAGGCCCCAGCCTGTGCCGGACGCAGTGAAGTGGTGGTGAGGCAGTCGGCCTCGCTCTCGCTGCCGCAGGTTGCCGCGGCGCCGTGCGACACGCTCGTCGACGCCGCGCATACGCATGCAGTGGCAGCGTGTGGCGGAGATCGGAAGGTACGCATGGGCAACGACGCCAGTAAGAAATACGCGGCCGCAAGTCGCGGCCATGCGCTGTGGCTGGGCGCGTACGCGATCCTCCTGCTGGTGCTGGCGGCGATCTACTACGTGCTTCGGCTCGACCTGGTGCCACTGGCGCCGCGCTATCTTCCTCCGCTGCGCCGGATCGTGGTCGGCTTGATGGCGATCGTGCTGATCCTGGCGGTGGCGCGACTGATCCGCGCCAGGGCGATCGACCGGATCGAGAATGCGGTGACCCGCTACAACCTGCAGCGGATCGCGGGACTGGTAGTGTTCGTGCTGATCGCGCTGATCGTCGTTTCGATGCTGTTCGCGAATTGGTACGCGGCGGTGGCGTCACTGGGGCTGATATCGCTGGTGCTGGGTTTTGCACTGCAGACGCCGATCACCAGCTTCATCGGCTGGATCTACATCCTGGCGCGTCGGCCGTATCGGGTGGGCGATCGCATCAGCATCGGCGAAGCCACCGGCGACGTGATCGAGGTGACCTATCTGGACACCACGCTGTGGGAGGTGGGTGGGCCGTACGTGTCCAGCAGCCACCCCAGCGGACGGCTGGTCAAGTTTCCCAATGCCAACGTGCTGACCAGCGCCGTCTACAACTTTTCGTGGAAAATGTTTCCCTACATCTGGGACGAGATATCGTTTCAGATCGCCTACGACAGCGACCTCGCCTTTGTCAGCGAGGTGATGCAGCAGGCGGCCGAAAGGGAACTGGGCGAGGCGATGATCCGGCGCGTGCGCACGTATCGCGACATCCTGGCCAGGACGCCGGTAGACGAGGTGGAGGTGAAGGAGCGGCCCACGGTGCTGTTCAGGGTCAATGCCAATACCTGGATCGACGCCCGGGTGCGCTACGTGGTGGATCCGAAACACGCCGGCAGCGTCAAGTCGCGCCTGCTGCTGGTGATGTTGCAGCAACTCAATACCCAGCCGGACCGCGTGCGCTTTCCCAGGGGCGACAACCGCTGAGCCGAGTCTTCAGTGCTCCACGAAGCGCTGCAGCCGCGACAGCGCGCCGGCCCATTCGGCGTTGATCGCGTCCAGCGCCTTGCGCGCCTCGTCCAGCCGCGACGGTTCGAACGCCCACAGGCGCTCGCGACCGCGCCACAGGTCGTGGACCAGGCCGGCCTCGGCCAGCACGGTCAGGTGCCTGGTGACGGCCTGGCGGGTGATGGTGGTGCCGACGGTGAGCTGGGCGATCGACATCGCGCTGCCGGCGCACAGCGTCGCAACCAGGCGCAGCCGCGTGGCATCGCCCAGCGCGGCGAAGATCGGCGCGCTCCTGGCCAGCGCCGCGGCTCGGCGGGCGCGGTCAGTGCGCATCGACATAGCGGGCGATGTTGCTCATCTGCATGGTCCAGCCACCCTCGTTTGCGCGCAGCGCGTCGGCGCGTCGTGCCGCCGGCAATCGGTCGAAACCCGACTCGGTGAGTCGCAGCGAGGTGCCGTGCTCGACGACTTCAAGCTCGAAGGTGACCAGCGTGGTCGGCTCCTGCTCGTAGTCGGTGTCGTGGTCAACGGCGTAGGGATGCCAGCGCCAGGCGAACGCCCGCATCGGCTCGATGCGCTCGATCAGGAGCCTGAATGGCGTGCCGGCGTAGGGTTCCTGCAGCCTGGCCACCTCGGGGTCGACCTGGGTCGGCAGGATCCTGCCGGTCACCGGCTGGCCCGCCACGAACGGCCCGTCGAAGGCCATGCCGAACCAGGCGCCGAGCGCGCCCGGGTCGACCAGCGCGTGCCACACGCGTTCCAGCGGTGCGTGCAGCAGGATCTGTTGCTCGATGCGATCGGTCGATGTGTTCATGGAACTGCCTCGATATCATGCAACACGGTAGTTGCATGATGATCCGCCGCTTTCACACATGCAACAACCAGGTTGCATGTTGGCAGGCCCGGATCGGCGCGGCTACCCGCCGAACTCGCTGGCCGCCACGGCCAGACCCGAGACCACGCCCAGCGACGGGTCGCCATGTACCAGCGGAATCTCCGGGAAGCAGGCCTGCACGCGGGTGCTGATCTGCGGCGAGCGCGAGGTGCCGCCGGTGAGGAAGATGCTGGCGGGCAGTTCGGTCAGGTCGCCACGCACGCGTTCCAGCGTGCGTTCGAGCTGGCCCAGGAAGGGTTCGATGGCTGCGTCGAAATCCTCCCGGCCGGCATCGACCGCAAGACCGGGTTCGACGAAGTCCAGCTCGACACGATGGCCGGGCGTCCTGCTCAGGACGATCTTGGTGCGTTCGGCCAGCTGGTTGAGGCGCGTGGTGGCGCCGAGCTCCTGCAGGGCGCGCAGGCGCGCGCCGTAAGGCTCGTCCACCAGGCGATAGTCCTGCCGGCGGAACTCGCGCTGCTTGGGCAGGTTGTGCACGCTGGCCGCCTCGACGAACTGGTGCTGCGGGATGCGCACGCTGTCCTTGCCCAGCAGCGGCATGAAGCTGTGCAGGCTAAGGCTCACGTCGAGGTCGGTGCCGCCCTTGGGCAGGCCCCAGCTGCGCGCGATGCGCGGCGTCGCGCCGCCGCCGAGTTCGGCATGCGCCACGTCGGTGGTGCCGCCGCCGATGTCGACGATCAGTGCGTGCTGTCGCGCGTCGAGGCTCCGGTGATAGTGCATGGCTGCCGCGGCAGGCTCTTCCAGGAAGCTCACCTCGTCGAAGCCGGCCACGCCGGCCGCTTCGCGCAGGATCTCGATCGCCTGCTGCGAACCTTGCGCACCCATCGAACTGCGGAACTCCACCGGACGGCCGATCACCGCGCCGCGCACCGGCACGCCGAACTGGCGGCTGGCGCATAGCCTGATGTGTTCGAGGATGTGCGTGGCGATGTGCACGATCACCTTGCGCACCTGCGGGTCCAGTCGATAGCCGAACATCGACTTGGGCGACTCGATCAGGTTGCCGCCGCCGCTGTCCAGGTAGCCTTCCACCGCCTCTTCGCCGAACAGCGCGTGCTGGAAGCTGGCGACCGAGGCGGTGGCCTCGCGGGTCTGCTGCTCCATCCACTGCCGGCGCACCACGCGCAAGGCCTCGCGCTGCAGGTCGCCTTCGCCGCGCACCACCGGGGTCTGCCCGCGCGCGGCGGCAGCCGACGCCATCTCGCGCTGGCGGGTGCGCGCCAGGCGCAGCTCCACTTCCAGCTGCGCCTGCAGTTCGGGCGTCAGCTGGAAGTCCGCCGGGTCGGGCACCAGCTCGGGGAAATACACCGCGGTGCGGAACTGCTCGGTGTCGCCGAAGCGCACCAGCTGCAGTTCGCCGGCGATGATGGCGCCGGCCGCCGAATAGCTGGTGCCGAAGTCGATACCGATAAGCATGGAAGTCACGGGATGTCTGATCGCAACCGCGCAGTATGAGGCCGGCCGGTCGAAACCCAAACAGCGAACGTTGCGTGGACGGGGTCACGGCTTCCCGCCTTCCCGCTTGCCGGTGGGTGCTGCGCCTCGCCACAATGGCCGTCTCGCCATGGAGCGGTGCAGGTCACGCGATGTTGCAGCTGGTCAATCTTTTTCTGGTGATTTTCGGCGTGATCGCCGTGGGCAGCGGCCTTGTCTTGTGGCGCAGCCAGCCGACGTTGGCGCTGTTGCTGCTGGTGTTCGGTCTTGCGCTGATCGCCCTGGCGTATTTCAGTGACCGTGGACGCGAGCGGCGCGCGGAGCAGCGCAAGCGCGCCGCGATCCAGCAGCGCATCGACGAGTTCGCGCGCAGGCCGGCCGGTTCGTCGCAGACGCTGCAGGTGCATGGCGGACTCCGCTACGTCCTCGCCGGCTTGTTGCTGGCCCTGCTCGGCGTGGCGGTCGTGATCATGGCGTCGGCCGACGTCAGGCACGACGTGATCCCGCTGATGCTCGGCGTGTTGCTGGTGCCCATGGGCCTGCTGCTCCTGCTGCGTGCCCTGGCGGGCGTGGGACAGCCGGCGCTGGAACTGGACGGCGTCGGCTTTGCCACCCCGCTGACCGGGCGCATTCCCTGGCGCGAAGTGTCCGGCATCTGCCTGCGCACGGTGACGCAGCGCAACGGCAGTGAAAGCTTCTTCCTGATGTTTCGCGTGCAGCGGTTCGCGCGCGTGGCGCCGCGCATCCACTGGAGCGACCGTCTGCTCGCGGTGTTCCATCTCGGAGCCCTGGCCAGGGGTGTGGTCAACGTGAGCCTGCCGTCGAAAAAAGACCCGCCGGCGGCGGTGTACGCACTGGCCCGGCAGTTGTGGAAGCAGTCGACGGGCAACGACTACGAATGGAGCCCGTTGCAGTCGGACGCCTACAACGAGGCGATGAAGCGGGCCGGTGCCCTTGCCGCACGCCTGGACGAGCCGGGTGCGATGGAGGCCACGCTGGCCCATCCGGAGCAGATGGAACAGGCGATGGCGCAGATGAGTGCCGACATGGCCCTGATCGCCGCCGAGCACAGGCGCCAGGCGAAGAAGCAGCGCTGGATGCTGGCGCTGTTCCTGCCGCTGATCGTGTTGCTGATGGCGTGGCCGTGGATCATGCGCCTGTGGGCGCGCTAGGCCAGGCCAGCTGATTGCCGGGTCTCGCCCCGGCAATCACGGGTCCTGATGCCTACATCCCCGGCGACGGACTGACCGTCATCTGCGCGCGCGCCTCGCCTTTCGGGTGTGCCTTGGTGTGCAGGTTCACGTAGGTCAGTCCGTTGAGCAGGGCGGACTGGGTCGCGGCATCGATGGTCACGCTGTTGCTCATGCCGCTCTGGTACGGGCCGGGAATCAGCTTCATCACGCCCGCGGCCACGTCCGGACCGGCCGGACCGTGGAAGTGCGCGATGGTGACCGGTCCACTCAGACCCTGGTAGTCGATCGTGTACTTGAGCTGGTGGGTCACCGTGTCCAGGGTGGCACTGACGTGCCCGCTGGGCTGGTTGGTGGCACCGTTCTCGCCGGCGAAATCGCCGCTGAGCGAGACGTCCTTCGCGGCGGCGGCGGTGGAGAACGCCAGCAGTGCGGCGGCGGCCAATGGCAGGATCTTGCGCAGTGTCTGATGCATGATCGGTTCCTCCGGTAGTCGATGGTACGGACTGTGCCCGGCAAGGCCGCCGGGCGGCTTGAGGCGATGTCTTCCATGGCGGTCGAAGCGCCGCCCACTGTGGTCCGCGGCGTGTGTACGTGGCGACAACGGATGGGCGACCGGGCCGGGTCGGTCGTGCGCAAGCCACGCTGTACAGGCGAACGAATCACGGAACCTTGCTCTGCTCCGGTCGATACTCGCGCCAGGCCTTTTGAGAGAGATGGCATGCCCGCTCCGGTTCCTGCCGAAGAAGCGCAACGACTGGCCCGCCTGCACGCACTGTCCGTGCTGGATTCCGGGACCGAACCGCTGTTCGACGCACTGACCCGCAGCGCGGCCCTGGTCACCGGGGCGCCGATGGCGTTGCTTGCCCTGGTAGACGGGGAGCGGCCGTGGTTCAAGTCCCGCGTGGGGCTTGCCGGACTGGACAAGACGCCGCGCGCCAGCGACTTCAGCGAATACGCGATGCTGGCCGAGGGGCTGATGGAAGTGGTCGATGCGCGGGCCGATCCGCGCTTTGCCGACAATCCGCTGGTCACCAGCAGCCCGCACGTGCGCTTCCTTGCCGGTGCGCCACTGCAGCTCGGCGACGGCCTGCGGGTGGGCGCGTTGTGCGTGTTCGGTCGCGAACCGCGCTCGCTCGATGAAACACAGCGCCAGGCCTTGCTGTCACTGGCGCTGGTCGCGAGCGAGGCGCTGGAGCTTCGCATGCTGGCGCTGGAGCGCCATCCCGCCGTGACCGGGTCTGCCCCGCCGGGCAGCGACGAGGCTGCCCGGCTTGCCCAGAAACTGCGCGCCAGCGAGGCCTTCCTCGATCGCACCGGTCGTCTTGCCGGAGTGGGTGGATGGCAGGTCGATCTGGGCACCGATGAAGTGCAGTGGACCGACGAGACCTGCCGCATCCACGAAGTGCCGGCCGGCTATCGACCCACCGTGCAGGAGGCGCTGGCGTTCTACCCGCCGAAGGCGCGCGAGGTGATTTTCGCGGCGATGACCAAGGGCACCGCCGATCGCACGGGCTGGGACCTGGAACTGCCGCTGGTGACCGCGACCGGCCGCAAGATCTGGGTGCGCACGATCGGCAGCATCGTGTTCGACGACGACGGCAAGCCGGTGCGTCTGGTCGGTGCCATCCAGGACGTGAGCATTCGCCGGCGCGTGGTCACCGCGCTGGAAGCCAGTGATCGCCGTTTCCGCAAACTGTTCGAGTACAGCCTGGGGTTGATCTGCACGCATGACTACGAAGGCGTGCTGTTGTCGGTGAATCCCGCTGCCGCGCGTTCGCTGGGCTACTCGATCGGCGAACTGCTGGGTCGCCCGTTGACCGACTTCATGCGGCCGGAGCGCCATGCGGCATTCCGTGCCTACCTGCTGCGCCTGTTCCGCAACGATCGCGACGAAGGCGTGTTGGAACTGGTGGCGAAGGACGGCACGCTGCGCATCTGGCAGTACCAGAACATGCTGGACGATGAGGACGAGGATCCCTACGTGCTGGGCCACGCCCAGGACATCACCGAACAGTATCAACAGGCGTTGAACCTGCACGAGATGTCGGTGCGCGACCCGCTGACCGGCTGCTACAACCGGCGCTTCCTCGACGATGTCGGCAGACGAAGCGCGCAGGGCCGCTGGGGTTGCGTCGTCATCGATCTGGATCACTTCAAGCAGGTCAACGACACCTACGGCCATCAGCGCGGCGACGAGGTGCTGGTGGCGATGGCGCATTTCCTGTCACGCCACGTCCGGCCCGGCGATGCCGTGATCAGGCTGGGCGGCGACGAGTTCATGGTGCTGCTGGGCGATGCCGCCGATGGTGCGGTCGAAGGCGTGGTGTCGCGCATCGAGCACGATCGCGCCGACGCGCCGATCGCGTTCACCCTGGGCTGGTCCACCTTCGGCCACGAGGTCACGCTGGATCAGGGCATGGCCGAGGCCGACCACCAGCTGTACCGCAAGCGCGAGGCGCGGGGGAGGGCGGGGCGGAACTGATCACTCTTCGACAAGCGCATCCGCCACGCCGCGGTATTGTGGAATCGACGGCTGTGTTCGTACTCTGCAGCAGTCGGCTGCGGTGAGTCCATGTCGCGCGGATCTATACTGCCAACCGATCGTCGGCCATCGCCTGGCCAGCCTCCGGAGAATCGCCATGAGGTTCTTTTCGTTGTCGCGCCTGTCGTGCCTTGTCCTGCTTGCCCTGTCCGCGATGGCCGCGCAGGCGGCGCAGCCACCGGACAACGTCAGCGTGCATTACCGCGACCCCGCGCACTTCACCGAGGCGAAGCGCAGCTTCGGAGTGAATGCGAACGATGCCGATGCGTACCTGAAGCCGCTCAAGGCTTACATCGCGCAGCGTGCGGCCCGCATCCTGGCGCCCGGCCAGCGGCTGGACGTCGAGGTGACCGACGTCGATCTTGCCGGAGAGTACGAGGCCTGGCGGGGGCCGGACTTCAACAACGTGCGCATCGTCAAGGACATCTACCCGCCGCGCATCGATCTGGACTTCACCCTGTACGGTGCCGACGGCAAGGTGCTGCGCAGCGGCAGCCGCAGCCTGCGTGACCTGGCCTTCCTGGCCCGCGCGAGCGCTGTCGACCAGGACAGCTTGCGCTACGAGAAGGCGCTGATCGACCGCTGGCTGCGCAAGGGCGCGGCGGGGCTCTGATTCCGGGCTGGTGATAAAGTGCCGGGGATCTCGACAGCCAGCGGAGCAAGCAGCGCGATGAACCATCCGACCTCCCATCCGATCGGCACCCCCGGCGTGCGCTGGGGCGCTGCCGAGGTCGCGCAGTGGCGCGAGAGCCAGGCGGTGAAGCGCGGCTATCAGGCCGAAGTCGTCAGCGTCATCGACAGGCTGCGCCCGCGTTTCGACGTGGCGGAGTACGGCCGGCTGGAGTATCCGCCGGCCAGCTATCCGCTGTTCGTCGTGCGCAGTCGCGACTGGAACGATGCGCTGCCCACCATGCTGGTGACCGGCGGCGTGCATGGTTACGAAACCAGCGGCGTGCATGGCGCCCTGCTTTTCCTCGACCGTCACGCGGCGGATTACGCCGGGCGGGCCAACCTGGTGGTGGCGCCTTGCGTGAGCCCGTGGGCGTACGAGCGCATCCACCGCTGGAATCCCGCTGCACTGGACCCGAACCGTTCGTTCCGCGAGGACAGCCCGGCGCCGGAATCGGCCGCGCTGATGTCCATGGTGGCGCCGCTGCGCGATCGCGTGCTGATGCATATCGACCTGCACGAAACCACCGACAGCGACGAGTCCGAATTCCGCCCCGCGCTGGCCGCGCGCGACGGCTTGCCGCACGAGCCGGGCGAAATCCCCGACGGCTTCTACCTGGTCGACGATACGGCGCATCCGCAGCCCGCCTTCCAGCGCTCGATCATCGAGGCGGTGGCGAAGGTCACGCATATCGCGCCGGCCGACGAACACGGCGAGATCATCGGTTCACCGGTGGTCGCCGAAGGCGTCATCCAGTACGCGCTGCGCGAGCTGGGGCTGTGCGCAGGCATCACCGAGGCGACCTACAAGACCACCACCGAGGTCTATCCGGACAGCCCGCGGGCAACGCCTGAACAATGCAACGCCGCGCAGGCGGCGGCGGTTTGCGCCGCGATCGATTTCGCCCTGGCGCACCCGCGCTGAAAGCGTTGCGCTGATCGACGATCGGCGCCTGCTCGACCTCAGTTTTCGTCGTCCAGCTCGTGCACGGGTTCGTGCAGGTGGCGGTCGCTTCGGCACACGGCCAGTGGCCTGGCCGTGGCCTTGCTGATCGACGACACGGTGTGCCCCTGGTCATCGTCGATCACGGTCATGCACGCGCAGCCGTAGCCATGGTGACCGTTGGTCTCGACCCATTGCGCATCACTGAACCGGGGCCAGTCGCCGTCGGCCTGGTGGCCGCCCTGGCTGGCGATTTCCCATTCGCCATCGCGATCGGTCAGCGTGGCATTGCCCGGAGTGGGATTCTCGAACCAGCCGCAGCGCCGCACGCCCGCCTGGTCCGTGGCCAGCGCCGGCGTCAGCATCCATCCGCACAGCGCCGCGGCCAGCATCACGCGGAGCAGTCCTGTCGATGACACGCGCATGCCGACTCCCGGTGCCAGATCTGGCGGCAGGATAGCGTGGCGCCTGCGGGCGATCTGCGATGGGCCAGTCATTTCGCGAGGCGTGGCTGTCCGGAATCGGGGTGGACGATGTCCGCGGACAACCCCGCTGATCGGCGACCGATCCTCAAGTGCCATTTAAAACAATGGCTTGTGCGAAATTTTCGGGTTGGCACGGCGATTGCTCTGGATACACCACAAGGCACTCTCGCCTGATGATCGGAGCCGTCCCATGAAATTCGAATCGATGATCCTCGCCAGCCTGTTCGTCGCCTGCTTCGCCCTGTGCACCCTGGTGATGGGCGCGATGCTGACGGCCTCGCCCCGCACGGTGACACTGGCCGGCGCGCAGCATTCCGCGATCCAGTCGGCCACGACGCCGGGCTGCGCCAAGGCGACGAGTGCGACAACTTGTCCCGATGCCTGAGACGAATGGCGTGGTGGCTGCTTCCATCAGGATCCACGCCGCTGCCGGCACGCGGCTTGCCCCGTGTCCATAACTTTAGTCATGGGTGATGGCAGCGGCCTTCGATTAGGATCGGGTGTCCACCATCAACGGGACACCATCCATGAAGCATCCCATCGCGCTGGCCCTGGCCATTGCCCTGTCAGGCTCCATGGCCGGCTGCAGCGACGCCGGCAGCGGCAAGGGCGAAACCGCCAGCACCCAGGCGCACACCGACACGGTGGCGACTGACGCCGGCAACCCGTTCTTCAGCGAAAGCCCGCTGCCGCTGCACTATCCGCAGTTCGACAAGATCAGGGATGCCGACTTCGGCCCGGCGTTCGACCGCGGCATGGCCGAGCACCTCAAGGAGATCGACGCGATCGCCGGCAACGCCGCGGCACCCACGTTCGACAACACCATCGTCGCGCTGGAAAAGTCCGGACAGATCCTCGACCGCACCTCGACCGTGTTCTTCAGCCTGGTCGGCGCCGACACCAATGACGCGCGCAAGGCGATCCAGGCCGACTACGCGCCGAAGCTGGCGGCGCATCGCGATGCGGTCTCGCTGAACCCGGCGTTGTTCGCGCGCATCCAGAAGCTGTACGACACGCGCGACCAGCTGGGCCTGGACGCCGAGGGCGCGCGCCTGGTCGAGCGTTACCACACCGACTTCGTGCGCGCGGGCGCCAAGCTGTCCGATGCCGACAAGGCGCACCTGAAACAGATCAATGGCGAGCTGGCCAGGCTGGGCACCAAGTTCAGCCAGAACGTGCTGGCCGAGGTGAACGATTCGGCGGTGACGGTCGATACGAAGGAGGAACTGGCCGGCCTCACCGACGAGCAGATCGGCGCCGCCGCGGCCGCCGCCAAGGCGAAGGGGCTGGACGGCAAGTACGTGATCGCCCTGCTCAACACCACCGGCCAGCCGCCGCTGGCGCAGCTGCAGAACCGCGCGTTGCGGCAGCGCATCTTCGAGGCGTCGGTGGCCCGTGGCAGCCGCGGCAATGCGTATGACAACACCGCGATCGTGTCGCAGGTGCTGAAGCTGCGGGCGGAAAAGTCGCAGATGCTGGGCTATCCCACCTACGCCGCCTACGTGCTGGCCGACGAGACGGCGCAGACGCCCGAGGCGGTCAATGCGATGCTGACCAAGCTGGCGCCGCCGGCGGTGGCCAATGCGAAGCGCGAGGGCGCGGCGCTGCAGGCGATGATCGACAAGGAGCAGAAGGCCAGGGGTGAGCCGACCTTCCAGCTCGCCGCATGGGACTGGGCGTACTACACCGAGAAAGTGCGCGCCGAGAAGTACAACTTCGACGAGAGCCAGCTGAAGCCGTACCTGGAGATGAAGAACGTGCTGGAGAACGGCGTGTTCTACGCCGCCGGCCAGCTCTACGGACTCAGCTTCAAGCAGCGCACCGACCTGCCGGTGTACCAGCCCGACGTGCTGGTCTACGACGTGTTCGACGCCGACGGCAAGCAGCTGGCGATCTTCCTGGCCGACATGTATGCGCGTCCGTCCAAGCGCGGTGGCGCGTGGATGAACTCCTACGTGCAGCAGTCCGGCCTCACCGGCAACCTGCCGGTGGTGGCCAACCACCTCAACATCACCAAGCCGGCCAGCGGCCCGACCCTGCTGACCTGGGACGAGGTGACCACGATGTTCCACGAGTTTGGCCATGCGCTGCACGGCATGTTCTCCAACGTGCAGTACCCGTACTTCAGCGGCACCAGCGTGCCGCGTGACTTCGTCGAGTTCCCCTCGCAGGTGAACGAGATGTGGTCCGACTGGCCCAGCGTGCTGGCCAACTACGCCAGGCATTACCAGACCGGTGCGCCGATGCCCAAGGAACTGCTGGACAAGGTGCTGGCCACCTCGAAGTTCAACCAGGGCTTCGCCACCACCGAGTACCTGGGTTCGGCCATGCTCGACCAGAGCTGGCACCAGGTCGGTGCGGACAAGATCCCCGAGGCGAACGGCGTGATGGCGTTCGAAGCCGCTGCGCTGAAGGCCAACGGCACCGATTACGCGGCGGTGCCGCCGCGCTACCGCACGCCGTACTTCAGCCACATCATGGGCGGCTACGCGGCGGGCTACTACGCCTACATCTGGTCGGAGGTGCTGGACGCGAACACGGTGGAGTGGATCAAGGCGAACGGCGGCTTGACCCGCGCCAACGGCGACCGTTTCCGCTCGACCCTGTTGTCGCGCGGCGGCAGCAAGGATGCGCTGCAGCTGTTCCGTGATTTCGCCGGCCACGAACCGCAGATCGAGCCGCTGCTGAAGCGTCGCGGTCTGGATGCGTCGGTCGACTGATCCGCACCTGTCGACGGCAGCGGCCGCCCGGGTCACGCCGGGCGGCCGTTTCTCTCCGGCTCCGCCGCATCCTTCGCCTCGATGATCGAATCCCCCACGCCGTCGCCCAGTCGCCATCGCCTCGTGCGCGGGTTGCTGTTCGGCGTGGGCGCGCTGTCGCTGCTGCTGGGCGTGATCGGCATCTTCCTGCCGCTGTTGCCGACCGTGCCGTTCCTGCTGCTGACCGCCGCGTGCTGGGCTCGCGCCTCGCCACGCTGGCATCGCTGGCTGCTGTCGCAGCCGCGGCTGGGACCGGCGATCGAACGCTGGGAACGCGAACGCAGCGTGTCGCGCCGCACCAAGGTGACGGCGCTGATGGTGGTCACGCTGTCGATGCTCGCCTCGATCGGGTGGCTGCGCGCACATGCCTGGTTGCCGTGGATGCTGGCCAGCCTGATGGTCGTGTTGCTGCTGGTCATCGCCCGGCTGCCCGAGTCGCGGGGCGGACCACGCTGAGCGGCTGCGTTGTCCCGGACACGCACGACGGCTGCGCCGCGAACCCGGCTCCGGGCATACTGCGGTCCAACAATCAGGGGAACCGAATGACCATGCAGAATCCGTATCAGGCGCCGCAGGCCGATGTTGCCGACACCTTTGTCCCGGACAGCGGCATCGAGCAGGTGGCCAGCGCGCAGAAGCTGATCATCTACGCGATCCTCGGCTACTTCGCCGCCGTTGCCTTGCAGGGCGTGCTTGGCCTGTTCGCCGCGTTGCTGCTGGTGCTGGTGGTCTGCGCCGCGCTGGTGGGCACGTTCAAGCTGTGCACCGGCATGGGTTTCTCGATGGCCAGCCGGGTGATCCTGCTGGTGCTGATGTTCGTGCCGCTGGTGAGCCTGATCGTGCTGCTGGTGCTGAATGCGAAGGCCACCGCCAGGCTGCGCGCGGCCGGCTACCACGTCGGGCTGCTTGGCGCCCGGCGGTGAAGCGAAGGCGGTCGTGACGGCGACTATTTCGCGTCAGGGGTCGCCGTTCCGCTTTCCACCACCATGTCCAGCACATAGGCGCTCGACGCTGCGCCGGCCGGCGGGTTTGGCCATGCGTAGCGCTTGACCCGCAGCACGTTGCGCACCCCGGGCTGGTGTTCGTAGCCTTCGATCGGCTGCGCCAGCGGTTGCCATGGGCCGGGTTCGCCCACCCGCAAACCCTGGTCGTCGTAATGCAGCTGGCGAACCTGGAGGCAGTTGTTCGCCGGCGGCAGCGGATGCTGGCAGCTGACCGGTTCGGCCGCGACCTCCAGGAACTCGATCGTGCCGGGACCCCCGTAGCGCTGTTCGGCGGTGGGCTGGCCGGCGAAGGTCAGCGTGGTCCCGTCGGCGGCGGCCAGGCTGAGCAGGGACTGGCCGTCGGCGCTGGATGTGATCAGCGCGGGCTTCGCCCCCAGCACGTGCTTGATGGTCTTCTCGCGCTGCATGAGGACGGGATCGGCGCAGGCCATCATGGTCTGCATCAGCGGCCCGGTGAGCAGGTGGCCATCGACGATCTTGTAGCTGCCGCCGATGCCGTTGCAGGCATGGCTGACGCTGATGCGATCGTCGGTGAAGTCCAGTTGCAGGGGTTTGCCGGAACCGTCGAACAGCCCGTCCAGGCGCTGGTTGTTGCCGTCGACGGCATCGTGCAACTGCCAGTGATGGCCGCCCAGGGCCGGTGCCGTCGTGGCCACGGGCGCCGCTGCCGCCGGGTCCGGTGCATGGGACGGACTGCAGGCGGCGAGCATCAGGGGCAACAGCGATGACCAGAGCAGGATTTTCATGGGATGCCTCCACGATTGGGCTGGCGTATGCCTCACCGGCATCATGTTGCAGCTCGTGTGAACCCCGAATCAGTGCGCGCAGCACGGTGACGGGGGAGCCGGCGCATCGCAGCGGGCTGGCGTGGGCCCGATTCGCCGGGACCCGCGATCAAAAAAGAGCCGCGCCAGACGGGGGGGGGCCGGGCGCGGCAAAAGTTTGAACCGACCACTGCCAAGTGCATCGGGCGCCGGCGACGAAGGACTCGCGACAGCCCGTGCAAGCTAGCCGGGGGTTGTCTCACGGTTTCGGATCGCCCTGACCGAGATCAGGGCGGCTGACCGGAAGGGTCGGCATCATGGTTCATGGCGGATCTCCCGCCCTTGTCCTGGAGGCTGTACCGATGCTGTTCGAAGTGAAGAATCTCGTTGACGACGCCGGCGCCATCGCCGCCATCCTGAGGACCCATGACGCCAACGCGAAAGTCACCGGTGATGTCGCCACGGGTCAGATCGACGTGTCGGCGCAACTGACGTCCGGCCAGGTCATCACCGCATTGCAGGAGGCGGGTTTTGCCGCCAGCCGCGTGTCCGAACCGCAACAGATTCACGTCAGCGGCGGTAGCACCTGCTGTGGCAGTTGCTCCTGAGGCGGATGCATCCATCGATCGCCTAGCTGCGCGGCGGCGGGAACGACGGCGGGGCGTCGGCCGCTGCGCCGCCCCAGGACCGATCGGGCTCCGACTGCAGCGTGAATTGCAGGTGGCCGCCATGTTCGACCAACGAGGTCGGCAGCCAGGGCTTCGTGTGCGGTTTGCCGTCTACGCTTAGCGCGTGCACGTAAAGACGTTCGGGATCGGCGCCAGCCGCGTCGATCGCTAAATCACCGCCGGAACCATGCACCACCGCATGCGGAAATAGCGGGCTGCCCAGCAACAGTTCGGCGCGTCCGGGGATTTCCGGATACAGGCCGAGTGCCGCCCATACATACCACGACGACATCTGGCCGAGATCGTCGTTGCCGGGTATGCCGTCCGGTGCGTTTTTCCAGATCGTGTCGAGCACGATGCGCACGGCTTTCTGGGTTTTCCAGGGCTGGCCGGCGTAGTCGTAAAGCCATGGCGCGCCTACCGACGGTTCGTTGTCCAGTTCAGCATGCAGCGGGCCCGCGCCGGTCAGCGCCCAGTGGCCGTCCGTGTCGTGGAAGAAGGCATCCAGCCGCGCGGTGGCTTTTTCGCGGCCGCCCAGCGCGTCGAACAGGCCATGGACGTCGAACGGCACCATCCACAGATAGACCGCAGCGCTGCCTTCGACGAAGCCCTCGTCGGTATCTGGTTTGAAGGCGGGCCAGCTGCCGTCGTTGTTGCGGTTCTGGATATATCCGCCCTGCGGCGTGGCGGCGGGATTGAACAGATTGCGCCAGTAGCCAGCGCGGGTCAGGAATTGCTGCTGGCCCGCGTGGTCGCCGACCCGGCGAGCCAGCTCGGACAAGGCAAAGTCGGCGGTGGCCGATTCCAGCGTTTCACCGGCACCGCCCCAGGCATGCGACTGGCTGGCGATGTAATGCAACTTCAGCCATTGGTCGAGCGACGGCCGCTGGCCCACGCACTCGACGTTGCAACCCGCATCGCTGAGGTCATTGGCGGTAACGGTGGTCGCTGCGGTGCGCAGCGAATGGTAGGCGCCGCGCAGGTCGAAATGCTGGCCGCCGAACGCCGCGATGTCGGCCAGTGCCGGCACGGAAGGATCGCCGCTCATGACGTGGGTGCCGCCGGAGTTGTGGGTCCAGCGATCCCATTCGCCATGGTTCTGTCCGGCCTGGTTGTACAACGACTGCGCAATGTCGCTGCCGACGCGCGGTTGCAGCCAGGTCACCAGCTGCAGGTGCGAGCGGTAAATGTCCCAACCGGAGAAGTTGGCGTATTGCGCCTGCTGGCCATTGCTGACGCGATGCGTGCGCTGATCGAAGCCGCGATACTCGCCGTTGACGTCGCTGTAGACGTTTGGATGCATCATCACGTGGTAAAGCGCGGTGTAGAACGTGGTGCGCTGATCGCTGCTGCCACCGCCGAGGGTGATTCCGCCAAGTGCCTTGTCCCAGCTGGCGGTCGCACGCTGTCGCACTTGCGCCAGCGTGGTGCCCGGGTGGATCTCGGCATCGAGGTTGGCTTTGGCGTTTTCCAGGCTGACGTAGGAGATGCCCACCCGTGCCTGCACCTTGCTGCCCGGCTTGAAACCGACCCATGCGCCGGAGCCTTTGCCCAACGGGGGGAAACCCTTGGCGGCGTAACTGGTGCCGCCACTGGCTTCGGTGCCTCCCGGTTGCAACTGGTCGTCGTGCCAGCTGCCTGTTTGCGTGAACGGCTGGTCGAACTCGGCGACGAAGTAGAGCGTGTAGTAGCTGCGTTGATTGGCTTCGGAAAGGTAGCCGCAGAAATTGCCGCTGGTGACCGAGCCGCTGACCGTGCGCCGCATGCGATCCACCTGCACCGTGGCCGCGCTGCTGCCGACTTCGGAGTCGGAAGTCCGGATCAGCAGGTTCGCCTTCTTTCCGGCAGGAAAGCCGAACCGTGCGACGCCGCTGCGCATTGCTGCGGCAAGTTCGACGTCCGTGCCGTTGGCCAGCTTTACCTGGTAATAGCCGGCTTTGGCCTGCTCGTCGGCGTGACGGAAGTCGCTCGCATAGCGGCTGTCATCGTCATCGGAGGAAGGTGAACTGGTGATCGGCGTGGTGACGGGCATGAACGGCACGTCGCCGCTGGCACCGGCACAGCCGGTACCGGAAAGATGGGTCAGGCTGAAACCGCGGATACGTGCCGCCTCATAAAGATAGCCGCCCGGCGCCGCGGTGCGATTGTGCTTGCCCCGCGTGTTCTCCGGGCTCCATTGCAACATGCCAAACGGCAGCACGGCACCGGGAAAGGTGTTGCCGCCATGACTGCTGCCGATCAGCGGATTGACGGCCGCAGCCGGTGACAGGATTTGCTGTCGTGGGTCGGCTGCGGCGCTGACCAGCGGAACGGCAAGCAGCGCACAGAGTGCGATGACGCGGATCGAAGTTGCCATGTCTTGCTCCCATGTCGGCGCACCTGCGGAAGAAGATGCCCGGGTGTGATCCATCGGATGTGATCCATCAAGCGTTGATCACTGACGCTGCTCAGGCCTCAAGCAAAACCCGTCGCCGCATGTCGGTGAAGATGAGGGCTCGGCGTTTGTGCCGTTCCTTCAGAAATTCCGGATGCCGGCGTCGTCCGTGCGCACAAGGGGTCAGGGGGCGCCATTTCGGAGGTGAAGTTCGTGGATTTGGAACGATCCAAATGTAACTTATCGGCGCCGTTCCTCACGTCGCGGTGCAGCATGCGTCCTGATGGGGAAGGTGCTAGCGTGGCCGCTTGGATCGATCTAAATAAAAGGCTGGCGATGACCACCGACTCCCCTCCAGGTTCTTTTTGCCAAGGTTTGCCCTGGTGGCGGAGCCTGTCGCGGGCCAGGTGGCTGTCGTGTTCGCTGCAAATCCCGAAGGCAGTTACTCCGCGACAGCCGTCACGCCGTTTGGTGGTGGCAATGCGCCTTGCTGCTCCGCATCGTGTCGTTTCCGGACGATGGGAAAGTGATGGGAAGCGCCTGCGATGGCCTTGCGGGGAGATCCACGGCGGACTTGTTTGTCCGGGTACGGGCCGACCGGCGGGAATTTTTCGCACGGAATTTGGATCGTTACAAATTCACTGATTCGACCGCCACGTCTGGCGCGGGTCGGTGAAGCTTTCGGGGAGGGCGTTCGTGCACGGCAACGTATTCACACGTTCGAAAGTTCGTCGCATGACCAGGCTGCTGCCGGGTCTGGGACTGCGCTTGTTGTTCGCCACGGCATGCTTGCCGAGTGCCAGCGCGGCTATCGCAAAAGATGGCGCCGTCGAGGGCTGGTTGCGCTCGTTTGAGCCGACCGAACCGCCATCGCTGGTTTCCGTGGCGACCACCAACGCGGCACTCCGTCTCGATGTGACGGGCGGGCCGTCGACCAGCCACGCACTTGCCGCGCGAGCGGATGTGGGTTTCGATGGATTGCACGCGCTGCATTACACCGCCGGGTCCGTGGCCAACGGATCCGTGGCGCTGTTCGACGTGGATATTCCGGTGCGTGCCGATTCCGTGTTGTCGTATGTGATCTTTCCCCAATCCGTCGATGGTGATCTGCGCAACCCGGCCAACTACGTGGCCATTGATCTGCTGTTCGACGACGGCAGTCGCTTGTCGCAACTTGGCGCGGTGGATCAGCATCGCATCGGCATGACCGCGCAGGCGCAAGGGCACGGCCGCGTGCTGTACCCCGACCAGTGGAATCTTGTCTCCACGGCGCTGGGCAACGTGGCGGCTGGTCGGCGTATCCGTCAAGTGCTGGTGACACACGACGACGCCTCTGACCGCGCGCAGTTCGAGGGTTACCTGGACGATATCCGTATCGACGCTGAGCCAACATCGCAGCAAGCGGAGCGTCCCAGCGATTTCGTCAACACCTTGCGCGGCAGCAACAGCAACGGCCGTTTTTCGCGCGGCAACACCTTTCCTGCGGTGGCATTGCCCCACGGCTTCAACTTCTGGACGCCGACTACCCAGGCCGGTTCCGACTGGATCTATCAGTACCAGGAACGCAACGGCGCCGATAACCGTCCACGCATCGAGGCATTTGCGCTGTCGCATGAGCCCAGTCCGTGGATGGGCGACCGGCAGACTTTTCAGGTGATGCCGGCACAGGCGGCGAATGGCGTGCCATCACTGGATCGGGCCAAACGCGCGCTGCCCTTCGAGCACGCCAATGAGGTCGCCCGCGCCGATCTGTACCAGGTGCGTTTCGACAATGGCATGCGGGCGGAAATCACGCCGACCAATCACGCGGCGATGATGCGTTTCGGCTTCACCGGCCCGAAAGCCCAGCTGGTCTTCGACAATCGCGACGACCGCGGCGGCATCACCCTGGACCCCGCCGGGCGATCGATCAGCGGCTGGTCCGATGTGAAAAGCCGACTTTCCACCGGTGCTACGCGGTTGTACTTCTACGCCAGCTTCGACCGGCCGGTTCGCGCCAGCGGCCGCTACAAGGGCACGGCACGCGACCACGTGGCAGCCTGGTTCGCCTTCGATGTGGATGCGCGGCAACCGCAGGTGACGATGCGTATCGCCACCTCGCTGATCGGCGTGGAACAGGCGCGGCACAACCTTGAACTGGAGATCGCCCCGCAGGACAGCTTCGAGGATGTGCGTGAGCGTGCGCGACAGGCATGGGATGCCCGGTTGGGCATCATCGAAGTGGACGGAGCCAGCCGTGACGAGAAAGTCACGCTGTATTCGAACCTCTACCGCCTGTTCCTGTTTCCGAATGCGGCGTTCGAAAACACCGGCAGCCGCGAGCATCCGGACTATCGCTACGCCAGTCCGTTCTCGCCGCCGCTGGCCGCCAGCACGCTCAGCCAGACCGGTGCGCGCGTGCTCGAAGGCAAGGTCTACGTCAACAACGGCTTGTGGGACACCTATCGCACCGCGTGGCCGGCCTACACCTTGCTGACGCCGGGCATGGCCGGCGACATGATCGATGGCTTCGTGCAGCAGTATCGGGATGGCGGCTGGATCGCGCGCTGGTCATCGCCGGGTTATGCCGACTTGATGGTGGGCACCAGCGCCGACGTGGCATTCGCCGATGCGTGGCTGAAAGGCGTGCGCAATTTCGACGTGAAGTCGTTCTACCAGTCGGCGCTGAAGGACGCCACCGTGGTCAGCCCGATCGCCGGCGCCGGGCGCAAGGGCATGCAGCGCTCGCCGTATCTCGGCTATACCGACAATGCCGTGGACGAAGGATTGTCGTGGTCAATGGACGGCTACATCAACGATTTCGCGATCGGCAATCTGGCCGGTGCGCTGGCCAAGGCGAGCGGCGACGATCCGTATCAATCGCATTACGCGGACGATGCCCGCTACTTTCAGCAGCGTGCACTGGATTACGTCAACGTGTTTGACCCGCAGGTCGGCTTCTTCGTCGGTCGCGATGCCGCGGGGCAATGGACCGCTGCCTCGACGCCTTTTGATCCGTTGCGCTGGGGTGGCGACTACACCGAGACGAACGCCTGGAACATGGCTTTCCATGTGCCGCAGGATGGGGTCGGTCTGGCGTCGCTCTATGGTGGTCGCGACCACCTTGCTGCCAAGCTCGATCAGTTCTTTGCCACACCCGGCGTGTTTCACACCGGCAGCTACGGCGGCGTGATCCACGAGATGCTGGAAGCGCGCGATGTGCGCATGGGCCAGTACGGGCACAGCAACCAGCCATCGCATCACATCATCTACATGTACGACCTGGCCGGGCAGCCGTGGAAGACCCAGGACAAGGTGCGCGATGTGCTGTCCCGGCTGTACGTGGGCAGCGAGATTGGTCAGGGCTACCCCGGCGACGAGGACAATGGCGAGATGTC
This sequence comes from Rhodanobacter sp. Soil_C_14, assembly GCF_057657335.1. NCBI lineage: Bacteria > Pseudomonadati > Pseudomonadota > Gammaproteobacteria > Lysobacterales > Rhodanobacteraceae > Rhodanobacter > Rhodanobacter sp. Soil_C_14. The sequence goes on along the minus strand of NZ_JBDGIQ010000001.1, from coordinate 1,138,396 downwards.
GGCGTGGTGGTTGTTCAGCGCCGCGGGTTTCTATCCGCTGCGCATGGGCACGCCGACCTACGCGATCGGTGCACCGTACTTTCCGCGGATGACCATCCATCTCGAAAACGGCAAGCGCATCGAGATCCGTGCGCCCGGCGTCAGCGATCGCAACCGCTACATACAAAGCGTCACCCTCAACGGCCGGCCGTACCGCAAGAACTACCTTGACCACGCTGACCTCGCCGAGGGCGCCGAGCTGGTATTCCGCATGGGGCCCAAGCCGTCGCGCTGGGGCACCGATGCGGCGGCAAGCTTGCCATCGCTGACGCAAGCGGGCAGCCGACCGGCACCGTGGCGCAATCTTTTCCGGCCGAGTCATGACGTGGCTGTTCTTGACGGTGACCAGCCTGCGGCAAAGCCGTTGACCGACGGTGATGCCGCCACGAGCTCGGTCCTTGACGGAAGTCATCCGACGATAGACGTCCATTTCACCGATGGCGCCCGGCGCGTGCTGATGTATACGCTGACCAGTGCGGCAACCGGCCATGGTCCTGGCGATTGGGAGCTGCAGGGTTCCAGCGATGGCAGTCGCTGGCACGTGCTGGATCGCCGTCACGGGGAGGCTTTTCGCTGGCCGCAACAGCTGCGCGCGTTTGGGGTCACCGAGCCGGGCGACTACATCTATTACCGCTTGCGCATCGACAACGGGAACGATGCAGGACCGGTGGCGTTGTCGGAGATCCAGTGGCTTGGGCAGGCGGTGGAACCGGTAGGGAAAGTGGCGGCGCGTCGCTGAACTGAAGCGGCGCGCCGGCGGTAGCGGCGGGGCCAGACAAGCAAGAAAAACGCACGATTTCCGGTCGTGCGGCGGGGAGCTTTGTGCCCGGAAAAAGCTGGGCGCAGGGGGGCGTCGTGAACAGGCGTGGCGGCAGTGCCGGTGAGCGGCTTGTTGGCCATGTTCCCGACGGGCATGGAGAGTCGTGGCGTGCCGCAGTGCATCGGCACATGGTCAATCCTGAGTGGAGTGCATCTATCCCATGAAATTGAAAATTCTTGGTGCCATCGTGACGTCGCTGCTGTCGATCCCGGCAGCACACGCGTGGGCCAGCGACCTTCAGAACACCGTGCCCGACACTCCCGTGGCGGCTCGGGACGTGGCTGTGGGGAGTCAGGCCGACAAGGCCGACAAGCAAAAGAAGCCGGCTGCCACGCCCGAGGTCAAGCAATTGCAGGCCCTGCAGGTAACCGGCTCGCTGATTCCGCGGGCACAGGTCGAGGGCCCCTCGCCGGTCATCACGGTGACCGCCAGGGACATCGAGCAGCAGGGTTTCGGCAATGTATTCGATGCGCTGCGCGCGCTGCCGGTGTCCAACGGCTCGGTGCAGGATCCGCAATTCACGGGTGGCTACACGCCCGGCGCCAAGACGATCAGCCTCTTCGGGCTGAATCCGAGCTTCACACTGACGCTGCTCAACGGCAAGCCGATGACCAGCTACCCGCTGGCCTACAACGGCAGCAACAATATCGTCGACATCGCCAATATCCCGGTCGGCATGATCGACCATATCGACGTGCTTACCGGCGGTCAGTCTTCCATTTACGGATCGGCGGCCATTGCCGGCGTGGTCAATATCGTGTTGAAGGACCACGTGGAAGGTACCCATGTGAGTTTGCGCATGGGCGGCTACAACGATGGTGGCGGCGACAACCAGCGCCTGCAACTGAGTACGGGACACCGTTGGGGCAAGCTGGATGTGAGTGCCGGCTTGCAGGTATCCAGGGAGACACCGGTCTGGGCATTCCAGCGCAGCTACATCGACTCCTACGATGACGATCCGACCGGCAAGCCGGGAGTGCCTTCGCGGACCTTCCTGCGCATGGCTGCCGGGGCAAACCCGCATTACATCGATCCGGGGGCGGACGCCTGCGTGCCATTGGGCTATTTGTATTCGGGCACCACGCGATACAGTCATCGTGATGGCGCCAGCCTGGGCAATTACTGCGGCAGCCCGAACAACGTCAGCCTGGCGTCGCTCAGCAACAAGAGCACGGACGTCAACGGTTCGCTGTTCCTGCGTTACCACATCAACGACAACACCGAGTTGTACTCGGACATGCTGTACAGCTACAGCAACCCGACCTACAGCGGCGGCAGCCCGTTCTGGAACCAGACCTTCTACAACCAGACATCCGGCCAGTACGAACAGTGGCAGCGCATCTTTGCGCCGGAGGAAGTCGGCCTGGATGCGAAGGACCAGCACGTGTTCACCCATACCTACAACGCCAGCTTCGGCATTCGCGGCGGCATCGGCGATACGGGCTGGAGCTACGACGCTTACTACAACCGTTCTCAATCCAGGGCCGTGCGCAAGTCGACCGACTTCCTCGCCAACAATGGCGTCGATGCGTACTACCTCGGGCCGCAGCTGGGTACGGATGCTTCCGGCTATCCGATCTTCGCGCCCCATCTGGATCGGTTGTACCAGCCACTGACGACGGCGCAATACCAGCAGTTCTCCGCGACCAATCGCGCAGCGTCGATGTCATGGACGCAGAACGAGACGATCACCGCCAACACGACCGACCTGTTCCAGTTGCCGGCCGGACCGGTGGGTTTCGCCGCGATCGTGCAGGCCAGCAACGAGCGTTTCGACAACCGTTCGGGCAGCCCGCTGGCCGATGAAGGCTATTTCCGCGGAGTGGGTGGCTCCACCGTGGCATCCGGTGCGCGCTCGCAGTACGCCGCCGGTGCCGAGATGCAGGTGCCGTTGCTGAAGACCTTGAGCGCCAACCTGTCGGCGCGCTACGACAAGTACAGCTACGACGGCGGTGGCAATGGCAAGGCCACCTACAAGTTGGGCCTGGAATACCGGCCGATGGACCACCTGCTGATTCGTGGCAGCTATGCGACGGCGTTTCGCGCGCCGGACATGTTCTACCTGTTCTCCAGCCGCAGCAGCGGCTATTCCACCGCGACCGATTACTACAAGTGCCGCGCGGCAGGTTACACGTCGGACAATTTCGACAGCTGCCCCCAGGCCGGCGGATCGATGCTTGCCGTGTCCAGCGGCAATACGGGCCTGAAGGACATCACCGCCAAGTCATTCACCTACGGCTTCGTGTGGTCGAATGCGGACAACAACCTCAGCTGGTCGGTGGATTACAACGCGATCCGTATCTCCAATGAAGTGGCGATCCTGGGCAGCGACGAGATCCTCGACCTGGAGGCCAATTGCCGCCTGGGCATATCCGAGAACGGGCAGACCGCCTACGACATCAACTCGCCGACGTGCGCCGAGGTACTGGGCGAGGTGCAGCGTCTGCCGGCCAGCGACCCGGTCAATCCCGGCGGCGTGCAACAGGTTTCGACCTATCCGATCAATGTGTCGTCCGAGTACCAGACCGGTATCCAGTCGAACCTGACCTACCGGCTCGATGCCGGTGCGTGGGGCAAGTTCATCTTCAGCGGCGACTACTACAACGAGTTCAAGCACACCTGGCAGGAAAAGCAGGGTGATCCGACCTACGACCTGTTGTGCTGTGCCAATTCCGATGAATTCAAAAGCCGCGTCAGTGGCAGCCTGACCTGGAATATCGGCAACTGGAGCTCAACCGTCTACGGCATCCGCAACGGCAATACGTGAAACGCCATCGGCACGGCGAAGAACATCGCGCCGTGGGTATTGTTCAACGGCAGCGTGCGCTACCGGCTCAACCCGATGGCCTCGATTGCGCTGGTGGCGAACAACATCGCCAACAAGCGTCCGCCGCTGGATCGCACCAATGGAAATTGGCCGTATTACGACGTGGGCAACTACAACGCCTATGGCCGCGCGGTCTCGATCGAACTGGGACTGGACTTCGGCCAATGAGCTGGGTGCGGATCGTGTCGCGCAAATGGCGCGGCATGATCCGCCCTGTCGGGACGTGGCCGTTTCAGGTGCGGAGCGTGCGCGCCGGCGACGAGGGCTTACTTGCCCGGGGACGAGCGCGGGCGCTTCGGCCCGGGCGCGGAATGCCGGCCCTGCGTTGCATCGATTTCGTCGATCCAGCCGGCACGCGAGCCCGGGAACGCATCTGCGTAGGGCACGTAGGGCTTGATGTCGAGGATCGGCGTGCCGTCGAGCAGGTCGACGCCGCGTACCTGCAACACACCATCGCCCACCGCGACCAGTTCCACCGCCGACAGGCCGAGCGCGTTCGGTCGGTGTGGCGAACGCGTGGCCAGTACGCTGCGCTTGCCGCCGCCGCGCGGCGGGCGCACCTCGGCCTTCCAGCCTTCGCTGCGATGGAAGGCGAACACCAGCCAGATCCGTTCGAAGCCGGCCAGGTCGCGGTAGGCTGCCGCGGGGAAGTCCGCGATGAACTCGATCGTGGCCTCGGCCGCTTCCCGGGTCTCGGTGCCGGCCACCACGGTGGACTGGTGCGGCGCGTCGATCCGCCGCGCATACGGTGAACGCACGAAGGCGATCGGCGGGCAGGACAGGGCGCTGGAGGTATCGTGGGCGGTGCTCATTGCGGCATTATCCACCCTCGCCCTGCCTCTCCATGGTTCCGTGAACCTTCCCGCCGAGGACGCCATGAAATACCTCGTGATGATCTACTGCGACGACGCCTTGCTGGGCGCACTGCCCGAAGGCGAGTTCGATACCCTGATGCACGGTTGCTTCGTCAAGGCCGACGCCTTGCGCGCCAACGGACAGCTGCACGATTCGCAGCAACTGGAAGCGCCGGCGACCGCGCGCACCGTGCGCGTGCGCGAGGGTCGCACCAGTGTGGTCGATGGCCCTTACGCCGAAACCAAGGAATACCTGGGCGGCTTCAACCTGATCGAGGCGGCCGACATGGACGAGGCGGTGCGCATCGCCTCGAACTTCCCGTGGTCGCGCACCGGCGCGATCGAGATCCGCCCGCTCCGCGACATGGATGCGGTGCGCCAGCGGGTAGGTGCGTGAGCATGCGCGACGACGATGATTTCGAGGACGACCGCGACTTCGACGACGAAGACGATTCGGTCGAGGCGCGGGTGTGGCAGCTTCTGTTGCTGATCAACCCGGGCGACGAAGACTCCGCGCTGCAGCAGTTCACCGCCTACCGCGAAGCGGTGGCCGATGGCGACGAGTCCGAGCCGGTCGAGCTGGTGGCGCGGGTGATCGACTGGCGCGCGGGCTTCATGGTTGCCGAGGACGACCTGCGCTCGCTGGTGCAGGCGCTGGACGAACTCAGCGCGCGCTGGAACCTGTCGATCGACTGGAACGGCGACCCGGACGACGACGATTATTTCGATGATCGCGATGCCGGCAGCGTGCTTGGTATCGCTTACGACCGGCTGGCCGAATCCGGCTATACCTTGTGGACCTGGGAAACCGAGGACGACTCGCATGCCGGCTGGATCACGCTGAGCCGCGACAACGAGCCGATGCGCGAACTGGCCACGGCGCTGCACATCAACCTGCGTCTGGGCAGCGACTTCGGCTGAGCCGCGAAGAAGGAACGGGACAGGCATGCTGCAACTGATCGGCTTCGATGGCGACGACACGCTGTGGCACAGCGAGGGCTACTACCGCGAGGCGAACGACGCGTTCGCCGCGATCGTGGGCCGCTACGTGGACCTGGGCGACCAGCGCGTGCACGACACCATGCTGGCCACCGAACAGCGCAACCTGCAGCTGTTCGGCTACGGTGCGAAAGGCATGGCGCTGTCGATGGTGGAAACCGCGATCGCGCTCAGCGACAGCCGCATCAGCGCCGCCGACATCCACCGCATCGTCGAGCTGGGCAAGAGCGTGCTGCAGCATCCGGTGGAACTGTTGCCGGGCATCCGCGAGGCGGTCGAGGCGGTGGCCGCGCACCACGACGTGGTGCTGATCACCAAGGGCGACCTGTTCCACCAGGAGAAGAAGGTGGCGCAGTCCGGCCTGGCCGACCTGTTCCGCCGCATCGAGATCGTGTCGGAGAAGAACGCCGCCACCTATCGGCGCGTGCTGGGCGAGTTCGACCTGCAACCGGCGCAGTTCGCGATGGTCGGCAACTCATTGCGTTCGGACATCGAGCCGGTGTTGCGCCTGGGCGGCTGGGGCGTGCACATGCCCTACCACGTGACCTGGGCCCATGAACTGGAGAGCACCGTGGAGGCGAACGATCCGCGGATGGTGAGCGTCGATGCTCCCGCGGGGATCGCCGCGGCCGTGGCGCAACTGGCGCGGCGTTGCCGGTAATGCCGGCGCCAGCTCAGGCCGGGTCGTCGGCGGGCCGGCTGTCGGCGGACAGGTCGTCATCGAAGCCGGTATAGCCTTCGGGAAAGATCGGTGTGCCGTCCTGTTCCAGTCCGCTCATCTCGGCCAGCGCCTTGGCGGCGGCCGTCTCGGCCACCGTCTTGTCGCGGAAGCTGCGGTTCTCGCAGATCGCGTAGTACACCGGGAAACCGTGGCGGCGTGGCGTGATCGCCAGCCACGCGGCGTAGCGCGAGCCTTCCAGGGTGGCGCCGGAGCGGGCAAGGTAGTTGTCGAACTCGCGCTCGGCCATGGCTGTCGGTTCCGCTCGGAAAGCATGCATTGTATAGGGATGGCCGCCGATGCCGGCGCGTCGAAGCAGGGCCCGTCCTCGAAGGCGGACGCGCTTCAGCGGTTCCGCGCGCTGTTCGCGGCGCGGATCTGGTCGATGCCCAGCGCCTCGCTTTCGCCCGGTGGCGGCAGGCCGGTCTTCCGGCAGAACGCGACCAGGCGCGAATCTTCGCGGAAACGCAGGATGAGCGGGTCGCTCAGCATGAACAGGATGTCGTGGGCCGGCGCGCGCTCCAGCCATTCCATGGTCCGGTCCGCGTCGCCGCGCAGCGCATAGGCTTGTGCGACCAGATAGGGGCTGGTTTTCGCCCAGACCTTGTCGGCGAGCACCTTCGCCAGTGCCGCATCCGCCTCTGCGCGGTCCGGGGAAATCTGCGTGGCGATCGCCAGATTCATTTCGCGCCACGGCGAGAGCTGCTTGCGGGCGGCCTCCTGCGCGGCATTCACGTCGCCGCGCGCGATGGCTACGTACATGAACTGGTATGGCCGGGATGATTCCGGTGGCGACAGGTCCTCGGCGATGCGCAGGTACTTCGTCGCCTCGTCCAGCCGGCCAGTCGCCGTCAGCAGTTTGGCGTATTCGAAATCGTTGACGTTGTACAACGGCTCGATCGAGAGGAGTTGCTCGCGCAGCCGGATCGCCTCCCCCAGTTTCCCCAGGCCGGCCAGTACGAAACCGCAGCCATTGAGAACCGTGCCATCCTCCGGTGCCAGCTGCACGGCACGGCGGCATTCGGCCAGGGCGCCGCGGGCATCGAAACTGTAGAACTGCAGGTAGGCGCGGGCTGCGTGGGCCTGGCCCAGGCCGGGCGCCAGTTGCAGCGCCTTGTCCGCTGCCAGGCGCGATTGGCGCAGCTGTTCGCGGGCCACCGCGGGAGGATCGTCCCGGAACGCGGCGACGGTACTCCACGATCCGGACAGGTACGCCCATGCCATCGCGTATTGCGGGTCCAGCTGCACGGCCCGGGCCATGTACTCGGCGGCCTTGGGGAAATCCTGGTTGTGCCAATGCTGCAGGCCCTGCAGATAGACGTTGTAGGCGTCGATGTTGCCGCCGGGTGGGCGGTCGTTCGGTCTTGCCGATGCTCCGGGCGACAGCAGCTTCAGCTGCAGCGCACCGGCCACCGCCTGGGCGATCTCGTCCTGCAGGGCGAACAGGTTCCTGTACGGCCGGTCGTAGTGCTCGGTCCACAGCGTGCTGCCGTCGGCGGCGCGGGTCAGTGACGCGTTGATGCGCACGACGTCACCGGCGCGCTGCACGCTGCCGGCGAGCAGGTAGGCCACGCCCAGCTTGCGGCCGATCGTCGCGCTGTCGTCCTTGCTGTCGCGGAAGCGGAAGGCCGAGGTGCGACCGATCACCTTCAGTCCCTGGAACCGGGACAACGCGTCGATCAGGCTTTCCGACAGGCCGTCGGAGAAGTACACCTGCTGCGCGTCGTTGCCGGCGTTGACCAGCGGCAGCACCGCGATGCTCCGCTCCGGGACCGGCCCCGGGGCGCTCGGCGCATGCGGCCACCATGTCCAGCCGGCGAAGGCGAGCAGCGCCAGCAGCGGCAGCAACCACGGCAGCGCACGCGGCACGGCGCCCCGGTCGCTGGCGCGCCGCCCGCTGGCGCGGGGCGGTGGGGCAGGGGACGGCACCGGCACCATCGGCGCTGCCGGCACGGATGCCTGCAGGGCCTGCAGTGGGTCGTCGGGCGCGGCTTCGGGAAGGTCGAAGCGGTAACCCACGCCATGCACGGTGTGCAGGTAGCGCGCCGCTTTCGCGTCCTCGCCGAGCGCGTGCCGCAACAGGGTCATCAGCCGGTTCAGCACCCCCGGGGTGACGTGGCGGTGGCCCCAGACGGCGTCGAGGATCTCGTCGCGGGTGAAGACCCGGCCGGGGGTGCCGGCGAGCAGCGCCAGCACGGCGAAGGCCTTGGGTTCCAGCGGCTGCTCGATGCCGTCGCGCAGCAATCGCCGGCCCGCGAAGTCGATCGCGGATTCGTCGAAGGCGAGCGGGGCGGGCGTTGAGGGGTCCATGGCGTCCTGTGGCGGTGCACGTGGGTGGACGAAAACCTGCGCTGCGGGGCGGCCCCCAATGTTTTCCCAAGGAATCCAAGCAATGTCCAGTGCTTCCCCAGCGGCGGCCTCAAGACCCGTGGCGCCGCATTCCCGAAGCTGGCCACACCGGCACCCGCCGGCACGTCGCCCGAGGAGATCGCCATGAACCGTCGCCTTCGTTTCGCCGCCGTCCTGCTCACGGCATGTGTCGCACCGGCCTTCGCCCAGGAGGGCGCGGCGACGCTGCCGTCGGTCCGGGTCACCGGGTTCGTCGCCGATTGCGCGTCACCCCGCCTGCCCACCCAGCGCCAGGTCGAGGCATGGACCGGCCTGCACAACTTCGGCCAAGTCTACGCCGCGCGCGAGCGACTGATGGCCGGAATCGGTCGCGCCTGCCAGGGGCGCGGCGTCGATAACGTGCAGGTCGTGATGCACCGGCTTTCGCAAGGCGAGCCGCGGCTCGTCGCCATGGCGCGGCAAGCCCGCTGAGCGGGGCTTGCCGCGGTTGTCCACCTCATACGCAAGGAGATACGCATGAACCGCAAATACCCACAATGCGCACTGGCCATCGCCGTGGTCCTGTCCGCCAGCACTTACGCCAGGAACTACGGCGCGTGGAGCAACGCGGTGCCCGCTCCCGGGATCAACACCGCGGCGGCCGAGGGCTGCCCGATCGAATCGCCGGACGGTAAGTACCTGTACTTCATGTCCACCCGCAATGGCGGCCTGGACAACTGGCGTGCGAGCTGGAACGTCGCGCTGCGCAGCTGGGAGCACGCCGCCAACCTCGGTGCGCCGGTGAACTCGCCCACCGCCGCCGACTACTGTCCCACGCCGTTGCCCGGCAAGTGGCTGCTGTTCGTCAGCTCGCGGCAGAACGCCGGGGACTGCGCCGGCTGCAAGGCGATGCCGGCGCCGCCGCCCGGCAGCCCGCCGGCCGGCGACATCTTCCTGACCCGGGAAAACCCCGCGCACGGCTGGGCGACGCCGGTTGACCTGGGCGGCTACACGGACGGCGGCCCGAACACCCGGGGTTCGGAGTACAGCCCGTCGGTGGTGGAAACCGCCGAGGGCACCTTCCTGTACTTCTCCAGCGACGGCTATCCGGACAGCAAGAGCCATGACATCTACATGAGCCGCATGCGCGCCGACGGCACGTTCGGGCCCGGCGTGCGCGTGGCCGAGCTGAGCACCGACGCCGCCGACCTGATGCCGAACGTGCGCCGCGACGGGCTGGAAATCGTGTTCAGCAGCAACCGCGCCAGCGCCGATCCGCGCAACCAGGACATCTGGCATGCCACGCGCCCGGACACCGCTTCGCCGTGGACGGTGCAAGGTCCGATCGAGAACACCGCCGTCAACACGCCGGACGGCGCGGAAACCCGCGCCACATTGTCGGCCGACGGCACCCGCCTGTACTTCGGCCGCAAGCATTTCGCCCAGGTGCCGGCCGACCCGGGCGATGTCTACGTCAGCACGCGCGTCAGGTTGAACAGGAGCGGCGGCGACTGAACCTGCGCGGGGAACAAGGCCGCGGCGGCCATCGCCATCGCGGCCTTGTTCGTTTCGCTCCGGGCGCGTGCCGTGCATCGCATGGCCTGATTGCCGCATCATGGCGTGATGATTGCCGCCTCTTCGCCACCACGCGTCGTGCTGGACACCAACGTGTGTCTGGACATTTTCCTGTTCCACGATGCGCAGTCCGCCGCGCTGCACGTGGCGATGCGCGAGGGCCGCATCCAGGCGGTGACGCGCAGCGACTGCCGCGCCGAATGGCTGCGCGTGCTGCACTATCCGCAGGTGCCGATCAGCGCCGAAGCACGGCCCGGCATCGAGGCCGCGTTCGATGCCCTGGTGCACTGCCTGCCGGACGAACAGGCCGCCGCGTCGCCCGGGGTATCGCTGCCGCGCTGCGCGGACCCGGACGACCAGATGTTCCTGGAGCTGGCGCAGGCCTCGGGTGCACGCTGGCTGGTCAGCAAGGACAACGAACTGCTGAAGCTGGCGCCGCGCTGCGCCCGCGACGGCTTGTTCTGGATCGGCCTGCCGCAGGCCTGGTCGCCGCGCCACGGTTGACGACCGCGTCACCCGGCTTCGTGCTGTACTGGCCTGGCTACCCGTGGAGATGCGCCATGCTCACGCCAGAGATCATCGATTGCCCGTATTGCGGCGAATCCATCGGAATCCTGATCGACGCTTCGATTTCCAGCCAGCAGTACATCGAGGATTGCCAAGTGTGCTGTCGCCCGATCACGCTGAGCGTGGAGGTCGACGAGGACGGCACGATCGCGGTGCGCGCATCCGGCGAGAACGATGCCTGAGCGAGCCCGCGCTGCTACACGATGCCGATGCCCTGCTCCAGCAGCGCGGCGCGGGTGGTTGCATCGCTGGCCGGCGTCACCGGGCGGCTGAGGTCCCACAGCACGCTGGCGCGAAAGCCGAGTTCCCGCGCATCCTGCGCTGTCCACAACACGCAGACGTCGCGGGCCAGTCCGCACACCACGACCTCGTCCACGCCGCGTTCGCGCAGCCAGCCGGCCAGGCCGGTGCTGGGGCGGCTTCCATCCGGGCCATGGTTCTCGCGAAAGCCGCTGTAGGAATCCACCGCGGGATCGCTGCCCTTGCGGATCACTGCGTCCAGCGCCGACCAGTCGATGCCCGGATGCAGCTCGGCCCCGGCCGTGCCCTGCACGCAGTGATCGGGCCACAGCGTCTGCGGCTGGCCGTACAGGTCGATCCGCTCGAACGCGGAGCGTCCCGGATGACGGCTGGCGAACGACACGTGGCCTGGCGGATGCCAGTCCTGCGTGGCGACCACGTGGCGGAAGCGACGCGCGCGCAGCAAGGCGTCGATGCCGGGCACGATGGCGTCGCCCTCGTGACAGGCCAGCGCGCCACCGGGCATGAAGTCCGGTTGCACGTCGACCAGGATCAGTGCGGCATGGGCAGGGCGGTTCGATGTCATCGACGGTTTCTTGTGGAGCGGTCGGCGAAAGTCTAACCGGAACCGGCTGCGCGACCGGATGACCCATAATGGCCGCAGGCATACGAACCGGGGGCGCGCAGTGCAGTACGACCAGTCGTGGATGGGATACGGAATCATCGGTGGTCTGCAGGCCGGCCTGATTTCCGCCGTGGCGGGATTCGTCCTGTTCCTGTTGTTCCACTGGCTGGGTCGGCGCAATGGCTGGAGTTACGGTCCGCAGATCGGCTGGTCGTTCCTGCTGGCCAGCGCACTGACCGTCAGCGGCGACCTGTGGAACCTGTTCTATTTCAATTACGGGCGGATGCAGTCGCTGCAACTGCTCAAGGTGAAGCTGGCCGAAGTACACGATCCGGACAGCATCGGCCTGCGCACCTTGTGCGAAGTGCTCGGCGTGGCCGTGGGCATCTACCTGGCCTGGGCCCTGTGCAGCGGCGACTGGAAGCACCGCTTCGGCCGCCGCCGCTGAATCTTCAGCGCGCCGGCAATCGGTGCCCGAACAACCACGGCCACAGCCCGTCGGTGGCGTACGCGGCCTGCCATGAGCCGTGGTTGAGCGTGGCGAATTCGGTATAGCGCACGTCGGCGTGGTGCGCCTTGAGCGCGGCGGCCATCTGCCGCGATTCCCGCGGCGGCACCACATCGTCGAGTGCGCCGTGGAAGATCCATACCGGCAAGTTTCCGATGTGGGTGGCGACCCAGGCGTACGGATCGTCGATGCCGGCGGGGATGCCACGCAGGTACAGGTCGGCGTTGTCGTTCGGGTGACGGATGCCGCCGCAGATGATCGCGGCGGCGGCGAACAGGCCCGGACGATCCACCGCGATCTGCCATGAGCCGTAGCCGCCCATCGACAAGCCGGTGAGGTAGAGCCGCCGGCGATCGCCGTGCCAGGCCTTGATGCTGTCCTCCAGCGCCTGCAGCGCCATCTTCTCGACCGCGCCGGTCCAGCGGCTCCCTTGCGGCGCCTGCGGGATCACCACCACGGCGGGGAAGTCCTGGTGCTCGACGAGCCACGGCGGCAGGCCCTGGCTCAGCTGGGCGCGGTTGTCGTCGCCGCGTTCGCCACTGCCGTGCAGGAACAACACCACCGCCCAGTGCCGTTTGGCCGTCCAGCCGTCCGGAACGAAGACCTGGTAGCGATGTGTCACGCCGTCCAGCACCAGTGAGCGTTCGACCAGATGCGCCGGTTCGGCGGCGTGGCCGGCAACACATGCCGTCATCAGGCACAGCAGCAGGGCGAGCTGGCGCATGGTGCTTCTCCGTGATGTCAAAGCAGCGGATCGAACAGGCGCGCCACGTGCATGGCGACCCGGCGCAGGTACGGTGCATCGCGATACTCGTGTTCGTCGATGGCCTGGGCGCGCCTGAAGTCGTCGAGCAGCATGACCGCCACGTCCGCAGCGAAACCGTGGTCGACCACCATCGCGCCGACCTCGAAGTTCAGCCGGAACGAGCGGCTGTCCAGGTTCATGCTGCCGATCGCCGCGGCCTCGCGATCGATCAGCAGCGCCTTCTGGTGCAGGAAGCCCGGCTGGTAGCGGAACACCTTGATGCCGGCGCGCACCGCCTGGTACGCGTGCAGGGTCGAGGCCAGGAAGACGGTGTGGTGGTCCGGGCGCGACGGAATCAGGATGCGCACGTCCACGCCGCGCAGCACGGCCAGCTGCAGCGCCGCACGCACCGCGTGGTCGGGGATGAAATAGGGCGTGCTGAGCCACACGCGCTGGCGCGCCGCGTTGATCGCGGCAGTGAAGAACAGCGAACCGGTTTCCTGCGGATCGGCCGGGCCACTGGCCACGATCAGCGCGCTGGCGTGCCCGTCTCCAGTCGGCACCGGCAGCAGCGGTGGCGTGCTGCCGGTGATCCAGTGCCAGTCGTCGGCAAACAGCTGCTGCAGGTCGGCCACCACCGGTCCGCGCAGTTCCAGCATGGTGTCACGCCACGGCGCCAGCGGCGGCTTCAGGCCAAGGTATTCGTCACCCACGTTGAGTCCGCCGACGTAGCCGCGCGCGCCATCGACCACCACGATCTTGCGATGGTTGCGGAAGTTGAGCTGCAGCCGGTTGCGCCAGCGATGCGTGGCGAAGCGGTGGATCTGCACTCCACCGGCACGCAGGGTCTCGACGTAGCTGCGTGGCAGCGCATGGCTGCCGATGCCGTCGAACAGCACGCAGACGCGCACCCCGGCGGCGGCTTGCTGCAGCAGGACCTGCTGCAGGCGCCGACCCAGCGCATCGTCATGGATGATGAAGAACTGCAGCAGCAGGCAGTGCCGTGCCTCGGCCATCGCCGCCAGCATGGTGTCGAAGGCGGCGTCGCCATCGATCAGCAGGCGCAGCCGGTTGCCGCTGCGGAATGGCCGGCCCTGCAAGGCGCTGATCGCGGCGTAGCTAAGGCAGGCCGGATCGGTGGCCGGTTCGTCGTCCGCCCCGGTCGTTGCCGGATGTTCCCTTGGCGCCTGATGACCCACGCGGTAACCGAGGAAGCGGCTGGAGCCGAGATAGAGATAAGGCAGCAGGGTGACGTAGGGCAGCAACAACAGGCCGAACGCCCAGCCGATCGCGCCTTGCGGGGTGCGCGTGTGCATCACCGCATGCATCGCGGCGAGCAGGCCCAGCGCGTGCAGCAGGAGGATGCAGAAAGTGAGCGCGCCGGCCGTCATCAGGGGCGCGGCGCGTGGCTCAGCCGTCCAGCAACTGGTCGGCGAGGTGGCGTGCCTGCTGGCGGATTTCCGGCATCGCGGTGGACTCCCACAGGGTGCCGCGCAACAGGCTGCCGATGGCGAACAGGTGGGGCCAATGCCGGTCTCCGTGCTGCAGGCGGCCGTTGCGGTCGGCGATCACGCCCAGGCCCAGCGGATCGGCCTCGATGTGTGCGTTGGTGAGCAGCTGGCTGATCAGTCGATGGTCGCTGCGACGCAGGTCCGTGTCCAGCCCGACCGTCTGGATCACCAGGTCGGCATCCAGCACCTCGACGACGCCGGCGTGGGCCATGGTCAGTCGCAGCGAGGCGCCATCGACCTCCACCGCGTGCAGCCGCCCGCATCGGCGCTGCAGCCGGCCGCTGCGCTCCAGGGCATCAACTGCGTCGTGGACTGCCGGCGCCATGCGATGACGCGCGCGCTCCCACGCCCAGCGCGCGTGTCGCATGAAACGCGAACGCTGCTCCAGCGGAAGTTCGGCCCACAGGCCGGACAGGTGCGGGCGCAGGCTGTCCACCACGGCCCGCCATTCGATGCCGGGCTGGCCGATGGCTTCGCGCAGCAGGCGTGTCCACTGGCGGATTTCGGGTGCATCGTGCATCGCCTCGACCAGCCCGGCGCCATCGTCGACGGGCAATGCCGCGTTGTGCAGGTGCACTTCGGGAAAGCGGCCGTGACGGGACAGGCCGACGAACCCGGCCTGCGGCCAGCGCGCGGACAGTTCCAGCACGACATCGACGGCGGTCAGCCCCAGTCCCACCAGCACCACCTTGCGCGGCGGTGGCTGCGTCTGATCGGCGCCGGCCAGCAGGCGCCACGGATCGACGATGTAGCGGCCGCTGGCCAGCGCCGCTGCGCCCACCACGCCCAGCGGCTGTGGCGGCAGCGCACCGAGCGCCAGCACGGCCGCGTCGACGCGATGGCTTTCCTCGCCATGGATCACGGTGACGCCGTCGGTTTCAGGCACCAGCGCGTCCACCGCGAAGGGAATCAGGTTGACGTGGTGGCCGCGCGCCTGGCCCTGCTTCAGCGCCCGCACCACCTCGGCCTCGAGGTAGTCGCCGTAAAGCCGGCGCGGCAGGAAGTCGGTGCCGTTGACGACCGGATCGCTGCGCTGCACGAAGTCGAGGAAGCCGCGCGGCTTGCCGGCGAACATGCTCATCGATGCCGCCCGCACGTTCAGCAGGTGGTGCTCGGAGGTGGTGGCATAGGCCACGCCGCGCGCGGGGCGGCCACCACCGGTGAACCAGTCCAGTTGCAGTGGTGGCGTGGTGTCGCGTTCCAGCAGTTCGCTGAGCAAACTGGCGGCCGCGGCACCACCGCCGATGATGGCAAGGCGTCGAAACATGGTGCTTCTTTCGTCGGGTTCCAGATCAGCCGTGCAGGCGGCTGGCGGTGATGTGGCGTGGGGCGACCTTCAGTTGCGCAGCGGCAGGCCCGGTCCGCCCGGGCGTGGCGTAGTCGGCCATTTCATCGCCGTAGACGTGCAGCGACAGGGCCGTCTCGTAGCGCGACAGGTTGCGGCAGCGGCGCAGCTGGTGGGCCTCGCCGTCGAACCAGGCGCCGTCACCCGGGCCAAGCCATTGGCGATCCAGCACCGTCAGTTCGTTCGATGCGGCGTCGCGCTGGCAGGACTGCACTTCCAGCGCGCCGACCAGGGCCATCTCCAGGCCCCAAGCGCCATGCTCGCGCAGCGGGGAAACGTGGTTCGCCGGCCAGGCGACGATCCACAGGCTCAGTGGCGGCTTGTTGCGCCGGGTCAGCAGGATCTGCTCGAAGCCGCGCTGCCGCTGGCGCAGCGAGGCCAGTCGGGTGGCCATGGACGAGGCGTCCTGGTGCACCACGCGGCCCAGTTCGCGGGCCATCGAGGCAAGGTCGGGGTGGGCGGAGCCGGCGTGTTCGAGCGCGATGCTGCGCAGGGTTTTCAGGATGTGTCGATGCGTGCCCATGCGTGGAACCTGGCAGGGTGAATGGCCGCAAGTGGATCATGCGCATCGTTAACAGGTTGTTGAACGGGACAGCCACGACAACGGCGCCCGGCGTGCCGCCGGAACGGCCCGGGCGCCGTGTCGTGGCGACCCCTCATTCGCGCAGATTGAACGTCACCGGCACCCGCGCCAGTGCGCGCACCGCCCGCCCGTCGACCATGGCGGGCTGGAAGCGCCAGCCGTCCAGCACCTGCTGGATGGCGCTGCGATCCAGCAGCAGGTAACCGCTGCCACGCTCCACCGTCACCTGGACGGGCTTGCCGGTTTCATCCACCAGCACGCGCAACAGCACGGTGCCGTGCATGCGTTGCTGCAGCGCGCGGGTGGGGAAGTGCAGCGGAGCCGAACGATAGGCCAGGCTGGCTTCGACCGGTGCGGCGTCCACCGCGGGTCCGGTGGTCGTGCCCGCCGGCAGCAGGGTGGGCGTGGTGACCGGCGCCACCGGCACGTTGCCGTCGGCGACGGGTGTCGCCACCGGCGGGCTGATCGGCGTCTGGTGGTGGACCACCGGTGGCGCCACGGGTGGATGCGGCAGCGGCAGCACCTCGACCGGTGGTGGCGGTATCACCGGCTCCGGTGGCGGGATGAAGCTGATCGTGGGTATCGGGTTGAGCCGCTGGATCGCGTGGAAGAACGCCGGGCCCGAAGGCCTCGTCGCGATCATGATCACCGCCAGGTTGAGTGCGATGGCGGCGCTGATGGCCGCGATGCGCGCGGGGTCGGGATGGGTACGGTGAGCAACAGCCAGGCTTGCGGGAGACATGGTCAACCTCCTGACATCGGTGGGGATGTTGCGGCGTCACGCTGCGTGAGCAGGGGGATCGTGCTGCCGCGACCCGAGCCTATGCCCCCAAACCGCACTTGCGCAACAGGACGTCTGGATGGCCAAATGCGGGTTTGTCGGGTGCGGTCGTCCGCCGGGGATTTTTTCTGCGGTGCGCACCCGGCCATCAGTCCCCGTTGCCGTGCAGGCACGGGTGCTCGCGAAGCGCGCAGCTGTCCTGCAACAATCAGGCAACGGCAACCGGCCGGCAGGCGACGAGGCAACAGGATGAACCTGATCAAATGGGCGGGCGTGGTCGCGCTGGCGTGCGGCGGACTGATGCTGGGTACGCCGGCGCGGGCGGGCGATGTCTCCTGCAAGATGACCTTCCAGCTGTCCGGCTGGTCGGTGTTCTACAAGACCGCCAAGGGCACCGGCACGGTCCGCTGCAGCAACGGCCAGAGCCTCAACGTGAAGCTGCGGGCCAAGGGCGGTGGCCTGACGTTCGGCAAGACGAAGATCAGCAACGGCATCGGCAAGTTCAGCGGCGTGACCGGCGTGCGCGACGTGCTGGGCAGCTATGCCGATGCCGAGGCGCATGCGGGCGCGTCGAAATCCGCCGCCGCGCAGGTGCTGACCAAGGGCAGCGTCTCGCTGGCGCTCAGCGGCAAGGGTGAAGGCTGGAACCTGGGCGTGGCCTTCGGTGCCTTCATCATCGAATAGTGTGACGGCGCGACCATGCGCCACGGTATGCACGAGCCGGGCGCGCGGGTAAGGTAGAGCCGCGCGCCCCGCGTCCCCGGAGAAACCCCATGACCGCCTTGTCCGGCACCGCCATGCCGAGTTACAGCTTCGGCGACGAACTTGCCAGCAGCATCATCCACGGCCTGGGCATCGTGCTGAGCATCGCCGGGCTGGCGACCCTGGTGGCCTTCGCGGCGCTGCATGGCAATGCGCTGACGGTGGTGGCCTGCGCCGTGTTCGGCACCTCGCTGGTGCTGCTCTACACCGCCTCCACGCTGTATCACTCGATCCCGTCGATCGCCGCCAAACCGACCCTTCGTGCGCTCGATCACATCGCGATCTATGTGCTGATCGCCGGCACCTACACTCCGTTCACCCTGATCGCGCTGCCCGGGGTGTGGGGCTGGAGCCTGTTTGCCGCGGTGTGGACGCTGGCGCTGGCGGGCAGCGCGCTCGAGCTCGGCTTGCTCAAGCGCTACCACAAGCTGGCCGTGCTGCTTTACGTGGGCATGGGCTGGATCGGCATGGTCGCGTTCGAGCCGCTCAGCAGGCACCTGCAGGGCGGCGGCACCGCGCTGCTGCTGGCCGGCGGCCTGGCCTATACGCTGGGGGTGCCGTTCTACCTGTGGCGACGACTGCCGTATCACCACGCGCTGTGGCATGTGTTCGTGCTGGCCGGCAGCGTGCTGCACTTCCTCGCCGTGTTGCTGTACGTGATTCCCGACGCGCCGGGGTGAGCGTGCCGACTGCGTTCGAAGCCCTGCGCCGCGAACTCGAAGACGCGGCAGCCCATCTGGGCAGACCGCACGACCTGCGCTTCAAGCCGATGTTCGGCGGGCTGATGGCCTGGCTCGATGAAAAGCCCTGTGCCTGGCTGAGCGTGGACGGCATGGCCCTGAAACTGGCGCCTGCCGATCAGCCGGCGCTGCTGCGACTGGCCGGCGCTTCGCGACTGGTGGCCAGGCCTGGAGCGCCGCCCAGTCGCCACTACATCGTGCTGCCCGCTGCGCTCAGCCGCGACACGGTGCAGCTTTCCGGCTGGCTGCAGAAAACCGCCGCCGCGAAACATCGCTGACGCTTCAGCCGAACAGCATCGCCAGGCCGAACAGGCCCACCATCAGGAATGACAGCACCAGCTTGAACAAGGTGCCCAGCAACAATCCGAGCCACGTCGCCGCGCCCACGTGCGCCGAACGCAGCACGCTGGTGCCGGAGGCGAGCTCGCCGACCAGCGCGCCAGCGAACGGCCCGAGCAGCAGGCCCGGGATGCCGAAGAACATGCCGACAAAGGTGCCGATGGTGGCGCCCCACAACGCGCGGTGGCTGGCGCCAACCCGCTTGGCACCCAGCGTGCCGGCAACGAAGTCGACGATGATGCCGATCGTGCCCAGCGCCCCGATGATCAGCAGCCACCACAGGCCCAGGTGCCGGTAATCGTCCACGGCGGCGACCAGCCAGATCCCGCCGAAAACCATCGGGATGCCCGGCAGCGCCGGCAGCACCGATCCGGCGAGGCCGCCGACGATCAGCAGGGCGGCGAGGATGTAGAGGGCGATGTCGAGCATGGGTGGCCTTCCGCGGGCGCAGACCGCATTGGAGCAGAAGTGAGTGGAGAGGAGTGAGAAGTGAGAGAGAGCGGGTGCGCGGATGCTCTTCTCTAACTCCTCACTCCTATCCACTCCCTCCTCGCTCGGCTACTTCTCCACGAAGGCCCGCTCGATCACGTAGTCGCCCGGTGCGCGGGTGCGTGGCGAGGCCTGGAAGCCGCGGCCGTCGAGCAGGGCGCACAGGTCGTCCAGCATCGCCGGACTGCCGCACAGCATCACGCGGTCGGTGGCCGGGTTCAGCGGCGGCAGACCGACCGCCGCGCTCATCACGCCGTCGACGATCGCGTCGGTGATGCGGCCGCGGTGACGGAACGGCTCGCGGGTCACGGTGGGGTAGTAGATCAGCTTCTCGCGCACCAGCTCGCCCAGGTATTCGTGCTGCGGCAGCTCGTGTTCGAGATAGTGCGCGTAGGCGAGGTCCTCGATCCGGCGCACGCCGTGGGCCAGCACGATCCGGTCGAAGCGCTCGTAGGTATCCGGGTCGCGGATGATGCTCATGAACGGGGCCAGCCCGGTGCCGGTGCCGAGCAGGTACAGGTTCCGCCCGGGCTTGAGGTCGGTCAGCACCAGGGTGCCGGTGGGCTTGCGCGTGACGATCAGCGGATCGCCGGGCTTCAGATGCTGCAGGCGCGAGGTGAGCGGGCCGTCGGCGACCTTGATCGAGAAGAACTCCAGGTGTTCCTCCCAGCTGGCGCTGGCGATCGAGTACGCGCGCATCAGCGGACGGCCGTCCGTTTCCAGGCCGATCATCACGAACTGGCCGCTGTCGAAGCGGAAGCCGGGATCGCGCGTGGTGCGGAACGAGAACAGGCTGTCGTTCCAGTGCTGCACGTCGATCACGTGCTCGGTTGCCATTGCCACCATGTCGGTTGTCTCGCGTTGTCGCTGGTTCGGGGAGCCGCGCGCCGGGTCCTCCGGCGGGACGGAGTGGGGACTCGCGGGGAGGGCGGCAGTGTGGCCACGGTGCCTTGCGAGCGCCGGAATGAGCGCGGCGACGTAGCTGCCAAGGATACGCGATCCGCCGCCCGCCTGTCGCAGACCCGCGCCGCGATCTGCGGCATCATGCGGCATTCGGCCACAGGCGAACGAAGGGAGGGAGAAGATGGATCATCGCGTCACGCAGGCGGTTTCGGATCATCACGTCGGCCAGCGTCACCTGGATCGGCTGGTCATGCTTTCCGATGGCGTATTCGCCATCGCCATCACGCTGTCGGCGATCGAGATCAAGCCGGAGGCGGTGCCGGGGAAAACGCTGTGGGAGGTCTGGGCGACGCCCCTGCTGATCTATTTCCTGAGCTTCTTCCTGATCGGCACGGTGTGGGCCTTCCACCGGCGCATCGTGGCGCATCTGCGCGACATCGACCCGGTGGGCACGGCGATCAACCTGCTGCTGCTCAGCCTGGTGGCCCTGATGCCGGTGGTGATCCGCTTCGTGTTCGAGGGCTTTCAGCAGGGCCAGGGCCTGCTGGTTTACGGGGTAGCGCTGGGCGCTACCTACGCCTGCATGGCGGTGCTGTGGCTGCATGTCGCATTCTTCGCCCGGCTGGCGCCCGATCTGCCCCGGCAAAAGGCACGCCAGTGGCTGCTTGAACTGTTCGCGGGGGCGCTGATTTTCGGTGCGCTTGCCCTGCACGAGGCACATCTGCGCTGGGCGTCGGTGGTGGTGACCCTGCTGGCGCTGGCGCTGCTGTCGGCCAAGCGGCTGCGGGTCCTGCGTGGGCGCGATCGGAGCTGACGCCCGCCGCGCTGAACACCGGACGCGGCAAGGACAGCGGCGGTTTGCCGGCGGCCAGGCCGGAACAAGGCGATGTACTACAGCGTCCAGGGCGCAGGTACTACAGACAACGGCCTCCCGGGACGGCAGCGGCGACGGCCCGCTTGTCGCATCGTCGCCGCTGGTCGTGGGCCAGGGCCGGACCATGATGGATACCAGGGGGACTTCGCGGCATGCCGGGATGGCGTGCCAGGGTTCTCTTTGGTGAATGCGGGGGCGGGTGATGCCGGTGATGCTCGGCCAATCCAGGGCTATCCAGGCCGTG
Organism: Rhodanobacter sp. Soil_C_14; assembly: GCF_057657335.1. Classification (NCBI taxonomy): domain Bacteria; kingdom Pseudomonadati; phylum Pseudomonadota; class Gammaproteobacteria; order Lysobacterales; family Rhodanobacteraceae; genus Rhodanobacter; species Rhodanobacter sp. Soil_C_14. Next base: position 1,116,980 of record NZ_JBDGIQ010000001.1, on the reverse strand, counting down.
CGGGCGCAACTGCAGCGCTACGCCGGCTGCGACGTGCAGGTGTTGATCGAGGGCGAGACCGGCACCGGCAAGGAGCTGGCGGCCCGCGAAATCCACTATGCCAGCGCCCGCCGCGACCATCCCTTCGTGCCGGTCAACTGCGGCGCAATCCCCGACAGCCTGATCGAGAACGAACTGTTCGGACATGGTCGCGGCGCTTTCACCGACGCCAAGCAGGCCCAGCCCGGGCTGGTCGATCACGCGCGTGGCGGCACCCTGTTCCTGGACGAGGTCGACGCGCTGTCGGACAAGGGCCAGGTGACCCTGCTGCGCTTCCTGCAGGACAACGAATACCGGCCGGTCGGCGGTGGCGCGGCGCGCGTCTCCGATGCCCGCATCATCGCCGCCACCAACGCCAGCCTGGAACGGCAGGTGGCAGCCGGACGCTTCCGCCGCGACCTGCATTACCGGCTGAATGCGCTGTACCTGCGGCTGCCTCCCCTGCGCGAGCGCGGCGACGATGTGGCCATGCTGGCCCGGCATTTCCTGGACGACGTGGCGCGGCGGCTGCAGGGCCCGGCCAAGTGCTGGGGCGACGACGCCATCGAGGCGATGACGGCGCACGCGTGGCCGGGCAATGTGCGCGAACTGGACCACATGGCGCTGCGCGCCTACATGGGCAGCGAAGAGGCGGTCATCGGGCTGGCCCAGTTGCGCGCGGTCGAACCGGCATTCGCGGGTATCGCAGCGGCCCCGCGCCGGCGTGCGCATGAACCGGACCTGGCATTCGCCACGGCCAAGCTGCATGCCATCCGCCAGTTCGAACTGGACTACCTCACCCGGCTGATGCAGCAGGCCTGCGGCAACATCAGTGCCGCCGCCCGCCTGTCCGGCACCGAGCGTCGCCAGCTCGGCAAGCTGCTGCTGAAGAACGGCATCGAGACCAGGCAATTTCGCCCCGACTGAGCGGCGCATGTCGCGCTCCGCCGCGTTCCTGCCCGGGTCAAGTTTTCCCCGGGTGCGTTGTCGAAACGGGTTTGTCCTGACCCGGTCGTCCCGGCGCGACGGTTCCGATCCGTTGCGGCAGCCCGTTTGGCGACCTCCTGCCATTGGCATGTTCGTTGCGTAGGTTCCCCTCGAGCACGGAACCGGCGGCGAAACAGCCTGCGTTCCGACGCGAACCTGCCATCCGGAACGAAAGGAGATCGTCATGGCCACCCCCGCCACCCCGTTGACCAAGTACAAGGACATTCCCTGCTGCCCGAACCTCGACACCCAGCCGGTGTGCGACGTGATGGACATGCGTCGTCGCCTGCTGTTTCCCACCACGATACGCACGCGCAGCGGCCAGCAGGTCAATGTCGAAGTCATCCTGCATACGCGCTTCAAGCGCTGTTCCGGGCCCATGGCCCTGGGCGATGTCGTCTACACCACCACCTTGCTCCCGGGCGAGAAGGTAAGGCTGGCCACCACCGACCGGCGCAGTCGCTTCAGCTTCGACAGCGAGTCGAATCTCAGCTACCGCAGCGAGCAGATGTCGGAGGAGCAATACCGCATGTCTTCGCTGCGCTCGTTCATGTCGGACCAGAACAGCCAGGACAATGGCTCGACGCGCAACACCGACCAGGGCTCGTGGGATTTCCACGGCGACGCCAGCGGCTCGATCGGCTTCATGTCCGCCAGCGCCGATGCCAACGCCCACGGCAGCCACAACGCCGAATCGACCTTCGAATATCTCCAGCAGCATTCGGCGCAGGCCCGCATGGCCGACAACCTGTCGGTGGAATCCACGCGCAAGGCGCACTCGATGTCCGTGGGCGAGGTGTCCACGCGCGCCCATCAGCAGGGCGAGACGGAAGACCAGTACGAGGCCTCGTCGCGCGAGTTCGCCAATCCCAATGCCTGCCACGCGCTGACCTTCCTGTTCTACCGCATCAACAAGATCGAGACGCTGTCGTTCGAGCTGGTGGCGATCGAACGCCGGGTGCTTGATCCGGTGGCGCCGGCGCCGTTGCTGGCCAACCCCATCCGCGCCAAGGGTGCGGTGGCGGTGATGCCGCAGGAAGTGCCGGCGATGAATGCCAAGCGACTCGATATCGAGAGCCGCGGGCTGCAAAGCGAGGCGTTGCACGCGCAGGCCGGCGCTGCCCCGGCGACGCTGCAGTCGCGCTTCAACCTGGCGGCACTTTCGGTGCCGGTGAATGTGCAGACCCCCTTGCCGGACGACGTGCGCAAGGCCGCGCTAGCCGAGGTGGACAAGCAACTGGTCGAACGCAAGCTGCTCGATCCCAAGACCGGCGGGTTTGCCGCCGATGCGCGCACGCAGTTCGAGTACACGCGTGACACCTCGTTGCCGACCGCCGGCGTCATCGTCAAGGGCTGTTTCGACGACTGCAACATCTGCGAGCCCGAACTGCAGAAGAAGACCCAGCTCGAAATCGTCCGGCTCGACCTGCAGAACCAGTTGCTCAAGCGGCAGATCGAGTTGCTGGACAAGGCGCAGGAATACCGCTGCTGTCCGGTTGCCGAAAGCGGCACCACGTAATCACGAACGGTTCTTCGGGCCAGCTTCGAACGCCCTCTGTCGCAACGGACAACCACCCCAGTCGCAACAGGCACCCCGCCGGCATCCGCTTGCATGGCAGCCGGGCGTGCGTGCCGGAGCGGTGGTTCGTCGCGGATATCGACCATCAAGCCGCACCCCTCAATTCAGGAGTCTTGCCATGAAATCCGAAAAGTCCGCCCGCCTGCAGATCAAGGTCGAATTCAGCGACCAGGGCGAAGTGCCGGCACTGCAGGCCTATGCCTTCAATCGCCAGGGAGCCGCGCTGGGCCAGGCGCCGTTGAAGGACGGCGCTGCCGTGATCGAGGTGCCCGCCGAAATGGACGGCCAGATGGTCGAACTGATCCTCGGTCCACCCACGGAGAAAGGCCAGCCGGTGCCGACCGCGGCGGCCTTGAAGCGGATGGGCGGTTACGCCAGAGCCACCCGCCTGCTGCTGGACAAGCCGGTGCTGCAGCTGAAGCTGCCGACCTACATCTTTCCGCACTGGTGCCTGTGCTACGTGCGGGGCCGGCTGGTCAAGCGCTTCAACCTCCCCGATGGCAGCGCCAGGGAATTGCCGGTCTGTCATGCCCGCGTACATGTCTGCGAGGTCGATCGCATCCGGCTGGTGATCGAGAAACTGCCCGACCCGGAGATCCTGCGCCTGCGCGACGACCTGCTGCACAAGCTGCAGTTGCGGCCGCTGCCGTTTCCGCCGATCCCCGATCCCGGCCCGCTGGCCGGGCCGATCATGACGCGCAGTGCCGCACGGCCCGCCGCCGCGGAATCGCCGCTGCCGCAGGCGCCGGCTTCGACCGGCGCGGAGACCCTGGCCCTGCATGCGGCGGCACTGACCGCAGCACAGTCGGCCGGACAGGCCCGCCGTCAGCTGCTCGGGCTGGCCAGCATCATCGCCATCCACCTGTGCGATCTCACCTATCTGTGGGGCTACTTCCGGGTCGATGCGCTGACCACGATCGATGCCGACAGCGACGGGCGCTTTGCGGCGCTGATTTTCCACGACTGTGCCGACCAGCCGGACCTGTACTTCTGGGTCGAGCAGTTCCAGGGCGGTGTCTGGACCACGGTGTACCGCCCCTCGATCGGTTGCGGCACGCACTGGAATTATCCCTGCGGCTCGGAAGTCGTGATCAACCTGCCGGGCGCCGTGGCCTGCGAGGAACCGCCGTATGACGTTCCGCCCGGGGTCACCCTGTTCATGCTGCCGTACGCGATCGCCAACGCGCCGATCTGGGGCATTCCGCCCGGCGCGCCGCCGGCGCCGGCCGGATGGGTGCGGCCCGACGGCATGCTCGACTACCAGACCGGGACCTCGCTGGGCTGGCTCTACAACGCTCCGTTCGGCGGCACGCTGAACTTCATCCACGACGACTCGTACTTCATTCCGTCCAGCGGGATCAGGTACTACCGCTATTCGTGGCGTCGCGTAAGCGGCACACCGAACACCGGTGCCGCTGATCCGAGCTGGACGCCTATCAGCACGCCGTTGACGCGCGGCTACCGGATGGAATATTCGGACCGCCCGTTCACCTACGAAAGCTACCCCGTCGGCCCGGTCACGGTGGGTCCTCACAGCGGCCTGTTCGAGTTCAAACCGCAAACCCCGCCGGTACGTCCCACCGATCCGCCTACCGCCGTCGTCCCGCGTGAATGGACCAGCGGCAATCTGAGTGAAGTGGGGGCGAGCTGGGATACCATGCTTACCGCACCTCCGCTGTCGGCCGACAACGCCGCCGACGATGCCGGTGTCTTCGAAGTGAAGATCGAGGTGTTCGATCCCGCCGGCCATCAGGTGATGCCGGGCGCGGGCAGCTTCCGCTTCCTGGCGCGCAATGCCGACGGCACCACGACCCGCCTGTCCACGGCCGCCGAGGAAGCCGGCGGCGCCTATGTCATGCGCGTGCATGTGGACAACAACCGGGTGCGGGCGGATCTGCCGCAGCCGAGTATCGGCGGCGTGTCGGCCAGCGACGACTGCGGCTTCCTGCGCTATCACCCCGGTGACCTGGTGCGCCTGCGCTATCTCGCGGCGCATCCCAACCAGCATGCGGTGTTCGACTTCGACGTCACGCGTGGATCGCACGTGCTGCCGGAGGGCTCCACGCTGGCGCCATACGTCGAGGTGGCGGCATCCAGCGCGGCAACGGTCTCCGCGCCCTACGTGAAGGTGGCCGGCTACTACCAGCGGGACTTCACGCCCGCGAGTCTGGTCGGCAGTTGCGTCAATGCGGCCTTTGCCGGATCCCTGCGGGTCTATGGCAAGGCCACCGACGGCTACCAGCGCCTGGGTATCGACGACAGCCGACTGATCGCCTTTGCGCTCGCCGAGCGTGGCGTCGTGCACCCGTAATCCGCCGCATCCCGGTGAGCCGGTCGGCCACCGGGATGCGGCAAGCGAATGAATCGCGACGCGGATGCGTCGACAACCACTGAAAGGAGAGGGACATGGCCACGTCAAGAACTTCCACAGCGAAAACATCGAGCCCGAAATCGTCGGCGCCGAAACCGTCGGCCGCGAAGGACGTCGCATCACGGGCAACCGCGTCGACGGGAGCGCAGGGCCAGAACTGCGCGGTGATCAATCCGTATGCGCTGGCCGACCTGGTTTCCGGCCAGCCGATTCCATGGAATGCCATACCCGACCCCGCCAGCGTGCTGGAGCAGGTGCTGGCCACGCCATACGAGGAGCTGTTCGATCCCAAGTACGGCGGTCCGCTCTACGTGGGCCTGGCCCTGGACAAGCAGCTCAACCTGGTGCGCGAGCGCTCGCCGCTGCTGGATGTGCAGCTGCCCCGGGACGGCAACGACGCCGAGGCGGGCGGGCTGGCCAGCCTCGACCAGTACACGACGCTGGCCGAGATGGCGCGGGTGCCCGAGCTGAAATCCATCCTCGACTGGCCGATCCTGTGCGGCGACCTGTCACGCTATTCGCGCCTGCGCGTTTCGCTGAGCCTGCCACCAGCCCTGCGCGCGCTGGTGTTGGGTCGCTCCCTGTCGGCGGACATCGTCCGTTCGATCACCTTCGATCCGAAGATCGTGCTTAACGCGATCCAGGGCTGGACGCCACCGGGTGCACACTGGGCCACCTCGGGCGAGTTCTTCCACGAGACCGCCGAGTTCTTCGACCCGGTCCAGGGCGCCGTGGCCAACTGCTATTACATCGCGGCGCTCTCGGCGATCGCCTGGGCAACGCCGTTCCGGATTGCGCACCTGACCCGGGCAACCGGAACCAGCCAGACCCAGTTCAATGACCAGATCAACTTCTGCAAGCCCGACTCGGGCGGTGCGCTGGACAAGTCGATCGAGGTCACCGAGGCGGTGCCGCTGACCGCGTCCGGCTACCCGATCTACTGCCGCTCCAGGGAAGCGGGCGAGTCATGGCCGGCCGTCTACGAGAAGGCCTACGCCAAGCTGAAGACGGGGACTTCCAGCGACATGCCCGACATCACGCAGACCGCCTGGGGCGACTGCGTGTGGGCCACGGCCCAGCTCAATGGCGGCGCGCGCCACTACTACGACACGGCCAGCCGCAGCGCCGACGACCTGTGGCACCTGCTGCGCTCCAACTGCCTGTCGTACCGCACCTTCAATCCGATGACGGCATGGACCTACTCGACCGGCGATGCCGCGCCCGACCACGTGGATTATTCCAGCGCGCACATCGTCGGCTCGCACTGCTACACGGTGCTGGGCTGGGCCTATCGCGACTGCCGGCGCTGGATCGTGCTGCGCAATCCCTGGGGCAGCACCGAGGCGACCAGCAGCGTGCTGGACGCCACGATTTCCATGTACGACGTGAGCTGGTGGCGACCGATCACGCTGAAGGACAACGACGGCGTGTTCGCGATGGAGATCGGGGCGTTCAAGAAATACTTCGCCGGTTTTGGCACGGCACATTGAGCGGCCATGCAGGACGATGCCGAGGTGAGGCGCGAGGTACTCGCCTACCTGCGTTCACACCCGCAGGCGGCGGATACCTTGTGCGGCATCGTCAGCTGGTGGCTGCCGCGGCAACGGCTGGAGACCGGCCGCCGGCGCATCGAGCAGGTGCTCGATGAGCTGGTGAGCGCGGGACTGCTGCGCCGCGATCCGTTGCCTGACGGCGAGGCGCTGTACGGCCTGGAACGACGGGCCGGCACTTCGCCCCTGCGCTGACGTCAGGCCGGCGACGTACCGCGGCGCGCCGGGCTGGCCGTCGCCAGCACGTACACTAGGCGCATGAATGATCCTGCTTTTGCCCTGCCATGGCGCCTCAGCGTGGCGCCGATGATGGACTGGACCGATCGGCACTGCCGCTATTTCCACCGGCTGCTGTCGCCGCGTTCGCGGCTGTATACCGAAATGGTGACCAGCGCGGCGCTGGTCCGTGGCCGCCAGTTGCGCCTGCTGGAGCACAGCCAGCAGGAGCACCCGGTGGCCCTGCAGCTGGGTGGCAGCGATCCGCGAGAGCTGGCGCAGGCCGCCCGCTTCGGCGCCGAGGCGGGTTATGACGAGATCAACCTCAACGTCGGCTGCCCCTCGGACCGGGTGCAGTCCGGCCGCTTCGGCGCCTGCCTGATGTACGAGCCGGCGCTGGTCGCCGATTGCGTCAGGGCGATGCGCGATGCGGTCGGCATTCCGGTCACGGTGAAGTGCCGCATCGGGGTGGACGACCAGGACGATTACGCCGGCCTGCAGCACTTTACCGAACAGATGCTGGGCGCCGGTGTCGAGGTGCTGGTGGTGCATGCGCGCAAGGCCTGGCTGAAAGGCCTGTCGCCGAAGGAAAACCGCGAGGTACCGCCGCTGGACTACGAGCGGGTGTACCGGCTCAAGCGCGAGTTCCCCCAGCTGGCGGTGGTGATCAACGGCGGCATCACCAGCGTGGCGCAGGTGCGCGGGCACCTGGCGCAGCTGGACGGGGTGATGCTGGGTCGGGCCGCCTACCACGATCCCTACCTGCTGGCGCAGATCGAGCACGAGCTGCATGGCGAACCGCTGCCCAGCCGCGAGGGCGTGCTGGAGCACCTGCGTCCCTACGTCGAGGCCGAGCTGGCCCGGGGTACCGCGTTGAAGCACATCAGCCGGCACCTGCTCGGCCTGTACCAGGGCGAACCGGGCGCGCGCGCGTTCCGCCGCACGATCAGCGAAGGCGCCCACCTGCCCGGCGCGGGCTGGGAACTGCTGGAGCGGGCTGCGCTGCCGTGTGCGGCGGCGTGACAGGCGTCGTCCATCCGGTCAGTATTCAGCCCTGATTGCCTAGTCTGGGCGTCCAGGCAGTAGCCAGACGGGAACTTCGCGCATGACGGGGCACAAAAACTTCATCACCGCTCTGCTGATATCGCTGTGCGTGGGTGCGGCCGGTGTGGCCGCGGCCCAGTCGGCGGCGGTGACGCTGGATCAGGCGGTGGTCAAGGTGCAACAGGATACGGGTGGCAAGATCCTGTCGGCCGAGCAGCGCGGGGTCGGGCGTCGGCAGGAGTACCGGATCAAGGTGCTTACGCCGCAGGGACACGTCAAGGTGGTGGTGGTCTCGTCCGAATCGGGCAAGAATCCCCCATCGGCCCAGTCAATCAAGAATCCGCCCGCCAAGAACGCGGGTCGCAAGGAGAAACGCTGATATGCGCATCCTGTTGGTAGAGGACGAGGCGCCGTTGCGCGAGACGCTGGCGGCACGCCTGAAACGGGACGGATTCGCCGTCGATGCGGCGCAGGATGGCGAAGAGGGCATCTACCTCGGCCGCGAGGTGCCGTTCGATCTGGCGATCATCGACCTGGGCCTGCCCAAGATGTCCGGCATGGAACTGGTCAAGGCGTTGCGCGAACACGGCCAGCGTTATCCGATCCTGATCCTGACCGCGCGCGGCAGCTGGCAGGACAAGGTCGAGGGGCTCAAGTACGGCGCCGACGATTACCTGGTCAAGCCGTTCCACGTCGAGGAGCTGCTGGCGCGCATCAATGCGCTGGTGCGCCGTGCCAGCGGCTGGTCCAAGCCGATCCTGGCCTGCGGCATGATCAAGCTGGACACCACCGCGCAGACGGTGACGGTGGAAGGCAAGCTGGTCGACCTCACCAGCTACGAATACAAGGTGCTGGAATACCTGATGCTGCATGCGGGCGAGCTGGTCTCCAAGGCCGACCTCACCGAGCACATCTACCAGCAGGACTTCGACCGCGATTCCAACGTGCTCGAAGTGTTCATCGGCCGGCTGCGGCGCAAGCTCGACCCGGAAGGCACCCTCAAACCCATCGAGACGGTACGTGGACGCGGATACCGCTTTGCCATCCCGCGCACCGACGGCGACGACGAATGAGCGTGGGTCGTCGCACGGTCCGCTGTCCCTGGCAGCGCGTGCGGCGATCGCCACCAGTTTCGTGCTGGCCGGCTTCCTCGGCCTGGTCGGGCTGACCCTGACCCAGACCACCAAGGCGCGCGCGCTGCGCGGGCTGCAGGATCGGCTCGAGAATTTCGCGATTGCCTACATCACCAGTACCGACGTCAACCGGTACGGCAAGCTGCTGGAGCCGGAAACCGCGCCCAACCCGAATTTCTCGCGTCCGGGCTCGGGCCTGTATGCGGTGGCCCTGGGCGACAACGGCTACCACTGGGAGTCCTCCTCGGCGATCGGCCGTGACTTCACCTTCCTGAAGCCGCTTGAGCCGGGCCAGAGCGTGTTCGTCGGTCCGATCGACACGCGCATGGGGCGGTTGTACTACTACAGCTACGGCGTGGCGTTCGACACGCTGGACAAGAAATCCGTGCGGCTCACCGTGATGGTGGCGCAGACCGAAGACCAGCTGGAGGGCGAGAACGCGGTGTTCCGCCACACCCTGGTGATCTGGCTGTCGATCCTGGGCGTGATGCTGATCGTGCTGCAGCTGTTGCTGCTGCGCTGGAGCCTCACCCCGTTGCGCAAGGTGGCCAGCGACATGAGCCGGGTCGAGCGCGGCGACAGCGAGCAGCTGGACAGCCAGTACCCGCTGGAGCTGACCGGCCTGACCGAGCGCATCAATGCGTTCATCACCAACGAGCGCGAGCAGCGTACGCGTTACCGGCACACCCTGGCCGACTTGGCGCACAGCCTGAAGACGCCGCTGGCGGTGATCCGCTCGCAACTGGAATCGGCCAACGGCGAGGACGACGCGGCACGGCGCAACAGCGTGCTCGACCAGGTGCGACGGATGAACGAGCTGGTCGCCTACCAGCTGTCGCGCGCGGCCACCTCCGGCCGGCAGACCTTCGCCAGCGCGGTGCCGATCGCCGGCCACGCCGAGGATCTGGTGCAGGGCCTGGAGAAGGTCTACGCGGCCAAGAATGTCCTGTGCGAATTCGATATCGAGGACGGTGCGGTGTTCTACGGCGAGCAGGGTGACCTGCTGGAGCTGATGGGCAACCTGCTCGAGAACGCGTTCAAGTGGGCCGGCCATCGCGTGTTGCTGGTGGTCAGGATGCGCCACGAGGCGGGACGGCAGCGCTCGGGCCTGCTGCTCAGCGTGGAAGACGACGGCCCCGGCATCGCCGCGGACAACATCGAGAAAGTGCTGCAGCGTGGCGTGCGTGGCGACGAACGGGTGCAGGGCCACGGCATCGGCCTGTCGATCGTGCAGGACATCATCCATGCCTATCAGGGCGAGCTGGTGGTCGATCGTTCGCCGGAGTTCGGCGGTGCCCGTTTCAGCGTGAGCCTGGCCGCGACCTGAGCGGCCCGGCTCAGCGTTCGCTGCCTTCGGCGGGCGAGCGGCCGTAGTAGGCCTGCAGCAGTTCGGCGATCGCGGGTTCGGCTTCGCGCAGCAGGGCCGGACGCGAGTAGTGCATCTCGCTGACCACGGCGAAATATTCGGCGACGCTTTCGGTGGCGTAGTGATCGATCGGGCTTTCGCAACTGTCCGGCGGCATGGCGACCAGGCGGTCGTAGGCCAGTTGGAATTGCTGGATCCAGCGTCGCCGGGGAATGTCCACCAGCGGAGGCACGCCGTCGGGCGGGCCGTCGAGCATGTCCAGCTTGTGCGCCATTTCATGCACGACGACGTTGTAGCCGTCCCAGGGTTGTTCCAGGTCCAGTTGCACATCGGCCAGCGACAGTACCAGCGGGCCACGTTCCCACGCGTCGCCGGCATGGGCCTCCCCGCCATCGCCGGCGATCCCGCTGCGATCGTCGTGGTGATTCCGGCGCACCTTGAACTCGCCCGGATAGATCAGCACTTCGCGCCAGCCACGCAGGCTGCCCGTGCCCTGCTGCAGGGCCGGCAGGCAGGCCTGCATGGCAATCAGCAGGCGCCAATAGTCGTCCAGCACCGCGCCCGCCAGCGCGTGGAATTGCTTGCGTGCCAGGAACAGGGTGGACAGCTGGCGCAGCCTTTGCTGCCGTTCCGGATCAAGTCCGCGGGCCAGCGGGCAGGCACTCAATCCGCGTCGCCACAGCGGATCTGCGATCGGAGCGGGCTCGAAACGCGCCCACAGTGTCTGCAACCAATGTCCCGGCATGACGCCGAGCGCTTACTGGATCGACCCAGGCAGCAGCGATTGCCAGCCCAGATGCGGCCGGCGGGAGGGTGTCGGTGCGGACGATGAGCCGCCGGAACGACCATTGCCGGACGCCGGTTCGGCGTTGTCGCTGCTGCTTGCCGGGGGGCAGTCGTGGTTCAGGCCCGCGGCATCGCCGCCACTGGCGGCATTACCGTCGTGCGCGGAGGCGCTGTCGACCAGGGTGCGCGAGGAACTGTCCAGGTCCTGGGAATCCATACTCGCCGCACTGGCACCGCCGATCCCGGCAATGCACAAGGCGCAACCAACCAACCAGTGAACGGCACGCATGGCGATCAAACTCCCTGACTCGCAGCGAAGACCCCGGATCGTCTCAGAAACGCTGCGGCCATGCCAGTGCTGTGGACCGCCCGACGGCGGCCGGCCCGCCGGTGGGCCCGTACGGCGGCCCGCCCGGGCTAGAATCCGCCGATGCCAAACCTGTTCCGCCTCCTGCCCCGCGATACCCGTCACTGTCGCATCGCCCTCTTTGCGGGGCTGCGCTGATGCAGCCTGCGCAACTGCTGGCCCTGCTTGCCGCCGGGGAGCCACTGTCCGGCGAAGCGCTGGCCGTGGCGGCCGGCGTCACCCGTGCGGCGATCTGGAAGCAGGTGGAGGCCTTGCGCCGCCGCGGCGTTCCGGTCGAGGCGCGTGGTGCCGCGGGGTATTGCCTGCCCTGGCCGTTGCAGATGCTGGATGCGGCGCGCATCCGGGCCCTGCTGCCCGCGAGCGCCGCGTCGGCGCTGACTGCGCTGGACGTGCACTGGGAACTCGACTCCACCTCCAGCGAACTGCAACGTCGCCTTGCGACGGCAGGGGATTTCAGCGTGGTGCTGGCCGAAACCCAGCACGCCGGTCGCGGCCGGCGTGGCCGCGAATGGCTCTCCCCGCCGGGGATGAACATCTACCTGTCCTGCCTCAAGCGTTTCGACGCGGGTTTTGCCGCGCTCACCGGGTTGTCGCTGGCCGTCGGCGTGATCGCCCTGCGCGCGCTGGAAAAACTCGGCATCGGCGGTGCCGGCCTGAAATGGCCCAACGACCTGCTGGTGGCTCCCGGCAAGCGCAACGATGGGCCCGGCGGCAAGCTGGGCGGCATCCTGATCGAGCTCAGCGGCGAATACCAGGGCCCTTGCGCGGCGATCATCGGGATCGGCCTCAACCTGCGCCTGACCCCGGCCCTGCGCGAGCAGGCCGGCCAGCCAGTGGCCGATCTGGCCGGGCTTGGCGGCGGCATGCCGCCGGATCGCAACCTGCTGGTGGCGACCCTGATCACGGCCCTGGTCGAGGGTTTGCGGGAATTCGAGCGCGACGGTTTCGCCGCGTTCGGGACGGACTATGCGCGATACGACCTGTTGCGCGACCAGCCGCTGCAACTCAGTGGCGCGCTGGAGGCTTTCCATGGCGTCGGTGCGGGCGTGGACGCCCGCGGCGCGCTGCAGGTTCGCCTCGACGACGGCAGCATCAGGCGGGTCGACAGCGCCGATGTCACGGTGCGTCGCGCATGAGGCTGCTGCTGGACCTGGGCAATACGCGGCTGAAATGGGCGTGGCAGGCTCCGTCAGGGGAATGGCTGGCGGAGGGGGCCGTGGACTGGCGCGTGGATGTCGCCGCCACCCTGGCGACGGCGTGGGCGCCGCTGCCCGCGCCGAGCCAGGTGGTCGGCGCCTCGGTGGTCGACGCTTCCCGTGAGGAACAGGTGGCCGCGGTGGTCCGGCGGCTGTCCGGACTTTCCGTGAACTGGATGCGCACGCCGGCGCAGGCCTGCGGCGTGCGCAACGCATACGCCGAACCGCAACGCCTGGGCGTGGACCGCTTCCTGGTGATGGTGGCGGCGCGAGCGGCAGGTCACGGGCCGCATGTGCTGGCCAGCGTCGGTACCGCGCTGACGCTGGATGCGCTCGATGCCGAGGGGCGACATCTGGGCGGCCTGATCGCGCCCGGCCCGCAATTGATGCAGCAATCGCTGTTCGAGGCCACCGCACGGATCAGGCCGGAGCACCCTGGTGCCATCGTCGAGCTGGCCGACAATACCGCTGACGCGGTCGCCTCCGGTTGCTGGCAGGCTGCCGCTGCGCTGGTGGAACGGTTTGCTTCGCGCGCGGCAGCGCGGCTTGGTACCGTACCCGAACTTGTCCTGGGCGGCGGGGACGCACCGATCCTGCTGCCGCTGCTGTCGCTGCCCGCCCGGCTCACCCAGGATGGCGTGCTGCGCGGCCTGGCGGTCTGGGCTGTGGCGCAACAATGAACCGGGCCGTGTCGGGTTGCCGGTGATGGAGGCTGGATGTTCCTGCGATTGCTGTTCGTACTGCTGACCGCACTCAATATCGCGGTGGGCGCCTGGCTGCTGCTGGGCCAGCCCTATGCCCGGGGCGGCTTGCCGACCGAGCCGGGCGTGACCGAGTTGCGTCTGTTGTCGGAAATGCCCGCCACCACACCGGTGGTGGCCCCGGCGGCCACGGTGTCTGGCGGCGTGACCAGCCCCCGCAATCTCAGCTACAGCTGCGTGGCGCTGGGCCCGTTCGCGACCCCCCAGGATCTGCGCAATGCGCGCCAGGCGCTGGCCAGCCAGGCGACGCGCATGCGTTCGCGCCAGGAGCAGGCCACCCAGACCAGTGGCTGGTGGGTCTACCTGCCGGCGGCCGGCAGCCGCGCCCAGGCGTTGGCGGTGGCACGACAGCTGTCCGCCCGCAACATCAATGACTACTTCGTGGTCAGCTCCGGCGACCAGCCCAATACCATCTCGCTGGGCCTGTTCAAGGACCCGGCGAATGCCCGCAAGCGTCGCGATGAAGTCACCGCGGCGGGCTTCTCGCCACGCATGACCGAGCGCAGTGAAAGCGTGCCGGAATACTGGCTGGACCTGGTCGTCGCCGATGGTGGCAGCTTCGACTGGCGCAGCCGGGTCTCCGCCAGCGGGATCGCCTCGCACAGCACCGGTTGTTTCTGAACGCGCCATGCGGCGCAGCCTGCTAGAATCCTGCGCTTCGCCGGCATAGCTCAGTTGGTAGAGCAACTGATTTGTAATCAGTAGGTCGCGGGTTCGACTCCTGCTGCCGGCACCAGCACATGCGGACAACAGGGGCGTTCCTTCGGGGTGCCCCTGTTGTTTGTGGGCCTTGCGAAGCCCGGGCCAATCGAGCGTGCGGCAGTTCGCAACCCGCCGCCGCTCCGCCCACCGCATAGCCGGCGGCCTGCCGAATCTTCCACATCGGCTTTACGCGATCATCGCGATTCCTCCACCTGACCTTCTCCACGCTACAGGCTTGAGGAGCATGCGAGGACAGCACATGGGAATGCTTTATGTGGTGCAGGGCTATCACGACGCCAGTGGCGAGATGGTGGCAGACAAGCCGATTCTCCACGGACTGCAGCAACTGGCGCTTAGCCGTGGCGAGCAACTGGCCTGCGAATGTGAAGGCGTCCTCGTCTATGCGCAGAGCGCCGACGTCGATCGGGGCGAGTACTCCGAGCCGGTGATCCTTGCCAGTTACGGCCGCGTTCCCGTTGCGGAAGGGGAAGGGCTGCGTGCGACCGGGTGACATGGCGATCGGCGCTGTTCCGGCGCGCCGGTGGCGCACACCACCCGTAGGCCGGCGCCGACATCTTCCCCTCGGCAGCTTGCCCACACTGGTCGCCTGCCGGAAGCACATCACCACTGTCACGGGGGAGACAGTGACTGTGCCGAGCCGGCCTGGCGGGAGGGTGAGGCGATGCGGACTGTGTTGACGATCAGGGAGGCCAGTCATGGCCTGTGGCGTATCTGCAGCGGCGAGGCAGTGCTCTACGACAGGTTGCGTCTGGCGCACGCGATTCGGCTGGCGCGGGGTCTGGCCAGAGAGAAGCACGCGAACTCCGGGCAGGCGGTAAGCGTGGAAATGGCCTGCTCCGAATTCACCATCTCGCTGGTCCATTACGCGCGCCCGAATGCATTGCAGCAGGCGGCCTGATCGACAAGGCGGTCGCGGCGAATCCGACGGACGCGGCAAGTGCCTGGCGTCATGGTTTCAGGCACGTTTCGTGCCAATTTACGGATAGAAATCAGCGTTCGTTCGAATGTGCACGCAGCGTGAAATCTTGCTAGGATCTGGCCTGAGGCTGCACAGGGGCAGTCCAGGACAATCAAATGCAAACGCTGATCGTACATTCCGCCTTCTGGCGTGGAGTGTCGCTGTTTGCAGGGATGCTGATGGGGAAAGTCTTGCACGACTCCCGCCACCGGGTTCTGGTGGCGCGTGAGGGTGCGGATCTGGTGAGCTGGTGCTCGTCTGCGCGGTCACGTCGCGAAGATGAACTGGCACGCAGCCGCCAAGCCGAGGCAGGCTGATCCGGCATTCGTTTCCGGTCTGACTGGATTCGAAGGGCGGTAACGGGTTGTTCGCCGTGAGCGGTGCGGAGCCGGCTTTGCGCTGGCCGACGCGCCGGGCGCCATGCGAATACAGACACGGCAGCATCCGTTTGTCGTGCTGCGTCTCCTCAACCATTGCCGGGGAATTCCGATGTCGGCTTTTCCGATGCTGCGGTTCGCTGCCCTTTGCGTATTCTGCGTGATTGCCCCGACCACGGCCGCCCAGTCCGACTCCGGCAACATGATGAAGATGAGCATCACCATGAAGATGCAGATGGCCGACCTGGGCGACATGCCGGCCCGCACGGTCAACCAGAATGTATGCACGTCGAAGGATCACGACATGCGCTCGATGCTCCAGCAGCAGAAGGACTGCGTAGTTAGCAACTACCATCAGCAGGGCAACGTGATCAGCTATCACGTGGTCTGCGGCGGCAATCCGCCACGGATGACCGGTGACGCGCAGTTCGAGTTGCTGCCCGGTGGCGACATCAGGGGCAGCATGCACGCCGACAGCAACATGAACGGTCAAGCCATGGTCATGGACATGACCTATGCCGGTCAGCGCACCGGCAGTTGCGATTACACCGCGAGCCGGCAGAAGCACTGAGCCAGGTTTCCTGCGCGGCACGACCGGGTGGTCGCGCCATCAGCACGGTTGCGGCCTGCTGCCGTCATGGTCTGTGCGTATTCCCAGGCCACCTTCGCGGCCCGGGCTGCGGCGTCAATCCAGCCATTCCGGTAGACTTCGCCGGATAGGTGGAGTCTTTTCGCTGCGAAAGTCCTGCACACGGGGATGCTGGCGACGCATCCGGGCCGGTTGCCTCAGACCCGTTGCTCTCCGCCTCACCCACATCAATGGTGCGCGCCCGGACAACGGCGCAGTCGCCCCCAGGCATGCAGGAGCAGGCGAACGTGGACAAGCAGACCGTTTCATTGATTGGCGTGCCGACCGACATCGGCGCCGGCCATCGCGGTGCCGGAATGGGACCCGAAGCCCTGCGCGTGGCCAATCTGGCCAGCCGGCTGGAACGTCGCGGACTCAAGGTCATCGATCGCGGCAACCTGCAGGGTCCGCTCAACCCGTGGCTGCCGCCCGAGCAGGGCTATCGTCATCTGGACGAAGTGGTGGCCTGGAATACGGCCGTCCATACGGCTGTTCATCAGGAACTGCAGGCGGGGCGCATGCCGATCATGCTCGGCGGCGATCATTGTCTGGCGATCGGTTCGATCTCGGCCGTGGCGCGTCATTGCCATGACGAGGGCAAGCAGTTGCGGGTGCTGTGGCTGGATGCGCACACCGACTTCAATACCGCCGAAGCCACGCCCACCGGCAACATCCACGGCATGCCGGTGGCCTGCCTGTGCGGCACCGGCCCGGCCGAGCTGACCGGTCTGGGCGGAGTCGTGCCGTCGACCACGCCGGACGTGTTTCGCTACATCGGCATCCGCTCGGTCGATGAAGGCGAGAAGCGGCTGGTGCGCGGCGCCAACATGCAGGTCCACGACATGCGGCATATCGACGAAGTGGGCATGAAGCGGGTGATGGAGGAAGCCCTGTCCGGGATGGACGAAAACACCCATCTCCACGTGAGCTTCGACGTCGACTTCCTCGACCCCAGCATTGCGCCCGGCGTCGGCACCACCGTACGCGGCGGACCGGATTACCGCGAGGCGCAGTTGTGCATGGAGATGATCGCCGACACCGGGCGGATGGCGTCACTGGACATCGTCGAACTGAACCCCGCGTTCGACAAACGCAACGCCACCGCCAAGCTGGCCGTGGACCTGGTCGAGTCGCTGTTCGGCAAGTCCACGCTGATCCGCTGATGCGGCGTCGCCGGAAATCGGCGCGACTCGCGACGAGCCACGCCAAATCGCCTACTCCTCGACGACCTTGGCCTCCGGCGCGTTTGCCGCCACCGAGGCGATGCCGGCGTCGCGCGAGCGCTCGCTTTCATACATCTCGCTGCTGCCGATGACCTGGTGGTTGGCGGCCTTCAGGTTGAAGTGGAACTTGCCGTTGGTCGAGGTCTTCTTCTCGTAGCGAGACGGATCGGGGGCGTTCTCGCGCACGGATTCGATGCCGTTGCGCGCGCTGGCCTTGTCCTTGTAGCCCTCGTTCCTGAGGATGGTTTCGCCGTTGCCGGCTTTCAGGTTGAAGTAGGTTTCGCCGTTCTTGCCGGCAAACAGGGTGAATTTTCCGCTCATCGGCTGGGTTCCCGGTGTGGTGGTGTCCGACAGAATCTGGACTGGCGTTTGTGATTTTTTTGACAAGGCGGCGATTGGGTCTGTCGAGCCGCTCTACCGGATGTCGTAGACTGGCGTTTTCCTCGCGCGACGCAGCATGAATACCCGAGTTCTTACCGGCATCACCACCACCGGCACGCCGCATCTTGGCAATTACGTGGGGGCGATCCGCCCGGCCGTGGCGGCCAGTCGGCGCGATGATGTGGATGCGTTCTACTTCATGGCCGACTACCACGCGCTGATCAAGAGCGACGATGCGGGACGCATCGAGCGTTCGCGGCTGGAGATCGCCGCGACGTGGCTGGCGGCGGGACTCGACCCGGCACGGGTCACCTTCTATCGCCAGTCGGACATCCCGGAAATTCCCGAGCTGACCTGGTTCCTCACCTGCATCGCCTCCAAGGGCATGCTCAACCGCGCGCATGCCTACAAGGCCGCGGTGGACAGGAACACCGCCGCGGGCGAGGACGTCGATGCGGGTATCACCGCGGGCCTGTACATGTATCCGGTGCTGATGGCGGCGGACATCCTGGCGTTCGATGCGAACCAGGTGCCGGTGGGCCGCGACCAGATCCAGCACATCGAGATGGCGCGCGATCTTGGCCAGCGCTTCAACCATCTGCACGGGCATGACTTCTTCGTGCTGCCCGAGGCGTTGATCGAGGAGCAGGTGGCCACCTTGCCGGGCCTGGATGGCCGCAAGATGTCGAAGAGTTACGACAACACGATCCCGCTGTTTGCCGGCGGCAAGAAGCAATTGCGCGAGACGATCATGCGCATCGTCACTGACTCGCGCCTGCCCGGCGAGCCAAAGGATCCGGACGACTGCGCGCTGTTCACCATCTTCCGGGCGTTCGCCAGCCAGATCGAAACCGCGGCGTTCCGCCAGGCCCTGCTCGATGGCATCGGCTGGGGCGAGGCCAAGCAGGTGCTGTACGAGCGCATCGAGACCGACGTGGCGCCGATGCGCGAACGCTACGAAGCACTGATGGCCGACCCGGCCGCGATCGAGACGATCCTGCGGCAGGGTGCGCAGAAGGCGCGCGCGATCGCCACGCCGAAACTGGCGGCACTGCGCGAGGTGCTTGGTCTGCGTGCCATGACCACCGCGCCTGCGCCGGCCATCGGATCGAAGGCCACGCCGAAGCAGGGGAAAATGCCCCGCTTCGCCAGCTTCCGCGATGCCGATGGCGGCTTCCGCTTCCGCCTGTTTTCCGCGGAAGGCGAGGAGCTGCTGCTGTCGAAATCGTTTGCCGATCCGAAGGCGGCCGGCGCGCTGCAGAAGCAGATCAGGGCGCTCGGTGCCGGTGCCGCCGTGCTGCAGGTCCGGTCGCTGAGCGTGGACCTGGAGCTCGACGGCGCGACGGTGGCCAGCACGCCGGATTGCCGCGACGAACAGGCACGTGACGAAGCGCTGGCCTCGTTGCGCGAGGCGCTGGATCAGCTCGCCGCGCAGGACTGAGGCGCGGCAATCCAGGCCCACGGAGATCGAACCATGCGTTACCTCGCCATCCTGCTGTTGACCCCCTGGCTGCTGATTCTGTGCTGGGGCTACTGGGCATATCCGAAGAGTCTGCCGCGCGTGGCCGCGCGACGGTTCTTCGACGTCGCCGCCGTCGTGCTGGCGCTGATCGCCGCGGCGCAGTGCGCGGTGATCGGCTTCGATCGGGTGGAGCTGCCCACGGTCGACGGCTTCGGCCGCGCGAGCGGCGCGATCTGGCAGCAGGTGCTGCCGGCGCTGTATGGCTACGCTGCGTTCACCGTCGTGCTGTTGCTGGCGATGCTGTTGCGGCATGCGCTGTGGGGACGCCGGCGCTGATCCGCCGCGGACGACCTGCCACAAGTCATGCAATGACCAATGGCCGTCGACCCGTTTAAACGCTGACGGCAAGCTGTGCATCTATCCCCGGGTGACGAGTGCCTCGTTCGCCCAGGCGCGATCCTGCGCCAGACCTCATGGAAGTTCCCACATGCGCGTGGCATGCCTGTTGCTGTTTTCGCTGGCCGCAGTTTCCGCGCCGGCACTGGCCGTCGATATCGATGGACATATCCAGCCGGACGAATGGAAAGGTGCGCGGCACATCACCGATTTCCGCCAGGTGCAGCCGCTCAGCGGCAAGCCCGGTTCGCTGCATACCGAAGCCTGGGTCCTGGCCACGCCGAAGGGCCTGGCGGTGGCCTTCCGCTGCGACCAGCCGCCTGGCGTGCCGCGCACGCATCAGCGCGTGCAGCGCGACTTCGAGGACCAGGTGGATCGGGTCAACGTGATGGTCGACTTCAACGGTGACGGCCGCACCGGTTACGACTTCGTGGTCAGTTCCACCGACGGCATCAACGACGCGGTGATCACCAACGAAACCCAGTTCAACAAGGACTGGGATGGCAACTGGAAGCACGCGGTGAGCGAGGATGCTGCCGGCTGGAGTGTCGAGATCCTGATCCCCTGGTACACCGCGCCCATGCATGCGGCGAAAGACGGCCAGCGCAAGCTGGGGATCTATCTGGACCGGGTGACCGGCTCGACCGGCGAACGCGACGGCTGGCCGGTGGCCAGTTTCACGCTGCCGCGCTTCCTGTCCGAATTCAGGCAGATCGAGGTGCCGCACTACAGCCAGTCGCTGTTCGCCGTCACGCCTTACCTGTCCGGGCTGTATGACAACGTGCGCGGCCGCAGCCACTTCCAGGAAGGCGCCGACATCCTGTGGAAGCCGAACGGCCAGTTCCAGCTCACCGCGGCGTTGAATCCGGACTTCGGCCAGGTCGAGAGCGACGACCTGGTGGTCAACTTCGGCGCCACCGAAACCTATGTCAGCGACAAGCGGCCGTTCTTCACCGAGAACCAGGGCATCTTCGATTTCAGCCTGCTCGACGACAACAGCCAGCTGGTCTATACGCGCCGCGTGGGCGGCCCGTCGGATGACGGCCATGGCGCCGCCGACATCAATGCGGCGGTCAAGCTCAACGGCAGTTTCGGCTCCACCAGCTACGGCGTGCTGGCCGCCGACGAGGATGGCGAGGCGGGGCGCTTCTTCGGCGCCGCGCGGCTGACCCACGATTTTGGCGACCAGAGCCTGGGCATGTTGCTGACCCGGGTCGACCGGCCGTGGCTGGATCGCGAGGCCACCGTGCTGGGGGTCGATCACCACTGGCGGCCGACGCCGCAACTGACCATCGCCACCAACGTGGTCGGCAGCGACATCCTGCAGTCGGGCACGCATACCCGCGACAGCGGCGGCACCATCATTGCCGACTACGAGATGGGCGACGGCTGGCGCCAGCAGTGGCTGGGTATGCATTTCGGCGATCAGTTGCAGATCAACGATTTCGGCTACCTCGACCGCAACAACTTCAACTACGCCCATTGGGAAGTGCGCAAGCGCTACACCGCGTTGCCGGCCGATTCGGCCTACAGCTCCAAGGAATGGCGCTACCGCATCGACGCACTGGACAACGATCACGGCCTGCGCCTGCGTCGCCAGTTCCGCGTCAGCCGCAACAGCAACCTGCGCAACGGCGCCACCGAAGTGGTGCAGCTCAACGCCAACAGCGCAGGCTGGGACGACCTGCTGACGCGGGGCCATGGCGCGCTGTTCCTGCCGCCCAGCATCGACCTGGCCTATGAGCGGGTCAGCCCACGCCACGGCGACTGGGCGTTCAAGCTGGAAGCGGAGGTGGTCAGTGGCGGCCTCGGCGGCAACCGCCAGTTCGGCTACGACATCAAGTTCATTCCCACCTATTTCATCAGCGACGCGTTCAGCGTCTACGCCGGCCCCTACTACGAGCATCTGCCGGACTGGCTGGTGTGGCAGCACGACAACCTGATCGGCCGGTTCGACGAGCACACGCTGCAGCTCGATACCGGTTTCGACTGGGCCATCGACCCGCGCCAGGAGCTGCGTGTGAAGCTGCAGGCGATCGGCCTGGATGCACGCCTGCGCGGCGGCTATCGCGTCGGCGCCAACGGCCGCGCGGTGGCCAGCGACGAGCCGGTCGACGATTTCAGCGTGCGCAACCTCGGCCTGCAGATCCGTTACCGCTACGAGCTGGCCCCGCTGTCCTACCTGTACGTGGTCTATGGCCGTGGCGGCTACGCGCTGGACGGCTACGCCCGTAACACCGCCGACGCGTTCGGCAACAGCTTCGCCTTGCGCGACGACGAGCAACTGCTGGTCAAGCTGAGCTACCGCTTCGACATGTAGCAGCCGCTCATTCCCAGCGGTTGAGGTGCGGCCCGAACGCCTCGCGCTGCGGCTGCACCACGCAGAAACGATGGCCGCCGGGCGCCTCCATCACCCACCAGCGCTCGCGCACGAAGGCGATGCGGCGGGCGCCGAGGTGTTCCAGTCGGCCCACTTCGGCGTCGAGGTTGTCGGTTTCGATGTCCAGGTGCACGCGGCTGGCGTGCTCCACCTTCTGCAGCAGGATGATCGGCTCGTCCGCGGCGGTGCGCAGTTCCGCGTACCTGCCGTCGCCGTCCTGGTCGGGGCTGGCGACCGGCTTGCCCAGGGCTTCGCTCCAGAACGCGGTGGCGGTGGCGAGGTCGTCGACCTGGCAGTCGATGACGAGGGTGCTGAGTCGGCTGTGATGCATGGGTCATCTCCGCTGTACGACGCGCGGTGCGGCGCAGTGCGAGAATACGCGGCATGGCACCGCTCAAGTACCTCCAGGCTTATCCCGTCACCTTGCTGGACAAGGTGCGCGAGCTGATCGCGCAGGAGCGCCTGGGCGAGCACCTGGCGAAGCGTTATCCCGATCGCCACGAGGTGCAGAGCGACAAGGCGCTGTACGCGTACGTGGCCGCGCTGAAGCAGCAGCACCTGAAGAACGCGCCGGGTATCGACAAAGTGCTGTACGACGCCAGGCTCGACGTGCTGCGCAATGCGCTGGGTCTGCACACCGCGATCTCGCGCGTGCAGGGCGGCAGGCTGAAGGCGAAGAAGGAGATCCGCGTGGCCAGCCTGTTCAAGGCCGCCGCGCCGGAATTCCTGCAGATGATCGTGGTGCACGAACTGGCGCACCTGAAAGAGCTGGACCACAACAAGGCGTTCTACCAGCTGTGCACCTACATGCTGCCGGACTACCACCAGCTGGAGTTCGACCTGCGCGTGTACCTGACCTGGCGCGAATTGCCTTCGACCGACCACACCGACGTGCGGGAACGATGATGGATAGTGCAGCACTGCAGAAATACCTGCTTCGCCTGTTCGAGCGGCACGACGTCGAACTAGAGGCCGACGAAGATGGCTGGCTGGTCACCGACGGCGACTTCCCCGCGATTCGCGCCGACTGGCACGAGGGCGTGGCGGGTGAACCGGGTCGGCTCGATGTCGACGTGGTGCTGGGCGAGGAACGGCGCATCGAGGAAAGCTTCGCCGGCCTCGGCGGCGGCGAAGCGGGCTGTCGCGATGCGCTGAAGACCTTCGAGCAGAACGTGTTCCACCTGTTGCTGGCCGCCTGCTGGTACGTCACCGACGACCGCCGCATGCAGATCACCGCGTGGGAGATCGGCGTGCGCAGCTGGGACGTCTTCATCGGCCCGTTCAGCGTGCGCGGTGCGGACGTCGCCGACATGCCGCTCGACGCACTGGCATCGATCGAGGCTGCCCTGAAACGCGAAGCGCTGACTCCCGAACTGCACTGGTTGCGGCTGGTGCACAGCCACGCCGAAGACGGCGACTCGCGCTGCGAAGCCCTGCTCGACAACGAACTGTGGACGGCCGGAACGCTGGCCCTCAACGAAGTGGCCTGGCCCCGCGGCGGCGACTACAGCGCCCGCTGCTTCATGCTGCTGGACGTGCGCGATTACTGATGGATGCCAGCGGGCGCCGCGTGGTGACCCGCGCCACGAACGTGCAAACAAACAGGGCGCCCGAGGGCGCCCTGTTTGCTTGACGATGATCCGCCTGCTCAGTTCGGCAGGGACAGATCGTCCAGCATCGCCTTGAGGAAGCGCGCGGCTTCGCCGCCGGTGGCGGCGCGGTGGTCGAAGGTCAGCGACAGCGGCATGCGGCGGTGCACTTCGATGCCGCCGATCACCGCGACCACGTCGTGGCTGAGCTTGCCGGCGCCGACGATGGCGACCGTGGGCGGCACCACCACGGGCGTGGCGTAGCGGCCGGCGAACATGCCGAAGTTGCTGAGGCTGATGGTGTAGCCGGACAACTCCGAGGCCGGGATGCTGCGGTCCTCGACCTGGCTGCGCAGGCGCTTGATCGCGGTGCGGATGCCGGCGCCGTCGAGCATGTCGGCGTTGCGCAAGGCCGGCACGAACAGGCCGTCGTCGGTGTCGACCGCGATGCCGATGTCGACCTGCGGGTGCAGCGTGCGGGTGAGGTTCTTGCCGTCGAACCAGGCGTTCAATGCCGGCACCGTCTTGCAGGCGAACACGATGGCGCGGATCAGGCGCGCGGTGATGTCCTGCTTGCCGATCCAGGCGTGCAGGTCGGCGTCATCCACGAGCGTGGTCGGCACGACCTGGGCGTGGGCGTCGGCCATCACGCGGGCCATGTTGCGGCGCACGCCCTTGAGCTGTTCCGGCTGGCCGCTGGCGGCCTGTGACGGCGGCGCGGTGCGCACCGGCTTGCCAGCCAGCGAGACCGGGCCGCGCTGCGGCTCCGGCTGCGGCAGCTCGGGCGCCAGGTGACGGCCGGCCGAGGCGGGCACCGCGCGGGCGGGGGCGGCGCCGAGGGCGGCCGAGCCATTCGCGGCGGCGTCCTTGACGTCCTTCATGGTGACCACGCCGTCCGCACCGCTGGGGCGCACGCGGGTGAGGTCGACCTTGAGCTTCTTCGCCAGCGCACGCACGGCCGGCACGGCCTTGACGCCGCCGATGCTGGCGGCCTGTTCGACGTGGACGGTGTTGCCGCTGACCATGGCGCCGACCACGGTGCCTTCGTCCTCGCGATCCTTGCCGCCGGTCTCGACTTCGCCACCCTCGTCGGAGACGACGACCTTGCTGCTGTCATCCGCGGCCGGGCTGCCGACACTCTTCTTCGGGCCATGCTGGTGGCCGGTGTCCTGCGACTCGGCGCGCTGCTTCGCGTTCGGGTCGGGTTCGAACTCGGCCAGCGCGGCGCCGGTCTCGATGATGTCGCCGGGGGCGCCATGCAACTTGACGACCTTGCCGGTGTACGGCGAGGGCACGTCGACGACCGCCTTGGCGGTTTCCATCGAGCACAGCGGGGCGTCCAGCTTGATGGTGTCGCCCACCTTCACGTGCCACTCGACCACGGTCGCGTCGGGCAGGCCTTCGCCGAGGTCGGGGAGGTAGAACGTCTTGATGTCAGCCATGAGCGGATTTCCAAGTATGAGTTTTCCGGTTTGCTCCCTCCCCTGCTTGCAGGGAAGGGTTGGGGTGGGGTCCTCTTGATCCGGGCTTCAGATCAAGAGCTTTACCCCCTCCCAGCCTCCCCCTGCAAGCAGGGGGAGGAGCAAGGGCGTCAGCTTGCTGCGAGGGTACGCTTCGCCGCGTCGACGACGCGTTCCACGTTCGGCAGGTATTTCATTTCCAGGCGGAACAGCGGGATGTGCGTGTCGAAGCCGGTGACGCGCTCGACCGGGGCGAGCAGGTCGTACATGCATTCCTCGGCCAGGCGGGCGGCGATCTCGGCACCGAAGCCGGCGGTCTTGGGCGCTTCGTGCACGATCACGCAGCGGCCGGTCTTCTGCACCGATTCGGCGATGGTGTCGAAGTCCAGCGGGGTCAGCGTGGCCACGTCGATCACTTCGGCGCTGATGCCCTGTTGGGCCAGCTCGTCGGCCGCTTCCAGCGCTTCCTTCACCTGTGCGCCCCAGCTCACCAGAGTCACGTCGGTGCCGTCGCGCAGCACGAAGCACACGTCCAGCGGCAGCGCCTCGCCGTCGTCCGGCACCTCTTCCTTGTACTGGCGGTAGATGCGCTTGGGCTCGAAGAACATCACCGGATCGGGATCGCGGATCGCCGCCAGCAGCAGGCCGTAGGCACGCGCGGGCGAGGACGGCATCACCACGCGCAGGCCGGGGATGTTGGTGAACAGATGCTCGTTCGCCTCGGAGTGATGCTCCGGTGCGCGGATGCCGCCGCCCCACGGCGCGCGCCACACGGCCGGCACGGTGAGGCGGCCGCGGGTGCGGTTGCGCATGCGCGCGGCGTGGCAGGCGATCTGCTCCATCATCGGGTAGATGAAGCCTTCGAACTGCGCCTCGGCGACCGGCTTCATGCCGGCCACGGCGAGGCCGACGGTGACGCCGGCAATGGTGGTTTCGTCCAGCGGCGTGTCCAGCACGCGCAGTTCGCCGAACTTTTCCTGCAGGCCCTGGGTGGCGCGGAACACGCCGCCGTTGACGCCGACGTCTTCGCCCAGCACCACGACGGAATCGTCGTGCGCCATTTCATAGGCGAGTGCCTGGGTGACGGCTTCGATGAGAGTGATTTGTGCCATGACTCAATGACCCTTGTTTTCAAGCGACAGGACGTAATCGCGCTGCTTGGCGAGATCGGCGGGGATTTCGGCGAAGATGTAGTCGAACATCGCCGAGACCGGCTGGGTCTTGGTCTCGAGGTAGGCGTTCACCTCGTTGTCCATCCAGTCGTCGCACTCGGCCTTCCAGGCTTCTTCCTTCGCGTCGTCCCACACGCCCTTGGCCACCAGCCAGTGGCGCAGGCGCTTCATCGGCTCCTTTTCCCAGCCGTCCTTCACTTCCTGCTCGCCGCGATAGCGACGGGCGTCGTCGGCGGTGGTGTGGTCGCCCAGACGATAGGTGACCAGTTCCAGCACGCTGCCGCCTTCGCCGTTGCGCGCGCGCTCCAGCGCGTCTTCCATCGCCTTGCGCACCGCGATGATGTCGTTGCCGTCGACCTGGATCGAAAACAGGCCCGCGGCGATGCCCTTCTGCGCCAGCGTGGGCGCGCCGGACTGGATCTTGCGCGGCACCGAGATCGCCCACTGGTTGTTGACGATCACCGCGACCAGCGGCAGGTTCTGCGCGCCGGCGATGTTGATGGCGCCGTAGAAGTCGCCCTTGGACGAACCGCCGTCGCCGATGGTGCACACCGCCACGCGCTTCTCGCCGCGGATCTTGAACGCCAGCGCGGTGCCGGCCGCATGCAGGCACTGCGTGGCGATCGGCACCGACCAGGCGAAGTCATGCCGCGCAGGCTCTTTCTGGTAGTCGTTGCCGCGCTCGTCGCCGCCCCAGTACATGTAGACCTCGCGCGGCTGCACGCCGCGGTACAGCTGCGCGCCGTATTCGCGATAGCTCGGCGCGTAAACGTCTTCCGGCTTCATCGCGCTGCCGATGCCGACGTGCGCGGCTTCATGGCCCAGGCAGCTGGCGTAGGTGCCGAGCTTGCCGGTGCGCTGCAGCGCGATCGACTTGGCGTCGAACACGCGGGTCGACAGCATCAGCTTGTACAGCTTGACCATGTGCTCGAGGTCCTTGGCGAACTCGGGCAGATCGTCACGGACCTGCTTGCCCTCGGCGTCGAGGTATTGCAGGTATTCGATTTCAAACTTGGCGGCGATGGTCACGACTCGCTCCGGGGTGAGGAAGAGAGGGAAAAACCTGGTTGATGGCGTGCCCTCGACGCATCCTCGGGCACACAAACGACCGAACAAGACCGCGCTTGATAACAGGCAGGCATGTTGCGCTGCAAGGTACAGCGCAGCATTCGTGGGCGTACGGATGGGCATGTCGCGCGGCTTCCCGGAACGTCAAACGCACTGCAAAGCGGGTCTCCCGCGACTGTTGCCAAGTATTCGAGGTGTTCAGGACGAGCCCCATGTCCTGGGTCAGGGACTGACCGGGCGGCAGCCGTTACCATGGCCGTTTTCCGGAAACGTGACGGAACACCATGACCGACAACCAGCGCGATCTCGAAGCCGGCATCCAGACCGATCTCAACGGACAGATCACCTACGGCGGCTATCTGCATCTGGACACCTTGCTGTCGGCACAGCAGCCGCTGAGCCAGCCGCCGCATCACGACGAGATGCTGTTCATCGTGCAGCACCACGTCTCCGAGTTGTGGATGAAGCTGCTGATCCACGAGCTGAAGGCGGCGGTGCTGCACCTGCAGGCCGATGACATCGATGCCTGCCTGAAGATCCTGGCGCGGGTGAAGCAGGTGCAGCGCCAGCTGTTCGAGCAGTGGGCGGTGCTGGAGACGCTGACGCCGGCGGAGTACCTGGAGTTCCGTGGCGTGCTGGGGCCGTCGTCCGGCTTCCAGTCGCTGCAGTATCGCCAGATCGAATTCCTGCTGGGCAACAAGAACGCCGACATGCTCAAGGTGTTCGCGCACGATCCTGCCGCGCAGGCGGAATTGCGCGCGGTGCTGGAGGCGCCCAGCCTGTATGACGAGTTCCTGCGTTACCTGGCGCGGCGTGGCCACGCGGTGCCGGCCGAGTTGCTGGAGCGCGACTGGACGCGGGCGTACCGTCGCAACGATGCGCTGCTGCCGGTGCTCAAGCGCATCTACGAGGATCGCGCGGGGTTCTGGCCCGAGTACCACATGTGCGAACAGCTGGTGGACGTGGAGGAGAGCTTCCAGCTGTGGCGTTTCCGCCACATGAAGACGGTGGAGCGCATCATCGGCCATCGCCGCGGCACCGGCGGTTCGTCCGGGGTGAGTTTCCTGAAGAAGGCGCTCGATCTGGAATTCTTCCCCGAACTGCTGGACGTGCGCACCGTGCTGGGCAGCTGAGCGAATCGCCCGCCGCTTGCGCAGCCCGGCCTGAATCCCGTCATGATGTGCCACCTGAAATCCGGGGGCACCCATGAACGAAGCCGTCCACACCAGCACCGCACCCGAGTATCCGCAGACGCTGGGGCATCCGCGTCCGTTGTGGATGCTGTTCATGACCGAGTTCTGGGAGCGCTTCGCGTTCTACAGCGTGAGCTGGGCGCTGGCGCTGTACATCGTGGCGCACTTCTACCACGGCGATGCCTCCGGCCAGGCGTGGGCCGCCAGCATCTTCGGTGCGTACACCGCGCTGATCTACGCCTCCAGCATCTTCGGCGGCTACGTGGCGGATCGGGTGATCGGCTATCAGCGCTCGATCCTGCTGGGCGCGCTGATGATGGCGCTGGGCCTGTTCGTGGTGATGCTGCCCAGCCGCGGTGTCTTCCTGCTCGGCCTGGCGATGGTGATCGTGGGCAACGGGCTGTTCAAGCCGAACATCTCCACCATGGTCGGGCAGTTGTACGGGCGCGACGATCCGCGCCGCGATCGCGGCTTCACCCTGTTCTACATGGGCATCAACGGTGGCGCACTGCTGGCGCCGCTGCTGACCGGCTGGATGGCCGCCCATTTCACCGACACGCCGATGCAGCAGAACTACCGCATCGTGTTCGGCGCGGCCGGCGTGGGCATGCTACTCAGCCTGCTCTGGTTCTGGTTCGGCCGGCGCGGGCTGAAAGGCGTGGGCCGGCCGGCGCCTGAAGCGGCCGGCCGCATGCGCGTGGTGTGGGTGGTGCTGGGCATGGTCGTCGCCGTGCCGCTGGTATACCTCCTGCTGGCCTTCGTCACCACCGGCTTGTCCTGGATGCTGGGTGCGCTGTTCGCCGCGGTGGCGGTGATGCTGTTGGTGGAGGCGGTCAGGCACGGTCGGGTGCAGGTCGACCGCGTGGTGGCGATGCTGATCATCTTCGCCTTCAACATCCTGTTCTGGATGTTCTATTTCCAGCTGGGCACCTCGTTCAATTTCCTGGCCGAGAACCTGGTCGACCGGCAGATGTTCGGCGGCTGGACTTTCCCGGTGGGCTGGTTCCAGTCGGTCAGTCCGCTGGCGATCATCGTGCTGGCGCCCGTGGTCACCGTGGTCTGGGCTTTCCTGGCGTCGCGCAGGAGCGAGCCGTCGATCCCGCGCAAGTTCGGCCTGGGCCTGATTTTCAACGGCCTGGGTTTTGCGGTGCTGATGTACGCGCTGTCGCGCCTGCTCGATGTGCAGGGGCTGATTCCATTCTGGCCGCTGGTGCTGTGCTACGTGCTGCAGACGGTAGGCGAGCTGTGCCTGTCGCCGATCGGCCTGTCGATGGTGACCAAGCTGGCGCCGCCGCGACTGGTCGGCCTGGCGATGGGCGGCTGGTTCCTGTCGCTGGCGGTGGGCGGCAACCTGTCCGGCCTGCTGGCCGGCAGGATCAGCGGCGAAAGCGGGATGACCGCCGCCTCCGCACTGGACGGCTTCACCTTCAGCTTCTGGCTGCTGGCCGGTGCCGGTGTGTTGTTGCTGCTGATTTCGCCCCTGATCAACCGACTGATGCACGGCGTGCGCTGAAGCGATCCGGCCCCGGCAGCACGCGGTTTTCCCCGGGCCGCGTGCTGCAGCGCATTTGACGGATGCGGAGCCGCCGGTTACATCTGGCCGTTCGCAATAACCTGCGAATCACCGATGAGTACAGGGGCAAGGCATGAGTAACAGCACACTCGCCGGCGACGCGAAGCCGGTACCCGACTATCCGCAAATGCTGGGGCATCCGCGTCCGTTGTGGATGCTGTTCATGTCGGAGTTCTGGGAGCGCTTCGCGTTCTACGGCATGCGCTGGGCGCTCACGCTGTACATCGTGGCGCAGTTCTTCAACGGGGATGAAGCCGGCCAGGCTTCGGCCAGCCGCACCTATGGCGCCTACCTGGCGCTGGTCTACGCCACCGCGGTGTTCGGCGGCTACGTGGCGGACAAGATCATCGGCTACCAGCGCTCGATCCTGCTGGGCGCGGTGGTGATGGCCGCGGGCCTGTTCATGGTGATGGTGCCCCAGCACGAGATCTTCATGCTGGGCCTGGCCACCGTCATCGTGGGCAACGGCCTGTTCAAGCCGAATATCTCCTCGATGGTGGGCCAGCTGTACGCCACCGGCGATTCGCGCCGCGACCGCGGCTTCACGCTGTTCTACATGGGCATCAACGCCGGTGCGCTGATCGCGCCGATCCTGACCAGCTACCTGGCCGAACGCGTCTTCGGCACGCCGCAGCACGACAACTTCCACGTGGTCTTCGCCGCGTCGGGCGTGGGCATGCTGATCAGCCTGGTGTGGTTCTGGTTCGGTCGTCGCCAGCTCGGCCCGGTCGGCAAGCCGGCACCGGAAATCGCCAACCCGATGCGCGTGGTGTACGTGGCCATCGGCGTGCTGGTGGCCATTCCGCTGGTCTACCTGCTGATGGACCAGGCCGGTGCGGTGGCGATCCAGTGGCTGCTGACCGCGCTGTTCATCGGCGTGGGCGTGATGCTGGTGATCGAGGCGATCCGCACCGGACGCGTGCAGATCCAGCGGGTGATCGCGATGCTGATCATCTTCACCTTCAACGTGCTGTTCTGGATGTTCTTCGAACAGGCCGGCAGCTCGTTCAACTTCCTGGCCCAGCACATCGTGGATCGCAACTTGGCGGGCTGGGAATTCCCGGTCGGCTGGTTCCAGTCGGTGAACCCGGTGGCGATCGTGCTGCTGGCGCCGCTGGTGGCGCTTGCGTGGGGCTGGCTGGACAAGCGGCGCATCGAGCCGTCGATCCCGCGCAAGTTCGGCCTGGGTCTGATCGGCAATGCGCTGGGCTTCGCGGTGCTGATGTATGCGCTGTCGCGGCTGGTCGGTGGCGACGGCATGATCCCGCTGTGGACCCTGGTGCTGTGCTATGTGCTGCAGACGGCCGGTGAGCTGTGCCTGTCGCCGATCGGCCTGTCGATGGTGACCAAGCTGGCGCCGGCGCGCCTGGTCGGGCTGGGCATGGGCGGCTGGTTCCTGTCCACCGCGATCGGCAACAACCTGGCCGGCCTGTTCGCCGCCCACGTCAGCGGCGACAGCGGCATGACCGTGGACTCGGCGTTGTCCGGCTACACCTCCGGCTTCTGGATTTTGCTGGGCGGCGGCGTGCTGCTGTTCTTGATCGCCCCGCTGATCAACAAGCTGATGCACGGGGTGAGGTGAGGCAGGAGCGGGAACGCAGAGCAAGAGCGGGCGCGGCGTGCGTTCCCGCTCTTACTCCATCAAGCGGTCCAGTATCCGCGTCAACCAGCGCTGCTCCTCGGCGTCCAGCCTGGCCAGCACTTCGCGTTCGCGGGCACGCGCCATCGGCGCCACTTCGTCGTGCATGGCCCAGCCCGCTTCGGTGAGGCTCAGCACCGAGCGGCGCTTGTCGTTGTCGTGGGTGGCCCGGTCGACCCGGCCGGCCTCGACCAGTCGGGCCAGCGCACGGCTCACCGCCACCTTGTCCATCGCCGTGCGTTCGGCCACCTCGCGCGCCGACAAGCCCTCGAAGCGCGCCAGCACCGCCATCACCCGCCATTCCGTCACCGAGATGTCGTAGCGACGCTGGTAGTCGTCGGCGATCGCCTGGCTGATCGTGTTGGACAGGATCGACAGCCGGTACGGCAGGAAATGCTCCAGCTGCAGCGGGGCGTGCTCGGCGGTGGCAGGGGCAGGCTTGCGCTTTCGGGGCATTGCGGCGATGGTCCTTGCAAATGGTTTCATATGAAACTATAACGTGGGTTTACCGTCGATGGTGCCACGCTCTCGTGCTGCCATCGTGCACCGTCACACAGGAGAGCGCCATGAACGCCCAGCCGAACCTTGGCATGCAGGTCACCACGTTCGAAAACCCGATGGGTATCGACGGTTTCGAATTCGTCGAATTCGCCGCCCCGGCCGGTCGCGCCGATGAGCTGCACGACCTGTTCAAGCGGATGGGTTTCAGCGCCGTGCTGAAGCACAAGTCGCGGCCGATCACCGTGTACCGCCAGAACGGCGTGAACTTCCTGGTCAACGAGGACCCCGAATCGTTCGCTGCCGACTTCGCCGACAAGCACGGCCCCAGCGCCTGCGGCTTCGCGATCCGTTTCAGGAAGCCCGCGGCCGAAGTGCTCGCCACGGTGCTCGGCAACGGCGGCGAGGCGGTGACCGACAAGGTCGACAGCAAGGCGGTCGGCGCGCCGGTGATCAAGGGCATCGGCGACTGCATGCTGTACCTGGTCGATCGCTACGGCAGCGCCGGCAGCATCTACGACGCCGACTACGAGGCGATTCCCGGTGCCGAACAGAACCCGGCCGGTTTCGGACTCACCTTCATCGACCACCTGACCCACAACCTGTACTTCGGCAACATGCAGAAGTGGTCGGACTACTACGAGCGCCTGTTCAACTTCCGCGAGATCCGCTACTTCGACATCAAGGGCGCCAAGACCGGCCTGGTGTCCAAGGCGATGACCGCGCCGGACGGCACCGTGCGCATCCCGCTCAACGAGTCGAACGACCCGAAGAGCCAGATCAACGAATACCTCGACGCCTACCACGGCGAAGGCATCCAGCACATCGCCTGTTTCACCGACGACATCTACGACACGGTGGAGAAGATGCGCGCCGCCGGCGTGGAATTCCTCGACACCCCGGACTCCTACTTCGAGGTGATCGACGTGCGCGTGCCGAACCACGGCGAAGACGTGGCGCGGCTGGCGAAGAACAAGATCCTGATCGACGCCGACATGGAAACCAAGCAGCGCAAGCTGCTGCAGATCTTCACCCAGAACAACATCGGCCCGATCTTCTTCGAGATCATCCAGCGCAAGGGCAACGAAGGTTTCGGCGAGGGCAATTTCCAGGCCCTGTTCGAGAGCATCGAGCGCGACCAGATGAAGCGCGGTTTCCTCTAAGGGTCTCTCCTCATGGCGATCGATGTCAGCAAGGGCTACCAGTCGGGTTTCGGCAACGAGTTTGCCAGCGAGGCGATCGCCGGCACCTTGCCGGTCGGCCAGAATTCGCCGCAGCGCGTGGCCCATGGCCTGTACGCGGAGCAGTTGTCGGGCACCGCATTCACCGCGCCGCGCCACAGCAACCGGCGCAGCTGGCTGTACCGGATTCGTCCGGCGGCGGTGCATCAACCGTTCCAGCCGCTGGCGCATGCCACGTTCCATAACCGCTTCGACGAGGCTCCCGCCACGCCGAACCAGCTGCGCTGGAATCCGCTGCCGCTGCCGCAGCAGCCGACCGACTTCATCGACGGCCTGGTGACCCTGGCCGGCAACGGCGGCCCGGCCGAGCAGGCGGGTATCGGTATCCACGTCTATACGGCCAATCGCTCGATGCAGGGGCGTTTCTTCTACGACGCCGACGGCGAGTTGCTGATCGTGCCGCAGCAGGGCCGGTTGCGGCTGGCCACCGAGCTGGGCGTGATCGAGCTGGAGCCGCAGGAGATCGCGGTGATTCCGCGCGGCGTGCGTTTCCGGGTGGACCTGCTCGACGGTACGGCGCGCGGCTATGTCTGCGAGAACTTCGGCGCGCTGCTGCGCCTGCCGGATCTGGGCCCGATCGGCTCGAACTGCCTGGCCAACGCCCGCGACTTCCTCACCCCGGAGGCGGCGTACGAGGACGTCGAGGGTGCATTCGAGCTGGTGGCGAAATTCCAGGGCGGGCTGTGGTCGGCGAAGATCGGTCATTCGCCGCTCGACGTGGTCGGCTGGCACGGCAACTACGCTCCGTACAAGTACGACCTGCGCCGCTTCAACACGATCGGCTCGATCAGCGTCGACCATCCCGATCCGTCGATCTTCACCGTGCTGACCTCGCCCAGCGACACCGCCGGAACGGCGAACATCGACTTCGCGATCTTCCCGCCGCGCTGGCTGGTGGCGCAGCACACGTTCCGTCCGCCGTGGTTCCATCGCAACGTGGCCAGCGAGTTCATGGGCCTGATCGCCGGCGTCTACGACGCCAAGGCCGAGGGCTTCGTGCCGGGTGGTGCCTCGCTGCACAATTGCATGAGCGGCCACGGACCGGATGCGGCAACGTTCGAGAAGGCCTCGAACGCCGACCTGTCGAAACCCGACGTGATTGGCGGCACCATGGCCTTCATGTTCGAGACGCGCAAGGTGATCCGTCCCACCCGGCAGGCGCTGGAGGCACCCCAGTTGCAGCAGGATTATCACGAGTGCTGGCAGGGCATCGCGAAACATTTCGATGCAGGCCGCAAGGCGTGAAATGCCATGCGCTGATCGTGGCCGCTGCGCTGGCGCTGGCCGGATGCGGCCAGGCGGGCCCGTCGGCATCGCCGACGGCGGAGGCCCCGCCTGTCGCCGCGTCGGGCGCCCGTCCGGCCGTGGCCACGAGCACGCCGGCAACGAGCGCTGCCGACACGATGGCCCGCTACGACGGTTACGGCGACCTGCGTTTCGGCATGGACGAGGCCGCGTTCGAAAAGGCCAGCTTCAATAAGGCCAGCTCCAATAAAGCTTGGACCGGCGAGCTGAAGGGTGCGCCGGAGCAGGGTTCAACGTGCTTCTACAAGACCCCGGCCTGGGTGAAGTCGTCGAAGGATTTCGCCTTCATGTTCGAAGCCGGCCATTTCGTGCGCTACGACGTGGGCAACGTGAAAGAGCTCGCGCCCGGCGGTGGCAAGGTCGGCATGGACGAGGCGCAGATCCGCGCGCTGTACGGAACGCGTGTCGAGGCGCAGCCGCACAAGTATGTCGATGGCGCAAAATACCTGCGCATCGCCGCGCCGCAAGGTGACGGCGTGTTGCTGTTTGAAACCGATGAACATGGCAAGGTGACGCGATGGCGCATGGGTGTGCCGCCGCAGGTCGATTACGTCGAAGGCTGTAGCTAGGAGTATTTGATGAAACTCGCAAGTCTCAAGGAAGGCGGCCGCGACGGCACGCTGATCGTGGTCAGCCGCGACCTCACCCGCGCGGTGAAGGCGAGCGCCATCGCGCCGACGCTGCAGGCGGCGCTGGACGACTGGTCGAACGCCGCGCCGCGGCTCAATGCGCTGTCGGAGGACTTGAACTCCGGCAACGCCGCCGGTGCCTTCGCGCTGGACATGCACGCGCTGGCTTCGCCGCTGCCGCGCGCCTATGAATTCGTCGACGGCTCGGCCTACCTGCCGCACGTCGAGCGCGTGCGCCGCGCCCGCGGCGCCGAGGTGCCGAAGTCGTTCTACACCGACCCGCTGATGTACCAGGCGACCAGCGCCGGCTTCCTCGGCCCGCGCGATCCGGTGGTGGTGCCCAGCGAGGATTTCGGCATCGACCTGGAAGCCGAGGTGGTGGTGGTCACCGATGACGTGCCGATGGCGGCGACGCCGGCGCAGGCGTCGGAGCACATCCAGCTGGTCGGCCTGGTCAACGACGTGAGCCTGCGCGGACTGATCCCGGGCGAGCTGGCCAAGGGCTTCGGCTTCCTGCAGAGCAAGCCGCGCTCGGCGCTGTCGCCGGTGCTGGTGACGCCGGATGAACTGGGCGACGCCTGGGCCGGCGACAAGCTGCACCTGCCGATGCGCACGTGGTTGAACGGCGCATGGTTCGGCGAGGCCGAGTGCGGCGTGGACATGCAGTTCAGCTTTGCCGAACTGATCGCCCACGTGGCGAAGACGCGTCCGCTGACCGCCGGCACCATCGTGGGCTCCGGCACCATCGCCAACGAGGACACCGGCAAGGGCGCCTCGTGCCTGGCCGAACAGCGCACGGTGGAAACCCTGCGCGACGGCCATCCCACCACGCCGTTCCTGAAGTTCGGCGACCGCCTGAAGATCGACGTCACCGATGCCGGCGGCGCCTCGATCTTTGGCTCGATCGAGCAGCAGATCGAACCGCACAAGCCTTGAGGTCATCGCCCGGAGGGGCGGCTGCGGCGTGGCGTCGCGGCCGATGGCGTAATTGATCCGGATCAAGGCAGCCAGATCGGAGCGGGGACAGACTCGCTCCATGGCCATTCCCATAAGCACTCCCGAATTCGACCCGGCGCTGATCGCCCGCTACGACGTGGCCGGTCCGCGCTACACCAGCTACCCGACCGCGCCGCAGTTCAAGGCCGGCTTCGACGAGACGGTGCTGCGCGGCGTGATCCGGGCCTCCAACGAGGAGCCGATCCCGCGGCCCTTGTCGCTCTACGTGCACGTGCCGTTCTGCATGAGCCCGTGCTTCTACTGCGGCTGCAACCGGGTGATCACCCGCGACGTGACCCAGGCCGATCGCTACCTCGAACGGCTGTATCGCGAGATCGAACTGATCGCGCCATTGTTCGACCGCGATCGCCCGGTGCGCCAGCTGCACTTCGGTGGCGGCACGCCGAACTTCCTCGATACCGCGCACATGAGCGAGCTGCTGGAGTCGCTGGCTCGCCATTTCAGCTTCAGCCACGAGGCGGAGCGCGAATACGGCATCGAGATCGATCCGCGCTTCGCCGACGGCGACTACATCCGCAACCTGGGCGCCCTGGGCTTCAACCGGATCTCGGTCGGCATCCAGGATTTCGACCCGGTGGTGCAGCAGGCGGTCAACCGCATCCAGAGTTTCGAGCAGACCCGCGAGGTGCTGGACGCGGCGCGCGAGTCGTCGTTCCGTTCCACCAGCGTCGACCTGATCTATGGCCTGCCGTTCCAGACCGTGGCCGGCTTCAGCCGCACGCTCGACCAGATCGTGGCGCTCAACCCCGATCGCGTGGCGGTCTACGGTTATGCGCACCTGCCGGAGATGTTCAAGGCGCAGCGGCAGATCGACGCCGCCGACCTGCCCGATGCCGCCACCCGGCTGGCGCTGTTCGGCCGCGCGCTGGAGCACCTGTCCGCCGCCGGCTACGTCTACGTCGGCATGGACCACTTCGCCAAGGCCAGCGACGAGCTGGTGCTGGCGCAGCGCGCGGGCACCCTGCAGCGCAATTTCCAGGGTTACTCGACCCACGGCGACTGCGACATCGTGGGCCTGGGCGTCAGTGCGATCGGCCGCATCGGCGACAGCTACACGCAGAATGCGCGTGATCTGGTCGGCTACTACGCAGCGCTGGATGCCGGCCGGCTGCCGCTGATGCGCGGATTGCAACTGGACGAAGACGACCTGATCCGGCGCGAGCTGATCAACGAACTGATGTGCCACGGTGTGCTGGACAAGCACGGCTTCGGGGCGCGCCACCGGCTGGTGTTCGACGAATATTTCATGCGTGAGCGCCAGCGGCTGCAGGCGCTGGTCGCCGATGGCCTGGTGCTGGAGAGTGACCGCGAAATCCGGGTCACCTCGCGGGGACGGTTGCTGTTGCGTATCATCGCCATGTGCTTCGACGCCTATCTGGACGAAGCGGCACAGGCACCGCGTTTCTCACGCGTGATCTGATCGACGACGACGCAGCCCCAACCCGGCCTCATCACAATCATGCAATTCAAGCCCACGCCAGGCCGGCCAGGTCGCCTGCCCGAGCCGCGTAGCCCGATTGCCGACGACGGCGATGAAACGCGCTTCTGCGGTACCTGCGCGTTTTCCAGCGCGTGCATTGCCGCCGGCTACGACAAGCCCGAGCTGGCCGAGCTGCAATGCCTGGTC
The DNA here is from genome assembly GCF_057657335.1 of Rhodanobacter sp. Soil_C_14. Taxonomy (NCBI): domain Bacteria; kingdom Pseudomonadati; phylum Pseudomonadota; class Gammaproteobacteria; order Lysobacterales; family Rhodanobacteraceae; genus Rhodanobacter; species Rhodanobacter sp. Soil_C_14. The sequence continues at coordinate 1,079,067 of NZ_JBDGIQ010000001.1, read as the reverse complement.
GAACACGTCGGGCCGTTCCGCGTCGGCGAGCACATCTTCCGTACCGGCGATCCGTTCCGGGCGATCTTCGCGGTGCGTTCGGGCACGGTGAAGACGCGCATGGTCGACAAGGAAGGCCGCGAGCAGGTGCTGGGCTTCTATCTGCCGGGCGAGGTGATCGGCCTCAACGCGATCTATCCCGAGCATTTCCCGTGCGACGCGGTGGCGCTGGACACGGCGTACTTCTGCCGTTTCTCGTTCCCCGCGATGAGCGCGCTGGCCTCGCGCGTGCCGGCCGTGCAGCAGCACCTGTTCCGCATGCTTAGCAAGGAACTGGGCACGGCCAGCCTGCTGGCCGGCGACCACAGCGCCGACGAGCGCGTTGCCGCCTTCCTGCTCGACCTGGGCAACCGCTACGCGGTGCGGGGTTTCTCCGGCACCCAGTTCCACCTCAGCATGTCGCGTGGCGACATCGCCAACTACCTGCGGCTGGCCGCGGAAACCGTCAGCCGCGTGCTGAGCCGCTTCCGCGCGCAGAAACTGATCGCGATCGAGGGACGCGAGCTGGAGCTGCTGAATGTGGCGGCGCTGCGCAAGATCGGCGAAGCCCTGTTGCCGGATTGAGCTCGAGCGGGATGCCGTCCAGGCATTGCCGGACCCGATGATTCGTTGAAGCACCGGCCATGCTGCGGGGCGTGGTTGATGCATGTCATGGTTGCCGGCGAAGGCGCTGTGGCAGCATGGCGAATCATTCGCATTTGTGTGGACTCGCCATGTCTGATTCGCCATCTGCCGGCAACACGCCGCCGGCGTTCGCCGAAGCCGCCCGCCTGCTGGCCTCCGCCCCGCATCGGCCGCTGTTCCTGGCCGGCACCGTCGCGGTGCTGCTGAGCATGGCGTGGTGGGCGGTGGAGCTGACCTGGATGCGCTTCGGCCTGGCCGGCTGGCCGCAGCCCACGATTCCGCCGGGCTGGGCGCACGCGATGCTGATCCAGTACGGCCTGTTTCCGCTGTTCATGTTCGGCTTCCTGATGACCACGTTTCCCAAGTGGCTGGGCCGCCCCGAGCTGCCGCGCACGCGCTTCCTGCCGGTCGCCGGCGGCGTCTTCGGCGGTTACGTGCTGGCGAATGTGGGTCTGCTCGACCTGGGGTGGCTGCTCAAGCTGGGCATCGCGGTGATGCTGGCGGGCTATCTGCTCGGTGTGGTGACGCTGGCCGGGGTGTTGCGTGCTTCGGTGGCCGAGCGCAAGGGTCACGCGCGTTCCTGCCTGGCGGCGCTGTGCCTGGGCACGCTGGGGCTGGCGATCTTCCTGGCGTATCTGTTCGGCGCGCCAGCGGAGTGCGCGCTGCTGGCGATCAAGCTGGGCACCTTCGGCCTGCTGCTGCCGATCTATTTCTCGGTGATGCACCGCATGCTGCCGTTCTTCACCGGCAACATGGTGAAGGGGTACGAGGTGATCCGGCCGGACTGGAGCATGCCGATGGTGTGGGCGCTGTTGCTGGCGCATCTGCTGCTGGACTGGCGTGGCGTGCTCGACTGGCTGTGGGTGGTCGACATCCCGCTGGCACTGGTGTTTGCCTGGCACTCGCTGCGCTGGCAGCCGTGGAAGGCGATGCGCCCGGGCATCCTGGCGGTGCTGCATCTGGCGTTTGCCTGGTTGCCGGTGGCGTTCGCGCTGTTCGCCATCCAGGACGTGGTGCATGCCCTGAGCGGCCAGCTGATCCTGGGCCGCGCCCCGCTGCATGCGCTGGGCATCGGCTTCTTCGGCTCGATGTTGGTGGCGATGGTCACCCGGGTCACCCAGGGCCACTCCGGCCGGCCGATGCAGATGGGCAAGGTCGCGTGGCTGTGCTTCGCCCTGCTGCAGGTGGTGACCCTGCTGCGCATCCGTGCCGAACTGGGTGGCGATGTCTATCTGTGGCTGGTGATTGCCGCCTATGGCTGGCTGCTGGCTTTCCTGCCGTGGGTGCTGCGCTCGGCGTGGATCTACCTGACGCCGCGTGCGGACGGCAAGTCGGGTTGAGCGTGCCCGCTGGGGCAGGCTGGCTTGGGCCGTGGCAGGGTGACGCAGTCGGGCTGAAAAGATTCGCCAATTGATTCACGTCACATGGACTTCCGTGAGATAGCCTAGGCTTGCAATCGCAAGAACTCACGGAGAGCGTCCATGTCACGTCCAGGTCTATTCCTACTCGCTGCGGCGGCGCTGTTCACGCTGGCGGCATGTTCCGGCAAACCGCAGGCCGCGGCCAAGGCTGAAGCCGGCCCGGCGGGTGCTGCGTCCACGGCATCGATTCACGGCGACTTCGGCCCGCCCCAGGGCGAAGCGATCCACGCGGTGCTGACCAGCCCGCCGCACGTGCCGCCACCGCTGAAGCGCAACTACCCGGCGAAGGTCATCGTCGAGCTGGAAGTGATCGAGAAGGAGATGCCGATCTCCGAAGGCGTCAGCTACACCTTCTGGACCTTTGGCGGCACCGTGCCGGGCAGCTTCATCCGCGTACGCCAGGGCGACACGGTGGAGTTCCACCTGAAGAACGCGCCGGACAGCAAGATGCCGCACAACATCGACCTGCACGGGGTGACCGGTCCGGGCGGCGGCGCGGCCTCCAGCTTCACCGCGCCGGGCCACGAATCGCAGTTCACCTTCAAGGCGCTGAACCAGGGCATCTTCGTCTACCACTGCGCCACCGCGCCGGTGGGCATGCACATCGCCAATGGCATGTACGGCCTGATCCTGGTCGAGCCACCGGAGGGCCTGAGCCCGGTCGACCACGAGTACTACGTGATGCAGGGCGACTTCTACACCACCGGCAAGTACCGGCAGAAGGGCCTGCAGCCGTTCGACATGGAAAAGGCGATCGACGAGAACCCGACCTATGTGCTGTTCAACGGAAAGGAAGGCGCGCTCACCGGCGACAACGCGCTGACCGCCAAGACCAACGAGACGGTGCGCCTATTCGTGGGCAACGGCGGTCCGAACCTGGTGTCGAGCTTCCACGTGATCGGCGAGATCTTCGACAAGGTGCAACCCGAGGGCGGCACCATCGCGCAGCACAACGTGCAGACCACGCTGATCCCGTCCGGCGGCGCGGCCACGGTGGAATTCCACACCGACGTGCCGGGCAGCTACGTGCTGGTCGACCACTCGATCTTCCGCGCCTTCAACAAGGGCGCGCTGGGCATCCTCAAGGTGGACGGCCCGGAAGACAAGTCGATCTACTCGGGCAAGGAAGTGGACGCGGTGTACCTGGGCGATCGCTCGGAGCCGAACCTGAAGGCGGTGACCACGGCAGCCAAGGCGCATGCGGCCGGCACGCTGACCAAGGAAGAGCAGATCGCCGCGGGCAAGCAGCTGTTCACCGGCACCTGTTCGGTCTGCCACCAGGCGAACGGCGAAGGCCTGGCCAACGTGTTCCCGCCGCTGGCGAAGTCGGACTTCCTGGCGGTCGATCCGAAGCGGGCGATGACCATCGTCACCCACGGCCTGACCGGCAAGATCACGGTGAACGGCCACGAGTACGACTCGGTGATGCCGCCGATGAGCCAGCTCAACGACGACGAGGTGGCCAACATCCTCACCTACGTGCTGAACAGCTGGGACAACCCGGGCGGCCAGATCAGCAAGGAAGAGGTAGCCAAGGCACGCGCCGAGGCACCCGCTGCGGCGGCCCCGGAGCACTGAGATGCGCGCAGGCCTGCTGTTCGTCCTGGGACTGATGCTGGCACTGCCGGCGGTGGCGGCGGATTACGTCGCCCTGCCGGGTGGGACTTTCACCAGCGTGCTGCCGGCCGACGGCAAGGCGGCGCCGGCGCAGGTGGCGCCATTCCGCCTGCGCACCGAACTGGTCACCAACGGCGAGTTCCTGGCCTTCGTGAAGAAGCACCCCGAGTGGCAACGCGACAAGGTGGCCAGCATCCTCGCCGATGCGCGCTACCTGACCCAGTGGGGCAGTGCCGACGCACTGGGTGACACGGCGTTGCCGCGCCAGCCGGTGACCCGGGTCAGCTGGTTTGCGGCGCAAGCCTATTGCGAGAGCGAAAACGCGCGCCTGCCCAGCTGGTACGAATGGGAATACGCGGCCGCGGCCGATGCCACCCGCCGCGACGCCCGCGCCGACCCGGCCTGGCGCGAAAGCATTCTGGGCTGGTACGCGCGGCCGTCCAACACGGCCCTGCCCGACGTGGGCGGCATCGCCAACGTCTATGGCGTGCGCGACATCAACGGGTTGGTGTGGGAGTGGGTGGACGACTTCAACGCCTTGATGGTCGCCAGCGACAGCCGCGAGCAGGGCGATCCGGACCTGCTGAAATTCTGCGGCGCGGGCGCGATCAGCCTGCAGGAGAAGGAAAACTACGCGGTGCTGATGCGCATAGCGATGCTGTCCGCGCTCAAGGCCGCCAACACCACCAACAACATGGGCTTCCGTTGCGCGAAGTCCGAATGAGGCATGCGCCATGAAACGTCTGTTGTCCCTGCTTGCGATGCTCCTGCTGCTCGGCAGCGCGCGGGCGGCCACGCCGCTGCCCGGCGATTCGGTCTACAACCTGTCGGTGCAGTTGACCGACCAGGACGGTCATCGGCAGAAGCTGGCCGAGCGGCGCGGCCGGCCACAGCTGGTCACCATGTTCTACACCTCGTGCCAGATGGTCTGCCCGATGATCATCGACAGCATGCGGCTGACCCGCAATGCACTGGACCCGGCCACCCGTGCCCGGATCGACCTGCTGGCGGTGAGCTTCGACCCCGTGCGTGACGACGTGGCCACGCTGCGCACCTACGCCGACAAGCGCAAGCTGGATTCGCGCATCTGGACCCTGGCGCGGGCCGAGCCCGCACAGGTGCGCCAGCTGTCCGGCGTGCTGGGCCTGCAGTACCGCCAGCTGCCGGACAAGGAATTCAACCACAGCAGCGAACTGATCCTGCTGGACAGCGACGGTCGCATCGCCGCGCGCACCACCCGCATCGGCAAGCTCGACCCGGCCTTCGTCGAGGCGATCCGCAAGCTGGTGGCTGCCACGCCGCAGGGTTGAGCGCAGGGCGCAACCCGGGTTGATCCATGTCAGCGCGACATGCGGCGGTCGCGCGCAGACTTGGGCGCATGCTTCCGGAGAGTGCGCATGAGTGCCTGGTATCCGTGGATCGTGCTGCTGCACCTGTCCTGCGCGATCGTGTTCGTCGGTGCGGTGACCTTCGAGGTGGTGGTGCTCGAAGCGCTGCACCGGCATTTCGACATCGCCACCATGCAGCGCATCGAGAAGGCCGTGATGGCGCGGGTGCGCCGTTTCATGCCGGTAGTGGTGATCCTGCTGTTCGTCAGCGGCGGCGTGTTGTTCGAGATCCGCTGCGGCGGGCTCGAATGCGTCGGCAGCCGCTTCGGCAACTGGCTGCTGCTCAAGGTGCTGCTGGCGTTTGGCGTGCTCGGGGTATTCGTCAACGCGATGTGGGCGATGCGCAGCGGCAAGATGGACGTCTGCCGGTTCAGGCACACCCATCGCATCGTGCTGGGCTTGATGGTCGGCATCGTGTTCCTGGCCAAGACCATGTTCTACTTGTAGCCATCCATCCAGCAACGAGGTGCACGATGTCCGCAGTCACATTCAAGGGCCAGCCGATCAGCGTCGACGGCCAGTTTCCCGCGCCGGGTTCGACCGCGCCGGCCTTCAGCCTGGTCGGCGGCGACCTGTCCGACGTGACGCTGTCGAGCCATGCCGGCAAGCGCAAGGTGCTGAACATCTTTCCCAGCATCGACACCGGCGTGTGCGCCACCTCGGTGCGCCGCTTCAACGAGCTGGCCGGCCAGCTCGACAACACCGTGGTGCTGTGCATCTCCGCCGACCTGCCGTTCGCGCAAGCACGTTTCTGCGGCGCCGAAGGACTGGACAAGGTGATCAACCTGTCGCTGATGCGCGGCCGCCAGTTCCTCAACGACTACGGCGTGGCGATCGCCAGCGGCCCGTTGGCGGGGTTGGCTGCGCGTGCGGTGGTGGTATTGGACGAACATGACAAGGTCATCCATGCCGAGCTGGTCAGCGAGATCGGCCACGAGCCGAACTATGACGCGGCGTTGAAAGCGCTGGCCTGATCGCGACTATTGTAGGAGCGCACCCTGTGCGCTCCTACGGGCGCTCGATGCCGACGATCGGCACGCCGAACGGCTGGGCCTGCGGATGGAGACCCAGTCCGTATTTCAGGCTGCGACCGATGCGCTCGGCGTATTCCAGCATCGTGGCGGCCGCGGTTTCGTCCAGTTCTTCCGCGCAGGTTTCGCGCCACAGCGCCAGCCAGCGGTCGAAGTGTTCGGCGCGGATCGGATGGGGGCGGTGCGCCCCCATCGGATTGCCGCGATAGCTGCCGGCGCGCAGCGCCACCGAGGCCCAGAACGAGGTGAGCAGGCGCTTGTGCTCGTCCCAGTCATGCACGGCTGCGTTGAAGATCGGGCCGATCTGCGCATCGCGCCGCACCTTCTCGTAGAAGTGGTCGACCAGCCTGGCCAGGGCGGTTTCATCGAGGGTCGACTGCGGGTTCATGCGGGACATGGTAGATCCGTGCGTGGAGCGCTGCGTGATGCCGGCACCAACAAAAAACGCATCCGGCCATGACGGCCGGATGCGTCGCTGGTCCAAGGAGCTTACTGGCCCAGGCTCAAGGTGCCCTTCATCAGCGCGGCGTGGCCGGGGAAGGTGCAGAAGAACGCGTACTGCTCGCCTGCCTTCAGCTTGGCCACGTTGATGGTGGCGACATCGGATTCGCCGCCGCCGATCAGCTTGGTGTGCGCGATGATGCGCGCGTCACCTGGCTTTTCGTAGCTGCTGGCCGCGCCGGCCTTCATGCCGTCGGAAATCACGCCCGCTTCGTCGCTGGCGTGCGACAGCACCCAGTTGTGCCCCATCGCGGTGGCCGGCAGCTTGCCGGTGTGCTTCAGGGTGACCTTGAACGACTTGCAGGTCTTGGGTACGGTGATCGTCTTGGTGTTGAACTGCATGGCGTCGTTCGCCTCGACGGTGGTCGCGCATTCGGCGGCCATCAGCGGAGTGGAAAGCAGGCCGAGCAGGGCAATGGCAATCAGTTTGCGCATCATGGGTTGCTCCTTGGGGAAGTTGGGGATCGAGTGAATTCTGCGATGGTGGTGCGTCATCGGCACTGACCTGGGTCATGGCTTTCGCACTATCCGTCCCGGACACTCTAGCGACACACCGGCAGGCGTCGGAAGGAGGCAAGATGACGCACGTCGTCACCGAAAACTGCATCAACTGCAAGCACACCGATTGCGTCGAGGTGTGTCCGGTGGACTGCTTCCACGCCGGTCCCAATTTCCTGGTGATCGACCCCGACGAATGCATCGACTGCACGCTGTGCGTGGAGGAGTGCCCTGTCGGCGCGATCTTCCCCGAGCTCGACGTGCCGGCGGGCCAGGAGATCTTCATGTCGATCAACGCCGAGCTGGCGCGCGAATGGCCAGTGCTGACCAGCAAGATCCCGGCGATGGAGGATGCGGCGAAGTGGGACGGTGTGCCGGACAAGTTGCCGCTGCTGCAGCGCTGACCTCATTGGCTCCGCGCCGATACGGGCGACGCGAAAAGAAAAGGTTTATGGTGGGACGGCTCGGCGCGACGGCAGGGGAGTGGGGTCGTCGCATCGATCCTTGCGCGCGGGCCCAACCGGCATGGTCATGCTCATGATCATGCGATCTTTCGTCGCACCGGCCCGCATTCTCTCGCCTTGCCGGAGGAAGTAGCGATGAATGAAGCCGCACAACCCTTGACCGACGACGATACCGAGTTGTCGCCGTGGTGGCTGCGAACGGTGGCGCTGGTGATGGTGATCGGCTTCGCCGGATTGCTTGCCGTCACCTTGCTCGCCTATCGCAATGCGCCGCCGATTCCCGCACAGGTGGTCGACGCCCAAGGCGCCGTGCTGTTCAGCGGCGACGATATTCGTGATGGCCAGGCGGTGTTCCTCAAGTACGGCCTGATGGACAACGGCAGCATCTGGGGACATGGCGCCTATCTGGGCCCGGATTATTCCGCCGAGGCGCTGCATCGTCTGGGCGAAGACACCGCTGCGGCCATTGCAGGCACGCAGTACGGCAAGCCCGTGGCTGCGCTGGATGCACGGCAGCAGGCCGCAGTGCACGCTGAAACGGCGGTGACCCTGAAGACCAATCGCTACGACGCGCAGAGTGGCGTGTTGCAATTGATCGAACCCGAAGCCGTCGCCTACCGACAGCAGATCGGTTATTGGACCGACTATTTCAAGGACCCTACGAAGAATGGCGGGCTCAAGCCGAACCTGATCACTGACCCTGCGGAGCTGCACCAGTTCACCGCCTTCGTGACCTGGGCGGCGTGGGCTTCGGTGGCGATGCGGCCCGGCACGGACGCGTCGTATACCAACAACTTTCCCTACGACCCCAGCGTGGGCAATGTCGCCACCGGAAGCGCGCTGTTGTGGAGCGCGCTCAGCCTGCTGGTGCTGTTGGCGGGTATCGCGACCGTGCTGCTGGCATTCGGCAAGTTCGACTACCTCGGCTGGATCAGTCGCGGCCATCACGTGCACCCGCAGCTGCTGCCGGGTCAGTCCAGCCGGGGGCAGCGTGCGCTGGTGAAGTTCTTCGTGGTGGTGGCGCTGCTGTTCCTGATGCAGACCCTGGTCGGCGGCGGCGTGGCGCATTTCCGTGCCGATCCGGGCAGCTTCTACGGTTTCCAGCTGGAGAACATCTTCCCCAGCAACCTGCTGCGCACCTGGCATCTGCAAACGGCGATCTTCTGGATCGCCACGGCATATGTGGCTGCCGCCCTGTTCCTTGGCCGCTCGTTGCGCGCGCCGGATGACGAGCCGCGCTGGCTGGCCGGCTGGGTGCACGTGCTGTTTGCGGCCTTCGTGGTGGTCATCGGCGGCAGCCTGCTCGGGGTCTGGGCCGGCATCGAGCAGAAGCTGGGCAATCTGTGGTTCTGGCTTGGCGACCAGGGCTGGGAGTACCTCGAGCTCGGACGCGTATGGCAATACCTGCTGGTGGTTGGTCTGCTGGTCTGGTTCGCCATCCTGTGGGTGCTGGCGCGACCGCGCGCAGTGGCCAACGTGGCCGCCCGACCGCTGGCGAAAATGTTCATGTTCGCCGCCGTCGCCATTCCGGTGTTCTACGTGCCGGCGTTGTTTTTTGGTGCCAAGACCAATTACACGGTGGTCGATACGTGGCGCTTCTGGATCATCCATCTGTGGGTCGAGGGCTTCTTCGAGTTCTTCGCCACGACCATCGTGGCGCTGACCTTCTATCAACTGGGCCTGACCCGGCGCAACGTGGCTTTGCGCGTGATCTACCTGGACGCCATCCTGTATTTCCTGGGCGGCCTGATCGGCACCGGGCACCACTGGTATTTCACCGGCCACACGAACTTCAACATGTCGCTTTCGGCGCTGTTCTCGGTACTCGAAGTGGTGCCGCTGACCTTGCTGACGCTGGACGCCTGGGACTTCGTGCGCACCACCCGCGGCGATTGCGACGTGTGCGGCAAGGCCGTGGCGGTGCCGCACAAGTGGACGTTCTACTTCCTCATGGCGGTGGGCTTCTGGAACTTCGTCGGCGCGGGTATGTTCGGCTTCTTTCTCAACCTGCCGATCGTCAGCTACTACGAAGTGGGCACGCAGATCACGCCGACCCATGGCCATGCGGCGCTGATGGGCGTGTTCGGGATGCTGGCCGTCGCGCTGATGGTGTTCTGCCTTCGCCAGGCCAGCAGCGACGCGCGGTGGCCCGGCATCGAGAAGTACGTCAGGGTGGCGTTCTGGGGCACCAACATCGGACTGATGCTGATGATCCTGATGAGCCTGTTTCCCAGTGGCGTGATGCAGTTGTGGGACGTGCTGAAGCACGGCTACTGGCATGCGCGCAGCGCCGAGTACGTGGCGATGCCGCGTTCGCACCTGGTCGAATGGCTGCGCCTGCCCGGTGACCTGATCTTCATCGGCTTCGGCGCCGTCCCGCTGGTGATTGCTTCGATCAAGGGTTGGCTGGGCGTCCGCGCGGATGCGCGGGCGGAGGCGCGCTGATTTTCGATCGCGCATGAAAAAGCCCGCGCCGACCAGGATCGGCGCGGGCTTCGGTGTCTGCGAATCTGCGGATTACTTCGCGATGACGCGCACCATTTCCAGGCACTTGTTCGAGTAGCCCCACTCGTTGTCGTACCAGCTGACCAGCTTGACGAAGGTGCTGTCCAGCGCGATGCCGGCGTCGGCGTCGAACACCGAGGTGCAGGTTTCGCCGCGGAAGTCGGTGGCCACGACCTTGTCTTCGGTATAGCCGAGGATGCCCTTCAGCGCGCCTTCCGACTGCGCCTTCATCTCGGCGCAGATCTCGGCGTAGCTGGCGTCCTTTTCCAGCTCGACGGTGAGGTCGACCACCGAGACGTCCGAGGTCGGCACGCGGAAGCTCATCCCGGTGAGCTTCTTGTTGAGCTCGGGGATCACTACGCCGACCGCCTTGGCCGCGCCGGTGGAGGACGGGATGATGTTTTCCAGGATGCCGCGGCCGCCGCGCCAGTCCTTGTTGCTCGGGCCGTCCACGGTCTTCTGGGTGGCGGTGGCCGCATGCACGGTGGTCATCAGGCCGCGCTTGATGCCCCACTTGTCGTTGAGCACCTTGGCGATCGGCGCCAGGCAGTTGGTGGTGCAGCTCGCGTTGGAGATGATCGCCTCGCCCTTGTAGGTCTTGTCGTTGACGCCGTAGACGAACATCGGCGTGTCGTCCTTGGACGGCGCGGACAGGATCACCTTCTTCGCGCCGGCATCGATGTGCTTCTGCGCAGTTTCCTTGGTCAGGAACAGGCCGGTGGATTCGATCACCACGTCGGCGTTCACTTCATTCCACTTCAGGTTGGCCGGGTCGCGCTCCTGGGTCAGGCGGATGGTCTTGCCGTTGATCACCAGATGACCGTCCACGATCTTCACGTCGCCCTTGAAGCGGCCGTGCACGGAGTCGTAGCTCAGCATGTAGGCAAGGTAGTCCGGCTCCAGCAGGTCGTTGATCGCCACGATCTCGATGTCGTTGCCGAAGTTCTGCACGGCAGAGCGCAGCACGTTGCGACCGATGCGGCCGAAGCCGTTGATGCCGACCTTGATGGTCATGAGTGAACGTCCTCCTTAGGGGATGGCAGGCAAGGCCGCGGCAGCGGCCGGGAAACAGCCATTTTACAGCCAATCCGCCCGGGTTGCCCGACCGGCGCGGCAGGCCGGGCGAAGCCGGATGGCATGGCACCGGCCGCCGCCGTGCACGGGGCACGGCGAGCGGCAAAAAGCCGCAGCCGTCTGTGGCATGCTGCGGACATCATTCCGCTGGATCAACCGCCATGAGTTTCACCCGCCGCGCCGCCGTCCTGCTGGCCTGTCTCGTCATCGCGCCGGCGCAGGCATGGGGGCCGCTGGGTCACAGCGTGGTGGCCGAACTGGCGCAGCGCCACCTGAGTCCCGCCGCCGAGGCCGAGGTCGTGCGCCTGCTGGCGCCGGAGCACACGAACTCGCTGGCCGACATCGCCAACTGGCCGGACCAGATGCAGAACGATCCGGCGATGGCGGCCTTGTGGAAGCAGACCCGCGGCCAGCATTACATCAACTTCCGCGGCGGCAGCGCCTGCGACTACGTGCCGCCGCGCGACTGTCGCAACGGCAATTGCGTGGTGTCGGCCCTGCAGTATTACGTCGGCGTGCTGGGTGATCGCAGCCAGAGCGACAAGGCGCGGCGCAATGCGCTGAAGTTCGTGGTGCATTTTGTCGGCGACATCCACCAGCCGCTGCATGCGGGCTATCGCGACGACAAGGGTGGCAACACCTTCCAGGTGCAGTTCGACGGCAAGGGCAGCAACCTGCACAAGGTGTGGGATTCGAGCATGCTCTACAGCCGCGACCTGGACTGGCAGCAGTACGCGCAACGGCTGGATTCCGCCGTGCCGGTCGCGCTGCCCGCGCCGATCGCGCCGCTGGACAATCCCTACGCCCAGTGGGCCGAGGAATCCTGCCGGATCACCGCCGAGCCGGGTTTCTATCCGTCCGGGCACACGATCGACAAGGCCTACGTCAAGGCCGAGCTGCCCGAGGCGGAGCTGCGCCTGCGCCAGGCCGGTCGTCGGCTGGCGGCGGTATTGAACCTCGCCCTGGGCAAATAGCCGTCCGTGTCATCGCCTATGCATACGAATGCATGGGGATGGCGTGCCCTCCTTCATCTGCTAGCCTCGACCCATGAACGAAAATCCGCTGCGCCGTACCAAGATCGTCGCCACCCTGGGCCCTGCCACCGATGCGCCGGGCATGCTGGCGCGGATCATCGCCGAAGGCGTCAACGTGGTTCGCCTGAATCTTTCGCACGGCCAGCCCGACGACCATCGGGCGCGCGCCAATGCGGTGCGTGCCGCGGCCAGCGAGGCCGGTTGCGAAGTGGGCATCCTGGCCGACCTGCAAGGACCGAAGATCCGCATCGAGACGTTCGCCAACGGGCCGGTGGAGCTGGTCGACGGCGCACCCTTCGTGCTGGATTGCCGGCCCGATGCGCCGCCCGGCGATGCCTCGCGCGTGGGCGTGAGCTATTACGGCCTGCCCGGCGACGTGCATGCCGGAGACGTGCTGCTGCTGGATGACGGGCTGGTCGCGCTGACCGTGCTGGACGTGGTCGGCGCCGAGGTGCGTTGCCAGGTGCTGATCGGCGGCAGGCTGTCCAACCGCAAGGGACTCAACCGCCAAGGCGGCGGACTCTCTGTGACGGCGCTGTCGGACAAGGACAAGTCAGACATCAAGCTGGCCGCCGAGATCGGCGCGGATTTCCTGGCGATCTCGTTCGTCCGTTCGGCCGAGGACATGCACCAGGCGCGGCGCCTGCTGCACGAGGCCGGCGGCAACGCCGCGCTGGTGGCGAAGATCGAGCGCGCCGATGCGATCCCCGTGCTGGGCGAAATCATCGACGCGTCCGACGTGGTGATGGTGGCGCGCGGCGACCTGGGCGTGGAGATCGGCGACGCCGAGCTGCCCGGCCTGCAGAAGAAGATCATCCGCGAGTCGGTGCAGCGCAACCGCGCGGTGATCACCGCCACACAGATGCTCCAGTCGATGGTGCGCTCGCCGATCCCGACCCGGGCCGAAGTGCTCGACGTGGCGAACGCGGTGATCGACGGCACCGACGCGGTGATGCTGTCGGAGGAAACCGCCGCCGGTGCGCACCCGGACAAGGCGGTGGCCGCGATGCGTCGGATCTGCCTGGGCGCCGAACGCCAGTTCGAGCCGAAGGAGGATCTGACCGCCACCGGCCACATGCTCGATCGCACCGACCAGGCGATCGCGCTGGCCGCGATGATGCTGGCCAGCCAGCTCGACGTGCGGGCGATCGTGGCGCTGACCGAATCCGGCGCCACCGCGCAATGGCTGTCGCGCTACGGCAGCGCCGTACCCATCTTTGCCCTGTCGCCGATGGCCGGCTCGCGTCGGCGCATGCTGCTGTTGCGCGACGTGCAGCCGGTGGCGTTCTCTCACGAGGGCCTGACTTCGGTGGCCACCGCACGCTCGGCCGTGCAGCAGTTGTTCGCCCAAGGTCGCCTGCAGGAAGGCGATCGCGTGGTGCTGACCCAGGGCGACCACGTCGGCCAGGGCGGCGGCACCAATACGCTGAAGCTGCTTTCGGTCGGCAGCGACGGCATGGTGGAGTGCCTGCGCGACCTGTGATGCTGACGGCTTGCTGTCTGGCCGGGTCGTGCTGACTGTCGCTGAACAAGCGGTCGACTAAACTTGAACTGCCCACCCGTGCTGGAGAAACGCCATGAAGACCATTTTCCGCCCATTGCGCCAAGGACTGTTGTTGGCATTGGCGCTTGGCGTCGTCGCCCCGGTATTCGCCCAGGGCCAGGCGCGCAAGATCGACCAGCAGGACCTCTACCGCTACTGGATCCTGCTCAACACCCAGGTGCAGATGGATGTGCCCAATACGGGACTGAACCTGGACAAGCCCGGTTGTGCGGCGGTGACGTATACGGTCGGTTCGGACGGCGTGCCGATGAACGTGCAGGTGGCCAAGGTGGTGCCCAAGAGCGACCTGGGGCCGGTGGCGCGCAGCGCGGTTTCCAACTTCCGCTACGGCCCGTCGCTGAGCAACCGCATCGGTGAGCCGGTGGCCACCTATTACATCGTGCCGTTCAACGCGCCCAAGGACCCGGCCCAGCGCCAGCAGCTGATGGATGCCTGCAAGCTGCCTGGCTACACGCCCTGAGGCGGTCGTGGGCCGCCTCAGGGCGGCCCCGGCGCGCCCGCCGGTGAATCTGGCCTATAATTGCCGTTTTGAACCATGCCGCTTCGTCTTCGAGGCGGCTTCAACCATGTGCGGGCGTGAAGCCGGCCGCACCACGGAGTCGTCATGAGTATTGAAGATCTCGAAAGCATCGCCCTGGCGATGGTCGCGCCCGGCAAGGGCATCATCGCCATCGACGAGTCGACCAACACCATCAAGAAGCGTTTCGAGGCCGTCGGCATCGAGAACACCGAGGAAAACCGCCGCGCCTACCGTGAGCTGCTGCTGACCACGCCGGGCCTGAACGAGCACATCTCCGGTGCGATCCTGTACGACGAGACGATCCGCCAGTCGACCAAGGACGGCGTGCCGTTCACCCAGGTCATGAAGAAGCTGGGCATCATCCCCGGCATCAAGGTCGACAAGGGCCCGCAGCCGCTGGCCGGCTTCCCCGGCGACGTCGTTACCGAAGGCCTCGACGGCCTGCGTGAACGCCTGCAGGAATACGCCAAGCTCGGCGCGCAGTTCGCCAAGTGGCGCGCGGTGATCAACATCACCGAAGAGAACCCCAGCTCCACCGCGATCGAGGCGAACTGCCACGTGCTGGCCCGCTACGCCGCGCTGTGCCAGGAAGCGGGCCTGGTGCCGATGGTCGAGCCCGAAGTGATCATGGACGGCGACCACAGCATCGAAGTCAGCTACGAAGTGCACGAGGCCGTGCTGCGCAGCCTGTTCAACGCGCTGTACGAGCAGAACGTGATGCTGGAAGGCACCATCCTGAAGATCAGCATGGTCATCCCGGGCAAGGACTCGGACGAGCAGGTCGACGTCGAGGAAGTGGCCGAGGCCACCGTGCGCGTGCTGAAGTCCACCGTGCCGGCGTCGTTGCCGGGCATCGTGTTCCTTTCCGGCGGCCAGACCGACGAGCAGTCCACCGCCCACCTGAACGCGATGAACCAGATCGGTCCGCATCCGTGGCCGCTGTCGTTCTCCTACGGCCGCGCGATGCAGCAGGCGGCGCTGAAGCTGTGGTCGAAGGACATGAAGGCGAACTATGCCGACGCCCAGAAGACCGTGCACGCCCGCGCCCGTGACAACGGCCTGGCGGCGCTGGGTCAGTGGAAGGGCTGAGGTTGAATTCCCGCGATCGTCGGTGATCGCGGGAAGCTGCACGCTACAAAAAGAGAACGGGCGCCTCGCGGCGCCCGTTTTTTTACCTTGAGCCGACAACCGATCAGAAGCGATATTCGGCGCTAACCGAGACCATGTCGGTGCTGAGGTCCACGCGGTCCTTCTTTGCGTCGTAGTAGTCGTAGTTCAGGCCGACACTGACGTTGTTGCTGAAGTCGTAACCCACGCCGGCACCCGCGTACCAGCTGGTGTCGTCCAGGCCCTTGCGAACCGGGTTGGCGTCGTTGCTGAGGCCGTGGCCCTTCCAGCCGTAGATGCCGCCGCGAGCGCTGACATACCAGTTCGGGGTGACGTTGAAGTGGCCGTTCACGCCCGCCGTCCAGCCGTGCAGCTGCGACTTGCCATCCTCGACCACCGGCTGGCTGTTGAAGATGTTCTTGGCGTGGATGTTGCCCAGATCGTTGTAACCGACCTCGGCGCCCAGCGCGACCGACGGGCTCACCGCCCAACGGTAACCGCCGTTGATGCCATAGCCGGTGTCGTTGTCGTCATACGCACCATGGTTGATCGAGGTCTGGCCGACGTTGCCGTTGATGAACCAGCCGTCATTGTGGGTGGGCGCGCTCTGCGCGAACACGGCGGGGCCGGCGAACACGCCAGCGGTGGCCAGGGCGAGGGCAATCAGGGTCTTGTTCATTTTCATGGAGCTTCTCCAGTTTGTTGTCATGGCAGTCGGCCCGATGGGGGAGTGGCCGCTGCTGGTGGTGCGCTGTCCAAGGTGGTCGGCGACACGGAGACTTAGATGGGTCGGGCCGGGAAAGATTCAATACCGATTAGTTCAGTATTAAGCCGGCGTTAACGAAAATGGTTCGGACGGATCAGAAACGGTACTCGGCCGTCAGCGAAGCCGTGTCCGAGGTCAGGCCGACCCGATCCTTGTTGGCGCGGTAGTAGTCGTACGACAGGCCCAGGCTGAAATGCGGGTTGAAGTCGTAGCCCGCGCCCACGCCGGCATACCAGTCGACCTGGTCGAGGTCATGCCGGTTGATGTCCTGGTTGGCGTAGCCGTGGCCCTTCCAGCCATACACGCCGGCCCGGCCGCTGACATACAGCCCCTGCCACACGTTGATCTTGCCGTTGACGCCGGCGGTCCAGCCGCGCAGCGCGTTGCGGCGGTCGGTCAGGTTGACGTCGTCGCTGTTGAAGGCATTCTTCAGCTTGAAATTGCCGAGGTCGTTGTAGCCGACCTCCACGCCGAGGCCGACATCCGGGCCGACCTTCCAGCGGTAGCCGCCGTTGATGGCGTAGGTCGTCGGGTGGTCGTTGTAGGGGCCGACGCGCATGTGCGCCTGGCCGACACTGCCGTTGAGGAACCAGTTGCCGCTGCCGATCGGCTGGCCGGGCTGGAAGTTGCCGCTCGTGGCGGCTTCGGTCGTGCCGGCCGTAGACTGGGCGTCCTGGGCAAAGGCCGGAACCGTGCACAGTCCGGTGGTGGCGATGGCGAGTGCGAATAGATGCTTGTTCATGGGGAGTCCTCTTCTTTGATCCGGACCACGGCGCATTCAGCGGAACGCGCGGGTCGGGCAGCGCTCGGGGATGGCGCTGCGGGCACATTGATAGTGGGTCGAGACTGAAGCTCGCCGAACCGTGGGGTGTCGGGGTTAAGCGGTGATTAATCGAAAAGCCGCAGACGACAGCGCACGGTCGATCGGCGACAATAGACGTTTTGCACCCGCCGGAGACTGCCCGATGACCACCCGCCGCGAACTCGCCAACGCCGTGCGAGCCCTTGCCATGGATGCCGTGGAAGCGGCCAAGTCCGGTCATCCGGGCATGCCGATGGGCATGGCCGATCTCGCCGAGGTGCTGTGGAACGATTTCATGAAGTTCAATCCGGCCAACCCCAAGTGGTTCAACCGCGATCGCTTCGTGCTGTCCAACGGCCACGGCTCGATGCTGCAGTACGCGCTGCTGCACCTGACCGGCTTCGACCTGGCGATGGATCAGCTGAAGCGCTTCCGCCAGCTGCATTCGAAGACCGCCGGCCACCCGGAAGCCAGTGAAACGCCGGGAGTGGAAACCACCACCGGCCCGCTGGGCCAGGGCCTGGCCAACGCCGTCGGCTTCGCGCTGGCGGAGAAGGTGCTGGCGGCGCATTTCAACCGTGACGGCCACGAAGTAGTCGATCACCACACCTACGTCTTCCTCGGCGACGGCTGCCTGATGGAAGGCATCTCGCACGAAGTCGCCTCGCTGGCCGGCACCTGGCAGCTGGGCAAGCTGGTCGCGATCTACGACGACAACGGCATCTCCATCGACGGCGAAGTGCACGGCTGGTTCACCGACGACACGCCGGCGCGCTTCGAGGCCTACGGCTGGAACGTGATCCGCGGCATCGACGGGCACGATGCCGAGGCGATCAGGAAGGCGATTGCTGCCGCTACGGCGCAGCACGACAAGCCCACCCTGATCTGCGCCAAGACCATCATCGGTTTCGGCGCGCCGCACAAGCAGGGCAAGGAAGAAAGCCACGGCGCCCCGCTGGGCAAGGACGAGATCGCCGCCGCCCGCGAACAGCTGGGCTGGAAGTACGCGCCGTTCGAAATCCCGGCCGAGATCTACGCCGCCTGGGATCACAAAAAGTCAGGTAATGAAGCCGAGCAGGCCTGGAACGACGCGTTCGCGAAATACGCCGCCGCGCATCCGGAGCTGGCTGCCGAGTTCAAGCGGCGCCTCGCCGGCGAGCTGCCCGCCGACTGGGCGGAGAAGTCGCAGGCGTATATCGCGAAGTTGCAGGCCGAGGGCCCGGAAGTGGCCTCGCGCAAGGCCTCGCAGATGACGCTGGACGCGTTCGGCCCGCTGCTGCCCGAACTGATCGGCGGCTCGGCCGACCTGGCCGGCTCCAACCTCACCAAGTGGAAGGGCAGCCTCGACGCCGCCACCGGCGACAGCGCGGGCGGCCAGGGCAACTACGTCTACTACGGCGTGCGCGAGTTCGGCATGACCGCGATCGCCAACGGCCTGGCGCTGCACGGCGGCTTCATCCCGTACGACGCGACCTTCCTGGTGTTCTCCGACTACGCCCGCAATGCGGTGCGCATGAGCGCGCTGATTCCGGCGCACGCGATCCACGTCTACACGCACGACTCCATCGGCCTGGGCGAGGACGGTCCGACCCACCAGCCGGTCGAGCACATGGCCAGCCTGCGCTACATCCCGAACAACCAGCTGTGGCGTCCATGCGACGCCGTGGAATCGGCGGCGTCGTGGAAGGCGGCGATCGAGCGCAAGGGCGCGCCGTCGTGCCTGATCTTCTCGCGGCAGAACCTCAAGCATCAGCAGCGCAGCGAGCAGCAGGTCGCCGACATCATGCGCGGCGGTTACGTGCTGTCCGATCCGCTGGACACGAAGTTCCAGGCCATCCTGATCGCCACCGGCTCGGAAGTGGAACTGGCGATGGAAGCCTCGCGCGCGCTGGCCCAGCAGGACGTGGCGGTGCGCGTGGTGTCGATGCCTTGCACCGAGGTGTTCGACGCGCAGCCGCTGGAATACCGCGAAGGCGTGTTGCCGGGCTGGTGCCGCGCCCGCGTGGCGGTGGAAGCGGCGACGGCCGACTTCTGGTGCAAGTACGTGGGCCTCGACGGCGAGGTCATCGGCATGACCACGTTCGGTGCCTCCGCACCCGCACCGCAGCTGTTCGAACACTTCGGCTTCACCGTGGCGCACGTGATCGATGCGGTGAAGCGCGTCGTGCGCTGAGCGCGGGTTTCTTCATCCACAAAAAAGCCGCGGCATGCCGCGGCTTTTTTTACGCGCTGGCAAACTCAGGCGAGCAGCAGGCCAGCCAGTTCGTCCGGTGTCGCCGCGATCGCGCTGGCCCCGGCCTGCTCCAGTTCCTCGCGATTGCCAAAGCCCCACAGCACGCCGAAACCGCGCACGCGGTTGGCCACTGCGCCGTCGATGTCGAAGTGGCGGTCGCCGATCATCACGGCGTCTGCCGGGTCGCTGTCGAAATGCGCCAGCGCCTCGGCGATCATCGAGGCCTTCTCGCTGTGCGGGCTGTCCGGATGCGGGCCGTACAGGCGCAGGAAGGCGTCGCCGAAGGGCAGGTGGGCGATGATCGGCGCGGCGTGGCGGTGCGGCTTGCTGGTGACCACGGCGAGTCGGTGGCCGGCGCCGAGCAGTCGTTCGATCAGCGCCTCGATGCCCGGATAGATCTCGTGTTCCTGCCAGCCCAGCGTGTTGAAACGCTCGTGGTAGTAATCCACTGCCGCCTCGATCCGTTCTGGATCGTGATCCAGCAAGGGCGCAAAGCTGTGCCGCAGCGGCGGGCCGATCCAGCGACGCAGTTCCTCGTGCGCCGGCGCTGGCACGTCGAGCCGGGCCAGCGCGTGTTTCACGCAGGCGGTGATGCCGTGCTCGGAATCGATCAGGGTGCCGTCGAGGTCGAACAGGCAGAGCATTACTTCGCGGCCCGCGCCTTCAATGCGGTGACCGCGGGCAGTTCCTTGCCTTCGAGGAATTCGAGGAAGGCGCCGCCGCCGGTGGAGATGTAGGAAACCTGGTCGGCGATGCCGTACTTGTCGACCGCGGCCAGGGTGTCGCCGCCGCCGGCGATCGAGAATGCATTCGATGCGGCGATCGCGCGCGCCAGGGTCTCGGTGCCCTTGCCGAACGCGTCGAACTCGAACACGCCGACCGGACCGTTCCACACCACGGTGCCGGCCCTGGCGATCAGCGCGGCGTAGATCTCCGCGGTTTGCGGGCCGATGTCGAGGATCATTTCGTCCGGCCCGACCTGATCGACCGGTTTCACCGTGGCCGGCGCCTGGGCGGAGAAGGTCGGTGCCACCACCACGTCGACCGGCATCGGCACTTCGGCGCCACGTCGCTTTGCGTCGGCCAGCACCTTCTTCGCCGCGTCGAGCAGGTCCATCTCCACCAGCGAGTTGCCGACCGAGTGGCCCATCGCCGCGATGAAGGTATTGGCGATGCCGCCGCCCACGATCAGCTGGTCGACCTTGCCGATCAGGTTGTCCAGCAAGGTCAGCTTGGTCGACACCTTCGAACCGGCCACGATCGCCAGCAGCGGGTGGGCCGGATGTTCCAGCGCCTTGCCCAGCGCGTCGAGCTCGGCGCACAGCAGCGGGCCGGCGGCGGCGACCGGGGCGTACCTGATCACGCCGTGGGTCGAGGCCTGGGCGCGGTGCGCGGTGCCGAAGGCGTCCATCACGAAGATGTCGCACAGCGCCGCATACTTCTTTGCCAGCGCCTCGTCGTCCTTGCCCTCGCCGACATTCATGCGGCAGTTTTCCAGCAGCACGACTTCGCCCGGGCCGACCTCGATGCCGTCGGCCAGATAGTCGGAAACCAGCCGCACCGGCTGATCCAGCTTGCCGCCGAGCCAGAGTGCCACCGGCGCCAGTGAGGATTCGGCGTCGAACTGGCCTTCCTTGGGGCGGCCCAGGTGCGACATCACCATGACCCGGGCACCGGCGTCGCGGGCGGCCCGGATGGTCGGCAGGGCGGCGGCGAGGCGCTGGGTCGAGGTGATCTGGCCGTGGTCGTCGAACGGCACGTTCAGGTCTTCGCGGATCAGCACGCGCTGGTCGCGCAAATCGAGGTCGCTCATGCGGGTGACGGACACGGCAGGACTCCAGTGGTGGTCGGGATCACCGCGAACGGGCGGCAGCCGACTATTGTCCGGCCCCGGTCGTGTCGATGCAAACCGGTTGCCGTTCGACGGGGCGTTGCGGCCCGGACCGGCCCGGGCCACACTGTCGCCTGCTTGCCATCATCGTGCAGAGGGGGACTGCTCATGGCCACCGGTCTGGTGCTTTACAGCTACTGGCGCTCCAGCGCTGCCTATCGCGTGCGCATCGCGCTGAACCTCAAGGGGTTGGAGTACGAAACCCGGCCGGTGCATCTGGTGCAGGACGGCGGTCAGCAGCATGCGCCGGCCTACAAGGCACTCAACCCGCAGGAAATGGTGCCGTGCCTGCTCGATGGCGATCGGGTGATCACCCAGTCACTGGCGATCATGGAATACCTGGACGAGATGCACCCGGAACTGGAAACGGCCCTGCTGCCGGTGGACGCCCGTGGTCGCGCCCAGGTCAGGGCGCTGGCGATGGCGGTCACCTGCGACATCCATCCGCTGGGCAACCTGCGTGTCCTGCAACAGCTGGAAGCCGAATTTGGCGCCAGCGAGGAACAGCGCGCGACCTGGTCGCGGCACTGGATGGCGGCGGGTTTCAAGGCGATCGAGGAGCAGTTGTCCGACAGCGCCGCGACGGGTCGCTATTGCCACGGCGAGACGCCGAGCATGGCCGACGCCTGCCTGATTCCGCAGGTCTACAACGCGCTGCGCTGGAAACTGCCGATGGACGATTACCCCACCATCGCGCGCATCCACCGCGCCTGCAACGAACTGGAAGCGTTCCAGCGCGCCGCTCCGGAGGCTCAGCCGGACGCGCCTTGAGAACGTGCAGGAGCGCACCTTGTGCGCGATCGCTTTTGTCGGGGGTGGGGATCTGTCGCAACCGTGACCCCTCATCCGACCCTTCGGGCCACCTGCATTCGGGCCATCCTTGGCCCTCACCCTTCGGGCGGCTGTCGCCGTGCAAATCGGCAATCCTGCCGATTTGTCTCCCCGGCGGGGAGAAGGGGCTTAGCGGCGGCCATGGGCCGCTTTTCTAGAAGCCCATCCCGTACGGGTCGTTGCCGGCCAGTTCCTCGTCGCTGGTGCCGCCTTCGGCCAGGCGGATCTTCAGGGCCAGGCCGTCGCGCGAGTCGGACTTGTTGAGCGCTTCGTCCAGGTCCACGCGGCCTTCCTTGTACAGGCGGTAGAGCGACTGGTCGAAGGTCTGCATGCCTTCCTGCAGGCTGCGGTCCATCGCCTCCTTGATCTCGTGGGTCTGGCCACGGCGGATCATGTCGCGGATCAGCGGAGTGTTCAGCAGCACCTCGGCGGCGGGAATGCGCCGGCCGTCCTTGCCGATCACCAGGCGCTGGCTGATCACCGCGCGCAGGTTCAGCGCCAGGTTCATCAGCACGTTCTTGTGCGCCGATTCGGGGAAGAAGTTGAGGATGCGTTCCAGCGTCTGGTCGGCGTTGTTCGAGTGCAGCGTGGCCAAGCACAGGTGGCCGGTCTCGGAGAAGGCGATCGCCGCTTCCATGGTGTCGGTGTCGCGGATCTCGCCGATCATGATCACGTCCGGCGCCTCGCGCATCGCGTTCTTCAGGGCCTCATGATAGGTGTGGGTGTCCAGGCCCACCTCGCGCTGGTTGACGATCGACTTCTTGTGCCGGTGCAGGTATTCGATCGGATCCTCGATGGTGAGGATGTGGCCGGAGGAATTCGTGTTGCGGTGGTCGAGCATCGCCGCCAGCGTGGTCGACTTGCCCGAACCGGTGGCGCCGACCACCAGGATCAGGCCGCGCGGCTCCATGATCAGGTCGCGGAAGATCTTCGGCAGCTGCAGCTGCTCGATGCTGGGGATCTCGCTCTTGATCGCGCGGATCACCATGCCCACTTCGCCGCGCTGCTTGAACACGTTGATGCGGAAGCGGCCGGCTTCCTTCACCGCCAGCGCCATGTTCAATTCAAGGTCGCGCTCGAACTGGGGCACCTGGCCTTCGTCCATCAGCGAGTAGGCGATCTTCTTGACCATGCCGCTGGGAAGGCCGGTATTGCCCAGCGGATACAGTTTGCCCTCGACCTTGATATTCACCGGGGCGCCCGTGGACAGGAACATGTCCGACGCGCCCTTGTCTACCATAAGCTTCAGGAAGTAACCGATGTCCACGAAAAACCCCTAGTTTGCGAAATGCGCGTTGCAATGATGGATTATGCCCGCCCACAATACGCTGCGACACACCATGAGGAATGTGATGCACATCTTTTCCCTGCCGGCCGGACATTTCCGGCCCGGCCGCACCGTCCTGATCGCCCTGGTCCTGGCCCTGTTCGTGGCTGGCTGCGCCTCGGTGCCGCCGCCCAATGACTCGATGAACATGGCCCAGACCCAGCTGCAGATGGCTCGCGACGCCGGCGCGGCCGATTATGCGCCGGTGGACCTCGGTTTTGCCCAGGACAAGTTCCAGCTGGCGCAGTCGGCGATGGCCGAACGCAAGTACGCTGACGCGGCGAGCCTGGCCGAGGAATCCCGCGCCGACGCGGAACTGGCCCAGGCCAAAGCCCGCCTGGGCGCAGCGCGCGCCCAGATCCAGAGCAAGATGCAGGAAAACAGCCGTTTGCGGGCCCAGGGTGAGGCTGCGGCCGCCGCGGCGCAGGCGCCTACGCCTGCACCGGCGCCACCGGCCACCAACGCCCAGCCCACCGAAGACATGCCGGCTCCGCCGTCCTCGGCGCTGTCCTCACCGACCGGTGACGGTTTCCAGACCGTGCCGGACAACGCACAACAGCCTGCGGTGGACCCCGCGGGAGGTCAGCCATGAAGCGTTCCGCCATCATCCTTGCCACCCTCGCGCTGGCGTTGGGCACGCTGGGTTCGGCTCATGCCCGCCAGGACGACATCGACATCAACCGCCTGACCGGCAGCCTCAACCAGCTCGCCAGCGATCCCGGCCTGGGCGCCTACGCCCAGGCCGAACAGGCCCGTGCCCGTGACGCCATCAACCGGCTGGCCCAGGCCGGCTCGCGTGAGCGGCCGCATGCGCTGTATCTGGCCGAGCGTCGCGTCGACCTGGCCAAGACCGCCGCGCAGGTGCAGGACGCCCAGGTCAAGCTGACCCAGCTCGATCGCGAACACGACCAGATCCTGCTGGACAACAGCCGCCGCGATGCGGAGCTGGCCCGGCGCGAGCTGGAGCGCCAGCGCCTGCAATACCAGCTGGCGCAGGAGGAGGCGGCCCGGCTGCAGGCGCAGGGCCTGGAGTACTCGCAGGCGGCCGACCAGGCCCGGGCGGAAGCGGATCGGGCAAAGAAGCTGGCCGCGGCCCAGAGCAAGGTGGCACGCGCCGCCAAGCGGCAGGCCGAGTTGGCGGCGCAGGCGGCCAAGGCGATGCGTTCGCAGATGGAAGGCGCGGACAAGCCCTCCGGGACCGATACCAAGCCGTCCGGCCAGCATCGCTGACCGGGTCGTTTCCGGCCCCCGTTACGGTCGCGGAAGAAAGTCGTTGAGCGGATGTAAAAGGCTGTTTTGACAGTTTTTTACGGAACTTTCCACGCCTCCCGAAAGTGCCCTCGAAACGCTTGCACCCCCTCCGGTGGGGGAGTAGGGTCAAAGTCCCACGGGGCATCCCGGTCCCGTGGGTCACTGACCGAACCATGCACGCATTTCTCGCTTCGAAAGCTTCCTCCGCATCCGGTGTTCCGGCGCGGATCGAGGGTGCGCGCCCCGGTTCACCGTCTGCGGACGGCCTGTTGCGTCCGCACGTCAACTCGCGAGGAGGTCGGACCATGTTTGAAAACCAGCAGCGTGATGATGTCGAGGCATTGATGAAGGCTGATGCGGAATTCCGGCGGCTCTACCAGCATCACAGGGAACTCGACAGCAAGGTGCACGACGCCGACATCGGCGTACTGCCCATCGACGACATGACCCTGGCCAGCATGAAGAAGGAAAAATTGCTGGCCAAGTCCCGACTCGAACGCATGTGGGCAGATCGGGCGCATCTCGTCCACTGACCTCGGCTGTTCGCGAACGCGGCCCCGGGCCCTTTCCGCCAGACGGAAAGGGTGCCGGGGCCGCCGCGTTTGCGCTGCCCGCTTCGAGCGCTCGGGTATCATGGCCCTCTTGTCGCGACGGTCCTCATCGCGTCGCAGCCACATCACGGAGCCCCCATGACGGTCCACCAGAGCGTTCTTGAATTGATCGGCCACACGCCGATGGTCCGCACCCAGCGCCTGGACACCGGCCTGTGCGAACTGTTCCTCAAGCTGGAAAGCGCCAACCCCGGCGGCTCGATCAAGGACCGCATCGGCCTGTCGATGATCGAGGGCGCCGAGAAGGACGGCCGCATCCGCCCGGGCGACATCCTGGTCGAAGGCACCGCCGGCAACACCGGCCTGGGCCTGGCCCTGGTGGCGCAGGCCAAGGGTTACCGCCTGATCCTGGTGGTGCCGGACAAGATGAGTCGCGAGAAGATCTTCAACTTGAAGGCGATGGGCGCCGAAGTGGTGCTGACCCGTTCCGACGTGGCCAAGGGCCATCCCGAGTATTACCAGGACATGGCCGAGCGGATCGCTCGCGAGACGCCCGGCGCGTACTTCATCAACCAGTTCGGCAACCCCGACAACCCGGCCGCGCACATCGCCACCACCGGGCCGGAAATCCTCGAGCAGATGGACGGCCAGGTCGACGCGATCGTGCTCGGCTGCGGTTCGTCCGGCACGCTGAGCGGCCTGTCGAAATTCTTCGCCGAACACTCGCCGCAGACCGAACTGGTGCTGGCCGATCCGGTCGGTTCCATCCTCGCCGAATACATCAACGAGGGCACGCTCTCGACCAAGTCGGCCAGCTGGATGGTCGAAGGCATCGGCGAGGATTTCCTGCCGGGCATCAGCGACTTCACCCGGGTGAAGAAGGCCTACGCGATCCCGGACAAGGAGAGCTTCCTCACCGCCCGCGAGCTGCTGGCGAAGGAGGGCATCCTGGGCGGCTCGTCCACCGGCACCCTGCTGGCCGCGGCGCTGCGCTACTGCCGCGAGCAGACCACGTCGAAGCGCGTGGTGACCCTGGTCTGCGACACCGGCAACAAGTATCTGTCCAAGCTGTACAACGACTACTGGATGCTCGACAACGGCTTCATCGAGCGCGAGCAGCACGGCGACCTGCGCGACCTGCTGCTGCGCCCGTTCGCCCAGCGCGACACCGTGGTGGTCGGCCCCAACGAATTGCTGATCACCGCTTACAACCGCATGAAGCTGTACGACGTGTCGCAGCTGCCGGTGATGGACGGCCGCAAGCTGGTGGGCATCGTCGACGAATCGGACGTGCTGATGCACGTGCACGCCGACGAGTCGCGTTTCCGCGATTCGGTGTCGAGCGCCATGATCACCAGCCTGCAGAAGCTCGATGTGCGCTCGCCGGTCGAATCGCTGCTGCCGGTGTTCGAGCGCGGCCACGTGGCCATCGTGGTCGACGGCGACGACTTCCTCGGCCTGATCACCCGCATCGACCTGCTGAACTGGCTGCGTCGCAAGGTGAACTGAACAGGCTGAATGAAACTCGCGGCCATCGCCGGACGCACCCGGTTCGGGCAGCGAACAGTCATGAATGAACGGGCATAATCGCCCGTCCATGCAGGGCCGGAGGCCCTGCTTCTCCAAGGAAATCCGAACGATGTGTGGAATTGTTGCTGCCGTTGCCCAGCGTGATGTCGCGCCGCTGCTGATCGCCGGCCTGAAGGCGCTCGAATACCGGGGTTACGACTCGTCCGGCGTGGCCGTGATCGATCGTGGCGAGATCCGCCGGGCGCGTGCCAAGGGCAAGGTGCGCGAAATGGAGGCGCTGTACCTCGCCGATCCGCTGCCCGGCGGCACCGGCATCGCGCATACGCGCTGGGCCACCCACGGCGTGCCCAGCGAGGCGAACGCGCATCCGCACATGGCCGGGCGCATCTCCATCGTGCACAACGGCATCATCGAGAACTACGCGGGCCTGCGCGCCGAGTTGCAGGCGGAGGGCCACGTATTCACCTCGGAAACGGACACCGAAGTGATGGCGGCGCTGATCGACCGGCGCTACACGGCGGGCGTGAGCCTGCGCGAGGCGGTGCTGGCCACGGTGCGCGAACTGGAAGGTGCCTATGCCATCGCCGTGCTCAGCAGTGACGAGCCCGATCGCGTGGTCGGCGCGCGCCGCGGCGCGCCGCTGCTGGTTGGCCTCGGCATCGGCGAGAACTTCCTGGGCTCCGACGCGCAGGCGCTGATCCAGGTCACCAACAAGATGCTCTACCTCGACGAGGATGACGTGGTCGAGATCACCCGCGACGGCGTGCAGGTGTTCGGCCTGGACGGCACGCCGGTGCAGCGGGACATGCACGAGAGCGAGCTGTCCAGGGACGCGGTCGAGCGCGGCGAATACCGCCACTACATGCAGAAGGAAATCTTCGAGCAGCCGCGCGCGGTGGCCGACACGCTGGAGGCGCGCATCGGCCCGCATGGCGTGCTGCCGAACATCTTCGGGATCGACAGCGACGCGTTGCTGCAAGCTACGCGCGGCGTGCACATCATCGCCTGCGGCACCAGCTATCACGCCGGCCTCGTGGCCAAGTACTGGATCGAGGAATTCGCGCGCCTGCCGGTCAGCGTGGAAGTGGCCAGCGAATTCCGCTATCGCGAGGCGGTGGTGCCGGACGGCACGCTGTTTGTCGCCATCTCGCAGTCCGGCGAAACCGCCGACACGCTGGCCGCGATGCGCGAATCGCGCCGCCGCGGTTATCTGGGCACCCTGGTCATCTGCAATTCGCCCGAATCCTCGCTGGTGCGCGAAGCCGACCTGAAACTGATGACCCGCGCCGGCCCCGAGATCGGCGTGGCCTCGACCAAGGCGTTCACCACCCAGCTGGCCGGGCTGGCCCTGCTGGCGCTGGAACTGGCGCGTCGCAATGGCCTGGCCGAGGATCGCTACGCCGCGCTGTGCACCGAGCTGCAGCATCTTCCGCGCGCGATCGAGGATGCGCTGAAGCTGGAGCCGGCGATCATCGAGCTGTCGGCCGAATTCATCCACCGCCAGCACGCCCTGTTCCTGGGTCGCGGCGCGCAATATCCGGTCGCGCTGGAAGGCGCACTGAAGCTCAAGGAAATCTCCTACATCCACGCCGAAGCCTATCCCGCGGGCGAGCTCAAGCACGGGCCGCTGGCCCTGGTCGACGAGCATATGCCGATCGTGGCCGTGGCGCCGAACGGCCCGCTGCTGGACAAGCTGAAGTCCAACCTGCAGGAAGTGCGTGCCCGCGGCGGTCGCCTGATCGTGTTCGCCGACGGTGCTGCCGGCATGGACGACATGGCCGCCCACGGCACGATGCTGCGCGTGGAATCCGGCGGCAGCTTCATCGCACCGGCGGTGTTCACCGTGCCGCTGCAACTGCTGGCCTATCACGTCGCCGTGCTGCGCGGCACCGACGTCGACCAGCCGCGCAACCTGGCCAAGTCGGTCACTGTGGAATGATGCGCCGGTCGCCCCGGGTGACTGGGGCCGCCGAATAATGGGGAGCCCGGGCACCGCATATCGCAGGTGACTTCAGTAGAGCCGTGTGGCGCTGCCGCCGTCGATGGTGAGCACGGTTCCGCTGACGTAGCTCGCGCTCCCGGAGCACAGCCAGAGGATCGCGTTCGCGGTTTCTTCGGCCTTGCCCAAACGGTTCATGCCCGAATGACGGGCGACAAGCGCCTTGTACCGCTCTGCTGCGCCGGGCCGGTCGGGATTGACCATCTCGCTCGCCGTGAAGCCGGGCGCGACCGCGTTGATGCGAATGCCCATCTGCCCATAGTCGGCCGCCGCGGACCGGGTGAGGCCGACGACGCCGAACTTGCTGGTCGAGTAGGGCGCATGGCCGATGTCGCTCGGCTTGCAGCCGTAGATCGAAGCGACATTGACGATGGCGCCGCCCCCGTTCGCCAGCATGGTGCGTATTTCATGCTTCATGCAGAGCCACACGCCCTTCAGGTTGACGCCCATGACCTCGTCCCATTCTGCCTCGGTCACTTCGGCTGCCGGCGTGAACCTGGGCCCGGCGATTCCCGCGTTGTTGACGGCACAGTCCAGACGGCCAAACCTCTCCACCGTCTCGTTGACCATGCGCTCGACGTCCGCCGCGCAGCTGACGTCGGCACGGACAAAATGCGCCTCGCCACCCAGGGCGATGATCTGTTGCGCGACCTGAGTGCCTTGCTCCGTGCGCCGGGCGGCGATGACGACCTTCGCACCCTCCTGCGCGAATTTCCGGGCGGTCGCCTCACCCAGGCCGGAGCTTGCGCCCGTCACCAGCGCGACCTTGCCTGCAAACGTGTTCATCAGTGTGCCCCGCGTTTCGCCTTCGAACGGTCAGGGGGAAAGGATCGGCGGAAGGCCGAGATCGTCCGGCTGCCTCAGGCCCCGGTCGCCTCGGTGGGGACGTAGCCGGCCTTGCGCAATTCGTGACGACTCTGATCGAAACCCTGCTCGGGAATGAATTCTCCGTTCCTGTCCGCAACCTGCGCCCATTGCGCGAGCAGGTTCTCGGCAGAAAGCGTCGCGCCCGCAAGGTGGATCCCCTGGGTCAGGCTGATATTCGCCAGCTCGAAGCCGCCAGCGCCGGCGCAGACGATGGCCCGCGTCGGCGCGGCTTCGGACACCAGCGCAAGCACGGCCGGGCTGACCAGCTCGGGTCGTAGCAAGGCCAGTTGTTCCTCCGGCAGGATGCCTTCCATCATCCGGGTGGCCGCGGTCGGCGCAACGCAATTGACCCGGATGCCGTGCTTGACTCCCTCGAGTGCAAGCGTCTGCATCAACCCGACCAGGCCCATCTTCGCGGCGGCGTAGTTCGCCTGTCCGAAATTGCCATACAGGCCCGAAGACGAGGTGGTCATCACGATGCGCCCGTAGCCCTGGGTCCGCATCGTCTCCCAGACCGCCTTGCTGCAATGCGCGGCTCCCATCAGGTGGACTTCGACCGCCAGGCGGAAATCGTCGAGGCTCATCTTCGCGAACGACTTGTCGCGCAGGATTCCCGCGTTGTTGACCAGGATGTCGACGCGTCCCCAGGTGGCCAGCGCCGTTTCCACCATCTGTTGAACGAAGGCGACATCGGTGACCGAGCCTTCGGCGGAATACGCTTCCCCGCCATTCTCGTTGATCTCCCGGGCCACCGCCGCGCCGCCGGCGCCCAGGTCGTTGACCACGACGCGGGCGCCGTGCCTGGCGAGCAGCAGCGCATGGGAGCGGCCGAGGCCGCCGCCTGCGCCGGTCACGATCGCCACGCGCCCTTTCAGATCAATCATTGGAGCCTCCTGTTGCCCTGCTGACGGGCGCTCTGGCCAGAATTCGGGTCCGGCGACACTCGCCGGAGGAGGGCGCCGAACGCCACCCTAGCACCCCGAAAAGCCCTGGTAAAGATATTCACTATAAACTTAGTTAGTATTGACTATGGATCAAAAACAGCGCCAAATTGCGCTCGGGGATGTGCTGATCCATGACGGCGCCATCAAAGTCGCCGACTTACCACGCAAGCCGATCAATGGGAGGGGAGAGATGAAGATCAATTCCGGAAAGAGCCGCGCACGCTGGTTGGGGCTCGCGCTCCTGACCTTGCCGTGGTGCGGGGCGATGGCGCAAGCCACGGCGGCATCATCCGATACGGGGTCCGACCAGGCCCCATCGAAAGCCAAGGACAAGGCCACGACGCTGAAAACGGTCACCGTTTCGGCGGAGCGGCGAGATGAATCCCTGCAGACCACGCCGATCGCGGCGACGGTGCTGACCGGCGACGACTTGCTCAATCGCGGCGTGAACGTGGTTGACCAGCTCCAGTTCACCAGCCCTTCGGCCACCGTGAACAATTTCGGCCAGGGCATCGATTTCGACATCCGCGGGATCGGCAAGGCGGAGCACAACACGCAGACCGGCACGGGCGTCATTGTCTACCGCGACGGCGTGCCGACATTCCCCGGCTACTTCGCCGAGGAGCCGTACTACGACATTGCCTCGGTGCAGATCCTGCGCGGTCCGCAAGGTACGTTCGGCGGCCAGAACGCGGTCGGCGGCGCGGTGCTGGTCAGCTCGAACGACCCGGTCATCAATGGCGGTTACCAGGGCTACGTGTCGGGCCAGGCCGGCAACTACAGCGACGTGGCCCTGCAGGGCGCCGTGAACCTGCCCATCAGCAACACGTTCGCGGCGCGCGTCGCGGTCAACAGCGACAACCGGAGCAGCTTCTGGAACATCTCCGGCCCGTACAGCGGATCCGACGCCCGTTTGCGCTCGCGCAGTGCCCGCGTCGGCCTGCTCTGGAAGCCCAGTGACAGCTTCTCGGCCCTGCTCAAGACCGACTACAACCATATCGACATGGGCGCCTATCCGGCCGATCCGGTGAACTCGCCCAACGACCCGTTCAACATCACGGCCAACGCTCCGCTGAAGGCGCTGGATCAATTTTCGCGCACGGTGCTGAAGATCGATTACCAGTTCGCCAACGGGGTGAAATTCCGGGCGACCTCCGGTTATCAGCATGGCAGCACGGCGTACAAGGCCGACCTGGATGGCACCGAACTGGGCAACAGCACGTTCCGGGACCTGGTGTACGAAACCATCTATTCCCAGGAACTCAATCTGATTTCGCCCGACAGCGGCCCGCTGACCTGGGTACTCGGCGCCTACTGGCAGAAGGACACCTACACGTTCCCCCCCGGCCAATTCCTGATCGGCGTGCCGGAAGGCTTCCCGGCCACCGAGTACGCGCTGCAGGGAACCAATCCCAAGAAGAACACCGCGGTGTTTGGCCAGGTCGGATACCAGCTCACCGACGGGCTCAAGCTCACGGTTGGCGGGCGCTATTCGAAGGACCGCACGACCAACCACGTGACCGTTGTCCAGTACGGTCTGCCGCTGATCGATGACCAGTCCGCCCGATACTCGAACTTCTCCGGCAAGGTGTCGCTGGACTGGACGCTCAGCGAAAGAAACTTCCTCTATGCCTTTGCCGCCAGCGGCTACCGCCCGGGCGGTCTGAATGTGCCGGTGGGCCTCGGCTTGCCCGATCCGTTCAAGGCCGAGACGGTGACCAGCCTGGAAGCCGGCTGGAAGGCGGCCTGGCTGGACGATCACCTGCGCACCCAGGTCAATGTGTTCCACAACGACTACAAGAATTTCCAGGTGACCATCGGCTACCCGGACTTTCCCACCTTCGGCATCGAGCTCAATACGCCCCATCCCACCAGGATCTACGGGTTTGAAGCACAGCTCCAGGCGGCCTTCGGCGATTGGTCGGTGTACGGCAATCTCGGCTGGCTGCACAGCGACGTGGGCGAGTTCTACGCCACCGACCCCAGGCTTCCCTCGGTCGCGTTCTGCGATCCGGCCAGCGGCCCGCAAAGCGCCACTTGCCGCAACCTGGGCGGAACCGAGCAAACCTATGCGCCGAAGCTGACGTTTAACACGGGTCTGCAGCGGACCATCCATGTCGGCAGCGACACGATCACCCCCCGCATCAACTACGCGCACATTGCGGGGCAGTGGGCCACCTTGTTCGAGAACGAGGCGCTCGGCGACCGCATCGGAAGCCGCAACCTGCTCGGTGCCCAGATCGACTGGTCGCACGGCAGCTGGCTGACAACCCTGTACGGCTCGAACCTGACCAACCAGCACTACATCGGCGCCATCAATTCGGGGCTTCGGTTTGCCGGGTTCCCGCGTCAATACGGCATACGGGCCACGTACTTCTTCCAATGATCGCGCAGCGGCCTCGCCGTGTTGCCGTGCGGCGACACGGCGAGGCCGCGCAAGGTGTCTCTTCCGCATGCCATCCTATTCTCTGACCGTCGACAAATTTCTGGAGCACGCCGCCAAATGGTGGGGGCAGCGCGAAGTCGTGTCTGCACAGGCCGGCGGTACGGACCGCATCGGTTATGCCGCACTGAGAGACCGCAGCAACCGTCTTTCAGGCGCCTTGCGCTCGCTGGGCCTGCATCCCGGTGATCGCGTCGGCACCCTCGGCTGGAATACCCGGCACCATTTCGAGATGTATTACGCGACCATGGGAGCGGGCTTCGTCTGCCATACGCTGAATCCGCGCTACACCGTCGAGCACCTGGCCGCGATCATCAACGAGGCAGGGGATCGTGCGCTCGCCGTGACGTCGAGCCTGGCCACCTTCCTGGATGCGCTGCTGCCGCTTTGTCCCACGATCGAGCATGTGGTGGTCATGGACGGCGAGCTTCCCGGCGATTCTTCCGCTCAGGAATGGACGGCCAGATCATGGCTTCTTGAAACGCTGCTCGACCAGCGTGGTACGCCGGTCGCATGGGGCGAGTTTGACGAAGAGGTGCCCGCCGGGCTTTGCTACACCTCCGGCACGACCGGGCCACCCAAGGGCGTGCTCTACACCCATCGTGGCAACTACCTGCACACGCTGCGGGTACTCCAGGCCGATGCCATCGCACTGACCGACCGCGACGTGGTGCTGGCAGCGGTTCCCATGTTCCATGCCAATGGGTGGGGTCTGCCTTTCGCCGTACCTGCGGTGGGCGCGAAGCTCGTGCTGCCGGGCCGGCATGCGGACGGCGCCAGCCTGGCCGCACTGTTGCGCGATGAAAAGGTTACCGTCGCCGTCGGTGTCCATACGCTCTGGCTGGGCGTGATCGATCATCTCGATGCCGTCGGAGGCGAACTGCCCGACCTCGAACGCATCCTCATCGGCGGCTCGAGTTGTCCGGAGACGCTGATCCGACGAATGGAGGAGCGACTCGGTGTCCGGATACAGACCAGTTGGGGCATGACCGAGTTGTACCCCACCGGCACCATGGCTTCGCCCGCCCGTCGGTCACTCGGAAACCAGACTTCCGGCCGCCCCGTGATGGGTGTCGACATCAGGCTGACGGATGCCGATGGAAAGACGCTGTCCCGCCAGCGCGGCATGACCGGGCACCTCAGGATCAAGGGCGCCAGCGTCATCGATCGCTACTACAGGAGCGATGTGGATGTGCTCGATGACGATGGCTACTTCGAGACCGGCGACCTGGCCAGCATCGATGAAGACGGAAATCTCGCCATTCGCGGGCGGTCGAAGGATCTGATCAAGTCCGGTGGTGAATGGATCAACCCGTCGGAAATCGAGGACATCGTGGGTCAGCACGCGGCTGTCAGTCTGGTGGCGGTCATCGGCAGGGCCGACGAAAAATGGGGCGAGCGTCCGGTGCTCGTGGTCGAGCCGCGCGGGGGAATGGCGCTTGAAGCCGCTGAGCTGCTCGCCTGGTTGAAGGGCAAGGTCGCGGATTGGTGGATCCCCGATCAGGTCGAACTCGTCAGTGCGATGCCGCTGGCGGCTACCGGCAAAATCGACAAGCTGCGGCTTCGTTCGACGTTCGGCGGCATCGACCTGGATGACGAGAACCCGGATTGTTGACGCCCCGCGGCAGCGGTGCATAGACTGATCAACGCTCTTCAAAGTGGTTGCCGTATCGAGATGCCAAGGGAAACCAAAAAGCGCGCTCCTCGCCGGAAGGCCGAGCAGCGCGCCGAGAGCATGGAGCAGATCCTCGACGCTGCAGAGTTCCTGTTTTCCAGGAACGGACTGTATGGCGTCACCTTGAGCGATGTCGCCAAACGCGTCGGCATCCACACGACACTCGTCCACTACTACTTCCAGGACAAGCAGACCTTGTTCGAGGCGGTATTTGCCCGGCGCGCCGGCGTCACCAGCAGCCGCCGCATGACGGCGCTGGAAGAATACGAGGCAGAGGCCGGAGACTCGCCCACCGTCGAGGGCGCGCTTCACGCCTTTCTCGACACCGATCTCGACCTCTACTACGAGGGAGGCGAGCACTGGATGAACTACGGGGCCTTCAGCGCGCGAGTCAGCAACACGCCCGAAGGGGCCGCGCTGATGGATGTCCATTTTGATCCGGTGGTGCTCAAGCTGGTGGGTATCCTGAAGCGTGCGCTGCCCGACTATTCGGCGGAGGACATCTTCTGGGGCTACCACTTCGTGACCGGTGCCCTGATGAACACGCTCGCCCGCACCGGCCGCATCGATCGGTTATCTGGTGGGGTCTGTCGCTCGGATGACTTCCCGGCCGTCAAGCAACGGATTACCCGGTTCATGGCGGCCGGGTTTCTCGCGTTGGGACACTGAGCAAGTCGCGGCGCGCAGATCGAACTGGGCGCCACACCTCTTCATGTTGTTTCCGGAGCTTCCTGCCGTGGGGCGCAGGCCGTTCAGCGTGGCGCGCACTTGGCGTCAACGGCGGGCAGTGGCGGCGCCACGATGCCCACGTTCCAGTTCCACGGCTGATCGCCGCTGGCCCGGCGCCGACAGACGACCTCGTTGACCAGCTGGTACATGCCCGGCAGCAGATCCTTCGAGGGCTGCGGGCCATCGGTGAACGCCATGTAGGCCCGGTTCGAGCCGAATGCCGGCCACTCGGGTTCTCCCCTGGCCATCGGCTTTCCCGTGCGCGCGAAGCTGGTCCAGTAACCGGCCATCGCATCGGAAAGCCTGCGTTGCGGCAGCGTCTCGGGCACCTTCGGCCACCGTGGCGGGGTGCCGTCGAAATTGCCGAACACGTAAGGCAGTTCGCTGGCATGGAAGCCATGCAGGTGGGCGGCATCGGCTGCCGGATAGCCATGATCGAAGTAGTAGAGATAGCCCGGCTGGCCAAACTTCGTCTGCGCCCGCACCAGTTTCTCCGCGGTCCACCCGTACAGCGCGTCCCTGGTCGTGGCGAGGATGCTCTCTTCCAGGTTGTCACCGGGATACAGGCGCAGGAAGTCATCCGCAAGATCGCCGTAGCGCTCACGGATGCTGCGCTCGTACTCCGCGGCGCTGGCTGGCGGAGGCGGCGCCAGGACCCGCAGCGAACGGATTTCACCGCTGTTGAAGCCGGCCAGCAGCGGGACTCGCGCCTGTTCGCCCTTCTCGAAAATGTCGACCAGCTGATCCGGTACCAGGTGGCCGTCGACAGTCACCCACGGCGCGAATCCGGCCGCCGCCGCGGCTTCGGTCAGCTTGCCCGCGTCCATGGCGCGCAGTGCGGCAAGATCAGGCGCATGCAGCGCGGCGGCCAGTCTGGTGCCGCCTTCTTCCGCAGCCGGCATGCCGTGGCTGTTCCTTTTCAGCTCCGGCATGGAGATCATGTACGCGCTTTCCGCGATGGCTTTCGCGAACAGGCCGCGCGCCTGCGGCGAAGCCATGAGATACATGACGCTCAAGCCGCCCGCGGATTCGCCCGCGATCGTGACGTTCGCGGAATCGCCGCCGAAGGCGCCGATGTTCTCCTTGACCCAGCGCAGCGCGGCAATCTGGTCGAGCAGGCCGTAGTTGCCGGAAACGCCGAGCGGAGACTCGGCGCTCAGCGCCGGAAGCGCGAGCCAGCCGAGCGGCCCCAGGCGGTAATTGATGGAGACCACGATGATGCCGCGCTCGGCCAGACGTGCCCCGTCGTAAAGCGGGTCGCGGTTCGAGCCGCCCCACAAGGCGCCACCGTAGATCCAGACAAACACGGGCGCGTTCCGCGTGTCCCTGGGTGCCCAGACGTTCAGCGTCAGGCAGTCCTCGCTCATCGGAACCGGCTTGCCTTCGTAGATGTTCGAGAGTTTGGGCTTGGGCTGCAGGCAGGCGGCGCCGAACTCCGTGGCTTCCCGGATGCCCGACCACGTCGGCATCGCCACCGGTGCCTTCCAGCGCAGCGCGCCGACCGGTGGCGCGGCATACGGTATGCCCTTGAACACGTTCAGCGCGCCGGCAGCCAGTCCCTGCACGCGGCCGGTGGAGGTGTCCACCACGGGCGCGGACTGGGTCTTCGAGGTGGACGACATGGCGGGACCTTCGTGCGAATAAGACGGAGCCAGGCAGGCAATGCAAACGATCAGGACGCCCAGGGCGCCCGTGCGTAGCGGCATCACGACATGATTCCTCCGTTCTTGATGGCACGATCCTGGCGACGCAGCACCCGCGCCAGAAACAGAAACAGCACGATGGCAACGATGTAGAAAGGTATCAGCAGGTACAGGGCGGTCTGCAACGAATGCATCGGGTCGCTGGCGTGGAAGTAGTCGCTGAGCAATCCCACGTAGGTCGGGCCCAGGCCCAGGCCGATGAAGTTCATGACCAGCAGCAGCAATGCGCCCGACATGACGCGCTGGTCCGGACGGACTTCCTGCTGGACCAGCGTCACCGACGCGGTGAGATAGAAGTAGTTGAGAAACGCCACGCCGAGCAGGAACCAGAGCGATAGCGCCCATCCAGGCGCCCATACGAAGCCCACGTAAAGCGGCAGGGCGACCACCAGGGAGATGGCGGGGAGCAGGCCATAGGCGGTCCGGCTGCGTCGGGTGAAGTGATCCAGCATCCTCCCGGAGACCATCATGCCCCCGCCCATCCCGATGGCGATGACCAGCGCGTAGTACACCGCGACCTCATCCAGGGTCATGCCTTTCTCGCGCATCAGGAACAGGGTGGTGAAGTTGCCCATGCCATAGGTGATCATCTGCGTCGCGGCGCTTCCGAACGCGGCAAGCATCAGCGCGGGATGCGAAACGAACATCTTCAGGGTCTCGATGAATCCCGATGGGCGGATGTCGCCCGGGCGGACGTCGTCCAGGCCTCCCTTTCGCGGTTCGCGTACCGCGAGGCTGAGGACGCCCGCCGTCAACACGCCCACGCCGCCGAGAACGATGAACGCATATCGCCAGCCGAACACGACCGCGATGGATGCGCCAAACGCCACGCCCAGGGCAGCGCCGATCGGCGGACCGAGGTTGTATATGCCCAGTGCCCGGCCACGCCAGCCAGGCGGGAAGTAGTCGGAAATGATTGCGTAGGACGGCGGGACGCCGCCGGCCTCCCCGAAGCCGGTCGTCATGCGTGCAATGGCCAGCTCGGGATAGGTGCGGGCCAGGCCACACGCCATGGTGGCGGCGCTCCAGACGGCGCAAGCCAGCGACAACACCCTGACGCGATTCGTCTTGTCGGCCAGCCAGCCGATCGGGATCGAAATGAACGTGTAGAACAACGCGAAGTAGAGGCCGCCGATCAGCCCCAGCTGGCCGTCGGAAAGATCCAGCGCGTCCTGGATGGGCTTGGCGAGGATGGCCAGCAGTTGCCGGTCCAGAAAATTCAGGACGTACACGAAACACAGGACGCCCAGCGCGAGCCAGGCCCGCACGCCGGGCATGGTCGATGCCTGGGAAACCGGAATCGCGGACTCGTTACCGTGCATGATCGTCACGGGCGCCGTCGTGCGCGAGAATTCGCAGCCGCCGGATACCCCCGGGCGGCAATGCATGCCGGCATGGATGCCGGGGGAACCGCCAAAGACGAAGTTTCGCTCGCACGGACTCACCTCACTGAAGGAGTTCCAGTTTCCCCGGACTTGCCGAACTACCCGCTCTGCCTGACTCGAATCGTGCGTCCGGCACGCCTTCCCGTTCCGCCCCTGCAGCCACCTTTTACGCGTGGTGCCGGGAAAGGCCCTTGCCGTTGCATCATGCGGGCAAATTCACCACTCGTCAATATTAACTATCATGAGTGTGAATATTATTTGGCGATCGCCTGACCCCTGATGGACCAGCGGACTCGATCCGGCGTCACATCGCGCGCACGACGACACGCCGCCGCCCCATTCGTGCGGGGCAGCGGCGTGTCGCGGACGACTAGAACTCCTGCTTGAAGCGGATGCCGATGGTGCGCGGCAGGCTGTAGCCGGTGTAGACCTGACCGTTCGGGTATGGCGCCACCACGCCGTGCGCGCCGCAGACGTCGACGCCGCACTCGGTGTACTTGTATTGCGCCGAGCGCTTGTCGAACGCGTTGTTGATGTAGACGTCGGCCGACCAGCTGCCTTTCTGCACGCCGGCGGACAGGTCCAGCGTGGTGTAGGCGGGCAGGTCGCCGAGCAGCGCGCGCTCGCTCAGGCGCAGGTCGGTGGTGCGCTTGCCGACGTGGACCAGTGCCGCCTGCACGAACGCGTCGCTGTCACCGATGTTGAAGCTGTAGTGCGCGATCAGGTTGCCCTTGAACTTCGGCGTGATCGGCAGCTGGGTGCCCCTGGGCGCCAGCGGCCCGGACACCACGCTGCCGTCCTGCGGGTTGAGCGAGCCGGGCGGGCAGTCGGTGATCGGGCGCCCGCTGGCGTCGGTGAAGCCGCAGTAGTTGGCGGTCAGCCGCGCGCGATACAGCGCCCAGCCGGCGGTCAGTTGCAGGTTGTAGGTGGCCTGCCAGTTCAGTTGCGATTCGAGGCCGTCGATGCGGGCGGAGTTGGCGTTCTTGATTTCGGTGAGGCCGTTCGCGCCGAGGATCGGGAACTGGAAGTCGTTCCAGGTTTCGCGGAACACCGCGCCGTTGAAGGACACCCGGTTGTTCAGCCATGATGTCTTCCAGCCCAGCTCCTGGTTGATCAGGAAGTCGGCGTGGTACGGCAGCAAGGTGCCGCGCCGGTTGACGCCGCCGGGGCGGAAGCCCTCGGAGCGGGTGGCGTAGATCATCTTGGTGTCGCTGATGTTCCAGGTCAGGTTGAACTTGGTGAGGTTGCCGCTCTCCTTCACCTTCTTGTTGAAGTCCAGGCACGGCGCGCCCATGAACGGCTCGGGCGACACGCAGGCGGCTTCGCCCTGGCTGGAGGAGAAACCCGCGCCGTAGCCGAAATAGCCGTACAGCTGGTTGCTGGTGCGGTAGTAGCGTTCGCCGAAGGTGCCGGTGAGCACGTCGGGGATGAAATCCCACGACAGTTCGCCGAACAGCGCCTCGTCGCGGTCGTAGCGCATCTGCCGGGTCAGCCAGATGGTGTCGCTCCAGCCGCTGACGGAGAGCGCGTCGGCCAGGCCGTCGACCTGGTAGTTCTGCATGATGTCGTGCTTCTGCTTCTGCCAGAACGCGCCGGCGACCAGGCGCAGGCGATCGTCCGCCGGCGAGACCAGGCGCAGCTCGTGGCTGCTGTTGGTGTAGCCGTCGCGATCGCTGATGTGTTGCGACGGATTGATCAGCGCGCCGCTGTTGTCGTAGAAATACGCGCCGGAACCGTACAGCGCGTCGTACCAGAAGCCGTAGTCGCTGTAGTCGGTCTGCTCCTCCTGGTTGCGCTTGAGGTGCGCGTAGGCATAGGTCAGATCGAAGTTGCCGATCTTGCCCTGCACGGTCAGCGCGCCCTGCCACCAGCGATCGTTGACGCGTTCGGGATAGAAATGCGTGACGGCCAGGTCGCCCACCGCCGGGTCGCTGGCGAAGTTGCCGTGCGAGATGGTCTGCTGCCCCATCAGCATCGGCGTGATCGACCAGTTGTCGTCGAGGTCGACCTTCAGCGCGGCGCGCGCGCCGGTGATGTTGGCGTCGTTGTAGTTGTCTTTTGCATGGCCGACGCACTGGGATGCCGACGAGGGCGCAGTTCCGCTCGCCGTGCAGCCCGGCGCGTTGCTGATGGTGATGCCCGAGGTGGGGAAGGTGCGCGAGCCGGCCTTGTTGTCGATGTAGCCCGCATCGTGCTCGCGCCAGCCGACCAGGCGGATTGCGGCGGTCGAGTTGATCGGCAGGTTGAGCATGCCCTCGGCGGTGTAGCCGATGCCGCCGTGGGCGAGCGTGTCCACGCCCAGGCTGTAGCTGGCCGCGTAACCGCTGGGGTCGGGCTTGTTGGTGATGATGCGCAGGGCGCCGGCCTCGGCGCTGGCGCCGTACAACGTGCCCTGCGGGCCGGCCAGCACTTCGATGCGGGCGATGTCGTACATGTGGATGTCGAGCGGGCCCTGGATCGTCGTCACCGGCTGGTCGTCGAGGTACACGCCCACGCTCGGCTGCGAGCCGGAGTGGTTGGTGTTGCCGCCACTGGTCACGCCGCGCATGTAGATCGAGACGAAGCCGGGGCCGGTGGCGATGCCGCCGCCGCCCTGCTGGAACGTCACGCTGGGCAGGTATTTCACGTAGTCGTCGAAACTCTTCACGTGCAGCGCTTCGAGCTGGTCGGTGGCCAGCACATCCATGCTGATCGGCACCTTCTGCAGGTTCTCCGTGCGTTTCTGCGCGGTCACCGTGACCACGCTGAGCGTGGTGGCTTTCTTTGTCGACGACGTGGTGTCGGGCGGCGTGGACTGCCCGGTGTCCTGCGCCATGGCGGGCGCCGCCATGGCGAGACAGATGGCGGCCGCCAGTGGCAACCGGATCAACGTCGCCCGTCGGGCGTTCATGGCCTGTCTGGAACTGCTTGCATGCATGCGATTTCCCCTCATCCGGTGAACGGCAAACCAACCCAACCCCCAACTTTTCAGATGAACCCTGGCACCTCGGGATAGCTGTCCAGCACCGGCCCGAGTGCCTGTTCCAGCGGCCCCAGCCACGGCGCAAAGTGGCGCCAGTGATCCACGCCCTCGCGATAGATCGGGCGGCGCACCTGCTCCGAACTGGCGGTGTGCACCGGCCGCGGATTTTCGAAGAAGCGCAGGCACGCGTCCTCGAACGGCAGGTCGCAATAGTCGAGCAGACGGCGAACCTCGCCCTCGGTGTCCGCCACCATGTTCTCGTAGAACACGCGGTGGATGCGTCCGGGCAGCACCGCGTCGAAGTGCGCCATCAGGCGGACGTAGTCGCGGTAGTAGCGCCCGATGTCCTCGAGGTCGTAGCTGAAACTCTGCCCGCGCGCGAAGTGCTGCTTAAACGCCGAGAAGCAGCACGCCAGCGGATGCCGGCGCGCGTCGATGATTCTGGCGTTCGGCAGCATCAGCTGGATCAGGCCGACGTGCATGAAGTTGTTCGGCATCTTGTCGATGAACAGCGGTGCCGAGGTCTTGCGATGAATGCGCGTGTGCGCGAGGTAGCGCTCGCCGAGCGCGCGCAGCGCGTCGGAGTCGAGCGCGGCCAGCGCGTCGTGGTAGGGCGTCGCGCCTTCACCCTCGCCCTGCCGGCGCAGGCCGCGGGTGATCGAGGCGACTTCGGGCAGCTCCATCGTGCCCTCGACCTGGCTGTGGCTGGACAGGATCTGCTCGATCAGGGTGGAACCGGCGCGCGGCAGGCCAACGACGAAGATCGGATCGCGCGCCGGGCAGCCCATGCCCGCGC
Organism: Rhodanobacter sp. Soil_C_14; assembly: GCF_057657335.1. Classification (NCBI taxonomy): domain Bacteria; kingdom Pseudomonadati; phylum Pseudomonadota; class Gammaproteobacteria; order Lysobacterales; family Rhodanobacteraceae; genus Rhodanobacter; species Rhodanobacter sp. Soil_C_14. The sequence continues at coordinate 1,036,995 of NZ_JBDGIQ010000001.1, read as the reverse complement.
GCGAGCCGAAGAACTCGCCGGTGTAGTGCGCGCAGGCGCGGTCCACCCGCGCGCTGGTCGCGTCCGCGCTGTAGTGCAGTTGCGCGCGGCGGATCGCGTTGCCGCGTGCGTAGTGGGCGAACGAATCCGCGCAGGCATCGGCATCCTCGCGCGCCTTGCCCATCGCGAACTCCAGGTGCAGGCGGTCTTCGTCCGACAGGTCGCTGCGGGCCAGCTGATCGCTCATCGTGGCGAGGTCGCCCGCATTGAAGCGGAAGGTCTTGAGATTGGCCAGGCTCCACCAGACTTCGCCGAACGAGGGCAGGCGCTCCAGGCTGCGCCGGTAGGCGGCGATCGCGCGTTCGCCGAAGCCGGCGGTCTTCAGCGCGTGGCCGTAGCTCATCCACACCCGCGGGTTGTCGGGGTAGCGCTGCACCAGGTCGGCGTAGATCGCGAGGGCCGGCTCGTAATCGCCGATGCGGCACAACACCACCGCCTTGAGGTTGCGATAGGCCGGGTGCTGCGGGTCGTTGGCCAGCAAGCGCTCGATCTGCGCCAGCGCCTGCTCGGGCTGGTTGCTGCGATGCAGGACCATGGCGTAGTGCTGGCGTGCGGCGTCGAAGCCGGGGGCCAGTTCGAGGCAGCGCGCCAGCAGGTTCAGCGCATCCTCGTTGCGGCCCACGCGGGCGGCGACTTCGGCGAACATGCGGATCGCCGCCACGTCGGTGGGCACCTGTTTCAGATGCTCGCGCAGCAGCGCCTCGGCTTGCGGAACGCGGCCTTCGGCGAGCGCCACGGCAGCGCCCATCAGGCGCGGGTCATGGGTGGAGTGCAACACGTGCCGGGCATAGGCGGCGTCCGCCGCGTCCTGCTCGCCGGCTGCCATCAGGTGGTCGCCGAGTTCGCGCCAGGCTTGCGGCAGATCGGGTTGCAGCACGACCGCGCGGCGCAGCGCGGCGATCGCCTCCTCGCCGCGGCCGAGCCGACCCAGCACCACGCCCAGGTCGAGCTGCAGCGCCGCCCAAGCCGGTTGCGAGGGCGCCAAGGGAAGCAGGATGTCGAGCGCGGCCTGGGCGTCGCCTTGGCGCAAGCGCGCGGCGGCCAGCAGTTGCAGCGCCAGCGGATGGGCGCCGACGGCGTGCAGGATTTCTTCGAGTTGTTCCACCGCCAGTGCGGGGTCGCGTTGCAGCAGCCGCTCCGCGTGTGCCAGCGCCTGCTCCAGCGTGCCGCTGGCCGACGCCGCGATCATGCGTCGCCTCGTGCTGGCGACGGGAACGCCCCACGCGGGGCGACGGGCCGGAGTGACGACAGCGGTGCGGCGCCTGACATGGAAGGTAGCGGCCTCTCGCGGGGTTCGCCGCAATCTACAACCGAATCCGGCTGGGAGATAGTGGCGCCGGCCGGCGCGGCGCAGCTGCGGTTGCCGCCGGTTCGACACAAGCGCTAGGCTCAGCCGGACGCCTCCGCCGGGCTGGGCGGGTCGCATCGGCCGGGTTGTTCGCGGCCATCCAACCGGGGGACAGCAATCCATGCACACCGACACCGTCGTCGAACCGCTCGACCGGGCACACGCCTTGCCGGCGCGCTACTACGCGGGGGAGGCGATGCTGGCGATGGAGCAGCGCGCGGTGTTCGCACGCAGTTGGCAACTGGTGGCCCATCGGGAGCAGCTGGCCGAGCCGGGCGATCACGTGGTTGATCAGGTCGGCGGCGTGCCCCTGCTGCTGGTGCGCGGCCAGGATGGCGTGCTGCGGGCCTTTCCCAATGTCTGTCGCCACCGCGCCGGCCCGCTGGCGCTGTGCGACGGCAAGGGCGCGCGGGCGCTGCACTGCAAGTACCACGGCTGGACCTACACGCTGGAAGGCCAGCTGCGCAGCGCGCCGGAGATGCAGGACGCCGCCGACTTCCGCGTGGAGGACATCCGCCTGCCGCCGCTGCGCGTGCACGAATGGCAGGGGCTGGTGTTCGTGGCGCTGGACGCTGCCGTGCCGCCGTTCGAGGAGGTCTATGCCGGCATCGCCGAACGCATCGCGCCGATCGACCTGGCGGCGATGCGCTACCTGCGCCGCGACACCTACGACATCGACTGCAACTGGAAGGTCTACGTCGACAACTACCTCGAGGGCTACCACCTGCCGCACGTGCATCCGGGCCTGTCGAAGGTGCTCGACTACCGCGCCTACGACACCGAGCTGTTCCCCTGGCATTCGCTGCAATCCTCGCCGCTGCGCAACAGCACCGACATCTACGGCGACGGCGAGGCGTTCTACTACTTCATCTATCCCAACGTGATGCTCAACATCATGCCGGGAAGGTTGCAGACCAATCGCATCCTGCCGCTGGGCCCGGGCCGCTGCCGCATCGTGTTCGACTACTACTACGCGCAGGACGCCGCGGCGCAGGCACGCATGGAGGCCGACCGCAGCTTCAGCGACGAAGTGCAGAACGAGGACATCGGCATCTGCGAGGCGGTGCAGCGGGGGCTGGCCTCCGGCGCGTACACGCCCGGCCGGCTCAACCCGAAGCGCGAAAGCGGCGTATGGCATTTCCAGAACCTGTTGCGCGGGGCCTATGCAGGGCCGGCCGGCGAATCTGCATGAGTTCGTCGCCGCATGCGCTGCCACCGAAGCGGACAGGCACGCGTCGAGATGCGTGACCGCAGCCGGATCGGCTTCTGGACCTGCACCACGCTGGTGGTCGGCAACGTGATCGGCATGGGCATCTTCCTGCTGCCCTCGTCGCTGGCGCCGTTCGGTTTCAACGCGCTGATCGGCTGGGGCATCACCCTGTTCGGCTGCCTCACCCTGGCGCGGGTATTCGCGCATCTGTCCGCAGCGCTGCCTGCGGCCGATGGCCCGTACGGCTATGTCCGCGACACGCTGGGCGAGCTGCCGGCCTACATGTCGATGTGGGCGTACTGGGTGTCGCTGTGGCTGACCAACGCGGCGCTGGCCACTGGCGTGGTGGGCTACGTCACCGTGGTGATGCCGGCACTCGGCGTCATTCCGCCGGTGTGGTTCGCGCTGGCGCTGGTGTGGCTGTTCACCCTGGTCAACCTGCTCGGCGTGCGCACCGGCGGCATCGTGCAGATCGTCACCACCACGCTGAAGCTGCTGCCGATGCTGGCGATCGCCGTGCTTGGCGGCTGGGTGTTGCTGAACTCGCCGGGCAGCTATGCGGCCCATCCGCCGACCACCCCGGTGACGCTTGCCGGCGTGATGGCGGCCTCCACCATCGCGTTGTTCGCGATGCTGGGCATCGAATCGGCCAGCATTCCGGCCAGCCGCGTGGACAACCCCGGCCGCACCATTCCGCGCGCCACGATGACGGGCGCGGTGGTGGTCGCGCTGATCTACGTCGTGGTGTCGACCGTGCCGCTGCTGTTGTTGCGGCAGGACGTGCTGGCCAGCGCCAGCGCACCGTTTGCGCTGCTGATGGACACGTTCGGCCACGCCGGATCGGGCCGCTGGCTGGCGCTGTTCGTGGTGATCAGCGGACTCGGCGCCCTGAATGGCTGGACCCTGCTGGCCGGACAACTGACCCGCACCATGGCGGACAACGGCGTGCTGCCACCGTTGCTTGCGCGCAGCAACCGTCATGGCGCGCCGGTTGCGGCCCTGCTGATCACCGCGACGCTAGCCTCGGTGATGGTGTGGATGAGCTACAGCAGTTCGCTGGTGGCGGCATTCACCTTCATCACCCTGGTGGTGACGGCGGCGAACCTGCCCTTGTACCTGGCCTGCGCGCTGGCGCTGGCGGTGCTGTGGCGGCGCGGCGCGCCGGGCTGCAGCGGGCGCGGCGTGCTGCTGGTGGCGGGCATCGGCACGGCGTATGTGGTCTTCGCCTTCGTCGGCATCGGCGGCGGGCCGTTCGTGTATGCGCTGGGCCTGATCGCCGCGGGCCTGCCGCTGTATGTCTTCATGCGGTGGCGGCGCAAGCCGGTCGCTGCCACCGAGGCCTGAGCACCATGCGCGACCCCCGCTACGACATCCTGTTCGAACCGGTGAAAATCGGCCCGGTGACCGCGAAAAACCGCTTCTTCCAGGTGCCGCATTGCAACGGCATGGGCCACGCGATGCCGCTGGCGCACGCGGCGATGCGCGAGGTGAAGGCCGAGGGTGGCTGGGCGGTGGTCTCCACCGAGGAGTGCGAAATCCACCCCAGCGGCGATCTCACGCCGTACGTCGAGGCGCGGCTGTGGGACGACCGCGACATCCCGGCGCTGGCGCTGATGTGCGACAAGGTGCACGCGCACGGCGCGCTGGCCGCCTTGGAACTCACCCATAACGGCCCCACCGCGTCGAACCTGTATTCGCGCGAAGTGCTGATCGCGCCGTCGCACCAGCCGACCAAGTACGGCTACCCGCACCAGGCGCGGGCAATGACGAAGCACGACATCCGCGAATACCGCCGCTGGCATCGCGAAGCAGCCGTCCGCGGCAGGCGCGCGGGCATGGACATCATCTACGTCTACGCCGCGCACGACCTGTCGCTGGCGATGCACTTCCTGCAGCGCCGGCGCAACCAGCGCAGCGATGAGTACGGCGGCTCGCTGGAGAATCGCGTGCGGCTGCTGCGCGAGGTGCTCGAAGACACCAAGGATGCGGTGGGCGACACCTGCGCCGTGGCGCTGCGCTTCGCCACCGAGGAGCTGCTGGGGCCGTGCGGCGTCGAGCTGGCCGAGGCGAAGGAAATCGTCGCCATGCTGGCCGAGCTGCCCGACCTGTGGGACGTGAACGTGGCCGCCTGGTACAACGACTCGGTGCCCTCGCGCTTTGCCGCCGAAGGCGCGCAGGAGCCGTTCATCGACTTCGTGAAGAAGACCACCAGCAAGCCGGTGGTCGGCGTGGGCCGCTTCACCTCGCCCGACACCATGGTCTCGCAACTCAAGCGCGGCGTGCTCGACATGATCGGCTGCGCGCGTCCGTCGATCGCCGATCCGTTCCTGCCGAAGAAGATCGAAGAAGGCCGCAGCGACGACATCCGCGAATGCATCGGCTGCAACATCTGCGTTTCCGGCGACATGACGATCTCGCCGATCCGCTGCACGCAGAACCCGACCATGGGCGAGGAGTGGCGCAAGGGCTGGCACCCGGAGCGCATCGCGCCGAAGCGCTCGGCGGCGCGCGTGCTGGTGGTCGGCGCCGGCCCGGCCGGGCTGGAAGCGGCGCGTGCGCTGGGCCAGCGCGGCTACGAGGTGAGCCTGGCCGAGGCGCGCAAGGAACTCGGCGGCCGCGTCACCCGCGAAGCGCGCCTGCCGGGGCTGGCCGAATGGGCGCGCGTGCGCGACTGGCGCGTCGGCCAGATCCGCAAGCTGGCGAATATAGCCGTCTATCTCGATTCCGTACTCACCGCGCAGGACGTGCTGGACTTCGGCGCCGACCACGTGGTGATCGCCACCGGCTGCCACTGGCGCCGCGACGGCTACGGCCGCAGCCACGGCGCGGCCATCGACGGCTTCGCCGACGGCGCGCGCATCTATACGCCCGACGACCTGATGGATGGCCGTCTGCCCGAAGGTCGCGTGGTGGTGTTCGACGACGACGGTTTCTACTACGCCGGCGTCGCCGCCGAAGCCTTGGCGCTGCGCGGTTGTGAAGTGTCCTGCCTGACCCCGGACGACAGCATCGCACCGTGGAGCCAGCACACGCTGGACTACCGGCATATCCGCAAGCGGATGGCCAAGCTCGGTATCGAGGCGATCGTGTCGCACGACATCACCGGCTACGCCGGCAGCACGCTCGCCATCGAAAACGTGTGGGACCACCAGCGCCGCGAGCTGGCCTGCGACGCTGTCGTCACGGTCACCGCCCGCCTGCCCGACGACGCGCTGTACCAGGAGCTGTTGCGGCGCGAGCCCGAGTGGTCCGCTGCGGGCCTGCAATCACTGCGCTGCATCGGCGACGCCGAGGCGCCGGGCCTGATCGCCCACGCGGTGTATGCGGGGCATCGCTACGCCCGTGAGCTGGAAGAGCCGGCCGCGGTCGGCGTCCCGTTCAAACGCCATTTCCACATCGAGTGACGATCGCCCAGGCTCAGGGGCGCAGCGCGGTCGCCGTCGGGAGTGGCCCCGGGATACCTGTCGTTGCAATCGATGCGGTGGCAGATTCGGCGTAGGCTGCGCCCGTGCGCGGGGGTGTACCGACTGGGGGTAAGACGATGGCTCGGACGGCTCTGGTCGATGTGTTGCGGCGGGCCGCGGCGATTGCGGCCGTGTCCCGGAGTACGGGCGAACCGCTGGATGAGGCGATTGCGCGCGAACGCAGCTTGCGGGTGGATCATGCGCGGCGCCGATTCCTGCGGCAATCGGCGGTGGCTTCCGCGGCGCTGATGCTGGGCGCCTGCGCACGCGTGCCGATGCCCCTTCGCGCCACCGGCACGGATGAAGTGGTGGTGGTCGGCGCCGGCGTGGCCGGGTTGACCTGCGCGCGCCGGCTGCGCCAGGCCGGCGTGCCGGTGCGTGTGTACGAGGCACAGGAGCGCATCGGCGGGCGCATGCTCAGCCTGCGCGGCCACTTCGCCGACAACCAGGTGTGCGAACTGGGCGGCGAGCTGATCGACACTGGCCATGTGCATATCCGCGCGCTGGCCTGTGAGCTGGGCATCGAACTGGACGATCTGTCGCGCGATCCCACGGCGGCGTTCGGCGACATCTGGTTCTGCAACGGTCGGCGTTACGGCGAGGACGACATCCTGCGCGAATTCGCGCCGCTGGCCGCGGCGATCGCCCGAGACGCGGCGACCTTGCCGGAGGAAGAAATCACCGCGGCCACGCCCGGCGGCGCGCAGCGACTGGATCGCGAAACGATCGCGCAATGGCTGGATCGCCAGGGCGCCAGCGGCTGGCTGCGCACCCTGATCCAGGTGGCCTACACGACGGAGATGGGACTGGACTGCGACGAACAGTCCGCACTGAATTTCCTCACCTTCATTGATCCGGGTCGGGACCATTTCCGCATTTTCGGCGAAAGCGACGAGCGCTTCCACGCGCGCGGCGGCAACGACCTGATCGTGCAGCGGTTGGGCGCGGGACTGGCCGACGCCATCCACACTGGCAGCGTGCTGGAGTCGCTCGGCCAGGGCGCCGATGGCCGCTACGTGCTGGGCTTCAAGCGCGATGCCGGCGCATTCGAGGTGCGCGCGCAACAGGTGGTATTGGCCTTGCCCTTCACCACGTTGCGCTGCGTACGCATCGACGCGGCGTTGCCGGCGGTGAAACGCCGTGCGATCGCCGAACTCGGTTATGGCACCAACGCCAAGCTGATGATCGGCTTCAACGAGCGGGTCTGGCACACGCGCCACCAGAGCGGTGGCGCCATCTATACCGACCTGCCGCTGCAGACCACCTGGGAAACCAGCCGCATGCAGCCTGGTACGGCCGGCATCCTGACCAACTTCACCGGCGGACGGCATGGCGTCGAGCTGGGAAGCGGCAGCGCGAAGCAGCAGGCTGCCGCCGCCGTGCAACAACTGGAAGCGGTCTTCCCGGGACTGTCCGGGGCGAGGGACGGGGCGCGCGAGGCGCGCATGCACTGGCCCACGTTCCCGTGGACCCTGGGCAGCTACGCGTGCTTCCTGCCAGGCCAATGGACCGGCATCCGTGGCGCCATCGGCGAGCGCGTGGGCAACCTGCACTTTGCCGGCGAGCATTGCGCGTTCGACAACCAGGGCTTCATGGAAGGTGGCTGCGAGACCGGCGAATGGGCGGCCCAAGCCGTGCTGCGCACCGCCGGGACGGGCTCCTGGCCCGCGTCGGCGAAGTGCGCGCAGACGGCCTGAACGACGTGGCGGTCGGCAGCCATGGGGCGAATCGAGGTTCCCGTTTCAGCGAATCCGTGGCCCGCTGCGGCAACGGCCGTCGCGCTCAGACGCGGCCGTAGACATCGTCGAAACGCACGATGTCGTCCTCACCCAGATAGCTGCCGGACTGCACCTCGATCAGTTCCAGCACGACCTTGCCGGGGTTGCGCAGGCGGTGCTTGCTGCCCAGCGGGATGTAGGTGCTCTGGTTTTCGCCGAGCAGGAACACCTTGTCGTCGCAAGTCACCTCGGCGGTGCCGGAGACCACGATCCAGTGCTCGGCGCGATGATGATGCTTCTGCAGGCTGAGCGACGCGCCCGGCTTGACCTGGATCCGCTTGACCTGGAAGCGCTCGCCTTCCTCCAGGGAGTCGTAATTGCCCCAGGGGCGGTGCACCACGCGATGCAGCGAGTGTTCGCTGCGGCCGGCGGCCTTCAGTTGCTCGACGATCTTCTTCACGTCCTGCGCGGCGTCGCGGTGGGCCACCAGGGTCGCGTCCGGCGTGGTCACCACGATCAGGTCGTCGACGCCCACGGTGGCCAGCAGGTGGCGGTCGTGCGAACGCAGCAGCGAACGATGCGTGTCCACCGCCAGGGTGTCGCCTTCGCGCAGGTTGCCGTCGGCGTCCTTGTCGCCGGTCAGCCACAGTGCCGACCACGAACCGATGTCGCTCCATGCGCAGCTGACCGGGATCACCGCGGCACGACGGGTCTTCTCCATCACGGCGTAGTCGATCGAGTCGTCGGGCACTTGGGCGAACGCGTCGCGGTCGATGCGCACGAAGTCCAGATCGACCGTGGCTTTCGCGTGCGCCATGCGCACCGCTTCCAGCATTGCCGGCGCGTGCGCGGCCAGTTCTTCCAGGTAGCGCGCGGCCTTGAACAGGAACATGCCGGAGTTCCAGTCGTAGCCGCCGTCGGCCAGGTAGGACTCGGCGGTGGCCAGGTCGGGCTTCTCGACGAACTGCTCGACGCGATAGCCGTGGCGGTCGATCGCGTCGGCGCGACGGATGTAGCCAAAGCCGGTTTCCGGCCGGTCCGGGCGGATGCCGAACGTCACCAGCCAGTCCTGCGCCGCCAGCGGCTGCGCCTGTCTCACGGCCTCGACGAAGGCGTCGGTGTCGCCGATCAGGTGATCGGCCGGCAACACCAGCAGCATGGCCTCGGGGTCGCGCTGCAAGGCCTGCAACGCACCCAGCGCGATCGCCGGCGCGGTGTTGCGGGCCAGCGGTTCCAGCACGATGCTGGCGTCCCTGATGCCGGCCTCCAGCAACTGGTCGGCGGCGAGGAAGCGGTGATCCTCGCTGGCCACCACGATCGGCGCGGCGACGTCGGGCAGCTGGCGGGTGCGCGCGATGGTCTGCTGGAACAGCGTGCCCTTGCCGGCGAGCGCGAGGAACTGCTTGGGCAGGTTCTTGCGCGAGACGGGCCAGAGCCGGGTGCCGCTGCCACCGCTGAGGATGAGGGGGATCAACATGGTGGCAGGATCTCGTTCAATGCATGGATGAGGCAAGCTGGCGCACGACATCGCGCAAGCCCCGCGTCCAGACGGGCAGGGCAAGGCCAAAATGCCGCTGGAAACCGCCATTGTCCAGCAGCGACCAGGCCGGACGCACGGCCGGCGTGGGGAATTCGCTGCTGTCGATCACGAGCACGCGGGGCACGCGCGCCAGCAGGCCCTGGGTGGCGGCCTCGGCGAAGATCGCGCCGGCAAAGCCGTGCCAGGTCGTCGCGCCGCTGGCAACCAGGTGATGGGTGCCGGCCAGTGCATCGCGTTGCACACGATCCGACGACAACCAGCGATCGAGTGCGGCGAGCGTTCCGTCCACGATCAAGCCGGTGTCGGTGGGTGCGCCGTGCTGGTCGGCCACCACGCGCAGCTCGTCGCGTTCGGCGCCCAGGCGCAGCATGGTGCGCAGGAAGTTGTGGCCGTGCGCCGCGTAGACCCAGGCGGTGCGGAAGATGAAATGGTCGGCGCCGCTGTCGCGCAGCGCGAGTTCGCCGGCCAGCTTGCTGCGGCCATAGGCGCCGAGCGGACCGGTGGCTGCGTCGACCACGTACGGCTGCGACTGCCGACCGTCGAACACGTAGTCGGTGGAGTAGTGGATCACCAGCGCGCCACGTGCCGCGGCCCAGTGGCCGAGCACGCCCACCGCCTCGCCGTTGACGCGGGTGGCCAGGGCCTCCTCCTGCTCGGCGCGATCGACTGCGGTATAGGCGGCGGCGTTGACGATCAGGTCGGGTTGCAGGCGGTCGAGCAGGGCGGGCAGGGATGCGGGGTTCGACAGGTCGGCGAGCTCGCCGTGCCCGCCGCCGGCCAGCACGCCATCACGACTGGCGGCGACCAGCTCGCCGCGCGCGGCGAGGCCGCCGTGATCGAGCAGGCTGCGGCCGAGCTGGCCGTTGGCCCCGAGCAGCAGGATCTTCATGCCACGTAGACCGGAAGGCGCTCCGCTGGCACGTCGGCGAGCAGGGGCGTCTTGCCGTCCTTGTCGGACAGCAGCGGCGCACTGATCGGCCAGTCGATGCCGAGCGCGGCGTCGTTCCAGCGGATGCCCGCGTCGGCCCTGGGGTCATACAGCGCGGTGCACTGATAGCTGAAGGTGGCGAACTCGGACAACACGCAGAAGCCGTGCGCGAAACCTTCAGGCACCCAGAAATGGCGATGGTTGTCGGCCGTCAGCATCACGCCGATCGACTGACCGAAGGTGGGCGAGCCGCGGCGGATGTCCACCGCCACGTCGTAGACCTCGCCTTCGAGCACGCTGACCAGCTTGCCCTGCGGATTCGGCCACTGGTAATGCAGGCCGCGCAACACGCCGCGCGCCGAGCGCGACACGTTGGACTGCACGAAGCGGTGATCGACGCCGGCCTCCTGATACTTCGCCTCGTTGTAGCTTTCGTAGAAGAACCCGCGGGCATCGCCGAACACCTGCGGTTCGAGGATCAGTGCGCCGGGCAGGCTGGTCTGGATCACCTTCATCGGGCGTGTCCCTCGCGCACCAGGCCCTGCAGGTACTGGCCGTAGCCGGTCTTGGCCAGCGGCGCGGCCAGGCCCAGCAGCTGTTCGTCGTCGATCCAGCCGTTGAGGTGGGCGATCTCCTCCGGGCAGCAGACCTTCAGGCCTTGCCGGTTCTCGATCGTCTCGATGTAGTTGCCCGCTTCCATCAGCGATTCGTGGGTGCCGGTGTCGAGCCAGGCGAAGCCGCGGCCGAGCTGCTCCAGGTGCAGCGAACCGTCGTCGAGGTAGCAGCGGTTGAGGTCGGTGATCTCCAGCTCGCCGCGCGGCGACGGCTTCAGCGCCGCGGCGTAATCGCAGACGCGGGCGTCGTAGAAATACAGTCCGGTGACGGCGTAGTGCGATTTCGGTGTGGCGGGCTTTTCCTCCAGCCCGACCACTTTCCCGTCGGCGTCGAATTCCGCCACGCCGTAACGCTGCGGGTCCTTCACCCAGTAGCCGAACACGGTGGCGCCGTGTTCGCGCGCCGCGGCACGCTTGAGGCGCTCGGTGAAACCGTGGCCGTAGAAGATGTTGTCGCCCAGCACCAGGCAGCTCGGCTTGCCGTCGACGAAATCATGGCCGATGGTGAACGCCTGGGCCAGCCCGTCCGGCGAGGGTTGCACCGCGTAGCGGATGTCCAGGCCCCACTGCGAGCCATCGCCGAGCAGACGCTGGAACATTTCCTGTTCGTGCGGTGTGTTGATGATCAGGATCTCGCGGATACCGGCCAGCATCAGCGTGGCCAGCGGGTAGTAGATCATCGGCTTGTCGTACACCGGCAGCAGCTGCTTGCTGATCGCGCGGGTGATCGGGTGCAGCCGCGTGCCGGAACCACCGGCAAGGATGATGCCTTTCTGCGTCGTGCTCATGAGCCGAGCCGCTCCATGCGATAGCTGCCGTCGAGCACGCGCTGGCTCCACGACTGATGGGCGAGATACCAGTCCACCGTCTGCGCGATGCCCGTCTCGAAGGTGTGGGTCGGCCGCCAGCCCAGTTCGTCCTGCAGTTTGCTCGAATCGATCGCATAGCGGCGATCGTGGCCGGGGCGATCCCTGACGTAGGTGATCAGCGATTCGCGGGGGCGCCCGTCGGCCAGTGGCTGGCGCGCATCGAGCAGGGCGCAGATGGTCTTCACCACGGTGATGTTCTCGCGCTCGGCATTGCCGCCCACGTTGTAGGTTTCGCCCACGCGACCGGCGTCCAGCACGCGGCGGATCGCGCTGCAATGATCGCCCACGAACAGCCAGTCGCGGATGTTGAGTCCATCGCCGTAGACCGGCAGGGGCTCGCCGGCCAGCGCCTTCTGGATCACCAGCGGGATCAGCTTCTCGGGGAACTGGTACGGCCCGTAATTGTTCGAGCAGTTGGTGGTCAGTACCGGCAGGCCGTAGGTGTGGTGGAACGCCCGCACCAGGTGGTCGGAGGCGGCTTTGGACGCGGAGTACGGGGAGTTCGGAGCGTACGGCGTGGTCTCGGTGAACTTGCCCTCGGCGCCCAGCGAGCCGTAGACCTCGTCGGTCGACACGTGCAGGAAGCGGAACCCGTCGCGGGCGGCGCCCTCGAGGCCGCGCCAGTAGTCGCGGGCGCATTCGAGCAGGCCCAGCGTGCCCACCACATTGGTCTGCACGAACTCGGCCGGGCCGTCGATCGAGCGGTCCACATGCGATTCGGCGGCGAAATTGACGATGGCGTCGGGCCGGTGCTCGGCCAGCAGCTTCGCCACCAGTTCACGATCGCCGATGTCGCCCTGCACGAACAGGTGCCGCTCGTTCCCGTCCAGCGAAGCCAGCGTGTCGGGGTTGCCGGCGTAGGTCAGCTTGTCCAGGTTCACCACGCGCAGACCATCGGCGATGGCCTGCAGGACGAAGTTGGCACCGATGAAACCGGCTCCGCCGGTGACCATGAGCAGGGGGACGTGACTGGATGGGCTGTTCATCGGGCCTTCTTTGGTGTCATATGGGCATACATCCGCAAGCGAATGGTGGATCGGCAAAACGTCATGCGCGAACCCGTGGCTGGCTGCGCCAGCGTGGGGCGTTTGCCCCGATAGTTTGCCATTGATGGAGGCAAGTAAGGACGCTGCCGGCGGGACGGGTTCATTGAGGGTTGATGTCGCGCGTGCATGGCGCGGTGTCCGAAGCAGCATCTGGAGAGACGATGGAATTGGCAAATCTGTCCCTGCCGCGCCGCCTTTGGGCGCGGCGGGACGTATTCTGGGAGCTTGCCCGACGCGACGTGGAAGGGCGTTACAGCGGGTCCTTCCTGGGGCTGCTCTGGTCCTTCATCAATCCGTTGCTGATGCTGGCCGTCTATACCCTGGCTTTCCGCGTTTTCCTCGGCATGCGCTGGCCCGGCATGAAATCCGGAGTCGATTTTTCGCTGATGATCTTCTGCGGCATGATCATCCACTCGCTGCTGGCCGAATGCCTGATGCGGGCGCCGTCGGTGATCGTTTCGCAGAGCAACCTGGTGAAGCGGGTGGTTTTCCCGCTGTCCATCCTGCCGTGCGTGATGGTCGCATCGTCCCTGTTCAACGCGGCGTTGAGCCTGCTGGTCCTGCTGCTGTTCGTGCTGCTCTCGCAACATGCGATTCCCGTCGTGGTGCTGTATCTGCCGCTGGTGTACGCGCCGTACGTCCTCCTGCTTTGCGGCGTGAGCTGGTTGATGGCTTCGCTCGGCGTGTTCATCCGCGATATCGCCCAGGTGGCCGGCGTGCTTTCGGCGATGCTGATGTTTCTCAGCCCGGTCTTCTATCCTGCCTCGACCCTGCACGAACCGTATCGTGACTGGCTGGCGTTCAATCCGTTGACCCTGATGATCGAACAGACGCGCCAGATCGTCCTGTTCGGTCAGTCGCCGGACTGGGCGGCACTGGGCATCTACACCCTGGTGGCTATCGCCGTGCTGTTGTTCGGCTTTGCCTGGTTTCAGCGCACGCGCGATGGATTCGCCGATGTCCTCTGAAACCGCCCCCGTACCGGGCACCGCTGTCGACGTGGCGATCGAGGTGCGTGGGCTGGGCAAGTGTTACCAGCTCTACGACAAGCCGGTGCACCGGATGTGGCAGAGCCTGCTGGGTGGCAATCGACGCTTCTACCGTGAGTTCTGGGCCCTGCGCGAGGTGGACTTCGAGGTTCATCGCGGAGAGACCCTTGGCATCGTCGGTCGCAACGGCGCCGGCAAATCCACCTTGCTGCAGCTGATCGCCGGTACGCTCAAGCCGACCGAGGGGCGCGCCGGCATCCATGGCCGGGTGGCGGCGCTGCTGGAGCTGGGCAGCGGATTCAATCCCGATTTCACCGGTCGCCAGAACGTCTATCTGAACGCCGCCATCCTGGGCCTGAGCCGCGACGAGATCGATGCCCGCATCGAAGACATCCTCGCCTATGCGGAGATCGGCGACTTCGTCGACCAGCCGGTGCGCAGCTACTCCACGGGCATGGTGATGCGGCTGGCGTTCTCGGTGGTGACGCACGTGGACGCGGACATCCTCATCATCGACGAAGCGCTGGCCGTGGGCGATGCGTTCTTCATGCAGAAGTGCATGCGTTACCTGCGCGAGTTCCGCAAACGGGGCACCATGCTGTTCGTCAGCCACGATGGCAGCGCGGTGACCAGCCTGTGCGACCGCGCGATCTGGCTCGAACACGGCCGGGTGCAGCAGATCGGGACGGCACGCAAGGTGATGGAAGCCTATATCGAGACCTCGCTGATCGAACGGCAACACGGGATCGGGGCGCAGGGGCAAAGGTTGCAGGAACGCCCCCAGCCTTCGACCCGGCGTCAGGTCGATCCGCGTCAGAAGCTGATCGACCGCTCCACGTTGCGCAACGACATGAAGATATTCCCCTTCCAGCCGGAGGAGGACGGCTTCGGCGAGTGCAAGGTCCGCATCGCGCATGTCTCGATCTGCAACGAACAGGGACGGGATATCGCCCTCGTGCTGGCCGGAGAATGCGTGACGCTCCGGATCGAGCTAATCGCCGATGAAGCCATGGACAATGCGATCACCGGGTTCTACGTGAAGAACCGTCTGGGGCAGCTCATGTTCGGCGACAATACGGCCATCAGCCACGGGGGCGACTTCGCGGTGAGCGGGGGGCAGCGGTTTTGCGCCAGCTTCCAGTTCGTGATGCCGCGGCTGATACCCGGGGAATATTTTGTGGCCGCAGGTGTTTCCGAGGGAACGCAGGAGCAGCACGTCGTGCAGCACTGGCTGCACGAAGCGCTGCGTTTTACCGCCGAGGGTGGTTCCATGGTGGCCGGACTGATCGGCATACCGATGCTGGACATTCGTGTTGAACGGTTGACTGATGAAGCCTGACTTTCTCCTCGAAGAGCATCCGCTGCTTCTGCTGAACCCGCGTCTGGTGCCACCGTATGGATGGGCGGGCCACATTCCGTTCGCCTTCCTGGCGATCGACCTGCTGCGCCCGCGAACCCTGGTCGAGCTGGGCACGCATTCGGGCAACTCGTACATGGCGTTCTGCCAGGCGGTGCGGGCGCTGGCGCTGGACTGCCGTTGCAGCGCCGTCGATACCTGGCAGGGCGACGCCCATGCGCTGCACTACGGAGAACAGGTCTATCAGGCGCTGCGCGCGCGGCATGATCCGCTCTACGGCGACTTTTCGCGGTTGCTGCGTGCACGCTTCGACGACGCGGTCGGGCAGTTTCCCGAGGGAAGCATCGACCTGCTGCACATCGATGGACTCCATACCTACGATGCCGTGCGCCACGATTTTGAGACCTGGCTGCCCAGGCTGAGCGAACGCGCGGTGGTGTTGTTGCACGATACCGGGGAGCGTGGGCGCGACTTCGGCGTGTGGCGCTTCTTTGACGAACTGGCCGCCCGTTATCCGTCTTTTGCATTCGAGCACAGCCATGGCCTGGGCGTGGTGGCGGTGGGCGCACGCATCCCGCCGTCATTTGCCGCATTCATGCGCAGGGCAGCGGAAGCGCCGCAGGCCGTGCGGGGATTCTTTGCCGCGCTAGGCGGCAAGCTGGTCGACGCGGATGGCCATCCGGTCGAGGGAACGCCCGCCGAGGTGCCGCCGCCCGGCAGCCATCTGTACTACCGCCGGCGTGACGAGAACTACGACGAAAGCCGCATGGTCTCGCTGGCACCGGATGCGCTCGAGGGCGTGCTGGACCTGCAATTCCGGCTGCCCGCGGACACCACGCCGGACTACCTGCGGATCGATCCGGCGGACCATCCCGGCATTTACGGATTGAGTCGGGTCGCATGGCGTACTCAAGCTGACGAAGCGTGGCACGAATTGGCCGGCTTGCCCGGTCGGCTGGGGCACGTGCACGGCGAGCTGCTGCCATCGCAGGCGACGCAAGGCGTGCGCCTGGCCAGCTTTGACAGCGATCCCCATCTGGAATTCGAGATCGGCAGCGCGCTGCCGCAGCGACTGCCCGGCGAGTGGCTGGAGGTCGCGATCCGGATCGAGTACGAAGTGGTGATCGATCGCCCGACGCTTCATCGCCTGCTCGAGCGGCAGTCGGAATCGATCGTCGATATGGTGCATCTGTCGCGCGAGCGCATCGATGTGCAGAACCTGTTGCGCGAGTTCGCCGGTCAGCAGGAGCAGTTGCTGGCCATCTATGGCGAATTCGGACAACAAGGCCAGGCCCTGCGGGGGCAATCCGCCGAGCTGGCCGAACGGCGGCAGCAGCTGCAACACCTCCTGCTGGGGTTCGCGCACCAGCGCGAGCAGCTGCAGGGGCTTGCCTCCAGCTTGGTGCAGCAGCAGGCCCAGCTGGCCGAGGCATTGTCGGCCAAGGGTGAACTCGAAGCGCTGGTGAAGCAGTCGACCCGGCAACAGGTCGACATGCAGTCGGCGATCGAACGCCTGCAGCAGGGAGTGGATTCGCTTGCCGAGCGGGGCTTGGTTGCGCGGATGCGCAGACTACTGGGGCGCGCACGATGATCCCCGGCGGCGAACCCCCGATCGAACGTGGCGGCTTGCTGCGCAGGGTGTTGCGGCGCCTGCACCGCGCGTTGCGGCATCTTCTGCACGGGCCCGCCGTCTCGCTGCGTCCAGTGCATCAGTTGCGGCCGGTCGAGGGTGTGCCCGACGGCTGGCAGTCGGATGGCAACGACCCCCAGTTCGAGTGCGTGAGTCAGCGCTTCCCGGTCCGGGCGGGCTGGTACCTGCTGTCCATCGAGCTGGAGGATATGGACGGCGACCGGCTGGAGCCGACGTTGTACTTCGACTATGGATGGGGCATGCATGAGGACTGGTCGCTGCAGCTGGGTTTCTTCGACCCCAGCAGGAGGCGGCACAGCGGCGTGGTGTTGTTGACGCATGACATCCATCGCCTGCGGCTGGATCCGGCCGGCCAGCCATGCAGGCTGCGCGCGCGGAACATGAGCCTGGTGCGACTGGGCCGCATCGCGGCCAGCTGGCACATGTGGCGTTCGGTGTCGGAAGCACACGAAGCGCAGGGCGGGCAGGTCGGTGCTCTCCGGCGCGAAGCCTGGACCGAGTTGCGCCAGCGCGGTGGTCGTCGCGCCTTCGCGAGCTGGCTGCATGGTCGCTATACCCGGCGCGGCGGCAAGGCACCGACCTACGAGCGCTGGCTTCGACTCTACGACCGGCAGCCGGCGCCTGCTTCGCGGGCCGGCGGTCAACCGATTTCCATCCTGCTGCCGACCTACAACACGGCGGAAGTCTGGTTGCGCCGTTGCCTCGACAGCGTGCTGGCGCAGACCAGCCCCGACTGGGAGCTGTGCGTGGCCGACGATGCCTCCGGCGAACCGCAGGTTCGCAGCGTGCTGGAGGAGTACGCCGCGCGCGACCCGCGCATCCGGATCCACTGGCGCGAACGCAACGGGCATATCTCGGCGGCCTCGAACAGCGCGCTGGCGCTGGCTACCGGCGACCATGTCATCCTGCTCGATCACGACGACGAACTGCACCCGCAGGCGATCGCCACGGTCAGCGAGGCGCTGCGCGAGCATCCGCAGTGGCAGATGGCCTACTCCGACGAAGACAAGATCGACGCCGAGGGCAGGCGCTACGATCCGTATTTCAAGCCGGACTGGAACCCCGACCTGCTGTGCGGGCACAACTGCGTCAGCCATCTGGGCGTCTATTCGCGCGAGCTGCTGGCCGCCTTGGGCGGGTTCCGCGAAGGCCTGGAAGGCAGCCAGGACTGGGACCTGGCGCTACGTTGCAGCGAGCAGCTGCGCCCCGACCAGATCGGGCACATACCGATGGTGCTGTATCACTGGCGCGCCATCGAGGGCTCCACGGCGCAAGGCGTGGAGCAGAAGGGATATGCGCACACGGCAGGCCTGCGCGCGGTGCGGGAACATTTCGCGCGGCAGGGGCAGGCTGCCGAGGTGCACGAGATCGAAGGCATTCATGGAGCTTTCCGGGTTCGCCATCCGTTGCCCGAGCCGGCACCGCGGATCAGCATCATCGTGCCGACGCGGGACCGGATCGACCTGCTGCGACAGTGCGTGGAATCGATTCTCCGGCACACGACCTATCCGGACTACGAAATCGTGGTGGTCGACAACCAGTCGGTCGAGCCGGCGTCGATCGCCTACTTTGCCCAGCTGGCCGCGCTGCCAAATGTACGCGTGCGTGTGCACGACCGGCCGTTCAACTATTCGGTCATCAACAACGAGGCCGTGCGTGAATGCGCTTCTCCGCTGGTGTGCCTGCTCAACAACGACATCGAGGTGATCACCCCGGACTGGCTGGAGGAACTGGCCAGCCATGCCATGCGCCCTCACGTGGGCGCGGTTGGCGCGATGCTGTATTACCCGAACGACACGATCCAGCATGCGGGGGTCGTGACGGGAGTGCATGGGGTCGCGGCGCATCCATACTGCGGCATGCCGCGCGGGCACTCGGGACAGATGGCGCGCGCACGACTGGCCCAGGCGATGAGTGCCGTGACCGCCGCCTGTCTGATGGTACGACGCGAGGTCTACCAGCAGGTGGGTGGCCTGGACGCCACGCTGCAAGTGGCCTTCAACGACGTGGATTTCTGTCTGCGCCTGCGTCGGGCGGGTTTCAGTAACGTGTGGACGCCGTACGCCGAGCTGTACCATCACGAGTCCGCCTCGCGGGGGCACGAAGACACGCCGCAGAAGCAGGCACGCTTCGAACGCGAGGTGGGTTTCATGCGCCAGCGCTGGGGTGTCGAGCTTGAACGGGACCCGGCGTACAACCCCAACCTGACCCTGCGCGGCGAACCGTTCACGCTGGCCTTCCCGCCGCGTGACTGGCGCCAGGTGAAACTCGGTTCGCCGCTTCCGGAGGAGGTCGCATACCCCCGGGCGCACGCCGGTACTTCGGTGCACTGATGGCCGGGTCGGGAGCCTGTCGGTTGGAGCAGTCCTTGCCACTGCTGTGCATAGGTCACAGCCATCTTGCGTGCGTGACGCGCGCCGCCGTCGCTGCGGAGCTCCCGCTCCGCGCGTTCAACTTCTGGGACTTGCCCGGGGCGATCGTCGACGATGGCGGCCAGCCGCGATTTGCCGAAGACATCCGCGAGGCGCTGATCGGACACGCCGGTCCCGTGTTCTCCTTCGTAGGTGGCGGGGCGCATGTGGTGCTTGGCATGCTGGTGCATCCGCGGCGTTTCGATTTCGTGCTGCCCGACCAGCCGGACCTGGCCCTCGACCCGGCGGCCGAAGTGTTGCCGGCCACTGCGGTCAGGCGGATTCTGGAATCCATGACCGACGAATATCTGACCCTGATGGGCGAGGTTCGCAGGCTGGCCAGCGGGGCGATGTTCCACATCGAGCCGCCACCGCCCTCGGCCGACGCCCTGCGCATGCATGCCGACGTGCCGTGGGTGATGTTTCCGGACCGCTGCAGGGAAATTTCACCCGCGGCGTTGCGCTACAAGCTGTGGCGGCTGCACTCGCAGATTCTCCGCGCATGGTGCAGCGGCAACGGCGTGACTTTTGTCGAGGCACCGGCCGGGACGAGTGACGCCGACGGCTTCATGCTTGACGACTACTATGGCGACGGTGCACATGCGAACGATGCTTACGGTGAACTGGTGCTGGCGCAGATGAGGCAACTGGCGTGACCCATCCCTATGCTTCCGCGCCGGATCGGCAGCGATGGAGCCGGACGATGGCAGGCCGCGAGCTTGCTGCCATCGATCCTGTTTTGCCGCCGCCTTGGCGGATCGGCAGCGAGGCGAAGATCGTCACGGCCGGCAGTTGCTTCGCCCAGCACGTGGCGCGTCACCTGCGCGACCAAGGTTACGCCCTGTTCGAGACGGAGCCGGCGCATCCGCTGATGCCGGCGGGCCTGGCCGAGACATATGGCTATGGCGTCTACGCCGCGCGTTACGGAAACATCTACACCTCGCGCCAGTTGCTGCAGTTATGGCGACGGGCGACCGGGCGGATGCAACCGGTCGAGGATTGCTGGCAGCAGGACGGTGGCTGGTTCGATCCGTTCCGGCCCACGATCCAGCCGGGCGGGTTCAGCTCGATGCGCGAGTACACCGAGGATCGCCGGCAGCATTTTGCCGCGGTTCGCCGCGCCTTCTCGGAAATGGACGTCTTCGTGTTCACGCTGGGGCTCACCGAGTGCTGGGT
The DNA here is from genome assembly GCF_057657335.1 of Rhodanobacter sp. Soil_C_14. Classification (NCBI taxonomy): domain Bacteria; kingdom Pseudomonadati; phylum Pseudomonadota; class Gammaproteobacteria; order Lysobacterales; family Rhodanobacteraceae; genus Rhodanobacter; species Rhodanobacter sp. Soil_C_14. The sequence goes on along the minus strand of NZ_JBDGIQ010000001.1, from coordinate 1,016,635 downwards.
TTCCCGCCTCGATGGCGCGGCCTATCCGGTGTGCCCCGGTGTCGCCGCGGGGCGCTTTGACGCCGAACGGCACGTGCTGGTCAATCTGGGTGTGCAGGAGGTAGTGGACGATCTTCGCGCCTTCATCAGCGAGGTGCGCGCGATCAATCCGCGCCTGCGCCTGATCCTGACCGTCTCGCCGGTTCCGCTGGCGGCCACCGCCGAGTCGCAGCATGTACTGGCAGCGACGACGTATTCCAAGTCCGTGCTGCGGGTGGCGGCGGAGACCCTGGCGAGGCAGGACGGGGCCTACTACTTTCCTTCCTACGAAATCATCACGGCAGGTGGCGGCGAATACCTCGCGCCGGACCGCCGCACCATTCTTGAGCCGGGCGTGCGGCGGGTCATGGAACTCTTCTCGCACCATGTGCTGGACGGCACCGGTTCGCCCCACGCGTTGCCTGAAGAGAACGACTTCCTGTCGCAGAGCCGGCGGTTCGTCGATGTCCTCTGCGACGAACAACGACTGGATCCGTCCACTGGAGAACTCCCGATGAACGCGCCTGACTCGCCCGATGCGGCGTTGAACTTCGCCGATGCATGCCGGGCGCAGGGACATCACGACGAGGCCATCGCCTGTCTGACCGCTGCCCGTCGCCGGCATCAGGATGCACGCCTGGAGCGTCTCCTCGCGACCTGCCGCTTCGAGGCCTACCAGGCCGGGGTGCCTGTTTCCACCGTGCCCGATCGCTGGGCAGGAGATGCCGCGGACCGCTTCGAGCACGTCGAGGGCATTCCCGAAGTGCAGGCCGGCGAGCTCGACGCCCGCACCGTGGCGGCGGGCGTCCGCAAGCACGGCGCATTGCTGGTGCGTGGACTGTTCGATACGGCGACGGCCGCGATGCTGGCTGATGGCGTCAAGCGCTCACTGGATGCCTGCCAGGCGTGGCACGATGGTGGCCAGGGCGAGTTTCCCGACACCTGGTACTCCCGCCTGGCGCTGCCCGCCGATTGCGAACTCGGCGTGGCCCGTCCCTGGGTCGAGGGCAATGGCGGTGTCTGGCTGGCAGACTCCCCGCGCATGCTCTACGAGCTCACCGAGCTGCTCGAGCGCCGGGGCATCACCCGCGTGGTGGCCGACTATTTCGGCGAGCCCGCGATGATGTCGGTGGGCAAATCCACCTTGCGTTGCGTGCCCAGCACCATCCGTGCATCGGACTGGCACCAGGACGGCGCGTTCATGGGCGCGGAAATCAGGAGCCTCAACATCTGGATGGCGTTGTCGCCCTGTGGGGTCGAGGCTTCCGGCCTCGAGGTGCTCCCGCAGCGCGTGGAGCGCATCCTGCCCACCGGCAGCCATGGCGCCAGCTTCGACTGGTCGGTGGGACCCGACATGGTCCGCCAGGTTGCCGGGGCCGGTGGCACCCGGACCCCCCAATTCGAACCCGGTGACGCCCTGCTGTTCGATCACTTCTTCGTGCACCGTACCGGCATCCCGGCCGCGATAAGCCGGGATCGCTACGCGATCGAGTCATGGTTCTTCGCGCCCACGGCGTATCCCGCCGACCAGGTGCCGCTCCGGCTGTAGGCGCGGCATGGCCTGACCGGTCGCCGCTTCAGTCGATGCCGGCGATCGCCCGGTTCTCCAGCTGGGCGATGCGCTGTTGCTGCGCATCGATCAGCGCGCGGGCGCGTTCCAGCGCCTCGGTGCGGCGGGTCAGGCAGGCCTCCGCCTGGCACAGCATCGCGCGCAGCTGGATGCAGTCCGACTCCAGCGCCTTGCTGGCTTCCAGCATGGCGTCGCCGCTGAAGAACCCGTCGATCAGCGATTGCAGCGCCGGCGTCATGCGCGGCACCGGCACCACGATTGCCAGGCCGTTGAAAAACGGCAGCTTGCGCAGGCTCCATTCGGTAGGCGAACTGGCGATGAAGTCCTCGATGGCCGTGAGTACGCCATTGCGTGGCCCGCCCTCATGCGTGGCGTTCGCCAGCCAGCCGTTGACGCCCTGCTCGGTCAGTTCGGACTGGTCCGGGAGCATGCCCTTGTAGCTGTAGGGGTGCCGCTGCCATCCGTCGAGGTCATCCGGGCTGTAATACATGTCGCGTCGCGCATACGGCCAGGCCGCGTCGTGGCACAGCACGATGGGCGGGAGCTTGCCGCATTGCTCGGCGCGCGCCTGCAGCAGGTTGAGTTCGCTGAACACGGTGGCCCAGTTGTGATCCCCATCCACCAGCGCGATGTCGGGTGCTTCCAGTTGCGGAATGGCGGCCAGGCTCTTCAGCGCGAGAAAGCGGTACTCGGCCGGACCGAACCTGGCCAGTTCCTCGCGCAGGCTCGGCAGCGGCGCCGGATCGATGATGTCGGCATGCGCGCCGTTGTCACGGCAGAAGGCCAGGATCTGGCGGGTGTTCCAGCCGTATTCGGCGCCGATCTCCATGATCTGCCGGGGCTGCACCGTCTCGAAGATCGGACGGATGTAGCGCTGCCAGAAACGATTCATTGCATGTTCTCCAGATCCAGGGACGTGTCGGTGCCGAGCTCGTCCAGCGCGGCATCGTAGCTGGCTGCGTTGACGCCGCCGCCGATCTTGCGCAGGTAGCCATAGGGGCAGGTGGTGATCAGCTGTCGCGTCCAGCTGCGGTCGATGACGAACATCGGGTTGCCTTCGGTGAACTCGCGCAGGGTCTTGTAGTGCTGCCGCGTCGAGTAGCCCAGCCAGGGTTGGCCGAAAACCGTGCCCACGCAGATCATGTACGAGCGATGGGAGACCAGCTTCCCCCACGCTGCCAGGGTGGCGCCGTTGAACCGGCCCGCATCGCCGGCGGCGTGCAGCACCAGCACGGTCTCGGCCGTGCCGGCCCAGAGCCGGGCCGCGGTCGGGGCGTCGGCATCCGCAGGCGTGCCGACCAAGCCGGTGATCCGGGTAGACGCCGCCACGGCGTCGTCCGCCACGTGCAGGATGCGCGCCCCCCCGATCCCGGCGGCATGCAGCACGCTGTCGACATAGGCGATCAAGCCGCGCTCCACGCCCACGCCGATCACGGCATCGGGCCGGATCTGATGGATGATGTCCTGCACGCTGCTCAGGTCGGCCGGCGCCATGCCGGTGGCCTGGCCCAGCCAGCGCACATCGCGTTGCAGGCCGCATTCGGCATACACGGACAGCAGGTGCGACTGGGCGCCGTCATCGAAGTGGGCGGCCAGCTTGCCCGGGCGCACTTCGTCGGTGACGCCCAGTCGCATCGGCATCAGCGTGCGCTGGCGCATGCCGGTGGCGAACTCGGAACGCAGCTGGCCACGGAAGGTGAGCTGGCCCCGCTCGATCATGGCGAAGTCTTCGCCGCGCAGCGTGCGGTAGGCCGTGGCATAGGCGCGCACGCGCAAATCCTTTTCCACGTCATCCACATTGGTGGTGGTGCCGCCGTGGAACTGGTGGAAGGTGGCCTCGCCGATGGGTGCGACCAGTGGTGCGGAGGCAGCCATGCAGGTCCGACGCCACAGGTCGAGATTGGCGAACCCGCCACCAGGCTGATCGAAAGCCTCGTCGAAGCCGCCGATGCGGTCATACAACTCGGTGGGCAGCATCAGGCAGTTGCTCTCGCTGAGGCCGTCGAACCAGGGCTCGGGGTTCTCGCTCATCGGCGTGCCGATGCGGAACAGGTCATAGCCGTTCAGAGGCCAGCGGATGCGTTCGAACAGCTTGTCTTCCTGTTCGCGGCTGTAGCCGACCAGGGTCAGCCAGCGCTGGTCGCCGCCGATGAACCAGTGGCGCACCGCGACCACCGCGCCGGCATGCTCGCGCCAGGCCTGGCGAGCCTCGCGAAAAATGCCGGGGCTGAGTACGTGGGCGCCATCGATCATCACCGCCAGATACCTGCCACGCGCCGCCAACGCGGCCTCGTTGAGCGCACCGCACGGTGAGGCGTGCTGGCGGCTTGGCCGGACCAGCCGGAATTCCGGGCCAAAGCTGGCCACCCAGGCAGGGTCGAGCGGTGGTTGCGATCCATTGTCGATGCACAGGACTTCGTAATCGAGGTCCGCGGAATCGGCCTGATAGGCGCGGGTCAGCGAAGTCAGTGTGCGCGCCGCTTCACGCTGCATGTTGTAGAAGTTGACGACGATGGACAGCGTGACCGGGTCGGCGACCGCCTGGCGTGACAGCGGGGGCGGCAATTTCGCGCGGCTTGCGAGTTTCTCCGGCGAAGCAGGCGAGGTCAGCGCCCGGAACGGCATGGCCAGCGGCGACGCCTCTTCGTCGGCGAGGCACAACCGCAGCTCGTGCAGACGGTCGTCGCGCAACTCGTCCGGAAGCGGTTGATCGAAGCCGCAGCAACCGTCGCCCTGATGCAGTTCGGCGATGTCTGGCCGCCACTGATTGGCCGCAAACCGCATCCATTCGTGGCTGCCTTCGCGAAGTACCAGGTTCGGTGATGCCTGGGTGCCGTCCGTCCAGCGCAGCCATCCCCGCATACGCGCCGGCCCGCACTGGTCCAGCGAACCGTGCAGGCCCGGCCGGTGCAACGGGATGGGCAGGATGTCGCTGCTTTCGGCGGACGCGGCTGCAGGCATCACCACCGGGCTGCCAACCAGTGGCTGGGCGCCGGATGCTTGCACCGCAACGACTTCCAGCGCGGTGCCGGGTTCGGGCAACGTGGCCTCCAGACGAAGCGCAAAGGCGCAGTAGCCGTTTCGCTTCCCGGCGGCAGCGAGATCGGCACGCATGGTGTCGGCCTCGCCGCGGCCCAGCACGGTGCCGTGAGCACGTACCTCGATGCTGGCCGTTCGTGCCGGTTCATCCGGGAACCAGGCCCAGCCGTGCACGATGTGGTTGGTGATGCCGTCCACGACCCCCTCCAGCAGCAATGCGGACGGGAAAGTGATTGGGTTGTTCATCATCAACGGATCTCGACTGGAACGAAAACCCCTCGACGAGTCAGGTCGACGGGGAAGGCTGCGAACCTCAAAGATCGCGTGTCCCGGTGCGATGTGCAATACGCGAGCGCATGCTCGACGGAAAATTCACGCATTCCCATCCGTAAGCTTCGATGAATGGATGCACCCGTCGAGGTTCGGCATGGTGCGCCGCGACGAGTAAGATAGCGGCTTTGCCAGCAGATCCCGCCCCGGGGATATCACGGATCATCATGAACAAACGCAGCAAGCAAGCCCCGCACGGCCTCGGCACCCGCGCCATCCACGCCGGCCAGCATCCTGATCCGAGCACCGGCGCGATCATGACGCCGATCTACGCGACCTCGACCTACGTGCAGAAGAGTCCAGGCGTGCACCAGGGTTACGAGTATTCGCGCACGCAGAACCCGACCCGGATGGCCTACGAGCGCTGCGTGGCGGATCTGGAAGGCGGCGTCGCCGGCTTCGCCTTCGCGTCGGGACTGGCCGCCGCGGCGACCGTGCTGGACCTGCTCGATTCGGGCAGCCACGTGATCGCGATGGACGACCTGTACGGCGGCACCTACCGCCTGTTCGAGAAGGTACGCCGGCGCTCGGCGGGGCTGGACTTCAGTTTCGTCGACCTGAACGACACCGCCGCGATGAAGGCGGCGCTGAAGCCGAACACCAGGATGATCTGGGCGGAGACGCCGACCAACCCGATGCTGAAGCTGGTCGACCTGGCCAAGGTCGCCGCGTTCGCGAAGAAGCACGACCTGATCCTCGTGGTCGACAACACGTTCTGCTCGCCGATGGTGCAGTGGCCGCTGGAATACGGCGCGGACCTGGTGCTGCATTCGGCCACCAAGTACCTCAACGGTCACTCGGACATGGTCGGCGGCATCGTGGTCGCCGGCAACAAGGACCTGGCCACGCAGATGGGCTTCCTGCAGAACTCGGTCGGTGCGGTGGCCGGCCCGTTCGATGCGTTCCTCGCCATGCGTGGCCTGAAGACCCTGCACCTGCGCATGAAGGCGCATTGCGAAAGCGCGCTGGAGCTGGCCAAGTGGCTGGAAAAGCATCCCGCCGTGGAGCGGGTGATCTATCCCGGCCTGAAAAGCCATCCGCAGCACGCGCTGGCGAAGCGCCAGATGCACGGTTTCGGCGGCATCATCACGATCGAGGTGAAGGGTGGCCTGAAGAAGGCCCGGCGCATGCTGGAGCGCTGCGAATTGTTCGCGCTGGCCGAGTCGCTGGGCGGCGTCGAAAGCCTGATCGAGCATCCGGCGATCATGACCCACGCTTCGGTGCCGGCAGCCAATCGCAAGCGGCTGGGCATCAGTGACGGGCTGATCCGGCTGTCGGTGGGCGTGGAGGACTTGAAGGACCTGCGCGCGGAGCTTGAACGTGCGTTGAGCTGAGCGAGCCCTTGCCGACAGTTCGCGTTCCGTTCGCGCGCAAAACCACGATCCCTGCAGCTGTGTCGTACATCTTCGTGAAGGTCGACAGTGCAGCCCTGAAAAGGTCCATCCCCAAGTCATGATTTCAGCCTATCGTCTCATCGACCCGCTCATTCCATATCGGGCATTGTCCCGACATTTCGCGCTGGTCATGCAGATGGCTCGACGCGATGTGGTAGGTCGTTATCGCGGGTCGTTTGTCGGACTGCTCTGGTCGTTCTTCAACCCCCTGCTCATGCTGATGATCTACACGTTCGTGTTCGGGATCATCTTCAAGTCGCGCTGGAACGACCAGGTAACAGGTCACTTCGAGTTCGCGGTGATCCTGTTCGCGGGACTGAACATCAATTCGATGTTCACGGAATGCGCCAATCGGGCACCCACGCTGATCGTGGAGAACACGAATTTCGTCAAGAAGGTGGTGTTTCCGCTGGAAATATTGTCGTGGAGCACGCTGGGCTCCGCGCTATTCCACCTGCTGGTTTCCACCCTGGTCCTGCTGATCATCTCCCTGTTTGCCAGGGGCTCACTGCCATGGACGATCGTGCTTTTCCCGATCGTCATTGCGTCATTTCTGCCCTTCGTCGCCGGAACCATCTGGTTGCTGGCATCTCTTGGCGTGTTTCTTCGCGACCTCAAGCAGGCCACCGGCATCATCACCACGGCCCTGATGTTCCTTGCCCCGATCCTGTATCCCAAGGAATTCATTCCTGAACCATACCGCGACTGGATGTACCTGAATCCGCTCACCGTCATCGTGGAAGCCTCCCAGAACGTTCTGGTCTGGGGAAAGCCGCCGTCGTGGCTTCATCTCGGCATCTACAGCGTATCTGCGTGCCTGTTCGCGTGGTTTGCCTTTGCGTGGTTCGAGCGGAGCAGGAAAGGGTTTGCCGATGTCCTCTGACGATTTCAGCATTCGCATAGCCGGGCTGGGCAAGCGCTACGAGATTTATGCGCAACCATCCGACCGGCTCAGGCAGATGATCCTGCCCCGTTTCCGGCGGGCGATGGGGAAGGGCGACGTTGCCTATTTCAACGAGTTCTGGGCGCTTCGTGGTGTGTCGTTCGACGTGCGCCGAGGCGAAACCGTCGGAATCATCGGGCGCAACGGCTCGGGCAAATCCACCCTGCTGCAGATGGTCTGCGGAACACTCCACCCCACGGAAGGCAGTGTGGCGGTGCACGGACGGATCGCGGCGCTGCTCGAGTTGGGTGCCGGGTTCAATCCGGAGTTCACCGGTGAAGAAAATGTCTACCTGAGCGGATTGCTGTATGGCATTCCGGAAGGCGAATTGCGCAAGCGGTACCGGTCGATCACGGAATTTGCCGATATCGGGGAATTCATCAACCAGCCGGTCAAGACGTACTCAAGCGGCATGTACGTGCGGCTCGCGTTTGCGATCGCGGCCCATGTCGATGCGGACACCCTGGTGATCGACGAGGCGCTGAGCGTGGGTGACGTGCGTTTCACGCAGAAGTGCATGCGTTACCTGCGCGAATTCCAGAAGCGGGGCACGTTGCTGTTCGTCAGTCATGACACTGGTGCGGTGACCAGTCTCTGCAGCCGGGCCGTCTGGCTGGACTCCGGACAAATGGTGATGGACGGTTCGGCCCGCGATGTCGTCGAGAGGTACCTGGCCGAGCAGCATGCGGCTGATCGCGCTTCACTGGGCGAGTCGGTGACCGTTCGGACGTCCATTCCGGGAGCGGGCGCGGCGGGTGACGGTCACCGTGCGGACCACACGACGGTGCCCGCCGATGTGGTTGATCCGCGCAAGGCAATCCTGAACGGGGAGGCGACTCGCAACCTGGTCGAAATATTCGAATTCGATCCGGCACGAATCGACAATGAATTCGGCACGGGAGCCGCGCGGATCGTTGACGTGCAATTGCTGGACGGCAATGGCCAGACGCGGCGGCTGACGGCAGGTGGCGAAGTGGCAGATCTGGTGATCGAGGCCGAAGTCTCCGAATCGCTGGATGCGCCGATCTTCGGGTTCTACGTCAAGGACCGCCTGGGGCAGCGACTGTTCGGTGACAACACATACCTCAGCTATCTAGGGCGATCCGTCGATGCGAGGGGCGGAACGCGCCTGCGCGCACATTTCCGCTTCCGCATGCCGATACTGCCCAGTGGCGATTATTCGGTGGATGTGGCGCTGGCCAACGGAACGCAGGAGAACCATACCCAGCATCACTGGATCCATGACGCTCTCACGTTCAAGGCCAGTGACAGCACCATGCGGCATGGCCTGGTTGGCATCCCGATGCATGCCATCGGAATCGAGCAGGTAGGAGTCTAAGTCGATGGAGTTTACCGGCGAGCGCTACGTACCTACCGAAGCGGGAGAGATCCGACACGAACATCTGCATCGTTATGCCTGGTGCGCACGTCTGGTCGAAGGCAAGGACGTCCTCGATATCGCCTGTGGCGAGGGCTACGGCAGCGCCATGCTGGCGCGCCGCGCCAACTCCGTGGTGGGAGTGGATATCGACGACAACGCGGTGAGCCATGCCCGTGCGACGTATTCGGACATTCCCGGCCTGCGTTTCGTGCAGGGAAACGCCGCGCAGATACCGATGGCGGACAACAGCGTGGACGTGCTGGTTTCGTTCGAAACCATCGAGCATCACGACCGCCATCGGGAAATGCTCAGCGAGATCCGTCGGGTATTGCGCCCGGACGGTTTGCTTGTCATGTCCTCGCCAAACCGGACGGTGTACACGGAGCTTGCGGGGCACCACAACGAATTCCATGTCAAGGAACTGGACTTTGCAGAGTTCGATGCGGTTCTGCGGGAACAGTTTGGTGACATCCGTTATTTTGGCCAGAGGCTCGCGGTTGGGTCATCGATCTTCACGCTGCAGGGCGCTGAAGCCAGCGCGCAGGAGGTCGATGCATTGACGGATACGGGCTCGGAAATCGTCGAACGCGCCACCTCGCTGGCCGACCCGGTCTATTTCATTGCGGTTGCCGGCTCGCTGGATGAGCGTATTCTGCGGGAGCTGCGTCCCTCCATCCTGTTTTCCGAGGCGGAGGACCTTTATACGCATCATCGAAAGGTCGCTGCGTGGGCTACTGTTCTCGACAGCGAGTTGAGCGAGGCGCGGGCGACGCACGGACGCATGGTGGCGGAGCATGAGTCCACGGTGACCTGGGCCAAGTCGCTGGACGCGGAGCTCAATGCGCTGCGTGAGACTCACGCGCGGACCCAGGCGGAGCATGAAAAGACTGTCGGCTGGGCCAAGTCGCTGGACACGGAGCTGAGCGCCCTGCGTGAGACTTATGGGCGGACCCAGGCGGATCATGAAAAGATCGTGGGCTGGGCCAAGGCGCTGGATACGGAACTGAGCGCCCTGCGCGAAACGTATGGGCGGACCCAGGCGGATCACGAAAAGATCGTGAACTGGGCCAAGGCGCTGGAGACGGAACTGAATGCCCTGCGCGAATCGTACGGAGATACCCAGGCGGATCATGAAAAAGCGTCCGCCTGGGCAACATCGCTGAATGCGGAATTGGCGCGGGAACGTGCACACGGCGCAACGCTTGCTGCGGAACATGAAAAGACGGTCGTTGAAGTAACGCGGTTGCATGCAGAACATGCGGTGCTGCAGAAGGAAAAACTGGAAATGGAAGAGTGGGGGCGCGCTGTCGAACAGCAATTGACTGCGGTCGGGCAGCATATCCGGGACTTCACCGGCGAATACTCGCGTGACGCAGTGGTGGGTGAAAAGCTGATCGAGGCTTTTGCACGAATCAACCGCGAACTGGGCGAGCTTCATGCCCGTTATGGGGCACTGTGCATCGAACACGAGAAAGTCGCTCAGTGGGCCCGTTCGTTGGACACCGAACTGGCCGATCGAAATACGCAGGTCGCTTCACTGCAGGATGAACAGGGTCGCCTGAGAGCCCGTGCGGAGCTGTTGGCCGGGGAGTTGGCGAAACTGGGCGATCAGAACGAACAATTGCGGCGGTCACGCTCGTGGACCCTGACCCGGCCCTTGCGTGCCCTCGGCATGCTGTTTCGTCGGGATTGGCATGGCATGCGGGGCAGCTTCGCGGAGCGGCGCATGCTCGGCCTTCGCAGCGCGAAGGCCTCGGCAGAGACGCTCCCGGATCTTCATTCCACGCCCTGGATCGACGCACCGCAGTCATCCGGGCAAGTGTCCGAACTGGCGTTTCCATTCTATAACGAGCCGGAAGTCACGATCATCATTCCGACTTACGGCAATCTGGCCATCACGGCAGCATGCCTGCGCTCGATTGCTGCGCATCCGCCGCAAGTACCGTATGAAATCCTCGTTGCCGAGGACGCTTCGGGCGATGCCGAGATGAACTCGCTGGCGGCGGTGCCCGGACTTCGCTACGAAGTGAATTCGGAGAACCTTGGCTTCCTGAGGTCGTGCAATCGCGCGTCCGGACTGGCGCGCGGCAGCTACATTTATTTTCTCAATAACGACACCGAAGTTACGGACGGCTGGCTGGACAGCATGCTCGAACTGTTCCGGCGATTCCCGGATTGCGGCATGGTGGGTTCCAAGCTGGTTTATCCCGACGGTCGACTGCAGGAAGCCGGAGGGATCATCTGGGCCGATGCCAGCGCCTGGAACTACGGCCGGCTGGATGATCCCTCGCGCAGTATCTACAACTACGTGCGCGAGACGGACTACTGCTCCGGCGCGTCGTTGTTGATTCCCGCCGAATTGTTCGCTCGACTGGGTCGCTTCGACGAACGTTACGTGCCTGCGTACTGCGAGGATTCGGATCTCGCCTTCAAGGTCCGCGAGGCCGGGCTGAAACTCTATTACCAGCCGCGCTCGGTGGTCGTGCATCACGAAGGCGTGTCGCACGGTACCGACGTCAATTCCGGGATCAAGGCCTATCAGGTCGAGAACCAGCGGCGCTTCTACGAGCGTTGGCACGAGGTGCTCAAGCGCGAGCATTTTCCCAACGGCGAGAACGTTTTCAGGGCGCGCGGTCGCACGCGGGCGACCCGGACGATTCTCGTCGTGGACCACTACATTCCCCAGCCGGACAGGGATGCCGGCTCGCGCACGATGTGGCAGTTCATCCGCATGTTTGTACGGAAGGGCTTTTCGGTAAAATTCTGGCCGGAGAACCTGTACAACGATCCGGCCTACGCGCCGTTGCTGCAGCAGCTTGGCGTCGAAGTTGTCTACGGCGCCGAATATCATCAGGGCTTCAGTCAATGGATGGAGCAACATGCTTCGGACATTGATGTCGTGCTGCTGAGCCGGCCGCATATCGCAGTCGACTTCGTCGGGGCGATACGCAAGTACAGTAGCGCTCCGCTGCTGTACTACGGGCATGACGTACATTACCTGCGCATCGAGGATCAGTTGCGAATGCAGCCTGCGGACAAGCTGCTGCGGGCCGAGTGCGACAGGGTGAGAAAGCTGGAGCACGGGATCTGGAAGCTGGTGGACGCCGTTTACTATCCGTCTGCCAGCGAGACTCGCCATGTGCGCGAGTGGCTGGACGGGCAGTCGTCGACGGTCCGCGCCCATACGATCGCCGCGTATGCCTTCGATGACTTCCCCGAGCAACCGGATGCGAACCTGACCGATCGGCACGACCTGGTCTTCGTTGCGGGATTTGCGCACCCGCCGAATGTGGATGCCGCGGAATGGTTCGCCCATGAGGTACTTCCCCTCATCCAGAAGCGCCATCCGCAGATCCACCTTGATCTGGTCGGCTCCAACCCGTCCGATGCGGTCAAGGCACTGCATGGCGGGCCTGTCACGGTGACGGGTTTTGTCACCGACGAGGAGCTTTCGGCACGCTACGCGAATGCTCGAGTCGTTGTTGCGCCCCTGCGGTTTGGCGGCGGCATGAAGGGAAAGGTGATCGAGGCCATGCGTTTCGGCGTGCCCTGCGTGACTACATCGACCGGCGTTCAGGGGCTCGAACAGACGGCCGATTTTCTTGCGGCCGCCGACACGGCCGAGGAGTTTGCGGGGCATGTCCTGCGCCTGCTTGAAGATGATGCTGCGTGGCGCCGAAGCTCTGCTGCAGGTCAGGCGTTCGTGCGTGCCAGCTTCACGGAAGACGCGCAGTGGAGCGAATTCGCGCGCGAACTTCCGTGGACGATGACGGCCGGGGAGCCTTCCCCATGATCGTGCGTGCGCGTGCACCGCTCCGGTTGGGTCTTGCTGGCGGCGGCACCGATGTGTCGCCATATTGCGATGTCTACGGCGGTCGCGTGATGAACGTCACCATCGACCGTTATGCGTATGCAATCGTGACGGCAGGCAACGGGAAGGAAACCTGCTTTCATGCACTCGACGTACGCCACGAGGAGATGCATTCCTGTGACGGTGACATTCCGTGCGGCGGCCCCCTGCAATTGCTCAAGGGCGTGTATGCGCGGGTGTCGCGCGATTTTCTCCAGGGCGAACAGCCTTCGCTGACGGTCAAGACGTTCTCTGATGCGCCTCCGGGTTCCGGCTTGGGGTCATCCTCGACCATGGTAGTGGCGCTGCTGCAGGCCTTCGTCGAGTATTTCTCCCTGCCTCTTGGCGAATATGAAGTGGCCCAGTTGGCCTACGACATCGAGCGCAAGGATCTGGAGCTGGCGGGGGGCAAGCAGGATCAGTATGCAGCCACCTTCGGAGGCTTCAACTTCATGGAGTTCTATGCGGACGATCGGGTCATCGTGAATCCGTTGCGCATCAAGGATTGGGTTTGGGCAGAGCTCGAAAGTTCGCTGGTGTTGTACTTCACCGGGGTTTCGCGTGCTTCCGCGGACATCATTGCCCAGCAGTCGCGCAATGTGGGCAACCGGGACCAGGCATCCATTGACGCCATGCATCAGTTGAAGGATGAAGCCATCCAGATGAAGGAATGCATTCTCAAGGGCGACCTGCGCCGGCTGGAGTCCACGTTGCAGGCGGGCTGGGTGGCCAAGAAGAGAACGGCTACCAGCATCAGCAACCCGTTGATCGAACGAGTCGAGAAGGTCGCTTTCGCCAACGGTGCGCGCGCCGCCAAGGTGTCTGGCGCTGGTGGCGGGGGCTTCATGATGTTCCTGTGCAGCCCCGAGCAGCGCATTGGCCTGACACGTGCATTGCTGGAGGAAGGGGGGAGCATCATGGATTTTCATTTCACACACCAGGGAGCCACCTCATGGCGGATCATTTGAACGGCTACATCGAGGCCGAATTCGACAAGTCGATCAAGTTGCTGACTGCCATGTCGGCGGACGCAGCATTGCGGGAGCTGATATCGCGCGCGGTGACCCTGTCGGTCGAAGCGTTTCGGCGCGGCAACAAGTTGATGTTTGCAGGCAACGGCGGCAGCGCCGCAGACGCGCAACATTGGGCAGGCGAACTGGTCAGCCGCTTCCATTTTGATCGTCCGGGACTTCCGGCAATCGCCTTGACGACGGACACCAGCATCCTCACGGCTATCGGCAATGACTACGGCTATGACTACGTTTTTGCCAGGCAAGTGGAGGCGCTCGGTCGAAAGGGGGACGTGATTTTTGTCATTTCTACTTCCGGAAATTCGAAAAACATCCTGCGGGCGATTGAAGCGGCTCGCGCCATCGGGATTGTCGTGATCGGATTTACCGGCCACGAGGGCGGGAAGATGGCCGAACTCTGCGACCTGTGCTTTCGCATGCCGTCATCGGAGACACCGAAAGTCCAGGAAGGACACGAATTCATCGGGCATCTCCTGTGCGGCCTGATCGAGCAGGAGATCTTCGGCCATGGCGCTCATTGACGAGGCCGTGATCCTCGCCGGTGGATTTGGTACCCGGCTGCAAAGCGTTGTCAGCGATGTACCCAAGCCGCTCGCTCCCGTCCAGGGCCGGCCGTTCCTCGCTTTCCTGCTCGAGCGGTTGGCGGCGCAGGGGTTCAGGCGGGTAGTGCTGGCAACGGGTTACATGGGAGAGAAAGTCCACCAGGCGCTGGGCGATCGCTGGGGCGACATGTCACTGGTCTATTCGCGGGAGACCCGTCCGCTGGGCACCGGTGGGGCGATCGCACAGGCGTTGCCGCAGATCGGTGGCGACGCCTTTTTCGTCCTGAATGGCGACACTTATCTCGAACTCGATCATGCAGCCTTCGAGGAACAGGTTGCCTCCTCCGGCGCGAAGCTCGGCATGGCGCTTGCCCGAGTGCCGGACGTGGCCCGTTACGGGGCCGTCGAGGTCCGGAATGATTGGGTCACCGGCTTTTCCGAAAAGGGGCTGAGTGGCCCTGGTTACATCAATGCGGGGGTATACCGAGTGGCTCGGGAGCTTGCGGGAGCTTTCCCCGAGTCGGACCATTTTTCCTTCGAGGATGCCGTTCTGTCTCCGGCAGTGCGGGGAGGGAAGGTACGGGCCTTTACGCGAACGACCGGGTTCATCGATATCGGCGTGCCGGAGGATTATTCGCGCGCCCAGCTCGGGCTCGGCGAAAGCGCGGGTTCAAGTTGATGGGTCAACGGCCGGCCCTCTTTCTCGACCGGGACGGCGTTATCAATGTCGATCACGGTTATGTCTGCACGCCGGAACGAACGGAGTTCATCGACGGCATCTTCGATCTCGTGCGACTGGCAAACCGGACGAGCCATCTGGTGGTGGTGGTCACCAACCAGGCGGGCATAGCCCGTGGCTACTATTCCGAGGATGATTTTCATCGCTACATGGAATGGATGTCCGGGGTGTTCGTGCAACATGGGGCGCGGCTGGATGCGATCTACTACTGTCCCCATCATCGCGATGGCGTGGTGGAAAACTATGCGCGCGAGTGCAGCTGTCGCAAGCCGGAGCCAGGCATGCTGCTCGCCGCACAGCGTGAATGCGACATCAGTCTGGAAAAGTCGCTGCTTGTCGGAGACAAGCCAAGCGACATCCAGGCCGGAAAGAATGCGGGTGTGCGGCATTGCGTCCTGATGCGCAGTGAACCTGACGAGGTCAGCGGGCGCATGACGTTGCGTGCCGCAGACCTGCAGCTGGTTGTCGCACTGCTTGAAAGTGGCGAATCCCCGAATTGTTGATTTATGACGTTGGAGCAATGAAATGATCATTCGAATCGAACGGGTCGCGTGCGCTGTCTTGCTGGGCGCTGCGATACTCCTGTCCGCTTGCAGCGATGCGGGCAACCCGCAATCGCAGACGCACGCACCAGATGCTGTGGCCCGGAGCCAGGCGTCGTTGAAGATCAGCAGTTATGGACCGGATGAAGTTGTTGCAGGCAAGCCGTTCAACGTGCAGCCCGATGGACAGGCCGCAGTCTGGGTTCGCGTGGATCGCTCACTGGCCGGCAGCGAGGCATCCATCTACCTCAATGACGAACGTCTGGACAGCGCTGTTTCCGCCGATCTGATAACGGCCAGCGTGCCTGCCAAGCTCTATGCAAAGCCGGGAACCTACGTGCTGCGCGTGACTGGCGTGCAGAATGGCGTCAGCTTTCAGAGCGACCCCGTGAACGTGCTGGTACGGTGAGGTAGCTGCCGGCATGTTGAGGCTGACCCGGACCAGCCGGGTGGCAGGGGCGCCGGGCGGTCTCTTCCAGTTCCGTCGTCTGGTGGCACGAGCCGGCACAGCGTGAAAATTCACGCTGCGGGGGCAATTCCATTCAAGAGGCTATATGCGGTGAGCAAAGCGATTTCATCACGCGAGTCAAAGGGCAGCGGGCGCGCAATCAGGGTTGCCATCGTGATCGCGCTGTCTGCCCTGATCGCGGTTTTCAGCTGGCTGATGGATCGGGCGTCGATCAGGGTCGAACTGGATGCGTACCTCTTCAGCTACGGATTCCTGGTCAACTCCGTGCCGGCAATCCTGGTCTTCCTGCTGCTATTGACGCTGTGCAATCGGGCGTTGTTGTCGTTGATCATCAGTCTGACCCTGGTGGCTGTGGTGTATGCCGCCAACATGATGAAATTGAGATACCTGGATGTGCCGATCGCGTTCAGTGATGTGTATCTTCTTGGCAACCTGCATGCCGCGACCGTCGAACTTCTGGCCAATTACGTCAACCTCCGCTACGTGGTTGCAGGCCTGGTTGCAATCATCGGCCTGTTTGCACTCTCGTTCTGGCTGGAGCCGGTCATCTTCCGGCGTCGGAGCATCGCACGGGCAATCGTCGCGGTGCTCGTGGTCTCGTGCATGGTCGGTATCGGCTCCGGCTCGCGTTGGGTGGGTCGCATATATGGCGCGGACAACCTGCGGGTGATCGCGTGGTCTCCGATGCAGAGCATTCTTCACTCGGGCTTGTTCAGCTCGATTGTGTATACCAGTGCCGAGCGCCGACGTGCGCTCGAGGTGCCGGTAAATCAGCAGGCGGTCGACGCATTCCTGAAGCTGGACGTCGGTCCGGCGTTGCCGGAACACCTGGCGGTCGGACAGCGACCGGATATCGTGGTGGTTCAGAGTGAGTCCTTTTTTGATCCGGGCATCCTGAAAGATGTCGATGACACCAGCACGATCCTGCCGAACCTGCATCGTGCACTGGCCAGCGGCATCGGCGGGAGCATGGAAGCGCCGACTTTCGGCGGCGGTACATTGCGTACCGAGTTCGAGGTGCTGACGGGCATTCCCATGGAGACCTACCCGGCCATCGAATTTCCGTATCTGCAGATCACCCAGAAAGCGATCCCCAGCATCATCGACGTGGCCCGCAACAACGGTTACGCCGCCGTCGCCATCCACGGCAACGACGGAAACTTCTGGAACAGGGCCAAGGCCTTCAAGGCGATCGGCTTCGACAAGTTCATTACAGCGGATGATTTTCCGCGAGACGCCAAGCGTGACGGCTGGTATTACGCCGATTCCGCCATGACCGACCAGATCATCGATCAGCTCGGGAAAGCCAGCAAGCCAACGCTCATCTTCGCCATAAGCATCGAAGCGCACGGACCGTATCTGCATGTCCCGACCAGGGACCAGGCGCAGCGGGCCGCGATTCCGATTCCATCGAACTTGTCGGGCAAGGAAGCACAGGAATACGGCAACTACCTTTACCACATCGAGAATGCGGACACGCAGCTGGGGCGGCTGTGGGATTTTCTCGCGGCGCGCAAGCGTCCCTATGTTCTGGTGTTCTATGGTGATCATCTGCCCGGGCTGCAGCATGTGTACAAGGCGGCCGAGTTCGACGATGGCAAGACCGGCCCCACGCAGTTCGTGCCATGGTTTGTCGTGGGGAGCGATCTCGCTCATGCCAATCGGCACGTCCAGTCCTGGATGATCGGCAGCGAAATCCTGCGCGCTGCAGGCATCAGGGAAACGCCCTACTACCGGCTGATTGCCAAGTCGGAAGTCGCGCTGCAGGAGGAGTCAGGGGCAAGGCATGAAGATGAGGTCATGCAGGGTATCTATTCGCTGGCGCGCCTGTATCTGAAGGGCGGGCTGGAAAAGAACATCGGCGAGTCACCCGTGCAGGGGACTCTTGGCGTCCAGGCCGGGCAGAATCACTGACATGCGCAATTCATCTTTGATCACTCTTGCGGGTATCGTCGCCGTCTCGCTGCTCGCCGGCTGCGGTCGCGGTGCCAGGTTTGACGTGACGCCGGCCTCCTTTCCGGAATGCCGTGGTCCCAACATCGTTGCCCATGTGAGCTGGGATGCCCAGTCGGTCACGACAGACCCCGTACGCATCTATATCTACAAAGTGGGCAATCCCAAGGTGCTCTGGTACCAGGGTTCCCCCAAGGGCGACAAGGATACCGGCAAGTGGATTGCAGACGGTTCGACCCTGGTGCTGGAGACTTCCAACGGCAGAGTTCTTGGTCGGCACACCATCGAAACCACACCTTGCAACGATGTGAAAAAGTGACGGATCACTACGCGCCGAAAGGCGGGTAGTCGGGACGTCATCACCTGCGTGAGCGTCGCAGGGTTGCCCTGCAGGCTTGCCGTAGAGCATGAATTTTCCTCGATGCAGCCGCCGCAGATCCACACCGGAAAAGAACTTTGTCGCCCGTGATAGAGTGATTTGCGGGAAGGTCGGGACCATTGATGCGAAGAAGCGCCTATATTGATAACGCCCGCTGGGCGCTGATTGCGCTGGTGGTGCTCGGTCACCTGCTGGAGCTGGTCATCTGGAAACGCTCCCAGCTCCTGGTCGTCTATCGCTCCATTTATCTGGTGCACATTCCTGCACTGATCTTCCTGTCCGGGGCGGTGTGCAGCAGCGAACTGAGCAGGAAGGCGTTGTCCGGCGTGGTCTCGCGCCTTCTCGTGCCACTCGCGGTGTTTCAATTCGCTGCCTGGCTGCTCGACCATTTTGCGTGGTGGCCCGGCCCCAGAGTCGCAAACCTGGACCAGCCGTGGTGGCTGCTGTGGTATCTAGCGGCACTGGCCGCCTGGCGCGTGTTGCTTCCTCTATTCGACACGATCAAAGTGACCGCGCGCTGGACGATAGCCATCCTGCTGTCGCTCGTCGCCGGGTTTCTCGGCGATCTGCCCCCCACCACCCTGCGAATCCTGGTGTTCCTGCCGGTGTTCATGGCGGGACACTACTTTTTCGGAGCGATCTCGGCATGGGGCGAAAAGGTGTCGGTCAAGATTGCAGCTGCCGGGATCCTTTGCTGCGTCGTGATCTTCATGGCGATGCACAATCATTTCGACATGCACTGGCTGTATGGAAATACTAATTACGGCCAGCTTCGCGTCACGGGGCTCGAGGCCGTTGCCACCAGAGCTGTCCATCTTGCCGCGGTCGTCGTTGCATCGGTGGCGTTCCTCATTCTTGTGCCACGCCGCGATGGCATCATCGCGACTGCGGGGCAGTACAGCATCAGCGCATACATCCTGCATGGCTTCCTGCTCAAGGCGGTCTCGGTCGGCCTTGCGGCGATCCTGCTGCGGATCCCCTGGCCGGTGGTCCTGACGGGTTCCGCGGTCGTGGCGGCGGCTGTATCGCTGGTGCTCTCCCGGCGGACGCTCTCGAACTTTGTCATGATGTCATGGCTCTCATCCGCTCTCGTTGGCGACCCGCATCGTCGAGACGCGCAGAGAAAGTCCACCCTTCCGCCCTGACAGCGTCGGCCAGTGAGGCGCTGTAACATGGCGGACCTGTCGGTGCCTTTTCGGGGCGCGGGCGCGTCTTGCGAGCGCAGCCGGTTTCCTGCCGCTCCATGAATGATCGGACGGGGCGATGCACCGGCTTTCTGGGCAGGGCGTTTCGCAAGGCAGGCTGGTCCGGTTCAATGACAAGCAGTGAACCACCAACGCGGCAGCTTGCCGCATAGGGAGAGCCTAGTGCTGAACAGGATCAGTAGTCTTGCGCGGGGCCTGTTCATCCGGGACAGTGCCAGCCGTTCGGCCAGGCATGCGGACCGGAACCTCTGGCATTTGACGCTCGGCTCTTTCACCGAATGCAAGACCCTGATTGAGGCTCATGCCGAAGAGTTCCATCAGCGGCGGCTTCTTGAAAGCCGGCTGGAGGAGCAGTTGGGCGAGGACGAACAGGGCATTCTGGCCGGGGAATGCTGGGTTTGTTCCACGACCCGGGAGTTTCTGTACGACCGGAACTATTCCGACGGCACCCATGTGAACTGGCGTGAGCGCCTGGTGTGCCCGAGTTGCGGTCTCAACAATCGCTTGCGGTTGTGTGCCCAGCTGATCGAACGCCTGGCACCGCGAGGTTCATCGCTGTATCTGACGGAACAGGTCACGGCCCTGGCGAGCCGCCTGAGTCGGCGCTACCGCAAGCTCGCGAAGAGCGAGTATCTCGGTGACGACCTTGTATCAGGCAGCGTGGATGCGCGTGGCATCCGCCATGAGGATGTGACCGCGCTGAGCTTTCGTGACCAATCCTTCGATTACGTCCTCAGTTTCGATGTTCTCGAACACGTTCCGGACTACCGGAAGGCTCTCGCGGAGTTCAGGCGCGTATTGAAGGACGATGGGGGGCTTGTTCTTTCCGTTCCATTCGCACTGCTATCCGAGAAGAACATCGTCCGCGCGCGTATCGGGTCGGACGGCGAGGTAGAACACCTGCTTGCGCCGGAATTCCACGGGGACCCGGTCGATCCCCATGGAGGCATCCTGTGTTACTACCATTTCGGTTGGCAGCTTCTGGATGAGCTTGAGGCCGCCGGTTTCAGAGGGGCGCGGATCGAGGCTTACTGGTCCCTGGAATATGGGCACATCGGCGACGAGCAACTGGTGATTGTGGCCACCCGATAGCCTCGTGATTGCGCTATCGGGCGCGCCGGGCGGGGGCGGAGCGGAGGGCGTTCTGGCCAGAGCACCCTTACAGCGCCGATCCTGCCCCTTCGGTCCTCAGCCCAGTGCCTGTTCCAGCTCCGGGATGATCTTGAACAGGTCACCCACCAGGCCGAAGTCGGCGATTTCGAAGATCGGCGCCTCGGCATCCTTGTTGATCGCCACGATGGTGCCGGCGTCCTTGATGCCGGTGAGGTGCTGGATGGCGCCGGAGATGCCGATCGCCATGTACAGCTCCGGCGCGATGATCTTGCCGGTCTGGCCGACCTGCAGGTCGCTGGGCACGTAGCCGGCGTCGACGGCGGCGCGCGAGGCACCCACGGCCGCGCCGATCCGGTCGGCGAACTTGAAGATGATGTCGAAGTTTTCCTTCGAGCCCACGCCGCGGCCGCCAGAGACGACCTTGCTCGCGCTCTGCAGGTCGGGGCGGTCGCTGCTGCCCTGCTTCAGTTCGATGAAGCGTGTATGCGCGGGCAGGGCGACGTCGATGGCCAGTGCTTCGACCGGCGCGCCGTTGGTGCCGGTGGCGGCGGCCGGCCACGAGGCCGAGCGGATGGTCGCCACGACGGTGTGGGTGGCATCGGCCTCGACCGTGATGATGGCGTTGCCGGCGTAGATCGGGCGCTTGAAGGTGTGTGCGGCCTCGACGCTCATCACGTCGCTGACCTGGGCCACCCCGAGCAGGGCGGCGACGCGCGGGGCGACGTCCTTGCCGAACGTGGTGGACGGCACGAACACGTGGCTGTAACCGGCGGCGGCGCTGGCGATCTGCGGCGCCAGCACGGCGGCCAGCGGATGCGCGTTCTCGGGCCTGGCGACGGTGAGCACGCGGCTCACGCCGTCGATCTGCGCGGCCTCGGCAGCGATCGCATCGGGAGTGTCCGACAGCACCAGCACGTCGATCGCCTCGCCCTTGATGGCGATCGCGGCGCTCACGGCGCGTGCGGTGGCAGAGTTGAGTTTGCCGCCGAGGTGTTCGGCGATGACCAGGATCTTGCTCATGGGGTTTCCTCAAACTTGGAGCGTGGGGAGCTTTATTCGAAAGTCCGGCCATGGATGGCCGGGGCCTGATCAGGGACGATCACAAAAGCCCTTTCTGCTTCAGCGCGGCGACCAGTTCGGCCGCGTCCTTCACCATCACGCCCTTGCTGCGCTTGGCCGGCGCGGCATGGTGGGTGGTCTTGAGGTGGTCGTGCGTCTCGACGCCGAGCGAGCCGAACTCGATCGTGTCGATCGGCTTGCTCTTGGCCTTCATGATGTCGGGCAGCTTGATGAAGCGCGGCTCGTTGAGGCGCAGGTCGGTGGTGATCACCGCGGGAAGCTCGGCCTCGATCACTTCCAGGCCAGCGTCCACTTCGCGCGTCACCGTGGCCTTGCCGTCGGCGATCTCGACCTGGCTGGCGAAGGTGGCCTGGGGGCGGTCCCACAGCGCGGCCAGCATCTGGCCGGTCTGGTTGGCGTCGTCGTCGATCGCCTGCTTGCCCAGGATCACCAGGCCCGGTTGTTCCTTCTCGACCAGCTTCAGGAACACGCGGGCGGCGGTCAACGGCTGCACGGCATCGGCGGTGGTCACGTGGATGGCGCGATTCGCACCCATCGCCAGGCCGTTGCGCAGGTGCGCGGTGAGATCGGCCGGACCGATGCCGACCACGATCACCTCGTCGGCGACGCCTTTCTCGCGCAGGCGCAGCGCCTCTTCCAGCGCGATGTCGTCGAACGGGTTGGCCGAGAGCTTCACGCCGTCGGTGACCACGCCACTGCCGTCGGGTTTGACCTGGATGCGCACGTTGTAATCAACGACGCGCTTGTAGCCGACCAGAATTTTCATCTGCGATTCCTTGACCTCATGGACCACCCCTGCGGGGGCGCGGGAGCCGCCATTCTAACCGGCTTCAAACATTCGTACGAAACGGGGCGGGTCTGCGGCGATGCGACGCAGCCTCAGCCGCTTCGCCGGGCATAGGGATACGGTCCGGGGGCGGCGTCGACCAGCCCCAGCAGCCCGGCCGTGCTCTTCACGGTGAATCCTCCGCTACGCGCGGCGAGGCTGAATACCCGCTCGATCGCATGGGCCAGCGTGCCATCGAGCTGGCCCGCTTCGGCTTCGAATCCCGCCATCTCCAGATGGGCGTCGAGCAGCGGGCGAAACGCCGCCGGTCGCACCCAGAACATGCTGCCGGCGATGAAGCTGTCGGTCTCCACGTTTGGGGCCGCGATGCCCAGACGGCGGGTGAGGTAGTCGACGTTGTCCTGGTTGGCGCCCCAGTAGTAGTCCAGCGGTTGCAGGTGCCCTTCGGCATGCACCAAGCCCAGCTCCGCGTCGTCGCGGAAGGCGGCGGCGATGCGACTGGCCCGTTCCGGCGCAAGCAGCTTGTCGAGCAGTTCGCGGCGCCAGGCCTCGCCGTCCTGGCGATGGGTGGAGCGCTTGCCGTGCAGCTTGAGCACCGTGGTCACGCCTTCGTCGAGCAGGCGGTTGGCCACGTGCAGGAACGGCAGGATGTCGCGCCCGCGGTTCTCGAACACGTCGATCTCGGCGTCCAGGCCAAGTTGCCCGGCGCGCTCGCGCACCGCCTGTTCGCGCTCGTGCGCGGTGGTGATCACGATGCGCCAGTCGATATTGCTGGCGCGCAGCGCGGCGACCAGCTCGTCCAGCAGTTCGGGGTACCAGATGTGGATCACCGCGCAGGGTCGCGCGTCCGGGGGCGCTTCGGCCCGCAGTGCGTTTCGGGTGGCTTCGAGCCAGGCGTGGCCGAGCCGCCTGTCCGGTTCCAGCACCGCGCCTTCGGCCCATTCGTTCCAGGCGTTGACGAAGACCAGCGGTTGCGCCGGAAAGCGCCGTCGCGCGGTGGCCACCGCATGACGCAACCAGTCGCGGTAGCCGCGTGGCGAGGCATGCGCGAACACCCGGCCGCGCCCGCTGCGCCGCGGCTCGTTGTCCCAGCCGGGGTTGACCGCGGGATAGCGCGGATAGGGCGGATCGGCTTGCGCCATCGACAGCCGGGCCAGTTCGCGCCAGTCATGCACGTCGCCGTGATAGTCCGGATTGAGCAGGCGCTGCCTGGCCGTGATCGGGTCGAGCGTGGTGTTGTTCGGCGGGAATTCGACCGCGGCATCGAAGCCGATCGTGCGCGGATCGACGCGATCGAAGCTCTGCACATAGGCCAGCTGGATCTCACCGATGCCGTTGCCCCGGCACCATTCGCGCCAGCGCGCGGCAGTCGCCTTCGCGTCGGGCAGCAGGCCGGGTCGATAGACCAGCAACAGCGGTTTGCCGTCGACGCGCAGGTAGCGCGGGTCGGTGAGGTAACGCGCGACGTGCGCGATGAAGGCATGGTCATCGGCATGGTCGTGGCGCTGGCCGATCAGGATGTCGTCGGCGCGACCGTCCCAGCGGCGTGACCAGTTCTCGTTGGCCCAGCACAGGCACAGCGGCAGATCGAGCGCGGGATCGGCCAGCCATTGCTGCAGCGGCTGCTCCAGCAGGGTCTTGCCGGCGAACCAGTAGAAATAGCTGCAGAACGCGCCAAGGCCGTACTCGCGGGCCAGCGTCATCTGCTGGCGCATGACGTCGGGCTGGCGCAGGTCATAGAAGCCCAGTTCGCCGGGCAGGCGCGGCTGCGCGTGCCCCTCGAATTGCGGCAGGGCGCGGGTCACGTTGTGCCACTCGGTGAAGCCGGCGCCCCACCATGCGTCGTTCTCCGGAATCGGGTGGAACTGCGGCAGGTAGAACGCGACCACGGTGGCGGGCAGCGATGCCGGCAGGTTGCCGGCGCGATGTGGTGCGAAGCCGATGGCACGCGCGTCCGCGCTGGTGCGCAGCCGGTGTTCGACCTGCGAGCCGCTGCCCGCCTGTCCGCGCGGACCGGGTGGCAGCAGGTCGGCGTGACGGTCCAGAAATCGCTGGCGCAGCCGGTCACGCGTGGTCGCCGGCATCGGCGTGAGGCGAAAGCCGGCACGCAGCGCGGTGAACAGGAGTCGCTTGGCGAAGTGAGAGGAGGGCATGACGGAGGATCAGGGGCAATGCCGCAGCATCGGCGCTGGAAGACCGGTGGTCAATCCAGCACCCGGCGCAGGGTGGTGTCGGCGGCCTCGGGCGAGAAGTGCTGGCGCACGTTGTCCTGGCCGCCGGCCGACAGTTGCCGCCAGAGCGCCTCGTCGCGTTGCAGCCGCAGGACCGCGTCGACGAAACCGGCGGCGTCGCTGGCCACCAGCACGTCGCGACCATCGACGAGTTGCATGCCTTCGACCGCCACCGGCGTGGCGATCACCGGTACGCCATGGCTCATCGCCATGTTGATCTTCCCCTTCACGCCGGCACCGAAGCGCAGCGGTGCGAGGGACGCCAGGCAGGCATCCAGCCACGGCGTCAGCTCGGCGACGCGCCCGTGCAGTTCCATGCCGGGAACGGCCAGTTCGCGCCGCGCGGTGTCGGGCATGTCGCCGAGCACGTGCACGGTAATCTTCGGCGAGAGCTCGCGCAGTTTCGGCAGGATTTCCGTGGCGATCCAGCGCAGCGCGTCGCTGTTCGGCGGGTGGCCGTAGCCGCCGATGAAGACCAGGTCGCGCCGCTCGTGGTGAGCGCGCCGGCAAGCCTGCACGGTATGGATGTTCGACAGCAGCTCCACCCGCGCCCGGGGCAGCAGTTGCGCCAGCAAGTCCTGTTCGTGCGGACTGACCACCAGGCTGACGTCGGACTGTTCGATCAGGGCCAGCTCGCTGCGGCGTGCCGCTTCCGCCTGGCGGGCCATCGCTGCGCTGCCACCCACTTCGGCAGCGCGGCCCTCGCGCAGGAAGTGCAGATCCACGGTGTCGAAGATCAGCCGGGCCTGCGGCGCGTGGCGACGGACGGCGGCGGCGTACTGGCCTGCCACCGTGTGGCGGCACAGGATCACCGCATGCAGTTCGTGGCCGTGCCGGCGCAGCCAATGCGGCAGGTCGGCCACTGCGGGCCGGCACAGCACCTCGCAGCCCAGCGCGCCCAGCGCATCGATTTCCGCGGGACTGGCGCGGCCGTCGTCGGGCAGGAAGACGGTGCCCCAGCCTTGTCCGTCGAGCAGGCCCAGGATCGCGCACAGCCGCAGCGAGCCCGAGTCGCGCGCCGGTTCCGGCGTCATCGCATCCACCACCAGCACGAGGCCGCGCTGGCGCCAGCGGATCGCCCTTTCCACCGCCGTGCCAACCGGTGGCTGGGCTGCCAGTTCGGTGGCCCATTTGTCGACGAAGGTCAGCTGGTTGAGGCGCTGGTGGCGTTTCATGCCGCGATCGAGATCGGTGCCCGCGCTGATGCCTTCGCAATGGATCACCGTGCTGGCCGGCTCGTAGTACACGCGCAGGCCGAGCCGGCGCACGGCGAAGGCCAGGTCGACATCCTCGTAGTAGGCCGGGGCGTAACGCAGGTCGAAACCGCCGACCTGTCGGAAGACCTCGCGGCGGATCAGCAAGGCCGCGCCGGAGACGTAGTCGACTTCGCGACGCCAGCGGAACGTCGCGGCCTGGCGCGGCTCGAAGCGACCGGTGGTCCAGCAACTGCCGTCGGCGAACACCAGCGCGCCGGCTTCCTGCAGGCGGCCGTCCGGATACACCAGCTTGCTGCCCGCGATGCCGCAGTCGGGATGATCGGCGAAGCACTGCAGCAGCGCGTCCAGCCAGCCCGGCGTGACCTGGGTGTCGTTGTTGAGGAACAGCAGGAACTCGCCGCGAGCGGCGGCCGCACCGGCGTTGCAGCTGCCGACGAAGCCGAGGTTGTCGGCGTTGCGCACCAGATGCAGGCCGGCGATCCGGGCGAGTGTCGCGGCGCTGTCGTCCGGCGACGCGTCATCCACCACGATCACTTCGAAAGCCGTCCGTGCTCCATGTCGCGCCAGCGAACGCAGGCAGGCGAGGGTATAGGCAAGCTTGCCGTGGATCGGGATGATCACCGAGACACGAGGCTGCCCGCTGACGGGCAACGCAAAGGGTGCGAACGGCTCGTCCAGCGGCAACAGCTCCAGCGCCTCGTCGAACGCGGGACGCGCCTGGAACTCCTGCGCGACGCGCGCCAGCGTACCGCGCACGCCACGCAGCGCCAGGCTGGCGGCGATGCGGCGGCTGATATAGACCAAGCGCTTCAGGCGCCATCGCAGGTGGGAAATCAGGACTGCTTCCTCCGGGGATCGCCGCGGCCATTGTCGGTGGCCGAACCCCGGCAGGCGAGCGTCACCGCCACGCGGGTCATGGCCACGGCCAGCGCCACCGACGAACGGCCAGCTTGTGGGTATGGCCGAAATCGATCTCGCGGAAGCGTGCGATCCGGCGCTGGCCGTGTCGGTAGTAGCGCCAGTCCGCCTTTGCCGCAACCGGCCTGTCGGGATCGAAGAACACATCGATGTGATGCACCGGTACGCTTTGCGGCGTGACGTGCATGACCAGGCTGCGCCGTGAGCGCTGCCTGACCTGATGAGGCGAACCGCCGTGGAACATCGACGGGTGCCAGATGATCATGTCGCCACGCTTCACGTGGATCTCTTGCGCAAGCATGCCGCGCTCGTCGCACTGCCGCTGCACGGCGGCCTGGTAGGCGTTCCAGCCGAGATCGGAGATCGGCGGGATCGAGCCGGGGTCGGGAAACAGTTCCCGCGCCAGTGCGGCCACGTCGATCGCCGGCAACAAATGACTGCGCGGTACCACCCGCAGCGGCCCGTTGTCCGCATCGACGTCATCCAGCGCCAGCCACATCCCCAGGTAGCGGTCGGGCGGGCGCGTGCAGAAGTACGGCGTGTCGCGATGCAGCGCCTGCTCGGAGCCACGTTCGTAATACAGGCTGGTGTAGAGCGTGGCGGGTTCCCCGAAAAAGCGATCGCAGGTGGCCAACGCGGAGTTTTCCGCAAACACGTCAGCCAGTGCATCGATCGCCAGATGCATGTTCACCACCCGGTAGAGCTGGCCGTGTTCGTTGGCATTGTCGCGGATCGCCGCACGGTGCACCCGCTTGAACGCATCGATGCCGGCCAGCGCGCGCTCGCACGCGGCCACGGACACGGCGTTGCGGATCACCGCATAGCCTTGTCCGGTGAGCTGGGCCAGGGCGTCAGTCATGCCGGTTTGCCGGGAAGCCACGCCGCCATGTGCCGGAAATCATGGGCGGCTTCTCAGAGGTTCTGGTAGTTCGGGCCCGAACCGCCTTCCGGCGTGACCCAGGTGATGATCTCGTACGGGTCCTTGATGTCGCAGGTCTTGCAGTGCACGCAGTTGGCCGCGTTGACTTGCAGGCGCTTGCCGTGCGGCTGGCTTTCGTCGGCCACCATCTCGTAGACGTTGGCGGGACAGAAGCGGGTGCAGGGATTGTCGTATTCCTCGACGCACTTCGTGGCGCAGATGTCGGTGTCGGCCACGTGCAGGTGGATCGGCTGGTCTTCGTCGTGCTCGGTGGCGGCGAAGTAGACGCCGGCCAGGCGGTCGCGCGGGGCAAGCGTGCGCTGCACGTAGTCGCGCTTCGGTTCTTCCTGGGCACCGAGCTTGTGCAGCGAGGACCAGTCGGCCTTGTTCTTCAGCGTCCACGGCGACAGGCCGACGGTGACGGTTTCCCACGCCGCATTGAGCAGTCCGAACCACAGGCCCTTCTTGAACGCGGGCTTGATGTTGCGCACCTTTTTCAGTTCGGCCATCACGTCCGAGCCGCGCAGCTTCGCGTCGAAGCCGGCGGCGTCCAGGCCGTTCGCGGCGAGATGCTCGGCGGCCAGCATGCCGCTCTTCAGTGCCTGGTGGGTGCCTTTCACCTTGGGTACGTTGAGCAGGCCGGCGGTGTCGCCGATCAGGATCGCGCCGGGCATCTCGCACTTCGGCAGCGACTGCCAGCCGCCGGTGACGATGGCGCGCGCGCCGGCCGACAGGATCGTGCCGTCCTCCAGCACCGGCTTCACCATCGGATGGTTCTTCCACTGCTGGAAGGCCTCCCACGGCTTGTATTCCGGGTCGCTGTAGTCGAGCCCGCTGATGTAGCCGAGCGCGATGCGATCCTTGTCCAGGTGGTACATGAAGCTGCCGCCATAGGTATGCGTGTCGGCGGGCCAGCCGAAGCTGTGCACGATCTTGCCCGGCGTGACGCGGCCGGCGGGCAGCTGCCACAGCTCCTTGATGCCGATGGAATAGCCTTGCGGATCGCTGTCGGCGTCCAGCTTGAAGCGCTTGATCAACTGCTTGGTGAGGCTGCCGCGGGCACCCTCGGCCAGTACGGTGACTTTCGCCTTGATGTCGATGCCTTCGGTGTAACCGGGCTTGTGCGTGCCGTCCTTCGCCACGCCCATGTCGCCGATGCGCACGCCGGCGACCGAGCCGTCTTCGTTGTAGATGTTGTCGGCAGCGGCGAAACCGGGGAACACGTCCACGCCCAGCGCCTCGGCCTGGGGCGCCAGCCATGCGCACATCGCGCCCAGCGACACGATGAAGTTGCCGTGGTTGCGCATGCCCGGCGGCACCGGCAGCTTGTGGCCGCCATCCTTGCCGAGCAGCCAGAATTCGTCGTCGCCCGCGGGCACGCAAATAGGTGGTGGCCGGTCGCGCCAACCGGGCAGCAGGGCGTCCAGCGGCTGCGGCTCGATCACCGCGCCGGAGAGGATCTGCGCGCCGATGGCCGAGGCTTTCTCGATCACGCAGACGTTCACGTCGGGCTTCAGTTGCTTGAGTCGTATCGCGAATGACAGTCCCGCCGGACCGGCGCCGACGACGACGACGTCGTATTCCATGGTTTCGCGTTCGCTCATGGCGGACTCCGGGATGCGAGGTGTGGGCGCAGGCGGTTGCCGTGCGTCGGGGTATGGATCAGACGACCATTGTCCGGTTTCGGGCGCCGCGCGGCAACGCGTGCTGCGCCACCGCTTGCATTCACTTCACGGGACGCGGTGATAATCGGGGCATTCTCAGGGAGTTTTCATGAATTCGATGCCGCCGATCGCCGATCTCGACTTGCGTCGTGCCTCGCTTTGCCAATTGCTGCACTGGCTGGCCACCGGCCGGGTGCAGCCGCGGGTGCTGGCCGATGTCTACCAGCAGGCGATCGAACGGCTGGACCCCGAACTGCATGCTTATGTCGACCAGCGTTCGGGCCTGCTGCAGGATCAGGCGGACCTGGCCGACCGGCGTCGTCGCGACGGCGTGATCGGACGGCTGGACGGCATTCCGCTGGCGGTGAAGGACAACTTCGACATCGCCGGCTGGCCTACGCGGGTCGGCCTCCCCGGTCGCGGCAAGCCGGTGCAGGAAGATGCCCACGTAGTGGCGCGGCTGCGTGCTTCCGGCGCGCTGCTGGTGGGCAAGACCAACATGGACGAAGGCGCGCTGGGTGCCACCACCGACAATCCGCACTTCGGCGCCACCCACAATCCGCATCGGCACGGCTACACCGCCGGCGGCTCTTCCGGCGGCGCGGCGGCAGCCGTCGCCGCGGGCCTGGCGGTGGCCGCGGTGGGTTCGGACAGCCTCGGCTCGATCCGCATCCCGGCGAGCTACTGCGGCCTGTATGCATTGAAGCCGACGCACGGCGAAATTTCCGCCCGTGGCCTGGTGCCGGCGGCGCGGCGACTGGATGCCGTCGGCCTGCTGGCGCGCAGCGCCGATGACCTGACCGTCCTGCTGCAGGTGTTGGCCGGCTACGACGCCGACGATGCGCGTTCGCGCCGTCGGCGTGTCGCGTTCGCCCTGCCGGACTGGGAGCCGGGCAACCTGCGCGCCGGCCTGCTGCCGGATCTCGCTGGCGTGGGCGTGCAGCCGGAAGTGATCGAGGTGTTCGAGTCGGCGCTGGCGAAACTCCCGCATGCGCTGGGCGATCGGCGCACGGTGGATTTCGCCGACTGGGATTTCGCCCGCACGCGCCGCGCCGGCCTGCTGCTGATGGAGGCGGAGATGCTCGGCACCTTCGCCGCCGACCTGGCCAACACCGAGCGCCCGGTATCGGAGCGCTTCCGTCAGATGCTCGGCTACGCCGGCCGCAAGAGCGCGGCGGATTATGCGGCGGCCGACCGCGTGCTGGATGCGGCCACGCTGAAAATGCGCCGGCTGTTTTCCCGGGTCGACGTGCTGGTCATGCCGACCACGCCCCAGGGAGCGTTCCCGCTGGATGGACCGGTGCCCGATTCGCAGGCCGACCTCACCAGCTTCGCCAGTCTGGCCGGTTGCCCCGCGGTGAGCCTGCCGATGGGAACGCTGCCCAACGGCATGCCGGTGGGGCTGCAACTGGTCGGTGCGCGCGGTTCGGATCTGCGCCTGCTGGAACTGGCGGCAGTATGCGCGGCGACGCTGGATGCCGACCCGGCCTATCCGGTGCTTGCCTGAGGATCGGATAACATGCGGTGCTTGTCGCATCGACGCGGCCCCTGATCCCACATCGCGAAACTCCAGTGTCTGATGGCATGACATCCGTACCGGTCGCATCCTCATCCCATCTCGACGAACTCGAGGCCGAAAGCATCCACATCCTGCGCGAAGTGCAGGCGGCCTTCCGGCACCCGGTGATGCTGTATTCGATCGGCAAGGATTCCTCGGTGCTGCTGCACCTGCTGCGCAAGGCGTTCCATCCGGGCCGCCCGCCGATGCCGTTGCTGCACGTCGACACGACCTGGAAGTTCCGCGAGATGATCGCCTTCCGCGACCGCCTGGCCGCGACCGGCGAGATCGACCTGCTGGTGCACATCAACCAGGACGGCGTGCGCCAGGGCATTTCGCCACTGACCCACGGCGCCACCGTGCACACCGACGTGATGAAGACCCAGGCGCTGAAGCAGGCGCTGAACCAGCACGGCTTCGATGCGGCGATCGGCGGCGCCCGCCGCGACGAGGAGAAATCCCGCGCGAAGGAACGCATCTTCTCGTTCCGCAACGCCCAGCATCGCTGGGACCCGCGCAGCCAGCGGCCGGAGTTCTGGCACACCTTCAACACGCACATCCACAAGGGTGAAAGCGTGCGGGTGTTCCCGCTGTCGAACTGGACCGAAATGGACGTGTGGCATTACATCGAGCGCGAAGGCATCGAGGTCGTACCGCTGTATTTCGCCAAACCCCGGCCGGTGGTCGAGCGCGATGGCGCGCTGATCATGGTCGACGACGAACGCTTCGTGTTGCGCGAGGGCGAATCGGTGCAGATGCGCGAGGTACGCTTCCGCACGCTCGGCTGTTATCCGCTGACCGGTGCGGTCGAATCCTCGGCCGACACGCTGGCGAAGATCATCGACGAGATGGCGCATTCGCGCAGTTCGGAGCGACAGGGCCGCGTGATCGACCAGGATGCTTCCGCCTCGATGGAGCGCAAGAAGCAGGAAGGCTATTTCTGATGACCGTGCCCAGCGTACCGGGACTGCTCCGCTTCATTACCTGCGGCAGCGTCGATGACGGCAAGAGCAGTCTGCTCGGGCGCCTGCTCTACGATGCCGGCATGCTGCCGGACGACCAGCTGGCCGCGCTGGAACGGGACAGCCGTCGCCAGCATGGCGTCGGCAGCGACATGCTCGATTTCGCCCTGCTGACCGACGGCCTGGATGCGGAGCGCGAGCAGGGCATCACCATCGATGTGGCCTACCGCTATTTCCATACCGCGCGGCGCAGCTTCATCGTGGCCGACTGCCCCGGGCACGAGCAGTACACCCGCAACATGGCCACCGGCGCGTCCAACGCGGAGCTTGCCGTGGTGCTGGTCGACGCACGCAAGGGCGTGCTGACGCAGACCTGGCGACATACCTACATATGCGCGCTGCTGGGTATCCGCCAACTGGTGCTGGCGGTGAACAAGATGGACCTGGTCGACTTCGACCAGGCAGCGTTCGAGGCGATTGCCGCCAGCTACCGCGAGCTTGCTGCCGAGCTGGGCATCGACCAGGTGCATTGCCTGCCGGTGGCGGCGCTGAGTGGCGACAACGTGGGTACGCGTTCGACGCGCATGCCCTGGTATGCCGGTGACAGCCTGCTCGGCCTGCTGGAATTCGCCGACGTCACGCCCGTTCGCGCCGCCGATTTCCGCATGCCGGTGCAATGGGTGAGCCGGCCGGATCACAGCTTTCGCGGTTACGCCGGCACGATCTGCGGTGGCCGCGTGTCCTGCGACGACGAGATCGTGGTGCAGCCCGGCGGGCAGCGTGCGCGCGTCGCGCGTATCGTCACCGCCGATGGCGACCTGGCCCAGGCAGGCGAAGGGCAGGCGGTGACGCTGTGCCTGGATCGCGAGATCGACATCATCCGCGGCGATGTGCTGGCCGATGCGCTGCATCCCGCGCAGGTGGCCGACCAGTTCGCCTGCCACCTGCTGTGGGTGGGCGATGCGCCATTGCTGCCCAACCGCGACTATTGGCTGAAGCTCGGCACGCGCACGGTCAGTGCCCGGGTGATGTCGATCAGGCACAAGGTGGACGTCAACAGCCAGGCGAAACTGGCGGCGCGACAGCTGCTGTTGAACGAAGTAGGCAGCTGCACGCTGGGACTCGACGAGGAAATCGCGTTCGAGACCTATGCCGACAACCGCACCCTGGGCGGCTTCATCCTGATCGACCGCCAGAACAATGCCACGGTGGCCTGCGGCATGCTGGACTTCGCGCTGCGGCGCTCGGCCAACGTGCACTGGCAGCATGTCGACATCGACAAGCAGGTACGCGCCTCCAGCAAGGGGCAGCAGCCGTTGTGCCTGTGGTTCACCGGCCTGTCCGGCGCGGGCAAGTCGACCGTTGCGAACCTGGTCGAGCGCAGGCTGCATGCACTGGGTTGCCACACCTATCTGCTCGACGGCGACAATGTGCGCCATGGCATCAACAAGGATCTGGGTTTCACCCCGGAGGACCGCGTCGAGAACATCCGGCGCATCGCCGAGGTGGCGCACCTGATGGTGGACGCGGGCCTGATCGTGCTGGTCAGCGCGATCTCGCCGTATCGCGGCGAGCGACGTTCCGCGCGCGACATGTTCGAGCCGGGCGAGTTCATCGAGGTGTTCGTGGACGCCTCGCTGGAGGAATGCGAGCGACGCGACCCCAAGGGCCTGTACCGCAAGGCACGGTCCGGCGCGATCCGCAATTTCACCGGCATCGATGCACCCTACGAAAGACCCGAGGCGGCGGAAGTCCACCTGCTGGCCGACGGTCGGCGCGCCGAGGCACTCGCCGAACAGGTCATCGCCAGCCTGCCAGGTCTGGACTGAGCGGGCGGGGAGGGGGGGACTCGGCTTGGATTGCCGGGTGCTGGCGGGGATAATGGCCCATCCCCTCCGCAAGGCTGCGTCGCAATGACCGAGAAGACCGTACTCAATGCCACCCATCGCGCACTCGGTGCACGCATGGTCGATTTCGGTGGCTGGGACATGCCGATCAACTACGGCTCGCAGATCGAGGAGCATCACGCGGTACGCCGCGAGGCCGGCATGTTCGACGTTTCGCACATGACCGTGATCGATCTGCATGGTGCGCGGGTCCGCGACTTCCTTCGCCACCTGCTGGCCAACAGCATCGACAAGCTGAAGGTGCAAGGCAAGGCGCTGTATTCCTGCATGCTCGACGAGCGTGGCGGCGTGATCGACGACCTGATCGTGTATTACCTGGGCGACGAGTTCTACCGGCTGGTGGTCAATGCCGGCACCCGCGCCAAGGACCTGGCCTGGATCGAGCTTCAGGCGCAGGCGTTCGAGGTGCAGGTGAAGGAGCGTCCCGAGTTCGCGATGATCGCGGTGCAGGGCCCGGCCGCCCGCGCCAAGGTGCTGGGGCTGTTGCATGAAGTGGATCGCGCGCGCATCGAGAAGCTCGGCAAGTTTGCCGCTGCCGCGGCGCAGGGGCCGCACGGCATGCCACTGTTCGTGGCGCGCACCGGTTACACCGGCGAGGACGGTTTCGAGATCGTGGTTCCCGCCGAGCATGCCGTCGCCCTGTGGGAAGCACTGGCTGCGGCGGGTGTCGCGCCGGCCGGCCTCGGCGCGCGCGATACCTTGCGCCTGGAGGCGGGCATGAACCTGTATGGTCAGGACATGGACGAGACGGTCACGCCGTGGGAGGCGAACCTGGCCTGGACCATCGCGCTGGACGAGGGACGCGACTTCATCGGTCGCGCCGCGCTGGAGCAGCAGAAGGCTGCCGGCGTGCCGCGCGTAATGGTCGGGCTGGTGCTGGATGACAAGGGCGTGCTGCGCCACGGCCAGAAGGTGCTGACCGCGAACGGCGAGGGCGAGATCCTTTCGG
Source organism: Rhodanobacter sp. Soil_C_14 (assembly GCF_057657335.1). Classification (NCBI taxonomy): domain Bacteria; kingdom Pseudomonadati; phylum Pseudomonadota; class Gammaproteobacteria; order Lysobacterales; family Rhodanobacteraceae; genus Rhodanobacter; species Rhodanobacter sp. Soil_C_14. The sequence continues at coordinate 981,945 of NZ_JBDGIQ010000001.1, read as the reverse complement.
GCAGCTTTGCGCCCACCCTGAACAAGGCGGTGGCGTTCGCACGCATCCCGGCCGGCGCGCCGGGTGACGTGCGCGTCGACATCCGCGGTCGCGAGGTGCCGGTGCGTCTGGTGAAATATCCCTTCGTGCGCGACGGCAAACCCTGCGAAGGGATCTAGGTTGTCGTCATGCACGTGCCGCTCGCGGCACATTCTTCCCGCAGGCGGATGTGGCTAGAATCACCGCCTGCAACCCAACCCAACGAGTGGACCCCGATCATGAGCGAGATTCCCGGCGATCTGAAATTTCTCAAATCCCACGAGTGGGCCCGCGTCGAAGACGACGGCCTGGTACGGGTGGGCATCTCCGATCACGCGCAGGGCCAGCTTGGCGACCTCGTCTACGTCGAGCTGCCCGAAGTCGGTTCGGCGGTGAAGGCTGGCACCGGCGCTGCCGTGGTGGAGTCGGTGAAGGCGGCGTCGGACATCTACTCCCCGGTCTCGGGCGAGGTTGTCGAGGTCAACGAGCTGCTCAATGACAAGCCGGAAACCATCAACGAGGATGCCTTCGGTGAAGGCTGGATCTTCCTGGTGCGTCCCAGCGATCGTGCCGAGCTCGACGAACTGCTGGATGCGAATGACTACCAGGATGTGGTCGAGAACGAAGACCACTGAGTCTTTCGCTCGTCGAGTGATGTTCCGCCGGCCGCTTTTGCGGCCGGCGCCGTTTTTGCGATAGCGGTTTGCCCGCTCGGGATGGTTCGCCGTGCTGCGTCGGAGCCTTCTTTTCGCAAGGCAATCGCGCTGCACTTTCCCGGGACGGGTAGCGCAGGATCAGTGGTAAATCGTCGGGAAGTTCGCGTGGATTTTTCGCTGCAATCTTCCCCGGCAATTTTCCGTCACGCAGTCTTCGAACGGAGCGCGGCGACGATCGATCGGTCCGCGAGCGCGTGCTCGCACGTCGTCCTTCCTGGAGAAGTCGGGACGCATCATCTGGTCGACGATGCATTCCGGGCCTGCCCGACCCGGGATCGGGCCATCTTTCGGCTAGTCGGAAAAATGATTTCAGTCGCGTTCCGTTCATCTGTCGGCGACGGTGTTGCGGTGGCCATTTTGCATCGCGCCAGAGAATCGCTTTCGCGCGGAAGATTTTCAACATTTTTTCGTCGCGCATGGCGAAAGCCTTGCAGGACAAGGCTTTCAAGGTGTTGGTCAAATTCTGATCAAAATCCGTTTGGAAGTATGGACGTCCAATTGAAAGATGCATGCAAACCCCGCAGGCCGCGTCGCGCGGTGGTTCCGGGCGGATCGCGGCCGGTCGGGCGGGTTGATTTCATGATTGAAATCAATTGACACCAGAAATCTTCAGGGATAGCTTTCGCAACAGATCACGGGGAATGCGTTTTATGGCAACAACCAAATTCATCAAGCCGTACGTCGAACACGGTGAAAAGGCGAATGCAGTACGCAAGATCACTGTCTCGATTCCGCTGCATGTATTGCGGCGGCTTTCTGATTTGCGCACGCATCGTCAAGTGAACAATCTTCGGCACGCTACCAACAGTGACGTGTTGGTCGAAGCGTTCCTGCACGCTTTTACTGGGCAACCACTGCCAACTGATGAGGAGCTGAGACGAACCATGGCCACTGCCAAGAAACCCGCTGCAAAGAAACCGGCCGCCAAGAAGGCCGCCGCCAAGAAGCCCGCCGTGAAGAAGGTTGCCGCCAAGAAGGCTGCCGCCAAGAAGCCGGTAGCGAAGAAGCCGGCAGCCAAGAAGGTTGCCGCCAAGAAGCCGGCCGCCAAGAAGGCTGCTGCCAAGAAGCCGGCTGCTGCCAAGAAAGCTGCCGTGAAGAAGGTTGCGAAGAAGGCTGCGCCGAAGAAGGCTGCCGCCAAGAAAGCTGCACCGGCCAAGGTGGTGAAGGCCACCAAGACCGCCAAAGCCAAAGCGAAGAAGTAAGCCGACCCGCGTTACCCAACAATAAGACAAGCAATCGACTTCTCTCCCCGCGGTGCCCAGCGCGGGGAGAGCACTTCGAAAGATTCGTCCCGGCCTGGCCGGGACGCTTCGTTTCCGGCGACGGAAAAGTTTCCGGCGGGAGGCGCGGGGCCAGCTGGCCCGCATCGAGTCCGCGCCCGGCGAGTCGCCGGCGGGTGAGGCGTCTTTCCCCGGCGGTCCGGAATTCGCGCCATTTGCCGTGCTGTCCCATTGGAGTTACCTTCTGCACATCCGCGCCGCGGTGAATCCGGGGGATTCGTCGCTCCTGGGTGTACAGGGGGAAAAAGCGCGGGTATCTGTCGACACTCAGTGAGAGACCATGGATACCCGATACATACTAGATACGCGCCGGCATGCGCGCGGGGCCATTCGCCCCACCATGATTGCCATCATCGCCATCGTTGTCCTGCTTGCCGTAGGCGCGTGGTTCCTCATCATCAAGCCGCACCAGGATCTGGTGATGGCCGACTCGGGTGGCCATCCGTCCACGCCGGTTTCCACCGCAACGCGGGCGGCGCCGCCACCGGCCAACGTGGCGGCGATGGATTTGAACCAGTTGCTCGCCGAGGCTCGCACGGCCATGAACGAGCAGCGCTATCTGGCGCCGGCCGGCAACAATGCCTTCGAGTTCTACCTGCGCGTGCTGGAGAAGGAGCCGGGCAACAAGGTGGCTTCGGATGCCTTGCGCGAGACGTTCCCGTTCGCTGCCAATTCGGCGGAGCAGGCGATCAACTCGCGTGACTTCAACGAAGCCCAGCGCCAGATCGATCTGCTGGCCAAGGCGGATCCGGCGAACTTCACGCTGACCATCCTGCGCTCGAAGCTGGATGCCCAGCGCAAGACCCTGGACAAGCAGCAGCAGTTGGCCCTCGACCAGGAGAAGGCGGCGCAGCTCGCTGCGCAGAAGGCGGCGGCGGACAAGGCTGCGGCCGATCAGCTGGCCGAACAGCAGAGGGCGCTGGCCGCCGAACAGCAGAAGGCGCAGCAGGCACGCACGGCGCAACAGGCCAGTCAGCCGACCTCGACGACGGCCAACGCCGCCGACTCGACCGGCGCTGCGGCAGCAGGCGCGGACCAGTCCGGCGCGAGCGGTGCCAACACCGCCGCCGTGCTGGTGAAGGCCGCTCCGGCACGCTATCCCACCGCGGCCATGCGCACACGCCAGCAGGGTTGGGTCGTGGTCACGTTCACCGTCGACCCCGACGGCAAGACCAGTGACGTGAAGGTGCTCGAGTCGCAGCCGCGCCATGTGTTCGACCGTGCGGCCATCGATGCCGTGGAGCGCTACCGCTTCACGCCGGCGATGAAGAACGGTGAGGCGGTGTCCAGCATCAAGCAGCAGCGGATCGAGTTCAAGCTCTGATCCGGAAGTGACCGATGGACTGGCGGCGCATGTTCTGCATGCGCCGCCTTTTTTTCGACCAGCAAAAATCCGGGGCCGTGAAAAAGGCGGCTGCGCGCGCCTTCTTCCATCGCGAGTCAGTCGGTGTGCGCAGTCGCGCGGCGGGCACGGTCACGGCGTGAGCGGGTACCGCCCTCCGCGAAAGCCGCAAGCCCTCAGAGCCTGTGAAGAAAACCACTTCCTGTGGTTTTCTTCTATCGCACGTCCGGTACGCGCCCGGACGTGCTCACGCGAATCAGTCACTTGCGTGACCGATCCGCGTCCGGCCATCGCGCAACCGCTCCTGCGTTGCCTCAACTCGGGCATCCATGCCCTCGCCGTGGCCGGGCTTCGAGGTTGAAAAAATCACAACCTCTCAGTGCTTGCGTGCTGGCCGATGGCGCGCGCGTGGCTTGTGCTTCGGTTTCCTGGCCCTGGTCGGCGCGGCAGCCTTGGCCGGCCCTTCGATTTCGGCCCAGTCGACGTGTGGCAGGCCGAGCAGGCCGTCCAGCACCATCGGCATCAGTCCGCTTGGCGTGGGCCCGGTGGAGTTCCACAAGGTGACCACGCCGGCACGGTACTTCGGGAAGAAACCGATCATGGTGCGGTAACCGGCTACGGCGCCGGCGTGATAGATCAGGGTTTCACCGCCGTATTCGTACACGCGCCAGCCCAGCGCGTAGTGGGCATCGGTGAGCCGGGCGCGACGCCAGGGCGTGGCGTGCAGTTCGCTGGGCGTGGATACGCCCGGAGCATGCAGCACGTCGAGCAGCGAGGTCGGCAACACGTCCTGGCGTCCGCCCATCTGCGCGATCAGCCATTTCTCCATGTCGCGGATGCTGGCGTTGACGCCGGCGGCGGGCGCCACGCGGTAGTAGGTCTCGTTCGGATCGAACGGAATCCAGCCACGGCTGCTGCCACGATGCGGGCGTGCCCAGCTCTTGCTGGATTCCAGGGCGGCGCGCCCATAGCTCGCGGTGGTCATGCCCAGCGGATAGAAGATGCGCTTGTCGACCTGGTGATAGAAGAAGTCGCCGGTGCGCGCGAGCACCACGTCGCCGATCATGCTGAAGGCGACGTTCTGGTAGCCGTAGCACTGACCGACGCCGCAGACCATGTCGACCTCGTCCAGCTTGCGCACCAGTTCCTCGTAGGACGTGTCGCCTTCGAGCATGTTGTCGTAGGTGTTTCGCGGCAGCCCCAGTCGCTGCCCCAGGATGTCGCCGACGGTGGCCCGTGCGGCAGCCTGCATGTCCTTCAGCTTGAAGTACGGCAGCACGTCGAGCAGTTTCGTGTCCCAGCCGAGCTTGCCGTCGTCGACCAGCAGGCCGGTCATCGCGGTGGCGAAGGCCTTGGACAGCGATGCCAGGCGGAACACGGTCTGCGGCGTGATCGGGTCCTTCGTGGTGGCATCGGTGTAGCCGATCGTGCCCTCGTAGGCCACCTTGCCGTCGATCACCACCGCGGTGGCGAGCCCGGCTACCGCATCGCGCTGCGCGACGCGATTGAGCCAGCGCTGGTAGTCCGCAAGGGTCTGCTTGACGCGTGCCGCCGGCAACTTCTGCGGCGTCTGGCCCACGCTGGTGGGCGCTGGCGCCGGTGCGGCGGAAGAGGGCGCCGCCTTCGCGCAAAGCGGCGCACAGGCCAGCCCGAGAGCGCCTGCGACCAGCAGGAAGAGCTTGTGAAACTGCATGGTATTCTGATCTGGTTCCGGCGTGGGGATGCGCCTCAGGGTGGGGAATTTGTCTATGGGTCTGATCATTGTTCTGATTGTCGTCGTTCTGATTGTCTTGTACTTCGTGGCGATCTACAACGGACTGGTGACTTCGCGCAACGGCTACAAGAACGCGTTCGCGCAGATTGACGTGCAACTGACGCGCCGACATGACCTGATACCGAACCTGGTCGAGACGGCCAAGGGTTACCTCGCCCACGAGCGGGGTACCCTCGAGGCCGTGGTGCAGGCGCGCAACGCGGCGGTGAACGGGCTGGCCGGTGCCAAGGCCAAGCCGGGTGACGCGGCTGCGATGCAGCAGCTGGCCAGCAGTGAAAATGCTTTGACACAGACTTTGGGTCATTTGTTCGCGCTGCAGGAGGCCTATCCCGACCTGAAGGCGAACCAGACCATGATGCAGCTGTCCGAGGAGCTCACCTCGACCGAGAACCGGGTGGCCTTCGCGCGGCAGGCGTACAACGATTCCGTGCTGACCTACAACAACAAGCGTGAAGTGTTTCCCGCCTCGTTCGTGGCCAACAGTTTCGGTTTCGCTGCCGCCGAATCGTTGAAGATCGAGAACCCCGCCGTGCGCGACGTGCCGAAGGTTTCCTTCAGCTGATCGCTGCTGCGTCGTGGCGCACGCCACGGCGCAGATCCGGGAGTCTCCATGGATTTCTTTGCGCAGCAGGCTCGCGTGCGCAGCAGCAGCCGGCGCCTGGTCGTGCTGTTCGTGCTGGCGGTGGCCGCCATCGTGGCGGCGATCGACGCCGTGGTGTGGTTGGTGCTGGGTCATCATCCGGCGAACGGCGAGTCGGCGCGATCGAACCTGCCGCTGCTGTTAGGCAGTAGCCTGGCGGTGGTCGCCGGCATTGGCCTCAGTTCGTTGTTCCGCATCAGGAGCCTGTCCGGCGGCGGGAGGACGGTTGCCGAACGCGTGGGTGCGGTGGTGGTCCCCACCAATGCCCGCGACCCGGCATTGCGCCAGCTGCGCAACGTGATCGAGGAAGTGGCGATTGCAGCCGGCGTGCCGGTGCCGGACATCTACCTGCTGGCGGACGAGCTCGGCATCAATGCGTTTGCCGCGGGCTATTCGGCATCGGACGCCGCGGTGTGCGTGACCCGCGGTTGCCTGGACCAGCTCACCCGCGACGAGTTGCAGGGTGTGATCGCGCACGAGTTCAGCCATGTGCTGAACGGTGACATGCGATTGAACATCAGGCTGATGGGCCTGATGTTCGGCATCCTCGTGGTGGGGATCGCGGGGCGCCGGGTGATCGAGTCCAACGCCGAGCGCAGCAGTCGACGTGACGGTGCTGGCCAGATCGTGCTGATCGGGCTGGCACTGATCGGGATCGGCTACATCGGCTACTTCTTCGCGCGACTGATACAGGCTGCGGTGTCGCGTTCGCGCGAGATGCTGGCCGACGCCTCGGCTGTACAGTTCACCCGCCAGACCGCCGGCATCGCCGGCGCCCTGAAGAAGATCGCGGCGCTCGGCCTGACCTCGCGCCTGCAGATGGCGAACAGGCAGGAAGTGGCGCACATGCTGTTCTGCGCGGCCGGTCGATCCAGTGAGCTGTTCGCCACCCATCCACCGCTGCTGCAGCGCATTCGTGCGCTGGAACCGGGCTTTCGGGAAGAGGAGCTGATCCGGATTCGCACGGCGATGCTGCGTGTGGCCATGCAAGCCACGGCCAGCCCCTTGCTGGCATCGGCGCCGGCACCGGCCATGTCGCCGGTGCATGCCGGCGTGATTCCGGGGATGGCGATTCCTCTCGTAGTGCCGGCATTGTTGACTGGCGCGCTGGCGAGCGCTGGCACGCCGGCCAGAGGACAGTTCCAGCGCGCCGCCGCATTGCATCGGGCCTTGCCCACGCGCTTGCGGGAAGCCGCGCAGCAGCCCGAGTCGGCGCTTGCCGTGGTGCTGGCGCTGGCCGCCTCCGCGGCCGAACCACAGCCGGCACAGCGGCGCATCATCGTCGATGCGTTCGGTGACGACGTGCAGCGGGCGGTGCAGGATGTCGCCGCCGATCTAGCGTCGCTGCCACCGGGTTCCCGCCTGCCATTGGCCTCGCTGGCCTTCCCCGCATTGAAGTGCCTGCCGGCAGGACGACAGCAGACCTTGCTGGTCACTCTCGATGCAGTGGTCAATGCCGATGGCAGGGTCGATCTGGGCGAATACTGCCTGGCGCGGCTGCTGCGCCTGCAGTTGCTGGAGGCGCAGCGGCCGCGGAGCGCACCGATCGATGGCGTGAAAAAACTTCCGGCCTGCCGTGACAGCGTGGCCCTGGTCTGCGCCATCGTCGCCGCGGGCGGCTGTTCCGACGAAGCGGGCGCGCGGCGCGTCTGGCTGATGGCGATGCAACATGCCTTTCCCGGCGAAGCGATCGAATGGACGCCGCCGCCAGCGGCCTGGCAGGCACCGTTCGAGCAGGCGCTGGACGATCTGGACGGCTTGCTGCCGGTCGCCAAGGAGCTGGTGATCCAGGGTATCGTCGTTGCAATCAACGCGGATGACCTCCTCAGTGTGGAAGAGGCCGAACTGTTGCGAGTGATTTGCGCCGGCCTGCACTGCGCAGTGCCGCTGCAGGAGCGCCTCGGCGCGCGCGAGGGCTCTTGCCTGGCTTCGTAGGCCGGGCGCTGCCCGCCGGCTCTGGTTGTTGTCATGTCAGGTGCGTGCGGCGGACGGTGTCCGCCCTACGGAGCTGCGGTCTCCAAGAGAAGCGCACTTGCCCGCTCGGCGATCATGATCGTGGGCGCATTGGTGTTGCCGGTGGGAAGCGCCGGCATCACCGAGGCATCGACCACGCGCAGGCCGTCGATGCCGCGCACGCGCAATTCGCTGTCGACCACCGCGTGATCGTCGTTGCCCATGCGGCAGGTACCGACCGGGTGATAGATGGTCTCCGCCTTGCGCCGGATGAAGTCGGTGTATTCGGCGTCGGTGTCGATGCGGCGTTCGGGAAACACCGGGGCGCCACGATGGGGCGCGAACGCGGGCTGGTCCAGGATCTCGCGCGACAGCCGCGCGGCCTCGATCATCAGCTTCAGGTCATGGCCTTCCGGGTCGCCCAGGTAGTTCGCGTGGATCGCGATCGGTTGCGCCGGATCAGCCGAGTGCAGGCGCAACCGGCCGCGGCTGCGCGGGTGCAGGTAACAGGCGTGCAGCGTATAGCCATAGCCGGGCAGGCGGTGGCGGCCGTGATCGTCGAGCAGTGCCGGCACGAAATGGAACTGCAGGTCGCAACGCTCGTCGCCGGCGAAGCGGCTGCGCACGAAACCGCCGGCCTCGGCCACGTTGGAGCTGCCCGGTCCGTCGCGATGGCGCAGCCAGCGCAGGCCGGCGGACAGTTCGTTGAGGTGGTCGTAGCTGATCCGGGTCGCATTGCCATCGAGCGTGCAGATGTCCAGATGATCCTGCAGGTTGCCACCGACGTCGGGCAGGTCGGCCTGCACCGCGATGCCGTGATCACGCAGATGATCGGCCGGACCCAGTCCCGACAGCATCAGCAGTTGCGGCGAGTTGATCGCGCCCGCAGCGACGATCACTTCGCCGGCCTCGATTCGTTCAGTGCCGTGCCGGCCGCGGCGCAACTGCACGCCGACGGCGCGGCCATTTTCGATCAGCACGCGCTCGACCAGCGCGCTCGTGCGCACCTGCAGGTTGGCGCGACTGCGCACCGGTTTCAGGTACGCCGCCGCCGTCGAGCAGCGGGCGCCGTCACGCTGGGTGACCTGGTACAGGCCGAAGCCGGCCTGGCCGACACCATTGAAATCGTCGTTGCGCGGATGCCCCGCACTGGCGGTCGCCTCGATCAGCACCCGTGACAACGGGTTGACGTGGCGAAGATCGGATACGCCGAGCGGACCGTGCATGCCGTGCAACGGGCTTTCGCCGCGGCTGTTGTCTTCGCTGCGCACGAACCAGGGCAGCACCTCGTTCCACGACCAGCGCGGGTCGCCAGTGACCCGGGCCCACTCGTCGTAATCGGCGGCGACCCCGCGGATGTAGCACATCGCGTTGATCGAGCTGGAACCGCCCAGCGTCCTGCCGCGCGGCCACCACAGTCGGCGCTGGTTGAGCGCAGGCTCCGCTTCGGTGCGGTAGTTCCAGTTGAGGCGGCGATTGTTGGCCAGCCGCGCGATGCCGGCGGGCATGTGGATCAGCGGGTTCCAGTCGGTCGGGCCCGCTTCCAGCAGCAGCACGCGCGTGGCCGGATTGGCGCTGAGCCGGTTGGCCAGCACGCAGCCGGCCGAGCCGGCGCCGACGATGATGTAGTCATGGCGATTCATCAATCTGCTGCCCCCGAAGAGTGGACATGGTCGCGTGCTAGGCTTGCCGCGCCCCACGCCGGATGTGCGAAGTGAGTCTGTATCGTCGGACCATGGTGAAACAAGCTGCAGCGCCGATGCTCTCCGCATTGGCGTTCTTCTTCGTGATGACTTCGTATTACATCATCCGGCCGGTGCGTGACCAGTTGAGCGGCGCGGTCGGTTCGCAGTCGCTGCCGTTGTTCTACGGTGCGGTGTTCGTGGTGATGCTGCTGATGACGCCGCTGTTCGGTGCCCTGGTGGCGCGCTTCCCGCGTCGCCAGCTGCTGGGCTGGAGCTACAGCTTCTTCATCGTGTGCCTGCTCGGGTTCGTGCCGGCCTTCATGGCGCAGGACCGGATCGGTGCGCGCGAACTGGGCGTGGTGTTCTTCGTCTGGGTCAGCGTGTTCAACCTGTTCGTGGTGTCGCTGTTCTGGAGCTTCATGGCGGACATCTTCTCCAGCGGCCAGGCGCGGCGCGTGTTCTCGCTGATCGCGCTGGGTGGCATGGCCGGTGCGATCTTCGGGCCGCTGGTGACCAAGCTGCTGGTGCACCTGATCGGCGTCGCGCCACTGCTGCTGGTGTCGTCGGTGTCGTTGACCGCATCGATGATCCTGTTGCTGCGTCTTTCCGCCAGTCACGATCGTCAGCCCGGCAGCCAGGGCGACGAGGTGATCGGCGGCTCGTTGTGGGCCGGCATCAAGCAACTGTGGTCACATCCCTTCTTGCGCTACATGGCCTTGCTGATGCTGTTTGGTGACGGCATCGGCACGCTGGCGTACGCGATGGTGGCCGATTACGCCAAGGCGAATTTCGCCGATGCCGTGGCGCGTACGGCGTTCTACAACAATCTGGATCTGGCCACCAACCTGCTTGGCGCAGCCTTGCAGCTGAGCATCACGCCGTGGCTGCTGGTGCGTCGCGGCGCCGGCTGGGGGCTGGTCGTGCCGTCGCTGGTGAATCTGGTTTTGCTCGCTGCGGTGGCGCTGATCGGCAGCGGCAGCGTTTCTTTCTTCGGCTACAGCGTGCCGTTGCTGCTGGCGGTGATGCTGGTGATCACGCGCGGTTTTGCCTACGGCATGACCAAGCCCGCGGTGGATGCGTTGTATACGCGGGTGCCCCGCGAGATGCGCTACAAGGGCAAGAACTTCGTCGAGACCGCGGTGTGGCGCTTCGGCGATCTGGTGGTGACCAGCGCGGTGAGCTGGCTGCGGATGTTGGGCTGGGGCATCGGCGGACTGGCCCTCGCCGGCGCGGGTGTGGCGGCGCTGGCGACGCTGGTGTCCCGCCGTGCAGGCTGGTCGCCCGACCTGGAACCGGAAGAAAAGGTGCGCGCGAACGCAGATGCGAAAGCACCGCTTTGAGGCGGTGCTCTCCCGAATCTCAGCTGGTGATGTAACGCTCCAGATGCTCGATCTGCTCGGCCTGCGCATCGATCACCGCCTTGACCAGGTCGCCGATGGAGATCACCCCGACCACCGTGTCGCCTTCGACCACCGGCAGGTGGCGGATGCGGCTGTCGGTGCACAGGCGCATGCAGTCGAACACGTCGGTGTCGGGGCCGACGGTGAGCGGGGTGCCGGTCATGATGTCGGACACCGCGGTCTGCGAAGAGGAGCGGCCCTGCAGGATCACCTTGCGCGCGTAGTCGCGCTCGGACATCACGCCGACCAGCTTCTCGCCATGCATCACCAGCAGCGCGCCGACGCGATGCTCGGCCATGTGCTTGATCGCTTCGAGCACGGGGGTTTCCGGTGCAACGCGGTAGATCGCATTGCCCTTGCCTTGCAGCAGATGTTTGACCTGGGTCATGCGCGGATCCCCATTCGGCTACGGACGGGCTGTCCGATGCCGAGTCTAGCGCCGCCGTCGTTCGCGCGTGTAGTGAAGTTGTGAATCGCGGCGCGCGGCAGGAAACCCGTGGCCGCCGCCGGATTCAGCGGCCCCGGCGTGGCGGATGTGCAGGGGCCTGGCCCTCGACGTAGCCGGTACCTCCCAGCTGCATCATCTGCTGCTGGATCCAGTTCGTCCGGCGTTGCACGTAGGCGCTTGGCCGGTCCGCGTGCATGCGGCGCGGACTGGGCAGGACCGCGGCCAGACGCGCGGCCTGGGCCGGCCCCAGTCGTGCCGGCGTGGTGTGGAAATAGACATCGCTGGCTGCGCCGACACCGTAGACGCCATCGCCCAGCTCGGCGATGTTCACGTACACCTCGAGGATGCGCTGCTTGGGCCAGGTCAGCTCGATCAGCATGGTGAAGTACGCCTCCAGCCCCTTGCGCACGAAGCTGCGGCCATTCCACAGGAACAGGTTCTTGGCGGTCTGCTGGCTGATCGTGCTGGCGCCGCGCAGGCGCTTGCCGTCATCGGCGGCATCGAGGGCGTCCTGGATCGAGTCGAGGTCGAAGCCGTGGTGATAGGGAAACTTCTGGTCCTCGCCGGCCACCATCGCCAGCGGCACCCAGGGCGAAACCTGCCTCCACGGCACCCAGTGATGGCGCAGGTGGAAGTCCTTCTCGCCATGGATCAGGGCACCGAGCTGCCGTTCCAGCATGACGGCCGAGGTCCATGGCGGCACGAAGCGCAGCACCAGCACCAGCAGCCAGCTTAGTGCCAGCCAGCCGAGCAGCAGAATGGCGAGCGATCGCAGCAGGCGACGAAGCAGGGGATGGCTGAACAAGGCGGGCATGACTGGCAGTATAAGGGGCGTTGTGCGGGCGCCATGGCGACCCCATCTCGGCCGATTGAATCGAAACGGAATCACCGCCTGTGGAAAACCTGCCTGTCGAAGACGTGCTGCATCGCTTCCTGCTGGAACGCGCCGGCGTGCGTGGGGCGCTGGTCCGGCTTGGACCGGCCTGGCGCGAAGTGGCCACGCGCGCGGAGTATCCGCTGCCACTGTGCAGCCTGCTTGGCGAGGCGCTGGCGGCCAGCGCGCTGCTTACCGGCAACATCAAGCTCGATGGCGCGTTGTCGCTGGAACTGAAGAGCTCCGGTGCGCTGCGCCTGCTGTTTGCCGAGTGCAACGATCAGGGACACCTGCGCGGACTGGCACGCTGGAACGAACTCCTGCCTGCACCGCTGGCACTGGACGCATTGTCCGATGCGATCATGGCGATCACCATCGGCAACGTGGATCGCGGCCAGCGTTACCAGGGCCTGGTCGAACTGCGGCACGCCGGTCTGGCCGATTCGCTGGAAGACTATTTCGTGAAGTCCGAACAATTGCCGGCGCGCATCGTGCTGGCCGCCGATGGCGAACATGCCGTCGGGCTGATGCTGCAGAAGATGCCCGGCGAGGGTGGCATCGACGCCGTGCACGACGAGGATGCGTGGAACCGCGTGCTGCAGCTCACCGCGACCCTGGGCGTGGAGGAATTGCTGGGCGTTGCGCCGGAGCAGCTGCTGTACCGCCTGTATCACGAGGAGTCGGTGCGCCTGTTCGAACCCCGGCCACTGGCATTCGGGTGCAGCTGCAGCCGCGAACGGGTGACGGCGATGCTGCGTTCGCTGGGTCGCGAGGAAGTGGAAGCGGCCCTGCTGGCCCGCGACAACGAGATCGAGGTCATCTGCGAGTTTTGTGCGCAGCGCTACCACTTCGACCGGATTGATGCCGAGCATCTGCTCAGTGACAGTGCGGCGCCGGCGGCGCCGGATACCGCCCAGTGAACTGCTTCAGGCCAGCAGCAGGGGCTTGTCCGCACTGAGCCACGTGCTGGCCGGTTGCGGCCGGGCGAACAGGAATCCCTGGCCGTAGCGGCAACCCACGCGCATCAGCGCCTGGCGTTGCGACTCTTCCTCGATGCCTTCGGCGATCACCTTCATCTGCAGCGAGTCGGCCAGCACCTGGATCGCGCGCACCAGTGCCAGGCCCTGGGTCTCGGTGTCGTCCGGCGGCAGCTCGGTGATGAAGGAGCGATCGATCTTCAGCGTCTCGAACGGATACTGGTGGAGATAGCTGAGCGAGGAATAGCCGGTGCCGAAGTCGTCCAGCGCGATGCCGACGCCGTGGCTGCGCAGGTTCTGCAGCATCTGTTTGACCTGGGTCGGATTCTCCAGCAGCGCATGCTCGGTGACCTCGATGCGGATGCAGCGGGTGGGCACGGCGTACTGGTTGAACAGCGCCAGCAGGCGCTGGTCGAGATCGGCCACCCGGAAGTGCCGGCCGGACACGTTGATGCTGATGAAGCCTTCGGTGCCGATCAGGCGCACGGCCTGGGTGCACACCTGCTCGAAGATCTGCCAGTCGATCGCCTCGGCGCAGCCGCATTCCTCGGCGATCAGCAGGAAATCGCCCGGCGACAGCAGGCCGCGTTCGGGATGATGCCAGCGCAGCAGCGCCTCGTAACCGGTGACGCGCCCGTCGGAGAGTTCCACGATCGGCTGATAGAACGGCTCGAATTCGTTGCGGCTGAGCGCGTGGCGCAGGTCGCTTTCCATGTCCAGCAGCGACAGCGCCTCGCGGCGCAGGCGGTCGTCGAACATCGCCGCGCGGTGGCGGCCGCCGTCCTTCGCGTTGTACATCGCCGCGTCGGCGTCGCGCAGCAGCTCCTCGGGCTGGCGGTAATGCGGGCTGGACAGTGCGATGCCGATCGATGCCGAAGTGAAGATCTCCTTGGTGCCGAGCCGGAACGGCGTCTGCAGTTCGCTGATGATGCGATCGGCGATCAGCATCGGCTTGGCGGTGTCCACGATGCCCTCCAGCAGCACGGCGAATTCGTCGCCGCCCAGCCGCGCCACCACGTCGCGCGTTTTCAGGCAGGCGCGAATCCGGCCGCCCACCTGGAACAGCAGGTCGTCGCCGACCAGGTGCCCGACCGAATCGTTGATCACCTTGAAGCGGTCCAGATCGATGAACAGCACCGCGAACTGTTCGTTCGGACTGGCGATGTAGCGCTGCATTGCCTGTTCGAGGCGCTGCAGCAGCAGGGTGCGGTTCGGCAGGCCGGTCAGCGAGTCGTGCAGCGTCTCGTACTTCAACCGGCGCTCGACGCGCTCGCGCTCGGCGATCTGTTCACGCAGGTCGCGATTGGCCAGTGCAAGGGCGCGGGTACGTTCGGTGACGCGGCGTTCCAGCCCGGCGTAGGCCTGCTTCAGCGAGGTTGCCGCCTGCTTGCGTTGCAGCGCGTTGGCGATGTGGTAGCTGACGAAGGTCAGCAGTTCCTGGTCGCGCTCGTTGTAGGTGTGTTCGGGCGAGTAGCTTTGCAGCGCCAGCACGCCGGTCGCCTTGCCGCCCCAGATCAGCGGCACGCCAAGCCAGCACACTGAGCGGGTGCCGAAATGGCTGATCTCGCCGAGCGCGCTGAGCCGCTCGATCTCGGCCGGCGTTGCCAGCAGCGGCTTCGCATGGCGCAGCACGTATTCCGTCGCGCCGCGGCCATGCGCCCGCGGTGGGCGCACGTTGTCGATGTCGTCCACCGAATACGGGAAGGTGAGCTGCCCGCTTTCCTCGTCGACCAGGGCGATGTAGAAATTGCGCGCGTACAGCAGGCCGCTGATCACCTGGTGGGTGGCGGCGTAGAACTTCTCCAGGCTTTCGGCGGTGTTGGCCAGTTCCGCGATGCGGAACAGCGCCGCCTGCAGGCGTTCCCCGCGCTGACGCTGCAGCACCTGCTGGCGCAGCACGCGGTTGGCCTCGCGCAGCGCCGCCGTGCGGTCGGTGACGCGGCGGCCCAGTTCGATGTGCGCCTCGCGTCGCTCCAGCGCCGTCTGCACGTGCTGGGCCACATAGTTGAGCAGGTCCAGGTCGTGCCGCGAATAATGCGTATCCGGCCGGTAGCTCTGCATCACGATGCCGCCGACCACGCGACCGGCACGCAGCAGCGGGGCACCGAGCCAGTGCTCGCAGCTGGGGCCGACCAGCACGAAGCGGTCGCCGAACTGCTGCCTCAGTTCGTCGATGGAACCCATCAGCGGCCGGCCTTCCTGCAACAGGTTCCAGGTCAGGCTGTGCAGCAGCTCGTGCATCGGCACGCTCTGGTCCGGCGGCGGTGGATCGGTGTCGGCGATGTCGACGTAATAGGGGAAGCGGACCGTGTCGGTCGCCGCGTCGTACAGCACGATGTAGAAGTTTTCCGCGTACATCAGGCTGCTGACGATGGCATGCAGCGAGCGCATCATCTCGGGCATGTCGTGCCCTGCGCCGGCCTGTTCGGCGATGGCGTAGAGCGCGCGTTGCAGGCGCTCGGCCAGGGCCAGGCGCGAAATGGCCTCGTACAGGCGGCTGGTTTCGGCAAGCTGGCGCAGGCGGATGTCGGCCAGCCGACCCAGCCACTCCAACTGGTCGCGCGTGACATCGGCCAGCGGCAGGTCGGCCCATTCCAGGATCAGGGTGCGCGAACCTTGCGGATCTTCGGCGAGGTCCAGCTGGCCGGCCAGGTGCGCGACCTGTTCGTCCCGCCGCCGCCAGCGCAGATGCCCCTGGACACCGAAATGGGTCAGCACCAGCTCGCAAATCTCCATCACGCCGGCGGCATCCGCCGCCTCGAACAGGCGTTCGACCGCTGCATGCAGGGCCGCAGGGTCTCGCGACACCGGTGGTGACGAAGAGGGGCGGATCGTCGGTGTGGCGCTCATGAGGCTAAAGGCTGCTTCCGGGACGACCTGGTTGAGCCGGGACGACACGCCTTTATATCGTGTAAGCCCGCTTCGCCGCCAGCGTCGAGCCGGGGAACCCCGGCGCGGGTCAGGGGTCGAATGTCCTCGCCGAGTCCCAATATGTGCGTTTCGGCAGCTTTTCAGGGTGTTAGTAAAACGTAAAACGGGGTACACTTGCACCCAATCACGCTTTCGCTCGAGTGAGTTACCGGTTTCCGACCATGCGCCGCCTCTCCGCCCTCCTGCTGACCGTTGCGTTGCCGCTTGCCGCGGCCGGTCAGTCCGTGGGCGCCGACAACAGGATGGCCGATGATCTGCTGGCGCAGCCGGCGACCTCCGCCACCCAGGCGGAAGCGGGCATGCTGGTGCCGCTGTGGCGCACGGCCGATGGCCACGTGCTGTCGCTGAAGACCGATCGCAGCAGCACGGCCGAAACCATGGCCAGCCATTCTCCGCTGGCCTTGCGGGTGCTGGACGGCTCCAGTGTGACCAGCACCGGCGTGGAATACGGCCTCGGCCCCCGCTTGCAGGCGCATGCCGAGGTGAGCGAGCTTTCCTGGACCCACCCGGGGCAGCGTTTGCGCGGCAGCGAAGTGGGCGCCACCTATGCGACCGGCCGCTACAGCGTGGGCGTCAGCGTGGGCACCAACAGCGCACCGAACGCGGGCAATGTGTTGCCGCGCGTCCTGCCGGGCGCGGCGCCGGGCGTGGATGGCCTTTCCAGTTTTGACAACAGCGCGCAACTCAATGCCCGCGGCCGGCTCGCACTGGGCAGCAAGAGCGGCATCGACCTGGGGGCCAGCGTCGGCCGCATCCACCTGCTTCCCGGCAATCTGCTCGGCGTCGATACGCTGGACCAGAAGGTGCTGAGTTTCGGTGTCGACCACGGCTCGTTGAGCGGTGTGCTGACGGGTCGCACGATGCAGCCGCAAGTGGCCATTCCCGGCGACCTCAACGCCGATCGCCGCTGGAACAGCATCGATCTGGGCGTGACCTGGCGCCTGCCGTGGCGCGGCTCGCTGAGCGTCGGCGCGCAGAACCTGTGGTCCTCCGGTACGCCGGCCAACACGCCGGTGGGTCCCGAGCCGGACCAGTCGCGTACGCCGTACGTGCAGTACCACCAGGATCTCTGAGCGGCGCGGCAGCGCTCGTCGCAGCCAGAACAGAAACGCCGTCGCTTGCGCGACGGCGTTTTCATGTGGGCGTGGCGGGCTGGGCCACGCCCGGCCTGTTCAGTCCTGCCGACGCACGCGCAGGTCACCGCTGAAGGTCTCGACGTTGATCTTGCCCTGGCCGTTGCCCAGGCGGGCATCGAGCGAACTGCCCGGGCCGTGTTCGGGCTGCGTCGCAGTGCCGAAGTCGCTGCGCAGATTGCCGCTGAAGCTGGTGGCGTGCAGGCTGGCGTCCGTGCTGGCGGGGACCTGCAGCTGCACGTCGCCGCTCATGCTGTCGATATCGATGCTGCCGCCGGCGGTCAGCCCGCCGTTCAATTGCACATTGCCCGACACGGTGCTGAGCGTGAGTTTCTGCCACGGGCCCCCGCTGGCCTGGATGCGTCCGGAGATGGTTTGCAGCTCGACCTGGTTGCCGAGCGAGGGAGCAAGGATGTCGCCGCTGACGGTCTGCAGTTCGACCTTGTCCGCATGCCCGGCCTGCTCGATGCCGCCGCTGACGCTGTCCACCGTCAGCGAGGGCGTGCGGGCATTGATGCGCGCCTTGCCACTCACGGTGTTGACCTCGATGCTGCCGCCGTCCATGCCGTCGATCACCAGCGGTGCGCTGATCACGTCGACCTCGAGCGAGGCGGCCCTGGGCACGTGCAGTTCCAGCGTGGTGGCGGACATGTTGTTGTCGCCGCCCCAGTTGAACCAGCCGCCGGAGCTTCCCTTGGGTTCCACCTTGATTTCCAGGTGGTCCTTGCTGCCGGTGATCGCCAATGGCTTGGCGCCCTCGCCGAGGCGGCCGCTGACCTGCACCTCATTGCGATCCCAGGCGATCACGTTCACCGTGCCGGCGACATTGCTGATGCTGACCCTGGCGGTAGCCGAGGCGTCGTGGTGCAGGTTGATCGGCGTGTCGGCCAGGGCCTGGCCGATGCAGAAGCACAGCAGCAACGGAAGATAGCGTGCGGTTTTCATGCTTGTTCCTTGATGTATCAGCCGGACTGGTTGGCCAGTTGGCGAAGTTGGGATTGTTGCTGTTCGGTGCGGCCGAGCAGCCGTTGCAGCGCGAGCGAGTCAGGCGCCTGCCGGATCGCCAGTTGCAGTTCCATGCGAGCGGCATCCAGTTCGATGGCGGCGCCGCTGAGCCGTGGGTCGGACGGCTTCCACGAGGTGGTATTCGTGGCGACCCGGGTGGTGACGATGTCGGCCGGGCCGCGGGTGGCGTGCCAGCCGATGCCGGCGGCCAGCAGCAGCGATGCGGCGAGTGCCGCGCCGAACAGCCAGCGTCGCCGATGCGCGAGGGCATGGCTGCCTGCGCTTCCTTCGCGGTGTTCGGCCTGATCGAGCGCCGAGTCGATGCCCGCCCAGAGGTCGCGCGATGGCGACACCGGCTGGCGCAGTTCGTGCATCTGTCGACGCCATTCGAATTCATTCATGAGCTTTCTCCCAATACCTTGCGCAGCAGGCCGCGGGCGCGATGCAACTGCGCCTTCGAGGTGCCCACCGCCATGCCCAGTTCGGCACCGATTTCCTCGTGCTTCCAGCCTTCGACGTCGTGCAGCACCAGCACCGCGCGGGCCCGCGGCGGCAGCTTGCCCACGGCATGTTCCAGCTCCTCGCGCTCGGCGGCGCAGAACGGCGTGCTGCCGGCGTCGGGCAGGTCTTCCTCGTCCATCATGCTGACCGGATCGGCGCCGCGGGCGCGGATGTCCATCAGCGCCACGTTCACCGCCAGCCGGTACAACCAGGTGCCGAACGCGCTTTCATGACGGAAGCCTGGCAGCTTCTGCCACGCGCGGATGAAGGCATCCTGGGTGAGATCCTCGGCGCGCGCATGGTCGTAGCCGGCGAGCCGGTACACCGCGCCGTGCACCCGCCCCACGTGCAACTGGTACAGCCGTTGAAACGCGCGGCGGTCGCCGGCAGCCGCGGCGCGCACGTCATCGCTGTCGTTGGTTCCCGCTGGGGCAGGCGACATGGTGCTTCCGAGAGCGGGGCAGGCGGCGTTCATCTTGCCAGCTTGGATGCGCCGCCGCGCGAAAGGGTTTGAAGCCGCGCGGGCAGGCCGTGGCGGCCTGCCCGCGATCGGTCAATTCAGGACGCCGCTGCTTCGCGGCGCGGCTGCTCAGCGGCGCTGTCCAGTGCGTCGGCAACCCGCTGCTGCTCCCGCTGCAACGACTCGGGCAGGCGCGGGGCGAAGGTCTGCAGGTAGTCGCCGATGGCGGCCAGTTCGGCCTGCCAGCCGGCCTGGTCCACGTCGAGCAATTCGTCCAGTTGCGCCTGGTCGAGCTTGAGGCCGTCCAGCTTCAGCTCGCCCTCGGCCGGCAGGATGCCGATCGGCGTCTCCACACCGCTGACGCGGCCTTCTGCGCGATCGATCATCCATTCCAGCACGCGCAGGTTGTCGCCGAAGCCTGGCCACAGGAACTTGCCGTCGGCACCCTTGCGGAACCAGTTGACGTGGAACACCTTCGGCAGCTTCGCGCCTGGCTGGTCGAACGACAGCCAGTGCGCGAAATAGTCGCCGTAGTGATAGCCGGCAAACGGCTTCATCGCCATCGAGTCGCGGCGCAGCACGCCGACCGCGCCGGTGGCGGCGGCGGTGGTTTCCGAACCCATCGCGGCGCCCATCAGCACGCCGTGCGTCCAGTCGCGCGATTCCATCACCAGCGGCAGCAGCGAGGGGCGACGACCGCCGAACACGATCGCGCTGATCGGCACGCCCTGGGGCGCCTCGGCCATTTCCGACCAGGTCGGGCACTGTTTCGCGCTGACCGTGAAGCGGGAGTTGGGATGCGCGGCCGGGCCATTGGCCGGGTCATGCGGACGCCCCTGCCAGTCGGTGACCGGCGTGCCGGGCAGGCCTTCCCACCACGGCTGGTTGTCGGCGGTGACGGCGACGTTGGTGAAGATGGTGTCGTGCGAAATGCTCTTCAGCGCGTTCGGGTTGGTGGCGTTGCTGGTGCCCGGCGCCACGCCGAAGAAACCCGCTTCCGGGTTGATCGCATATAGCCGTCCATCCGCGCCGGGACGCATCCAGCAGATGTCGTCGCCCACGGTCCACACCTTCCAGCCGGCCTGGCGGTAGCCTTCCGGCGGAATCAGCATGGCGAGGTTGGTCTTGCCGCAGGCGGAGGGGAACGCGGCGGCGACGTAGTGCGTTTCGCCCTGCGGGTTCTCGATGCCCACGATCAGCATGTGCTCGGCCAGCCAGCCTTCCGTGCGGGCCTGGTTCGAGGCGATGCGCAGTGCGTGGCATTTCTTGCCCAGCAGGGCGTTGCCGCCGTAGCCCGAGCCGTAGGACTTGATCGACAGCTCGGCCGGGAAATGCATGATCCAGCGACGCTCGGGGTCGAGTTCACCCTTCGAGTGCAGGCCCTTGACGAAGCTGCCCTCGCGCTCGATGCGCGCCTGCGCGGCGGCGCCCATGCGGGTCATGATCTTCATGTTGGCGACCACGTACGGACTGTCGGTGATCTCCACGCCGCAGCGAGACAGCGGCGAGTCGATCGGGCCCATGCAGTACGGGATCACGTACATGGTGCGGCCTGCCATGCAGCCGTCGAACAGGGCGTCGATCTTCGCGTGCGCCTCGGCCGGGTCCATCCAGTGGTTGTTCGGGCCGGCGTCTTCCTTGTTCGGATGGCAGACCAGGGTGAGGTGTTCGACCCGGGCCACGTCGGTGGGATGGGAGCGGTGCAGGTAGCAGCCCGGATGGGTCTGCTGGTTCAGCTCGATCAGGGTGCCGTCGGCCAGCATCTCCTGCACCAGGGATTGATATTCGGCATCCGAGCCGTCGCACCAGTGAATCTTCGCGGGGCGGGTCAGGGCGGCAACTTCATCGACCCACTGCGCGAGCGCTTCCAGCTTGCTGGCCATCGTGTCCTCTTGAGGTTTTTTCAAAAAGTGATCTGAAACGGTAGTTTGCAGGCACTGGTATTGCAAGGTTTCATGCAACAAAAACGGCGCCAGATGGCGCCGTTCGGGGCTTTCCGCGGCTTCCTGTTCAGGCCGGAATCAGGGTCGCGATCATGTGTTCGACATAGGCGTCGAACTCCTCCAGGTTCAGTCGTGGCAGCCCCAGGGTGAAATTGAGCTGCAGGAAACCGACGTAGGCGGCGTAGGTCAGCCGGGCCCGGTTCAAGGCCTGCGGCGGCGGCAGGCCGGACTCGCGGTAGGCCGTGTTGAGGAATTCCATCCGTCGCTGCGACACGCGCGCCATCACCGGCACCACCTGGGGGTGATCCAGCGCCTTCAGCAGCGCGGCATACACGCGGTGCGGCTGCAATTCGTGGGCAACCCGGCGGAACAGTTCCGGCAGACGCTTGCGCGGGTCGCTGATCTGTTCGATCTGCCCCAGCACCTCGCGCTCGCCGTATTGCTCCCAGCGTTCCAGCGCCGCATGCAGCAGCGCTTCACGGGTGCGGAAATGCCAGTAGAAACTGCCCTTGGTGACGCCGAGCTGGCGGGCGAGAGCCTCCACCGCCAGCGCGCCCACGCCCTGCTCGGCGATCAGCTGCAGGGCGGCAAGTTCCCAATCTTCGGCTGACAGCCGGGTACGTTCTGGCTTGCTGCTGACATTCATGTCCGTATGGTAGCCAGACGCCGTGCATTTGTAATGTGTGTGGGCGCCGAACCCGGACGCGCGGCGGCCAACCCGCGCTGGCGGCACGGTTGACGAGGTTCGCCGAGGCAATCCATACTCTGACGTATGGTTAAGAGTGATCGCCGCCCCGCTGCCTGCTCCCGCTTCCCGGTCGCCGACCTGGATCTGGCGGTTGAGACACGCCATGCCGATGGCGATCCCAGCCTGCTGTTTGCCCATGGCTTCGGCCAGACCCGCCATGCCTGGACGGGCGCGGCGACGGCGCTGGCCGATGCGGGCTGTCGCTGCGTGACATTCGACAGCCGTGGTCATGGCGAAAGCGACCGGGTTCCCCACGGTGTCGGCTATCACATGGACCAGTTCGCCGATGACCTGCTGCGCCTGGCCCATTCACAACCGCAGCCGCCGATCCTGGTGGGCGCGTCGATGGGCGGCCTGCTCGGCATGGTGCTGGCTGGCGAGATCCATCCTTCGCCGTTTCGCGCCCTGGTGCTGGTCGACATCACCCCGCGCTGGGAAACCGCCGGCGTGGAACGCATCCTGGCCTTCATGCAGGCGCACCCGGACGGCTTCGACAACTACGCCGACGCGGCCGAGCAGATCGCCGCGTACCTGCCGCAGCGACGCGAGCGCAAGAGCGAACAGCAACTGCGCCCGTTGTTGCGCGAGGGCGTCGACGGTCGGCTGCGCTGGCACTGGGACCCGGCCCTGCTGGCGGGCGACCTGGTGCAGGAAAGCGAGCGCTACCAGCCGCGCCTGCAGGCCGCCGCGATGAAGATTTCCGTGCCCGTGCTGCTGCTGTCCGGCGCCCGCAGCGACGTGGTGTCGCGCGCCACGGTCGACGAGTTCCTGCAACTGGTGCCGCACGCCGAACACGTCGAGTTGCCGCACGCCACGCACATGGTGGCCGGTGACGCGAACGATGCCTTCACGCGCGAGGTCGTGCGCTTCGTGCAGAGTCTTGATTCATTACCCGTCGGCCGGCTCGCCGCCGCCGTTCAATCGCAATGAGGTGTTGAGATGTCCGTGCTACTGACCCTGCTGGCGGCGCTGATTGCCACCGGCGCCTGCGCCTACCATCGCACCAGCCTGCGCACGTGGGCGATCGCCACCATCGTCACCACCCTGGTGGTCGGCCTGCTGGTGCATGCGCCGTGGACCACGGCGATCTTGCTGATCATCGAACTGGCGATCGCCGTACCGCTGCTGCTGGTCGACTTCCGCCGCAAGCAGGTCAGCGCGCCGCTGTTGAAGATGTTCGCCAAGGTCACGCCGAAACTGTCCGAGACCGAGCAGACCGCGCTGGAAGCGGGCACGGTGGGCTTCGAGGGCGAGCTGTTCTCCGGCAAGCCGGACTGGCACGAGCTGCTGAAGCAGCCGAAGCCGGAACTCAGCGTGGAGGAGCAGGCCTTCATGGACGGCCCGGTGGAACAGCTGTGCGCCATGATCGACGACTGGCAGATCACCCACGAGCTGGCCGACCTGCCGCCGAACGTGTGGGACTTCATCAAGAAGAACCGCTTCTTCGGCATGATCATTCCGAAGCAGTATGGCGGCCTGCAGTTCTCCGCGCTGGCGCATTCGGCGGTGCTGCAGAAGCTCAACAGCATGTCGGCCACGGTCGCCTCGACGGTGGCGGTGCCCAACTCGCTGGGGCCAGCCGAGCTGCTGCTGCACTACGGCAGCGACGAGCAGAAGAACCACTACCTGCCGCGCCTGGCGGTGGGCGAGGAAATCCCGTGTTTCGCGCTGACTGGCCCGTACGCCGGTTCGGATGCCACCTCGATCCCGGACACCGGCATCGTCTGCAAGCAGGTTGTCGACGGCGTCGAGACGCTGGGCATCAAGCTCACCTTCGACAAGCGCTACATCACGCTGGCGCCGGTGGCTACGGTGGTCGGCCTGGCCTTCCGCATGTTCGACCCGGAGCACCTGTTGGGCGACAAGGAAGATCTCGGCATCACCCTGGCGCTGCTGCCGCGCTCGACGCCGGGGCTGGAAATCGGCCGTCGCCACTTCCCGCTGAACGTCCCGTTCCAGAACGGACCGGTGCGCGGCAAGGACGTGTTCGCGCCGCTGTCGGTGCTGATCGGCGGCCCGCAGATGGCCGGCCATGGCTGGCGCATGCTGGTCGAATGCCTGTCGGTGGGGCGCGCGATTTCGCTGCCGTCCAATGCCACCGGCGGCATGCGCGCCTCGGCGCTGGCCACCGGCGCGTACGCGCGCATGCGCAAGCAGTTCGGCCTGGCCGTGGCCCGCTTCGAGGGCGTCGAGGAGGCGCTGGCGCGCATCGGCGGCCTCACCTATGCCACCGCGGCGCTGTCGCGCGCCACCGCGGCCGCGGTTGATCGCGGCGAGAAGCCGGCGGTGCCGTCGGCGATCGCCAAGTACCACGCTACCGAATGGGCGCGGCAGATCGCCAGCGACACCATGGACGTGCACGGCGGCAAGGCGGTGCAGCTGGGGCCGAGCAACTATGCCGGGCGTGGCTGGTCGGCGGTGCCGATCGCGATCACGGTGGAAGGCGCCAACATCATGACGCGCAGCCTGATGATCTTCGGCCAGGGTGCGATTCGCTGCCATCCGTACGTGCTGAAGGAAATGCAGGCGCTGTCGATCGCCGATCGCGGCGAGCAGCTGAAAGTGTTCGATCGCCTGTTGTTCAGCCACATCGGATTCGGCATCTCCAACGCGGTGCGCAGCCTGGCGATGGGCCTCAGTGGCGCCAGCATCGGCGAGACCGCAGGTGACGCCTATACGCGCCGCTACTACCGCAAGCTCGACCGTTACTCCGCCGCGCTGGCGCTATGCGCCGACGTGTTCATGGGCGTGCTCGGCGGCAAGCTGAAGTTCAAGGAGAAGCTGTCCGCGCGCCTGGGCGACGTGCTCAGCTACCTGTACATCGCCAGCGCCATGCTCAAGCAGTACGAGGACAACGGCCGGCCGGAAGCGGATCGCCCGTTCCTGGCCTGGGGTTTCCACCAGTGCATGTGGCTGATCCAGAACGCGCTGGATGGCGCGATCCGCAACTTCCCGGTGCGCCCGGTGGCGTGGCTGCTGCGCGTGCTGGTGTTCCCGCTGGGTCGTCGCGAAGTGCCGCCGTCCGATCGCCTGGGTCGCCGCGTGGCCGCGCTGCTCACCGCGCCGAACGAGGCGCTCGACCGCCTCACCGACTGGGTCTACACTACGCCCACGGCGAACAACACGATCGGTCGCATGAAGGCCTTGTTGCCCGACGTGATCGCCGCCGAGCCGGTGGATCGCAAGTTTGGCAAGGCGCTGAAGTCGGGCCAATTCAAGTCACATGACTACCTGGGCCAGCTCGCCGAGGCACAGCAGGCGGGAGTGATCTCCGAGGCAGAAGCGGACTTGCTGCGCCGCGTGCGCGAAGGCGTGTTCGAGTTCATCTCGGTGGATGACTTCGACACCGACGAGCTGCGCGCATTCAAGATCCGTCCGCAGAATTCGGTCGGCCAGTAAGTTCGAAGGATCGCCGCGCCACCCGACGGGTGGCGCGGCCCGCTTCACGTCTTCGCCAGCACGCAGCAGTTCTTGCCGCTGCGCTTGGCATCGTACATCGCGTTGTCTGCTGCGTGCATCAGCTGTTCCTCGGCGTCGGCACGGTCGTTCGGCGCATACGGCGCGATGCCGATGCTGGCGCTCACCCGCACCTCGACCCGTTCGCCGTTGACGCGCAGGCTGTACGGCTCGCCCAGCGCGGCGCAGAGTTTCTCGCACAGCTGCAGCGCCATCTGCGGGTCGTTGATTTCCTCCAGCACCAGCGCGAATTCGTCGCCGCCCAGGCGGGCCACGGTGTCGTTGCTGCGCAGGTGTGTGGGCAGGCGGCTGGCGATTTCCTGCAGCAGCGCATCGCCGGCGGCGTGGCCGTGGCGGTCGTTGACGCCCTTGAAGCCGTCGATGTCGATGCAGGCAAGGGCGAAGCGGCTGTGATGCCGGTTGGCGCGCTGGATCGCTCCCTGCAGGCGGTCGCGGAACAGGATCCGGTTCGGCAGGCCGGTCAGCGGGTCGTGGCTGGCCTGGTGGCGCACCATGGTTTCGATCAGCTTGCGCTCGGCGATCTCGCGTTGCAGTTCCTCGTTGCGCTCGGCCAGCTCGGCCATCGCCTCGCGCAGTTCCATTCGCGCCGAATGGAGCTCCAGGAACACGCGCACCTTGGACTGCAGGATCACGTCGTTGATCGGCTTGGCAATGTAATCCACCGCGCCGGAGTGGTAGCCCTTGAGCCGGTTCATGTCGTCGGCGTAGGCGGCGGTGACGAAGATGATCGGCGTCCCGCTGAGGTGCTCGGCGTCGCCGAGCAGGCTGGCCACTTCGAAACCGTCCATGTCCGGCATGTTGACGTCGAGCAGGATCAGCGCGAACTCGTGATCCAGGCACAGCGCCAGCGCCTGGTTGCCGCTGGTCGCCTCGAACAGTTGCGCGCCGCTGTGCGCGAGCAGGCGGCGCATCGCCACCAGGTTCGCCGGCGTGTCGTCGACGATCAGGATCTTCGGCTTCATCGATTCGCTGGTCATGCCCGCTGCTCCCTGCTTCCGGGAAGCCACCGTAGCCGATGCGGCCGTCGTGCGGCGTGAACCCGGTCCGCTTCCACCGACGCGACGCTGCAGGTCAGCGCCCGCTGCGGCACATTGCTCACGACTGCGCGTCCGGCAGCCAATGGCGCAACATGACGGCGAGCTTGTCGATGTCGATCGGCTTGGAGAGGTAGTCGCTGGCGCCCATCTGCAGGCACAACTCGCGGTCGCCGGTCATCGCCTTGGCCGTCACGGCGATGATCGGCAGGGTGCTGAAGTCAGCCATGTCGCGGATGTTGCGTATCGTCGTGTAGCCGTCCATGCCCGGCATCATGATGTCCATCAGGATCAGGTCGGGCCGCTCGCCGGTCTGCAAGGCGGCCAACGCCTTGTAGCCATCCTGGGCCATGTCGACCTGCAGACCCCAGCCACGCAGCACCTTGGACAGCGCGAACAGGTTGCGCATGTCGTCGTCCACCAGCAGCACGCGGTGACCGGCCAGCGTGGCTGTGGGAGCCGCCTCCATCGTTGCGGGCGTCGCCGCGGGTCGCGGAATGTCCTGCAGGAACGCTCCCACTTCCTGCAGCAGGCGCTCGCTGGAACGCGCGCCCTTGAGCACGACGGCTTCAGCGTACTGACGCAGTTTCAGTTGTTCGGCCGGGTCCAGTTCGCGCCCCGAGTACACCACCACCGGTGGCATCGCCTTCGGCCGGGCCGACAGGTGCTCCATCAATTCCAGGCCCGACATGCCCGGCAAGCCCAGGTCCAGCACGATGCAGTCGTAGCTGACGTCGGCGATCTTCGGCAGCGCATCCTCGGCCGACTCGGCTTCGTCGACCTCCACGTGGTGGGCGCGCAGCGCGGTGCGGATGGCCTTGCGCGAGGCGGCGTCATCTTCCACCACCAGCAGCCGGCGCCGCTTGCCCTCGCTGAAGCGCAGCAGGCGGTCCAGTGCTTCGGCAATCGCCTCGCGACTGACCGGCTTGGTCAGGAAGCCGACCGCGCCCCGTTCCATGCCGCGCCTGCCGACGTCGTTGACCGACACGAAGTGGACCGGGATCGAGCGCGTGGCCTCATCCACCTTGAGCCGGTCCAGCACCGTCCAGCCGTCCATTACCGGCAACGACACATCCAGCAGGATGCCCGACGGATGATGCTCGCGCGCCAGTTGCAGGCCGGATTCACCGTCCATCGCGGCCAGCGCCCGATAGCCCCGGCGGTGGATCAGGTCGATCAGGATGCGCACGAAGGCGGGGTCATCCTCGATCACCAGGATGGTGATCTGGCCCCGCAGCAGCGATTGACGGTCGTCCTCGATGGCGGCGGGCAGCAGTGCCGACGAAGCGATGCGCCGGGTCTGCGTGCCGTGGGCGGCTTCCGCCTCGACGACCGGCGTGGCGGTGGCCGGCGGTGTTTCCGGCAGCAACAAGGTGAACTGGCTGCCGCGTCCGGCTTCGCTGTGCAATACCACGTCGCCGCCCAGCAGCTGCGCCATCCGGCGCGAGATCGCCAGGCCCAGGCCGGTGCCGCCAAACTGGCGGCTGGTGCTGGCGTCGACCTGCTCGAAGGCGTTGAAGATGCGCTCCAGCTTGTCCGGCGGAATGCCGATGCCGGTGTCGCTCACGGTGATCGCCAGCAGCGGCTGGCCGGACAGCGCCGCAGGAATTTCCAGGTCGGTCCGCGGGCGACCGATGTGCAGGTTCACCGCTCCGCTGGCGGTGAACTTGAACGCGTTGCTGAGCAGGTTGTTGGCGATCTGTTCGACCTTGCCGCCATCGGTGGCAATGACGTCGGGCAGCCCCGTGTCGATCGTCATCTCGAAGTCCAGATGCTTGTCGCTGGCGACGTGGGCGAAGTTGCGCTGCAAGCGCCTGCCGAGCTCGGCGAGCGAAACCTCCTCGACCATCAGCTCCATCTTGCCGGCCTCGACCTTGGACAGGTCCAGGATGTCGTTGATCAAGTGCAGCAGGCTGTTGCCGGCGTCATGGATGATCTGCGCCGATTCAATCTGCTCGTCGTCGAGGTTGCCGGTGTCGTTGTCGGCGAGGCTGCGCGACAGGATCAGCAGGCTGTTCAGCGGCGTGCGCAGCTCATGCGACATGTTGGCCAGGAATTCGGATTTGTACTGGCTGGCCCGCGCCAGCTCGACGGCCTTTTCCTCGGTTTCCTGCTGCAGCTCTTCCAGCACGACCTTCTGCCGGTTCAGGCTCTCGGTCATTTCGCGCAGCTCTTCGTTGGAGGAGCGCAGCTCCTCGGCCTGCACGCGCTGCTCCTCCTCCGACGCGATCAGGCGCTGCGACTGCTCTTCCAGCTCGGCAGTCTTCGTCTGCAGCGTGGCGTTGCTCTCGTGCAGCACCTCCTTCTGCTGGCGCATCACCAGTTCGGACAGGCGCAGTTCGTCCGCCTGTTCCTGCGTCTGCTGCAGCAGGCCCTGGGTATGCACGGCCTGGTTGAGGTTCTCCAGCGCCAGTGCCACGATCGGCAACAGTTCGTCCAGCAGCTGCCGCTGCAGAGCGGTCAGCGCGGTGAAGCTGCCCAGCTCCAGCACGCCGATCAGGGTCTCGCGATAGATCACCGGCAGGATCGCGACATGGGTGGGCACCGCCTCGCCGCTGCCCGAATCGATGCGCAGGTAATCGGCCGGTACCTGGTCCAGGATGATCGCCTTGCGATCCACCGCGCACTGACCGACCAGCCCCTCGCCGGGCATGTACTGGTCGGCGGACCGGTTGCTGAGGCGCAGGCCGTAGCTGCCCAGCAGGTCCAGTCGATGACGCGCGTCGTCGAACGAGTAGAACAGGCCCAGCCCCGCGTTGCACAGCGGCACCACTTCGCTGGTCAGCCAATGGGCGAAGTCCTTGTGGGTGGTGGCCTGCAACAGCACCTGGGAAATGTCCGCCACCCTGGAGCGAATCCACGACCGCGCATCGGTGTCCAGCGACATCTGCTTGAACACCTGCAGCGCGCGGGCGATCTCGCCGACCTCGTCGCGGCGATCCAGCCGGCGTATCTCGAAGTCGTGGTTGTGATGGGAGAGCTGGGTCATCTGGTCGGTGAGCCGGCGCAGCGGGCGGATCACCAGTTGCGAGGTCAGCCGGATGACCGTGATGCCGAGCAGGATGCCGAGCAGGATGGAAAGCGCGTTGAGCGCCTTGGTGTTGCGCAGGGTCTGGTCCAGCTGCTGGTTGCGCAGGGCCAGCAGGTGGTTTTCTTCGCCGGCCATCTGATCCAGCGCCGCGGACATGTCCTCGACGCGCACGGTGCGCCCGGCAATGTATCCGGTCTGGATGCGCTGACGCTCCAGGGCGGCGTCCGGGGCGCCCAGGTCCAACCGCTTCAACGGGGTGATGCCCAGGTCGACCACCTCGCGTTGCCAGCGGCTGGCCATGGCGGCCACGGCATCGAGCCGGCCCTGTTGCAAGGGGTTGTCTGCCACCAACTGGCGCAATCCGCGAATGCGCAGGTCCAGCTCGCGCGTGGACTTCTGGAACAATTCGAGCTCGTTGGCCGAACCCGCCAGCAGATAGCCGCGCGCGCCCACCTGGCCGGTCTGCGCGGCGCGTTGCACCGTGTCGATCTGCAGCAGCACCTGATAGGTATGGCTGGCCCAGTGCCGGTTGTTTTCCTGCGTCTGCAGGGAGTGCAGGGTAATCACGTTGGCGACCAGGAACACGCCCAGCAGCAGGCCGATGGCCAGCATCATCTTGCGCGTCAGTGGCTGGTTGGCCAGCCACGAGATCTTCCTGCGGTAACCGGGCTGCTGCGAATTGTGGGTGGCCATGGCGTTGTCCGATACCGGCGAGGTGGGGTGCCGGTCGGCGACCCGTCCTCAGGGTAGCCGCTGCGCCGACCAAACCCCAACCGCGTGCCGTGGCGAATTCAGCTCCGGGCCAGCCACCGGCTTCACCGCCCGCCGCTCAGCGGCGTGAGCGCAACGGAACGATCGAGCCCCGACGCAGCGCCATCACCAGCAGGCCCACCGTGCACAGCAAAGACAGCCCCAGGGCGACCACCGAAGCCTCCGCGCCGAACACGCCGCCGCTGAGCCAGTCCGGGCCGCTGCGGGTGGACACCAGCCAGCCGTCGGCGTCAGTGCCCGAAACAGGGATGCCGTAGATCGTGCCCTGGGTGAAATTCCATGCCGCGTGCAGGCCCATGCACAGCGGCAGCGAATGCGTCAGGTGGTACAGCAGGCCGAACAGCAGGCCGGCCTCGATCGCGATCGCCAGCGAACTCCACAGCGTGGCGCCGGGGTTGCCCAGGTGCACCGCGCCGAAGAACAGCGCCGAGATGATCAGCGCGGCCCAGGTGCCCATGCCTTCCTCGACGATGCGGAACAGCACGCCGCGGAACATGATCTCCTCGCCGATGCCCGCCCCCAGCCCCACCACCAGCAAGGCCGGCAGCCATACCGCATCCGGGTTGGTGCCGGTCACCTGGTAGCTGCCCAGCAGGTACATCACGCCGACGATGATGCTGAAAAGCACCACGCCGAACGCCACGCCCAGCAGGCCTTGCGGCAGCAGCGTGGCTGGCGCCAGTTCGCGCATGCGCCGGCGCTCGATCCATTTCACCAGGATCAGATAAACCAGCAGCGGGATCAGGGCGCGGATGACGAACTGGCCGAAAGCGCGTTCCAGCGGCGGTGAGGCCTTGCCCAGACCCAGCAGGTGCAGCACGGCGCCAGCGGCAAAACTCAGCGCAATGAAGAGCGCGATGAAAATCACGATGCGCGCCCCGGCCGAATACACCAGCCAGCGTTTCCACGCGGGTGCATCGGCGGGCGTGACGAAGGCGATGGCTGGCTGCGGCATGTGCTGGTTTCCCCCGGTTGGAATCAGCGCAGGTTAGCGGTCGGGCGCCGGGTTGCCCAGTGACGACCGTCATGCCGCCGGGATCTAGACGTCGACGGCCGCCGCATGCTCGCGCGTGTTGGCGAAGCGCACCTGCGGCCAGCGCTCCTGCGCCAGCTGCAGGTTGACCCGGGTCGGCGCGATGTAGACCAGCTCGCCGGCGCCGTCGATGGCCAGGTTCATCGCGTTCTTCTCGCGGAACTCCTCCAGCTTCTTCTCGTCGTCGCAGTGCACCCAGCGCGCGGTGCTGACGGTGACCGGCTCGAAGGTGGCGTCGACGTTGTACTCGTCCTTCAGCCGATAGGCGACCACCTCGAACTGCAGCACGCCGACCGCGCCCAGGATCAGGTCGTTCGACATCAGCGGGCGGAAGAACTGGGTGGCGCCTTCCTCGGACAGCTGCGCCAGGCCCTTCTGCAGCGCCTTCATCTTCAGCGGATCGCGCAGCCGCGCTCGGCGGAACAGTTCCGGGGCGAAGTTCGGGATGCCGGTGAAGGAAACCTGTTCGCCCTCGGTGAAGGTGTCGCCGATGGTGATGGTGCCGTGGTTGTGCAGGCCGATCACGTCGCCGGGGTAGGCCGTCTCGACGATCTCGCGATCGCTGGCCATGAAGGTCAACGCATTGGCGATGCGCACTTCCTTGCCGGTGCGCGTCTGCACCATCTTCATGCCGGCGTTGTAGGTGCCCGAACACACGCGCATGAAGGCCACGCGGTCGCGGTGCGCCGGGTCCATGTTGGCCTGGATCTTGAACACGAAGCCGGACAGCTTTTCCTCTTCCGGCTCGATCGCCCGCGAGGTCGTGTCGCGCGGCTGCGGCGACGGCGCGTGCTCGACAAAGAAGTCCAGCAGCAGCTGTACGCCGAAATTGTTCACCGCCGAGCCGAAGAACACCGGCGTCTGCCGACCGGCCAGGTACTCGTCGAGGTCGAACGAGGGCGCGGCGCCCTGCACCAGTTCGAGTTCCTCGCGCAGTTCGCGCATGGCCTCCTCGCCGATCCGTTCGACCAGGCCCGGGGCCTCCAGGCCCTTGAAGATGGTGGAGTCCTGCCGGGTGAAATTCTTGCCCTGCTCGAACACGTGCACCTCGTCCAGCGCCAGGTGGTACACGCCCTTCAGCCGCTTGCCCATGCCGATCGGCCAGGTCAGCGGGGCGCAGGCGATGCCCAGCACCGACTCCACCTCGTCGAGCAGCTCGATCGGCGAGCGACCCTCGCGGTCGAGCTTGTTGATGAAGGTCATGATCGGCGTATCGCGCAGCCGGCACACCTCCATCAGCTTGATCGTGCGTTCCTCCACGCCCTTGGCGCAGTCGATCACCATCAGCGCCGAGTCCACCGCGGTCAGCACGCGGTAGGTGTCCTCGGAGAAGTCCGCGTGTCCCGGCGTGTCGAGCAGGTTGACGATCTTGCCTTCGTACGGGAACTGCATCACCGACGAGGTCACCGAAATCCCGCGCTCCTTCTCCAGCGCCATCCAGTCCGAAGTGGCGCTGCGCGACGTCTTGCGGCTCTTCACCGAGCCCGCCAGCTGGATCGCGCCGCCGAACAGCAGCAGTTTTTCGGTCAGCGTCGTCTTGCCCGCGTCAGGGTGGCTGACGATGGCGAAGGTACGGCGACGGCGGGTTTCCTGGAGATGGCTGGACATGGAGGTGTGTCAATGGGGACGCGAACCGGCAATTGTAGCGTGGAATGCCGATGGCCCCGGACGCCGTGTTACGCTTGCCCCGGTTGTGCCGGCTTGGCCGGCTCGACCACACCCCTTGGGGAGTAGCCTGCCTCGTTGCGACGAGGCGTCTTCGTCAACATGCTCGGCGTCCATCCGCCGTGGCGAAGACACCGATTCCGGTTGGCGAGACCAGCGGTTCACGGCGCCACGGAGGTCGGGCGCGCCGTGCTGCCGTTGCGCCTGGCCCGACCACAAGGCATTGCATGAATCCTGTTTCCATCCTGTTGCTCGGCTTCGCCATGTCCACCGACGCGTTCGCCGCGGCGATCGGCAAGGGTGCGGGCATGACGCGCCCGCGGCTGTCCCAGGCCATGCGCGCCGGGCTGATCTTCGGTGTCATCGAGGCGATCACGCCGGTGGTCGGCTGGCTGCTGGGCAGGGGCGCTTCGCGCTATATCCAGGCCTGGGATCACTGGGCCGCGTTCGCCCTGCTGCTGGCGCTGGGTCTGCACATGATCTGGAACGGCGTGAAGCCGGAGTCGGACGAACCGGCCGACGAGACGAAGAAGCATGGCTTCATCGGCCTTGCACTGACCGGTCTGTCCACCAGCATCGACGCGCTGGCCGTGGGCGTGGGGCTGGCCTTCGTCGATACGCCGATCGCCGTGGTTGCCGTGGTGATTGGCCTGTGCACGTTCAGCATGGTCACGCTGGGCATCATGCTGGGCCGCGTGCTTGGTGCGATGGTGGGTCGACGCGCCGAGGTGATTGGCGGCATCATCCTGATCGGCGTAGGCGCGGTGATCGTGTACGAGCACCTGTCGGCTTGAGGTCACGCCGGCGCGGGGGGGCACGCGCGCAGCACCTTCATGGCGCATGCACGCCGCGCATGTGAACGTGGAGTGGAGGCGCGAGT
This sequence comes from Rhodanobacter sp. Soil_C_14, assembly GCF_057657335.1. NCBI lineage: Bacteria > Pseudomonadati > Pseudomonadota > Gammaproteobacteria > Lysobacterales > Rhodanobacteraceae > Rhodanobacter > Rhodanobacter sp. Soil_C_14. The sequence goes on along the minus strand of NZ_JBDGIQ010000001.1, from coordinate 948,226 downwards.
GACACCATCGCGCATGCCATCTCTGTCGCGTTGCGGGGAGGCCATATGGGCCAGAGACTGCAAGGAAAGAGCGTCCCGATCCTGTCGATGGACGGCGTCGCGCTGACGCGGATCATCCCTGGCAGCGCCGGCCCCGTGTGGGTGCCCATGCCCGGCACGGCAGCCGGGAATCCGGCAGCGGCTGTTCTCATCGGCCTGGGCCACCAATGAAGTTCGTGTCGAGCCTGATCTCGTTCGTTCAAGGGCGTGGCGGTGGCGTCACTCCCTTCCGCAACTGGCTGCCCCTGGTCGCCGCGTCGAGCGCGATCGTCATCGTGTTGTTCAGCGTCGTCGCGGCGAACCGGATTCGCGTGCTCGACCAGCAGTCGGTGCGTTCCCAGCTCAAGGCCAGCCTCGATGCCGCCGCCGATCTCCTGCAGGTGCTGTACAGGAACCAGATCGAAGCTACCGCCGCCATCGTGAAAGACCCCGAGTTGATCGACCTCACCCGGGCGTTTTCGCTGAGTCCGGCAGACGCCGGGGCGCGTTCGAGGATGACCGCGTGGGCGGCCCAGCGCCAGACCCAGTACGGCTTCAGGATCTACGTGCTCTACAGCCCCGCGGGCACGATCCTCGCCGTGGATGATCCGGTGCATGTCGGCGACACTTCGCAAGTACTGACCGCGATGCTGCCCAGGCTCGACACCGACGGCTATGCGGTTTCCGCACCGTTCCGCGCAACCAAGCTGTCACGTCGGGCGAAGGCAGAGGGTGACCGCGACTTCGTGCAACTGGCCTGCCGCACCGTGGCTGACGGGGCGCAGGTACTGGGCTACTTCTGCATCGGGTCCAACCCGCGCAAGTTGCTGTTCCCCCTGCTTGCGGCCGGCTGGCAGGGAGAAACCGGCGAGGCGATGCTGATCGGTCGCGATGCGCGCCTGCGCACGCCGAGCCGCTTCGAATCGGCTTTCGAAGGAAATCCGTCGACGCCGCAGGGCAATCATGTCAGCCGCCTGTACGCCCGCGTGCCATCGAGCCATTCGGCGACATCGGACAAGCTGCCGCTTCCGCTGGGCAGCGATCCGCCGACGCGGCTGGCGCAGGCAGTGCTGGCCTCGAACGGCGGCGAGAGCTGGTTCATGGACGACTACCTCGACTACCGCCGGGTCCCGGTGGTGGGCGCGGGCCAATGGCTGCAGGGCATGAATCTTGGCCTGATCGTGGAAATCGACGAGTCCGAGGCTTATCGACCTTCCCGATTCGCTGCGTTCTGGGTCTACGCCCTGGCGGCGACCGCGGTGACCTTGTTGTTGCTGCTGTCGTACCGCGACGCACGTTTGCGTCGCGACATGCAGCGCAGTGAGGCACGGCTTGTCAGCTTCTTCAGCAACGCGCCCGCCTACATGTGCATCCAGGCCGCCGATGGAAGGTATGTGCAGACCAACTCCCGATTTGATTCGATAGCACCACTGATTGGTGTCTTTGTCGATGCCGCGGGCTACGAAACCACCGAGTCGGAGGGTCGGGCTCAACGCGAGCGGCAGCGTGACGAAGTGCTGCGGACGCGCGAGTCCGCGCGATTCGACACCAGCTTCATCGACGCCCAGGGTCAGACCAGACACCACCAGCTGGTGCGGTTTCCCATCGAGGTGTCGGGTGAGAAGGCGCCGGTGGGCGTGGCCACCGTCGGCGTGGACAACACCACCGAGGTTCGCGCCAGCGAGGCGCTGCGGCGCTTTGCCGACGAACTCGAGGCCAAGGTCGGCGAGCAGACCGTCAAGCTGGCCGGCGAGCGTGAGCGCCTCCAGATGATCCTGGATACCAGTCCGATCAATATCGACTTCTCGGTGGACGGGAAGATCAAGTTCGCCAATCCCCGGTTCATGAAGACCTTCGGAATGGGGCCGGGTGACGACTGGCGTCGTCTGTACGTGGACTTGCGCGAACGCGAAGACCTGATGGAGATCATCCGGCGCGACGGATTCGCCAGGAACGCGGAAACCCACCTGCTGGTCCGCGATGGCAGCGTTCGCGACATGCAGGGCACCTATGTTCCGCTGTCGTTCGATGGCGAGGACGGCATCATCGGCTGGCTGGTCGACGTTACCGAGCGCAAGCGTGTCCAGGGCGAGGTGCTGCGGGCGAGGGACATTGCCGAGGAGGCGACTCGCGCCAAGAGCGACTTCCTGGCCAACATGAGCCACGAGATACGCACGCCGATGAACGCGATCATCGGCATGTCCTACCTCGCCCTGCAGACCGCGCTGGACCCGCGCCAGCGCAACTACATCGAGAAAGTCCACCGCGCCGCCGAGAACCTGCTGGGGGTGATCAACGACATCCTCGACTTCTCGAAGATCGAGGCAGGCAAGATGGCCATGGAATCGGTCGACTTCCGTCTGGAAGACGTGATGGACAACCTTGCCAACCTCGTCGGCCTGAAGGCCGAACAGCGCAACCTCGAACTGCTGTTCGAAATCGCTCCGGACGTGCCCACCGCGCTGGTCGGCGACCCGCTGCGACTGGGGCAGGTCCTGGTCAACCTGGGCAACAACGCCGTCAAGTTCACCGAGAAGGGCGCGGTGGTGGTCAGCGTCGAGAGGGTTGCCATGAAAGGCGACCAGGTCCAGCTGCATTTCCAGGTGCGCGATTCGGGAATCGGCATGACCGGCGAACAGGTCTCCGCGCTGTTCCGGTCGTTCTCCCAGGCCGACAGTTCGACCACGCGCAAGTACGGCGGCAGCGGCCTGGGCCTGGCCATTTCGCGCCGGCTGGTTGGCATGATGGGTGGCGAGATATGGGTCGACAGCGAGCCGGGCCAGGGCTCGACCTTCCACTTTCATGCGCTGCTGGGCGTACAGGCCATGCCTTCGCTTCGCCCCGAGCTGTATGCCGACGATCTCAACGGATTGCGCCTGCTGATCGTCGACGACAACCCCGTGGCACGCGAAATCCTGGCGACGATAGCCACCGAGTTCGGCGTGGACGTCGATACCGCCAGCGGTGGTGGCCAGGCACTGGTGATGATTGCCGAGGCCGCGGCGGCGACCGGTGGTCATCCCTACGACGTGGTGCTGACGGACTGGAAAATGCCGACGATGGATGGTGTGGAAACCATTCGCCGCCTGCAGGAATACACCGCCATGACGTCTTTCCCCGCGGTGATCATGGTGACCGCCCATGGTCGCGATGAAGCACTCGATGCGGCGGCAAGAAGCGGCGTCCGGGTCCAGGCCGTGCTGACCAAGCCGGTGACCTTCTCGTCGTTGTTCGACGCCGTGGTCGAGGCGCTGGGCAAGGGCAAGGTTGTCGACTCCCGCGTCCATCGCAAGGCCGAACGCAACAGCGAGGCCTTGCGTCGGCTGCGTGGCGCCCGCGTGTTGCTGGTGGAGGACAACGACGTCAACCAGGAGCTGGCCAGGGAGATCCTGACCCAGGCCGGGATGGAGGTGATGGTCGCCGGTCACGGCCAGGAGGCGCTCGACATCCTGGGCCGGGACAGCCATTTCGACGCGGTGCTGATGGACTGCCAGATGCCGGTGATGGACGGCTACGAAGCCAGTCGGGCGATCCGCGCCCAGCCTGCGCTGGCGGGATTGCCGATCATCGCGATGACCGCCAACGCGATGATCGGCGACCGTGAGAAGGTCATCGATGCCGGCATGGTCGACCACATCGCCAAGCCACTGCGCGTCGCCGACATGTTCGCGACGCTGGCGAAATGGGTCAGGCCTGCCGCTTCGTCAACTGCTGCCGTCCAGAAGAGCGCCATGCCGGCGCAGGAAATCCCGTCGTCCGGCATCACCGGCCCGACTGCCAGCCCGCTGCCGCCGTTGCCGGGCATCGACGCGAAGATCGGCCTCGCCGCGGCGATGGACGACGTGGCGCTGTACACGCGCCTGCTGACGATGTTCCGCGACAGTCAGCGCGATTTCGAAACACGCTTCCTGAAGATGTCGGGGCAGGGCGATCCGGCCGATCGACAGCGTGCGGCGCATACCCTGAAAGGCCTGGCCGGCACCCTGGGTGCACGGGCGCTGGAGACGTGCGCCGCCGCACTGGAACTTGCCTGCATCAACAGTGCGGGCGCGGACCGCATCGTCGATTTGCTTCAGCGTACCTGCGTCGAACTGGACAAGGTCATGGCTGGCCTCGCCGCCCTGACCACGCATGAGCCGGAGGCGCTCGCCGTGCCTCCCAGCGCGGACCCGGAGTACCTGCAGGGACTGGTCCAGCACCTGCGCATCCTGCTGCTCGATGGCGACGCGGAGGCTGCCGCGGTGATCGAGGAGATCCTCCGGCTCACCGGAGGGACTTCGCATGCATCCGCTTTTCATGACGTGGCGCGTGCCATATCGGCTTTCGATTTTGAGGCAGCGCTGACGGCGCTCGATGCGCTTTCGCAGTAACGCGCCGATCACGGATTTTTTGCCCGGAACCCATGCGTGTATGTTAGACAGGTTCTCAGGGAATGTAGCCGCGAAGCAACGGAGACAGGCAATGAGCGAATCGGAAACCCGGGAAGTCGTGCTGGCCATCGACGATACCGCGGAAAACCTCGCCCTGATCAGCGAGGTGTTGCGCGGGGAGTTCAAGGTGAAGGTCGCCCCTGGTGGTGCGCGCGGATTGCAACTGGCGCAGGCGTCGACGCCACCAGATCTGATCCTGCTCGACATCATGATGCCGGAGATGGATGGCTACGAAGTGCTGCGGCAGCTTCGGGCAGACCCGCGGACACGGGACATCCCGGTGATCTTCCTGACCGCGATGAGCTCGGTCGAGGAAGAGCGCCGCGGCCTGGAGCTGGGCGCCGTCGACTACATCACCAAGCCGATCAGTCCGCCGCTGGTGCAGTCGCGCGTGCGCAACCATCTGCAGCTCAAGGCGGCGCGCGACTTCCTGAAGTACAAGAGCGAGTTTCTGGAGCGCGAGGTGCAGCGGCGCACGCGAGAGGTCACGATGATCCAGGAGGTGACGATCCGCGCCCTGGCATCGCTGGCCGAAACCCGCGACAACGATACCGGCAACCACATCCTGCGCACCCAGCATTACGTGAAGCTGCTGGCGCAAAAGCTCGCCCGTCACCCGCGATTTGCCGCCTTCCTGACCGAAGGCACGATCGACCTGCTGTTCAAGTCGGCACCGCTGCACGACATCGGCAAGATCGGCATTCCCGACCGGATTCTGCTCAAGGCGGGCAAGCTGACGCCGGACGAATTCGAAATCATGAAGATGCACACCACGCTGGGCGGCAACGCCATTGCCAACGCCGAAGCCGCCATCGGCGAGGAGATCGGCTTCCTGCGTTATGCCAAGGAGATCGCCTACAGCCACCAGGAATGGTGGGATGGCAGTGGCTATCCGAAGGGCCTGAAGGGAGACGAGATACCCATTTCGGCGAGGCTGATGGCCGTGGCGGACGTGTACGACGCACTGATCAACAAGCGCGTATACAAACGGGCGATATCCCATGAAGAGGCGGTGCAGGTCATCCGCGAAGGACGCGGAACGCACTTCGACCCGGACATCGTCGATGCCTTCCTAGGCTGCGCGGACGGCATCCGCGAGATCGCGAACCGCTACAAGGAGTCATCGCAGGTCCTGGTGCGGCAGGCCGAGCGGATGATCACGGACCTTGGCGGCGAAGAGATCGAGATGTAGGGGAGCAGCGGCCCTGTCCGGGTTCACGCCGGATGATGCCTGCTCCGGCGCTGCGCGCATCCCCGTTGGTCAAGCTGTCACACAGGACCCTCCGTGCCGGGCTCCATGCCCCGTGCCGCCGCTCGGGGTTCCGGAAGACCGAAACGCGACGAGTGCGAACGTCACTTCCGGGAAGATTCCCGGCACGTTTTCACACATGCCTTTGCTTGCGCCGGAACATTGCCGGCGTGAGGCCCGCGTGGCGGACAATCGCGTATTCCTGCCGAGGGCGCCTGGTGCCAACATTGCAGGCCTGGAAAAGGCGAACGCACATGATCCCATTCACAGCAAGCTCTATCACGCCACGGTCGCGGCGCGCCTGCTTGGTCGACGCACTCACGGGGCGGCTGCCGGCCGGGCCGAGCTGCAGAGTATGCGTGCGGACATGATCGCGGGAACTCCCGTACAGAAGGGCTTGAACATGTCGATTTGGGAATTGAGGACACAGTTTCCGGACAAATTCGCTCCGCTCGTGCCCAGCGACGCGCAGGTAAATTCGGGGGTCTTCGAATTTGACGGCACGCCCAGGCAATGGAAGCGGCGGCCAGTCGTCGAGGTTTACCAGGAGGGCCGGAAGAAGGATCACCTGCCTCGCGGCGATGTCAGCCTGCTGCTGGCCGGCTCTTTGGTGCTCAGCCAGAAACCTGTCGACGCGCTGGGGCCCTTTCTGGCGCAATTCGGGCAATTGCTTGAAGCAAAGGTGGACGACAAGGTCGAGTATTTCTACAACGTCACGCGGGTGATCGACTGCATCGATCCTGATCGCTCCGAGCGGCGCTCCTCCGGGTCTATCGTCAAGGAGGCTTTCAGGGCCGATGCATTGCCGGTCGGGCCAACGGTCTTCAAGGATCCGCGAACGGCGCGCATCCGAATCTATGTCAATGACGAAGCCAGGCAGGTGCTGGAGGCGAGTATCGCCGCGAATGGCCTGACCGGCTTTGAACTGGCTCAGCTCGGCGCCGGTTGAAGTTCCCGTTGGCCATGTGTGCACCTGTGCCGTCTTGATCTGTTGGCCGGTACCGGATCGCCATCATCCTTCGACACGAACACAAAAGCCCGGTAGCAACTCCCGGGCTTCCGCATTTGACACTGAGGCAGGATCAGGTGGCGGTTGAGAACGAAGCCTTACTTCGCCTCCTTCTCCATCAGCTTGTCGACCATGCTGGCCGGCACTTCCTGGTAGTGATCGAAGATCATCGAGAAGTTGCCGCGGCCGCTGGTGGCCGAGCGCAGGAAGTTGATGTAGCCGAACATTTCCGACAGCGGCACGAAGCCCTGCACGAAGGCCGACGTACCCTTCTGGCCCTGGTCGGTGATGGTGCCGCGGCGGCGGTTGATGTCGCCGATCACGTCGCCCAGATAGGTCGCCTCGGTGACCACCTCCAGGCTCATGATCGGCTCCAGCAGCTTCGGCTTGCTGAGCTTCTGCGCTTCGCGGAAGCACTGGCGGGTGGCGATCTCGAAGGCCAGTGCGGAGGAGTCGACGTCATGGAACTTGCCGTCGATCAGGCGTGCCTTGAAGTCGACCACCTCGTAGCCGGCGATCTGGCCTTCGCACGATTCGGTCTTGATCGCATGTTCTACCGCGGGGATGTATTCGCGGGGCACGCGGCCGCCGACCACCTCGTCGGAGAACACCACGCCCGAGCCCGGTTCGCCCGGCTCGAAGATCATCTTCACCTCGGCGAACTGGCCCGAGCCGCCGCTCTGCTTCTTGTGCGTATAGGTGTGCTCGACGGTCTGGCCGAACGCCTCCCGGAAGCTTACCCGCGGCTTGCCCATGCTCGCTTCCACGCCCAGTTCGGTGCGCATGCGGTCGATGGTGATTTCCAGGTGCAGCTCGCCCATGCCCTTGAGCACGGTCTGGCCGGTTTCCTGGTCCACTTCCATGCGCAGCGAGGGATCGGCTTTGACCATCTTGTAGAGCGCGGTGGACAGCTTGTCGACGTCGTTGCGGCTCTTCGGCTCGACCGACACGCTGATCACCGGGTCGGGGAAGCGCATGCGCTCGAGCAGCGCCGGGTGCGCCGGGTCGCTCAGCGAGTCGCCGGTCTCGGTGTCCTTCATCGAGACGAAGGCGCAGATGTCGCCCGCGCGGACCTCGTCGATCTCTTTCGTGTCGTCGGCCTGCACTTCGACGATGCGGCCCACGCGCTCCTTCTTGCCCCGCGTCACGTTGAGCAGGGTGTCGCCCTTCCTGATCACGCCGGAGTAGATGCGGCAGAAGGTCAGCGTGCCGAACTGGTCGTTGATCACCTTGAACGCCAGCGCGCGCGCCGGCGCGTCGTCGGTCACCGCCTGTTCGCCGACGACGTTGCCGTCCTCGTCGACCATCGCGATGCCGCCGTTCTCGCCGGGGTAGGGCAGGTAGTCGACCACGGCATCCAGCAACTGCTGCACACCCTTGTTCTTGTACGACGAGCCGCACAGCACCGGCACCAGTTCACCGGTGACGGTGCCCTTGCGGATGCAGCGCTTGAGCACGGCCGGGTCGAATTCGCCGGTGTTGATCAGGTGTTCGAACGCGTCGTCGTCCAGCGCCAGCGCGCTTTCCAGCAGGTCCTCGCGCAGCTTGGGCAGGTCGGCGATCCACGCGTTGTCGGCGTCGGAGCCGAACTTCAGGCGGTCTTTCAGCTGTTCCAGCGGCACGCTCTCCCACACGCTGTCCTTGTCGTCGGAGGCCCAGATGTAGCCCACGCCGGCGACCAGATCGGCCATGCCCACGAATTCGTCGCTGCTGCCCAGCGGCACCTGGCACAGCAGGGCGTTGGCGCCCAGGCGCTCGCGGATGCCCTTCACGCAATGCGCGAAGTTGGCGCCGATGCGATCCATCTTGTTGACGTAGCACAGCCGCGGCACCTTGTACTGGTCGGCCAGGCGCCAGTTGGTCTCGGTCTGCGGCTCCACGCCGGCGACGCCGTCGAACACCACCACGGCGCCGTCCAGCACGCGCAGCGAGCGGTTCACCTCGATGGTGAAGTCGACGTGTCCCGGCGTGTCGATGACGTTGATCTGGTGGCCCTTCCACACCGCCGACACCGCGGCCGACTGGATCGTGATGCCGCGCTTGCGCTCCTGCTCCATGTAGTCGGTGGTGGTGGAACCCTTGCCTTCCTTGGTGTCGTGCACGTCGACGATCTGGTGCTTCTTGCCGGTGTAATACAGCACGCGCTCGGTGGTCGTGGTCTTGCCCGCGTCGATGTGCGCGATGATGCCGATGTTGCGGTACAGATTCAGGGGTTTGTTGCGGGCCACGGGCAGAACTCCATAGGGCGGCACGATGACGTGTCGGGAACAGACGGCTCAGATGCCGTCTGTTGCAGGGATTTTCAATGCAGGCGGTGCGACGGCCACGCCGTCAGCCGGACAGCAGGTCCTCGTAGAACGCGCCGAACGGTTCGGTGGGGTGCGCGATCTGGATCTCCAGTATCCACAGGTCGCGTGACGGCGGCGCGCCCAGGTCGGCCAGGTTGCCGCCCTTGTGGATCGCGTGCGGGAAGTCGCCCACCCGGTGGCCCTTGGTGGCCTGGTTGAAGCGCCAGCCCATCGCGGCGGCGCGCGCCTCGGCGAACGCATACAGCGCCTGGCCGCTCAGCCCCTGGCCACGCCAGGCGCCGGCTACCTCGTGGAACAGCGCGCGCGCCGCCTCGGCGCAGGCCTGCTGTTGCGGGGCATCCCCGATCACGAAGGTGTCGCCGACGTCGCCTTCGTGGCCGTCGAAGACCAGGCCCAGGTCGATGAAATAGCTGTCGTTTTCGCCCAGCCGCACGTCCGGATCGGAGGCTTGTCGGTAGGCCTTGGTGGTATTCGCGCCGATGCGTACCAGCACCGGATGCCACAGCCGCTCGCAGCCCAGTTCGCGGAACACCTCCATCGCCTCGGCCTTGGCCTCTTCCTCGCTGATGCCCGGTCGCATGCGCTGGCGGATGCCGTGCAGGGCGTCCCAGCTGCGCTCGCGGGCGCGCTGCATCAATGCCGGGTCGTAGCGCTGGCCGACCGCTTCGCGGGGGAGTGAAGTCATGGGTGACGGACCATCAGGCCAGGTGGATCAACACCAGCGCGACCAGCGCGGGCAGCGCCTGGAACCACAGGATCTTCCGCGCCGCGGTCAGTCCGCCGTAGATGCCGGCGATCAGCACGCAGACGAGGAAGAACAGCTTCACGCTGAAGCCGGCGCCGCCGTTGCCCAGCAACAGTCCCCACACCAGTCCGGCAGCGAGGAAGCCGTTGTAGAGCCCCTGGTTCGCTGCCAGCGCCTTCGACTGTTCGGCGAACTCCGCCGTGATGCCGAATGCGCGGCGCCCGGACGGCCGCGTCCACAGGAACATCTCCAGCACCAGGAACCACAGGTGCAGCAGCGCAATCAGCGCGATCACGATGTTGGCGGCAACGGACATGGCGGGTTCCCTGGCTGGCGAGAGGAGTGGCTGGTCCGCAGTGTTGCAGTCGAGCCGGTCGCCCGCAATCACGACCTCTCAGCTCGGTGCGGCGTCGCGCCGGAAGGTCACCACCAGCACGTCGCGATGTGCCGCTTGCGCGGGATCGAGCGGGGTCACCGCGGTCACGCCGTGGAAGACGCGGTGGTCGTCGACCAGGGCGGCATCCAGCGGGTGGGTCAGGGTGAACTGGCCGACTTCGCGGCGATCGGCCGCGTGGATGGTGGTGGTGCCGCGCTCGATGTTCTCGCGGTCGATCAGCAGCACCAGCACGTAGTCGACGCCGTCGCGGTGCACGCCTTCGGGGGTGGGCTCGCCGGCCTCGTCCGCGCGGGCCTCGATGCGGAACTGGTGCACCTCGACATGCCAGTGGCGCACCTGCGGCGCCAGCGCGCCGAAGCGCTCGTGGCAGAACGCGAGGATCCGGCGCAGGCTGGCGCCGTCGGCGATCGCCGGCAGCACCGGCTCGAACCAGCGCAGGATGTCGCCCTGCAGCGGGTTGTAGTGGAGGCTCTGGTAGTGCGGCTGGTGCGCTTCGGCGCGCACGCCGTATCCGGCGTCGGCGGAGAAGGTGGCATGCCGGCGCCGGCGATGGCGACCGCTGGCGGCCAGGTAGCCGTCCGGCGCCAGGTCGTTCCAGCTGGTGACGAAGGCGGGCCAGTCGGTCAGCGCCGAGGCGGGCAGCAGGTCGCGCATGATGTCGGCGGTGACGAAGGCAAAACCGTCGCGCTGCAGCCGGGCATGCAGGGCGGACGTGTCGGGGTGGGGAGTCATCGGCATACGTTAGCAGGACGCGGAAGGCGCGGCGACGGCCTTGCACCGCCCGGGGTGGCCGCGGTTGCGAGGCGGTTCAGCGGGCCGGATGCCGGGTCGAAAGGCGCTTTTTGGTCTTTTGCGAGGTGTATCCATATATACGTCTAGATGTTTAGACGTCTATTGACAGTTGATCGGCAAGGCCTCAAGATCCGCCTCACTCATCGAGACCGGCTGAGGGACAGGCCCTTTGAAGCCGGGGCAACCTGCGGAACGTTTCCGCCACGGTGCCAACTCCTGCGGGGATGCTTCGGCATCCACCGGTAGATGGGCGTGATCCGGTTCGCGGCGTGCTGCCGTCGTGCCATGGATGACGACCTTTCCGGTAGCTCGCAGGGCGATGCCGACCGGAGAGCGCGAGATGACCTTCCTGCCCGAAGCCCGCTGTATCGAGACGCGCTGTAGCGGCGCCGCCGACAGCGCGTCCCCGTCTTCCATCGAGCCGCGCGCCCGCCTCACCGCCCAGCGCGGCACGCGCCGGCTGCAGCTCAGCCCCAAGTACGGCGCCGGCGCGCGCGCGGTCGAGGTGAGCTATGCGTGGCATGGCGCGGCAGGCGCGCCCACGGTGATCGTGCAGGGCGGCATCTCGGCCGATCGCGACGTCAGCGGCCCGGCCAGTGCGGCGGCCCCGGGCTGGTGGCAGGAGCTGGTCGGCGACGGAGCGGCGATCGACCTGACCCGCTGCCGGGTGCTGGCGATCGACTGGCTGACCCCGGCGCAACTGGGCACCGCGTCCATCTCCAGCGAAGACCAGGCCGACGCGCTGGCCGCGCTGCTGCGCGAGCTGGGCCTGACCCAGGTGCACGCTTTCGTCGGCTCGTCCTATGGCGCGATGGTGGGGCTGGCTTTCGCTGCCCGCCATCCGCGCCAGCTGGAACGGCTGGTGCTGCTGGCCGGCGCCCATCGCGCCCATCCGCTCAGCACCGCCCAGCGCAGCGTGCAACGCGGCATCGTGCGGCTGGGCCAGGCCAGCGGCCACGTCGATGAGGCGCTGGCGCTGTCGCGGCAGCTGGCGATCACCACCTACCGCGGCAGCGCCGAATTCGGCCGCCGCTTCGCGGGTGCCCCGGCATTCCGCGACGATCGCTTCCACTTCCCGGTCGAGGACTACCTGGAGCACCAGGGCCGCCGCTTCGTCGAGCGCTTCGACGCCGACCGTTTCCTCGCCCTGTCCGAGTCGATCGACCTGCACGACGTGGCGCCCGAGCAGGTGCCCACGCCGACCACGCTGATCGGCTTCCCCTCCGACCGGCTGGTGCCGCTGGCCGACCTGTGCGAACTGCAGCGTCGCCTGCGCGGGCCGGCCACGCTGGAAGTGGTCGAGTCGCCGTACGGCCACGACGCCTTCCTGAAAGAACCCGAACAACTCGCCCCCCTGCTGCGCGAAGCGCTGGCCCTGTAGGGCGGGCATTGCTCGCTCCTCAACGCGCCGATGGGCATCGCCCGCCCTGCAACAAGAACACCATGCACACGATCCGGAGATTGTCATGAGCGATACCACCGCCCCCTGTACCCGCGCCGTGCGCGCCGGCATCGAGAGCGACACCCAGCACGGCGCGGTGGTGCCGCCGCTGCACCTGTCGACCAACTACAGCTTCGATGGCTTTGGTCGCAAGCGTGCCTACGATTACTCGCGCAGCGGCAACCCGACCCGCGACCTGCTCGGCAATGCGCTGGCGGAACTGGAGCAGGGCGCCGGCGCGGTGGTGACTTCCAGCGGCATGTCGGCGGTGGCGCTGGCGCTGGAGCTGGTGCCGGCCGGCGCCACCGTGCTGGCGGCGCACGACTGCTACGGCGGCACCTGGCGGCTGCTCGATGCGTGGGCGAAGAAGGGCCGCTTCACGGTCGAGTTCGCCGATCTCACCGATCCCGTGTCGCTGGCCGCCGGCCTGGCGCACAAACCGGCGCTGGTGTGGGTGGAGACGCCGTCCAACCCGCTGCTGCGGATCACCGACATCCGCCATGTGGCGCAGGCCGCGCATGCGGCCGGTGCGCTGCTGGTGGTCGACAACACGTTCCTGTCGCCGGCGCTGCAGCAGCCACTGACGCTGGGTGCGGACGTGGTGGTGCACTCCACCACCAAGTACATCAACGGCCACAGCGACGTGGTCGGTGGCGCGGTGGTGGCGCGCGACGCGGCGGTGTTCGACCAGCTGAAATGGTGGGGCAATTGCAACGGCGTCACCGGTGCGCCGTTCGACAGCTACCTGACCCTGCGCGGTCTGCGCACGCTCGGCGTGCGCCTGCGCCAGCACCAGGAGAACGCGGCGCGCATCGCCGAGCATCTGAATGGCCATCCAGCCGTCCGTACGGTGTATTACCCCGGCCTCGCCAGCCACGCCGAGCACGTGCTGGCGGCGCGTCAGCAGCAGGGCTTTGGCGCCATGCTCAGCTTCGAGTTGGCAGGCGAGGTGAGCCGGATCGAGGCGTTCGTCGACGGACTCGAATATTTCTCGCTGGCCGAATCGCTGGGCGGCGTGGAAAGCCTGATCGCGCATCCGGCCACGATGACGCACGCGTCGATGGCGCCCGAGGCGCGGCGCACCGCCGGCATCGCCGACAGCCTGCTGCGGCTGTCGGTCGGCATCGAGGACGGCGACGACCTGTTGCGCGATCTCGACGCGGCGCTGGCCCGCGCCGCGGCCGTGCAGACGTCCAAACGCCGGGTGCTGGCATGAACGCGGTGCTCGACCCGGCAGCTATTGTGGGAGCGGCTTCAGCCGCGATTGCCACGCCGCGATCCATCACGGCTGAAACCGCTCCCGCAAAAACCGCGGCACCGGCCATCGCGATCGTGCTGCTCGGCACCGGCGTGGTCGGCGGCGCGCTGCTGAAGCTGCTCAACACCACGGCCGCGGCTTCACTGCGGCTCGTCGGCGCGGCCAATTCGCGGCGCCAGCAGACCGATCCGCTGCAGCTGGCCCATCGCGGCCTGCGCGAACGGTTGAACAGCCACGGCGATCCGCGCGACAACACCGGCCTGCTCTCCGCGCTGGATGCCAGCGACGCGGCGATCAAGGTGATCATCGACGCGACCGCCAGCGCATCGCTGGCCGCGCGGCATGCCGAGTGGCTCGGCCGCGGCTATCACGTGGTCACCGCGAACAAGGCGCTGGCCGGCGGTGAATTGCCCGGCTGGCGCGCACTGCAGGCAGCGACCGCGAACGGCGGCTGTTACGGCGATTCGGCCACGGTCGGGGCCGGCCTGCCGGTGCTGTCCACGCTGCGTCGTCTGCGCACGTGCGGCGACAGCCTGCTCACCCTGGAAGGCGTCTTCTCCGGCTCGCTGTCGTGGTTGTTCAACCAGTACGACGGCAGCCGTCCGTTCTCCGCGCTGCTGCGCGAAGCGCGTCAGCTCGGTTACACCGAACCCGATCCGCGTTCGGACCTGTCCGGCGAGGACGTGGCGCGCAAGCTGCTGATCATCGCCCGCAACGCCGGCTTCTCGCTCGGCACCGACGAGGTCGACGTGCAGGGCCTGGTACCCGAGTCGCTGCGTGCGCTGGATACCGCATCCTTCCTCGCGCGTCTGGAAGAGCTGGACGAACCACTGGCAAGGCGGCACGCCGAAGCGAAATCACGTGGCGGCGTGCTGCGTTTCCTCGCCCGTCTCAACCAGCGAGGTCACGCCCGCGTCGGACTGGCCGAGGTGGCGCATACCCATCCCGCGGCGCGGCTTTATGGCACCGACAACCAGTTCGCGCTCACCACGACCCGTTACCACGCCCAGCCGCTGGTGATCCAGGGGCCGGGTGCGGGGCCCGAGGTGACCGCGCAGGCCTTGCTGGGGGATGTGCTGGCGCTGGCGTGAGTCCGCTTCGGCGCCAGCTTCCGCCAGTCATTTGGCCGCGATCGCCTCGACCTGGATGCGCAGCGTCACGTCCATGCGGAAGCCGTAGGCTTTGCCCGCGTCCATGCCGTAAGCATCGCGCTTGAACGTGGCCAGTGCATCGGCACCACAGACTTCGCGCTTCAGCATCGGATGCGGCATGCACTTGAAGCTGTTGATCTTCAGGACCAGCGGATGGGTGACGCCGTGCAGGGTCAGCTGGCCGGTGACCCGGGTCGGCGCGCCGTTGACGAAATCGACCAGCTTGCCGGTGTAGTGCGCCTGCGGGTACTTCGCCGTGTCGAACAGTTCCCCGCCCTGGGTGCCTGCGTTGAGCTGGTCCTGGCCGAAATCGGCGCTCTTCATGTCGACGGTGACGTCCACCGTGCCGGTACCGGCGGCCTTGTCCAGCATCACCGTGCCGCTGCTGTGATTGAACTTGCCGCGCCACACCGACAGCCCGCCCATGTGGTCGGCCTCGAAACTGGGATAGGTGTGATCGGGATCGATGTTGTACTTGACCGTGGCGGCGCTGGCGCCGGTGGCAAGCGAGAGCAGGGCGACCAGGCCCGTGGCGTTGATCAGGGTGCGAATGCGGGATGACATGGGCGACTCCGTTTGCTGTGGTGGCATGCAGCCGAAAGTGGATGCTTGTGTGGGCGACGAACGGAGCGCGGCGTTTTCGACACGATGCGCTTGTGCAAACGAAAACGCACGGCAGGTGCCGTGCGTCAGATGGCAAAAACGGGGATAGGGCTATTGAGTTGAGGTTAGCCATGTGGCGCATCTAGCGCATTGAGCGTGGATTTGACTGCTCTTATTAATACATCGGGCCAATCTCTCAGCCCAACTTGCTCTATCTCATTATTTCCGCGTTCATAAAAAAAGGCGATTCGCCATCCCTTTTTTGGGGTTCCATCACTTGTGTCCCATTCTGAAAAGCCGGGAGCGATGATGAAATTTCCGATACTTAAACCACTATGTGTATAGGCGTTTCTTATGTCGTAAAGGATCATGCATTTTTTCTTAGGGTCTTCTATGGTGCGAATTCTGACATTATTTTGTGTGTCGATCCTCGTAACACGTATGCTGTGAAATAAATTTCTTCTTTCTTCATCCGTCATGATCGAATTTATGAATCTAAAGAAAGATGATTTTGTCCCGTAAATTTCTAGATACTTTTGATGTATTTCTTTGGCGGTTTCGACGCAATTTTTATCATTTTTCATGTCGCCGATAGCCGCGGAACATTCATCAGCCTTAGACTTGTCCCTAAGCCAAGACTGAAAATCTTGATATTCTTCAGGCTGGCCGAGCAAATCGAAACATGTAAGAAGTAGATGGATGCGAAGCGCGTCAAAGTGTAGCCATGGATCAAGAAGTTGTTTCGGATCTATTTTTCTCAGTCCTCCCCAGGGACGTGAAAATTGCCCCGACAAGCCAGTAATCATCTCGATAAATTCTAGTCTTTCGCGCACGCGTTGTGCGTTAGATGGGGCATCGCGCGAGAATATTTTCATTGGGTCTGGAATTTTTTTTGAAAGGCGTCGTTCGTCAGTGCCCGGTGACCCGCTCGGCGGTTTCCTCGTCCGGCGGCACCAGCGGCGCATCCGGATCGTCATGCGCTTCCATCCGCGCCGCTTCCACCGACGGCGTGCGCCAGCCGGACTTCACGCCCCACAGGTAGAACGCCAGGCCGATCACCGCGACCAGCAGCAGGTCCCAGCCATACGGCAGGTAACCCTTGCCGCCGAAGGTGGTGCTGCCGGCCCACGACACCACGGCCAGCGCGGGCAGGTAGCAGACCAGCCACCAGGCGCCCTTCATCTGGCGCCCGAAGTCGTGCCAGCCGGCCTTGGCCTGGTAGTAGAAGTACACCGGCAGCGCGACCACCATCAGCAGGATGATCTCGCCGGTCAGCGGCCACTTCGCCCAGTACAGCAGCTCGGTCGACATGATGAAGGCGATGCCGGCCAGGATCGGCAGGCCGGCCAGCCGGAACGGACGGTGCAGTTCCGGCGCGGTGCGGCGCAGCGTCATCACGCTGACCGGACCGGTGAGGTAGGAGATGATCGTGGCCACCGAGATCACCGCCGCCAGCGAACCCCAGCCGCGGAAGAAGAACAGGAACAGGAACGACACCGCCAGGTTCACCCACATCGCCGGACGCGGCACGCCCCATTTCGGATGCACCCGGCCCAGGATCTTCGGCAGCGTGCCGTTGCGCTCCATGCCGTAGAGCATGCGCGCGGTGGTGGCGGTATAGGTCATGCCGGTGCCGCTGGGGCTGATCACCGCATCGATGAACAGCAGGGTCGCCAGCCACTGCAGGCCCAGGATGATCGCCAGATCCGCGAACGGCGACGAGAAGTCGATGCCGTGCCAGCCCACGTTGGCCAGCATCTCGCGCGGCACCGCGCCGATGAACGAAACCTGCAGCAGCACGTAGACCACGGTGGCCAGCGCGATCGAGCAGACGATCGCGAACGGAATGCTGCGCCCCGGGTTGCGCGCTTCGCCGGCGAGGTTCACCGGGCTCTGGAAACCGTTGAAGCTGAACACGATACCGGCGATCGCCACCGCGGTAAGGATCGACGGGAAGTCGGTCTTGTGCAGTTCGCCGTGGATGCCGACGCTGAAGTTCTCCGGGTGAAAGCCGGTCATGATCAGCAGCACCGCGGTGAGCGCGGGGATGACCAGCTTGAACAGCGTGATCGCCGTATTCGAGCGCGCGAACAGCTTCACGCTCCAGAAGTTGAACAGGAAATACATCACCACCAGCGCTGCCGCAATCAGCAGGCCATTGGTGCTCAACTCGCCGTGGCCGCCGGGCACCGAGTGATACAGGTCCTTCGCCCAATCCCACTTCCACGACGACATGTACTGCGCCGACGCTTCGGCCTCCACCGAGATCACCGAGACGATCGCGATCCAGTTCGCCCACGCCGCGATGAAGCCGACCAGCGAGCCGTGCGAGTAATGCCCGTAACGCACCATGCCGCCGGACTCGGGGAACATCGCGCCCAGCTCGGCATAGGTCAGCGCAATCGTCATGATGATCGCCGCGCCCAGCACCCAGGCCCAGATCGCACCGGGACCGGCGATCTGCGCGGCACGCCAGGCGCCGAACAACCAGCCCGAACCGATGATGGAGCCCAGGCCGGTAAGCATCAGGGCGAACGGGCCGACGTCGCGGCGAATCGCGCGTTCTTGTGTCATGGAGGTTCCCGTAGCGGCGCCGAGCACGCCGTAAAGGGGTCGATGGTTGCAGAATCGGGCGGCGGATGTCACCTGTCGGTGGTCATGGAGCCCGTTTTGCTCTCCTTCCTGGGGGAAAGGATGGCTCTTGATCCGGCTTCTTGAGCCGCTGCGCGTCGGTTGTTATCGCAATGATCGAGGGCCGAAGCTTTCGTGCGCCTGCGGCACTCGAAAGCCCTTCGCTTTTGTCGGCGGAAATTCCGCGACGCAGCCTCAGCACTCGATGACGTTGACCGCCAATCCGCCCCGCGAGGTTTCCTTGTACTTGTCCTTCATGTCGCGACCCGTATCGCGCATGGTCTTGATCACCTTGTCCAGCGAGACGCGATGCTTGCCGTCGCTCTTCAGCGCCATGCGGCTGGCGTTGATCGCTTTCACCGAGCCCATCGCGTTGCGTTCGATACAGGGGATCTGCACCAGGCCACCGATAGGGTCGCAGGTGAGGCCGAGGTTGTGTTCCATGCCGATTTCGGCGGCGTTCTCCACCTGCATCACGTTGCCGCCCAGCGCGGCGGTGAGGCCACCGGCGGCCATCGAGCAGGCCACGCCGACTTCGCCCTGGCAGCCGACTTCGGCGCCGGAGATCGAGGCGTTTTCCTTGTACAGGATGCCGATGGCGGCGGCGGTGAGCAGGTATTCGATGATGCCTTCGTCGTCGGCCTTGGGACAGAAGCGCAGGTAGTAATGACCGACGGCGGGGATGATGCCGGCGGCGCCGTTGGTGGGCGCGGTGACCACGCGGCCACCGGCGGCGTTTTCCTCGTTGACGGCGAGCGCATAGAGATTGACCCAGTCGAGGATGGTCAGCGGATCTTTCAGCGCGGCCTCGGGCTGGTTGCGCAGGTCTTCCAGCATCGCCGGTGCGCGTCGTGTCACTTTCAGGCCGCCGGGCAGGGTGCCGGGCGAACGCAGGCCGCGTTCGACGCAGTCCTTCATCGCCTGCCAGATGGTCAGCAGGCCGGCGCGGGTTTCTGCCTCCGGGCGCCACACGCTCTCGTTCGCCATCATCAGCTGGGCGATGGTCAGCTTGTGCTGCTTGCACAGCGCCAGCATTTCGTCGCCGCTGGTGAACGGGTAGGGCTGGGCGGTGGTGTCCGCCACGATACGGTCTTCGGCGGCCTCATCGGTATTGACCACGAAGCCGCCGCCGACGGAGTAATAGTCGCGGCTGGCCAGTTCGTTGCCGTCGGCGTCGTAGGCGGAGAAGCGCATGCCGTTGGTGTGGAACGGCAGCTTCTGGCGCTTGTTGAAAACCAGGTCGGATTTCTCGTCGAACGCGATCTCGTGGCTGCCGAGCAGGCGGATGCGACCGGTGCCGCGGATGCGCTCCAGCGCCGCGGGGATCTGGTCGGCGTCGACGGTGTCCGGATGCTGGCCCTCGAAGCCCAGCAGCACCGCCTTGTCGGTGCCGTGGCCGCGGCCGGTCATCGCCAGCGAGCCGTACAGTTCGGCGCGTACCCGGGTCACGCGGTCGAGTACGCCCTTCTCGTCCAGCCAGCGCTCGGCAAAACGCGCGGCGGCGCGCATCGGGCCCACGGTATGCGAGGAGGAGGGTCCGATGCCGATCTTGAACAAGTCGAATACGCTGACGGCCATGAGTGCGCTGCTTGGGTGTGGGTTGACCGGTTATTCTACGCGGCGTCCCCCGCCATTCGCAGCCGCATGTCCGACCTGATCCTGTACCAGCGCGACTACTGTCACTTGTGCGATCTCGCCCTGGCGGTGATGGCCGAGGCGCGCGCGCCGGAGTTCGACAGCGAATGGGTGGACGATTCGGCCGAACTGGAGCAGCGCTATGGCACCCGCGTGCCGGTGCTGCGCGATACGCGCGACGGGCGCGAGCTGGACTGGCCGTTCGATGCGGCCGCGGTGCGCACGTTCCTCGCGAAGTGAGCTCCCTCCCCTGCGCAGCAGGGGGAGGAAAAAAGCGGCTACCCGCGCCGGCTTTTCAAGCGCTTCAGGATTTCCTCGCGCGCCTCGCGCAAAATCGAATCACGATCGAGGCTGGCCACGATGTCGGCGACGGCGCGCTTGGCGCCCGCTTCGCCCCAGGATTTTCCGCCGACCAGATAGCGCTCCGCGGCGCGGCCGATCAGCACGGTGGCGTACCAGCCCAGCGCGCCCTGCGCCGCGGCGGTGACCACGACGGACAATCCGGCGCTGACGCCTTTCAAGGCCGAGGCGACCAGTTGCATGCCCCAGATCGCGCCCATCAAGGCGGCCAGCTGGGCGGAAATCACCGCGACCAGCCGGCCGGATTCGGCTCGGGTCAGCGGCAGGCCGTAGACGCGCGACAGTTGCACCACCATCGCCGCATCCAGCCCGGCGGCGGCCAGCAGGTCCGCGACCGGGATCGGGTTCAGCGCCACCGCGACGCCCTTGGCGATGCAGTAGTGATGGATCAGTTTGGCCGCCACCGCCTTGCGGGTTTCGGCGATGCGCGCGCTGACCTGGTCGGTGAGCCGGCCGGCGTACAAGCCGGCGTTGATCGCCGACAGCGCCTTGCCTTCACGGGCGGCGATCGCCAGCAGGCGCTCGCGCAGCGCGGCGACGTCCGGCGTGCGCGCCTGTTCGCGCTGCTGTTCGTGGCCGCGGGCGTCGACTTCGACCACGCGTTGCGGGGCCGGGTGGGCCGCCACCGCCAGCACGTCTTCGGCGCGCACCAGCCCGGCCACGCGCAGGCGCAGGTGTTCGAGCAGGCCGTCCAGTTCGTCGCGGCCGTAGCGGTCGGCCTTGTTCAGTGCGAGCAGCAGCGGGCGCTGGGTCGCGGCGAGATTTTTCAGCGCATCGAGTTCTTCGCGGGTAAGGTCGCCGTCGCAGACGAAGATCACCAGGTCGCTGACCTCGGCCACCTCGAACGCGAGTTTTTCGCGGGCCTCGCCGTCGAGTTCGTTGATGCCGGGCGTGTCGATCAGCACCAGGCCGTCGTGCTGGGCCTCATCGAGCATGGCGTGCTCGGCATCGGTGGTGGTGCCGTGCAGGACGCCCACAGTGAACGCCTCGCGGCCGAGCAGCGCATTGCCCAGCGCCGACTTGCCCGCGGAGACGCGGCCGAACACGGCAACGTGCAGTTCGCCACGCTGGAGCTTGTCCAGCATCTGTTCGATGCGGCTGAAATCCGTGGCCAGTTCGCTGCGTACCGACGCCGGAATGCCCGGGTCATCCAGCAGGGCGCGCAGGCTGTCGGCCACCTGGGCGGAGCCCGCGTTCGCGCGCGCGGGCGGCGTGGTGGCCCGTTCGGCAC
This sequence comes from Rhodanobacter sp. Soil_C_14, assembly GCF_057657335.1. Classification (NCBI taxonomy): domain Bacteria; kingdom Pseudomonadati; phylum Pseudomonadota; class Gammaproteobacteria; order Lysobacterales; family Rhodanobacteraceae; genus Rhodanobacter; species Rhodanobacter sp. Soil_C_14. Next base: position 926,967 of record NZ_JBDGIQ010000001.1, on the reverse strand, counting down.
GGCCGCTGCCGACCCATCCGCGCAGGCGCCGCCACAGGCTGTCGTTCGGCATCGGGCGGCTTACTTCGCCGCCAGCTGCAGATGCGCGGTGACCTTCACGTCGCCGCCGATCACCGAGGTGTCGGCGTAGTCGCCGGTGCCCACGCCGAAGTCCAGCCGCTTCACCGTGCCGGCCACGTCCAGCGTGGCGCCGCCGGCCTGCGGCTTGAACGTCACGTCCAGGCTCACCGGCTTGCTGATGCCGTGCAGGGTGAGCGTGCCGTCGGCGATCACCTTGCCGCCGACCTGGCGGAAGCCGGTGGTGACGAAGTGTGCCTTGGGGAATTTCGCCACGTCGAAGAAATCCGAGCCGGGCAGCGCGCTGTCGCGATCGCTGTCGCCGGTCTTCGCGCTGGCCAGGTCCACCTCGACGTCGAACTTCGAGCTGGCGAGGTTCACGGCGTCGTAGCTGATTGCGGCGGTCCACCGTCCGAACTTGCCGTCGAACGATTCGCCCTGGAAGGTGTTGCTGAAACCTAGCGTGCTGGATGCCGGTTGCACCGTGTAGTCGGTGGCCGCGGCAGCAAGGGGCAGGCCGAGGGCGAGCAGGATGGCGAGTCGTTTCATGAGCGGTCTCCTTCGGAAGTCGGACGGCCAAATGGCAGCATCCGGCGCAGCACGTTGTCATGGTCGAACACATGATGCTTCAGCGCGGCGCCGACGTGGGCCACCAGCAGCAGGATGAGGAACCAGAACAGGTACTCGTGCACGCCGTGCGCGAAGTGGCGCAGCTCGTCGTTCTTCGCCGCCAGCGCGGGCAGGTTGAACTGCTTGAACCATTGCAGCGGCTTGCCAGTGACCGAGTTGAACCACCAGCCGCTGAGCGGAATCGCCACGATCAGCAGGTACAACAGGGCGTGCACGATGCGCGCGCTCCATTGCTGCCAGCGCGGCGCCGCCTCTTCCAGCGGGCGACCGTCGCGCCAGCGCCAGAGCACGCGCAGCAGCACCAGCGCCAGCACGGTCAGGCCGATCGACTTGTGCAGGGCCAGCCAGTTGATCTTCTGCATCGGCGAACCGGCCAGGTCCATCAGCAGGCCGAATACGCCGTTGCCGAGGATCGCCAGCGCGATGGTCCAGTGGAAGAACTTCGCCACCGAACCCCATTGGCGTTCGTTGCTGCGCAGGCTCATGGATTCTCCTTGTTGGATGGCATGGCGTGGCCGTCGCGGACGGCCTCCAGCTCCAGCCACACGCTGACCTGGGCGCCGATCGAGTTGGGGTTGGCGGTGATGCCGTAGTCGTTGCGGTCGAGCATCGCGGTGGCCGAGAAGCCGATGACTTCATGGGTTTCGTAAATCGTCCTGGCCGCCCGGTTGAAGGTGAACGCCAGGTCCAGCGGCCGGGTGACGCCGTGCAGGGTCAACTGGCCATGCAGCACACCGTGCCGCTCATCCTTGCGCTCGACACCGGTGCTGACGAAATGCGCCTGGCGGTGGCCCGCGCAATCCAGCAGGGACGACTTGCACACGGCCTTGTTCCAGTCGGCATCGCCCATGTCGACACCGGCCAGGTCGATATCCAGCTCGGTCGCGGCGCTGCTCCAGTCCTTCGGATCGAAGCGCAGCCAGCCGCGCGCGATATGCAGCCGTCCGAACGGCCGCGAATAACCGTTGTGGCTGATGCTGAAGACAACCTGGCTGTGCACGGTGTCGTAGCGCCAGGTATTTTCCGCGGCACGCGCCGTCGCCAGCGGCAACAGGATTGCCGCGAGGCACCACAGCCAGCGGGTTGGGCGCAAGCAGGACATGGGCGAAGTCTGGCCGATCGGCGGCGCGGCTGCCAGCATCAGGGGGTGAACGGTGGGTTTCTCTGGTGATCGTACGGGGGCGGGTGGGGGCGTTTCCTGCGCCCGGCTCCGGTTGGAACGGGGGCATGCCTGCTGACACCCTTGTAACGGCGCCCCGCGCGTTCGTCATTCCGGAGAAGGTGGGAATTGCGTTTGATGCTTTTGCCTGCCCTTGTGCATCAGAGCAAAGCTTTCGTCCTCCTGCGGAGGGCGAGTCACTTTCTCTTTGAGTGGCCAAAGAGAAAGTAACCCAAGAGAAAGGCCACCCCGCTTCCGCGCCTTGCGGACATCGGGCAACCGCTCCTGCGTTGCCTCAACTCCGGCATCCATGCCGTCGCCTGTCCGCAAGGTTCGCGAGTCGGGGCCGGGCTTTTCGACAGGGCATCCTGCCCTGGCGAAAAGGAGCCGACATCCCTGTCGGCTCCCGCTACGCGGCCTGTCGCCCCCGCCTCGCCGCTGCAGAGGGGCCCCGGTAGAGCAGCGGGCCATCGTGGCCCGCACTCTTCAGAAGAGCCGGATCAAGAGCAGAGCGGCGGCAACCCGGAGCTTTTGCTCTGGTTTTTGCCTTTGCATTTCAGCTTCATCACCGAGTGCGGGCCACGATGGCCCGCTGCTTTACCGGGGTCCCTTGTGCGGCGGTGAGGCGGGGTCGACAGGCCGCGCAGCGGGCGTTGCCACGGATGGCAACGCCTTTTCGCACGGGCAGGATGCCCGTTCGAAAAGCCCGGCCCCGGCTCACGGACTTGTTGGGCAGGATGCCCAACAAGCGCCAAGCGGGGTGGCCTTCTCTTTTGGTTACTTTTCTCTTGGCCACGCAAGAGAAAAGTGACTCGGTCGCCGAAGGCGATCGACCGCTCTGCACTTGAGCTTCTCTTTCAAGTCATGGGGGGTTCAACTGCAGCACACACCGTGCGCGGCACCTCAATCCGCGCGCTCGTGTACCGCTTCCATCGTCAACGCGGCCAGCTGGCGCAGGCGGTTGCCGCCGGCGTCGGCGAGCAGTTCCTTGAGGCGGGCGCCCGCATCGTCCTGGTCCAGGCTGTGCCGCTCAGCCAGCGAGGCCGCCAGCGCGCGGCCCATCGAGTCGAAGATCAGCGCGTAGGCGAACGCGTGCAGCACGCCACCGCCCAGCGTGCCCAGGCCGGGGAACGCCTTCAGCGCGTTGCCGGCCACGGCCAGCACGATCGAGCTGCCGCTGCGCAGGGTGAGCTTCGCCTGCTGCACGAAATCCTCGATCTGCACCTCGCTGACTTTCACGCCGTAGAGTTCGGCCAGCGCGCGGGTGAGGCCGGTGGCCAGCACGCCCTGGATCACCAGGTCGCTGCCCGGCGCCACCGCGGCCAGCGCGCCGACGATGGCGCGGCGCGCGTACTTGCGCACGATGCGCTCGGCGGCTTCGGCCCGGGTCTGTGCTTCGAGCATGCCGGTGCGCTGGTGCAGGCCGGCCAGTACGGCGTTCTCGCGCAGGTCTTCCAGGCCCTCGGCACCCGGTGCGGTGAGCCGGGCCAGTGCCTGCAGCAGCGGTTCGATCGCCGGCTTGCGCTGGCGTTCCACCGACTCGGTGCTGCCATCGGCCAGCTGGCGCTGGTAGCGCTCGCTGCCGCCGGCGCTGATCGCCAGCACCGCACCGGCGATGCCGCGCGCATGCCGGCGCAGGCGCTCCAGCAACGTCTCCTGCTCGGCGTCGCTCCACTGGTCGGCCTTGTTCAATACCAGCAGCAGGGGCTTGCCGAAATCGGCGAGCCAGCGCAGTTCGTCGGCCTGGCCCCGGTTGAGATCGCCGGCGCACAGGTAGATCACCGCGTGCGCCCGCAGCGCCTCTTCGCGGGCCAGCGTTTCGTGCGTCTCGCCGCCGCTTTCGCGGCTGCCCGGCACGTCGGCCAGCACCAGGCTGCGACCGTCGGCGAGCGTGCCGTCGTAGTGGCCCACGGCGCGGGTGGTGCCGCCGCGCGCGTCGCTGGCGACCTGCGCCTGCGGGGCCAGCGCGCGGATCAGGCTGGATTTGCCGGTGGAGATTTCGCCGAACAGCGCCACGTAGACGCGGGCGCTGGCGCGGCGGCGATCGAGTTCGCCCAGTTCGGACGCCAGCGCGCCGGTATCCGCGCCGTGCTCGCGCAACTGGCCGATGCGCTGTTCCAGGCTGCCGCGATCGGGTATCGGCAGCGGTCGCCGCTTGCGCCGGGGACGCAGCAGCCACCACAGCACGCTGAGGCCCGCGGCGGCGAACACCAGCAGCACGCCGCCCAGGGTCCATTGCAGCCAGGTGGGCAGTTCGAGGAAACGCTGGGCCAGCGCCAGCGCACGTTCGGCGGCGGCGAACAGCAGCCACAGCAGTGCGGCCAGGCTCAGGGCGGTGAACAGCAATCGCAGGCGTCGTGACATGGGGACATTCTAGCCAGCTTGCGTTCGCGCGCCGGCGGGAGCTTCGGCTCGCGCTGGCAGCCCGGTTTTGGCACTATCGGACGGGGCGATCGGGTCGTTGATGGCGCCGGCATGTTGCCGTGCGACTTCGCCAAGGGGAATTATGGGGAGCGGAACGAGATGGTTGGCCAGGATGGCGTTGGCGCTCGCCTGGTTGCTGTCCGGGCTGGCGGCAGCCGCGGTCGCCCCGTCGGCGGGCGCGGGGGCGCGCTCGTCCGATCCGCTGCCGACGCCGCAGTTCCGCCGCTATCAGACCTCCGATGGACTGCCGGGCAGCACGGTGTATGCGGTGGCGCAGGATCACCAGGGCGCGATGTGGTTTGGCGTCGGCGTCGACCTGGTGCGTTTCGACGGCGTGGACTTCCGCGTGTTCGGCCACCACTCGGATGATCCGGCCTCGCTGCCCGAAGGTACGGTGTACAGCCTGTTCGTCGACCGCGCCGGTGAGCTGTGGGTGGGCGGCTTCGGTTCGGGACTGAACCGCTACCGGCGCGACACCGCCGACTTTGCGCATTGGCGGCACGATCCGGCCGACCCGCGCAGCCTGGCCAGCGACAACGTCTGGTCGACGACGCAGACCGTGGACGGCACGCTGTGGGTGGCCACCGATGCCGGACTGGACCGGATGCTTCCCGATGGCCGGCATTTCGAGCATGTCGGCAATCCGCTGGAGAAGGACCCCGCCACAGGATTCGGTGCCGTGCGCGCCCTGCTGGCGCGGCCGGACGGAAGCTTGTGGATCGGTTCCAGCCAGGGCCTGTTCGTGCGCGGGGCGGATGGCCGCGTGCGCCAGGTGACGATCGATCCGCACCTGCAGAATCTCAAGATCTGGCGCATCCAGGCCGATGGCGACGACGTACGCATCGCCGTGCGTGGCGGCCTGCTGCGAATGGATGCCAGCGGCGCGGCGATGCTGTACCAGCCCACGCAGGTTCCCGCCACCGACGTGTACAGCAGCACGCTGGACCAGGCGGGCAACCTGTGGATCAGCACGCGCAGCGGGCTCTATCTGGACGACGGCCGGGCGCAGATCCACGCCATTGCCGGCCAGCCCTTGCTGCTGGGCAGCCTGCCGGCGCAGCAGGTGTGGCAGTCACTGTGCGACAGCGAAGGCGGGCTGTGGTTCGTGATGGGCGATGGCGGCATTGCCTACCTGGCGCCGGGCTGGAACCAGTTCACCCGCTTCACCCACGTGCCGGATGATCCGCACAGCCTGCGCGACAACATGGCGTCGTCGGTGCTGGCTGGCACGGATGGCTGGTTGTGGGTGGGCGGACACGAACTGGTCGACCAGCTCGACCCGGTCACCGGCGACGTGCGGCACGTGGTCTCGGGCTTGCAGGGCAACGTGCTGGACATGGTGGAGGACGCGCGCCAGCGGCTGTGGATCGTCAGCGAAGGCGGCGTCTATCGCTATGCCGGCGGCAAGTTGCAGCAGGTGGATGTGGCTGCCGCGGGCGCCACCCATCCGCGTCGCGTGGCCGTGGGGCCGGATCAGCGGATGTACCTGGTGTCCAATCGGGATGGCCTGTTCCGCATCGATCCGGACACCATGGCGGTCGATCCGCAGCCGGTGGCGCCCGCCGACGAAACCGGCTTCGTCGGCAACCGGCTGACCCACTGGAACAGCCTGGGCTGGTACGTCGACAAGGGCACGCTGCTGCGCTGGCAGGCGGCTGCCGGCAAGCTCGAACCGGTCGCCGGCCTGTCGGACGAAGGCTATGTCTACGCGCTCGAGGTCACCGCCGACGGGTTCTGGGCAGCGCGCAACAAGATGTTCGAGCGCTACCGGCTGGACGGCGACAAGGTGGTGCGCGAACAGCTGGTGCCGATTCCGCCGAGCTGGCCGTCGATGGTGCTGATCGCCCTGCACGTCGACCACGAAGGACGTTTCTGGCTGTTCTGCAAGAACGGCCTGTGGCGGTTCGACCCGGCCAGCGGCGAGCTGAAATCCTTCGGCCTGCGCAATGGCCTGGTCAATGGCGAGGTGCGCGGCGACTCGCCGGCGATGATGCCCGACGGCACCATCTACGTGGCCAGCCTGGGTGGCGTGTTCGGTTTCCAGCCGGACCGCGTGCCTGCCATCGCCGGCCCGGCGGGCGTGGTGATCACCGCGGCCAGCGTGCGCCGCGACGGCGCGATCCATGAGCTGCCGATCCAGGCGGCGCCGATCCAGCTTGCCTGGAGCGACCGCGAGCTGCGCTTCGAGGCGCGCTCCAGTTCGTACGTGGACCCGGGTGCCAATCGCTATCGTTTCCGCTTGCGGGGGTTCGACCGCAACTGGGTCGACACCGGCAACCACGGCGAGCGCGAGTTCGCCGGTCTGGGCGCGGGCGACTACACGCTGGAAGTGCAGGCCGCCGGCGCCAATGGGCGCTGGGCCGACCTGCAGCAGCCGCTGCGCATCCACGTCGAAGCGCCGCCGTGGCAGCGCTGGTGGGCGTGGCTGGCCTACCTGTTGCTGCTGGCGGTCCTGGTCGGCGTGATCCTGCGCGGTTGGCGCCGGCGCCTGGCGCAGCGTCATCACATGCAATTGGTCGACCAGCAGCGGCAGATGGCCGAGGCGGCCAGCGCGGCGAAGACCCAGTTCCTGGCTACGCTGAGCCACGAGATCCGCACGCCGATGACCGGCGTGATGGGCATGGCCGAACTGCTGCTGAGCACGCCGCTCAACCCGCTGCAGCACGACTACACCCAAGCCATGCAGCGCTCCGGCACGATGCTGCTGAAGCTGCTCAACGACGCGCTGGACCTGGCCCGCATCGAGGCCGGCCGGCTGGAGCTGGAGCCGGTGGCGTTCGAACCGCGGCAGCTGCTGGAAGAGGTGGCGCAACTGGAGCAGGGGCTGGCGCATGCGCGGGGCCTGCGCTTCGTGCTGGACGCCGCCGCCGACCTGCCGCCGCAGTTGCTCGGCGATGCGCTGCGGATCAAGCAGGTGCTGCTGAACCTGGCCAACAACGCGCTGAAATTCACCGAGCAGGGCAGCGTCACCCTGCGTGCGCAACGGATCGATGGTGGCCTGCAATTCAGCATCATCGACACCGGCCCGGGCATTCCCGAGGCGAGCCAAGCGCGCCTGTTCCAGCGCTTCGAGCAGGTCGAGGGTCCGCAGCGCCGGGCGGGCAGCGGTCTGGGCCTGGCGATCTGTCGCGAGCTGGTGGACATGATGGGCGGCAGCATCGAACTGGAATCGCGGCTCGCCCACGGCAGCACGTTCCGCGTGCGGCTGCCGCTGGCCGAGCCGCCGGCGCCGCTGCCCACGGCGGTACCGTCTTCCGACCGCTGCTACCGCCTGCTGCTGGTGGAGGACGACACCATCGTGGCGGCGGTGATCCGCGGCCTGCTGGAACGCGAACGGCACGCGGTGGTGCACGTGGTGAACGGCCTGGCCGCGCTGGCAGAGCTGGCCCAGTCCAGCTTCGATGCCGTGTTGCTGGATCTGGACCTGCCGGGCGTGGACGGTTTCCAGATCGCCCGGTTGATCCGCCAGCGCGAACACCGGCAACAGCACCTGCCGATCATTGCGGTCACCGCGCGCTCGGGCAACAAGGACGAGGCGATGGCCCGCGACGCGGGCATGGACGGTTTCCTGCACAAGCCGCTGACCGGCGAGCAGTTGAGCCAGGCGCTGGCGCGGGTGATCGGATCGACGTCGAACGCCCCCGTCGTTCCGCAGGAGACGGACTGATGCTGGCGGCCGCCTTGCTGGGCATGGCGCTGGCCCTGGGCGCGGCCGTGCCCGGCACGCCGGAGGTCGCCGCGGCCGTCGCGCCCGCGGCGAACCTGCCGGTGAACGGACTGTTGCCTACGCCGCAATTCCGCCGCTACGCCACTACCGACGGCCTGCCCAGCAGCAGCGTGTACGCCGTGGTGCAGGATCGCGACGGCGCGATCTGGTTCGGCACCAAGGGCGGCATCGCCCGTTACGACGGCGTCGACTTCAAGGTGTTCCGGCACGCCGTCGACGACCCCGGTTCGCTGTATGACAACGGCATCGCCAGCCTGCTGTTCGATCGCGACGGCACGCTGTGGGCGGCCGGTCTGGAGGCGGGGCTGAACCGCTACGACGCCGCCAGCGGCCACTTCACGCACTGGGGCAACGATCCGCATGATCCCGCCAGCCTCAGCAGCGACAAGGTCTGGTCGATGGTTGCCGACGCCGACGGCAACCTGTGGATCGGCACGGTGCGGGGCCTGGACCGCATGCGGCCGGATCATCGCGGTTTCGAGCACGTGACCAATCCCCTGCTGGGCACCGACCCGGCCGCGTTCGGGCTGGTCGCTGCGCTCTACGTCGACGCCCGCCAGCAGTTGTGGATCGGCAGCAGCCGTGGCCTGTTCCGTCGCGACATCGCCGGCAGCATGCATCGGGTTTCGCAGGCCGGCACGGCCTTGCCGATCGATGCCTGGCATATCGATGGCGACGCCGGCGAGATCCGCGTCGAAAGCACCCATGGCCTGCTGCTGGTGGGCAGCGACGACGTGGCGCGCCCGCTGGCCAGCGCCGGAGCACCCGATGGCAACGTGTTCGCCAGCGCCCGTGACCGCAGCGGGCGCCTGTGGATCGGCACCCAGCACGGACTGTTCGTGCAGATGCAGCCGTCGGCGCCGATGCTGGCGGTGACCGACCAGCCGGTGCTGCACGGCGATCTGCCCGGCACCTGGGTGTGGTCGATGCTGGTCGACCACGAGGGCGGGCTGTGGGTGACGATGCTGGACGGCGGCGTGGGCTACCTCGCGCCCGGCTGGAACGACACCAGCCGCTTCACCCATATTCCGGACGACCCGACCAGCCTGCGCGATTCGATCGTCACGGCGATGGCGCGCGGACACGATGGTCGTGTCTGGGTCGGCGAACGCTCCGGCCGCGTGGACAAGCTCGATCCGCACACCGGCAAGGTCGAGCATGTGCTGTCCGGTCTTGGCGGCGACGTGCTGGGCATGACCCAGGACCCGCAGGAGCGCCTGTGGATCGCGGTGCGTGGCGCACTTTACCGCGACACCCTGGGCCAGCCGCCGCAGCGCATCGACCCGGAAGGCCACTGGCTCAAGCATCCGCTGGAAGTGGAGCCCGGCCCGGATGGGCGCATGTACGCGCGCACGTTCGGCGAAGGTCTGTTCCGCATCGATCAGGACACCCTGGCGGTGACCCGGGTGGCGATGGACCAGCCGAACCAGCGCGTCTTGTGGGGCAGCCAGCTCACCCTGCATGGCGGCTACTTCTGGTACGCCAGCGATGGCGGCATGTTGCGCATGAGCCCCGATCGCGACCGCTTCGAGGTGATCCCCGGGGTCACCAACGACCGGGCGGTGAACGCGTTCGATTTCGACGACGGCGGCATCTGGATGGTTCGCCCCGAAGCTCTCGAACACTATCACTACCGGGACGACGCACTGGTGCTCGATCGCACCGTCGACGCCTCGCAGGGCTGGCCGTCCATCAACGTGGTCGACTTGCAGATCGATGTCATGCAGCGGATCTGGATGCTCGGTCACGACGGCTTGTGGCGGTTCGATCCGCGCACCGGCCAGTTCCGTTCATTCGGCCTGCAGAACGGCCTGGCCAACGGCGAATTCTCCCGCGGCTACGCCGTCATGCCCGACGGCAACCTGTATGCGCCGACGCTGGGCGGCGTGGCCGGCTTCAACCCCGACCGCATCCGTGACGACACCACCGTGTCACCGCTGGCGGTCACTCAGGTCAGCGTGCGTCGCGACGGCAAGCTGCAGCCACTGGCGCCGCAGCAGACGATCACCCTGGGCTGGAAGGATCGCGGCCTGTACGTGGCGACGCGGCTTTTCTCCTACGTCGATCCGGCGGCGAACCACTATCGGTTCCGCCTGCGCGGTTTCGACAGCACATGGATCGACAACGGCAACCACGGCGAGCGCGAGTTCACCGGGCTCGGCGCGGGCGACTACACGCTGGAAGTGCAGGCCGCCGGCGCCAACGGCCAGTGGGTGCACCTGGCTCATCCGCTGCAGATCCAGGTACAGGCACCGCCCTGGCAGCGCTGGTGGGCGTGGCTGGGTTACGTGCTGATCGCGTTGCTGGGCATCTGGTTCGGCCTGTGGATCTGGCGGCGCCGGCTGGCGCGGCGGCACCACGTGGCGATGGTGGAACAGCAGCGGCAGATGGCCGAAGCCGCCAGCGCGGCGAAGAGCCAGTTCCTGGCCACGCTGAGTCACGAGATCCGCACGCCGATGACCGGCGTGATGGGCATGGCCGAACTGCTGCTGAGCACGCCGCTCAACCCGCTGCAGCACGACTACACCCAGGCCATGCAGCGCTCCGGCGGCATGCTGCTGAAGCTGCTCAACGATGCGCTGGACCTGGCCCGCATCGAGGCCGGCCGGCTCGAACTGGAACCCTCGCCATTCGATCCGCGCCAGCTGCTTTCCGAAGTGGCGCAGCTGGAGCAGGGCCTGGCCCACGCGAAGGGCCTGCGCTTCGTCCTGGAGATGTCCGACGACCTGCCGGCGCAATGGCTGGGCGATGCGCTGCGCATCAAGCAGGTGCTGCTGAACCTGGCCAACAATGCGCTGAAGTTCACCGAGCATGGCGAAGTGATCCTGCGCGCGCGGCGATCCGCCGACGGCCTGCTGTGCAGCATCAGCGACACCGGTCCGGGCATTTCCGAGGCCAGCCAGGCGCGGCTGTTCCAGCGCTTCGAGCAGGCCGACAGCCCGCAGCGCCGGGTCGGCAGCGGGCTGGGCCTGGCGATCTGCCGCGAACTGGTCGACATGATGGGCGGCTCGATCGAACTGGAGTCGCAGCTCGGTCACGGCAGCACCTTCCATGTGCACATGCCGCTGGCCGAGCCGGCGGTGGCGATGCCGGTGGACGAGTTCGCCAGCGGCCGGCACTACCGCCTGCTGCTGGTGGAGGACGATCCGATCGTGGCCACGGTGATCTGCGGCCTGCTGGAACGCGAAGGCCACAAGGTCAAGCACGTCGGCAACGGCCTGGCGGCGCTGGGCGAACTGGCCCATGCGCCGTTCGACGCCGCGTTGCTGGATCTGGACCTGCCGGGCGTGGACGGTTTCCAGATCGCCCGGCTGATCCGCCAGCGCGAGCACGCGGGCCAGCACCTGCCGCTGCTGGCGGTCACCGCCCGTTCGGGCAACGGCGACGAGGCGAAGGCGCGCGAGTCGGGCATGGACGGGTTCCTGCGCAAGCCGGTCAGCGGCGAGCAGCTGATCACGGCGTTGGCGCGCGTGGTGCCGGGCACCGTGGCCAGCGAGGAATTGCCCGCCTGAACTACATGTCGTGCTTGCGCACCTCGAAGCCGAGGCGCTGGTATTCGCGCCAGCGCGCCCGCGAACCCTCGCGCGCGTCCGGGTCGGCGGCCACCACTTCCAGCACGCGCTGGTAGTTGCCGGGGGCGCAGGCCTCGCGCAGGTTGATCACCAGCGGGCGGTCCGCCGTGTCCACGCCCGGCGGCACGATCAGCACGGCGGTGTGTTCGTCGTCGTCATCGCCGGCCAGCTGGTGCGGGATCATCGCGTCGTCGTCGAATGCCCACAGCAACTCGTCCAGTTCCTCGGCCTCGCTGAAATCGCGGGTGAGGATCAGCGTGGGCTGCTGCGCCGCGAACGCCTTCTTCGCCAGCTCGCAGGCCAGCAACAGCGGCTGTTCGCGGAAGCGCGGCTTGTCGATCAGGTAGAAGTCGGCACGCATGGAAGCCGGGAATCGGGAATGGGGAGTCGGGAATAGTAAAGGCAAAAGCCGCGCTGCGTTCCTGGCTTTTCCGATTCCCTATTCTCGATTCCCTATTCCCTGTCCAGCAGCCACTGCGCCAGCAGCGCCACCGGGCGGCCGGTGGCCAGGCCCTTGCGGCCTTCGTCCCAGGCGGTGCCGGCAATGTCCAGGTGGGCCCAGCGCTGGCCGTCGGTGAAGCGCGACAGGAAGCAGGCGGCGGTGATCGCACCGGCGCTCTTGCCGCCGATGTTGGCGACGTCGGCGAAGCCGGAGTCGAGCTGGGCCTGGTAGTCGTCCCACAGCGGCAGGCGCCAGGCGCGGTCGAGCGTTTCCTCGCCGGCGGCGAGCAGCTCGGCGGCGAGGTCGTCGTGCTTGCTCATCAGGCCGCTGGCGTGCTTGCCCAGCGCGATCACGCAGGCGCCGGTGAGCGTGGCCGCATCGATCAGCGCCTGCGGCTGGTACGTCTGCGCGGTGTACGTCAACGCGTCGCACAGGATCAGCCGGCCTTCGGCGTCGGTATTGAGCACTTCGATGGTGAGGCCGGACAGGCTGGTCAGCACGTCGCTGGGGCGGTAGCTGTCGCCGTCGGGCATGTTTTCCACGGCCGGCACCACGCAGACCAGGTTGAGCTTGAGGCCCATCTTCACCGCGGCCACGAACGCGCCCAGCACGCCGGCGGCGCCGCCCATGTCGAATTTCATTTCCTCCATGCCGGCGCCGGGCTTCAGGCTGATGCCGCCGGAGTCGAAGGTGACGCCCTTGCCGACGAACGCATACGGCTTGTCGCCGTCGCTGCCGCCCTTGTACTCGAGCGCGATCAGGCGCGGCTTGTTGACCGAGCCGCGGCCCACGGCGAGCAGCGAGCCGAAGCCCAGCTTCTCCATCGCCACTTCGTCGAGCACGGTGCAGCTGACCTTGTCGTGGCCGTCGGCGAAGGCCTGCGCCTGCGCCGCGATGTGGGCCGGGTTGCAGATGTTCGGCGGCAGGTTGGCCAGCTCGCGGGCGAAGCGCACGCCCTCGGCGATCGCCACGGCCTGCGCCAGTCCGCTGGCGGCTTCGTCGCCGCCGGCGAAGGTCAGCCGGGCCAGTTCGACCTGCTTGCTCCGGTCGCGGGGCTTGAAGGTGGCGGTGTAGCGATAGGCCGCGTAGTCGCTGGCCAGTGCCGCGATGCGCACGCGCCACGCGCTGTCGCGGCCGGGCACGTCGACACCACTGAGGCAGGAGACGGCATCGGCCACCGGCAGCCGACCCAGTGCGCGCGCAGCCTCGATGTTCACCTTCTGGTAGCGCGCCGCGTCGAACGACTTCTGCGCACCCAGGCCCACCACCAGCACGCGCCGTGCGGCGATGCCGGCCGGCGCGAACAACATCGTGGTCGAGCCGGCCTTGCCGCTGATGTCGCCGCTTTCGATCTGGCGCCTGATGGCGCCGCCGCTGGCGTCGTCCAGCTGGGCAGCCGCGCTGGTCAGCACGCCCTGTTCGTACACGCCGACCATCACGCAGGCACTGTCGACGGTGGCGGGGGCGATGCTGGCGAGGCTGAACTGAAGTGTCATCGGAGGGTTCCTGCATGAGCCCGGCAATGGCCGGACAGGCTAGACTTGCGGTTTGCCGGCGCTGCTGCCGGGCCGGTTCAAGCGGACAAGTTTATCGCATGCTGAGCATCCTCGACCGCTATTTCCTGCGCGAGCTGGCGCAGACCGTGGCCGCCACCGTGGTGGTGCTGCTGGTGATCGTGGCCGGCAGTGCGTTCGCCCGCGTGCTGCAGCAGGTCGCCAACGGCAGCTTCCCCGCCAGCGTGATGTTCCAGGTGCTGGGCCTGCGCACGCTCGACGGCCTCACCAACATGATGCCGCTGGCCAGCTTCATCGGCATCCTGCTCGGTCTCGGGCGGATGTATCGCGAAAGCGAGATGCACGTGCTGTCGTCGTCGGGCATGGGGCCGCGCGGGCTGCTGCGGCCGGTGCTGATCCTGGGCGCCGTGCTGGTCGCGATCACCGCCGTGGTCTCGCTGTGGGTGGGACCGTGGGCCGTGCGCACCAGCGACGCGATGGTCGCCGCGGCGAACCGTTCGGTGATTGCCGCCGGCCTCGATGCGGGACGCTTCACCGAACTGCCCGGCAAGGGCGGCATCATCTTCGTCGACACCCTCAGCCGCGACGGCAGCAAGCTGGGCCGTACCTTCGTGGCGACCCAGAGCGACAGCAAGGACGGCCCGGCGCATCTGAAACTGGTCAGCGCCACCAGCGGCGAGCTGTACCAGGAGAGCAACGGCGACGGCCGCTTCATCGCCTTCAAGGACGGCTGGCAATACGACATCCCGCTGGGCGCCAACAACTGGCGGCAGATGCAGTACCAGCGCAACGACACCTCGCTGTCCGAGGTGCGGGCCGACGAGGATGACGATCCCGCGCATTCCAAGAGCAGTTGGGCGCTGTTCCAGTCCGATGATCCGGACGATCGCGCCGAATTCGCCTGGCGCGCCAACGCGCCGCCGCTGACCCTGGTGCTGCTGCTGCTGGCGCTGCCGCTGTCGCGGCAGAGTCCGCGTGAACCGAGGTACGGCCGGCTGCTGCTGGCGGTGGTCACGTTCTACCTCTACTACACCTTGCTGGCGCTGGGCCGCGCCCAGATCGGCAAGGACCACTGGCACAACCAGGTGCCGCTGTGGGCCCTGCACGCGCTGGTGCTGGGCATGGCCGGCTGGATGCTGTGGAAACAGTATTCCCCGCGCAAGCTGCGGCCGCCGACCTCGGGCGCGGCGGCATGAGCGTGTTCAACATCAAGCGGGTCGACCGGCTGGTCGCGCTGAGCGTGCTCGGCTCAATGCTGATGGTGTGGCTGGTGCTGACCGGTTTCGACGCGGTCACCCAGCTGCTGCGCCAGCTCGGCAACGTGGGCAAGCACGGCTATACGCTGAGCAATGCGATTGCCTACGTGCTGGTGACATTCCCGCGCCGTGCCTACGAGATGTTTGGCAATGCGGCGCTGATCGGTGGCCTGCTGGGCCTGGGCGGCCTGGCCGGCACCGGCGAACTTACTGCCTTGCGCGCCGCCGGCATGTCGCGGTTGCGCATCGCCGGTTCGGCGGTGGGCGTGGTCGCGGTGCTGATCGTGGGCGTGGTGATCATGGGCGAGACGCTGGCGCCGTGGGGCGACCAGCAGGCCCAGGTGATGCAGGCGCGGATGAAGTCCGGCAACCTCGGCATGACCACCAGCAGCGGACTGTGGGCGCGCGACGGCGACGACGTGATCAATGCGCGCGGCACCTCGCTGAAGCAGCGTGACGGCCTGGCCACCGTGCAGCTCAGCGACGTGCGCATCTTCAACTTCAGCAAGGACGGCCAGCTGCATCGCTTCACCTGGGCCAGGACCGCCCAGCACGACGGCAGGCAGTGGATGCTGCACGACGTGCGCATCACCACGCTGGACGAAGCCGGCACGCATGCCGGCACCGAGGCGGAGTTGCCGTGGAAGTCCACGCTGAATCCGCAGGTGCTGGCGCAGTCGGTGATCCAGCCGCAGTACCTGTCGATGCGCGACCTGCGCCGCAACATGGATTACCTGGAAGGCAACGGGCAGAGTCCCGGCAGCTACGCGGTGGCGTTCTGGGGACGTGCGCTGTATCCGCTCAACGTGCTGGTGCTGGTGTTGTGCGCGATGCCGTTCGCGTTCGGGTCGCTGCGTTCGGGCGGCCTCGGCAAGCGCATGTTCATCGGCATCCTGCTCGCGCTGGGCTGGTATTTCCTGCAGCAGGCGATGGTGAACTTCGGTACGGTCTACGGCATGCCGCCGCTGCTGGCCAACCTGCTGCCGGCGGTGATCCTGGTGCTCGTCGCCTGGTTGTACTTCCGGCGACGGGTCTGATCGCCGCAGCTGTTTTTCCCCGGCAATGTGACCGCGTTCTCAGCATCGTCGACCCGCAAGCCCCCACTATCGAATGGACGCCGAAGCGACACCCGCCGCGCGTCATCGCAGGACGGAAGCTGCTTGCTTCCGCCATCACCAACTCTCGGGGGGGAGTCATGTCCAAGCCTTTCTGGCACAAGGATGCCTGCGGATTCTGGTTGATCGCCTGTATTCAGCTGAGTGCTTCGGCCGGCTGGGCGATGGTGCATTACCAGCTGCTGCAGTAGTCGGATCAACTTGCCGGCGATGCCGGATCGGGCCAAGCTGTCGGCTTTGCCGACAGCAGGGGTGAGCCGTGGAATGGGTTGATCTGCGCAGCGATACGGTGACGCGGCCGACGGCCGCGATGCGCGAAACGATGCTCGGCGCCGAGGTCGGCGACGACGTCTACGGCGAAGATCCCACCGTCAACGCGCTGCAGCGGCGGCTGGCCGATGAGCTCGGTTTCGACGCCGGCCTGTTCGTGCCCAGCGGCACGCAATCCAACCTGCTGGCCCTGCTGGCGCATTGCGAGCGCGGCGACGAATACCTGGTCGGCATGGACGCGCATACCTACAAGTTCGAGGGCGGCGGCGCCGCGGTGCTGGGCTCGATCCAGCCGCAACCGATCGTGCACGCCGACGACGGCACGTTGCCGCTGGCGCGCATCGAGGCGGCGATCAAGCCGGTCGATCCGCACTTCGCGCGAACCCGCCTGCTGGCGCTGGAAAACACCTGGCACGGCCGCACATTGCCGCTGGATTACCTGGTTGCCGCGCACGACGTGGCGCGCTCGCATGGCCTCGGCCTGCACCTCGATGGCGCACGCCTGTTCAACGCCGCCGTGGCGTGCGGCGTGCCGGCGCGCGAGATCGCGCGGCATTTCGACACCGTCTCGATCTGCCTGTCGAAAGGCCTCGGCGCGCCGGTGGGTTCGGTGCTGGTCGGCTCGCACGCCCTGATCGACAAGGCGCGCCGCTGGCGCAAGGTCACCGGCGGCGGCTGGCGCCAGGCCGGCATGCTCGCCGCGGCGGGCATGCACGCGCTGGATCATCATGTGACGCGGCTGGCGCAGGATCATCATCGCGCCGAATATCTGGCTGGCCGCTTGCGCGAGGTCGCCGGCATCGACCTGCTGGGCCAGTACACCAACATGGTCTTCATCGACGTCCCGGCCGAACGCCTGCGCGATCTGGACGTCCATTTGCGCGCGGCCGGCATCCGCATCAGCATCGGCTACCTGCCCACGCTGCGCCTGGTGACGCATCTGGATGTCGACGATGACGGCATCGAACGCACGGCCACCGCGTTCCGCGAGTTTTTCGCGCGGCATTGATTGTCTGCTTCTCGTCGGCTTGCTGCGCAGGCCGCTTTTGCCTGCCCTTGCGCATCAGAACGAAAAGCTTTCGTCTGCCTATGGCAGCCGAGCCACCTTTCTCTGTGTGGCCAGAGAAACGTGGCCCAAAGAGAGGCCACCCCGCTTCCGCGCTTTCCGGGCATCCTGCCCGGAAAGTCCGCGAGCCGGGGCCGGGCTTTTCGAACGGACATCCTGTCCGTGCGAAAAGGAGCCGACATCCCTGTCGGCTCCCGCTACGCGGCCTGTCGACCCCGCCTCGCCGCTACAGAGGGGCCCCGGGTAGAGCAGCGGGCCATCGTGGCCCGCACTTTTCAGAAGAGCCGGATCAAGAGCAAAGCGGCGACCCGGAGCTTTGCTTTTGCTTTTCAGCTTCATCACCGAGTGCGCGCTGGGAGCGCGCTGCTCTACCCGGGGCCCCTATGGCGCGGCGGGCGGGCGGAGGAAAGGCCCCGCAGGGGTGGCTGGCAGGGATGCCGGCCAGTTCGACGTCAGTCCAGGGATGGACTGTCGGCGAACCCCCGGAGCCCGTCCGCGCACCCGCAGGGCAGGATGCCCGGAGGGCGCGCCATCGGGGTGGCCTTTCTCTTGGGTTACTTTCTCTTTGGCCACGCAAAGAGAAAGTGACTCGGTCGCCGAAGGCGATCGACCGCTCTGCACTTGAGCTCTTGCTTCCAAGCGAATCGGGGCAAACGCGAGAAAAGAATTTGCCCTCCGAAGGAGGACGAAAACCCATCACTCTGAAAGCAACGAAACGCGCCGCGCAGCGGATAACCCGCCAGCGCTACTTCGCCACCTGATCAAACTTGCGGATGAAATCCCGCACCTGCGGGTACACCGTTTCGCGCCAGCGGCGGCCGCTGAAGATGCCGTAGTGGCCAGCGCCTTCGATCACCCGGTGGGCGCGGCGTTTGGCCGGGATGCTGCTGCACAGATCGTGCGCCGCTTCGGTCTGGCCCAGGCCGGAGATGTCGTCCAGCTCGCCCTCGATGGTGAGCAGGGCGCTGCGCCTGATCGCCGAGGGATCGACCCGTTCGCCGGCCACGTCCCACAGGCCGCGCGGCAGCAGGAACTGCTGGAACACCTTCTCGATGGTGTCGAGGTAGAACGCCGCCGGCATGTCCAGCACGGCGTTGTACTCGTCGTAGAACTTGCGGTGCGCTTCGGCATCGTCCTGGTCGCCGCGCAGCAGGTCCTGGTAGAAATCCCAGTGCGAGGTCATGTGGCGGCCGGGATTCATCGCGATGAAGCCGGCGTGCTGCAGGAAGCCGGGATAGACCTCGCGTCCGCGGCCGGGGTAATTCGGCGGCACGGTGTGGATCACGTTGCCCTTGAACCATGACAGCGGTCGCTGGGTGGCCAGGTTGTCGACGCTGGTGGGGCTGCGCCGGGGGTCGATCGGGCCGCCCATCATGGTCAGGCTGCGCGGGGTGTCCTCGCCGCGTGCGGCCATCAGCGACACCGCCGCCAGCACCGGCACGGTGGGCTGGCAGACCGAGATCACATGCACGCTGGAGGCGCCGATGTGACGGATGAAGTCCTCCACACAGGCGACATAGTCGTCCAGCCCGAACGTGCCTTCGGCGGCCGGCACCATGCGTGCGTCGACCCAGTCGGTGATGTACACCTTGTGGTCGCGCAGCAGGGTGCGCACGGTGTCGCGCAGCAGCGTGGAGTGATGGCCGGACAGCGGAGCCACCACCAGCACCACCGGATCGTTCTTCATCTTCTCGATGGTCGACGGATCGTCGCTGAAACGCTTGAAGCGCTTGAGCTGGCAGAACGGCTTGGCCAGCGCGACCCGCTCGATCACCGCGATCTCGTGGTCATGCGCGGTGACGCTGTGGATGCCGAACTCCGGCTTCTCGTAATCCTTGCCCAGCCGGTGCATCAGCTCGTAACCGGCGGCCAGCCGCTGCGCGCCCGGCACTTGGGCGAACGGGCTGCTGGTGTCGTTGAGCATGTTCGCGCTGGCCTGCGCGAAGTGGCTCAGCGGGCCGAGGAACGCGCGTTGCCATTCGTGGATCTGATAGAGCATCGAAGGGGATTGCTGGGACGAAAGCAGCCATCTTAGCGCCGTTTTGGCGGTGCGTGTTGCGATGCCGCAGCGATGGCCCCCAATCCAATCAGTGGCTTGGCGCTGCCGCTGGCCGATACGTGCAGCGCAGCAGCACCTCGTCGACGCCGTCGGTGTCGCCCAGTCCCGCGTGCCATTGCAGCGGTTTCTGGAAGCGCAGCCCGATCGGCATGAAGACCCGGTTGTACCACCACATCGCGCGTTCGCGCTGGTGCGTGAGGTACCACTGGCCCAGCGCCAGCAGGCGTGAGGAGCCCGGTTGCATGCCGTAGACCGCGCTTTGTTTCAGGACGAAACCGTGGGTAGCCAGCCGGACCAGGATTTCCGTCGGTTCGTAGCGCCGGTAATGGCCCACGAACTCGTCGAAGGCGGTCCACGCCTGCGGATGCAGCGGCACCGACAGCAGCACGCTGGCGCCCGGTGCGGCGACGCGGGCCAATTCGGCCAGCGCGCCGTCGTCGTCGGCGACGTGTTCGAGGATGTCGAGCGCGCAGATCAGGTCGAAACTGGCGTCGGCGCAGGGCAGCTGGCCGATCATCCCGTGGATGGCGTTGCCGCCGCCGGCTTGCAGCCGGCGCAGCGCGGCGTGGCTGAGATCGACGAAACAGGTGCCGGCCAGCGGCAGTCGCGGGCGCAGGCCCGGCGCCACTTCCAGCCGGCGCGGCGCGGCCTCGGCCAGTTCACGCGACAGCGGCCAGGTATTGAAACGTTCCGGCCCGATCAGCCTGGCCGCGGACCACAGCGATTCGTAGAAGCCGCGGTTGATGCGGACCAGGTCGGCATCGCTGCGGCTGGTGTCGGCTTGGCTTCGGGTCATCGGCGGATTGAACCTTTCCCGGGCTGAGCAAGGCGTGAAGCCGGACGCTGCTGCCTCAATCGAGCCGACGCACTTCGGTGCCGGCCGCGAAATCGTGCACGGCGCGCCGGCGACGATCGAACAGCGCCACGACAAACCAGCCCGCCCACACCACCAGCAGCGTCCACAGCGTGGTGCGCAGGCCGAACGCGGGCGCCAGCAGCAACAGCACCATCGGCGCGCCGGCCACCAGCAGGCGGATCACCGCCTGCTGCAGGGTCACCGTGCCGCCATCGTCGCGGGTCACCCGGATGCGCCACGGGCGCATGCCCACGGTCTGCCCGCCGCGTCGCCATGAACTGATGAAGTACGCCGCCACCACCAGGCCTTGCAGGCACTGGTACCAGAGCGGCACCACGGTCTTCGCGCCGGTGGTGATCAGCTTGCCGCCGGTGGCGAGCTGGCACAGCAGGCCCACCACCATCACGATCGCCACCACGATCAGCAGGTCGTAGACCAGCGCCAGCAGGCGGCGCCACAGCGGGCAGGGGGCAGGGGTGGCGGTGGAATCTGCGGGCATCGTGTCCGGTCGCTTGCGTCGGGCGCGCGCAATGGCCAGCATCGTGCGCATGGAGAAGGAAATGATCCGCGACAGTATCGCCGAAGCCGACCGCCGCAGCATCGCTGCGTTCGTCGAGCGGGTGTGGTCGGAGGACGGCCTGGCCGATCGCACGCTGGAAGCGTATCGGCGCGACCTGGAATCGCTGGCCGCATGGCTGGCCAGCCACGGTCGCGAGCTGGCCACGGCGCGGCGCGAGGACATTTCCGCCTATCACGGCAGCCAGGCGGTGGCGGTGCGATCGCTGGCGCGACGGCAGTCGGCATTCCGCCGCTACTACGCGTTCCGGGTCCGCAACGAGCCTGGCTTCGCCGATCCCACCTTGCTGATCGAACGTCCGAAACTGCCGCGCAGCCTGCCCAAGGCGCTGGCCGAGCGCGAGATCGACGGCCTGCTGCAGGCGCCGGACAGCTCCACCATGCTGGGCCTGCGCGATCGCGCGATGCTGGAACTGATGTACGCCTCCGGCCTGCGCGTATCCGAGCTGGTCGAATTGCCGCTGGCCGCGCTGAACCCGCGCCAGGGCGTGCTGCGGGTGACCGGCAAGGGCGGCAAGGACCGCCTGGTGCCGGTCGGCGAAGAGGCGCTGGCACACATCGGCAAGTACCTGGCCGATGTCCGTCCGGCACTGGCGAAGGGGCGACAGCCCGCGGCGCTGTTCCTCAGCCAGCGCGGCGAGGGCATGACCCGGCAGATGTTCTGGACCCTGGTGAAGCGCTACGCGCTGCGCATCGGCATCAACCCGAAACGCATCTCGCCCCACGTGCTGCGCCACTCCTTCGCCACCCACCTGCTCAACCACGGCGCCGACCTGCGCGCCCTGCAGATGCTGCTGGGCCACAGCTCGCTCAGCACCACCCAGATCTACACACTGGTGGCGAAGGAGGGGTTGAAGCGGCTGCATGCGCAGCATCACCCGCGGGGGTGATGGCGGGGTGGGTGAGAGGCCCTGGTCGGTAGGGTGCAATGGCGGCGCGCCGGCGTGGCTGGCTGCCGGGAAAATCCCGGCTCAACCCCGGCCCTGGCATTCCGTCGCACATCCCCGGACGAGCCCTCGGCCTGTGCGAGAATGGGCGATACCGTCGATCCCCGCGACGGATCGATGAACGAGGCTGGTGATGCTGAAGAATCTTGTGTTGGCGCTGTGCCTGGGTGGTCTTTCGCTGAGTGCCTGCGCCGTGCAGAACGAGCCGGCGGCGGCCGCCACCGCCGCGGTGACGCCGGCCGTGCGCGAGATGGTGCAGAAGGCGATCCGCAGTCTGGCGCCGAACATCAACGTGGACGTGATCGAGCCGGCGCCGATGCCGGGTTTCTACCAGGTGATCGCCTCGGGTCAGATGCTCTACATCAGCGCCGACGGCAAGTACATGATGCACGGCGACCTGATCGACCTGGGCCGCAAGCAGAATGCCAGCGATGACGCCTGGGCGCGCTTCCGCAAGGCCGAGCTGGCCAAGGTGCCGGAGTCCGAGCGCATCGTCTATGCGCCGGCCAACCCGAAGTACACGATCTCCGTGTTCACCGACGTCAATTGCGGCTTCTGCCGTGCGCTGCATGAACACATCGCGGACTTCAACAAGGAAGGCATCGCGGTGGAATACCTGGCCTGGCCGCGCGAAGGCCTGGTGACCACGGCCGGTGGCCCCACGCCGACCTATACCGAAATGGTGTCGGTGTGGTGCGCCAGGGATCGCAAGGCCGCGTTCACCGCGGCCAAGCAGGGGCGCCCGCCCGCGCCGACGACCTGCGTCAACCCGGTCAAGGACCAGTTCAACCTGGGCGTGAGGCTGGGTGTCAACGGCACCCCGGCGATCTACGGCCCGGACGGCCGCACCCTGGGCGGCTACGTGACGCCCGAACAGTTGCTGCAGGCGTTGAAGCAGGGCGGCTGATACTCGCCTTGCCCCCTCCTCTGCAAGACAGGGAGGAGCGAATCTGTGATTCCCTGCCTTGCTCCCTCCCCTGCGCAGCAGGGGAGGGCTGGGGTGGGGTGCTCTTTGCGGCAGGATCAAGAGCGACCCCTCCCAACCTCCCCCCTGCGCGAAGGGAGGGAGGGCAAAAGCCAGGGGAGCGGCTTCGCTGGGACGGCTTGGGTAGCCGGGGCTACTCCCTCCCAACCTCCCCCTGCTAGCAGGGGGAGGGGCGAATGCGTCTTCGGCGTAGCCGAAGACGGCTTGAGCTAGAATGGGCAATTCCCTCGCATAGCTTCGTTCCCCGCATGATCGCACTCGACGGGCAGAACGCCCTCTCGCCGTTCCGCCTCGAACGCCTCAATGCTCACCTTGATGCCCTGCATCATGGCGTGCGCGTGCAGGCGTCGTGGTTCGTCCATTTCATCGATGCCGACACCGCGCCCGCCGGCGAGCTGCGCCAGCGGCTGCTCGCCGTGCTGGAGGCGAAGGACGCCGCGCCGGAGCCGGCCACGCTGTGGGTGGTGCCGCGGCTGGGCACGATTTCGCCGTGGTCGAGCAAGGCCACCGACATCCTGCATGGCGCCGGGTTCGATGTGCGTCGCGTGGAACGGGGGCAGGCCTGGCTGGTCGCCGGGCTGCCAGCGGAGGATGCGCCCGATCACGCCGCGATCCTGGCGGTGCTGCATGACGCGATGACGCAGTCGGTGCTGACCCGCATCGACGACGCGCAGGGCCTGTTCCTGGCCGGGACGCCGGGCGACCTGGTGCACGTCACGCTCGGTGCCGATCCGCAGGCTGCCCTGGCCGAGGCGAACCGGCGGCTGGGCCTGGCGCTGGCCGATGACGAGATCGAGTACCTGGTCGATCGTTACGCCGAGCTGGGCCGCGACCCCACCGACGCCGAACTCTTCATGTTCGCCCAGGCCAACTCCGAGCATTGCCGGCACAAGGTGTTCAACGCCAGCTGGACGGTGGATGGCGAGGAACAGGACAAGAGCCTGTTCGGCATGATCAAGCACACCCATCAGCAGTCGCCCGCGCATACGCTGTCCGCCTATTCGGACAACGCGGCGGTGATCGAAGGCAGCACCGGCCGTCGCTTCTTCGCCGATCCGGCCGATCGCGTGTGGCGCGGCCACGAGGAACGCATCGACTTCGCGATCAAGGTGGAAACGCACAACCATCCCACCGCGATCGCGCCGTGGCCCGGTGCCGCCACCGGCGCCGGTGGCGAGATCCGCGACGAGGGCGCGACCGGCCGCGGCGGCAAGCCGAAGGCCGGCCTCACCGGTTTTTCGGTTTCCGACCTGCGCATTCCTGGCCATCCGCAGCCGTGGGAAGTGCAGCGGCCGCTGCCGCCGCGCATGGCCAGCGCGTTCGAGATCATGCGCGACGGCCCGCTGGGCGCGGCCGCGTTCAACAACGAGTTTGGCCGTCCCTGTCTGGGCGGCTATTTCCGCAGCTATGAAGCCGAGCTGCCCGGCCAGCCCGGCTTCCGCCGCGGCTACGACAAGCCGATCATGCTGGCCGGGGGCCTGGCCAACCTGCGCGCGGGCCACGTGCTGAAGCGTCCGGTGCAGCCGGGCAACAAGGTGATCGTGCTGGGCGGCCCGGCGATGCTGATCGGCCTGGGCGGTGGCGCGGCCTCGTCGGTGGCCGGTGGCGCGTCGAGCGCGGAGCTGGACTTCGCCTCGGTGCAGCGCGACAACGCCGAGATGGAGCGGCGCTGCCAGGAAGTGATCGACGCCTGTTGCGCCCGCGGCGACGCCAACCCGATCGTCAGCGTGCATGACGTGGGCGCCGGCGGCCTGTCCAACGCGATCCCCGAGCTGCTCAACGATGCCAGCGTCGGCGGCGTGATCGACCTGTCGAAGATCCCCTGCGACGACCCCTCGCTGTCGCCGATGCAGGTGTGGAGCAACGAGTCGCAGGAACGCTACGTGCTCGCCATCGCGCCGGAGAACCTCGCGGAATTCGAGGCCATGTGCCAGCGCGAACGCTGCCCGTACGCCGTCGTCGGTGACGCCACTGCCGAGCGCCAGCTGGTGCTGACCGATCCGCGGCGCGAGCTGACCGTGATCGATCTGCCGATGGACGTGCTGTTCGGCAAGCCGCCGCGGATGCATCGCGATGCGAAGCGGGTCAAGCCGCGCGTCGACCTGGTGCCGGACCTGTCCGGCGTGGGCATGGACGAGGCCCTGCTGCGCGTGTTGCGCCTGCCCACCGTGGGCAGCAAGAGCTTCCTGATCAACATCGGCGACCGCACCGTCGGCGGCCTCAATCATCGTGATCCGATGGTCGGTCCGTGGCAGGTGCCGGTGGCCGATTGCGCGGTGACCATGGCCGACTTCGACGGCTACGCCGGCGAGGCGATGGCGATGGCCGAACGTGCGCCGGTGGCCGTGCTGAACAGCGCCGATGCGGCGCGGCTGGCGGTGGGCGAGGCGATCACCAACCTTGCCGCCGCGTCGATCGCCAACCTCGGCGACATTCGCCTGTCGGCGAACTGGATGGCCGCGGTGAATCATCCGGGCGAAGACGCTGCGCTGTTCGATGCAGTCAAGGCGGTGGGCATGGAACTGTGCCCGGCGCTGGACATCTCGATCCCGGTGGGCAAGGACTCGCTGTCGATGCAGACCGTGTGGCACGACGGCCAGACCGACCAGCGCACGGTGTCGCCGGTGTCGCTGGTGATCACCGGCTTCGCCCGCGTCACCGACGTGCGCCGCACGCTCACGCCCCAACTGCGGCTGGATCGCGGCCATTCGGAATTGTGGCTGATCGATCTGGGCGCGGGCCGCGATCGCCTCGGCGGTTCCTGCCTGACCCAGGTGTTCAACCGTTCCGGTGGCGTGCCGCCGGACCTGGATGATCCGAAGCGCCTCAAGGCACTGTTCGAGCTGATCCAGGAAGCGAACGCCGCCGGCATTCTGCTGGCCTATCACGACCGTTCCGACGGTGGCGTCATCACCACCCTGATGGAGATGGCCTTCGCCGGCCACTGCGGCCTGGAAATCCATCTGGACGGCTGGGCCGAGGCGACCCTGCGCGCGCTGTTCAACGAGGAGCTCGGCGCGGTGGTGCAGGTGGCCGAGGCCAACCGCGAGGCGTTCGAGGCGCTGCTGGTGAAGTACGGCCTGGCCGGCATCAGCTACCGCATCGGGCGGCCCAAGGAAAAGCTGGGCATCAAGCTGTTCCTCGGCGGCGACACCTTGTTCAAGTGGAACTGGAGCACGCTGTTCAAGGCGTGGAACGAGAC
This sequence comes from Rhodanobacter sp. Soil_C_14, assembly GCF_057657335.1. Lineage (NCBI taxonomy): Bacteria > Pseudomonadati > Pseudomonadota > Gammaproteobacteria > Lysobacterales > Rhodanobacteraceae > Rhodanobacter > Rhodanobacter sp. Soil_C_14. The sequence continues at coordinate 901,110 of NZ_JBDGIQ010000001.1, read as the reverse complement.
CAGCCACGCGATGCAGCGCCAGCGCGACAACCCGCAAAGCGCGGACGCCGAGCTCGAATGGCGGATGGACGATGCCGATCCGGGCATCAGCCCGAAGCTCGGCTTCGACCCGGCGCAGAACGTGGCAGCGCCGTTCATCGCCAGCGGGGAGCGTCCGCGCATCGCGATCCTGCGCGAGCAGGGCGTCAACGGCCAGGTGGAAATGTCGGCGGCCTTCACCCGCGCCGGCTTCGACGCGGTGGACGTGCACATGTCCGACCTGGCCAGCGGGCGGGTGAAGCTGGCGGACTTCCGCGGCTTCGCGGCCTGCGGCGGTTTCTCCTACGGCGACGTGCTCGGTGCCGGTCGTGGCTGGGCGACCTCGATCCTCTACAACGAGATGCTGCGCGAGCAGTTCAGCGCGTTCTTCGCCGACCCGACCAAGTTCGCGCTGGGCGTGTGCAACGGTTGCCAGATGCTGTCGCAGCTGAAGGAGATCATCCCCGGCGCCCAGCACTGGCCGAAGTTCCTGCGCAATGCGTCGGAACAGTACGAGTCACGCCTGGTCACGCTGGAGATCCTCGACACGCCGAGCCTGTTCTTCAAGGGCATGGCCGGTTCGAGGATTCCGGTGGCGGTGGCGCACGGCGAAGGACGGGTCAGTTTCCCGCACGCCTGCAGTCCGTCGAAGTCGAACGGCGCGGTGCGCTTCGTCGACAACCGCGGCAAGCCGACCGAGAGCTTCCCGCTCAACACCAACGGTTCGCCCGGTGGCCTGGCCGGCTTCACCGCCGCCGATGGCCGCGTGACGATCATGATGCCGCACCCCGAGCGCGTGTTCCGCACGGCACAGCTGAGCTGGCATCCGGACGGCTGGGGCGAGGATTCCCCGTGGATGCGCATGTTCCGCAACGCGCGCGTGTGGTGCGGCTGAACCTCCTGCGGTTGACGAGGCGCTGAGCGATGGCCCGGCGCCGCTGGCCCGCGTCGCGTGCGTTGCTGTTGGTCGCGGCATGGATGGCGTTGCTGGCAGTGTTGCCGTGGTGGCTGGGCCTGCCGTTGCTGCTGTCGCTCGCCGCCTCGACGGTGTTGCTGCAACATCGCCTGACCGGTGCGCACACCGCGATGATCCGTCGCGCGCTGCGCTGGGGACTGCCCGGCATGTTGTTCGCGCTGCAGCGCAGCCTGGGTGGCGACGTGCTGGCCTGGGGCGCGGCCCTGCTCGGCGCGCTGGCCGGCTACACCCTGCTGGCGGGGCTCGAGGCCTGGCTCGATCGCGAGCTGCGGCGTGCGCCGCCGGCGCCGCCATCGCCCGAATGGCCGGAACTGGCGCTGGCGCCCAGCGGACCGCCGGCGCGGATCATCGAGTTGCAGCCGGTGCGCTGGCAGGCCGTCGTCGATCGTCCGCCCGATCCGCTGGGCGGCAACGTGGTGTGCAGCGATGGCCACTGCCGGCTCGCCACCGGCGAGTGCATCGATGACGTGGGCGACGCGATCGCCTTCAGCGTGTCCGGTCGCTGGCTGGTGGCGCGCCTGCGCGACGAACGCTCGCTGCTGTTGTGGGATCGCCAGCGCGATCGGCGATACCGGTTGCGGCGCTGGCAACTGGCTGGCTGGGACGGCGAGCAGCCCTGGCTGAGCCGTGGCGACGACGCGATGCCACTGGCCTTGCCGGCCGTGCTCGGCAGGGACGACGACGAAGGCTGAGGTCGGAGTCGCGCGATGTCGACGCTTCGAGGTTTTACGTTCACGCGTCACCGCGCATACTTGCCGAATGGATACCCCTGCATTCCATCGCTCGCCGTTCACGCTGCCGCTCAGCGTGGTCGTGGTATCCGCCGACAGCGGTCCGGCCCTGCGCGAATGCGTGCGCAGCATCCTGGCCAGTTCGCAGGCGCTGGAGCTGCTGCTGATCGACAACGACTCGCACGATGGCGTGCCCGAGGCGATCGAGCGCGCCCATGCGCACGACAACCGGCTCAAGGTGATCTACAACCACCGCAACCTCGGCTTCGGCCCCGCGGTGAACCTCGCCTCGCAACAGGCGCAGGGCGATGCGCTGCTGGTGCTCAATCCCGACTGCATGCTGCGCGACGGCGACCTGCAGCGACTGGTCGGCCTGCTGGCCGGCAAGCCGAAGGTGGGATTGATCGGCGCGGTGGTCTGTGATGCCGAGGGTCGCGCCGATCCGGCGTCCTGGCGGCGTGATCCGCTGCTGCAGCGTTCGCTCAACAGCCTGCTCAACCGGGCCGGCGAGAAGGTCAACGTGGACGAGGAGATCCCGCCCCGGCTGATCGAGGCCGAAGCGGTGTCCGGCGCGCTGATGCTGATGCCGCGCGCGCTGTTCCGCCGCATGGGCGGTTTCGACGAAGACTACTTCCTGCACTGCGAGGACCTGGACCTGTGCCGGCGCGTGCGCGACATCGGCTACCAGGTGCTGCTGGCCGGCGACATCCGGATACACCACGGCAAGGGCAGCTCCAGCCGGCACCGTCCGGTGTTCGTCAGCCGGCACAAGCACCGGGGCATGTGGCAGTGGTTCCGCAAGCACGACCCGGCGGCCGACAACCGGCTGGTTTCGGTGACCGTGTGGCTGGGTATCTGGACCCACTTCCTGCTGCAGATTCCCGGGCAGCTGTGGCGGTTGCTGCTGCTGAAGGCCCGCCGCCGGCCGCCGCCGGTCGACAACGAGTAGGCCGCGACACCGCGCGTCGGTTGCGCTAACTTGCCCGCCTCACTGCCCGGCCGCCTTCCCGATGTCCGTCTCCCACCGCCGCCTCACCACGCTGGCCACGCTCGGCCTCATCGCGATGACCGCCGTGTGGGGCTCGACCTTCGTGCTGATCAAGGACGTGGTCGGGCGCATGCCGGTGGCGGACTTCCTGGCCGTGCGTTTCGCCATCGCCGCGGCGGCGATGCTGGTGCTGTTCGCCCGGCCGGTGTGGCGGCTGGGTCGACGCCAGGTGCTGCGCGGCCTGCTGCTGGGCCTGGTCTACGGTTGCGGCCAGCTGCTGCAGACCTGGGGCCTGTCGCTGATCGCGCCAAGTGTAAGCGGCTTTGCCACCGGCATGTATGTGGTGTTCACGCCGATCCTGGCGATGCTGCTGCTGGGCCAGCGCATGGCCGGCATCGTGTGGCTGGCGGTGGCGTTGTCCACGCTGGGCCTTGGCCTGCTGTCGTTGAACGGCGTGTCGGTGGATCTCGGCGTGTGGCTGACCCTGGCCTCGGCCGCGCTGTACGCGCTGCATATCGTGCTGCTCGGCCAGTGGTCGCGACCGGGCGAGGCGTTCGGCCTGTCGGCGGTGCAGATGGTCGCGATCGCGGTGGTCTGCCTGCTCGCCACCGCGCCGCACGGGCCGGTGCTGCCACCCGATCGCGGCGCGTGGCTGGCCATCCTGTACATGGCGCTGATCGCCGGCGCCGGCGCGATGCTGATGCAGACCTGGGCGCAGTCGCACCTGCCGGCTGCCCGCGCCGCGATCGTGATGACCACCGAGCCGGTGTTCGCCGCCGCGTTCGCGGTGTTGCTGGGTGTCGACGCGCTCAGCTGGCGCATGGTCGTCGGCGGCGGGCTGATCCTGGCCGCGATGTACCTGGTGGAGCTGATGCCGCGGCGGCAGGGCGAGGCGCTGCCAGCCGAGGCGGTCCATCACGAGGTGTGAGGGGTGGTTGGATCGGGCCGATCACAGCGTCTTGGTATTTTTGGATCAGGAGCGTTTCGTCCACCTTCGGTGGCCGAGTTACTTCTCTTGAATCGCCAAGAGAAGTAACCAAGAGAAGGCGACCCTCCTCGGCGCTTGCCGGGCTGCGCCCGGCAAGTCCGTGAGTCGCGGCCGGGCTTTTCGACAGGACTCCTGTCCTGGCGAAAAAGGCGCCGGCATCCATGCCGACGCCCCTGCGGGCCTTTCGTCCGCGACTCACCGCCTCACAAGGGGGTGATCAGAGCAAGAGCAACAAGCGATGCCACAAGCTCTTTGTCTGACGAGTGTTCGCTGCTGATCAACCAATTTACCTGCCTCCGCTCCTTTTTCCAGTTGGCTTCTGCCGTGTGTTCGTCGACACTTCCGACGACGATTCGATGAACGGGCATGTCACCCGCCAGGGTGCGGTAAGGTGCCAAGACAGTGCCACCGATCATCAGCGGCTGCGGGGAGATCGCCGCGGGCTCCTTGGTCGCCGGTTGTTCACGCGCAAGAGGCGACAGCGCATGCCCATTTCTTTTGCGTTCGATGGGGACGACGTGATGTGGACTCAGCAATTCGTGAGTCCAGCGGTCTATTTGGACACGTTTGCCATTCGGGCGATCTCCGAGAGTGACGAACTGTCAATGCGGTTTGCCCAAGGCATCCGGGGCCGAAACGGAACCTGGCTCCTGGCGGCCCTTTCCATGGGTGAGTTCGCCCGCTTCGCTGATCCCCGTCATGTCGACCGAGCCGAGTGGTTGCTGGCGCAAGTGGTTCCCTACATTTACCTCTGCCTGTCCGAGCCGGTTGCGGCACGGGCGGCGACGGGAGAAACCACCACAGCGGCGCGACCACTTCCACCAGCCGACCACCGCAATATGGACTTCTTTTCTCGCCGTTGGGCTCAAGCCCAATCCTTCCAGGAAACGTTCCGAGGGATGTTTCAAATAGTCCATGAGAATCGAGACAAGATGGTGGAAACCTTGGACGAGGTTGCATCAACGCTTGTAGCCTCGTTGGGCATCTACCGCCAAAGGGAGCCTTACCGGCGTAAGGCCAAGGCCGCTCGACTAGACGACGGACGCACGCGGCAGCAGATCATTTCGGGCGAATTGTTGCGAGAGCTCATCCTCGATACCAACGCGCCGATCACCAACAACGAGGCGTTGGATTTGATGCACGCGGTGGATGCAGTGGACTGCTGCGACCTGGTGCTTCTGGACAAGGCTTGGGAGCGCAGGGCGAAGGCATTGCATAAACGTATCGCTGAGACGAATACCGATATGCCGATCGCGCAATGCTTCTCCATGAGAAACGGTGGCATCGAGGAGTTCTTGGCCGCGCTTGAGCGCTGGCCAGTATCGTCCCCGTTACCCACCCATTTGGCCTAATGGAGCTCAAGCAAAAGGCGACGGAGGCAATTGAATTGGCTGATCGACTGCCGGCGCTCGCCAGACGAAGCGCCTTTCCCTTCGGCTGTTGCAATTGATCTTGGTCTTCACCCCCTTGTGAGGCGGTGAGTCGTGGCCGACAGGCCCGAAGGGGGATCGGCACGATGCCGATCCCTTTTCGGCAGCACAGGGATGTGCTGTCGAAAAGCCCGGCCGCGACTCACGGACTTGCCGGGTGCAACCCGGCAAGCGCCGAGGAGGGTCGCCTTCTCTTGGTTACTTCTCTTGGCGACTCAAGAGAAGTAACTCGTCCTCCGCAGGAGGTCGAAACGCTTCTATTCGAATCAAACAATGAAACATTTGTCGGGCAGTACTAAAGAACTGCCTGGCCAGATCGCCGTACTACCTCCGCGGCTGCAGCGCGATGCGCACCAGGTAGATGATGATCACCACGTTGCCGAGCAGGGTGGCCAGCTTCAGCCAGCCGAAGTGGTACAGCGTCTCGTACAGTTCCAGCGGAATCAGCGAGCCGGTGGCGATCACGGTGAACCATTCGGCCCAGTGCTTGCCCAGCCACAGGCCCACGCCCTCGATCGCGAACAGCACCGCGTAGCCCAGCGCCACCGCGCCGACCGCCACGAACCTGCTGGGGCCGAAATCCTGCAGCACCTCCACCAGCTTCCAGCGCAGGCCATTGCTGTCGGCCAGCGAAAGATGCTCCAGCCAGTGCACCAGCCGGTCGAAATTCTGCTCGTGGTAGAAGTGGAAGGCGGCCATCGCCACCAGCAGCAGGCAGACGGTCTTGACCATCTCGTAGATGGCGATGATGCGCAGGCCGGCGTGATGCTGTGACGGCGTGGCGGAAGGCGCGGGATGCTTGCGTGGGAACATGGAGGCCAGGCGGTACAGGCAATCCGCCCATTGTCCTCGCCTGGGCCGGGATCGCCAGTGCGCTTTGGCACGGCGATCACCGGGAGAGCATCAGGATTGCGGCGGAATCAGCAGCAGCGCCCGCCGCCGCCCTTGTAGCGGGCTTCCTGCCGTTCGCGGAAGAACTCGCCGTAGCTGGGCACCTTGCGCTCGGGATGATGCTCGCGCAGATGCTTCACGTAGACGTCGTAGTCGGGCACGCCGCAGCACAGGCGGGCGGTTTGCACCGCCCACTTGCGCACGGACCGGAAGGTCGCGTTCATCTCAGCCGGCCACGCTGGTTAGCGCCACGTACGGTTCCTCGTGCGCGGTCGGGTGATTCGCCTTCCAGCCCCTGACCAGCGCGCGCAGGCAGAACGCCACCATCGCCACGATCAGCAGCATGAACAGGCCGGTCAGCGCCATGTCCACGTAGTTGTTGGTGACGATCTGCTGCATCTCGGCCTGGGTCTTCGCCGGAGCCAGCAACTGGCCCTGTTGCATCGCGGCCGAATACTTGTTGGCGGCGGCGGTGAAGCTGATCGGGCCGCTGAGTTTCTGCCAGCCCGCGGTGAGCGTGCAGATGATCAGCCAGATCGCGGGGATGCCCGGCACCCAGACGTAGCGCTCGCGCTTCAGTTTCACCACCACCACGGTCGCCAGCATCAGCGCGATCGCGGCCAGCATCTGGTTGGCGATGCCGAACAGCGGCCACAAGGTGTTGATGCCGCCGAGCGGATCGACCGCGCCCTGGTACAGGAAGTAGCCCCAGATGAACACGCAGATCGCGGTGGCCAGCAGGTTGCCGGTCCACGAGTCGGTTTCCTGCAGCGGCTTGTGGATCAGGCCGGCGATCTCCTGGATCATGAAGCGGCCCACGCGAGTACCGGCGTCCACCGTGGTGAGGATGAACAGCGCCTCGAACAGGATCGCGTAGTGGTACCAGAACGCCATCATGCCGCCGCCGGGGATGATGTTGTGCAGTAGCTGAGCCATGCCCACGGCCAGCGTGGGTGCGCCGCCGGCGCGGCTGAGGATGCTGTTCTCGCCGATGTTCTTTGCCGTCTGGATCAATTCGTCCGGGGTCACCACGAAGCCCCACTGGCTGATCGTGGTGGCGGCGTCCTGCACGGTGGTGCCGATGATCGCGCCCGGAGCGTTCATCGCGAAGTACACGCCCGGGTGCAGCGAGGCGGCGGCGACCAGCGCCATGATCGCCACGAACGCCTCCATCAGCATGCCGCCGTAGCCGACCATGCGCGCCTGGCTTTCGTTGGCCAGCAGCTTGGGCGTGGTGCCCGAGGCGATGATCGAGTGCCAGCCCGATACCGCGCCGCAGGCAATCGTGATGAACAGGAACGGGAACAGGTTGCCGGCGAACACCGGGCCGCTGCCGTCGATGAAACGCGTCACCGCCGGCATCTGCAGCATCGGCGCGGACAGGAAGATCGCCAGCGCCAGCAGCGCGATGGTGCCGATCTTGAGGAAGGTGGACAGGTAATCGCGCGGCGCCAGCAGCAGCCACACCGGCAGCACCGAGGCGCAGAAACCGTAGCCGATCAGCCACCAGGCCAGCGCCTTGGCGTCGAAGTCGAACAGCGGCGCCAGCGTGGCCGACTCGGCCACGAAGCGGCCGGCCCAGATCGACGCCAGCAGCAACAGCAGGCCGATGATCGACACTTCGAGAATCCTTCCCGGCCGGAACCAGCGCAGATAGACGCCCATCAGCAACGCGATCGGAATGGTGGCGGCCACGGTGAAGGTGCCCCACGGGCTGTGCGTCAGCGCCTTGACCACCACCAGGGCCAGCACCGCCAGCACGATCATCATCAGCACCAGCACGCCGATCATCGCCACCAGGCCGGGTACCGGGCCCAGTTCCTCGCGCAACATGTGGCCCAGCGAGCGGGCATCGCGGCGCAGCGACAGGCCGAGGATCATGAAGTCCTGCACCGCGCCGGCAAACACCACGCCGAACAGGATCCACAAGGTGCCGGGCAGGTAACCCATCTGCGCCGCCAGCACCGGACCCACCAGTGGACCGGCGCCGGCAATCGCGGCGAAGTGGTGACCGAACACCACCCACTTGTCGGTGGGCACGTAATCGAGGCCGTCATTGCGCAGCACCGAGGGTGGCGCGCGGGTCGGGTCCAGCTTCAGCACCGAGTGCTCGACGAACTTGCCGTAGAAGCGATAACCGATCACGAAGATCGCGATCGATGCGGCGACCAGCCAGATCGCGTTGATCGGCTCGCCTCGTCGCAGCGCCACCACGCCCAGGCAGAACGCACCCACGATGGCGATGGCGACCCACAATATCTTGCTGGCCGGGCTGGGCTTGGGCATGACGGTGGCTTGCATGGCTGGGCTCTCCTCGGTGGTCGTCCAAGGGTCTGCCCGTCGGGCGGCGGGGTCAATCCCAAAACCCGCAAAGCGGCATTAGCCATTGGTCGAATGGCGCGGCGAAGCCGGTCACGCCATGGGCGGCATGGCAGGGCTACACTGGCCGTCCTGCCGACCACAAAGGAATTCGTCATGCGTATCGCCATTCGCCACGGCGTGCTCGGACTGGCTCTCGTTGCAGCGGTGGTGCCGCTGACGGCGATGGGATCCGGCCAGTTCAAGGACCTTCTGAACAAGGTCAAGCAGTCGACGCACACCTCGAACTCGTCGCAGCTGGGCAGCAACCTGCCGAGCAGCGACATCGCCGCCGGCCTCAAGGAAGCGCTGGCCAAGGGCACCACCAATGCGATCAACAGCCTGGGCCGCGACGGTGGCTTCTGGAACAACAACAAGGTGCGCATCCCGTTGCCGGGCAAGCTCGAACAAGCCGGCAAGCTGGCCCGGCAGTTGGGGCAGGGCGCCAAGGTCGACGCGTTCGAGCTGAGCATGAACCGCGCGGCGGAGAAGGCGGTACCGCAGGTGGCGCAGATCTTCGGCGACGCGATCCGCAAGATGACGCTGAGCGACGCGCGCGGCATCCTCACCGGCGGCGACCACGCGGCCACCGACTTCTTCCGTCGCGTCGCCGGCGACGCGCTGACCGCGCGCATCCACCCGATCGTGGCCAACGCCACCGACAGCGTCGGCGTCACCCAGAAGTACAAGTCGTTCACCTCCGGTGGCACAGGTGGCGAGCTGGGCGGGCTGCTCGGTTCGCTCGGTGGCGGCAAGTCGAACAAGGGTGGCAATGCACTGAACCTGGACGATTACGTCACGACGAAAACCCTGGACGGCCTGTTCACCACCATCGGCGAACAGGAACAGTCGATACGGCACAACCCCGGCGCGCGCACCACCGACCTGCTGAAGAAGGTCTTCGGCGGCTGAAGCCGCTTGCGGCTTCAGCAAATCGGTACGGGCTTTGCCTGGCTTTTTGCTATTGAAGCATCGGCATCGCCGCTTGCATCGACATCGCATCGACCACAAATCATCCAGTAACAGCGTTCAAGGCGAGGCTCCCATGATTCGCGAAATCCTGAAAATGGGCGATCCGCGCCTGCTGCGCGTCGCGCCGATCGTACCCGCCGCGATGATCGGCACGGCCGAACTCGATGCGCTGATCGTCGACATGTTCGACACCATGCATGCCGCCGACGGTGTGGGGCTGGCCGCGCCGCAGATCGGTGTCGACCTGCAGCTGGTGATCTTCGGTTTCGACAACAACGAACGCTACCCCGAGGCGCCGGCGGTGCCGCGCACGATCCTGCTCAATCCGGTGATCACGCCGTTGTCGCAGGACATGGAGGAGGGCTGGGAAGGCTGCCTGTCCGTGCCGGGCCTGCGTGGCGCGGTGAACCGCTACAGCCTGATCCGTTACCAGGGCATCGACCCCCAGGGCGAACGCATCGACCGCCGCGCCGAAGGCTTCCACGCCCGCGTGGTGCAGCACGAATGCGACCACCTGATCGGCCGGTTGTATCCGTCGCGCATCACCGACTTCAGCCGCTTCGGCTACACCGACGTGCTGTTCCCCGGGCAGGAGCTGGGAGACGACTGATGAGAGCCATCTGGAACGACGCCGTGCTGGCCGAAACCGACGATACCGTCGTGGTCGAAGGCAATCACTACTTTCCCGCTGCGTCGTTGCAGCATGAATACTTTCGCGAGAGCGATCATCACAGCGTCTGCCCCTGGAAGGGCACGGCCAGCTACTACGACGTGATCGTCGGTGACGCGGTCAATGCGCAGGCCGCATGGTACTACCCGCACCCGAAGGAAGCCGCCGCGCAGATCGCGGGGCGCGTCGCCTTCTGGAAAGGGATACGCGTCATCGACTGAGGTGCAGTTGCCGAGGCCTCGGCGCTCGTCGATGATGCGGCATCGTCTCGATGCGGCTTCATCCATGCAGACCGTGCCAGCCTCTTCCGGAAACGCCGTCGCGGCGACCGGCGCCCGCAACCCCGGCATCGACCTGTTGCGCGGGCTGGCGATCGTGCTGGTGGTGCTCAACCACCTGGGCTTGCGCATCCCGTTGAAGCAGAGTGTGCTGGCCGACGTGCTGCCGGCATGGTTGCTGAGCCGCCTGAACTACAACGGCTACGAGGCCGTGTTCGTGTTCTTCGTGATTTCCGGCTTCCTGATCGCGGGCAATGCGCTGCGCCGCTGGGGCAGCCTGGAGCGGATCGACCTGCGCGCGTTCTACACGCGGCGCTTCGCCCGCATCGTGCCCTGCCTGCTGGCGCTGATCGTGGTGCTCAGCGTGCTGCACCTGCTGGGCGTACAGGATTACGTGATCCATCGCGAGGGCCAGTCGCTGCCGCGGGCGATCTTCGCCGCGCTCGGCCTGCACCTGAACTGGTACGAAGGCCGGACCGGTTACCTGCCCGGCAACTGGGACGTGCTGTGGTCGTTGTCGATCGAGGAAGTGTTCTACATCGGTTTCCCGCTGGTCTGCCTGGCGACGCGTCGGCGTGGGGTGCTGATGCTGTTGCTGGGCGTGCTGGCGCTGTCGATGCCGTGGACACATGCCGCCTTGCGCGGCAACGAGATCTGGCAGGAGAAGGCGTACCTGCCCGGCATGTCGGCGATCGCCATCGGTGTGCTGGGTGCGCTGCTGGCAGCGCATTGGCGTTTGCCGCCACGGCGCACCAGCGGGTTGCTGGGTTGGCTCGGCGCGGTCGGCCTGATCGCGGCAACGATCTTCGGGGCCGCGATGTGGCACCTGCTTCGCGACGGGTACATGCTGCTGTTGGCGGTGTCGGCGCTGTGCCTGCTGCTGGCCTGCGAACAGCGCCAGCGGCGCGGCCCGTGGCAACCGTGGCGCGGGCTGGACTGGCTGCGTTCGTGGGGGCGGCTCAGCTACGAGATCTATCTGAGCCACATGTTCGTGGTGTTCGCCGTGGTGCGGATTTTCCGGTTGACTGGCGACGATCCGCGTTGGGGGTGCCTGTGGTACCTGCTGGCGTTGCCGTCATGCTGGCTGCTTGGCAAGGCGGTGGAGCGCTGGCTGTCGCTGCCGTGTGAACGCTGGTTGCGTGCACGGCTGCTGCACCCGCGCGCGGCTGCAGGCGCCCCGGTGGCGATGGCGGTCGACTGAGCACTTGTCGGACGCAGTTCATGATGCCGGCCGCGCCAGGTTGGCGTCATGCGGCGTGGTCGCGGCGGGATACGCGTTCTTTGCCGCAGCGCGCCCGTGGCTGTTCAAGTGCGCGCGGGTGTGGACGCCATCTTGACCACGCCCCCTGTAGCTTCGGGAAGTGCAGCGATTGCCGCCGCGGACAGGTTGCGCCCGACCCGACGCTGCATGGCACGAAGAACGCTCCCGGGCGAGCTGCAGGACGTCCGGCCGGAAGAAAGAGAGCTCTGGAACATCGGCAACATGAACCATGCCAAGCCACCACCGTCACGCCACGTAGTCGATTGGGATCATCCCGATCTGAAGCCCCTGCTCGACAGGACGGCGGGATGGGGTCTGGATCATCGGGGCGTGTTCGAGCCCGTTCCGTGTGAACTGCACGTGGGCTGGGGGGCGGCGGTTGGCCGTCCCGCGTCGGTGATGTACGAAGGCGATGGCGTGCTGGTGATCGCGGCGAACTTCGCCATTGCTCCGGCGGAGAATGTCCGGATCGACTACCTGCAGGCAGGCCGCATGCGCTCGCGTTGGGGCGTCGTGGTCGAAGGCCGCGCCGGGCGTCGCGCCGAAGATGCCGAAAACGGCACCCGGGTGTACTGGGTGCACATGCGCTGAGCTTGCGGCGAGGATGCGCGAAGCTCGGTGTGGCGAATCTGCGAGCCGTCCATGGCCCGCCTGTCACCTTGCTCAGTGCTTTTCGACCTGTGCGGCCTGTTCCTTCTCCGCGGCGGCCTTCGCCGATGCGGCATCATCGAACTGCCACGCCGGCTTGTTGGCGTCATCGAGGTTCAATTGTGCGCGCGCAAGTCCATCCGTGCCGTTGAACTGGACATGGGCGGTTTTGGCATCGGTACCCATTTCAAAGGCTGGTCCCCGGGCCTTGGGGTCGCCGTAGTTGATGTACATCCCGGCGAAATTGTCCTCGTCGTCCACCATCAGGCCGATGGCCTCGTACGGGGGCGTGGCGCGATCGAGCGCAATGCCGACGCGTCCGGTGCCCATCGAAGCCATGCCACCGCGCTCGCTGCCCTTGGTGTCGTAAAGCGTCATGCCGTAGTTGTTGTCGTCGCCCCGGCGCTTGTAGGTCTTGCCATCGATATGCAGGGTCGGGGTTTGCCCGACCGCGAGACGGTCGGCGCCGGTCTTGCCGAGGAAGATGATGCCGTCCGAAGCATCGTCCTTGCGGGTGCGGTCCTTGCTGGCCGGCACCGGTGCGCCGATCAGGATGCGGTCGTGGCCCTGGGCATCGGTGATCACCAGGCCCTGCGTGCGGATGATCGCGTCGGGCTTGGCCGACGCCTCCGGTTTGCGCAGCAGGGACATGGCGGCCAGGGCAATCACCGCCAGCAGGGCGACGATCACCAGTACACGCAAACGGGCCACTTCATGTTGCAGGCGATTCCAGTCTTCCATGCGGATGTCGTTCTGGTCAGACATGCGTTGTGTTCCTTGTGGGTAAGGGGGCTGCGCGGTGGGGCGACAGGTGGCCGGCCATCGGCAGATGCCAAGACTACAGCGCTCGCGAACCCCGGGCGCCATCGGAAAACATCGCAGGAAGATGCGATGGCGTAGAGTGGGTCGGGGGCGGAATCCCGCCCGGGAGAATTCTGGTGAAGAAAGAAGATGAAACACACATGCAGATCGTGTCTGCGGACATCAGTTCGGAGTCGCTGACCGGCATGGTGATCTTCCGGCCGCATTGCGTGTCGCGCGCGGGACGCAATCTGGCCGAGGTGGGCAAGAGTGGCAACTGGTATGCCTTGCGGCCGGCCGAGGTGCGCAGCTTTGCGCGCGCGCTGCTTGATGCGGCGGACGCGCTCGACCTGAAGACGAAGATGCAGCACGCGGCGAAGTCCGCCGCGGTGTGACGCATGCGCCGGCTACGCGCCGGCGCATGCCTCATTCAATCGTGCCGATGACGATTGATGGTGTCGCGCAGTTCGCTGGCGGCGGCACGCGCGGCGAGCGCGAAGTCCTCGCCATCTCCCGCATACAGGATCGCCCGCGACGAGCTGATCATCAGACCCGCGCCATCGCCCGTGCGGCCATGGCGCAGCACCGCTTCCACGTCGCCGCCCTGGGCGCCGATGCCCGGTACCAGCAGCGGCATGTCGCCGACCGCCGCACGCACCTTGCCCAGTTCTTCCGGCCAGGTGGCGCCGGTGACCAGGGCGCAGTTGCCGTTCGCGTTCCAGTCGCGGGCGATGGTCTCGGCCACGCGCAGATAGAGCGGTTGCCCACTGCAATCCAGCGCCTGGAAATCCGCGCCGCCTGGATTGGAAGTGCGACAGAGCAGGATCACGCCCTTGTCGGCGCGGTCGAGAAACGGCTGGATCGAATCGCGACCCATGTACGGGTTCAAGGTCACCGCGTCGGCACCGAAGCGCTCGAAGGCTTCGCTGACGTAATGCTGCGCGGTGCTGCCGATGTCGCCGCGCTTGGCGTCGAGGATCACCGGCACGCCGGAATGCTTCGCGTGGATATGCGCGATCAGCCGTTCCAGCGCGTCCTCGGCGCGCAGCGCGGCGAAGTGCGCGATCTGGGGCTTGAACGCGCAGACCAGGTCGGCGGTGGCGTCGACGATGCTCCGGCAAAATTCGAACACTGCGTCAGGCGTGTCGCGCAGGTGTGCGGGAAATTTCGTCGGTTCCGGATCGATGCCCACGCAGACCAAGGTGCCATGTTCGTCCCAGCGCCGCCGCAGGGTGTCTTGGAAGCGCATGGCGTGGATCTCCGGTGAAAAGTGGTCGTGTAGTTTAGCGAAGCGCATTCGGTCACGTGCGTCGCCTTCGCGTTCCCTGTCGTGTCGACGCCTCGCGCAAATCATGGACATCGCTTCGCGCCGGGCGGTGGCGTGCATGTGTACGGCGTTGCCCTGGCTGGCGTTGCGCAGGCGTAAGAGGGGCTCGGGTGCCAGCGGGATCCGGCAGAACAGGCGCCGGAGCGCTCATCCTGTGCGAAACCGATGCCCGAGCGACTTGCGGTGGCCGTCTCCTCGAGATGCCGCCTACCCGGCTTGCTCATGGCTTTTTTGCGCCGCAGCGTGACATCTCGCGTCTTCGGCGCACTAATTTGTCGCAAGGGACTTAGATCGATCCAAATCAAGTGATTCCAGGTCATGTCGCGGTGCGAATGATCCGGACGAATTGATCGGATCAAGGCAGGGAGGAGCAGCGGCGGACAATCGTGCCGAGCCGTCCCTGTTCCAGGCAAACAGCGACGTGCCGCTTTGGCGGCACACGATCCGGGCACTCTCGAAAGTGCGTCCAAGACCTTGAAAGCGCAGGCCACCGTCAAGTCGACAACCCGTTTTGATGGTCAAAATTTAGATCGATCCAATTTCGACAGGGATGGAAAGAACACAACTGCAAATCACGCATCCGGCAGCACGTGATCAACCGGGGGGAATCACCGCTGACTCCAGAAGGACGCACATCAAATGGGGATCAAGAAATGACTCATCTGCCTCACGTCTCTAACCGCAAGCCGTTGTATGCCGCGCTCGCTCTGGTGACCTTGTCGTTTGGCGGGTCCCTGGGGCTGTCCGGGGTTGCCGATGCTGCACAGGTATCGCCGCCGTCCGGAAGCGCGCCAGCGACACCGCCGTCCGGGCAAGCTGCAGACAACGCAAAGGCAACCAGGTCAGGCAAGAAAAAGGCCGCGGAGAAAACAAACCCCACCAATCTGCAAGCGGTCGTCGTTACCAGCTACACGCAGTCGATCGACCAGAACATGCTGGAAAAACGCGATGCGAATTCCATTGTCGAGGTGATCAATGCGCAGAACATCGCGCAGTTCCCCGCCAAGAACATCGCCGATGCCCTTGCGCACGTGCCGGGCGTGGTCATCAGCCGTGAGTCCGGCGAAGGCAAGACGGTCAGCATCCGCGGCCTTTCGCCCGAACTGACACTGACGGAATTGAACGGCAACTACGTAGCCTCGGCCGATACCTCCGCCGGCCTCACGCGCTCGTTCAACTACACGCTGATGCCGTCCAACATGTTCTCGGACATCAAGCTCTACAAGAGCCTGGAAGCGCGCCTGGACGAAGGCGGCATCGGCGGCAACGTGGACCTGCGCACGCGCCGCCCGCTTGAGATGAAGGCGAACGACGGTTTCGTGTCCCTCAACGGGGCGGGCTCCGACAACAGCAGCAGGATCACTCCCCAGGTGTCGGCGCTGTGGTCCTGGAAGAACAAGGACGAGACCTTCGGCGTCCTGGTCGCCGGCACGTACCATAAGCGCCGCGATGTCGACTACACGGCCAACGCGTCGAGCTGGCACTGGTGGAGCAACGACTGCACCGACCACGCCTCGTGTACCGCGCCGCCCACAGACGTGCATGGCAATCCGTACGGCGCCGATGTGGCACCGAACATCGATCTGTGGTCCGGCGGCGGCGTGGTCGACCAGGCCGGCAACGGCTACAACGGTTACTGGATGCCGCAGCAGTTCAGCACCAGCCGGAACCAGCTGGACCTGAAGACCAAGGGCATCCAGGCCACCATGCAGTTCAAGCCCGGTGATCATTTCCTGCTGACGGGCAACTACTTCCGCTTCCAGCGCCAGCAGACCCAGATCACCAACACGCTCGAGATTCCCGAGTGGGGCCTGCCCAGCAACAGCAACTTCACGGACCAGCAGGGCCGGCTGCTGGCGCCCAATGGCCTGACGTTCGACCCGTCGCATACCGTCGTCACCGGCGCGAACTACGTGCTTCCGCCCGCAGGCCAGGGCTGCAACGCGCTGACCAATCCCAGCACCGGTGCGGTGCGCCAGCCGGTGGATGTCTGCTCGACCGAGATCCCGTGGCTCAACGGCAACTATTCCGTCGAGAAGGCCACCTCGCAGACGCTCAACCTCGAAGGCGAGTGGGACAACGGCGGCGCCCTCAGCGGCACGTTCAACATCGGCCGCACCTGGGCGACCGGCGGCCCGTCGATCGAGTTGGGCATGGCGGCCAAGCCGCGCAACTTCGTCAACGGCCAGTGGGTGGACGGCAGCAACGGCGCCGCGTGGACGCTGGACGGCAAGCCGACCATCACCGCCTCGCCGGACGTGCTGCAGAACATGCTGGCAGGTGCGGGACAGGTGGATCTCGGCTCGACCGGCTCCAACATGGTCAACACCGACACCTCGCAGAATTTCGCCCAGGCGGACTTCACGCTGGCTCTCGGTTCCAGCTGGATGCAATCGCTGCAATTCGGCGTCAAGTATCGCGACAACCACGCCGAACAGCAGAGCAACGAGGTCCGCTGGTACTGCAAGGGCACCACGGAGCAGTTCCAGACCTGCGATCCCAATGCCGGCCAGCTGCCGGCCAGCTTTCTCCTGCCGAACCCGCTCGACGGCAACAACGAGGCCTACAACGACAACACCTTCCCGGCGATCAATTTCCCCGCCTACTACAACTACCTCAATTCGACCTATGACCGGGTGATCTACAACAAGCCCCAGAACAAGTCGTCGATCCAGGAAAAGATCTCCGCGGCCTATGTCCAGGCGAACTTCGACACCGGCACGCTGCGCGGCAACGTGGGCCTGCGTTTCGTCAGCACGGAGCAGAACCTCACCGTTGCCGACGAGGTCACCACCAACAACGCGGTGTATTACCACGACGCGGCGGGCAACATCCTGATCTGCCCGGCCTCCGGCGTGAATGCCGGAGGCGGCGCCTGCGCACCGGGCGACTTCCAGTACCTTCCGCGCGAGCAGGCGGTCGTCGAGGCCTACACCAACGCCTCTACCCGCAAGCGCTACAACAAGCTGCTGCCGAGCTTCAACATCGCATGGACCTTCGCCGATGACTTCGTGCTGCGCGCCGCCGGCTCGCAGGCGATGGCCCGCGCCAACTACACCGACCTGGCCCAGCTCGGCAGCCTGACCAACAACACCGTGGACTATTACAACGACCGCAAGCAGTTCGGCGCCCCGCCGCCGGGCTGGTACGGCAGCGGCGCGAATGCGGACCTGAAGCCGTTCACGGCCACCCAGTTCGACCTGGCGGGCGAGTGGTATTACGCGCCGCACTCGGTCGTCGGCATCGACCTGTTCCAGAAGAAGGTGAAGAATTTCGTCGTGCCGGTCACCGTCAACAACATCACGGTGGATGTCGGCGGCACGCAGGAGAATTTCCTGCAGTACAGCACCAACGCCAACGGCCGCTCGGGCACGTCCAAGGGCATCGAGCTCTATACGCAGCACACCTTCGACTCGGGCTTTGGCTACATTGCCAACTACACACTCAACAAGACCAACGAAACCCCCGTTTCGCTGGGCGATACCCAGGTCGGCAAGTCGGAGCTGATCGGCAGCGCCAAGTACGCCGCCAACGTGTCGCTGTTCTATGAAAAGCATGGGCTGTTGTTGCGTGCCAGCGACAACTGGACCGGCCGCACCATGCAGGGCCTGGCCGCGGGGCTGCCCATCTACTCGCAGCCGTACCACCAGATCGATCTGAACGGCGACTACGAGTTCAACAAGCACCTGATGGTGACCGCGTCGATCATCAACCTGACCAAGTCGACGCCCCATTCGTACCTGGGCTCGGACACCCGGGCACGGTTGAACTCGCTGGAGTACGCCGGCCGCCAGTATTACGTGGGCCTGACGTACAAATTCGGCGATGGCGGTTAAGCAGGAAGTACGCGTGGGGCCGGGCCTTGTCGCCCGGCCCCAAGACCGCCCCTCGTTCTGGAAGCCCCATGTTTCCCTCTCTCGCACGTTCCCGCGCACCGTTCCGCAACGGGCGCACCATCCTGGCCGTGATGCTGGCGACCTTCGCGGTCCCATGCATCGCCGCAAACCATCCAGTCCATGGCGGCAGGTCTGCGCAGGAAAAATCAGCTGTCGATGAAGCCAATCCGCTGGTCGGCACCGCACCATTGGACCGGCAGGTGTGGATCGGAAACGCGCCGCCGCCAGGCGAGCCGCTTTACACGGGCATGACCACGCCGGGCGCGAGCCTGCCGGAAAGCGCGACGGAAGCGGCCCCGGTCAACATCAACGCCGACCTCGGCTTCGCCACGGGCGTGCCCGTGGCCTATGACTACCGCCGCCCGGCGATGGTCGGCTTCACCGGCGGCGGTTCGACCTATGGCGCGCGCGGTGAACCCATGGTCATGCCGGTGGTGGGCGACTGGACCGTGCCGCCGGACTACGCGACGTCGTACTACGACAAGGCGACCGAGAAGGCATCACCCGGTTACTACGCGGTCGACCTCGCGACGTTCCACACACGCGCCGAACTCACGGCGACGCAGTGGACCAGCCTGATGCGCTTCACGTTCCCCGAGAGCCACCGCTCGAATGTCGTGGTGAACCTGCGGCGCGGAGGCGGCGACGTCGAGGTGGTCGGTGACCACACCCTGCGTGGTGTCGCCACCGCCGGGCGCCGGGACAGGGACGCGGACGGCCCGTTCTTCGTTGCCGAGTTCTCGCGGTCCTTCGCCCGCTTCGGCACCTTCCGCGCCGAGATCACCGACAAGGACGAAGGGCTGGGCAGGGAAGATGTGCAGGCTGGCCGCCGCAAGATCTCGGGTGATTATGCGGGCGCCTATCTCACCTTCGACACCAGGGCAGGCGAGCAGGTGGTGGTGCGCATCGCCCACGGCCATAGCGCCGAAGAAGCCGAACAGCGGCTGAGGGCGCAGGACAGCGACGCGGACTTCGACCGCGTGCACGCCAGGGCGCGTGCGGCGTGGGCGCAACTGTTCGATCGCGTCGAGGTGACCGGGGGCACGCCGAAGCAGCGCACGCTTTTCTATTCCACGCTCTACCACTCCTTTGCCAGCCCGCGCATGATCGCCCGCAAGGGTGAGCACTATACGGACGCCGACGGCCATGACCAGGTCGCGGACTACGATCACTACGGGCCGGTGCCGTTCTGGGATACGGGACGCAACCAGATCACCTTGCTGATGTTGCTTCAGCCAAATGTCGTGAAGGACATCATGCGTTCCGAGCTGGACCGCGCCCGCGAGCGCGGCTACATGAACACCTCGTTCCATGGCGACCACGCGGTGTTCCTCTACGACGGTGCGTGGCAGCGCGGCATCGATTTCGATTACGCCGGCGCCTACGAGTACCTGCGCAAGAACGCCACCGATCCGAAGGGGCCGCGTGGCTACCTGGCCGAGTATGCAAAGCAGGGCTGGATCTCCGACGTCGTGCCGGACGGAAACCCCAGCCCGCCTTACGCCGGTGGCAAGGCGGGCGTCGCCACCACGCTTGAATACGCGTGGGATGACCATGCACTGGCGGATTTCGCTCGACGGCTCGGCAAGACGGAGGATGCGGCGATGTTCGAGCGCCGCGCTTCGAACTACCGCAACGTATTCGATCCGTCGGTCGGCTTCATGCGCGGCAGGACCGCCGACGGCAAGTGGATCTCGCCGTTCGATCCGGCCGAGCCGTACTACAACTTCATGATGAAGGAAGCGTCGGGGTGGTCCACGCTGTGGCTGGTGCCGCATGACGTGCAGGGTTTGATCGACCTGCTCGGCGGACGCGACGCGTTCAATGCCAAGCTCGATGCGTTCTTCTCCACGCCTTACCAGCCCCAGGGCATCTGCCGCGACTGCACGGGCGTGATCGGCCAGTACGTGCAGGGCAACCAGCCGGACCAGCAGGCGGCCTATCTCTATGCCTGGAGCGGCCAGCCCTGGAAGACGCAGGCGCTGACGCGCCGCATCCTCGCCGACTTGTATGGCAGCGATGCCACCGGCTACGGCTACCCCGGCATGGACGACCAGGGCTCCACCTCATCCTGGTACGTGCTCAGCGCGATGGGCTTCTATCCGGTCGATCCCTCCAGCCCCGACTACATCCTCGGCAGCCCGATCTTCGACCGGGTCCGCCTGCGCATGGGCAACGGCAAGGTGCTCGAGATCGACGCGCGCAACAATTCGGCGAAGAACATCTACATCCAGTCCGCGACGCTCAACGTCAAGCCGTGGACCAGGCCCTGGTTCAGCCATGCGGACATCGCCAACGGCGCCACCCTGGTGCTCACGATGGGTCCCGAGCCGAACAAGGCCTGGGGCGCCGGCCCGCACGATGCGCCGCCTTCCATGACGGCGCGGGGCGAGACTCACGAGGAATAGCAGATGACGTGGAGCATCAAGACATGGCGTGCGCGCGCCTGGATCGGCATGACCGTGGCCATGGGTTTTGCGTCGATGGCGATGGCGGCGGACAAGCCTGCCACGTGGAGCGGCAAGGTGGCGCCGCTGGCGACACCGTGGACGGCCGAAGTGTCGCCCGGCAACGCGTTGCCCGACTATCCGCGGCCGCAGCTGGCGCGCCCGTCACTGGAACATCCCCGGTGGATGAGCCTGAACGGCCTGTGGCAGTACGCGGCGGTTGACGGTCGCACGGCGCCGCCGTTCGGCCAGGCGCTTAAGGACTCGGTGCTGGTGCCGTATCCGATCGAATCGGTGCTCTCGGGCGTGCAGATGCATGCGGACTTCATGTTCTACCGGCGACTGGTGGACGTCCCGGCGGACTTCACGGCGCACGGCCAGCATGTGCGGCTGAACTTCGGCGCGGTGGCCCAGGACGCCACGGTGTATGTCAACGGCAAGCAGGTGGTCCGGCATACGGGCGGCTATACGTCCTTCGGCGCGGACATCACGCAGGCGCTTCGCCCGCAAGGCCCGCAGGAGATCGTCGTCGCGGTGCATGCGCCGGTGGACGGCGCCAATGTGATGGTCGGCAAGCAGCGGCTGAAACCCGAAGGCATCTTCTACACCGCGGCCTCGGGCATCTGGCAGTCGGTGTGGCTGGAACCGGTGCCGGCGACCAGCCTGGCGCAACTGACCTTCACGCCGGCGCGCAGCCTGGACGCCTTCACGGTGACTGCGAAGCTGCAAGGCGGTGGCGAGGACGCCACGCTGCATGTCGTCGCCTACGCGAATGGCAAGGCGGTGGGCGAGGCGAGCGGACCGGCCGGCAAGCCGCTGCGCCTGGCCATCGGTCATCCGCGCCCGTGGAGCCCGGCGGATCCCTTCCTGTACATCTTCAAGGCCACCCTCGCCAAGGGCGATCAACGCGATGAAGTGACCAACTATGCCGGCTTGCGCACGATTGCCGTGGAGAAGGTGGGTGGGCGCAACCGCATCGTGCTGAACGGCAAGCCGACCTTCCTGCTGGCCACACTGGACCAGGGCTACTGGCCGGACGGCATCTACACCGCGCCCACCGACGCGGCGCTCAGGTTCGACATCCGCAAGACCAAAGACTTGGGCTTCAACACCATCCGCAAGCACATCAAGGTGGAGCCGGCACGCTGGTACTACTGGGCCGACCGCATCGGCATCATGGTGTGGCAGGACCTGCCGGCGCTGCCGATCGGGAGCAACGACAAACTCAGCGATGCCGACAAGGCCGGTTTCCGCACCGACGTCTCGGCGATCATCGAGCAACTCAAGGGCGAAACCTCGATCATCGGCTGGATTCCGTTCAACGAGGGCTGGGGTCAGTGGAGCATCCCGGCCGCCGCCGAGCTGGCAGCGCAGATCAGGCAGCTCGATTCCTCGCGTCTGGTCGATGCGCGTAGCGGTGCCAATTGCTGCGACACCAAGGGAGATCCGCACGCCGGCGACGTCTACGACGTGCATGACTACCAGGGCCCCGGCCTGCCCAGCCCGGACGCGACGCGCGCCTCCATGGACGGTGAGCATGGTGGCCTGACCCTGGGCGTTCCCGGTCATGTCTGGCCCAACACGGCCATCAACCCGTACGGCGATGTGAAAGACAGCGCGGCGCTGACCGCCGGCTACGTCGCCAATACCGCCGTGCTGCGCGACAAGGGTCCAGCCATCGGTGTGTCCGGCAGCGTCTATACGCAGATCACCGACGTCGAAGGCGAGCACAACGGCTTGTTCACCTACGACCGCAAGGTCGAGAAGGTGGACGCTGCCAAGGTGCGTGCGATCAACGCGGAGACGATACGCGCCAATGGGCAACCCTGAGACTCGCGTGCGGCAGGTCCCGGCCCCTTCGCCCGCCTGCCGCCACGGCTGAACCGACGGGCGCGATAGCGCCCGACCCGGTCAGGGCGCCAGCAGGGTTTCAAACGATCTTCCCGCCGTTCGACATCCGGCGGGTTCGCGATTTTCCGTCAGGCGGGCGAGGGTGCCGCCAGTTCAGGCAGGCGATCAGGCCAGCTTCTTGTACTTCACCCGGTGCGGTCGCGCGCCTTCGTCACCGAGCCGGCGCTTCTTGTCGGCTTCGTACTCGTTGTAGTTGCCGGGGAAGAACTCGACGTGCGAGTCGCCCTCGAACGCGATGATATGGGTGGCGATGCGGTCAAGGAACCAGCGGTCATGCGAGATCACGATCGCGCTGCCGGGGAATTCCAGCAACGCGTCTTCCAGTGCGCGCAGGGTTTCCACGTCCAGGTCGTTGGACGGTTCGTCGAGCAGCAGCACGTTGCCGCCCTGCAGCAGGGTCTTGGCCATGTGCAGGCGGCCGCGTTCGCCGCCGGACAGGCTGCCGACGATCTTCTGCTGGTCGGTGCCCTTGAAGTTGAAGCGGCCGATGTAGGCGCGCGACTGGATCTCGAAGTTGCCGATGGTGAGGATGTCCGAACCGCCGGAGACTTCCTGCCACACGTTGTTCTTCGGATCGAGCGCGTCGCGCGACTGGTCGACGTAGGCCAGCTTGGTGGTGTGGCCCAGCTTCACCTCGCCGGTGTCCGGCGTTTCCTTGCCCATGATCATCTTCATCAGGGTGGACTTGCCGGCGCCGTTGGGACCGATCACGCCGATGATCGCACCCGGCGGCACCTTGAACGACAGGTCCTCGATCAGCACGCGGTCGCCGAACGACTTGGTCACGTTCTTGAACTCGATCACTTCCTGGCCCAGGCGCTCGCCCGGCGGGATGAAGATTTCATTGGTTTCGTTGCGGCGCTGGTAGTCGACCGAGTTCAGTTCCTCGAAGCGGGCCAGGCGAGCCTTGCCCTTGGACTGGCGGCCCTTGGCGGCCGAACGCACCCATTCCAGCTCCTTCGCGATCGCCTTCTGGCGCGACTTCTCCTGGTTCGCTTCCTGCTTCAGGCGGGCGTCCTTCTGCTCCAGCCACTCGGTGTAGTTGCCCTTCCACGGAATGCCGCGGCCGCGGTCGAGTTCGAGGATCCACTCGGCGGCGTTGTCGAGGAAGTAGCGGTCATGGGTGACCGCCACGACGGTGCCCGGGTAGTCGTGCAGGAATTTTTCCAGCCAGTCGACCGACTCGGCGTCCAGATGGTTGGTCGGTTCGTCGAGCAGCAGCATGTCCGGCTTGGACAGCAGCAGGCGGCACAGCGCCACGCGGCGCTTTTCGCCGCCGGACAGCGGGCCGATGACGGCGTCCCAAGCGGGCAGGCGCAGCGCATCGGCGGCCACTTCGAGCTGGCGTTCCAGCGCATGCGCGTCGTTGGCGGCCAGCAGGTTTTCCAGCTGTTCCTGTTCCTTGGCCAGCTTGTCGAAATCCGCGCCGTCTTCGGCGTAGGCGGCGTAGACCTCTTCCAGTCGCTTCTGCGCGTCGAGGATCACGGAGACGCCTTCCTCGACCACTTCGCGCACGGTCTTCTCGGGATTCAGGTCTGGCTCCTGCGCCAGGTAGCCGATCTTGGTGCCCGGTTGCGCGCGCGCTTCGCCCTGGAAGTCGGTATCCACGCCGGCCATGATCTTCAGCACGGTGGACTTGCCCGCGCCGTTGACGCCGAGCAGGCCGATCTTCGCGCCGGGGAAGAAGCTGAGCGAGATGTCCTTGATGATCTGCCGCTTCGGCGGAACGATCTTGCTGACACCGTTCATGGTGTAGATGTACTGCGAGCTCATGCAACCTCCGAAAGCGGGCACCACGCCGCCGACAGGCGGGCGCGGAAAGGGAATTCACCAAACCGCGCATTATAGGCGAGGAGGGGTCAGAGTGCCTTTTCGTCAGGACGAAAAGGCACTCTGACCCCGCTCAGGCCTACCCGGCTATTTGCGCCGTCGTGGCGGAGCGGGCGCCGGGGCCAGGCCGGACAGCAGCAGGTCGAGCAGTTGGGCGAACGCCGCGTCCTCGCCGGGTTGACCCCAGAGGTGGGAAAGCCCCGGGTAGTGGAAGCGCGCCGTGGCATCGAACAGGGCTCGTGCGGTGGCGGCGGGATCGAGCTGGCGGAAATCGCCACTGGCCACGCCGGCGGCAATGATCGAGGCGATCTGCTGCTGCATGCGTCCCTTGTGCTCGGCGATGGCATCGCCCGCTTCCGCCGCAAGCGCGCTGTAGGTGGCGAACAGCTCGGGGTCACCCAGCACGTTGTCACGCTTGGCCTGGCGCAGGGTGGAGAACCACTGGCGCAGGCGCGCCGGCGGCGGCGTGCGGCTGTTGGCGATCGCCTGCAGCGGCGCCATCGACCGCGCCAGCCAGCCGCGCAGCACCGCCTCGCGCAGCGCCGCCTTGCTGGCGAAATGGCGGTACACGCTGCCGTGGCTGACCCCGAGCGCCTGCGCCACGTCGACCACGGTCGCCTTGCCGGGGCCGTAGCGGCGCAGGACATCCTCGGCGGCAGCGAGGATGCGTTCGGGGGTGAGGACGGAGTCGTTCATGCCGCCGATTCAAGCACATCGAGCGTGGCGCAGACGAGTTCGTCCGCCACGTAACCCAGCGGGATGCGGCCGCAGACGTGTTCCGTCGAGCGCTTCTCGAAACCGATCCAGCCGCTGTTGAAGCCGTCCAGCATGGCGATGCGCGGTGCGGTGCGATCGGCCGGCATGCCTTCGTCCACGAAGCGCGCCGCCCATTGCTCGCGCGGTATCGCGATCGTCTCCACGTCGTGCTCCAGCACGGCGGCCAGCGACTGCGCCATGTCGAGCGGGCTGTAGCGTCGCGGACCCTCCACCTCGATCACCCGGCGACCGAACCAGGTTTCCTCGAGCGTGTTGGCGACGGTGCGGCCCACGTCGTCGGTGGAGACCATCGGTATCGGACGGTCGAGCGGCTGCAGGTGGCTGGCAAGCCGCCCCTCGAATTGCGCCAGCGGCACATCCCAGCGCAGGTTCTCCATGAACCAGGCGGCGCGCACGTGGGCGCGCGGCATCGGCAGCGCGTCCAGCGCCTGTTCCAGCAGGTGCAGCTGGGTGATCAGGCCCAGGTCGCGTTCCTGCTGGGCGCCGATCGACGACAGCGCCACGATCTTCGGCGGCTGTGCCTTGCGCAGGGCGGCGGTCAGCGTGTCGATCAGGGCGCGCGGTTCGGCGAAGTCCGCATCGGGAGCGAAGTTGGCCGGCAGCATCACGAACACGCCTTCGACGCCGCTGAAGGCCGCGGCCAGTGCCTTCGCGTCCGACCAGTCGGCGACGACGATCTCGGCGCCGCGTGCGGCCCACGCCGCGGCCCTGCTCCTGTTGCGCACGATGGCGCGCACGCGCTCGCCGCGCTCCAGCAGGTATTTCGCGGCGGCGCTGCCGACCTGCCCGGTGATGCCCATGATGGCGTACATGTGATGTCCTCGAAGAAGGGAGGGAGGGTGTCCAGCGGTGTCGGGCTGGCTGTCGGGCGCCGCCGCGAGTGCAGGGGATGGCCGTTGCTGGTTGGCGGGTCGGCCCGGGGCTGCGTTCGACGCGTGCCGATGTTAGACAATTGACTGACAGATTTCAATATCTGTCAGTCAATTGTTCAAACCGTGATCCCGCCGGACGCCATCGGTGGTTGGAAACGCCCGTCGGGGCTACACTTTCGAACTTCCCCGCCCGCCACTTCACGAGGTCAGAATGTTCCCCAAGGACTGCACGATTGCCGGTTACGACGACGAACTGGCCAAGGCCATCGCCGATGAAGGCCGCCGCCAGGAAGATCATGTCGAGCTGATCGCCTCGGAGAACTACGCCAGCCCGCGAGTGATGGAAGCGCAGGGTTCGAAGCTGACCAACAAGTACGCCGAGGGTTACCCGGGCAAGCGCTACTACGGCGGCTGCGAGTACGTGGACGTGGCCGAGAAGCTGGCGATCGACCGGCTGAAGCAGCTGTTCGACTGCGACTACGCCAACGTGCAGCCGCACTCCGGCTCGCAGGCGAACCAGGCGGTGTACCTGGCGCTGCTGCAGCCGGGCGACACGATTCTCGGCATGTCGCTCGCCCATGGCGGCCATCTCACCCATGGCGCCAAGGTCAACATCAGCGGCAAGCTGTTCAACGCGGTGCAGTACGGCGTCGATGAAAATGGCCTGATCGACTACGACGAAGTGCAGCGCCTCGCCACCGAGCACCAGCCGAAGATGCTGGTCGGCGGCTTCAGCGCCTACTCGCAGGTGGTCGACTGGGCGCGCATGCGCCAGATCGCCGATTCGGTCGGCGCGCTGTTCTTCGTCGACATGGCCCACGTCGCCGGCCTGGTCGCCGCCGGTGTGTACCCGAGCCCGCTGCCGCATGCGCACGTGGTCACCTCGACCACCCACAAGACGCTGCGCGGCCCGCGCGGCGGCATCATCGTGAGCAAGGGCGCCGGCGAAGAGATCGAGAAGAAGCTGCAGTCGATCGTGTTCCCCGGCATCCAGGGCGGCCCGCTGATGCACGTGATCGCGGCCAAGGCGGTGGCGTTCAAGGAAGCGCTGGAGCCGGCGTTCAAGACTTACCAGGCCCAGGTGGTGAAGAACGCCAAGGCGATGGCGAAGACCTTCATCGAGCGCGGCTACAAGATCGTCTCCGGCGGCACCGAGAACCACCTGATGCTGGTCGACATGATCGGCAAGGAAGTCACCGGCAAGGCGGCCGAGGAAGCGCTGGGCAAGGCGCACATCACGGTCAACAAGAACGCCGTGCCGAACGATCCGCGCAAGCCCTTCGTCACCTCGGGCCTGCGCGTCGGTTCGCCCGCCGTCACCACCCGCGGCTACATGGAAGGGGACGTGATCGAACTGACGCAGTGGATCTGCGACGTGCTGGACGCGCCGGACGACGAGGCAGTGATCGCCCGCGTGCGTGAGGCGGTGACGGCGCAGTGCAAGAAGTTTCCGGTCTACGGTTGACTCGGGAACGGAGAACGGGGAACGGGGAACATGGAGGTTCCAGTGGCTTGCGACTATCGAGACTTGCGGGTTTGGCAGGACGCCATGAAGTTGGCGGAGTCTGTTTATTCGGTGACTCGTGGATTTCCGTCAGATGAGCGCTTTGGGTTGACGGCACAAATGCAGCGAGCGGTTGTTTCAGTAGCTTCGTGCATCGCTGAAGGCAACGCGCGTAGTTCGATCCGCGATTATTTGAGGTTTTTGTCGATGTCATCGGGATCACTGGCCGAATTGGAAACACAGATGCTCTTGGCGGAGCGGCTTGGCTATGTCGCGGCACGAGACGCCGCAGCGCCGTTGACGGCATTGCGTTCGATAGCCCGTCAACTTCAGTCCCTGAAAAAGGCGCTGTCAGGCAAACTGTCCGGGACCTCCCCGTTCCCCGTTCCCCGTTCCTCGTTCCCCGCTCCCTGATGCACTGCCCCTTCTGCCAGCACGAAGACACCCGCGTGATCGACTCGCGACTGACCGAGGATGGCAGCACCGTGCGTCGCCGGCGCGAGTGCCCGCAGTGCGGCGAGCGCTTCAATACGTACGAAACCGCCGAGTTGAAATTGCCGACGATCGTGAAGAGCGGCGAGCGGCGCGAGACGTTCGACGAGCGCAAGCTGCGGGTGAGTTTCGAGCGTGCGCTGCAGAAGCGGCCGGTGGCCAGCCACGACGTGGATGCCGCGGTGCGCGCGATCATCAACGACCTGCGCCGCAGCGGCGAGCGCGAGGTGCCCTCGCGCCAGCTCGGCGAGCTGGTGATGCGCGAGCTGAAGAACCTCGACCAGGTCGCCTACGTGCGCTTCGCCTCGGTCTATCGCAAGTTCGAGGACGTGCAGGCCTTCCGCGAGGAGATCGAGCGGCTCGAGCGCGACCTGCCGGGACTGGCCGATCTGCAGCTGCCCCTGCTCGGTGGCGGCAAGCGCGAAGGCAAGTGACGGATTCCTTTTCGGCGATTGATCACGCCCACATGGCGCACGCCCTGCGCCTGGCCGAGCGTGGCCTGTTCACCACCCAGCCGAATCCGCGGGTCGGCTGCGTCATCGCGCATGGCGACGACGTGGTCGGCACGGGTTTTCACCAGCGTGTCGGCGAGCCGCATGCGGAGGTCTTCGCGCTGCGCGAAGCGGGCGGGTCGGCGCGCGGCGCCACCGCTTATGTAACGCTGGAACCCTGCGCGCATCACGGCCGCACGCCGCCTTGCGCCGACGCGCTGGTCGCCGCGGGCGTGCGCCGCGTGGTGATCGCCAGCGAGGACCCGTTCCCGCAGGTCAACGGCCGCGGCATCGACCGGCTGCGCGCGGCCGGCATCATGGTCGAGACGGGCCTGCAGCGCGAGGCGGCCCGCGAATTGAATGCGGGCTTCTTCAGCCGGATCGAGCGTGGCCGTCCGTTCGTGCGGGTGAAGCTGGCGATGAGCCTGGACGGGCGCACGGCGCTGGCCAACGGCGAATCGAAATGGATCACCGGCGAGGCCGCGCGTGCCGACGTGCAGCGCTGGCGCGCCCGCAGCTCGGCGGTCCTCACCGGCAGCGGCACCGTGCTGGCCGACGATCCGCGACTCACCGTGCGGCTGGACGGGGGCGACGAGTTCAGCCCGCCGCTGCGCGTGGTGCTCGATCGCCAGCTGCGCACGCCGCCCGGCAGCCACGTGCTGGACGGGTCGGCGCCGACCCTCGTCCTGCATGGCGCCGCGGCATCTTGTGCGGACGAGCGTTTCGCCCGGATCGAGCGGATGGCCGTGGCGACACGGGGCGACATGATCGACCTGCACGCCGTGCTCGGTCTGCTGGCCGGCCGCGGCTGCAACGAGGTGCATGTCGAGGCTGGCCCGACCCTGTGCGGCGCGCTGTTCGCCGCCGGCCTGGTCGACGAATTGCTGCTGTATGTCGCGCCGATCCTGCTGGGCGACAGCGCCCGGCCGCTGCTGCAACTGCCTGCCCTTACCGACATGGCGCAGCGCTGGCAGCTCACGCTGCGGCAGCAACAACTGCTGGGCGCGGACTGGCGATTGCAGCTGCGTCCCGCCTGAGCCAGGTGTTGTGGCACCCGGGTGAACACTGCATTCGCCGCGGCAACATGCGGTCGCGCCACGCCGCGGTGCTAGAATTTGCCGTCGGCCTCGGCCGGCAACCATGCACAGCGTCTTCAGGGCGGGGCGAAATTCCCCACCGGCGGTAGGTTCCTCGGAACGAGCCCGCGAGCGCTTCCGGCCAGGCCGGAAGGTCAGCAGATCCGGTCAGACTCCGGAGCCGACGGTTGGAAGCGGGCGACCGCTTCCTCACAGTCCGGATAAAGAGAAGACGGCCAGACGCGCGCCCTTGCCGGTGCGTGTCTGGCCTGATGCCTTGTGGCGTACTCGCTTAACTTCATGCGGGATACGTTTCATGAAAGCCATTGCGTCCATGCAGTCCACCGCCCTCCTGCCGGAGGCGCGCTGATGTTCACCGGCATCATCCAGACCGTGGGCCGCGTCGTGCGGCTCGAACCGCGCGGCGGCGACGTGCGCCTGCACGTCGACACTGCCGACCTCGACCTCGCCGATGTGCAGCTCGGCGATTCCATCGCCGTCTCCGGCGTCTGCCTCACCGCGATCACGCTGGAGCCGCGCGGCTTCAGCGCCGACGTCTCCAACGAGACCTTGTCGCTGACTTCGCTGGGCCAACTGAAGGCCGGCGATCCGGTGAACCTGGAAAAGGCCTTGCGGCTGGCCGACCGCCTCGGCGGACACCTGGTGTCCGGCCACGTCGACGGGCTGGGCAAGGTGGTGTCGATCACCCCGGACGGCCGCTCGCAGCGCTGGACGTTCGAGGTGCCGGCGACGATCTCGCGCTACATCGCGGCCAAGGGTTCAGTCTGCATCGACGGCACCAGCCTCACCGTCAACGAAGTCGCCGGGTCACGATTTGGCGTCAACCTGATCCCGCACACGGTCGAGCACACCGCGTTCCACGCGCGCCGCGCCGGCGACCCGGTGAACATCGAGGTGGACGTGATCGCACGCTATGTCGAGCGGCTGCTGGCCAGCGGCGAGGCGCCGCGGCTGGACGAAAATTTCCTCAAGCAACACGGCTTCGCCTGAAGACGAGAAGTGAGTGGAGAGGAGTGAGAAGTGAGAGAAAGCATCTCGATGCCGCGGCTCTCTCTCACCTCTCACTCCTCTTCACTCACTCCTTCATTTATCGCGATCAAATCAAACCTTCCCGGACCCCCACCATGCCCTTCAACACCATCCCCGAAATCCTCGAAGACATCCGTGCCGGTCGCATGGTGGTGATCCTCGACGACGAAGACCGCGAGAACGAAGGCGACCTGATCATGGCCGCGCAAATGGTGCGGCCCGAAGACATCAACTTCATGGTGCGCGAGGCGCGCGGCCTGGTCTGCGTCACCCTGACCGAGCAGCGCACGCGCCAGCTGGGCCTGAAGCCGATGGTCAGCGACAACACTTCGTCCTACCACACCAACTTCACCGTCTCGATCGAGGCGGCCGAAGGCGTCACCACCGGTATCTCGGCGCATGACCGCGCGCGCACCATCCAGGTCGCCGTGAAGAACGACGCGAAGCCGCAGGACCTGGCCCAGCCCGGCCACATCTTCCCGCTCACCGCGCAACCCGGCGGCGTGCTGACCCGGGCCGGCCACACCGAGGCCGGTTGCGACCTGGCCGCGCTGGCTGGGCTGGAGCCGTCGGCGGTGCTGATCGAGATCCTGCATGAGGACGGCTCGATGGCGCGTCGGCCGGAACTGGAAGTCTTTGCGGCCAAACATGGGTTGAAGATCGGCTCGATCGCCGACCTGATCCGCTACCGGCTGGAGACCGAGAAGACCGTGCAGCGCGTGCACGACGAAATGGTCGAGACCGAGTTCGGCATGTTCCGGCTGATCGCCTATCGCGACGTGATCCGACGCGGCCTGCACTACGCGCTGGTGCGCGGAACCGTCGATGACGGCGCGCCGGTGCTGTCGCGCGTGCACGTGCGCAACACCTTGTCCGACGTGCTGCACCTCAAGCGCGACGACCTCGGCCTCACCGTGACCTCGGCCCTGCGCCGGATCGCCGACGAGGATCGCGGCGTGTTGCTGGTGCTGTCCGGCGAGGACACGCCAGAAGCCTTGCTGGCAAGGCTGCAGCGCCAGCCCAGCACGCAGGCCCCGGAAGATGCGCAACAGCAGGAGTGGCGCCAGCTGGGCCTGGGCGCGCAGATCATGGGCGATCTCGGCGTGCGCCGGCTGCGCGTGCTGGGCACGCCGCGCAAGCTGGTCGGCCTGGCCGGCTTCGACCTGGAAGTCGTCGAATACGTGTAGGAAAAGCGCCGAGCATTGCCACGCAATGCCCATGCCACGACCGCATAATCCAGCTTTCCGTCATCGACCATGCCCATGTCCGCAACCCGCATCCGCCTGATCGCCCCTTCCGGCTACCCGCACGATCGCGCCGCGATGACGCGTGGCGTGGAACGCCTGCAGGCTGCAGGTTGCACGGTGGACGGACTGGAAGTGCTCGATCGCACCGAGCAACGCTACGCAGGCAGCGACGCCGAGCGCGCGGCCGACCTCAATGCGCTGGCGACGCTGGACGTGCTGCCCGACATCGCGCTGGCGATCCGCGGCGGTTACGGCGCCACGCGTTTGCTGGCGGGGCTGGATTACGAGGCGCTGCGCGAGCGCCTGCAGGGCAGCAACACCTTGCTGGTCGGCTACAGCGATTTCACCGCCGTGCAGCTGGCGCTGTACGCGCGCAGCGGGCTGTGCACGTTCAGCGGGCCGATGCTGGGCGCCGATTTCGGCGCGGCGACGCCCAGCGATTTCACCTGGCGGCATTTCTGGGACACCGTGCGTGCGCCCTCGGCGCAGCTCGAGTGGAACACGGCGCCCGACGCCGAACTCGACGTGGAGGGCCCGCTGTGGGGCGGCAACCTGGCGGTGCTGTGCAGCCTGGTCGGCACGCCATATTTCCCGGACATCGACGGCGGCATCCTGTTCGTCGAGGATGTCGGCGAGCCGCCGTTCCGCATCGAACGCCTGCTGTACCAGCTGCACCTGTCCGGGGTGCTGGGGCGACAACGGGCGCTGGTGCTGGGCGACTTCAGCCAGTGCCGTCCCAGCGGCTACGACAACGGTTACGGCCTGGCCGAAAGTTTCGAACAGATCCGCCGGGCCAGCGGTGTGGCCGTGATCGGAGGCCTGCCGACCGGCCACGAGCCCGACAAATTCACCTTGCCCTTTGGCGCGGCGGCGCGCTTGCGCGTCTCGGGCGGCAAGGCCCGGCTCAACTTCGGCGGCTATCCGCACCTGCCGCCCGGCGTCTGAGCGCTTTGCTCCTCCCCCTGCATGCAGGGGGAGGTTGGGAGGGGGTAAGGCTTTTGACATTCAGATCAAGAGCGGACCCCACCCCAACCCCCCTGCGCAGCAGGGGAGGGAGCCAAACGGGCAGGATCGTCGGCAAACCCGTAAAATGCCCGGTCTGCCTGGGCCGCGCGTCCAACCAAGGAAATCTGCAATGAAGATCATCGAAGGCGATTTCGCCACGCCCAAGGGCCGTTTCGCCATCGTCGCCGGCCGTTTCAACGGCTTCGTGGTGGAACCACTGGTGGCCGGCGCCCGTGATGCGCTGGTGCGCCACGGCGTCAAGGACGATGCGATCGACCTGATCCGCGTGCCGGGCGCGTGGGAAATCGCGCTGGCCGCGCACAAGCTGGCCAACTCCGGCAAGTACGCGGCGGTGATCGCGCTGGGCGCGGTGATCCGCGGTTCCACTCCGCACTTCGACTACGTCGCCGGCGAATGCGCCAAGGGCCTGGCCCAGGCCGCGTACAGCTCCGGGGTGCCGGTGGCGTTCGGCGTGCTGACCACCGACAGCATCGAGCAGGCGATCGAGCGCTCGGGCACCAAGGCCGGCAACAAGGGCGCCGACGCCGCGATCGCCGCGCTGGAGATGGTCAACCTGTACGGGAACCTCGGATGAACCAGGGCATCGACATGCAGGCGCGCTCGCGCGCCCGCCGCCGCGCGCTTCAGGCGTTGTACGCGTGGCAGCTCAGCGGCAGCCACATGAATGCGGTGATCGACCAGTTCCGCCACGAGCAGGACATGGAAGTGGCCGACCTGGAGTATTTCGAGGACCTGCTGCACGGCGTGGAGAAGAACGTCGACGCGCTCGACGAAGTCCTGCGGCCGCACATCGACCGCGAGGTGGCCCAGGTCGATCCGATCGAGCGCGCGGCCCTGCGCCTGGCCGCGTATGAACTGAAGTTCCGCCCCGACGTGCCATACCGGGTGGTCATCAACGAGGCGATCGAGGTGACCAAGCGCTTCGGTGCCGACCACGGCCACAGCTACGTCAACGGCGTGCTGGACAAGCTGGCCGGCGAGTTGCGCGTGGTCGAGAAGCAGCACGGCCGCTGACCACCGACCGGGGCCGGCCGATGGAATTCCGACTGATCGAACGCATCCGCGAACTCACCGCCCAGGCGCGTGACGACGTGCAGCTGGGCATCGGCGACGACGCCGCGCTGCTGCTGCCGCCGGTCGGACAGCATCTGGCGGTCGCGCTGGACACCCTGGTCGAGGGCGTGCATTTCCCCCGCGGCACGGCTGCCGCCGACATCGGCTGGAAGGCGCTGGCGGTGAATCTTTCCGACCTTGCCGCGATGGGTGCCAGCCCGGCGTGGGCCTTGCTGGGGCTGACCCTGCCCAAGGCGGATGCCGACTTCGTCGAAGGTTTTGCCGAAGGCTTCGGCAAACTGGCCAGGCCGCATCGACTCGCCTTGGTCGGCGGCGACACGACGCGCGGTCCGCTGGCGATCAGCGTAACCGTGCATGGCTTCGTGCCGCCGGGCAAGGCATTGATCCGGGGTGGCGCGCGCGTCGGCGACGCGGTGCTGGTGACCGGCACGCTGGGCGATGCCGCGGCGGGTTTGCAGGCGCTGCAGCAACCGCTGTCCGATGACGACACCCGCGCCGGCCTGCGTGCCTTCCTGATCGAACGGCTCAACCGACCCACACCACGCCTGTCCGCCGGCGTCGCCCTGCGCGGCCAAGCCAGCGCCTGCGTCGACGTCTCCGACGGCCTGGTCGCCGACCTCGGCCACATCTGCAACAGTAGCGGCGTAGCCGCGGAAATCGACGCGGCACTGCTGCCGCGATCCTCGGCACTGATGGCGCTGTACGACGAAGCGGCTGCGCTGCAGTGCGCGCTGGGCGGCGGCGACGATTACGAACTCTGCTTCACCGTGCCGGCGGCACGGGTGGCCGACGTGCAGGCCGACCTGTCACGGCTGGGCTGTGGCGCGACCCGGATCGGGCGCATCGTCGAAGGCGCCGGCGTGCGCGTGCGCGGCCTCGATGGCGAGTGGATGAACACGGATCGGCCCGGCTGGGAGCATTTCGCGTGAGCGCAAAGAAGACCTTGAGCGCCGAGCAACGTCGCGCCTTGCTGGCCACGCCCGCCGGCTGGCTGGCCTCCGGTTTCGGCTCGGGCCTGGCGCCGGTGGCGCAAGGCACGTTCGGCTCGCTGGTCGCACTGCTGCCGTGGCTGTGGCTGCGCGAACTGTCGCTGCCGATCTACGTGGTGATCCTGCTGGCGGGTTTCGCGCTCGGCGTATGGGCATGCACCGCGGCCGGCGGCGCGCTCGGCGTCGACGATCACCGCAGCCTGGTCTGGGACGAATTCATCGGCCAGTGGATCGCGCTGTTGCCGTTGCTGGTGCTGCCTGCACCGTGGTGGTGGATCATCATCGGCTTCGCCCTGTTCCGCCTGTTCGACGTGTGGAAACCCTGGCCGATCCGCTGGCTGGACCGCCGCGTGAAAGGCGGCTTCGGCGTGATGATCGACGACGTGATCGCCGGCGTGTTTGCGGCCATTGTGCTGGCGCTGGCCATCCGCTTCCTGTAGGACGGGCGCTGGGGCCGCGGCCACGTTTCCATACGAAAGCGGCGCCCTTTCCGCGCCGCCGCAGGGCGTTCCGAGGCCGAATGTCATTCCGCAGGCGCGGCTTCGACTTCCTCGCTCCCCAAAGCTGCGACCATCCTTGGTCGCTCTCCACGTGCGCACCTGCGACGCTACGCTCAGCCCGAACGGGGTTCGGGTTCAGGCCCGTGATGCACGATCCGCCGCACCCCGATCTCCTTGGGCATAGCCGCGCAGCGGCGGAGTGGAAGGGACCGTTGTCGCCGCGCGGTGAGCAACCGCCCGTCACGTGCCCAGGGCGTAGACTTTCCGTTCCCCGTTCCCCGTTCCCCGTTCCCCGTTCAGGAGTTCTCCCATGCAATACCGCCGCCTCGGTACGTCCGGCCTGCAACTTTCCGCGCTGTCGTTCGGCGCCTGGGTCACCTTCGGCAAGCAGGTGGGGCGCGGGGAGGCGCGCGAGCTGCTGGCGCTGGCGCACGATCGCGGGGTGAATTTCTTCGACAACGCGGAGACCTACAACAACGGCGTGGCCGAGCAGGTGATGGGCGACGTGCTGGCTGACCTGCGCTTTCCACGCGACAGTTACTGCGTGTCCAGCAAGGTGTTCTTCGGCGCGGTGGACAAGCCGCTGCCGACCCAGCGCGGGCTGTCGCGCAAGCACGTGATGGAAGCCTGCACGCAGGCGCTGCAGCGCTTGCGCGTGGATTACCTGGATCTGTACTTCTGCCATCGCCCCGATCCGGAGTCGCCGATCGCCGAGACGGTGATGGCGATGGACACGCTGGTGCGCCAGGGCAAGGTGCTGTATTGGGGCACCAGCGAATGGCCGGCCGAGGCGATCCACGAGGCGCACCGGATCGCCCGCGAGAACCATCTATACGCTCCGGTGATGGAGCAGCCGCAATACAACCTGCTGCACCGCGAGCGGGTGGAACAGGAGTACGCGCCGCTGTATGCGGCGTACGGCATGGGCACCACGATCTGGTCGCCGCTGGGCTCGGGCCTGCTCAGCGGCAAGTACAACGATGGCGTGCCGGCGGACTCGCGCCTGGCGCAGCCGGATTACGCGTGGTTGCGCGAAAGCGTGCTGGGCAAGGGTGACGAGCGGCTGCGCAAGGTGCGCGCCCTGCAGCCGCTCGCCGATGAGCTGGGTGGCAGCCTGGCGCAACTGTCGATCGCCTGGTGCCTGCTCAATCCGCACGTGTCCACGGTGATGCTGGGCGCGAGCCGGCGTGAGCAGCTGGAACAGAATCTGGGCGCGCTGGAAGTGTTGCCGAAGCTGGACGCAACGCTGGCGCAGCGGATCAGGACGATCGTCGAAGCCGCCTGACTGCACGCGGGCGGGCAGGGCGGTTGACAGGCTAATGAGAATCATTATCATCAAAGCCGTCACTCTTCTTTCGTGGATTTGCCCATGTCCGTCCTGTCACTGAGCCATTCCATGCCATCCCGGTCGATCCAGCGGCCGGTGTTGGCGTTGCCCGCCACGTCGCCGGTGGCTGCGCGACGCGTTTCCAGCCACACGCTGCTGGAAGGCGAGCGCGAGCTGGTGATCCAGCACCAGGGCAGCGAGTACCACCTGCGCCTCACCCGCAACGACAAGCTGATCCTGACCAAATAGCCCTGCGTCGTCCGCGTCCGGGTGGGCGGCGCCCATCTCCCCAGCCTCAGCCAGCGCGTCGCTTGCGGCGCCCGCCGGGCCATTCCGCCCGAGGTGATCGATGTTCGTTCCGCCAGTCCATCGGCTGCAGGATCTGCGGCGGGCCAGGCCGGCCCCGGCCATCCATTGGCGCTGCCTGCGCACGACCCCGGCGCAGCTGGTCGAGCGCCTGCCCGAACTGGGCAGCGTGCTCTACGTGCCGATGCGGCCCGACGGCACGCTGCTGCGCGAATGGCCCCGCGGCCTGCTGGTCGACATGATGCAGCTGGCGCCGCTGCTGCAGACCCGCAGCCTGGCCGCCGCCGGCACGATCACCAGCGAAGGTCCGCGCGAGTGGATCGAATGCCTGGATCGCGAAGGCCGCGGTTGTGCCCGCCTGCATCTGTTGCCGGACACCGACTACCTGGCGTGGGATCGATTGCTCGATCACGGCCGGGCGGTGCCGGGAACTCGACCTTCGCGCCGGCTGCGCCAGCCGCGTCCGGTGTACGCGAAGGTGCTGCGCTTCCACGCCCGCAGGCTGGGCGGCCTCGTCGTGCTGGGCGCCGAACCGCGCCTGCCGATCTCGCCGCTGGGCCGGCAAGTCGCCGGCCAGATCGCACAAGCCGAGGCAGTGCCGCTGCAACTGGCCAACAGCGACTAGCTCGCGAAAGCCGCGGGTCCCGCATGTTCGTCCGACCGTCCGTCGAGTGTCCGCGGACACCGGAGACGGCCGCGCGGTGTTGCGGAAGTCATTGAAGAACTTCGAATATTTCTGTGTGCTGATGGTGGCACGCGGATTGCATCGACCTGCCTGCAACCGCGCTGTCCGCGGTCAGGAACGGCATGATGATTCGCGACACTTCTGCGCAGGACAAACTGGTCCAGGTCAAATCCCATCCCAAACGCCGGCTGATCCTGGCGGGCGCCGGCGTGCTGGTGCTGGCCCTGCTGGCCTGGCTGGCGCCAGGGATCAGCCGGATGTTCTCGGCCTCCGCGTCGGTGAGCAGTTCGCGGCTGGCGTTCGCCACCGTCGAACGCGGCCCGTTCGTGCGTGACATCGCCGCCGAAGGCAAGGTGGTCGCGGCGGTCAGCCCGACCCTGTACGCCACTTCCGGTGGTGCGGTCACACTGAAGGTGCACGCCGGCGACACGGTGAAGATCGGCCAGGTGCTGGCGACCATCGTCAGCCCCGAGCTGACCAACAAGCTGGCGCAGGAACAGAGCAACGCCGACGCGATGGAAGTGGATTACCAGCGCGCGCAGATCGACGCGCGCAAGAAGCGCGGCGAACTGCAGAAGGCATTCGACAACGGCAGGATCGACGAGCAGGCTGCCGAGCGCGATCTCGACCGCAACCAGAAGGCCTTTGCCAAGGGTGCCGTGCCGGGGATGGACGTGGACCGCGCCAAGGACGCGCTGCAGAAGGCGAAGATCACCCTGCAGCATGCGCAGGCGGACCTGGGCATGGACAACGCCAGCCTCAACTTCGACATCCAGTCGAAGAAGCTTGCGCACGAGCGCCAGCTGCTGCTGGTGAAGGATCTGCAGCGTCAGGTCGACGACCTCAACGTGAAGTCGCCGGTGGACGGCCAGGTCGGCCAGCTGTTCATCGCCGAGCGCGCCACCGTGGCGAAAGATGCCCAGCTGCTCAGCGTGATCGACCTGTCTGCGCTGCAGGTGGAGATGCAGGTGCCGGAAAGCTTTGCCCGCGACCTCGGCATCGGCATGGCCGGCGAGATCAGTGGCAACGGCCACACCTGGAAGGGCCTGGTCAGCGCGATCTCGCCCGAAGTGGTCAACGGCCAGGTCGCCGCGCGGCTGCGCTTCGAGGGCGAGACGCCGAAGCAGCTGCGCCAGAACCAGCGCCTGTCGGTACGCGTGCTGCTGGACAAGCGCGACAACGTGCTGACCGTGCAGCGCGGCTCCTTCGTCGACGAATCCGGCGGCAGCTACGCCTACCTGGTGCGCGACGGCATCGCCAAGAAAACCCCGATCCGCGTCGGTGCCTCCAGCATCGACAAGGTGGAGATCCTCGAAGGTCTGAAGGAAGGCGACCGCATCGTGATCTCCGGCACCGACAGCTTCAAGAGCGCGGCCACGGTCGCGATAAGCAACTAAAGACTTTCTCCCTCCCCTGCGTGCAGGGGAGGGCTGGGGTGGGGTAGCTCTTCGTCACGCAAGATCAAAAGCGTCACCCCCTCCCAGCCTCCCCCTGCGAAGCAGGAGGAGGGGCAAAACATCATCACCACCACCAAAGGACGTAACCATGCTGAAGATGACCCACCTGTCCAAGGTCTACCGCACCGAAGTGGTGGAGACCTATGCGCTGCGCGATTTCAACATCGACGTGAAGGAGGGCGAGTTTGTCGCCGTCACCGGTCCGTCCGGCTCGGGCAAGACCACCTTCCTGACCATCGCAGGCCTGCTGGAAACCTTCACCGGCGGCGAGTACCACCTCGACGGCATCGAGGTGAGCAACCTCAACGACAACGCCCGTTCGAAGATCCGCAACGAGAAGATCGGCTTCATCTTCCAGGCGTTCAACCTGATCCCCGACCTCAACGTGTTCGACAACATCGAGGTGCCGCTGCGCTACCGCGGCATGAAGGCCGCCGAGCGCAAGCAGCGGATCATGGAGTCGCTGGAGCGCGTCGGCCTCGCCTCGCGCGCCAAGCACTACCCGGCCGAACTCTCCGGCGGCCAGCAGCAGCGCGTGGCGATCGCCCGTGCGCTGGCCGGCTCGCCGCGCCTGCTGCTGGCCGACGAACCGACCGGCAACCTGGACACCCAGATGGCCCGCGGCGTGCTCGAACTGCTCGAGGAAATCCACCGCGACGGCGCCACCATCGTGATGGTCACGCACGACCCGGAGCTGGCCGCCCGTGCCCAGCGCAACGTGCACATCATCGACGGCCAGGTGGTCGAGTTGTCCGAGGACCCGCGCTTCCACAGCGTGCACGCGGCCGCCGACGGGGCGCATGGCTGAGAGACAGGAAATGGGGAGTTGGGAATAGGGAATCGTTGAGAGCAAATGCTCGCGAGGCCACCGCTTCCCCACTCCCGATTCCCCATCCCCCCATCCCGGAACTCGACATGTTCGCTTACTACCTTCAACTCGGCCTGCGCAGTTTGCGGCGCAACCCCATGCTCACGGCGCTGATGGTGATGGCGGTGGGTTTTGGGGTGGCCGCGTCGATGATCACCTGGTCGGTGTTCCGTGCGGTGTCGGGTGATCCGATCCCGGCCAAATCCTCGCAGCTGTACACGGTGCTGATCGACAACCGCGGTCCGCAGTACAACGACAATGGCGAGCCGCCCGAGGCACTCACCTATACCGACGCCACCGCCCTGGTCGCGGCGCGCAAGGCCACGCACCAGACACTGTTCTACAACGTGGCGCCGTCGGTGCTGCCCGAGGGCAACCAGAGCCTGCCGTTCATCGCCGACGGCTACGCCACCAACGCCGACTTCTTCAACATGTTCGACGTGCCGTTCGAGTACGGCGGCGCCTGGCATGCCGGCGACGACGACGGCCGCGCCGCGGTGGCGGTGATCAGCCACGAGCTCAACCAGCAGCTTTTCAACGGCGCCAACAGCGTGGGCCGCGAGATCACCATGGATCGGCACAGCTACCGCATCGTCGGGGTGACCGCGCACTGGGATCCGAAGCCGCGCTTCTACGACCTGTTCAGCAGCAATGCCTTCGGCGATCCGGTGCAGTTGTACCTGCCGTTCACCCGGGCGATCGATGTGGCGATGGACACCTCCGGGCGCAACAACTGCGGCAGCAATACGGATTTCGGTGTCGGCCGCGAAGCCTGGCTGCACGGCGAATGCGTGTGGATCCCGGTGTGGGTGGAACTGGCCGATCCGGCCGCCGCGAACAGCTACCGCGAATTCCTGACCCACTATGCTGCCGACCAGCAGCGTGCCGGCCGCTTCCACTGGGCGCCGAACGTGCGCCTGCGCGACGTCAATGACTGGCTCGACTACAAGCAGGTGGTGCCGCCGGAAAGCCGCATCTCGCTGATGGTGGCACTGGGCTTCTTCGCGATCTGCCTGGTCAACACCATTGGCCTGCTGCTGGCCAAGTTCATGCGCCGCGCCGCCGAGATCGGCGTGCGCCGCGCGCTGGGTGCGCCGCGGCGCGAGATCTACCACCAGTTCCTGATCGAGGCCGGCGCCGTGGGTCTGGCCGGTGGCGTGCTCGGCTTGCTGCTCACCGCACTGGGCATGTTCGGCGTCGGCCTGCTGTTCGAGCCGGAGATCGCCAGGCTTGCGCATCTCGACCTGTCGCTGGTGGCGATGACCCTGCTGGTGGCGATCGCGGCCACCGTGCTGGCCGCGTTCTACCCCACCTGGCGCGCCGCGCAGGTGCAGCCGGCATGGCAGCTGAAATCCAACTGAGGAGGGCCAGACCATCATGCAGATCAAACCCATCCTCGCCGCGATGCGCCACCACAAGGCCGGCACCGTGCTGATCGCGCTGCAGATCGCGCTGACCCTGGCGATCGTCTGCAACGCGCTGTTCATCATCCAGCAGCGCATCACGCGGATGTCGCGTCCCAGCGGAGTGAGCGAGAACAACCTGTTCGTGATCCGCAGCGACTGGGCCGACAAGTCCGACACGCAGCGCATCGACGCGCAGATGCAGGCTGATCTGATCGCCCTGCGCCAGCTCGGCAGCGTGCAGGACGCCGCCTCGACCAACAGCTTTCCGCTGCGTGGCACCGGCTGGGACAATTTCATCAAGCTGCAGCCGGACCAGGTCAAGATGACCACCGACTCGGCGATCTTTTTTTCCGACGACCACACCCTGGCGACGCTGGGCACGCGCCTGATCGCGGGGCGCAATTTCACCGCCAGCGAAATCGCCGCGCAGAAACC
Organism: Rhodanobacter sp. Soil_C_14; assembly: GCF_057657335.1. Taxonomy (NCBI): domain Bacteria; kingdom Pseudomonadati; phylum Pseudomonadota; class Gammaproteobacteria; order Lysobacterales; family Rhodanobacteraceae; genus Rhodanobacter; species Rhodanobacter sp. Soil_C_14. Next base: position 859,107 of record NZ_JBDGIQ010000001.1, on the reverse strand, counting down.
CCGCGACGCGATGCACTCCGCCCAGGTGATCATCAGCAGGGACCTGGCGCAGCGATTGTTCCCGCAGGGATCGGCGCTGGGCAAGACCATCTATGTGTCGATGGGCCACGCGCCATCCACCATCATCGGCATCACCGACACCTTGCAGGCGCACATGACCGGCAGCTGGGCCGGGCCGTATGCGTACAACGCGGTGCTGATCCCGGCGCGCCTGTTGAATGACTACACCTACTACCTGGTGCGGGCGAAGCCCGGCCAGCTCGACGCCGCGATGCGTGACGCGCCGAAGGCGCTGTTCGCGCAGAGCCGCATGCGCATCATCGACCACAAGGATGGCGTGATGAGCTTCGCCCAGGTGCGCCAGCGGGCTTACGAACGTGACGTGGGCATGGCGATCCTGATGGGCATCATCAGCGTCGTGCTGCTGGCGATCACCGCCGCGGGCATCGTGGGCCTGACCAGCTTCTGGGTCGGCCAGCGGCGCAAGCAGATCGGCGTGCGTCGTGCGCTGGGCGCCACCCGCGGCGACATCCTCAGCTACTTCCTCACCGAAAACCTGCTGATCGGGATCGGCGGCGTGCTGGCGGGTGCGGTGCTGGCGATCGGCATCAACCTGTGGATGGTGACCCAGTTCGAAATGGCGCGGTTGTCGCTGGCCTATGTGGTGGCCGGGGTGGCGGCGTTGCTGGTGTTGGGCCAGGGCGCGGTGCTGGCACCAGCGCTGCGTGCTTCGCGCGTGTCGCCGGTGGAGGCGACACGGAGCGTGTGAGTTCTCATTTCCTCCCTGCAGGGCAGGGGAGAAGACAAACCTCGGAGTGAACGGAATGCTTGCCTACTACCTCGAACTGGCCCTGCGCAGCCTGAAACGAAGTCCCGGCCTGACCGCGCTGATGGTGCTGGCGATCGGCTTCGGCGTGGCCGCGTCGATGACCACCTGGTCGGTGTTCCGCGCCGTGTCGGGCGATCCGATCCCGTGGAAGTCGTCGCAGCTGTTCGTGCCACAGATCGACGCATGGGGGCCGAAGGGGCACCGCGGCGGCGACGACAATGAGCCGCAGGACGCGATGAACTACACCGACGCAATGGCGCTGATGCGCGACCACCGGGCCAAGCGTCAGTCGGCGATGTACCAGATCTCGCCTTCGGTGGTGCCGGCGCAGGCCGGCAAGCATCCGCTCAACGTGGGCGGCCACGCCGTCTACAGCGAGTTCTTCCCGATGCTCGACGCGCCGTTCCTGTACGGCAGCGGCTGGGATGCGCAGGACGATGCGCAGCGCGCAGCGGTGGTGGTGATCAGCAGCAAGCTCAACGAAAAGCTGTTCGGCGCGGTCAACAGCGTGGGCAAGACGGTGAACATCGAGGGCAAGGACTACCGTGTGTCCGGCGTGCTGGACAACTGGAATCCGCAGCCGCGCTTCTACGACGTGGTCAACACCGGCGGCTTCAGCGAGCAGGTCGAGGACGTGTTCATTCCCTTCGAGCGTGCCATCGCCGTGGGCATCCCCAACGACGGCAACACCAACTGCAGCGAAACGCCGAAGGAGTCGGGCTTCGTCGGCCTGCAGCAATCCAGCTGCATCTGGATTGCCTACATGGCCGAGCTGGAAGACGCTGCCGCGGTGACCGCCTATCGCCAGTATCTGGACGGCTATGCGCGTGCGCAGCAGACGGCCGGCCGGTTCACCTGGGCACCGAACAACAAGCTGCGTGACCTGCCGGCCTTCCTCGACCATGAGCAGGTCGTGCCCAGCGACACCAAGGTGTCGCTGCTGGTGGCGCTGGGCCTGCTGCTGGTCTGCCTGGTGAATACGGTGGGCCTGTTGCTGGCCAAGTTCCTGCGCCGCAGCGGCGAGATCGGCGTGCGTCGCGCGCTGGGTGCGCCACGCAAGGCGATCTATCTGCAGTTCCTCACCGAGGCTGGCGTGGTCGGCCTGACCGGTGGCGTGCTGGGCCTGCTGCTGACCGGTGTCGGCGTGGCCAGCGTGGGCATGGTGTTGCCCAAGAGCATTTCCGATCTGGCGCGGCTGGACCTGTCCCTGCTCGTCGTCACCCTGGTGGTCGCCGTGCTGGCCACCCTGCTGGCCGGGCTCTACCCCACGTTCCGTGCATCACGCGTGCAACCCGCGTGGCAACTGAAGAGCAATTGAGGATTATGCCCATGACCATGCATCCCATCCTCGCGGCACTGCGCAAGCACAAGGCCGGCGTGGTGTTGATCGCACTGCAGATCGCGCTGACGTTGGCGATCGTCTGCAACGCGGTGTTCATCATCGGCCAGCGCATCGAACGGGTGAACCGGCCGACCGGCCTGGACGAGAGCAACCTGATGCTGGTCGGCCAGCAATGGGTGGGCGCGCCGAGCGGCGACGACGCCGCCAGCGTGGAAAAGCTCGACAGCCTGCAACTGACCGACCTGGCCGCCCTGCGCGCGCTGCCGGGCGTGGCGTCGGTGGCGCCGATCAACTCGCTGCCGTTGCTCAATTCGTCGTGGAACGGCGCGGTCGACCACAAGCCCGGGGACACCAACCAGGGCAGTTTCCATGGCACCCGCACCACCTACTACTTCAGCGACGATCAGGCGCTCTCCACCCTGGGCCTGCGCCTGGTGGCAGGGCGCAACTTCACCGCCGCCGACGTGGGGCACCAGGGCTTCCGCGACAACAGCGAGCCGTCAGTGGTGATCCTGACCAAGGCACTGGCCGACAAACTGTTCCCGAAGGGCGACGCGCTGGGCAAGGTGATCTATCTCAACGGGTCGACCAAACCCACCACCGTCGTTGGCATGGTCGAGCGCATGCAGGTACCCGGTACCGGCACCTGGACCAACAGCTTCGTGTGGAACGCGACGCTGGTGCCGACCCGTCTGGACGCGAACTTCTCGCGTTACGCGATACGTGCCAAACCCGGCCAACTGGACGCGGTGATGCGCGCGGTGACGCCGGCGTTGTACAAGGTCAACCCCATGCGCGTGCTGGATGACGACAGCGTGCGCTCGTTCGCCCAGATCCGCGACAAGGCCTACCAGGCCGATCGCGGCATGGCGATCCTGATGGGTGTGGTCGCGCTGATCCTGCTGTGCGTCACCGCCGCCGGCATCGTCGGTCTCACCAGCTTCTGGGTGGGCCAGCGCCATCGGCAGATCGGCGTGCGGCGCGCGCTGGGAGCCCGCAAGATCGACATCCTGCACTACTTCCAGATCGAGAACCTGCTGATCGCCGGCACCGGCGTGGTGATCGGCGTGCTGCTGGCGCTGAGTCTGAACATGTGGCTGATGAACCACTACGAGATGACCCGCATCCCGGTGCTGTACGTGCTGACCGGTGTGCTGGCGATGCTGGCGATCGGCCAGGCCGCGGTGTTCGTGCCGGCCCGCCGCGCGTCCAACGTGCCGCCGGTGGTGGCGACGCGGGCAGTGTGATCAACAAGGGGGAATGGGGAACAGGGAATCGGTAGAGCAAAAGCCGCCCGCCTTGGCCTTTCCCATTCCCCATTCTCCATTCCCACTTCGAAGGAGACACCGCAGGTGTTTACCTACTACCTCGACCTGGCCCTGCGCAGCCTCAAGCGCAACAAGGCGCTTACCGCACTGATGGTGCTGGCGCTGGCGCTGGGCATCGGCGCCAGCATGACCACGCTGACGGTGTTGCACGTGCTGTCGGGCGATCCCTTGCCCGGCAAGAGTCATCAGCTGTTCTATCCGCAACTCGATCCGCAGGACATGGACGGCTACAAGCCGCAGGACGAGCCGCCGGAACAGGTCAGCTGGATCGACGGCATGGCCCTGCTGAAGGCCAGGCGCGCCCACTTCCAGGCCTTGATGACCGGCGGCGCGGTGCCGATCCAGCCGGCGCAATCCTCGATCGATCCGTTCTTCGAGGATGCGCGCTATACCACGGCCGATTTCTTTCCGATGTTCGATGTGCCGTTTCTCTACGGGCAGGGCTGGAACGCGACGGACGACGAGGCCAGCGCCCATGTGGCCGTGCTCACCCGCGAACTCAACGACAAGCTGTTCGGCGGCAAGGACAGTACCGGCCTGACCCTGCGCATGAACGACGTGGCGTTTCGTATCGTCGGCGTGCTGGACAGCTGGCGGCCGACGCCGCATTTCTACGATCTCAACACCGGCAGCTACTCCGCCAAAGAAGGCGTGTTCGTGCCGCTGGCCACCGCCACCGACCTGAAGTTCGCCCGCAACGGTTCCACCGATTGCTGGGACAAGGGATCGAGCGAGAACATGAAAACCGCCACCTGCACCTGGCTGCAATTCTGGGTGCAGCTGGACACGCCGGCCGAGGCCGCCGCGTATCGGGAATTCCTGCTGAACTATTCGCGGGAGCAGAAGGCGCTGGGTCATTTCCAGCGGCCGCCCAATGTGCGCCTGCGCGACGTGATGGGCTGGCTGGACTACAACAAGGTGGTGCCCAGCGACGTGCATCTGCAGGTGTGGCTGGCGTTCGGTTTCCTGCTGGTGTGCCTGGTCAACACCGTGGGCCTGATGCTGGCCAAGTTCATGCGCCGCGCGGGCGAGCTCGGCGTTCGTCGTGCGCTCGGCGCCTCGCGCCGATCGCTGTTTGCCCAGTTGCTGGTCGAAGCCGGTGCGGTGGGCCTGGTCGGCGGCGTCGGCGGCCTGCTGCTGGCCTTGCTCGGCCTGTGGCTAGTGCGCAGGCAGCCCTCGGATTACGCCGCGCTGGCGCACCTGGATCTGCCGATGCTGCTGGCCACCTTCGTCGCTGCCGTCATGGCCAGCCTGCTGGCCGGCCTGCTGCCGGCCTGGCGCGCCTGCCTGACTCCTCCCGCGCTGCAACTGAAGAGCAACTGACATGGACATCCTGCCCATCTTCTCGACCCTGCGCCGGCACAAGATCACGGCGCTGCTGCTGGTGCTGGAGATCGCGCTGACCTGCGCGATCGTCTGCAACGCCGTGTTCCTGATCAGCCAGCGCCTGCAGCGTACCGAAATGGCCAGCGGCGTGGCCGAGCACGAACTGCTGCAGGTGCAGGTCGCCAACATCGGCAAGCCCGCCAATGGCAAGGCGCGCGCCCAGGAAGACCTGGCGCTGCTGCGGCAGATTCCCGGCGTGACCGCGGCAGCCCTGCTCAACCAGGTGCCGTTCACCAACAGCTCGTCGAACACCAGCATCAAGCTCGATCCCGCGCAGAAGCTGCCCACGCTCAACGCCACCATGTACATGGGCGAGGGCCTGATCGCCAGCTTCGGCGCCCGGCTGGTGGCGGGGCGGGATTTCAGCGCCGACGAATACCTGGACTACGACGACATGCGCAGCAACCCCGAGCTGCAGAACAAGGTCGGCTCGGTGGTGATCACCCAAGCGCTGGGCGAGCGCCTGTGGCCCGGGCAGAGCGCGCTGGGCAGGAACATCTACCTGGGCGACACCTCCGTGCGCGTGATCGGCGTGGTGCAGTCGCTGATCCGGCCGTCGCTGTTCATGGGCGACGACGCGGCGCAGTGGACGATGATCTTCCCCCTGCGATTGAGCGCGGCCAGCGCGTCGCGCTACGTGCTGCGCACGGCCCCCGACCAGCGCCAGCAGGTGCTTTCGGAAGCGGCAAAGGTGCTGCGCAAGGCTGACCCGCACCGCATCGTCCTGCAAAAGGACACGCTGGACGACATCCGCGGCGCGTTCTTCCAGAACGATCGGGCGATGGCCGGCATCCTGGTCGGCGTCATCGCCGCGCTGCTGATCGTCACCGCGCTGGGCATCGTCGGCCTGGCCAGTTTCTGGGTGGCGCAACGCCGCCGCACCATCGGCGTGCGCCGCGCCCTGGGTGCGACCCGTCGCAACATCCTCAACTACTTCCAGACCGAAAACTTCCTGCTGGCCACGATCGGCATCGTGCTGGGCATGGTGCTGGCCTACGGCATCAACCTGTTCCTGATGACCCGCTACGAGTTGCCGCGCCTGCCGGGCATGTACTTCCCGATGGGCGCGATCGCGTTGTGGCTGATCGGACAACTGGCCGTGCTGGGACCGGCCCTGCGCGCGGCAGCCGTGCCGCCGGTGGTGGCGACGCGTTCGGTGTGATCAATCAAGCAGGGAATCGGGAATAGGGAATCGATAGAGCGACCGCCGCCCGCCGTGGCCTTTCCCATTCCCCATTCTCCATACCAACCTCCGAAGGAGACACCGAAGGTGTTCACCTACTACCTCGACCTCGCGCTGCGCAGCCTCAGGCGCAACCGCATGCTCACCGCGCTGATGGTGCTGGCGATCGCCGTCGGCATCGGTGCCAGCATGACCACGCTGACGGTGACGCACCTGCTGTCCGGTGATCCGTTGCCGGGTCGCAGCCAGCACATCTTCTATCCGCAGGTGGATGCCTCGCCGGCCGGTTACGCCAAGGGCGGGCCGCTGGACATGCTCGACTACCGCTCGGCGGTGGACCTGTGGAGCGCGCATCGCGCGGACCGGCAGGCCTTGATGGCGGGCAGCGACGTCAAGGTGCGTGCGCCGGATGCCAAGCTGCCGCCCTTGATGGTGCCGATGCTGGCCACGACCTCCGACTTCTTTGCGATGTTCCAGGTGCCGTTCCAGTACGGCAGTGCCTGGACGGCAGCCGACGCCGCCAGCCGTGCGCGCGTGGCGGTGATTTCCTCCGACCTCAACGACCGCCTGTTCGGCGGCGCCGACAGCGTGGGCAAGACCCTGCGCCTGAAGGACAGCGACGTGCGAATCGTCGGCGTGATGAAGAAGTGGCGACCCTCGCCGCTCTTCTACGACGTGCGCGCCGGGCGCTTCGCCGAAGGCCAGACAGCATCGTTCTACGGCAAGCCGGAAGACGTGTTCATGCCGTTTTTCAGCGGGCTTGACGTCAACGACGGCAACTTCTGGCAGTTCACCTGCTGGGGTTCCGTTCCCAGGCCGGGGCATCTGCAGGATGCGCCGTGCGTCTGGGTCGGCTTGTGGGTGCAACTGGATGACGCCGCCAAGGTGGCGGACTACCGCGCCTTCATCGCTAACTATGCGCAGCAGCAAAAGCAGCTCGGGCGCTTCGCCACGACCCAGACCCGCATGCCGGGCCTGATGGAGTGGCTGGTGTTCAACCATGTGGTGCCCAGCGACGTGAAGCTGCAGACCTGGCTGGCCTTTGCGTTCCTTGCCATCTGCCTGTTCAACATGATCGGCCTGCTGCTGGCCAAGTTCCTGCGTCGCAGCAGCGAAATCGGCGTGCGTCGCGCGCTGGGCGCCAGTCGTGGCGCGGTGTTCGCCCAGTGCCTGGTGGAGGCGGGCATGGTGGGCCTGGTCGGCGGCATCGGCGGCTGGCTGCTGACCTTGCTGGGTCTGTGGCTGGTGCGGCGGCAGCCGGTGGAATACGCCGATCTCGCCCACCTCGACCTCGGCATGTTCGGGCTGACCTTTGCGCTCGCCGTCGCCGCCAGCCTGCTGGCAGGCCTGTTGCCCGCCTTGCGGGCCAGCCGGATTGCGCCCGCGCTGCAGTTGAAGACGCTGTGAGGATCGGAACCATGCAGATCAAGCCCATACTCTCCGCGCTGCGCAAGCATCGCCTGTCCACGATCCTGATCGCGCTGGAAATCGCGCTGGCGTGCGCGGTGCTGTGCAACGCCTGCTTCATCATTTCCCAGCGCGTCTCGGCGATGCACATCGTCAGTGGTGCGGATGAAGCGGCGCTCGCGTCGGTGCAGCTGACCGGCTACGACTCCACCCAGGCAGCCGACGTGGACGCACGGGCGCTCGCCGCGTTGCGCGCCGTACCCGGCGTGGAATCGGTGTCGCCGATCAATTCCATACCGTTCGGCAGTCGCCGTGGTACCGCTGGAATTTCGACCGATGCGGCCGGCGAACATTTTGGCGGCGTGATCGAGTTCTACGTGGGCGGTCCCGGCAGCCTGGAGGCACTCGGCGCCAAGGTCGTCGCCGGACGCGCGCCGCGACCCGACGATTTTCGGGCCTTCAGCGGCTTCGTGCCCGACGGCGGCAGCGTCCAGATCACCCGGGCGCTGGCCGAGCATTTGTGGCCGGGTGCCGATCCGCTGGGCAAGGAGTTCTGGTCGCTGAAGTCGCACTACCGCGTCGTCGGCGTGTTGAAGGATCTGGTCCGGCCCGATCCCACCGGGTGGACGCCGGAGCAACGCCAGTGGTCGGTATTCCTGCCGGCCCAGCCGGGTCCGTACCTGACCGGCAGCTACCTGTTGCGGGCCAACCCGGGCGACATGCCGCGGGTCATGCGCGACGCACTCGCGGCGGTGGCCAAGGCGGTGCCGGAGGTGGTGATCGATCGGGAAGCCAGCCAGAGCGTGTCCGACCTGCGCCACGACGTCTTCAAGAACGACCGCGTGATGGCCGCGATGCTGGTCGGCGTGATCTTCGCGATGCTGATGGTCACCGCGCTGGGCATCGTCGGCCTGGCCAGTTTCTGGGTACAGCAGCGCCGTCGGCAGATCGGCATCCGCCGCGCGATCGGCGCCACCCGTCGCGACATCCTGCACTACTTTCAGACCGAGAATTTCCTGATCGTCGGCGGCGGGATCGCGCTGGGCATGGTGCTGGCATTTGCGCTGAACCTGGTGCTGATGAAGCACTACGAACTGCCGCGCCTGCCGCTGTACTACCTGCCTGGGGCGGCGCTGGTGTTGTGGGCGTTGGGCCAGCTGGCCGTGCTGGGGCCGGCCTTGCGCGCGGCGGCGGTGCCGCCGGTCGTGGCGACGCGGAGCGTGTGACCGTGAGCCTGTCTTCGCCCGCCGCCATCACGGCGCCGCTCGGCGGCGATCGACCGTATTCAACCTTTTTCCGACGTGGAGTTTCGATGAGCATGTTCCGCACCGTATTCCTTCTCGTGGCGATGGCCGTGCTGGGCACGCCGTGGCGCGCTGCGTCGGCCGCCCAGGCAACGGCCGCTTCGTCCCCGGCGCCGGCGGCGGCGTCCGACGACGCAGCGGGAATGATTTCGCGCACCGAAGTCGCCCGCATCATCGACAACACGCGCAGGATCGTCTCGCCGAACGGGGTGGACGAACGCATCAAGCTGCGCATCGGCGGCATCGACCAGTGGCTGTCGATCCGCGGACGCGACCGGCGCAATCCGATCCTGCTGTTCCTCCACGGTGGCCCGGCCGCGGTGACGATGCCGGCCAGCTACACCTTCCAGTCGCCGTGGGAGGACTTCTTCACTGTCGTGCAATGGGACCAGCGCGGTGCGGGCAAGACCTACGCCGCCAACACCGAGCAGCAGATGTCGCCGGGCATGACGATCGAAGGCATGACCGACGATGCGGCGCAGGTCGTGCAGTACCTGCGCCAGCATTACGGCAAGCAGAAGATCTTCCTGCTCGGCCATTCCTGGGGCACGGTGCTGGGCACGCGACTGGCCCGGCAGCATCCGGACTGGTTCCACGCCTACATCGGCGTGGGCCAGGTGGTGAACGTGCGCAGGAACGAGGAGATCGGCTTCGCCTTCGCCCTGCGTGCGGCAAGGGCCGACCACAACCCGCAGGCCGTGCGCGAGCTAGAGGCGCTGATGCCTTACCCGGGCACGGTGCCGATGACGCTCCAGCGGATCGGCACGCGCAGCAAGTGGGAGACCTACTACGGCGGCCTCACTCATGGCCGCAAGGATTTCTCCTACTACGCCGATGCCGAGGGTCTCTCGCCCGACTACGACCAGGCCGAGCTCGACGCGATCGGCAAGGGCAGCGTGTACACGCTCAACCACCTGTTGCAGCCGCTGCTCGGCGTGGATCTCGATGACATGACGGACTTCGGTTGCCCGGTGCTCCTGTTCGTCGGGCAGCACGACTACACCACCTCGCACGAACTGGCCGAGCAATGGTTCGAGCGCATCCGGGCGCCGTCGAAACACATGGTGCTGTTTGCCGACTCGGCGCACATGGTGATGCAGGAGCAGCCGGGCCGGTTCCTGATGCACCTGGTGACGGACGCCCTGCCGCTGGCGCAGAAGGTCGGCGATGCGGCACCGGCAGAAGTCACCCGCGGGGATTGACGCGACAGGCAGGGCAGCCATGCCGGTCGGCATGGGTGGTGAAACTTGGGGGAAGGGAATGTTCGGTTACTACCTGGATCTGGCACTGCGCAGCCTGAAGCGCAACAAGGTGCTTACCGCGCTGATGGTGCTGGCGATCGGCTTGGGCATCGGTGCGAGCATGACGATGATCACGGTGCTGCACGTGATGACCAACGATCCCTTGCCGGGGCGCAGCGCGACGTTGTTCACGCCGCACCTCGACCCGCTGCCGCTGGACTACAAGCATCACAGCGATGGCCCCGATCCGACCGACAATCTCACCTGGCCAGATGCGATGGCCCTGCTCAAGGCGCATCCCGCCACTCGGCAGGCGGCGATGGCCGGTGGCTCGCTGCTGGTGCGCCCGGCGCGGGCGGACGTGCGGCCATTCCGTGTCGATGGCCGTTATGCCACGGCGGACATCTTCGCGTTGTTCGGCATTCCGTTCGAGCACGGACAGGGCTGGTCCTCCGCCGACGATGCATCACGGACGCATGTGGTGGTGCTCAGCGAGACGCTGGATCGCAAGCTGTTCGGTGACAGCGGCGGCATCGGTCAGGTCGTGCGGCTGGGTGAACACGACTTCCGCGTGATCGGCGTCACCGCCGACTGGCAGCCGCAACCGATGTTCCATGCCGACCTGTCGGCGCAATCGTTTGGCGATGCGGATCAATTCTTCCTGCCGTTGTCCGCCGCGGTGGATCTGAAGTTGCCGACCAACGGGAATCAATCCGGCTGGGGCAAGGACGACGCCGGTGATTCCATGACCAGCGCCAACATGTCCTGGCTGCAATTCTGGGTGCAACTGCAAAGCCCCGGACAGGCGCAGGCGTATCGCCAGTTCCTGCTCGACTATTCCGCCCAGCAGAAGGCGCTGGGCCGCTTCCAGCGCCCGCCCACGGAAGCGAAGCTGTACAGCCTGATGGGCTGGCTGGCGCACCGCAACCTGGTGCCCACGGATGTGCGCCTGCAGCTGTGGCTGGCGCTGGGTTTCCTGTTCGTGTGCATCGTCAACATCATGGCCTTGCTGCTGGCGAAGTTCCTGCGCCGCAGCGGCGAGATCAGCGTGCGTCGCGCGCTGGGTGCGCGCCGGCGCGACATCTTCCTGCAACTGGGCATCGAGTCGGCGATGGTCGGCGTGGCCGGTGGCCTGTCCGGCTTGCTGATCGCCCAGCTTGGCCTGTGGAGCGTACGCCATCGCCCCGACGACTATGCGCAACTGGCGCAGATGGACACGTCGATGCTGCTGGGCACGTTCGCGCTCGCCGTCGCCGCCAGCCTCCTGGCTGGCCTGTTGCCGACGTGGCGCGCGTGTCGCGTGCCACCGGCACTGCAGCTGAAGGCCTTATGAGGACATCCAGCATGGAACTGCGCCCGATACTCTCGACCTTGCGTCGACACAAGCTCACCGCGACCCTGCTGGTACTGCAGGCCGCCCTGACCTGCGCGATCGTCTGCAACGTGGTGTTCATGATCGCCAATCGCGTGCAGCGGATCAGCGTGCCGACGGGCATCGCCGAAAGCGAGCTGTCGGTGATCCCCAGCACGAGCATCGAGGAGGGCGAGAATCCGCAGGCGCGGCATGCCGCGGACCTGGCTGCCCTGCGTGGCGTGCGCGGCGTGCAATCGGCGGTGGCGGTCAGCTATTCGCTGCCACTGGATCGCAGCGAGTCGTCCAGTGGCATCTGCCCCAGCAAGCAGGCGCTGGATCGGGCGATGCAGCTCAATACGATCGAAGGCAGCGGCTGCATGCAACCTGCCGTCTACGACGGCACGCCCGGCCTGGTCGGCACGCTGGGCCTGCACCTGGTCGCGGGACGCGACTTCCGGCCGGAAGAGTACGTGAGCCAGGGCAAGCCCGCGGTGGCCATCGTCAGTCGCGCGCTGGCGCAACACCTGTATCCGGGCAAGCAGGCGCTGGGCCAGAGCATGTACGACGGCGACAACTACATTCGCATCGTGGGCATCGTCGACCGGCTTCTGCGCCCGAACCTGCGCGCGCCGGGGGTCGACGAGGACAGCATGATCTGGCCGCAGCTGCCGCCGGGCTCCGGCGTGCTCTACGTGCTGCGCAGCGCCCCCGGCGATCGGGCGCGAATACTGCAGGAGGGATCGGCGGAACTGCTGAAACTCAGTGCGAACCGGCTGATCAGTGCCGCCCGCACGCAGACCTACGGGGAGATTCGCGCGGCCTATTTCCAGCGCGACACCACCATGATCGGCCTGCTGCTGGCTTCGGCCCTGGGCCTGCTGTTCGTCACCGCGCTGGGCATCACCGGGCTGGCCAATTTCTGGGTGCAGCAGCGCACGCGCAGCATCGGCATCCGCCGCGCGATCGGCGCCACGCGCGGCGACATCCTGCGCTACTTCCAGACCGAGAATTTCCTGATCGTCGGTGCCGGCATCGTGCTGGGCATGCTGCTGGCCTTCCTGTTGAACGCGGAGCTGATGCAGCACTACGAACTGGCGCGTCTGCCGCTGTTCTATCTGCCGATGGGGGCGCTGGTGTTGTGGGGCCTGGGCCAGCTGGCGGTGCTGGGGCCGGCGTTGCGCGCTGCGGCGGTGCCACCCGTGGTGGCGACGAGGTCGACATGAGCATGGACGGATTCACGATGGCGATGCCACGAAAAGCGCCTTGCATGCGGGGGATCGGCTGATGTTCCACTACTACCTTGACCTGGCCTGGCGGCGTTGCCGGCAGGGGCCGTCGATGGTCCTGCTGCTGGTCCTGACCATGGCGATCGGGATCGCCTCGTGCATGACGGCGCTGACCATCTTCGGCGCGCTGTCCGGCGAGCCGTTGCCGGGCATCAGTCCGTACCTGCACGTGGTGACGATGGATGCCCGCGAGGCGGTCGACGCCAACAACAACGATTACGACAAGCCGGACGGCTATCTCAACCTGACGGATGCGAAGGCGCTGGTCGATGCACAGCGGGCGCGCCAGCAGGTGGCGCTGGCGCAGAGCTATACGCTGGTCGGTCGCCCCGACGGCAAGCAGTCCGACCAGGTGCAGGGGCTGATGGCCCATGGCCCGGTGCTGGCCATGTTCGGCGTGCCGCTGCGCCATGGCCGGTCATGGACCGCCGAGGAGCAGGCGGCCCAGGCACCGGTGGTGGTGATCGACAGCGCGCTGGCGCAAAAGCTGTTCGGCACGGAGGACGCGGTGGGCCGCAGCGTGTCGCTGGGCAGCGGCAGTTTTCGCGTGGTGGGGGTCAGCGCGCCGTGGAAGCCGCGCACGCAATTCCTCGACGTGCCGCGCAACCAGGGCAACGTGCTGGGCCAGCCGGAACAGTTCTTCGTGCCGGCGCAGGCGGCGCTGGCCGCGGGCGTGGGCCCGCTGACCGCGGGGGAATGCGGCAAGGGCGCGGCGATCGTCAGCTTCCAGTCGGCCGAGGTGGACAAGTGCCGCTGGCTGGAAGTGTGGGCGGCGCTGGATACGCCGGCGACGGTGGCTGCGTATGCCCGGTTCGTCGCGGGCTACGCGGATGCGCAGCATGCGGCCGGGCGTTTCGTGTATCCGCCGCAGGCCGCGCTGTACGGCGTGCCATCGTGGATGAGCATGAACCACGTGGTGCCCGACGACGTCGGCCTCAACCTGGCGCTGGCCGGCGCCTTCCTGCTGCTGTGCCTGGTCAACGTGGCCGGCCTGCTGGCGGCGCGCTTCCTGCGCCGGCAGGCGGACGTGACGATTCGCCGTGCGCTGGGCGCGTCGCGGCGCAACGTGTTCGCGCAACACCTGGTCGAGACCGGCGTGCTCGGCCTGATCGGCGGCGCGCTGGCCCTGCCGCTGACCTGGCTGGGGTTGTGGATCGTGCGCATGCAACCGGTGGCCTATGCCGACGCGGCGCACTTCAGTGTTTCGGCATTCGCCGCGCTGCTGCTGTTGTCGCTGGTCGTCGGCCTGGTGGTGGGCATCCTGCCGGCCTGGCGCGTGTGCCGCCAGCCGCCGGCCATGCAGATCAAGCTGGGCTAGGAGCGTGGGCGGTAGAAACACAAGCGGCTGCGGCTGCGTGGTTTTGGCCAGCTTTTCCGCTCCTTTTCGTTGAATAGCTACGGCTATTCGCCTCAAACGATCGAAAAATCTGACTCAAAAACCACTTTGCCTCGCTCACTTGGTTTCTACCGCCCACGCTCCTAGGGGAACGCGATCATCATGCGACACATCATCCAACCGCTCTTTCGTCATCGCCTGATGCCGCTGCTGGTGCTGCTGCAGGTGGCGCTGGCCTGTGCGATCGCCTGCAACGCGCTGTTCCTGCTGCAGCAGCGACTGGTGCCGATCCTGGCGCCGGACGGCATCGGCCAGCCGGAGAAGCTGGTCGTGGCGTGGAACATCGCCTCGCGCGGCAAGCCGTGGCCGCCGAGCCGGCTGCGCGAGGTGCAGGCGTCGCTGCGTGCCATAGCCGGAGTCGCCGCGGTGGGTCTGGCCGGTTCGCTGCCGATGGAGACCAGTGCCCAGATGAACGGTGACGTGATCGGCGAGGGGACCGGCATCCAGGCCGATGCGGCGGTCTACATCGGCGATCACCTGCGCGAGGCGCTGGATCTGCAACTGGTTGCCGGCCGCGATTTCAGCGCGACCGAGCAGGGCATCGACTACCAGGACGTGGGCATCAACCAGAGCGGCCCGGCGATCATCACGCGAGCGTTGGCCGATCGCCTGTTCCCCGATGGCCATGCACTCGGAAAGGTGGTGCGGATTGGCCGGGACGCGGATGCGGCGCGGCGCACCGTGGTCGGCGTGGTCGAGCACCTGATGCGCAACAAGCTGGAGCAGGACAACCGCAGCAACATCGACTACAGCATGCTTTTCCCCGGCGTACCCGGGCAGTGGCCGATGCCGGTGTTCGCCGTGCGGGCGGGGGCGGAAGGCGATGCCGAGCGCGTGCGCCAGGCCGTCAAGGCCACCATCACGCGCGAGCTGGGCGTGGAGATGATCCAGGGCTTCGAGCCGACCTACCAGATGTACGCCGACATGCGCGCGAACATGCTGGCCAAGTCGAAGGCGGCGGTGTGGCTGCTGTCCGGGGTCAGCCTGGTGGTGCTGATCGTGGCCCTGGTGGGCATCATGGGGCTGACCGGCTACTGGGTGCAGCAGCGCACGCGGCAGATCGGCATCCGGCGCGCACTGGGCGCGCGCCGCGTCGACATCCTGCGCCACGTGCAGATCGAGAACCTGCTGGTGGTGGGTGCCGGCATCGTGCTCGGCATGCTGCTGGCCTATGCGGTGAACCTGTGGCTGATGCGCCACTACGAGTTGTCGCGCCTGCCGTGGATCTACCTGCCGTTCGGCGCCGCGCTGATGCTGGTGCTGGGCCAGCTGGCGGCGCTGGCGCCTGCGCGTCGCGCCGCCGCGGTGCCGCCGGTGGTGGCGACGCGGTCGGCATGAATAACCGGTCCCGGGTGTACGCATGACCATGGTCATGGCAACCTTTATCGCTGGAGCGGCATCCATGTCCGCATGTGCAGAAAAAAGATGACACGTACCGTACTGATCATCGACGACAACCCGGCCGTGGGCGAGGCGCTGTCGCTGGCGTTGTCGTTGCACGAGATCCGCGCGCTGGTGGCGCTGACCCCGGACGAGGGGCTGGCGCTGCTGCAGCGCGAAGCGGTCGACGTGGTGATCCAGGACATGAACTTCACCGCCGACACCACCTCGGGCGAAGAGGGCGTGGAGCTGTTCCGTGCGATTCGCGAGCAGCATTCCGACTTGCCGGTGATCCTGCTGACCGCGTGGACGCACCTGGAAACCGCGGTGGAACTGGTCAAGGCCGGCGCCGCCGATTACCTGGCCAAGCCGTGGGACGACAACAAGCTGCTGGCCACGGTGGAAAACCTGCTGGAATTGTCTGAGTCCACCCGCGAGGTGAACCGGGGCCGCCGCGAGCGGCGCCAGCGACGCGAGATGCTGCAGAAGAAATACGACCTGGACAGCCTGGTGTTCGCCTCCGAGGCGATGGCCCGCACGCTGGATCTGGCCTGCCAGGTGGCGCGTTCGGATGTGTCGGTGCTGATCACCGGTCCGAACGGCACCGGCAAGGAGCGCATCGCGGCGATCATGCATGCGAACTCGGCGGTGAAGCGCGGCCCGTTCGTGGCGGTGAACTGCGGTGCGTTGCCGGGCGAGCTGATCGAGGCTGAGCTGTTCGGTGCCGAGGCCGGCGCGTATACCGGCGCCAACAAGGCGCGCGAAGGGCGTTTCGAACTGGCCGATGGCGGCACCCTGTTCCTCGACGAGATCGGCAACCTGCCGCTGCCGGGCCAGATGAAACTGTTGCGCGTGCTGGAGACCGGCCAGTTCGAGCGGCTCGGCTCGGGCAAGACGCGGCAGGCGAAGGTGCGCGTGCTGTCGGCGACCAATGCCGATCTCAAGGCGATGATCCAGGCCGGCACGTTCCGCGAGGATCTGTACTACCGGCTCAACGTGATCGAGGTGAACCTGCCGCCGCTGGCCGAGCGCAACGACGACATCCTGCCGCTGGCCGAATTCTTTCTGGACGGCCGCGCCGAACTGGGCGAGGCGGCGCGTGATGCCTTGCTGGGCTATCCGTGGCCGGGCAACGTGCGCGAACTGAAGAACGCGATCGAGCGCGCCGCCCTGCTGGCCGGTGGCAACGTGATCACGCCGGAGCTGCTCAACCTGCCGCAGCACGTGACCGCCGCCGCGGCGCGCAATCTCGACGAGCCCAGTCGCGAGACGGTGGAGGCGGCCCTGCACAAGGCCGGCGGCGTGGTCAGTCGCGCTGCGCAGAACCTGGGCCTGTCGCGCCAGGCGCTGTACCGGCGCATGGAGCGCTACGGTCTGGCGACCACGGCCTGAGCGGGCTCGCGATGGAAGAAAACCACAGGAAGTGTTTTTCTTCACCGACTCCGAGCGCTGTTCTGTGATCGGCATGCTTGCTCTTGACCATGAGGCGTAGAAAGATGGCGATCGGTATCCAGTGGGGGGAACGTCATGCGATATCGCCTGATCATTTTCTTGTCGGCCGCGCTGATCGGCGGGACGGCGATGGCGCAGACGCCACCCGCGCTGCGCAGCGACCTCAGCCTGCTGCCTGCGTCCAGCAGCAGTTCGTCGGACTATCGAGCCGGCTCGCTGGCGGTGCCGGGCGACGGCAACAGCAGCCCGTTCCGCTTCAGCGACGGTCGCGAGGGCGAGGCGTGGAACAAGGCGCCGCCGCGGCCGATGGATCGCGACGCGGTGCTCGGCACCGAGCGCGCCTGGCTGGGCGGACGCCCGCCGCTGGACTGCGCGATGACTCCCCACGACGCCAGGTGTCATTGATCGGGCGCTTTTCCCGCGAGGAGAACGGCCGATGTGGCGTCGCCTGAACTCGCTGCGCGGTCGGCTGACCCTGCTGCTGGCGGTGGCCGCCTTCGCCGGCGCGGCGATCTACGCGGGCGTGACCCAGTGGCCGCTGCCACAACTGCTGGTGTGGATGCGCAAGGACCTGGCCCTGTCCATCCGTGCGCCGATGCAACTGGGCATCTATGGCGGCCTGCTGGCCAGCGCGCTGGTGCTGTTGCCACTGGCGTTCTGGCTGGCCGGTCAGGTGATGGCGCCGGTCAGCCGCCTGTTGCGTGCGCTGGAAGGCGCGGTGGCCAGCTATCGCGACGGCGATTTCAGCTTCTCCATCGCGATCAATCGGCGCGACGAGCTGGGTGAGCTGATCCGCATGCACAACGCGCTGGGACAGACCCTGCGCGAACAGCGCCAGCATCTGGTGCAGCGCGAGTTGCTGCTGGACACGGTGGTGCAGAACACCCCGGTGGCCCTGGTGCTGACCGATTCGTCCGGTCGCGTCGCCTACGCCAACATCGCCTCGCGGCATCTGTTCAACGAAGGCCGCAGCCTGCACGGACTGGATTTCGCCGCGTTGCTGGTGGACGCCCCGGAGGCCCTGCGCAAGGCCGTGGAGACCGGCGAGGACGCCCTGCTCAGCGTGGAGATGGAAGGCAGCGAGGAAATCTTCCACCTGTCGCAGCGTGCGTTTCGTCTGCAGGGGCGCCCGCATCGGCTGCACCTGTTCCGGCGCATGACGCGCGAATTGTCGCGGCAGGAAGTGGCGACGTGGAAACGGGTGATCCGGGTGATCAGCCACGAGCTCAACAATTCGCTGGCGCCGATCACCTCGCTGTCGCACTCCGGAGCGGAACTGGCCCGGCGCGGCCAGCTCGACCGGCTGCCCGGCGTATTCGCCACCATCGGCGAACGCGCGCTGCACCTGCATCGTTTCATCGCCGGCTACGCCAGCTTCGCCAAGCTGCCCACGCCGCAGCCGGTGAGCGTGGTGTGGCAGCCGTTCCTGGATGGCCTGGCGCTGCATTGCCAGTACCGCCTGGCCACCGCCGTGCCCGAGCAACCCGGGCATTTCGACGCGGTGCAGATCGAACAGGTGCTGATCAACCTGATCAAGAACGCGCACGAGTCCGGCGGCCCGGAAGACGAAGTCACGCTGTCCCTGCTGGAAGTCGGCAACGAGCTGCGCATCGAGGTGGCCGATCGCGGCCCCGGCATGAGCGAGACGGTGCTGGCCCAGGCCCTGCTGCCGTTCTACTCGACCAAGCGCTCCGGCACCGGCCTGGGCCTGGCGCTGGCCCGCGAGATCGCCGAAGCGCACGGCGGCCGCGTGCTGCTGGCCAACCGCGAGGGCGGCGGCCTGCGGGTGAGCCTGCGCCTGCCGCAGTCCCGATAAGCATCCGCTCGCCTATACTCAAGCCTTCTTCAGGGACAAGGGGTGGGCAATGGGAATCGGACAGCTGCTTGCGCTGGTCATCGTGGTCGTCGTCATCATCGGCGTGGCCAAGCTGGTGCGCATCGTGCCGCAGGGCTTCGAGTGGACGGTGGAAACGTTCGGCAAGTACACCCGCACGCTGAGTCCCGGGCTGCATTTCCTGATCCCGATCTATCAGGCGGTCGGGCGCAAGATCAACATGATGGAGCAGGTGCTGGACGTGCCGTCGCAGGACGTCATCACCAAGGACAACGCGGTGGTGCGCGTCGACGGCGTGGTGTTCTACCAGGTGCTGGACGCGTCCAAGGCCGCGTATGAGGTCTCCAATCTGGAGCAGGCCTCGCTGGCGCTGATCATGACCAACATCCGCACCGTGCTGGGCTCGATGGACCTGGATGAAAGCCTGAGCCAGCGCGACGCGATCAACGCCAAGTTGCTCAAGGTCGTCGACGAGGCGACTCATCCGTGGGGCGTCAAGGTCAACCGCATCGAGATCAAGGACATTGCGCCGCCGCGCGACCTGGTCGACGCGATGGCGCGGCAGATGAAGGCCGAGCGCGAGAAGCGCGCCAACATCCTCGACGCCGAGGGTTTCCGCCAGGCCGCGATCCTCAAGGCCGAGGGCGAGAAGCAGTCGGTGATCCTGGCCGCCGAAGGCGAGAAGGAGGCTGCCTTCCGTGCCGCCGAGGCGCGCGAGCGTTCGGCCGAGGCCGAGGCGAAGGCCACCTCGATGGTGTCCGAGTCGATCGCCAACGGCAACGTCAATGCGCTGAATTACTTTGTCGCCAACAACTACGTCGATGCGCTGAAGGAAATGGCCAAGTCGCCGAACCAGAAGATGCTGCTGCTGCCGATCGAGGCAACCGCCATCCTCGGCTCGCTGGCCGGCATCGCCGAACTGGCGAAGGAATCGCTGGGCCAGCAGCAGAAGCCCACCGTCGTCCAGCCGCCGCTGCGCTGAGGGCACGACCATGTGGGAATTGTCGACGCATTACCTGTGGTGGATCCTCGCGCTGCTGCTGATCGCGGGCGAGCTGCTGTTGCCGGGCTATTTCCTGCTGTGGATCGGCCTGGCCGCCGCCGCGATGGGCGTGGTGCTGTGGGCGGATCCGACGCTGGGCATGCTGGCCCAGGCGATCCTGTTCGGGCTGCTGGCGTTCGCCTTCTGCGTCAGCTACGCGCGCTGGCTGCGACCGCGGCTGGAGCGTCGCGTGTCCGGTGGCGAGCGGCTCAACCGGCGCGCGGAGCAGCTGATCGGCCAGCGTTATCCGTTGATCGAGCCGATCGTCAACGGTCGCGGCAAGGCCCGGGTCGGCGACGGCCAGTGGCTGGTCAGCGGCCCCGACCTGCCAGCAGGTGCGGTGGTGGAAGTGGTGGCGGTCGATGGCACCACCTTGCAGGTACGCGCGACGGCATGAGCGCGGGCGACGTCATCAGCCAGCAGCAGTTCGCCACCACGGCCATCACCACGCGCATCGCGTTCGCGCTGGAACTGGCGCGGCGGCTGCACCAGTACGGCACCACCGCGCCGCGGCTGGAGATGGCCGTGGCCGGGGTGGCGCAGCGCCTTGGCCTGTCGGCCGATGTGTGGTCCAGTCCCACCGCCATCATCATTTCCTTCTCCGACCTGGCCCAGGGCGGCGAGGAAGGCGTGGCGCAGACCACCCAGGTGATGCGGCTGGCGCCGGGCGAGGTGAACCTGGAGCGGCTGTGCCGGGCCGACGACATCGCCGATCGGGCGATCGCCGGCGAGTTGGACCTGCGCGAGGGCTTTCGCCTGATGCGCGAGCTGGGGCGGCCGGACACGCGGCGCGAGAAGATCGGCTCGATCGTCAGTTACGGCCTGTCGGCGGCCAGCATCGCGGCGCTGTTCCTGCACAGTTCCTGGGTCGACCTGGTGGTGGCGGCGGTGATCGGCGTGATCATCGGCTGCATCACCCTGCTGGCCGGCAGCAGGCCGCAACTGGCGGTGGCCAGCGACGCCATCTGCGCCCTGGTGGCGACCACGGTGGCGATCGTGGTGAGCGCCTTCGTGGTGCCGCTGGCGATCAAGTCGGTGGTGCTGGCCAGCCTGATCATCCTGGTGCCGGGCATGTCGCTGACCACCGCGGTGCGCGAGATATCCAGCCAGCACCTGGTCTCCGGCATGGCGCGCATGGGCGGCGCGATGTCGACCCTGCTCAAGCTCACCTTCGGCACCATCGCGGCGACCCAGTTGTGCGCCGCGTTCGGCATCAAGGCGCGCGACTTCGCCTTGCCGGCGCTGCCGACGTGGACCGATTACCCGGCCCTGCTGGTGGCGGCGATCGCCTTCGCGATCCTGTTCCGGGCGGCCAAACGCGACTGGCCGGTGGTGATCGTGGCGGTGGTGGTCGGCTACCTGGCCACGCGCTGGGGCGGCCAGATCTCCAGCTCGCTGTCTGGCGCGCCGGTGGGCGTATTCCTGGGTGGCCTGCTGCTGGGCGCGATGGCGAACGTCTACGCCCGTTACGCGCAGCGGCCGGGCGCGGTCATCCGCGAGCCCGGCATCCTGTTGCTGGTACCCGGCAGCGTGGGCTTCCGCAGCGTGTCGTTCCTGATGGAACGCGATACCACGCTGAGCCTCGACACCGGCCTGTTGCTGATCACCCTGCTGGTATCGCTGGTGGCGGGACTGATGTTCGGCGACCTGCTGATCTCGCCAAGACGCTCCCTGTAAATCAAAAGTCGCCGAAGTCACAGACGTCAAAATGCCTGCGACCCACCCCGAAGACAAACCCGCACGGCACGATCGCCTCCTCCCCTGCAAGGCAGGGGAGGATTGAGGTGGGGTCGCTCTTGCTGGTTCAAGCAAGATCAAGAGCACCCCCTCCTGACCTCCCCCTGCGTTGCAGGGGGAGGAACCGCGGATATGCCTCGCGTGATGAATCGACACCGCATTGTTCAGCACAAAAAAACGCCGACCCAA
Source organism: Rhodanobacter sp. Soil_C_14 (assembly GCF_057657335.1). Classification (NCBI taxonomy): domain Bacteria; kingdom Pseudomonadati; phylum Pseudomonadota; class Gammaproteobacteria; order Lysobacterales; family Rhodanobacteraceae; genus Rhodanobacter; species Rhodanobacter sp. Soil_C_14. Next base: position 837,417 of record NZ_JBDGIQ010000001.1, on the reverse strand, counting down.
GGCCGGCGTTTTTCATTACCCGATGAAACCGGCGATCAGATCGCCAGATCCTTTTCCTTCTTGCCGGCTTTCAGCGCGTCGTTGAACCAGTGCGGGCGCTTGCCACGACCGGACCAGGTCTGCGCCGGATTGGCCGGGTTGCGATACTTCGGAGCCACCGTGCCGGTGCTGCGCTTGGCCTTGCCGCGGGTGCTGCCGAAAATGTCCTCGAAGGCATAACCCTCGGCCTTGATCAGCGCGTGCACTTTCTCGCGCAGCTTGACCACCTTTTCCTTGCGCAGCTCGTTCTGGCGGACCTGCGCCTTGGAGATGAGGTCATTCAGCTGGTTGTGATTGAGGTTCTTGATATCGACGGCCATGAGTGACTCCCGGTTGAGCTTGTGAATAATGATCTGGTTATGTGCCGAAGGCATTATGGGGAATGCATCGGCGTGACTTGAAATTGTTGCAATTCTTATTCTCGCTTATTCGCCGAATCCTTGTAAAGCGCGCGGGTTTGTGAAACGTTCTTCACATTAACCGGTTAATCGCAGCGCATTCCAATAAGCGATTTGCGACCCGTTTCACCGTTGCGCACAAGGAAACGGCCGCACAAGGCGGCCGTTCCGGTCGGTACACCAGTGCCGTGGTCAGGCGAGCAGGGCAAACAGTTCGTCTTCGCCCAGCGAACGGCTTTCGCTGTCCTCGCGGCCGCGATATTCCAGCGTGCCGGCTGCCAGTCCACGTTCGCTGACGACCACCCGATGCGGAATGCCGATCAGCTCCATGTCGGCAAACATGCTGCCGGCGCGCACGCCGCGATCGTCGAGCACGGCCTCGATGCCGCGTTCGCCCAGCGCCTGGTACAGCGCTTCGGCGGCCGCGCTGACGGCCGGCGAATGCTTCGGGTTGATCACGCAGACGGCGACGCGCCACGGCGCCATCGCCTCGGGCCAGACGATGCCGGCGTCGTCGTGACGCTGCTCGATCGCCGCGGCGACGATGCGGCTGACGCCGATGCCGTAGCAGCCCATGGTCATCACCTGCAGCTTGCCGGTTTCATCGACCACGCTGGCATCCAGCGCCTCGGCGTACTTCGTGCCCAGCTGGAACACGTGGCCGACCTCGATGCCGCGGGCGATGTGCAGCACGCCATGACCGTCGGGCGACAGGTCGCCTTCGACCACGTTGCGCAGGTCGGCGATGCGGGTGATGCGGGCATCGCGTTCCCAGTTGGCGCCGCTGTAATGCGTGCGATCGGCATTGCCGCCGCAGACGAAGTCGGCGAGCACGGCGGCGTCGCGATCGACGATGACGGGGATGGATTCGGGCAGGCCGACCGGGCCGATGAAGCCGGGGCGCGTACCGGTGGCGGCGAGGATTTCCTCCTCGCTGGCCAGCACGGACTCATCGGGCAGCTCGGCCAGCTTGCCGGCCTTGACCTCGTTGATCTCGTGATCGCCGCGCAGGCACAGCGCGACCAGCCCGTCGCGACCGCGCACCAGCAAGGTCTTCACGCATTGCCGCGGGCTGACCTTGAGGAAGGCGGAGACGTCGTCGATGGTCTTCTGGGTGGGCGTGTCCACGCGCTGCAGCGTGGCCGCGGCAGCAGGGCGCGCGGCGGCGGGCGCCAGCGCCTCGGCCTTCTCCAGGTTGGCCGCGTAATCGGAGCCGTCGGAAAACGCGATGGCATCCTCGCCCGAATCGGCCAGCACCTGGAATTCATGGCTGGCGTTGCCGCCGATCGCACCGGTATCGGCCTGCACCGCGCGGAAGGTCAGGCCGAGGCGGGTGAACACGCGCGAATACGCCTGGTACATCGCCGCGTAGGTTTCGGCCAGCGACTCCTGGGTGAGGTGGAAGGAGTAGGCGTCCTTCATCAGGAATTCGCGGGCGCGCATCACGCCGAAACGGGGGCGGATCTCGTCGCGGAACTTGGTCTGGATCTGGTAGAAGTTCACCGGCAGCTGCTTGTAGCTTTTCAGCTCGTTGCGGGCGTAATCGGTGATCACTTCCTCGGCGGTGGGCGCGTAGCAGAATTCCTGCTCCTTGCGATCCCTGATCTTCAGCAACTGCGGACCGAACTTCGCCCAGCGGCCGGTTTCCTCCCACAGCTCGCGGGGCTGGATGGTCGGCATCAGCAATTCGAGCGCCCCGGCGCGATCCATTTCCTCGCGCACGATGCGCTCGACCTTGCGCAGCACGCGCAGACCCAGCGGGCTCCAGGTGTACAGGCCGGAGGCGAGCTTGCGGATCATGCCGGCGCGCAGCATCAGCTGGTGGCTGGCGATTTCGGCGTCGGCAGGGACTTCCTTGACGGTGGCCAGATGGAATTGGCTGAGGCGCATGACGGGTGGTTCCGGCGTGGTGGAAACGCCTAGTGTAGCGGCCGGCCGCCAGTCACGCCCGAGGCGTCATGCCGGCCCGGCCGCCGATTCGCGGCGCCGGGCCAACCGCGGCTTAGCGGGCCTGCTGGCAGAACTGGTCGTATTGCGCCTGGGCCGAGGCGACCTGCTGCTTGCGCTGGGCATCGTCCAGCGCCACCGACTTGCCGTTCTGCTGCATCACCACCGGGCCGCCGCCCTGCAGTGCGCCGATGTTGGATTTCAGCGTGGCGCACAGACTGGCCCGGTTTTCCGGGGTATCCGCCACCGGCTGGGCGGGTTGCGCCGGGGCTTCGCGCGCACCGGCCGTTTCGCTGGTCGGTGGCGGAGCCAGCGGCTGCGCGGTGCCGGTGGTGGTCACCTTTTCGAACTTGGTGCCCTGCGCCGGTGGTGCTTCGGAGTAATGCACGGTGCCGCTGGCATCGGTCCATTTGTAGACCTGAGCGGTGGCCAGTGGTGCCAGCAGCAACAGCGCCACGGCAATCAGCGAACGACGCATGGTGTTCTCCATTTCCAGGGAATAATCAGGTTTACCTTGTTAACACTCCACCGGTCCGGACTCAAGCACCCGATGGTTTACACTGCGCGCATCCTGTCACGGTCCTGATTCATGAGCGAGCTTTCGCCCGTCCGGCCACCCCGCCACCGGGGTATTTACCTGCTGCCGAACCTGTTCACCACCGGGGCGATGTTCGCGGGTTTCTACGCGATCATCGCCAGCATCGGCGGTCGTTACACCGAGGCTGCCGTCGCCGTGTTCGTCGCCGCGCTGCTGGATGGCCTGGACGGCCGCGTGGCGCGGATGACCGGCACCCAGACCGAGTTTGGCGTGCAGTACGACTCGCTGTCCGACCTGGTCAGCTTCGGACTGGCGCCTTCGCTGGTGATGTATACGTGGTCGCTGTCGGCGCTGCGCGAGTTTGGCCCGCTGTGGGGCAAGCTGGGCTGGGCCGCGGCGTTCGTGTACGCCGCCTGCGCTGCGCTGCGGCTGGCCCGTTTCAATACCCAGGTGGGCGTGGCCGACAAGCGCTATTTCCAGGGGCTGGCCAGTCCGGCTGCGGCAGCGGTGTGCATGTCCTTCGTGTGGAGCGTGGACAAGTTCGGCCTGGCTGGCAGCGATTTCTGTTTTGTCACGCCGGTGATCGCGATCGTGGTCGGCCTGCTGATGGTCAGCCGGTTCCGCTATTTCAGCTTCAAGTCGCTGCCGATGGGCAAGCACCAGCTGGTGCCGTTCGCCTGGATGGTGGCTGCCGTGTTGCTGATTGCCCTGCTGATCCTGGACACGGCGCGCGTGCTGTTTGCCGGCTTCACGATCTACTTGTTGTCGGGCCCGGTGTGGACGATCTGGGGGTTGACCACGCATCGCCGACGCGCAAGGCGCAACGCGGCATGAGTGGCCTGGCGCAACAGCCGGTCGACGCCGGTCACCGCGACCGCGTGCTGCGGGCGCTGGGCGTGACACATTGGGTGCGCAAGGCGATGCCTGCGGCAGCCGTGTCGATGCCCGAAGCGGCGCAGGCGCTTTCCACGGCCGGTCCGGTGGCGTGCGTGGTGATCCTGCCCCAGGGCTGCGACACGCGCGAGCTGGACCTGATCGGGCGCGCGCTGAATACCTGCGGCGCCGTACTGGGGCGGGCCGCGCGCCTGGTCGTCAGCGACGGGCAACTCGCCGCGGACGTACCCGAGGCGCAGGCCTATCTGGTATTCGGCGAGGCGCAGGCGCATGCGCTGGGACGGGCGTTGCCCGCCGCGGTGATGAATCGCGCGCAGATCGTGCTGGCGGACGAACCGGCCCTGGTGCTGGGCCGTGCCGACGCGAAACGCCGGCTGTGGAATGCGCTGCGCAGCGTGCGCCGCGCGCTGGCCATGGCGGAGCACTGATCGTGGTGGCGGTGATCAAGCCGGCGATCCAGGTGCGCGGCATGCGCCTGGACGACCTGGACACGGTCAGCGCGCTGGAACAGGCCTCCTACGAATTCCCCTGGTCGCCGGGCATCTTCGGCGACTGCGTCAAGGCCGGCCACCCGTGCTGGGTGCTGTGCGTGGACGGGGTGATTGCCGGCTACGGCATCCTGTCGATGGGCGCCGGCGAGGCGCACGTGCTGAACCTCTGCATCGGCCCGGACTGGCGCGGCCGCGGACTGGGTCGGCATTTGCTCGGCCGGCTGCTGGATATCGCCCGCTGGAACGGTGCCGAGCGGGTCTTCCTGGAAGTGCGGCCGTCCAATCCGCTGGCGAAGGCGCTGTACGAATCGGTGGGCTTCAGCGAGATCGGCCGGCGCCCGCGCTATTACCCGGCCCGCAACGGGCGCGAGGATGCGATCGTGATGGCACTCAATATCGTCAAGGACGATATTGAGAAATAGACGAGGGCACGTCCACCAGATGCGTGAAGTCGCGTAGCGCGGGCACCAAGCCCGCTTCTCCGATCCGTCAGCGCAGACGCCGCTCTCCCTGGCGACTCATTTCTGCAGCTTCCCCGCCTGCTCGCGCAACGCCCCCAGCGTGGTGTTCCAGTCGGCGATGCGCTGGCGCTCCTGCGCCACCACCTCGGCCGGCGCGTTGGCGACGAAGCTGGCGTTGCCGAGCTTGCCTTCGCACTTTTTGATCTCGACCTCTATGCGGGCGATCTCCTTGGTCAGGCGGGCCTTTTCCGCGGCCACGTCGATCAGCCCGGCCAGCGGGATCATCACCCGCAGCGTGCCGACCACGGCCGCGGCCGCCGCCGGTTCGTCGGCGCCGGCTTCGATCCACTGCGGCGTTTCGGTGCGGGCCAGGAAGCTGATCTGCGCAGCGAACTTGGCCGCCCGCGCGCGATCGCCCGCATCGCCATCGGCGAACAGCAGCGGGATGACCTTGGCCGGCGAGATGTTCATTTCCGAGCGGATCTTGCGGATGCCGGACAGCACGTTCTTGAACCACTCGATCTCGGCGGTGGCTGCCTCGTCGGCGACGATGTCGGAGGCATTCGGCCACGGCCGATGCATCAGGCCTTCTTCGGTCAGGCCAAGTTTCGGCCCCACCGATGCCCAGATCTCCTCGGTGATGAAGGGGATCACCGGATGCAGCGCGCGCAGCACGCTTTCGAGCACCACCAGCAGCGTGCGGCGGGTGGACGCCGCCGCGACCGCATCGTCGCCATTGAGCGCCGGCTTCGACAACTCCAGGAACCAGTCGCAATACTCGTTCCACACGAACTCGTACAAGGCCTGCGCCAGGTGGTCGAAACGGTAGCTGACGAAGTGCTGCTCGACCTCGGCCAGCGTCTGCTTCAGGCGCGTCAGGATCCACCGCTCCGCCTCGGTCACCGGCTCTTGATCTTCCCGATTCCCGATTCCCGATTCCCCATCCCCCGTATTCAAGAGCACGAACCGCGCCGCATTCCACAACTTGTTGCAGAACGCCTTGTAGCCTTCGGCGCGCTTGAGGTCGAAGTTGATCGTACGGCTGTAGCTGGCCAGCGCGGCGAAGGTGAAGCGCAGTGCGTCGGTGCCGATCGCGGGAATGCCGTCGGGGTAGTCCTTGCGGATGCGCTTCTCGACCTTGGCGCGCACCTGCGGGATCAACAGCGACCTGGTGGACTTCTCCACCAGCGGTTCCAGCGCGATGCCATCGATCAGGTCCAACGGGTCCAGCGTGTTGCCCTTGGACTTGGACATCTTCTGGCCTTCCGCATCACGCACGATCGCGTTGATGTAGACCTCGCGGAACGGGATCTGACCCGTGAAGTACTTGGTCGCCATCACCATGCGGGCGACCCAGAAGAAAATGATGTCGAAGCCGGTGACCAGCACGGCGCTGGGCAGGAAGATCCTGTCCTGCTCCCAGTTGGCGACGACTTCGCCGCGCTCATTCTTCACCGGACCGTTGGCCGGCCAGCCCAGCGTGGAGAACGGCCACAGCGCGGAGGAGAACCAGGTGTCGAGCACGTCGTCGTCCTGGCGCAGCGCGCCGACCGGTGCGGTGGCGGCGCTGGCGCGGGCGTCGGCCTCGTCCTCGCCCACGAAGATGTTGCCGGCCTCGTCGTACCACGCCGGGATGCGGTGGCCCCACCACAGCTGGCGGCTGATGCACCAGTCCTGGATGTTGTCCAGCCACTGCGTGTAGGTGGTCGCCCAATTCTCCGGCACGAACCGGATCTCGCCCGAGCGCACGGCATCCAGCGCCGGCTCGGTGATCGCCTTGCGGCCACCGGGACGTCCATCCGCCTGGACATCCGAGGTGAGGTCGACGAACCACTGGTCGGTCAGCATGGGCTCGATCACCGCGTCCGAACGTTGGCTCACCGGCACCTGCAGCTTGTGCGCCTTCGTTTCGACCAGCAGGCCGGACGCTTCGAGGTCGGCCAGCACGGCCTTGCGCGCGTCGTAGCGATCCATGCCCCGATACTTCTCCGGGGCGTTGTCGTTGACCTTGGCATCCAGCGTGAAGATGGTGATCGGCGCCAGCTTGTGGCGCTGGCCGATGGCGTAGTCGTTGAAGTCGTGCGCCGGGGTGATCTTCACGCAGCCGGTGCCGAAATCCTTGTCCACGTAGTCATCCGCGATCACCGGAATCTGCCGGCCGGTCAGCGGCAGGGTCAGCATCTTGCCGACCAGATGCGCGTAACGCTCGTCTTCCGGATGCACCGCCACGGCGACGTCGCCCAGCATGGTTTCCGGGCGGGTGGTGGCCACCACCAAACTGTCGTCGCTGCCGGTGACGTGATAGCGGATCGACCACATGTGGCCGTCGCGCTCGACGTTGTTCACTTCCAGGTCGGACACCGCCGTGCCCAGCACCGGGTCCCAGTTCACCAGCCGGTTGCCGCGGTAGATCAGGCCCGCGCGATACCAGTCGATGAACACCTTGCGGACCGCGGCGGACAGGCCTTCATCCATGGTGAAGCGTTCGCGCGACCAGTCGGCGGCGGCGCCGATGCGGCGCATCTGGTTGGTGATGGTGGAGCCGGATTCCTCCTTCCACTTCCACACGCGTTCGATGAAGGCATCGCGGCCCAGGTCATGGCGGGTCTTTTCCTCGACCGCCAACTGGTTCTCCACGATCTTCTGGGTGGCGATGCCCGCGTGGTCGGTGCCGACCTGCCACAGCGTATTCAACCCGCGCATGCGCTGGTAGCGCACCAGCATGTCCATCACCGTCTGCTGGAACGCATGCCCCATGTGCAGCGTGCCGGTGACGTTCGGCGGCGGCAGCAGGATGCAATACGGCTCGCCCTGGCCCGACGGCTTGAACGCGCCGCTGGCTTCCCAGCGCGCATACCAGGTGGACTCGATCTGGGCGGGTTCGAAGCTCTTTTCCATGGGGGCTCGCGATGGCGCGCCACGGGCGCGCGCAGTGTGAATGGACTACGGACGGGCCATTGTACGGGCGCGAGCCGGATGGCCCAAGCGCGTTCGGGCGCCCCGTTACAGCAGTTCGATCCCGAACCGCCGTACCAGCAGTGCGAACAGCCAGAAGCACACCAGCGTGATCACCACGCAGGCCAGCAGTGTCGGCCAGAAGCCGATCCGCGGCAGCAGGACGGGGAAGGCGAGGAACATCGGCAAGGTCGGCACCACATACCAGAACGTGTACCAGGCGTGGTTGGCGATCTTCACCTGCGGCTGGCGCTCCACCTGCAGCCAGATCAGCGCCAGCACGGTGACCAGCGGCAGCGCGGCGATCAGGCCGCCGAGGCGGTCGCTGCGCTTGGCGACTTCGGAGACCAGCACGACGACGGCTGCGGTGATCAGGTATTTCGTGACGAGCCAGAGCATCCGTCCACCTCTTGGAACATCGATCAGCTTTCGCGCAGCGTGCGGCCGTAGGCGTGCACTTCGTCCACCAGCACCTTCACGTGCTCCGGATTCACCTCCGGCGTGATGCCGTGGCCGAGGTTGAACACGTGGCCGGGGTGGTTGCCGTAACTGTCCAGCACGGCGCGGGCCTCGCGGCGGATCACCTCGGGGCTGGCGCGCAGGATCGCCGGATCGAGGTTGCCTTGCAGGGCGACCTTGCCGGCCACGGCGCGGCGGGCGTCGGCCAGATCCATCGTCCAGTCGACGCCGAGCGCGGCGCAGCCGTTGTCGGCCATTTCGGCCAGATGCATGCCGGCGCCCTTGGAGAACAGGATCACCGGCAGCTCGCGCGCGGCCGGGTCGGCTTTCAGCGCAGCCACGATCTGCGTCATGTAGCGCAGCGAGAATTCGCGGAACGGCGCGGGGCCGAGCAGGCCGCCCCAGGTGTCGAAGATCATCAGCGCCTGGGCGCCGGCCTCGGCTTGGGCGATCAGGTAGGCGGCGACGGAGCGGGCCAGTGTGTCGAGCAGCTGGTGCGCGAGTTGCGGTTCGTTCCAGCACATCGCCTTCAGCGTGGCGAAATCGCGCGAGCCGTGGCCTTCGACCATGTAGCAGGCCAGCGTCCACGGACTGCCGGAGAAGCCGATCAGCGGCACGCGGCCGTGCAGCTCCTGGCGGATCAGCCGCAGCGCATCCATCACGTAGCGCAGTTCGCCGTCCATGTCGGGCACGGCGAGTCTGGCGATGTCGGCGGCGGTGCGCAGCGGCCGCGCGAACTGCGGGCCTTCGCCCTGGGCGAACGACAGGCCCAGACCCATCGCATCGGGGATGGTGAGGATGTCGGAGAACAGGATCGCTGCGTCGAGCTCGAAGCGTTCCAGCGGCTGCAGGGTGACTTCGCAGGCGTATTCGGGGTTCTGCGCCAGGCCCATGAAGCTGCCGGCGCGCTCGCGGGTGGCGCGGTATTCGGGCAGGTAGCGACCCGCCTGGCGCATCACCCAGATCGGCGTGGTGTCGGTGGCTTCCCGGCGCAGTGCGCGCAGGAAGCGGTCGTTCTTCAACTCGGTCATTTCAACGTCCGTAAGGGCCTTCGAGGCCCTGGGCAAACATCAGGCGGAAACCGCGCTTGAGCTGGGCATCGCGCGCTTTCTCGAAGGCGCTCACGGCCTCGTCGCGCTCCAGGAACTGCTCGCGTTTCATGGTCGCGCGGCCGCCCTGGGTGCCGGACTCGCGATACAGCGTCCAGCCGCCGAGCAGGTCCTGCTCCAGCGTGATCTGGACGTAGCGGGGTGCTTCGGCAGCGCCGGGCACGGTTTGCAGGTAGAGGCGCATGGGTTCCAGGGGTGCAACACGAACGGGCGCGTAGCCGGACGGCACAGTTTATAGGATTTGCGCCCGGGGACCCGCCGGATGGCCGGGGCATGTCGTCACACGCGGCGGCGGACGGCGTCTGCCCTAAGCGGCTTCGGTCAGGATCGCCATGACGTCGGCTTCGTCCACGCCGCCGACGATCTCGGCCCGGCCGATGCCACGCCACAGGATCAGGCGCAGGCTGCCGGCGCTGTTCTTCTTGTCCAGCCGCATCAGCGCCAGCAGCTGTTGAGGGTCCATGCCGGGCGGAATCGTCACCGGCAGCCCGAGGGTTTCCAGCAGGCGCAGCATGCGGCGGGTGTCGTGGGTGTCGCTCATGCCCAGCCGTTCGGACAAGCGGGCGGCCAGCAGCATGCCGACCGCCACGCCTTCGCCATGCAGCAAGGTGGTGTAGTGGCCGGCGGTTTCCAGCGCATGGCCGAAGGTGTGGCCGAGGTTGAGCAGGGCGCGTTCGCCCTGTTCGGTTTCGTCGCGGGCAACCACGCCGGCCTTGTAGGCGACCTTGCGCGCGATCGCCTCCTGCACGGTGGCGGGATCGCGTGCGGCCAGCGCATCGGCGTGCTGCTCCAGCCAGGCGAAGAACGGCTCGTCGCCGATCGCCGCGCCCTTGATCACCTCGGCCAGGCCGGCGCGGTATTCGCGGTCGGGCAGGGTGGCCAGGGTGTCGATGTCGGCGATCACCGCGCGGGGCTGGTGGAAGGCGCCAGCCAGGTTCTTGCCGACCGGCAGGTTCACGCCGGTCTTGCCGCCGACCGAGGAGTCGACCATCGCCAGCAAGGTGGTCGGCATCTGGATGAAGTCGATGCCGCGCATCCAGCACGCGGCGCTGAAGCCGGCCAGGTCGCCGACCACGCCGCCGCCCAGCGCGATCACGCAGGCATCGCGGGTGGCACCGAGCTGGCCCAGCGCTTCCAGCGCGCGGCCGACGTTGGCGAAGGTCTTGTGCGCCTCGCCGTCGTCGAGCAGGAAGGACGACCAGTGCAGGCCGTCCAGCCCCGCTTCGATCCGCGGCAGGTACAGCGGCGCCACCGTGGTGTTGCTGATCACCAGCGCGTGCCGGCCGCGCAGCATCGCGCGCCAGCGCGCGTGGTCGTCGAGCAGGCCGGCGCCGATCCACACCGGATAGCTGCGCTGGCCCAGCGCGACGTGGAGATGCTGGATTGCCGGGTTCATGCGGTCTGCCTGGGGAATGCGGAAGGACGTTGCCAGTGCTGGTCGATCAGCGCGATGCAGCGTTCGCTGGCGCTGGCGACGCTGCCATGTTCGCCGGGAACGGCCAGGTCGGCCAGTTCGCGGTAGAGCGGTTCACGCACCCGGGCCATCGCCTGCAGCCGCTCGTGGCGGTCGGGCACGGCCAGCAACGGACGGCGATGGTCGCGTTCGAGCCGTTCGAGTTGCTGCGCGATGGTGGTCTGCAGCCACACCACGTAGCCACGCCCGCCGAGGCATCGACGATTGCTTTCGGCCAGCACCGCGCCGGCGCCGGTGGCCAGCAACAGGTCATGCTGGCCGCTGATTTCCTCCAGCAGCGTGCTTTCGCGCTGGCGGAATCCCGCCTCGCCCTCGATCTCGAAAACCGTGTTCACGTCGACGCCGCAATGCCGTTCGATTTCCTGGTCGAGATCGATGAAAGTCAGGCCATAATGCGCGGCAAGCCGTCGCCCGATCGAGGTCTTGCCGGCGCCGGTCGGTCCGATGATGAAAAGGTTGTGCGACGGATTCATGAGCGAATGCTAGCAGGGCCGATCGGCCGGGTCCGACCCGCCCGCAGCCGTCAATTTGCGATACTCGGCGTGCAAGCGCGGGCGTGATCCAGTCAGCCCGATCGATTCATCTCGACAGATCCATGGGAGGGTAGTGGTGAGCGAACGTATCCTGCTGGCCGGATGCGGTGACCTGGGCGAACGCGTGGCGCAGCTTCTGCGCGCGCGCGGTGACGACGTCTGGGCGTTGCGGCGGCATCCACCGGCGCGCGACGCGTCGGGCATCCACTGGCTGGGCGGTGACCTGACTGATCCCGCCAGCCTCGGCGCATTGCCCCACGGCATCACCCGCGTGATCTATCTGCCGGCGCCGGATGGGCGGGACAAGGCCAGCTATCGCGCGGTTTTCGTGGACGGCCTGCGTCATCTGCTGGAAGCGCTGGACGGCAGTCGCCTGCAGCGATGCCTGTTCGTGTCATCCAGCGCGGTGTACGGCGAGCACGATGGCGACTGGGTGGATGAAACCACCTCGGTCGGTCCGCTCGGCTTCAATGGTGCGGTGCTGCGCGAGGCCGAGCAGTGGCTGGCTGAGCAGCCGGTGCCCGGCGTGGTGCTGCGCCTGGCGGGCCTGTACGGGCCCGGGCGCCTGCAACTGGTGGAAAAGCTGCGCGCGGGACAGCTGCGGGTACCCCGCGAAGTGCCGCACTGGGCCAACCGCATCCACGTCGACGATGCCGCCGCGGCCATCGTCCACCTGCTGCAGGTGGAGGCGCCGCAAGCGCTGTACCTGGGCGTCGACGACACGCCGATGCCGCTGGACGAGTTGTACGATTTCCTGGCCGCGCTGATCGACGCCCCGCCGCCGCCAGAAGGTGCCGCGCCGGTGGGCGTTGGCAGCAAGCGGCTGAGCAATGCCCGCCTGCGCGCCAGCGGCTGGGCGCCGCGGTGGCCGGATTCGCGCGAAGGCTATGCTGCACTGATCGACAGCTGATTCCACGGAGCACCATCATGGCCAGAACCGTTCCACACCATCAGGTCAGTACCGCCAACGAGATCCCCGGCTTCCGCATCGTCCGTTCGCTGGGCATCGTGCGGGGCATCACCGTGCGTTCGCGCAGCGTGGTGGGCAATCTCGGCGCGGCGCTGCAGACCATCGTCGGCGGCAACATCTCGATCTATACCGAGCTGTGCGAGAAGGCCCGCGAGGAAGCGTTCGAGCTGATGCTGCAACACGCCGCGGCGATGGGCGCCAATGGCGTGGTGGCGATGCGCTACGACGCCAATGAAGTGGCCCAGGGCGTGACCGAGGTGCTCGCGTACGGCACGGCCGTGCAGGTCGAGGCGTCAACGTGACGTGATTTTGCAGTGCGGCTTGTCCCTTTCGACAACGGCAGTCCAGACTGGCGCTTCGAACAGGGGAAGCGCATCGTGCCGCTCGCACGGACTCCATGGGAGAGTGACGTCATGTCAGTAGCCAAGGTCATCGAAATCAACGCCTCGTCCGCCAAGGGCGTCGAAGACGCCGTGCAGCACGGCCTGAAGAAAGCCGCCGAGTCGGTGAAGAACATCAAGGGCGCCTGGGTCAACGAGATCAAGGTGGTCACCGGAGACGACGGCACGGTGACCGAGTGGCGCGTCAACATGAAGATCAACTTCGTGGTGGATTGATCGGTGCGGGAATCAGGGTCGGGGCAGTGCGATGCTTCCCCGATTCCCGATTCCCGATTCCCGATTCCCGATTCCCGTCAGCCGTGACTGAGCCCCGTCACGTGGCGGTCGTCGTCGTACTCCACGCAGGTATCGGACAGCACCGGCAGGGTGGCCAGCGCGTGCCGGCTCAGTCGTTCGAAGTGGGCGAGGAACCGCTCCATCGCCGCGGCGTCCATCGCCAGGGGCGCGTGGCGCGCCAAGAGATCCTGCTCCTGCTCGCCGCGCCAGCGCCGCACGATTTCCCAGCCTGGCGCCTGCAGCACGATCAGGGCATCGAACTTGCGCCACAGCGGCTGGTAGCCGCGCAGCTGCTTGTTGACCCAGTGCCGCCAGCTGCCGTCGGGGTCCTCGCGGCGCTCCAGTTCGTTGACCGGCTTGGCCAGCGCAGCCTGCAACTGCGGACGGATGCCCAGTGCCCAGCCCTCCACGATCACCAGCTTCGGCGGCCGGGTGATCCGCGGCCAGCGTGACGGTGGAAAGCGGGTGTCGCGGCCCTTGTCGAAACGCGGGTGCAGCACCGGCAACCGTTCCGAGGCATGCGGCAGGGCGGCCAGCACCGACATCAGCAGTTCGATCTCGTGAGTGCCCGGCACGCCGCGCGTGCGCAGCAGCGGATGGACTTCGCGCGCCAGCGTCTCGCGTTCGCTGCGGGCATAGTAGAAGTCGTCCAGCGACAGCACCTCGGTGGCCCAGCCGCGAGCCTCGGCCTGCATCTTCATCACCCGCGCCAGCGTGCTCTTGCCACTGCCCTGCAGGCCGGAAAGGCCAAGGATGTAGGGGCGGCGCGAGCGGGCGATGCGCCCTGCGTACTGGTCGAGCAGATGGCCGGCGAGGGCTTCGTTGTGCAGGTCGGCGTGAGACATCATCCGCAAGATACCTTGGTTCCCGGAGGCACTTCCGCCACAGGCAGGCGGTGATCGCCCAGTATCCCCCAAACGGGCGCGTCCCTGCCTGCTTCACGCCGGGCAGGGCAGGATGGCGCCGTCAGCCGGGCCGGAAAGCTACTGGGGGAACAGGACATTGCACTATCATCGCTCAGGTTCATCCGCGCCATGATGGCGCGTGTCGGCCACGATGCAAAAGGAAAGTTTCGACATCATGCTCAAACCCGAGATTCTGGACACCTTCCTGCGCCTGCTGGACGAAGCCAGGGCCAGCGGCGACCGCGAGCCGACGGCGATGAACCTTTCCACCGTCGACGCTTCCGGCCGGGTCGCCTCGCGCATCGTGCTGCTCAAGGGCGCCGACGAGCGTGGCTTCCGCTTCTACACCAACTACCAGAGCGACAAGGGCAGCCAGCTGGACGCCCACCCGCAGGTGGCGCTGTGCTTCCACTGGAAGCAATTGCGCGAAGGCGTGCAGGTCCGCGTCGAGGGCGCCGCCCGCAAGCTGCAGGACGAGGAGTCGGATGCCTATTTCGCCAGCCGCCCGCGCGGCAGCCAGATCGGCGCCTGGGCTTCGCTGCAATCGCAGACCCTGCCCGATCGCGACACCTTCGAGCAGCGCGTGGCGCGCTATGAGCAGCAGTTCGACGGTCGCGAGGTGAGCCGGCCGCCACACTGGGGCGGCTTCGTGGTCGAGCCGGACATGCTGGAGTTCTGGTACGGCGCCGAGTTCCGCCTGCACGAGCGGGTGCGCTGGGATCGCCACGGCCAGACCTGGACCAGCCGGATGCTGTACCCGTGACCCGTCCGCTGCCCGCGCAGCACGTGGCGCAGGGTGGCTTCATCGTGCATACCCGCGGGCGCGGTTTCAGCGACATCACCGCGCAGGTGGCGGATGCGCTGGCGGCCAGCCATGTCCAGCTCGGCATGGCCCATGTCTTCACTGCCCACACCAGTTGCTCCTTGCTGCTCGGCGAGAACGCCGACCCGGCGGTGGGCCGCGACCTGGAGCGCTGGTTCGCCCGCGCGGTGCCCGACGGCGACCCGCTCTTCGAACATGACGCGGAGGGGCCCGACGACATGCCAGCGCATGTCCGCTCGATCCTCACCGGGGTCAGCCTGGTCGTGCCGGTGCACGGCGGCAAGTTGCAACTCGGCACCTGGCAAGGCATCTACCTGTGGGAGCACCGGCTCGACCCGCACCAGCGCAAGGTCACGGTGACCGTGCTGGGGCATTGAGCGGATGGATCACCGCGTGGCCGACCACTTCCCCCAGCGTATCGTCTGCCTCACCGAGGAGCCGACCGAGGTGCTGTACGCACTGGGCGAAGAGCACCGCATCGTCGGCATCTCCGGCTTCACCGTGCGGCCGCCGCGCGCGCGCAAGGAGAAGCCGAAGGTCTCCGCGTTCACCAGCGCGAAGATCGGCGAGATCATGAAACTGGAACCCGATCTGGCGATCGGCTTCTCCGACATCCAGGCCGATATCGCGCGCGAGCTGATCAAGTGCGGCGTGGAGGTATGGGTCAGCAACCATCGCAGCGTCGACGGCATCCTCGCCTACATCCGGCGGCTGGGCGCGATGGTCGGCGCGCATGAAAAGGCCGACGCGTACGCGCAACGCGCCGAGCGGCACATTGCCGACATCCGCGCCGCCGTGGCGCGACTGTCGCGGCGGCCGAAAGTGTATTTCGAGGAATGGGACGAGCCGATCATCACCGGCATCCGCTGGGTCGCCGAAATCATCGGCATCGCCGGTGGCGACGACTGTTTCCCCGAACTGGCCCGCGAACCGCTGGCCAAGCAGCGCATCCTGCCGAACGGTGACGAGGTGGTGCGGCGCGCGCCGGACATCATCCTGGGCTCCTGGTGCGGCAAGCGCTTCCGCCCCGGGAAGGTCGCGGCGCGACCGGGCTGGGACGCGATCCCCGCGGTGCGCCACGGTGACCTCCACGAGATCAAGTCGCCGATCATCCTGCAGCCGGGACCGGCGGCGCTGTTCGACGGACTGGACGAGATCCATCGAATCATCGCCGAGTGGGCGCTGCGCTGAGCTTTTCGCCGTTTGCGGGCTGTTGTGCCGGCGACCTCCAGCCCACTCGTCATGCCAGCGAAGGCCTTCCCGCTCACCGGTCGTCATTCCGGCGAAGGCCGGAACAGCTTTAAAACAGCGAAGCTGGTCATCGCACTTGCCGTTGCGGGCGGCGCTTTTGCGTGCCCCTGCGCATCAGAGCAAAAGCTTTCGTCTGCCTACGGCAGCCGAGCCACCTTTCTCTGAGTGGCCAGAGAAACGTGGCCCAAAGAGAGGCCACCCCGCTTCCGCGCTTTCCGGGCTTCCTGCCCGGAAAGTCCGCGAGTCGGGGCCGGGCTTTTCGAACGTACATCCTGTCCGTGCGAAAAGGAGCCGACATCCCTGTCGGCTCCCGCTAGGCGGCCTGTCGACCCCGCCTCGCCGCTGCAGAGGGGCCCCGGGTAGAGCGACGCGCATCCTGCGCGTACTTTTCAGAAGAGCCGGATCAAGAGCAAAGCGGCGACTCGGAGCTTTGCTTCGGTCCTGGCTCTGGCTTTTGTTCTTCAGCTTCATCACCGAGTGCGGGCCACGATGGCCCGCTGCTTTACCGGGGTCCCTTGTGCGGCGGTGAGACGGGGACGACAGGCCGCGTAGCGGGCGTTGCCAGGGATGGCAACGCCTTTTCGCACGGGCAGGATGCCCGTTCGAAAAGCCCGGCCCCGGCTCACGGACTGCCGGACAGGAGTCCGGCAAGCGCCAAGCGGGGTGGCCTTCTCTTTTGGTTACTTTTCTCTTGGCCACGCAAGAGAAAAGTGACTCGGTCGCCGAAGGCGATCGACCGCTCTGCACTTGAAGCTTTTGAAGCTTTTGCTTCTAGGCACATCGAAGCAAGAGGCAGAAAGTGACTCGCCCTCCGAAGGAGGACGAAAGCTCTTGATCTATTTCTTACAGAAGACGGCGGCCAAAGTCACAGTCACAAGAGAAATCTCAGGCGCCCAGTGCCAACCGCGCCCCCAGATCCAGCAGCGGTGCGGCGATCAGCAGGCGCGCCAGCAGCAACACGATCATCACCACCATCGGCGCGAAGTCGATCTGACCGGCGACCAGCCTGCCGCGCAGCGGGCGCAGCAGCGGGGCCACCAGGGCGCCGGCCAGCCTGAGCAGGGGATGGCGCTGATCCACCGAGAACATGCTCAGCAGGGACCAGCCGAAGATCAGCACCAGATAGAACAGCAGGGCGAAGTCGAGCAGTTCGGCCAGCGCCAGCACGATCAGTCCCAACGGGTGCGCCATCACGCCCTGCAGGGCGAACAGCAGCACGCGCTTGAGCAGCATCGCCAGCCAGGCCAGCAGCAGGGCGGCCAGGTTGATCCGGCGCCAGTTCGGCAGCACGCGGCGGATCGGCGCCAGCACCGGGTTGGTGTAGCGGTAGATGAACTGGCTCAGCGGGTTGTGGAAGTCGGCGCGGCAGGCTTCGGCGGCCACGCGCAGCAGCAGCAGGGTGACGGCCGCCTCGAAGACCAGCTCGATCAGCATGGAGAGGGCGTTCAGCAGGTAGCTCACGACAGCTTGTCCAGTTCGTTGGCCAGTTCCGCTCCGCGACGGGTGGCGGCGTGGACCGCACGGGCCACGATGTGCGGCAGCCCGTCGGCGGCAAGACTTTCCAGCGCGGCCTGGGTGGTGCCGTTGGGCGAGGTGACGCGCTGGCGCAGCAGCGCGGGGTCTTCGCCGCCTTCGACCAGCATGCGGCCGGCGCCGAGGCAGGTCTGCGCGGCCAGCGCGCGGGCGGTGTCGCGGGGCAGGCCCTGGGCCACGGCGGCCGCTTCCAGCGCCTCGACCAGGGCGAAGAAGTAGGCCGGGCCGGAACCGGACAAGGCGGTGACCGTATCCATCAGCGCCTCGTCGTCGATCCAGCGGGTGATCCCGGCAGCGTCCAGGATGTGCTGGGCTTGCGCCTTCTGCGCCGGGCTGACCCGGCTGTTGGCGCACAGGCCGGTGGCGCCGGCGCCGATCAGGGCCGGCGTGTTGGGCATGCAGCGCACGATCGGCAGGCCACTGCCGAACCAGCGTTCCAGTTGGTCCAGCCGCACGCCGGCGGCGATCGAGATCAGCAGCGGGCGATTGCGTTGCAGGGTGTCGCGCAGTTCGGCGTGGATCGCCGGCATGATCTGCGGCTTGACCGCCAGCACGATGACCTCGGCTTCCGCCGCGGCAAGCCGGTTCTCGGCGTAGCAGGCGATGCCGAATTCGCGGCCCAGCGCCTGGCGCGCTTCGGCCAGCGGCTCGGCCACGCTCACCGTGGCCGGCGCCACGCCGGTCTTCAGCAGGCCGCCGATCAGGCTGCGCGCCATGTTGCCGCCGCCGATGAAGGCAAGTCGTGTCATGCAGGGTTCCTCGGATGCGTCAGGTGGATCGTCCAGACCGCGTACCTTACCGGAGCCGTCGCACTGCGGGCCGATTCCGTGGTGGGTGCGTCCGGCGACGGTCGCCATCGATCCGCCGGCGAAGGTCGGATCGCGGTTTTACGACAGACCGCGCAAACCGGGTCGACACTTTGCGCGCTGGCGGCTGGAAAGACTGGCCGCACAGCCGCTTGCGCGAGTAGTATCGACCCGGCTGCAAGGGGATTGGAACGGCTCGTCCGGGCTGCGAGGTGGCGCCAGGCAACATGCGTTGCGGCGCACCACGCCTGCGGACGATCGACGGTCCCGATTGCAGCGCCCGAATTCATGCCATCCAGACGCTCGGTTTAGGGGAAACGACTTCATGGACATTGCCGAACTGCTTGCCTTCTCGGTAAAGAACAAGGCCTCGGACTTGCATCTGTCCGCCGGGCTGCCGCCGATGATCCGCGTTGATGGCGATGTCCGCCGCATCAACATCCCTGCGCTGGAACACAAGCAGGTGCACTCGCTGATCTACGACATCATGTCGGACAAGCAGCGGCGCGACTACGAAGAGTTCTACGAGACCGACTTCTCGTTCGAGATTCCCGGGCTGGCCCGTTTCCGCGTCAACGCGTTCAACCAGAATCGCGGCGCTGGCGCGGTGTTCCGTACCATTCCGTCCGAAGTGCTGACCCTGGAAGACCTGGGTTGTCCCCGGGTGTTCAAGGAACTGATCGAACAGCCGCAGGGCCTGATCCTGGTGACCGGCCCGACCGGCTCGGGCAAGTCGACCACGCTGGCGGCGATGGTCGACCACATCAACAAGAACGAATACGGTCACATGCTCTCGGTCGAGGACCCGATCGAGTTCGTGCATACCTCGCAGAAGTGCCTGATCAACCAGCGCGAAGTGCATCGCGACACGCACGGCTTCAACGAGGCGTTGCGCTCGGCGTTGCGCGAGGATCCGGACTACATCCTGGTCGGCGAGTTGCGCGACCTGGAAACCATCCGCCTGGCGCTGACCGCCGCGGAAACCGGCCACCTGGTGTTCGCCACCGTGCACACCAGCTCGGCGGCGAAGACCATTGACCGCATCATCGACGTGTTCCCCGCCGGCGAGAAGCCGATGGTGCGCTCGATGCTGTCCGAGTCGCTGCGCGCGGTCATCTCGCAGTCGCTGCTGAAGAAGGTCGGCGGGGGCCGCATCGCGGCGCACGAGATCATGGTCGGCATCCCGGCGATCCGCAACCTGATCCGCGAGGACAAGGTCGCGCAGATGTATTCGTCGATCCAGACCGGCCAGCAGTTCGGCATGCAGACGCTTGACCAGTGCCTGCAGGACCTGGTCAAGCGTGGCCTGGTGACCCGTCAGGAGGCCTCGATGTACGCCAAGAACAAGGACAGCTTCAAGTGAAGCGGGGATTCGGGATTCGGAAATCGGGATTGGCACGAGCCAACGCCCGGCCCGATTCCCGGCGTCGGCTTTTCTGACGAATCCCGAATCCCGAATCTCGAATCCCTGAGGTAGAGCCATGAGCGATTTTGATTTCACCTCCTTCCTGAAGCTGATGGTGCACAAGAAGGCGTCCGACCTGTTCATCACCGCGGGCGTGGCGCCGTCGATGAAGGTGCAGGGCCGCATCGTGCCGATCACGCAGAGCCCGCTCAGCGTGCAGCAGTCGCGTGACATGGTGCTCAACGTGATGACGCCGGGCCAGCGCGAGGAGTTCGAGAAGACCCACGAATGCCAGTTCGCGATCTCCGCCCAGGGCGTGGGTCGGTTCCGCGTCTCGTGCTTCTACCAGCGCAACTGCGTCGGCATGGTGCTGCGCCGTATCGAGTCGAAGATTCCGTCGATCGAGGAGCTGACCCTGCCGCCGGTACTCAAGCAGCTGGCGATGACCAAGCGCGGCATCATCGTCTTCGTGGGCGCCACCGGCTCGGGCAAATCGACCTCGCTGGCGGCGATGATCGGCTACCGCAACCAGAATTCGACCGGCCACATCATCACCATCGAGGACCCGATCGAATACGTGCACAAGCACGAGGGCTGCATCATCACCCAGCGCGAAGTCGGCATCGACACCGACACCTGGGACAACGCCCTGAAGAACACCCTGCGCCAGGCGCCGGACGTGATCATGATCGGCGAGGTGCGCACCCGCGAGGGCATGGACCACGCGATTGCCTTCGCCGAAACCGGCCACTTGGTGCTGTGCACCCTGCACGCGAACAACGCGAACCAGGCCATGGATCGCATCCTGCACTTCTTTCCGGAAGACCGTCGCCAGCAGCTGCTGATGGACCTTTCGCTGAACCTGAAGGGCATCGTGGCGCAGATGCTGATCCCCACCCCGGACGGCAAGGCACGCCGCGTGGCGGTGGAAGTGCTGCTGGGCACGCCGCTGGTGCAGGACTACATCCGCCAGGGCGAGATCCACAAGCTGAAGGAAGTGATGAAGGAATCCACCCTCTTGGGCATGAAGACGTTCGACCAGGCCCTGGTCGAGCTCTATCACGCCGGCGAGATCAGCTACGAGGACGCGTTGCGTTACGCCGACAGCTCCAACGAGGTGCGCCTGCGCATCAAGCTGGCGCAGGGCGGCGATGCGCATACCCTGTCGCAGGGTCTGGACGGCGTGGAACTGGAAGAGACGCGCGACGGGAACAATCTTGGTGGTGCGAATTTCCTCAATCGCTGAGGCGCCTGCCGGATGAAGAAAAAGGCGCCCTGGGGCGCCTTTTTCGTTTCAGCAAGGTGGCATCGCCACCGTCATGCCGTGATCATTTTTCGGCCACGCCGACGGTGAGGCCGCTGGTGTCGACACTCTTGACGCCCTTGACGCTCCGGGCCACGCGCTCGGCGCTGTCTTTCTCCGCGGCGCTGGAAACGGTACCGCTGAGGGTCACCACGCCATCGTTGGTCGACACCGAGATGTCGGTGGCGGAAACGCCCTTGGTGGTGCCGAACTCGGACTTCACCTTGGTGGTGATCCAGGCATCGGCGGCCTTGTCGGGAACGGTCTGGTTGTCCGACGCCTTCTGCATCTGGCCGGCGTTGTCCTGGGCCATCACCTGGCCGAACGGAATGGCCGCGAAGCCGAACATCATGGCGGTGGCATAAAGGCTGGTGCGGATCTTGGAATTGCGCATATCGATCTCCCTGACTGGCGGTGAGGGCCTGCCGGTGGCAGGCGGGATGCCATGCAGCGGCTTCCTTGGGACATGGCACCAGCCGGAGGGTGAAATGCATGTCGCCGCGACACGCCCCGTTCAGTCCCCGATCACGGATGCGAACGGGATGTCATCGGCATGTTCGACATCTGTTCGTTGCGGGCACAAAAAAGCCGGGACGCGACGGCGCCCCGGCTTCTGGTCCAGACGATCGGGTTACTTCAGCACGGTCTGGCTGGTGATCACCATGCCGCTCTTGTCGACGTGCATCTCGGCATCGATGCTGTCGACCCGTTCGGCCTGGGCCTTCATCGCGGCGAACTGCGCCCTGGAACGGGCCAGTTCGTCGGCGGCGCTGGTGGCGTCGCTGCCGTCGTCGATCGACGGCTCGTCACTCTTGCCCAGCGTCGCGGTGGCAGCAGCCAGCGCGTCCAGTTTCTGTTCCATCAATTGCAGCCAGCTGACGTACATGGCGCCGCTGATGTGCATCCGCGTCATCTGGCCGGCGTCGCCGCCGGGTTCCTTGAGCGTGTCGGCCAGGTGGCTGTCTTCGCCGGCACCGACGCCGAGCGCGAGCGCCTTTTCACTCATCGCCACCCATGCAGGCTGGCCCAGCATGCTGACCATGTCCTTGGGCAGCGCCTGCGGCGTGCCGTCGTGGCCCAGCTTCAGCTGGGACAGCGCGGGCACCATCATCTGGCCCATCGCCAGCAGTCCTTCGGGATTGCTGGTGCCGAGCACCAGGCGCCCGGTGAACGAAGGCATCGCGGAATCCTTGCCGGCGCTCAGCGAATCCAGCGCCAGGCGCACTCCCAACATGTCGCCGAACGGCGGAATCGCCGCCTTCTGCATGGCCGGGCCCAGCTTGGCGAAGCTGTCGTTGAGGTCGGTCAGCGAGGCACAGGTGAACGGCTTGGCGGCGACCGCGTCAGCCTGCGCCATCCAGAAGCCGCGCATGCTGGCGATCGGCAGCGCGATGCTGAGGTCGAACGGCGCGCTGCCGGCCTTGCCCAGCCCGGGCAAGGCCACCTTCAGGCCGGCGAAGGCCTGGCTGATGTCGTCCGCCAGGGCGATGTCGACGCGGGCGTCCTGGTGCTTCGCATCGAGCTGCGTGTAGCCGAAGCTGATGGTGGGCACGCGGGCGGCGATGCGCGCCGCGTCCGCACTGCAGCTGGGCGAGGTCTGCAATTGGGTGGCCACCGGCTCGCCGGTCTTGGCCGACACCGCCTGGGCGCGGGCCTTCTGGATCGCATTCACCAGCGGGTCCTTGCCGCTCACCGCCAGCGGCAGCGCGCGGGTGAGGTCGAACTGGCCGACCAGCCACTTCTGGTAACCCTTGGCCTTGGCCAGGGTGGCCAGGCGACCGTCGTCCTGCAGGCTCTTCTGCGGACGGTCCAGTCCCAGTGCCTGGCGCAACAGCGCCGGCGAAGCATCGCCGGGCAGCAGCGCAGCGACCGCCTGCTTGCCGACGGTGGCCAGGATCATCTGCGTGCCCGAGGCGGCGGAAGTGAAGCGGCGATAGGACTGCTTGTCGAGGCTGGCCACTTCCAGCTTCTTGCCGTAAGCGGTTTCCAGCCGGCCGACGAAGGCGTCGAACGCGGCGGGGTCACTCAGGTCGAAGCGGGCGACCGGGGCCAGGCCCAGGCCATAGAACGCGGAATAGCCCTTGAGATTGATGCCTGCGCCTTCGGCGAAGGTTTCGATGGTCTTGCCCTTGAACTCGGCGTGCAGCGCGCGCAGCAGGCGCGCACCCTCCGGGTCCTTCGCGGCCAGCCGGTCGGCGGCGGCATCCAGTTGTGCCAGCTGGGATGGCAGTTGCGCATCGGCTTGCGCGAGCAGGGCGCCACGGGTGCTGTCGTCCATGGTGTCGAGATTGGCCATCACGTACGGCGTGTCCGCCGGAACGTAAGCCAGTGGTGCATCCTTGTCCTTGTGCCCGCAGGCCGCCAGCATGATGCCGGCGAAGCCCAGCGCGATGTATCGCGTCGTCGATCGCATGATGATCCCCAGTGTGGTGAATGCTGCGCGGGACATTATGCCCGCTTGCCCGGGGCCGTGCTGCGGTGCCGTAATCGCTGCGCTTCAGCGTGCCAGCACTTCGTTCAGCACGGCCATGCGCACGAACACGCCATTGCCCACCTGTTCCAGGATGCGCGACTGCGCGCCGTCGGCGACGTCGGAGGCGATTTCGATGCCGCGGTTGATCGGTCCCGGGTGCATCACCAGGCAGCCGGGGGCGGCCCGCGCCAGGCGCCGCCGGTCCAGGCCGTAGTGGGCGAAGTAGGCGGCCTCGTCGGGCAGCTCGATGCTGGCCATGCGCTCTTTTTGCAGGCGCAGCATGATCACCGCGTCGGCGCCTTCGATGGCCTCGTCGAAATCCTCATGGCGCGAGCCTTTGGGCACCTCGTTGGCATCAGGCATCAGCTCGGCGGGTCCGCACAGGCGGATCTCCTTCACGCCGAGCGCGTTCAAGGCGCTGATGTCCGAGCGCGCCACGCGCGAGTGCTTGATGTCGCCGCAGATCACGACGCGCAGGTTCTCCAGGTCTGGCCGATGCTGGCGGATGGTCAGTGCGTCCAGCAGGCCCTGGGTGGGATGGGCCCGGTTGCCGTCACCCGCATTGATCACCGACACCCCGCTCATGGCGTGGCGAACCAGCTCGTCCGGCGTGCCGGACTGCTTGTGCCGCACGATGATGGCGTCCAGGTGCATCGCTTCCAGCGTATGCAGCGTGTCGAACAGTTCCTCGCCCTTGCTGGTCGAGGACAGCCCGATGTCGAAGTTGATCACGTCGGCGCCCAGCCGCCTCGCCGCCAGCTCGAACGAGGTGCGGGTGCGCGTGGAGGGTTCGAAGAACAGGTTCAGCACTGTGCGTCCGGCCAGCACGTCGAGCTTGCGGGTGCCGTGGGCGCAGGCGTCGCGCAGGGCCTCGGCGCGGTCGAGCAGGCGCTCGATGGTCTCGCGCGGCAGGTTTTCCAGGGTGGTGAGGTGGCGCAGGCGAGGACTCATGGCGGGCGGTCTGGAGGTGGGAGGGGTTCTAGTGATCGGCGTCTGGCGCGCTGCTCGTCGTGGCCATGCCGAGCCAGCGCTCCAGCACGACCGCGGCGGCTTCGGCGTCGATGGCTGCCGCGTCGCGGCGTCGCTTCAGGCCCAGCGCGCGGGCGCCGGCAAAACGCTGGGCGGCTTCCTGCGAGCTGTGTCGCTCGTCGACCAGCACCACGGGCAGCCCGTAGCGCTCCTGCAATTGCGCTGCGAAACGGCGGGCACGACGGCTGGCCGGCTGCTCGGCACCATCCAGGGTCAGCGGCAGGCCGACCACGAGAGTGTCCGGTTGCCATTCGCGGCGCAGCGTATCGAGCCGGTTCCAGTCCGGTGTGTCGTCATGCACGGCCAGCGTGGCCAGTGCGCGGGCGCTGGCGGTGAAGCTGTTGCCGATCGCCACGCCGGTGATCTTGCTGCCGACATCGAAGCCGAACGCGCAACTCATGCGTGGCCCGCGTAACCGGACAACTGGCGCGGATCGACGCCGACCAGTCCGGCCGCGGCGCTCCAGCGCTCTTCCAGCGGCGTGTCGAACACCACCCGGTCGCTGGCTTCGGCGGTCAGCCAGGCATTGGCCATCAGTTCCTGTTCCAGCTGGCCGGCGTCCCAACCCGCGTAGCCGAGCACCATGATCGCCTGGCGCGGGCCTTCACCGGCGGCCATGGCGACGAGGATGTCGCGCGAGGTGGTGACCGACCAGTGGTCGTTGATGCGGTAGCTGGAATCCCAGGGGCCGGGCTCGCGATGCAGCACGAAGCCGCGCTCCTGTTGCACCGGGCCACCGATCAGGACCGGTGCGTCGGCCAGTTCGCTGTCCGCGCACTCCAGCTTCATCTGGGCCAGCACGTCGCCGAAGCTGTACTCGGAAAGCTGGTTGACCAGCAGGCCGACCGCGCCATCCTCGTCGTGCTGGCACAGCAGGGCGACGCCGCGCGAGAACGGCGGATCGGCCAGGTTGGGCATGGCGATCAGGAAGTGCCCGGTGAGTGTCGATGGCTGCACGGCGGTCATGTGCGCATTGTAAGCGCAGTGCGGGTCGTTCGCCGAACCGCGAGCCGCGAGGTTCAGCGAGTCTGCAGCACGTTGTTCGGCTGGAAGCGCCAGGTGCGGGTGATGTTGAGCTGGTCGATGCGTTCGGCGCTTTTCGGGGCCGGCGGGAACGGGGCCGCCAGGCGCACGATGCGCTCGGCGGCGGCATCGAGCACTTTCTGGCCGGAGCTCTGGATGACTTCGATGGTCTTGATGCTGCCATCGAGGTTGAGCACCACGGTGAGCAGCACGTCGCCGTGCAAGCCCTGGCGGCGCGCCTCTTCGGGGTA
This sequence comes from Rhodanobacter sp. Soil_C_14, assembly GCF_057657335.1. Classification (NCBI taxonomy): domain Bacteria; kingdom Pseudomonadati; phylum Pseudomonadota; class Gammaproteobacteria; order Lysobacterales; family Rhodanobacteraceae; genus Rhodanobacter; species Rhodanobacter sp. Soil_C_14. The sequence goes on along the minus strand of NZ_JBDGIQ010000001.1, from coordinate 811,670 downwards.
GTTGAGGTTGCCCACCCGCTCCACCCGGTCGGACCAGCCCCGCATGTAGGCGGCGTAGGCGTATTCGCGGGTACTGGCGGTGAGGTACTTCACCTTGGGCCGCTTGGCGTAGTCGACCTTCTTCTTGCGCAGTTCGGCGGCCAGTTGCGCGATGGCCTCGCGGCGCTTCAGTTCTTCCGCCGTCGGGGTCAGCTGCTGGGGGTCCACCTGATCCCGGGCGGTGTCGCTGGTCACCTGGAAGTCGCTGGCGCTGCTGGTGGTGACCATGCGGGTCGGGGTGGCCTCGCGTGGCTGCGGCGTGGTGGCGTCGACGGGTTGCGCCGCAATCCCGGGGTCGGGCTTGGGGATGGCGCCGGAAAACGGCGCCGACGGGCGCGCGGCACGATCGCTCTGGCCGCCGCCGGTGTTGTTGGCCTGGGCCAGGAAGTCCGCCTTGTCCGGCGCCTGCCGGTTGGCCACGTTGACCAGGGTGACGTCCAGCGTGGGCAGGCTGGGCGAGGGCTTCACGAAGTGGAAGGTGATGCCCAGCAGCAACACGCCATGCAGAAGCAGCGAAAACAGGAAAGTGGCGCCAATCGGATCGGGCGGGGAGTTGACGCTTGCAGTGTGGCTCACGCGGCGCGGTTTCCGGAAACGTGCTGCTCGATGACGTCGAACAGCTGACCGGCAATGTTAAGCCCGAACTGGGCGTCGAGTTCACGTACACAGGTCGGGGATGTGATGTTGATCTCGGTCAGGTAATCGCCGATCACGTCGAGGCCGACGAACAGCAGGCCGCGCCGGCGCAGTTCGGGCGCCACCTGTTCGACGATCCAGCGGTCGCGATCGGACAGCGGAACCCCTTCGCCGCGCCCGCCGGCAGCGAGGTTGCCGCGGAACTCGTTGCCCTGGGGGATTCGCGCCAGGGCGTAGGGGACCGGTTCGCCATCGATCACCAGGATGCGCTTGTCGCCCGCGGTGATTTCCGGGATGTACTTCTGGGCGATCGCGAACTGGCGCCCTTCGCCGTGGGCGTCACCACCCAGCAGCGTCTCCAGCATCGAGTTGAGGTTGCTGTCGCCCGCCCGCGCCCGGAAGATGCCGCGGCCACCCATGCCATCCAGCGGCTTCAGCACCACTTCGCCGTGCTCGGCGGCGAATCGGCGCAGTTCGCCGGCATCGCGCGCCACCAGGGTCGGCGCGATGCATTGCCCGAATTGCAGGGCAAACAGCTTTTCATTGCAGTCGCGCAGCGAGCGCGGGTCGTTGACCACGGCCACGCCGCCGTGCTGGGCGACTTCCAGCACCATGGTGTCGTAGATGAACTGCGCATCGACCGGCGGGTCCTTGCGCATCAGCACCACGTCGAGCTGGCGCAGGTCGCGCCATTGCGGCGTGCCCAGGGTGTGCCAGTGGGCCGGATCATCACGGACCTCGAGCGTGGCCATGCGCCCCCACGGATCACCGTTGCGCAGCGCCAGGTCGCCCTGTTCGAGGTAGTGCAGCGAATGGCCGCGGCGCTGCGCTTCCAACAGCATTGCGAAGCTGCTGTCCTTTGCCACCTTGATTGCGCCGATGGGGTCCATCAGCACGCCGATCGCGAGGCTCATCGTGATTCTCCGGAATGGGCCGCCACGCGGAGGGGAGCGGGACAGCAGGCCGCTATATTAAGATGGAAGACCGCGGAGGCCATCACGTCACGACGCGGACGGCAGCGGTCGAGGCTGTCGTCGGTGGCCAGATGGTGCCACTATGGGTCACCTTGTGCAGTCCTCAGACAACACGGGTGATTATTGCTTGACAGTCTCGGCGGGCAGGCAGTAAACAGCAAAGCCATCGGAATCACCGTCCCAGAGCGGTTGCCGATGGCTCGTCAAGAATAAACTTTGCATGCGCACCGTCCGGCATGGACGTTGCATGTCGTGGTGCCTATCCTGAGCTCGGGGCGGGCCGCAGGGGGAGTGAGTGAATTTGAACGTGAGTGCTAACGATTTGGCTGGTCTCAAGGTCATGGTGATCGATGACTCGAAGACCATCCGCCGCACGGCCGAGACCCTTCTGAAGAAAGAGGGCTGCGACGTGCTGACTGCGGTCGACGGGTTCGAGGCCCTGGCCAAGATCTCCGACCAGAAGCCGGCGATCATCTTCGTCGACATCATGATGCCGCGGCTGGACGGCTATCAGACCTGCGCGCTGATCAAGAACAACCCCCAGTTCCGCGCCACGCCGGTGATCATGCTGTCCTCCAAGGACGGCCTCTTCGACAAGGCTCGTGGCCGCATCGTGGGTGCCGAACAGTATCTGACCAAGCCGTTCACGCGTGACGAGCTGCTTGGTGCCATCCATCGCCATGTCAGCACGGTATCGAGCCACTGACTGCAGATTCTGAGGGGGACCTGTGGCCAATATTCTCATCATCGACGACTCGCCGACCGACGTGCGCGTGTTCACCACCCTGCTTGAACGTGCGGGACACCAGGTGGCGGCGGTGAATACCGCCGAAGAGGGCATCGAGCGCGTGCGCAGCGATCTGCCCGACCTCGTCATCATGGACGTCATCATGCCCGGCATGAACGGCTTCCAGGCAACGCGCACGCTTACCCGCGATCCGAAGACCCAGAACGTCCCGATCGTGATGATCACCACCAAGTCGATGGAAACCGATCGCGTGTGGGGATTGCGCCAGGGTGCGCGGGCCTTCATCACCAAGCCGGTGAACGAAAAAGAACTGCTGGCCTGCATCAACGAATTGTTGCCGAGCGAGAAATGAACCAGTCCGTCAACCGCACCCCTTTCGAGATCCTTGCCCAGTACGAGCGGCTGTCGCTGGCTCACGCGTCGGACACCCAGGAAAAGTTCGAGGCGCCCGGACTGTGGCGCGGCATCGGTTTCCGGGTGGGTTCGCGCCTGCTGGTCAGCGGCATCGACGAGATCAACGAGTTGCTGGCCGTGCCCGTGCTCACCGCCGTGCCGGGCACCCAGCCCTGGCTGCTCGGCGTGGCCAATGTGCGCGGCAACCTGGTGCCGGTGATCGACTTCGGCCGATTCCTGTTCGGCGAGCGCACGCAGCACACCGACCGGACCCGCTTGCTGGTGGTGCGTCAGGGTGGCGGCAACGTGGCCCTGCTGGTGGACGAGGTGTTCGGCCAGCGTACGGTCGACGAGGAACAGCGGCGCGATGCCGGGCGCGAAGATGATCCGCGACTGGTGCGTTTCGCCGAAAGCCGGGTGGGCGAGCAACAGATGGCCATTTTCAGCATGAACCGGCTGGTGCGAGCGCCGGATTTCCGCCAGGCCGCCGCCTGAGCACACGCAGGCGGAAGTGGCATGGAGGGCCGGCGCCGGAACGGGCCGGAAACTTGGGACAATATTCCCTGGCCGGTATCCGCTGTGCGGGGCCGGCAATGCAGACAGTTAGACGGATGAGGTGAACATGAGCACTACAGGGGGCGTCAGCAGGGAACGCGGTTACACCGCACTCATTGTCCTGCTGCTGATTGCGATCGGTTTCGCGGCACTGGATTTCTTCCTGCTCAACCAGAAGAACAGTGAAGATCGCCAGGCGATCGCGCTGACCACGCAGATCCAGGTGCTGTCACAGCAGACGGCGAAGTTCGCGCTGGAATCGGCCGATGGCAACACCGACTCCTTCAAGGAGCTCGAGTCCACCCGCAACGCGATTGATTCCGCGGTGCAGCGGCTGAACAAGGGTGATCCCAAGGGCGGCATGCAGCCGTATGCGGACAACAACGTCACCCCCGCGGGTCGCGCCGTCAATGCGCTGGATGCTTCCTGGAGACAGCTCGACGCCGACATCGGCAAGATCCTGTCGAACAAGGCCGTGGTGCTCGACTCCGGACAGCGCGCCGCCACGCTTTCGCAGCAGATGCCCCTGCTCAACTCGAGCATGGAGCAGGTGGTCAACATCCTGCAGCAGCGCAACGGCAGCTCCGAACAGATGCTGGGCACCTCCCGCCAGATGCTGTCGGCTGACCGAATCATCCGCCGCGTGCAGGAAGTGCTGCAGGGTGGTGACAGCGCCCAGTCTGCCGCCGACGGCCTGTTCCGCGACGCGCAGTTGTACGGCAACGTGCTCAAGGGCCTGATCGAAGGCAACCCCGACAGCGGCGTGAAGCCGATCAACGACTCCAACGCCCGCAAGATCCTGACCGACATGGACGCCAGCTGGAACCAGCTGGCCGACCCGGTTTCCAAGCTGGTCGCCGCCGCCGGCAACATCGCCGACGTGAAGCGCGCCGGCAACCAGGCTTCGCTGGATTCGCAGACCGTGCTGCTGCGTGCAAACGACCTGTCCGAGCAGATCGGCAAGCTGCCGCTGCGCCGGCTGTTCCCGAACGTGTGGTGGGGCCTGCTCGGCGCGATCGCCGCGGTGGCCTTCGCCCTGTTGCTGGTCATCACCCTGGTGCGCGACCAGCGCAAGCGGTTCGCCCAGAGTACCGAGCTGAACCAGCGCAACCAGGAGGCGATCATGCGCCTGCTGGACGAGATGGGCTCGCTGGCGGAAGGCGACCTGACCGTGAAGACCACGGTGTCCGAAGACATCACCGGCGCCATCGCCGACTCGGTGAACTACGCCATCGACGAGCTGCGTTCACTGGTGACCACGATCAACGAGACCTCCGAGCAGGTCTCCTCGTCGGCGCAGGAAACCCAGACCACCGCCCGCCATCTCGCCAACGCGGCGGAACAGCAGGCACAGCAGATCAGCTCGGCCACCTCGGCCATCAACCAGATCGTGACCTCGATGGACACGGTGTCCAGGGATTCGGCCGAATCGGCCGACGTGGCGGAACGATCGGTGAAGATCGCCTCGCACGGCGCCGAAGTGGTGCGCGAGACGATCTCCGGCATGGACTCGATCCGCGACCAGATCCAGGAGACCTCCAAACGCATCAAGCGACTGGGCGAATCCTCGCAGGAGATCGGCTCGATCGTCGAACTGATCAACGACATCGCCGAGCAGACCAACATCCTGGCGTTGAACGCGGCGATCCAGGCGGCCTCGGCCGGTGAGGCGGGCCGCGGTTTCGCGGTCGTGGCGGACGAAGTGCAGCGACTGGCCGAACGCTCGACCAGCGCCACCAAGCGTATCGAAACGCTGGTGCAGACGATTCAGTCCGATACCAACGAGGCGGTGAACTCGATGGAACAGACCACCGCCGAGGTGGTCGCCGGTGCACGCCTGGCGGAGGATGCCGGTAGCGCACTGGGTGACATCGAACGCGTTTCGCACGATCTGTCCGCGCTGATTCAGAACATCTCGACCGCAGCACGCGAGCAGTCCGCGGCGGCGACGGATGTCTCCGTCTCGATGAACGCGATTCAGGAAATTACTTCGCAGACCTCGCAAGGTGCCAGCCAGACGGCCGACTCGATCGGTACGCTGGCACAGCTGGCGAGCGATCTGCGGCGTTCGGTGGCTCACTTCAAGCTGCCGGGTTGACATCGGCCGTGCCGCTTTCCGGCGCGATTGAGAAAAGCACAAGACAGGGGGCAGTCTCGATGGTTGCAGGATGCTGGCGTTGTGCAACCATTGAGAGAGGCGCATGAGACTTCAAGACCACATCGATTTCACGACGCTGCAATGGGTCAAGCCGGAGCTCGACGACACCTTGTCGATCGCCCGCGAGGCACTGGAGTCCTACGTCGACAATCCGGGCAAGCGCGATTTCATGCGCACCTGTGCCGACCATCTGCATCAGGTGCAGGGCACCTTGCAGATGGTCGAGCTGTACGGCGCGGCCATGGTCACCGCAGAGATGGAGGCCCTCGCCATCGCCCTGCTGGAGGACCACGTCGCCCAGCGCGAGGAAGCGTATGCCGCGCTGATGCGCGGCCTGATGCAGTTGCCCGACTACCTCGAGCGGCTTTCCAGTGGGCACCGCGACGTGCCGGTGGTGCTGCTGCCGCTGCTCAACGACCTGCGCGCCAGCCGTGGCCAGGAAGCATTGCCCGAATCGGCGATGTTCCACCCCAATCTCGACGCTTTCCTGCCCGAGCAGGCCCCGGCGGCGATGAGCGAGGCCTATGCCGAGGCGCATCGCGCCGAGCTGGTCGACCTGCGCCTGCGCTTCCAGCAGCAGCTGCTCGGCTGGTTTCGCGGCCAGAACGCCGCGGTGCAGCTGGTCAACATGCGCAAGACCCTGCTGGCGATCACTGCCCGCTGCTATCACGTGCATGGGCGACGCCTCTGGTGGATCGCCGCCGGTGTTCTCGAGGGCCTCGAACAGGGTGCATTGAAGGGTTTCGCGGGCGAAGTACGCCAGTTGATCGGCAAGGTCGACCGCAACATCCGCCTGCTGATCGAGCAGGGCGAACACAGCCTGCGCGGTGGCGAGGCGGACGATGTCGCCTGCAAACTGCTGTACATCGTGGCCCAGGCCAAGCAGCGCAGCCCGCAGATGGAGCTGCTGCGCAGCACCTATGGTCTGGACGCCCTGTTGCCGGATGCCGGCGAACTCGAGCACGCGCGGGGCTCGATGGCGGGACACAATCGTGCCCTGCTCGATTCCGTTTCCCGTGCGTTGAAGGACGACCTGCTGCGCGTCAAGGAAGCGCTGGACCTGTTCCTGCGCCAGCAGAATGGCGACCCCGCCCAGCTGGCCGTGCAGGGCGAGGTGCTCGAGCGCGTCGGCGATACCCTGGGCATGCTGGCGCTGGCCGTGCCGCGCCGCGTGGTCACCGAACAGCGTCGGGTGCTCGACGAGATTGCCAACCGGCTGCGCGCCGCCGACGAAGAGACCCTGCTCGATGTCGCCGGGGCCCTGCTTTACGTCGAGGCCTCGCTGGACGATCACATCGAAAGCCTCGGTTCCGACGGCGAACCGGGCGCTGGCGATGCCATGCACGCGCTGCCACGCAGCGAGGCACTCGGCGTTGTCACCACGCTGATGCAGGAAGCCATCGCCAACACCGGTCGGGTCAAGGACGCGATCGTCGCGTTCGTCGAATCCGGCTGGGAGCACGATCGACTCGCCGGCGCACCGCTGCAGATGGATGAAGTGGCGGGCGCCATGCGCATGCTGTCTTCGCCCCGTCCGGCGGAACTTGCGCAGGGCGTGGGTCGCTTCGTCGATTACGAACTGTTGCAGGATCGGCGCGTGCCCAGCGGCACCCAGATGGATCATCTGGCCGATGCCCTGGCTGCCCTGGAGTATTACCTCGAGGCGGCCCGCGAGCATCGTGGCGGGTTGGAACACATCCTCGACGTGGCCGAGCACAGCCTCGGCCTGCTGGGTTACTGGCCGGTACCCGCCCAGCGCGAAGTCAGCACCGCCCCTGTCGCAGCGGACGCCATGGCGCCGGCTGCGGGTCTCGCTGGCGTCGATGCGGAACATCCGGAACTGTCCGAATCGGTCAGCCTGCTGCCGGGCGTGGATCTCACCGGCCTGTTCGTGGGCGACAGCGGTGCATCCGCGGCCCCGGCGCACTATCTCGACGGTCTGCGCCTGGCCCAGACCGAGGCGCCGGCACCAAACATGCTGGTGGGCGGTGACGCCCATGACGAGGATGGCGACTGGGTCGAGGTCGAGGAGGAAGTGGTCGAGCAGGTGCCGGTGCGCGATGCGCTGGCCGACAACACCCACTTCAACATCGACGCCGAAGGCATCGATGACGATATCCGCGACATCTTCCTGGAAGAGATGCAGGAGGAGATCGACAACCTGCTCGGCGCCGAGAAGACCTGGCTGGCTGATCCCGCGCAGACATCGTCGCTGGTCAGCATTCGTCGTTCGTTCCACACCCTGAAGGGTTCGGGTCGCCTGGTCGGTGCCGGCGTGCTGGGCGAGTTCGCCTGGAAAGTCGAGGACATGCTCAACCGCGTGCTCGACAACAGCATCCAGCCCGATGCCAACGTGCAGGCGCTGGTGCGGCATGCCATCGCCGCGCTGCCCGGATTGCTCGCCGCCCTCAAGGGCGAAGGGCAGCCGAGCGCTCCGCTCAGCGCGATCATGCACACCGCCGAGCAACTGGCGGCGGGCAACCCGGCACGCCTGGAAGACCATGTGTCGACGGCTACCGAAACGGTCCGTCGCACCGTTCGTCGGCGGGTGCCGCGTCTCGACTCGACCGCGGCTTCGGTGCCGACGGCGGGCCTGGCCGGCATGGCTGGCGCGCTTGTCGAAGACGAGCCTGCGGGCCCGGATCACGCCATCGCGATGCCGGTGATGCCTCCGGTCGATCCGGTGCTGCTGGAAATCCTGCGCAGCGAAGTGGCCCAGTATCTGCAGACCATTCGTGGCGCGATCCAGCGTTGCGAGGGCGAACTGCCGGTCGGCGAGGAACTGTTGCGCGCCGTGCACACGCTGCACGGTGCGATTGCGATGGTCGACATCCCCTTGCTGACGCAGTTGCTGTCGCCGCTGGAGTCGCTGTTCAAGCGCCTGCGTGCCGCCAATCTGCCGCTGACCGCCGAGGGCGTCCGCCTGCTTGGGCAGTCCGTCGATGTGGTCGACCACGTCATGGGCCAGTTCGATGCCGCCGAGCCGCAACTGCCGAACGCGGACGTGCTCACCGCGCAGATCGTCCACATGCGCGACGATTATCCCGAGTCGCGCGTGGCGCACGTCGTGTTCGAGCCACAGATCGACGAGCTCGAGCCGGTGCAGCCGGCAACCCCGACCGATCATGCGTTTGTGGATCATGCGGGTGTCGACGAGGCGATCATGGCCGCTTCCCTGGAAGCCGGCATGGCCGAGGCCGCCGCTGCACAGGCGGCCGCGGAAGCCGAGGCCCAGTCGGCGGGGAATGATGCGCAGGACGTCCATCCGGATGATGCGCATCACGCCGAGGTGACCGCCGAGCTGGCGGCCGCGCTCGACGCGTTTGCCCCCGAGGAGGTGGCTGCCGAGCGCGCCGCAGCAGAACAGGCTGCCGCCGAGAGGCTGGC
>NZ_JBDGIQ010000001.1:0-802683 GCF_057657335.1 Rhodanobacter sp. Soil_C_14 | reverse complement strand
GGCTGCCGAGCAGGCTGCCGCGGAACGCGCTGCCGCCGAGAAGCTGGCTGCCGAGCAGGCTGCCGCGGAACGCGCTGCCGCCGAGAAGCTGGCTGCCGAGCAGGCTGCCGCGGAACGCGCTGCTGCCGAGAAACTGGCCGCCGAGCAGGCTGCCGCGGAACGTGCTGCCGCCGAGAAGCTGGCTGCCGAGCAGGCTGCCGCGGAACGCGCTGCCGCCGAGAAACTGGCTGCCGAGCAGGCTGCCGCGGAACGCGCTGCTGCCGAGAAGCTGGCTGCCGAACAGGCTGCCGCGAAGCGGGCCGAATCCGAGGCCGTGGCGAAGGTCGATGCCGCACCGGCGCCGGAAACCGCTCACGCCCTGGCAAGCCTCGGCCACATCGATGCCGACCTGCTGGAAGTCTTCATCGACGAGGCCCGCGAGATTCTGGACCACGCCGATGGCGTCCTGGCCCAGTGGCACGCCGATTCGGCCGATCTGTCGCACGTGGCCGAACTGCAGCGCGACCTGCATACCCTCAAGGGTGGCGCGCGCATTGCGGGTCTGATGGCGGTGGGCGATCTCAGCCACGCCATCGAAACCCTGCTCGAGAAGCCGATCCGCGACACGGCCAAGACCGCGCCGCTGATTTCCGCGCTGGAAGCGAGCTTTGACCAGTTGCACTCGATGGTGCAGCAGGTTTCGCAGGGTCAGGTGTCCGACTATCCGCAGGGCATGATCGATCATCTGCTGGCGCTGGCCGGTGAAACCACGTTCGCCGCCGACGCCTCGCTGGCCGCTGCGGTCATGACGACTCCGGCCGTCGCAGCCGTGGCGCCTGCACCGCGTCAGGCCGCCGCCGACTCCGACCTGCCCGAGCTGATGCCCGAGGTTGAGGAAGAGGTGCGGTCGACGCAGGAACAGATCCGCGTCCGCGCCGACCTGCTCGACAGCCTGGTCAATCATGCAGGCGAAGTGGCGATCTACCGTTCGCGACTGGAACAGCAGGTTGCCGGTTACCGCTTCAACCTGGTCGAGCTGGAACAGACGGTGGCCCGTCTGCGCAGCCAGCTGCGCATGCTGGAAATCGAAACCGAGGCGCAGATCATCGCGCGCTTCCAGCGCGAGCATCGCGAAGCGGGCCTCACCGTGTTCGATCCGCTCGAGCTCGACCGCTACTCGCAGCTGCAGCAGTATTCGCGCGCACTGGCCGAGTCGGTATCCGACCTGGTGTCCATCCAGAACATGCTGGACGAGCTGACGCGCCAGGCCGAGACCTTGCTGATCCAGCAGTCGCGGGTCAGTACCGAACTGCAGGACGGTTTGCTGCGCACCCGCATGCTGCCGTTCGACACGATGGTGCCGAACCTGCGTCGCACCCTGCGTCAGGCGGCGCAGGAAGAGCACAAGCAGGCCCAGCTGTACGTGGACGGTGCCCACGGCGAAATGGACCGCAACCTGCTGGACCGCATCAAGGCCCCGTTCGAGCACATGCTGCGCAACGCGATCGCCCACGGCATCGAGAGCCCGGCGGATCGCCGCAAGGCCGGCAAGCCGGTCGAAGGTTCGGTGCACATCACGGTGGCCCGCGAGGCGACCGAGGTGGTGGTGCGGGTCAGCGACGACGGTCGCGGCCTGAACCGCGAAGCCATCCGCAAGCGCGGCATCGAGCGCGGCCTGCTGCGTGCCGAGACCAAGCCGACCGACAACCAGTTGCTCTCACTGATCACCCAGCCCGGCTTCTCCACCGCAAGCACGGTGACCCAGCTGGCTGGCCGTGGCGTCGGCATGGACGTGGTCGCCAACGAGATCAAGCAGCTCGGCGGTTCACTGTCGATCGAGTCGGAAGAAGGCCAGGGCAGCACCTTCATCCTGCGCCTGCCGTTCACGCTCGCGGTGACCCAGGCCATCCTGGTGCGCATCGGCGAAGCGACCTTCGCGATCCCGATGACCTCGGTGCAGGGCGTGGCCCGGGTCAATCCGGAAGAGCTGACCGCCCTGATGGCTGAGGACGAGCCGTCGTTCAACTACGGTAACGAGGCGTTCGGCATTCATGATCTGGCCGAGTTGCTCGGCCTGCCGCCGGGTCTGCCGGCCGAAGACGAACAGCAGCCGCTGTTGCTGACCCGCGCCGGCGACCTGCGCGCGGCGATCCGCATCGACGCGGTGCTGGGTTCGCGCGAGATCGTGGTGAAGTCGGTGGGCCCGCAGATCAGTTCGGTGCCCGGCCTGCTCGGCGCCACGATCATGGGCGACGGCTCGGTGCTGATCATTCTCGATCTGGCGCCGCTGGTGCGTCACGGCATGATCCGCCGCGACCAGCGCCTGTCCGAAGGCCTCAGCGCGGTGCAGGCGCCGGTGGTCGAGGAAGTCCAGGTGCGTCCGCTGGTGATGGTGGTCGACGACTCCATCACCATGCGCAAGGTCACCGGCCGCGTGCTGGAACGCCACGAGTACGAGGTCAGCACGGCAAAGGACGGTGTCGATGCGCTGGAGAAGCTGCACGAGCGCGTGCCCGACCTGATGCTGCTCGACATCGAAATGCCGCGCATGGACGGTTACGAGCTGGCGACCCACATGAAGGCCGACCCGCGACTGCGCGACGTGCCGATCATCATGATCACCTCGCGCAGCGGCGACAAGCATCGCCAGCGAGCGTTCGACATCGGCGTGGATCGTTACCTCGGCAAGCCGTACCAGGAAGCGGAACTGCTGGTGCAGATCGGCGAAGTATTGGAGCAGCGAGCAACGGAGCCTGTTCATGACTGAAATGGCGCCGGCGGTTGCCCTGCTGTTTGACGATACTGAACTGGTTGGCCAGTTGCGCGAGGCGCTGCAGGAACGTGGTGCACGCATCGTGCACGAGGGCGGGGTTTCCAGCCTGAGTCGTGAACTGCTGCGGCAGGTGGGCGCCGACGTGCTGGTCATCAACCTGGACGACAGCGCCGACGATGCGCTCGATCACCTGTACGACGTGATCGACGACGAACGCCCCCGGGTGGTCTTCAATGATGCGCAGGCCAGCCGCTCGCTGGCCGGCTGGGATCGCGACCGCTGGGCGCGGCATCTGGCCGTCAAGGTGCTGGCGGCCGGTGATGTGGACCCGCCGCGCCCGGACGGTCCACACCTCGTCGACATGCCAGCTGCCGTGGCTCCGCCGCCGACCGTGACGCCGACTCCCGTCGCTGCCGCCGAGCCCGTCGAACCGGCTGCAGCGCCGGAATCAGTGGTCGATGAAGTGATGGATGCCGCCCCGGCGATGGCGGAAGCGGAACCCGACGCGGACGATTTCCTGCCCGTACACGACGATGCGGATGGCCAGCACGAACAGATCGCCACCGCCGAATCGGAGAACTTGGCGGCAGAGCTTGAGGCCTTGCTGGCCTCCGGTGATTTGCCTGCCGAAGATGAGGTCAGCTCGGGCCCCGGCCTGCGTTTCGTGGATGACCTCGAGCCGCCGCCCCTCCACGATGGCAATTTCCATGATGTAGGCGCGACCGGGCCGGCAGCGGACTTTGACGTGGTGGCGACCGTTGACGCGCCGCCAACGGAAGCAGCGCCGGTGCTGTCCAGCGTGACGCCGCCGACGTTCCAGATCGATCATCTCGAACTGTCTGCCTTGGTCGATACCGGCGTGGCGACGACGCCGACTTCGGCGCCGCATCCGCTCATGGCCGACAACGCGCCGGGCGTACGCGCGCCGGATGCATGGAGCCTGGTCGATGAAGACGCGGAACCCGCGCCAGCGGCACCCGAGAAACCCGATGCCGGCATGTTCGGCATCGAGAAAATGAGCGCGGCCGATTTCCTTGCGCCCGATGCCGATGCGGTCGCGGCGGATATCGAGCCGGTGATGAGTCTCGAGCTGGTTTCGATGGAAGAGGCCGTCGCGCCGCAGCCGTACGAGCGCGTGCCCGACCACGCGATGGTGCTGGACGAACTGGGCAGCGCGCTGAGCCGGGTGGTGGTGCTTGGTGCCGCCACCGATGGCATCGATTCGGTCTGTGCCTTCCTGGCGGCGTTGCCTGTGACCACGCGGCTGACCTTCCTGCATACCCAGCACGTGGGCGAACAGTCCGATGTGGCGCTGGCGGAGAAGTTCAAGGCGCATTGCGCGTTGCCCGTGCGATTGGCCGAACAGGGCCGCCGCGCCGGATCGGGTGAAGTGTTGATGGTGCCGGCGGGCCAGCAGGTGCGCCTGCGCCGTGACGGCAGCATCGAGCTTCAGGTCACTGGTGGCGAGTCCGCCGAAGCACCGTCGATCGACGCCAGCCTGACCATGGCGGCGAGCGTGTTTGGCCGTGATGCGCTGGCGATCGTTTTCGCCGGGCGCGGCAACGATGCGGTGGCCGGCGCGCAGGCGGTCCACGATCGTGGCGGCCAGGTCTGGGTAGAGTCGTCGTCCGGGGAACATTTCGCTGACATGGTCAGCGGGATCTTCGCCGAGCGGCTGGTCAGTTTTTCCGGCACGCCGACCGAGTTGGCGGCGCGCCTGATCGAGGTGTTTCCATGAGTGATCCGCTGCCGCGTGAAATCCGCTGCGTCCTGGTGCCGGTAGGCAACCAGCGCCTGCTGTTGCCCAACGCCAACATCGCCGAAGTGATCACCCAGAGCACGCCCGAGCCGCTGCCCGGCGCCCCCGCCTGGATGCTGGGACGGATCCAGTGGCGTGGCTGGCGCGTGCCGCTGGTGTCGTTTGCCGAGCTGGCCGGCACCGAGGCGGGCGACGCCGACCTGAGCGTGCGCGTGGCCGTGTTGAAGGCGCTTGGCGGCAACCCGAAGCTGCCGTTCATCGCGGTCCTGACCCAGGGTTTTCCGCGCCTGACCACGTTGAACGCCGAGCTGATCATTCCCACCCATGATGGCAAGCCCTTGCAGCCGGGCGTGCGCGCCCATGTGCTGGTGCGCGATGACGTGGCGATGATTCCCGACCTGGAATGGATCGAAGCCACCTTGCTCGACCTGTACGACGATTCCGGCGTGATGGACGTCGTCGAGACGGTGGAAGACGGCTCGATCGACGCCGACGACTGAGCTGTCGCGGCTTTTTCAAGTTTCCGGGACGAGTCTCGTGGCGGTGATTTCGCGACGGTGAATCAGCCGTCGCCGTGCAGCGCCTGCAAGGCCGCCATGGCAGCCAGTCCCGCCGTCTCCGTGCGCAGGATGCGCGGGCCCAGTCGCAATCCCTCGAAACCGGCGCGGGTGAGCGCGTTGATGTCGCGCTCGCCCAGGCCGCCTTCCGGGCCGATCACCAGCAGGCCGCCGGCGGCGCCGAAGCGCAGCTCGCGGGCCGAACGGGCGCCCTCCGGCAGCAGGGCAAGACGCAACGCACCGTCATCGGCGAGCCCGGCCAGCCAGCCGGCCAGCGGCTGTGCCGGGGTGATCTCGGGCAACCGCGCGCGTCCGCATTGTTCGCAGGCGCTGGCCGCGACCGCACGCCAGTGGGCCAGCCGCTTTTCGGCACGTGCGGGGTCCAGCTTCACTTCCGAACGTTCGGTGAGCAGCGGCACGATGCGGACGGCGCCAAGCTCGGTCGCCTTCTGCACGATCAGGTCCATCTTCTCGCCCCGCGCCACGCCCTGGGCCAGGGTCAGTGGCAGGGGCGACTCGTTCTGCACGGGCAGCTTCGCGTCGATCCGCACTCGCAGGTCGCGCTTGCCCAGCGCCACGATGGTCGCGTCATAGTCGCTGCCGTCGCCGTTGAACACGGTGAGCGGGTCGCCCGCATTCATGCGCAGCACCCGGCCGACGTGCTCGGCGGCCTGGGCCGGCAAGGCGATTTCCGCCGAGACGCTGAGTGGCTGGTCGAGATGGATACGGATCGTGCGCATGGGAACCGGGTGGCATGGAGCGGTCGCCCAGCATAGCGCGGGCGCGTGCCCTGGACAGGCCTCGCGCCTCGTTCAGTGGCAGACGGCGCGCTCGATTCCGGCAATGGCCGTGTCGACCAGCAGGTCGATTTCCGCCATGCTGACCACGTAGGGCGGCATGAAATAGATCACGTCACCCAGCGGTCGCAACAGCACACCGTGCTCCAGGCCGTGCAGGTAGACGCGCAAGCCCCGCCGCTGCTGCGCCGGGAACGGTCGCCGGCTGGCCTTGTCGGCGACCAGTTCCACCGCCGCGATCATGCCGGTCTGGCGCACGTCGGCGACA
The DNA here is from genome assembly GCF_057657335.1 of Rhodanobacter sp. Soil_C_14. Classification (NCBI taxonomy): domain Bacteria; kingdom Pseudomonadati; phylum Pseudomonadota; class Gammaproteobacteria; order Lysobacterales; family Rhodanobacteraceae; genus Rhodanobacter; species Rhodanobacter sp. Soil_C_14. The sequence goes on along the minus strand of NZ_JBDGIQ010000001.1, from coordinate 796,550 downwards.
TGCGGGTGATCGCGCAGGGCCTCCAGCCGGCGACCCAGATGGACGGCCAAATGGCGGTTGCGTTCCAGCACCGGTTCGTCGCGGAAGATCGCCAGCGTCTCCAGCGCCACGCGGCAGGCCAGCGGATTGCCGGTGTAGCTGTGCGAGTGCAGGAATGCCTTGCCGGCACTGTGTTCGGCGTAGAACGCCTGGTAGATCGCCTCGCTGGTCAGCACGGCCGACAGGGGCAGGAAGCCGCCGGTCAGTCCCTTCGACAGGCACATGAAATCCGGTGACACGCCGCCGCTGCGCCCGGATGCTGCAGGGGCCTGTTCGCAGGCGAACAGCGTGCCGGTACGGCCGAAGCCCACGGCGATCTCGTCGGCGATGAAGTGCACGGCGAACTCGTCGCACAGCGCGCGCAGGCCGGTGAGATACGCCGGGTGATACATGCGCATGCCGCCGGCGCATTGCACCAGCGGCTCGACGATCACCGCGCAGGTTTCGTGCGCGTGCTGCTCGAGCAACACGCGCAGGGCGGCGAGGGCACGCGTGGCCGCCTGTTCGGGCGATTCGCCGGGTTCGGCCTGATAAGTATCCGCCGACGGCGCCAGGAACGGCGTCAGCAGCAGCGGCGCGTAGGTCTTGCGGTACAGCGCGACATCGCTGACCGACAGCGCGCCCAGGGTCTCGCCGTGATAGCTGCCGGTCAGCGCGATGAAGCGGGTCTTCTCGCCGTGGCCCTGGTTGAGCCAGTAGTGGAAGCTCATCTTCAGCGCCACTTCGATCGCCGCCGAACCATTGTCGGCGTAGAACACCCGATCCAGTCCGGGCGGCGTGATCCTTGCCAGCTCTTCGGCCAGCGCGATGGCCGGTTCGTGGGTGAAACCGGCGAAGATCACGTGTTCGAGCGTGCGTGCCTGCTCGGCCAGGGCCGCGGCGATGCGCGGATTGGCATGGCCGAACAGGTTGGTCCACCACGAACTGATGCCGTCCAAGTAGCGCTTGCCGTTGGCATCGACGAGCCAGGCACCCTCGCCCCGCACGATCGGCAGCATCGGCACGCTGTTCGAGCCCGTGGGGTCGTGGTCGTGCATCTGGGTGCAGGGGTGCCAGACATGGCGCAGGTCGCGCGCTGCGAGCGCACTGTTGCCGTTTGCGAGGTTGGTCATCCGGCTATCATCGGTGCAGCGCGACGGTCGCTCAAGCCCGTGCATCGTCCCACCTGGAATTCCACGCTTGAAGTCATTGCGAACTTGCCTGATCGGTTTCGTCCTGTTGCTGGTGCTGGCCGCCGCGCTGCTGTGGTTCCTGCCCGCGCGCTGGGCACTGCCGTGGATCGAGCCGCCGCTGCATGGCATCCGTCTGCAGCAGGTCAGCGGCAGCGTGTGGAACGGCCATGCCGGCGCGGTGGTGACGGCGAACGGGCGGACCCGCGGCCAGTTGCAATGGCAGCTGTCACGACGCGCCTTGCTGGGTCAGCCGCGCCTGCGCCTGGATTTCGATGGGCAGCAGCTGCATCTTTCGGGCGGGCTGGAACGTCTGCCCGGTGATGAAGTGGAAGTGCGCGACGCGAACGTCCGGGCAAGCTCGACGGCGATCGGTGATGAACTCGCCACGCCCTGGGGGAAACCGCGGGGCGAGTTGCAGCTGCAGGTTCCCCACGCGCGGCTGCGCGCCGGCTGGCCGATGCAAATGGACGCGCAGGCGAGCTGGCATGACGCGGTCATGCGGACGCCGCAGGGCGACGTCGCACTGGGCGAATTGCAGGCCAGCGCACAGGCGCGCGGCGGGGTGATCGACGTGCAGCTGCGCGACTCCGGCAGCGGCCCGCTGCAGCTTGCCGGCGAGCTGCAGCTCAGCCCGCTGGGCTGGCGACTGGACGCCACGCTGCACGCCCGACAGACTGATCCGATGCTGCGTCGCTGGCTGGCCACGCTGGCGCCACCGGCGGCGGACGGCAGCACGCACATCCGGCGCCATGGCGGACTGGCCGCCAATGCGCCGCCAGCGCCCACCCACTGAAGGAACGAGACCCGCATGACTCCCGATATCGCCGCAACAGCCCTGGCAGCCGCCCGCGACGCGGCAGCGGCGGCCGCCGAGGTGATCCGCCACTACTGGCGTCGTGGCGTCGAGGTGGAACTGAAGTCCGACGCCACGCCGGTCACCGTGGCCGATCGCGAGGCCGAACAGGCGATCCGGAAGATCCTGCAGGCCGCGTTGCCGCAGGCGTCGATCTACGGCGAGGAGTTCGGCCTGGACGGCGAGCGTGGCGGCCTGCTGTGGCTGGTTGATCCGCTGGACGGCACCAAGAGCTTCGTGCGCCGCACGCCGTTCTTCTCCACCCAGATCGCCCTGATGGACGGCGACGACCTGGTGCTCGGCGTGTCGAGCGCTCCGGTCTACGGCGAGACGATGTGGGCCAGCGCCGGCGAAGGTGCCTGGCTGGACGGCGAACGTGTACGCGTGGCGGCGACCGGCGAAATGAGCGCGGCCTCGATTTCCACCGGCAACATCCGGACCCTCACCGGCGACTCCCGCTGGGATGCGCTGGGCGCGCTGATCCGCGACAGCAACCGGATCCGCGGCTACGGCGACTTCTGCCACTACCACCTGCTGGCGCGCGGCAGCCTCGATCTGGTGATCGAGTCGGACGTGAACATCCTCGACGTGGCGGCACTGGCGGTGATCGTGCGCGAGGCCGGCGGCGTGTTCACCGACCTGGACGGCGCTGCGCCGGGGCTGGACACGCGCAGCGTGCTGGCCGGCGCGCCCGCGATCCACGCGCAGGCGTTGCAGCGCCTGCGGCGCTGAGCCACGCGAGCTAGAATGGCCGGATGCGCAAACTACCGATCATCCACGCGACCCGCGACGTCACCGACAGCCATTTCCTGCACGTGGAGCAGGTCGACCTGGAGTTTTCCAACGGCGAGCGCCGCACCTACGAGAGGCTGAAGGGAAGCGGCCTGGGTGCGGTCATCATCGTGCCGATGCTGGATGACGAGACGGTGTTGCTGGTGCGCGAATACGGCGGTGGCGTGGGACGCTACGAGCTCGGCCTGCCCAAGGGGCGGCTGGACCAGGACGAGACCGCCGAACAGGGCGCCGAGCGCGAGCTGAAGGAGGAGATCGGCTACGGCGCGCACAAGCTGAAGATCCTGCACAACCTGTCGCTGTCGCCGTCGTACATGACGCACATGGCGCACGTGGTGCTGGCCCAGGACCTGTATCCCGAGAAACTGGTCGGCGACGAACCGGAGGAACTTGAAGTGGTGCCATGGAAGATGTCCGAACTGCACACCTTGCTCGGCCGTGACGACGTCACCGAGGGGCGCTCGATCGCCGCGCTGTTCATGGCCCGCGAATATCTGGCCGGAAGGTTCCGGAAATCATGAGCATGCCGCCCGAACTGGCAAGGAAGATCGGCGTCATCGCACGCGCAGCGGGGGTGGCCATCCTGGATGTCTACCACGGCGACTTCGCGGTGCAGATGAAGGACGATGCCTCGCCGCTGACCGCCGCCGACCTCGCCGCCCAGCAGGCCATCATGGCGGGCCTGTCTGCGCTCGATGAGCAATGGCCGGTGCTGTCGGAGGAAGCCAGCGCGCGGCCGTGGTCCGAGCGCCAGCAATGGTCGCGCTACTGGCTGGTCGATCCGCTCGACGGCACTCGCGAGTTCGTCAAGCGCAACGGCGAATTCACCGTCAACATCGCCCTGATCGACGACCGCCGCAGCGTGCTCGGCGTCGTGCTGGCGCCGGTGACCGGCGAGCTGTACGTCGCCGCGCAGGGCCAGGGCGCCTGGCTGCAGACACAGGCGAATGGCGTATGGCAGCGCATTCACGCAAGGGCGCTGGCGCAGCCGCCGACGGTGGCCGGCAGCCGCTCGCACGGTGGTGCGCAGGGCGAGGTGCTGCAACGCCTGATCGGCGACGACTACCGGATGGTGCCGCTGGGCTCGTCGCTGAAGTTCTGCCTGATCGCGCGCGGTGATGCGGACGTCTATCTGCGCCTGGGCCCCACCAGCGAATGGGACACCGCGGCGGCACAATGCGTCCTCGACGAGGCCGGCGGCGCCGTGCTGGATCTGGCCGGCCAGCCGTTCCGCTACAACCGGGGCGAATCGCTGCTGAATCCGGAGTTCATCGCGGTGGGCGATCGTGCGATCGACTGGGCCGCACGGCTGCTCAAAGGCGAGGAGTGAGTGAAAAGGAGCGAGTAGCGAGAGGGGCTCACGCTCCATCCCGCTCTCACGCCGGCTTCTTGGCTTTCTCTCACTCCTCACTCCTCTCCACTCACTTTTCATCTCATGACCAAACACAGCCTCGATGATCTGCTAGCCATCATGGCGCGCCTGCGCGATCCGCAGAACGGTTGTCCGTGGGATGTGCAACAGGACTTTTCCTCGATCGCGGCCTATACCATCGAGGAGGCCTACGAGGTCGCCGATGCGATCGATCGGCAGGACTGGACCGACCTTTGCGACGAACTCGGCGACCTGCTGCTGCAGGTGGTTTTCCACGCCCAGATGGCCTCCGAGCGCGGCCTGTTCGAGTTCGCTGACGTGGCCCACGCGATCAGCGCGAAGATGCTGCGCCGCCACCCCCACGTGTTCGGCGACATGCGCTACGCCGACCTCACCGAGCAGATGCAGGCGTGGGAGCAGATCAAGTCGGCCGAGCGTGCGGCGAAAGGCGCGTCGATGGACGACAGTGCGCTGGCCGGCATCTCGACGGGCCTGCCGGAGTGGAAGCGCGCCTACAAGCTTCAGCAGCGCGCTGCCGCCACCGGCTTCGAATGGCCGGGCCCCGAGCCGGTGCTGGAGAAGCTGGCCGAGGAAGTGGAGGAGGTGCGGGTCGAATTCGTCAACGGCGCCGATCCTGCGCGCCTGCAGGATGAAATCGGCGACGTGCTGTTCGTGATGGTGAACCTGGCACGCCACGCCGGCGTCGACTTCTCGCAGGCGCTGCGGCATGCCAACGCGAAGTTCGAGCGCCGTTTCCGGCAGATGGAACAGCTGGCCGCGGCCGAGGGCACGGCGTTCGCCGAGCGCACGCTCGATGAACAGGAGCAACTGTGGCAGCGCGCCAAGCAGGCCGAGCGGGCATCCTGAAACGGCGCGATGGCCGGAGCCATCGCGTCGCCCGTTCTTCGCCTCGGCGGAACCTACTTGGCCGCGGGGGCAGCCTGGCCGGCACGCTGCTGCCAGGCGGCGCGCATCTTCTCGTGCTCGGCACGCATCTTCGCCTCGTTGGCCAGGTTTTCATCCAGCCCCTTGCGCAGGGTGGCGATCGCCTGATCCACGTTCGCCGGCTGCGCTTGCAGGCGAGCCAGGCGCTGGTAGACGTAGTCACGCACCTGCGGGTCCTGCGACTTGGCCAGCACGTCGTTGTAGACCGCGGCCATCTCCTTGCCGCGGCCGGCCTGCGTGTACAGCCGTTCCAGCGCATGCAGGTCGCCGATCACTCCGTCGTGCCCGCGGCCGTGCCCGCGATCGAAGCCGTGCGAGCGCATGCGCATCGCGTCGCCATGGTCGCCCGGGAGGATGTGCATGGACTTGCCCGTTTTGGCGGGCGGTGCCGGCGGCGGCGTATTCTGGGCCATCACGAAGGTGGCCGATCCGGCGATCATCAGGGCCAGCGTGGAAGCGAGCAGGGTCTTGCGATGCATGGTCTGTCTCCGTGATGGGTACACAGCCGGAACGCGGCGGGGCGGCACGGGTTGACCGGCGCGCTCGTGTCGCCCGGTTGCAACCCTTTGGCGGGCAGCGGCATCCCAACCGGTGTCGACCCACCGCGTCCATCCCTCAAGGAGAGTTCCATGCGCCGTATTCTCACCGCAGCCCTGCTGCTCGCCCCGTTCGCCTGCTTCGCCGCCAGCCCCTGCAAATATGAGGCGCCGCGCAACCTGCAGCTGGACCTGGCCGGCGTGCACGGCGTCCAGATCGACGTGCACAGCCAGGATCTGCACCTGACCGGCAGCGACGGCAACAAGGGACTGACCCTGACCGGCCGCGCCTGTGCATCGAGCCAGGCGGTGCTGGACAAGTTGCAGGTCACCCAGCGTCGCGACGGCGACCAGCTGCTCATCGACATCGGTGGCGATGGCGGCGGCTTCACCCTCAACCTGTTCGGCGGCGACTCCTACGCCAGCCTCGAAGTCACCATGCAGTTGCCCGCCAACCTGCCGGTGACCTTGCGCGTCGGCTCCGGCGACGCCGACGTGGCCGGCGTGCAGCAGCTGCGGGCCAGCGTGGGATCGGGCGACCTGCACGTGCGCCAGCTGTCGGGCAAGCTCGGCGCCAGCGTGGGTTCGGGCGATGTCGACGCCACCGACATCGGCAGCCTCGACCTGGGCTCGGTCGGCTCCGGCGATTTCAAGGCCGAGGGCGTCAAGGGCGATGCCCGCATCGGCAGCATCGGTTCGGGCGACGTCACCCTGCGCCAGGTCGGTGGCAGCGTGCGCGCCGACACGCTGGGCTCCGGCGACCTCGACGTCAGCGACGTGGGTGGCGATTTCAACCTGGGCGCCAAGGGCAGTGGCGACGTCAATCACTCGGGCGTGAAGGGCAAGGTCAGCGTGCCGCACGACAACGACGACGACTGATCGGGCCGGTCAGCCCAGCCAGCGCCACGCCAGGTAGGCCAGCGGCGCACAGACCAGCAGAAACGGTATCGAGACCCGGTGCAGCAGCCGCAGCCCCTGCGGCTGCTTCGCCAGGCGCAGGGCGATCAGGTTGGCCAGCGAACCGATCGCCACGCCAAAGCCGCCCACGTTCACCGCGACCGCCAGCGCGATCGGGTCCGCCGTACGCTCCAGCAGCAGCACCGTCGCTGGCACGTTGCTGATCAGCTGGGCGGCGACGATGCCGCTGGCGTACAGGGTCAGCGGATGATCGAGGTCGAGCCGGTCCAGCGCCTGCTGCACCAGCGGCAGGCTGGAAAAATGGCCGAGCCCGACGAAGATCGCGGCGAAGGTGGCCAGCAGCAGCCAGTCGATCCGCGCCAGGCTCGGCCGCGCCAGCAGCGCATACGACAGCAGCAACAGCCCGGCCCCCAGCGGCGCCTGGCCGTATTCCATGGCGATCACCATGCCGACCAGGGCGGCCATCGACCATGCGCCCAGCCGCGCCGACATCACGGCGCCGTCGATCCGGTGCGGGTTCAACGCCACGCGGTCGCGCGGCAGCCACAGCCAGGCGAATCCGGCGACCAGCACCAGCATCACCATCGCCGCCGGCAGCATCGCCGCGGCGAAGTGCAGGAACGGCAGCTTCGAGTGCTGCCACAACAGCAGGTTCTGCGGGTTGCCGATCGGGCTCAGGGTGGAGCCTGCATTCACCGCCAGGGCTTCCAGCACCACCATGCGCAGCACCGGCAAATTCGAAACGCTGCCGATCGCCAGGGTCAGCGGCACGATCAGGAACAGGCTCACGTCATTGGTCAGCACCATCGACAGCAGCGCCGTCGCCACCACCAGCAACAGGCCCAGGCTGCGCAGCGAATGCGCGCGCGCCACCACGGCCACGGCGGCATGCTGCACCAGGCCGCTGTCGCGGATGCCCTGGATCGCGATCAGCAGGCCGGTGAGGCCCGCCAGCGTGGGCAGCTGCAGCCAATGCCGATAGCTGCCCGGTGGCTGCGGATCGAAGATCGCCAGCGCGATGGCCAGCACCGCGAACAGGCACAGCAGCCACTCGTCCGCGAGGCGCTGGCGCAGGGTTGCAGTCGTCGGCGGCGTCGGGCGGGAGGGCATCGGCGCAACTCTATCAGTCGCGCCGGGCGTTCCGTTCAGAGCCTGCGAGGAAAACCGCTTCCTGTGGTTTTCCTCCAGCGCACGTCCGGTCCATGTCCGGCCTGAGAGGTTGAAAGACTCACAACCGCTCACCCCTCGCGCAGCAGGCGCATCGGCGGCGTGCGGCTGACCTTGCGGGTGCCGGCCAGCCCCAGCAGCATCACCACGAAGGCCGCGAGCAGCGCCGCCAGTACCAGTGGTGCGAACGGCGGCACGAAGCCGTCGATATGGAACACGGCCTGGCCCAGCCACAGGCCGGCTCCCGCTGCGCCGAACGCGGCGGTCAGCCCGGCCACCAGGCCGAGCAGGGCGAATTCGCAGGCGGCCGCCACGCGCAATTGCCCCCGGCGGGCGCCCAGCGTGCGCAGCAGCGCGGCTTCGTGGCGTCTTTCCGCCGCGCTGGAGGCGAGCGCCGCGATCAGCACCAGCGCGCCGGCGAGCAGGCTGAAGCCGAGAATCCAGCGCACCGCATTGCCGACCCGCTCGATGATCTCGCGCACCCGATCGAGCAGCGCATCGACGTCGACCAGACTGAGGTTCGGATAGTCGCGCGACAGCTGCGCCAACTGCGTGGCATGGCCGCGGGCAAGGTGGAAGCTGGCCAGCCAGCTGTGCGGCAGGTCGCCCGCGTGGGCCGGATCGAGCAGCAGGAAGAAGTTGACCCGGAACGAGCTCCAGTCCACCTTGCGCACGCTGCTGACGGTGGCGTCGATGCGGCCTTCGCCCACGTCGAAACTCATCGTGTCGCCCGGCTTCAGGGCGAACATGTCGCGCCACATGGTGTCGACCGAGACCTCGGCCCGCGCCGGATGCGCGCCCTGCCAATGGCCGGCGACCACCTCGTTCGCGGGCGGCAGCTCGGCCGACCAGGACAGGCGCAGCTGGCGGTCGACCCATTCCTTCGCGCGCGGGTCCTCGAAGTGCAACTGGTCAATCGGCCGTCCGTTGATCGCGGTGAGCTTGCCCACGGCCAGCGGCAGCATGTTCAGCTGGTCGCCGCCCGTCGCGGCCAGCGATTGCGCGAAACCCGGGCGCTGGTCGTCCTGCAGGTTCAGCGCGAACCAGTTCGGTGCGTCCGCCGGCAGCTCCTGACGCCAGCCCTGCAGCAGCGAGGGTGCCACCACGGCCAGCAACAGCAGCGCGCACAGCCCCAGGCTGAGCGCGGTGGCCTGGATCACGCTCAACGCGGGGCGTCGCGCCAGCGCGGCCAGACCCAGGCGCAAAGCCGGATGCGCGCCAGGCGCAATGCGGCGGGCCAGCCACAGCAGCGAGCCGGAAAGCAGCGCTGCGATCAGCGCCACGCCGAGCAGGCTGGCGGCGAGGATGCCGGCCAGCTGCAGCGAGCTGCTCTGGGTCCAGATCAGGCCCAGCGCCACCAGCAGCGGAATCAGGTACAGCGCATCGAAGCGGCGCACCCGTCGCTGCAGGCTCTGGCGGAACACCGCCACCGGCGGCACCTCGGCCAGCCGCGCCAGCGGTGGCAGGGCGAAGCCGACCAGCACGGCGATCCCCATCGCCGCGGCGGCGAATGCCGGCAGCAGCGGCAGCAGGGTCGGCACGTTGCCGAACAGCTGGCTGGCCAGCAGCCAGGCCAGCTGCGACAGCCCCAGCGCCAGCACGATGCCCAGCGAGGTTGCCGGCACGGCCAGGGCGGCGAGCGTGCCCAGCAGCAGTGCCAGCACGCGCCGCCGCGGCGTGCCCAGGGCGCGCAGCAGGGCGACTTCGGCGGTCTTGCGACGAGCGTAGCGCTGCGCCGACAGCGCGATCGCGATGCCCGCCAGCAGCGCCGAGAGCAGGGCGGTCAGGCGCAGGAAGGCACCGGCACGGTCGAAGGCGCTGCGCATGCGTTCCTGGGTCTGCTCGGGCGTGATCAGTTGCGCGCCCTGCGGCAGGCCGGTCGACTGCGTCCAGTCACGCCAGCGTTGCACGGCCGCGGGCGTGCCGGCCAGCAACAGGCGATGACGGGCGCGACTGCCGACGCCGAGCAGGCCGGCCTGTTCGGCATCGGCCAGGTTCATCAGGGCGCGCGGCGCCAGCGCCAGCAGCTCGCCGCCATCGGGCTGGCGGATCAGTTCGGCGGCGATGATCAGTTCACGGCCGCCCAGCTGCAGCGGCTGGCCGACCTTCAGATTCAGTGCGACCAGCGCACGATGGTCGAGATAGACCTCGCCACTGGCCGGTCCGCCGCTGCGGCGCTCCGCGGTGCCGCCCAGTTCCAGCGTGCCTCGCAGCGGATAGGTCGCATCGACCGCCTGCACGTCGAGCAGCTGGGCCTGTTCGTGGGCGAACGCCACGCTGGGAAAACTGGCGGTGCGGGACAGCGACAGGCCGTCTGCACGCGCCTGCTCGGCGTAGGTTGCCGGCAAGGCCTGTGGCGAAGAGATGCCCAGGTCGCCGCCGATCAGTTCGGCCGCGCTGGCCAGCATGCCGCGTTCGATCCGCGTGGCAAGGGTGGCGACCACGCCGAGCGCGACCACGGCCAGCACCAGCGACGCGGCCAGCGTGCGCAGTTCCGGCAGATGCCATTCGCGGCGCAGGCTGCGCAGGGACAGGCGCCACAGGTTCACGCGTGCTCCCCATGCGCCGGCAGCACGCGCCCTTCCTCCAGCTCGATGCGCCGATCGCAGCGTGCGGCCAGGGTGGCGTCATGGGTGACCAGCACCAGGGTGGTGTGGTGGTCGCGGTTCAGGGCGAACAGCAGGTCGCAGATGTGGTGGCCGGTGCGCTGGTCGAGGTTGCCGGTGGGTTCGTCGGCGAACAGCACGCGGGGGCGGTGGACGAAGGCGCGGGCGATCGCCACGCGCTGCTGCTCGCCGCCGGAGAGCTGGGCCGGGTAGTGCCGGCGGCGCGAGCCCAGTCCCACCGCTTCCAGCGCGTCGCGGGCGCGGGCGCGGGCGTCGCTGCTGCCCTCCAGCTCCAGCGGCAGCATCACGTTTTCCTCGGCGGTCAGCGCCGGCAGCAGATGAAACGACTGGAACACGAAGCCGACCAGCCGCCGGCGCAGGTCGGCGCGGGCCTCCTCGTCCAGCGTCTGCAGCGCATGGCCGTCCAGCACGATGCCGCCGCTGTTCGGCGTATCCAGGCCGGCCAGCAGGCCGAGCAGGGTGGTCTTGCCGGAACCGGAGGCGCCCACGATGGCGAAACTTTCGCCGGGGCGGATCTGCAGGCTGACCTTGTCGAGGATGTCCAGCCTTCCCTCGGGGCCATCGACCGACTTGCTAACATCGCGGGCTTCAAGCAGCGGTCGGGAAGAATCACTCATGCGTCGAAGCCTTTGTTGGTGGTTGTGCGGCGGGTTGTTGTTCGGTTGGCTGGGCACGGCGCAGGCCGCCACGCCGAACACCGTGCTGGTCCTGGGTGATTCGCTGTCGGCCGCGCACAACATCCCGGTCGAGTCCGGCTGGGTGCATCTGCTGGATGCGCGTCTGTCCACCATGGTGCCGAAATGGACCGCGGTCAATGCCAGCATCAGCGGCGAGACGTCGTTGAGCGGACGCAACCGCCTGCCGACCCTGCTGAAGAAGTACCACCCCGCCGTGCTGGTGCTGGAGTTGGGCGCCAATGACGGCCTGCGTGGCCTGCCGTTGCCCGCGCTGCGCGCCAATCTCGACGCGATGATCGTGGCGGCACAACAGGCGAAAGTGCCCGTGCTGCTGGTCGGCATCGAGCTGCCGGTGAACTACGGCCCGCAGTATCGCGATGGCCTGCGGGCGATCTATGCCGACCTCGCCCGCAGCCGCGGCACGGCGCTGGTGCCCTTCCTGCTGCAAGGCATCGCGCTCGACCCGGCGAAGATGCAGGCCGACGGCATGCATCCGGTCGCGGCGGCCCAGCCGCAGGTACTCGACACCGTGTGGCAGCAGTTGCAACCCCTGTTGGGCCGGGGAGCCAAACCCAACGGTCTCTGAATCGTCGCTGGTCGTTTCACATTCCCCTCACCTTGGCGCCGCTTTCATCTTCACTTATGTGAAATCACGGATGGGATTGACGACATGACCGTACACGACGAGCAAGCAGGCCTGATTCTGTTGGTGGAAGACAACCGCCAGATCGCCGAGATGGTGGGCGAATTTCTCGAACGCCGTGGCTATTCCGTCGATTACGCGGCCGATGGGGTCAGCGGCCTGCACCTGGCGGTGTCCAACAGCTATGACGTGCTGGTGCTGGACCTGATGCTGCCGGGACTGGACGGACTGGAGGTCTGCCGCAAGCTGCGCAAGGAGGCCAAGAAATCCACCCCGGTGCTGATGCTGACCGCGCGCGACACGCTGGAAGACAAGCTTGCCGGGCTGGAAGCCGGTGCGGACGATTACCTGGTCAAGCCGTTCGAGGTGCGCGAGCTGGAAGCCAGGGTGCGCGCCCTGATCCGCCGCGACCGTCGCCAGGTCTCCACCGAGGTGCTCACGGTGGGCGACATGACGCTGGATACCGCCACCCTGCAACTGACCCGCGAGGGCCAGGAGCTGACCGTCTCGCCGATCGGCCTGAAACTGCTGGCGATCCTGATGCGCGAGTCGCCCCGCGTGGTCAGCCGACGCGACATCGAGCGCGAGATCTGGGGCGACACGCTGCCCGACTCCGACACCTTGCGCTCGCATCTGTACAACCTGCGTCGGGTCATCGACAAACCCTTCGCACGCCCCCTGCTACACACCATCCATTCGGCAGGTTATCGACTCGCGGATCTGGAATCCGAAGTCGCTTCCTCGCCCGAGACGGCGTGACCCGAAGTGACCGTGACAGAGATGGCCATGACCGAGATGACAAGTACAGGAAATGGATAGCCGGGTCACCATAGCCGCATCACCGACGGGTGCGTTCCGTCGACGCATTGCCATGGTTTTCGCGTTGCAGTTCGTGACGGTGGTCTTCGTCTGCGTGCTGGGCATGTATAACGTGATTCCCACGCCCCTGGTGATTGCGGTGATCGTGGTGATCACGGCGCTGGCATGGTTCATCACCCGGCGGGAATGGCGCCCGGTACGGGCGCTGGCACGCGTGGTCAACCGCTGGGACGGCCAGTCGCCGGACCCCGGACTGCTGCGGGTCGAACAGTTGTCGGCGCATACCGATGCGGACGTGGCCTCGCTCACCCGCGGATTGCACGGCTTCGCCGTGCGCCTGGCCAACTACAACCAGCGTGAGCGCAACTTCACCCGTGACGCCAGCCACGAATTGCGCAGCCCGCTCACCGTGATCAAGATGTCGGTCGACATGCTGGCCGAGGAAGACGGGCTCAGCGACTTCGGCAACCGTTCGGTGCGCCGCATCAAGCGCGCCACGCGCGAGATGGAAGTCCTGGTGGAGGCCCTGCTGGTACTGGCGCGCGAAGCGGACAGCCCGATGGACGATCGCCATTTCATCGTCAACGATGTGCTGCAGGAAGAACTGGAGGCCGCCCGCGAGATGCTGTCGGGTCGGCCCATCGAGTTGCTGCTGGAAGAGCCTGCGCGGTTTGCCCTGCAGGGCTCTCCGCAGGCATTGTCGGTGCTGTGCTGGCAGCTGATCCGCAACGCGTCCCAGCAGACCGAGCAGGGACGGGTGGTGATCAGCGTGCTGCCGGGGATGATCAGCGTACGCAATCATGCCGAGGTGCTGGAAACGGGGTCCGCCCATTCCCCGCCGGTGGGAAACGTGGACCGGCACGGTTTCGAGCTGGCGATCGCCCAACGGATCAGCGACCGTTTCGCCTGGTCGCTGGAACTGCAGACCCTGCCCGGCAGGGAGAACGTGGCAAGCATCCACTTTCCGCATCCGCTGCCCGCCGAGGTGGTGGAAGCCGGCTTGTAAAGCGGACATCGTCTGCCGGCACGTCCGCTTCAGAAGCGAGGCGGGCCGTGCCCGCCGCGCTTGAGCGTCACGGGGTCGGCAGTGCCACGTCGAACGCGCAGCCGGTCTTCGCCTTCACGTCGTCCAGGCTCACGCCTTCGTTGAGTTCGAGCAGGGTCAACCCCTTGCCTTTCTCGACCGCGAACACGCACAGGTCGGTGATGATCAGGTCGACCACCTGCTTGCCGGTCAGCGGCAGGTCGCACTGCTCCTTGATCTTCGGCGAACCGTCCTTCGCGCAATGCTCCATCAGCACCACCACGCGCTTGACGCCGCTGACCAGATCCATCGCCCCGCCCGGGCCCTTGACCATCTTGCCTGGCACCATCCAGTTGGCCAGGTCGCCGTGCGCGGAGACTTCCAGGCCGCCCAGGATCGACAGGTCGATGTGGCCGCCGCGGATCATCGCGAACGAATCGGCGCTGGAGAAGAAGCTGGAGCCGGGCAGGGTGGTGATGGTCTGCTTGCCGGCATTGATCAGGTCGGGATCGAGCTGGTCCTCGGTCGGGAACGGGCCGATGCCGAGCAGGCCGTTCTCCGATTGCAGGGTGACGCTGACGCCCTCGGGGATGTAGTTCGCCACCATGGTGGGGATGCCGATGCCCAGGTTCACGTAGAAGCCATCCCGCAGTTCCTGCGCGGCGCGCTTGGCCATCGCCACGCGGATCGGGCTTTCCTTCGCGCCGACCACGCCGGCGAGGGTGCGGAACTCGATGCGCTTCTCGTACTTCGCGCCCTGCACGATGCGGTCGACGTAGATGCCCGGCACGTGGATGTTGTTCGGGTCCAGTTCGCCCACCGGCACCAGGTGCTCGACCTCGGCCACGCAGGCCTTGCCGCAGGTGGCGATCATCGGGTTGAAGTTGCGCGCGGTCTCGCGGAACACCAGGTTGCCGTGCGCGTCGCCCTTCCACGCCTTGACGATCGACAGGTCGGCGGTGATCGATTCCTCCAGCACGTATTCCTTGCCGCCGAAGACTTTGGTCTCCTTGCCCTCGGCCAATTTGGTGCCGAAGCCGGTGCGCGTGTAGAAACCGGGGATGCCGGCGCCGCCGGCGCGCAGCTTCTCGGCCAGCGTACCCTGCGGGGTCAGGTGCAGTTCGAGTTCGCCGGCCAGCGTCTGCCGTTCGAATTCCTTGTTCTCGCCGACGTACGATGCGTAGACCCGCTTCACCTGATGCGTCTTCAGCAGCGGACCCATGCCGAAATCGTCCACGCCAGCGTTGTTGCCGACGATGGTCAGATCCTTCGTGCCGGCTTCGAGCAACGCGCCGATCAGGTTCTCGGGGATGCCACACAAGCCGAAACCGCCAGCCGCGATCGTCATGCCATCGACCAACAGACCATCAAGGGCCTTCGCGGCGCTGGGATAAACCTTGTCCATTGCTGTGCCTTCCTGCAGGGAGAGTCAGCTGACAAGGATACGACGGATTGCACCGGATCGACCTTGTACCAAGGTCCGAGGCCTGCGTGTCCACTTAGGAGTCACGTCGTTCCGACGACCCCTGCATCGGGTTCCGGCGCTGCGGCGAAACGGTTCCTGCCCACGCGAAAGAGGCTTGACGCAGTCAATTACACGTGTAAACATCATTCCACTTACACATGTAAACGGTGCCCCATGGCAATCAGTGAAGCCGAAGCCGTCGTGATGGACGTGTTGTGGCGCGAAGCGCCGCGTACCGCCGAAGAAATCCTCGCCGAGGTCGGCCCGGCGCAAAACTGGCAGGAAGGCACGGTCAAGTCCCTGCTCAACCGCCTGCTGCGCAAGAAGGCCGTGCACGCCGAGCGCGACGGCCGCCGCTACCTCTACACGCCGCTGCTGACCCGCGAGCAGTACGTGCAGCAGGAGAGCAAGGGCCTGCTCGACCGCCTGTTCGGCGGTCGCGTGGCGCCGCTGGTGGCGCACTTCTCCGAGCAGCGCAAACTGTCGAAGAAGGACATCGCCGAGCTGCGCAAGCTGCTGAAGGAGCTCGACGATGAGCAGTGAGGCCGCGATCGACTGGCTCGGGCGCGGCTGGTTGCTGGTGCTGGCCTTCACCGCTGCCGTGCTGGTGGTGGCCCTGCTGCGCCGGCCATGCCGCCGGCTGTTCGGCGCCGAGCGGGCATTCCAGCTGTGGCTGTTGCCGCCATTGGCGATGCTGGCCAGCCAGCTGCCGCATGTGGCTGAAGCGCCGGTCGTGGTGCTGTCGCCGGTGGTGATCGCGATCACCTCGGCCGCCGCTGCATTGCCGGTGCATGCGGCGGCATCAGGTGCCATCGACTGGCGCGTCCTTGCGATGCTGGCCTGGGTCGCCGGCAGCGTGTGCAGTCTGGTGCTGGCCGCGCTGGTGCAGCAGCGCTACCGGCGCTGCCTGCGCGGAGCCACCGCCATGCCCTTCTCTTCGTCGCGCTGGCCGGTGTTGCGCGCCGTCGGCACGGATGTCGGCCCGGCTTTGGTCGGCGCCTGGCGTATGCGCATCGTGCTGCCGGCGGATTTCGAGCAGCGCTACGACGCCAGCGAACGCATGCTGATCCTCGCGCACGAGACCGCGCATGCGCGCCGCCACGACGGCTGGTGGTGCCTGTTCGCCCAGCTGACGGTCGCGCTGTTCTGGTTCCACCCGCTGGCCTGGTGGGCGCTTGCCGCACTTCGCCACGACCAGGAACTGGCCTGCGACGCCGCCGTGCTGCGCGAACACGGCGAGCAGCGGCGCAGCTATGCGAACGCGATGTTGAAGACCCAGTCGGCCGCATTCGCGCTGCCGGTGGGTTGCGCCTGGTCTCCTCGTCATCCACTCACGGAGCGCATTGCCATGTTGAAGCTGCCTCGGCCAGGTCGTGTTCGTCGCAGTATCGGAATGATGACGGGGCTCTCCCTCGCGGCGGTCACGATGGGCTCGGTCTACGCCGCGAGCACGCCTCCCGACTCGCACATGACGACAAAGGCCAGTGCTGCAACGAGCGGCCGGCTGCAATTGGTTCGTCTGGTGGCCAGGAATCAGCCTGTGCGGGCCGCCGCCGTGTCGCTCGCCGCGAGGTCGGGGATGACGCTGGTCAATCCGGAGGCGCTCACCAACACCCTTATCACCTCGATGGATTTCGATGAAATCCCCGTCGAACTGGCCATGAAGATGTTTGCCGACATCAGCGACAAGGAGGCCGTGTTCGAAGGCAACCAGGTGCGCTTCGAGAAGAAGTAATCCATGACGCGAGCCGTTCGTGCATTGCGACCGATCAAGCTGTTGAAGGAACCCGACGATGAGCAATGAACTCGCAGCGATTGACTGGTTGGCACGCGGTTGGTTGCTGGTCCTCGCCTTCACCGTCGCCGTGCTGGTGGCGGCCCTGCTGCGCCGGCCATGCCGCCGGCTATTCGGCGCCGAGCGCGCATTCCAGCTGTGGCTGCTGCCGCCATTGGGGATGCTTGCCAGCCAGCTGCCGCATGTGGCTGAAGCGCCGGTCGTGGTGCTGTCGCCGGTGGTGATCGCGATCACCTCGGCTGCCGCTGCATTGCCGGTGCATGCGGCGGCATCAGGTGCCATCGACTGGCGCGTCCTTGCGATGCTGGCCTGGGTCGCCGGCAGCGTGTGCAGTCTGGTGCTGGCCGCGCTGGTGCAGCAGCGCTACCGGCGCTGCCTGCGCGGAGCCACCGCCATGCCCTTCTCTTCGTCGCGCTGGCCGGTGTTGCGCGCCGTCGGCACGGATGTCGGCCCGGCTTTGGTCGGCGCCTGGCGTATGCGCATCGTGCTGCCGGCGGATTTCGAGCAGCGCTACGACGCCAGCGAACGCATGCTGATCCTCGCGCACGAGATCGCGCATGCGCGCCGCCACGACGGCTGGTGGTGCCTGTTCGCCCAGCTGACGGTCGCGCTGTTCTGGTTCCACCCGCTGGCCTGGTGGGCGCTTGCCGCACTTCGCCACGACCAGGAACTGGCCTGCGACGCCGCCGTGCTGCGCGAACACGGCGAGCAGCGGCGTAGCTATGCGAACGCGATGTTGAAGACCCAGTCGGCCGCATTCGCGCTGCCGGTGGGTTGCGCCTGGTCTCCTCGTCATCCACTCACGGAGCGCATTGCCATGTTGAAACAGCCTTCACCGAATCGCCGACGCCAGGGTGCCGGAGCCGTCGCCGGTTTCGCTCTCGCCATCATCGTGGGCGGTTCGGTCTATGCCGCCAGCGCGCCGCAGGCGACGCACACGAGTCCCCCAGTCGCGGGAGCGCAGTACCAGCTCGACATGCAGGTTGAATTGTCGACCGATGACGGGCACAGGCGTCATGCGGAAACAGCGGCGATGGCGCTGTGCACGCTGTCGGGCAAGACGGCGACGGCAAGCGTGGGTGAAGTGATGGTGGAAGCAACCGCCGTGCCTGTCGATGGCCAGCTGCGCATCGATCTGGCGGTGGGCAGCAACGGCACCGCGTCGCTTGCGCATAGCCGGTTGCGCGGCGCGTTGGGCCAGACCTTGCACGCCAATGGCAAGGGCGTGGATGGCAAGCAGGCTTATGTCATCGACATCACGCCCCAGGCAGGCTGCCCGGCCCAGGTGCTCGCCGAGGCATCGCCGATCAAGGTGACCGAGCACATCACGAACGGCACCACGCGCGCTGCGGCGGAGTCGATCGCAAAGAAGGCGGGCTGGACTCTGGTCAATCCGGACGCGCTGGGGCAGGGTGCCGTGACGCTGTCGTTCAACGACATGCCGGCCGGCACCGCATTGCAGCGGGTGGCCGACCTTGCCGGCGTGAAGGTTGAGCTGGAGGGCAAAAAACGGGTGCACTTCGCGCCGAAGTGACGCGGAAGGATGGCTATACTCGCCCGGTCACCGTCCGGGAGAGTGTCGTGAAATCGCGTCATCTGTTTGCCGCCCTTGCAGCCATCGGAATCACCGCCATGAGCCATGCCGCCGTGTCACCCGTCCTGGTGATCCACGGCGGTGCTGGCGTGATCAAGCGCGACATGACGCCGGCCAGGGAGCAGGCGGTACGCGCGGCGATGACGCAGGCTTTGCAAAACGGCTACGCCGAGCTCAAGGCGGGCAAGTCGGCGCTGGACGCGGTCGCCGCCGCACTCGCCGTGCTGGAGGACGATCCGAATTTCAACGCCGGCAAGGGCGCGGTGTTCACCCATGACGGCAGGAACGAGCTGGATGCGGCGATCATGGACGGCTATACGCTGCGTGCCGGCGCGGTGGCCGGCGTGCAGCGGGTGAAGAATCCGATCCTGCTGGCCCGCGCGGTGATGGAGCATTCGCCCCACGTGATGCTTTCCGGTGACGGTGCCGAGGCGTTTGCGAAGGAGCAGGGCATCACCCTGGTCGATCCCGCTTATTTCCGCACCGAGGAGCGCTGGCAGCAGTTGCAAAAGGCATTGAAGGAGGACGCAGCGAAGCAGCCCCATGCGGACGTCGAGACGGCCAGACATTTCGGCACCGTGGGCGCGGTGGCACTGGATGCGCAGGGCCACCTGGCTGCCGGCACGTCCACCGGCGGCATGACCGACAAGCGCTGGGGCCGCATCGGCGATTCGCCGATCATCGGCGCCGGCACTTATGCCAACTCGGGCTGCGCGGTGTCGGGTACGGGCTGGGGCGAGTTCTACATCCGCACCGTGGCCGCGCACGAGATCTGCATGAAGGTGACCCAGATGCGCGTGCCGCTGAAGCGCGCCGCGGCCGAGGTGATCAACCAGGAAATCCCGTCGATGGGTGGCAACGGCGGCGCGATCGCGCTGGATGCGGAAGGCCACATCTCGATCCCGTTCAACACCGATGGCATGTACCGCGGCTGGATCGGCGCCGACGGCGTACCACACGTGGCGCTGTACGGTGACGAGGACGATGGCACCACCGAGATCCCCGAGCCGGCGCCGGCCGAGAGCGTCGCCCAGCCGTAAGCGCGCGGTGCCCTACAGGAGCTTGCGCAGCTGCGCGGGCGTCAGCGCGCCGCTGATGCCGAGCCGGCTGCCGTCGGCGCGGATCATCAGCACGCGCGGTGTCTCGCCGCCCCAGTGCGGGTCGAGCAGGAAGTTGATGCGTTCGGGCGACGCTTCGGCGTAGGCGCGGTTCGGATAGCCGTCCATCTTCATACCGCGCAGGCGCGCCTCGATCGTCGCGGCCTGCTCGATGCCGTCGGTGGTCACGAGCACCAGCTCGATCTCGTCGGGATGCTGGCCTTGCAGTCTGGCCAGCGCCTGCAGGTTCGGTTCGCAGTAGGCGCAATCGAGCGCCCACAGCGCGATGATGCGCTCGCCGTGCGCCGGTGGCTTGAGCAGGGCGGCCACGTCATCGGCGGCCAGCGGTTGCAGCGAACCGGCGCAGGCCAGTGCTGGCAGCAGCAGGAACAGCAGCGGCAGCAGGCGCTTCATGGCGCTGTCCCGATCAGGCGAAATCCCTGCGCCGTATTCCAGGCCACGAAGGCCTGGCCCGACTTCGTCAGCAACTGCGGTGAGCCGACCGCGCCGCCGCTGTGCGCGATGGCGCGTTCCGCGTCGAAGTGCGCGCCGTTGTCGGTCGAGCGGCGCAGCATCAGCGTGTAGCCATCCGCGCCGACCTGGTTCCACACCACCCACACGGTGTGGCCGTGCACGGCCACGTCGGCGTGGCTGGCGCCGGCGGCGGCGATCGTCGTCGCGTGCTGCGGCGGGTGACCGGGATCGAGCTGGCCGTAGTGGATCGTGGGCGCGCTCTTCGCCTCGTACCACACCGCGTGGCGGACACCGTCAGCGCCGATCGCCAGGCCGGGACCGTGGTGCGGACAGCCGGCGATATGCCATTCGCTGAAAGTGGCGCGCCGGACCGTGCTGTCCCGGCCGTCCGTGCGCAACACGGCATAGGCGTGGTCGCGGATGTTGTCGCCGTAGATGCTGCGGAAGAACGCCGCGACGTGCCCGTCGGGCGTGTGCGCCAGCGCGATGCGGCAGCATTCGCAACTCTGGTCGACCAGCTTGCGCTCGGGCACGAAGCTGGCGCCGCCGTCCTCCGACCAGCTGTAGTAGACCGCAGCGCCGAGGTAGGGCTTGTTCGCGGCGTCGGCAGCGACCAGGTCGCGCTTGTCGATCCAGGCGATCACGATGCGGCCCTTGCCGTCCACCGCCAGCGCGTCGAAGCGATGGGTGATCTCGGCATGGTCATGATGCACGGTGAGCGGTTCGCTGAAATGCTCGCCGCGATCCGTCGAACGGGCGAAGCGCACGAAACCGGTCCACGGTGCGGTGCGCGGCTGCGACCAGCTGACGTAGATCGCGTCATGCGGCCCGAACGCGAGCTTCGGCCGGTTCTCGCCTTCGGCGTAGATGCGTTCCGCCACGGCGTTCACCTCGACCGGCGCGCTCAGCGTGCGGCCGTCATCATCGGAGTGGCGCAGCCGCACGTGACCGTCCGCCGCGTCCACCACGTACAGCCGGCCGTGACTGTCGAACGCGGCGCTGGCGCCAAGCTCGGGGCCCTTGGGCATGTCCATGTGCATGCCGTCGTGGGCGAACACGGCGGGCGAGAGCAGGCAGAGCAGGATGATCAGCAGGTGGCGCATGAATGCTCCTCGGGTTTTGCTCCTCCCCCTGCTTTCCCCAAAGGGACTTCCTTCGGTCGCAGGGGGAGGTTGGGAGGGGGTGCTTTTGACTTTGGCGATCAAGAGCGACCCCACCCCAACCCTCCCCTGCGAGCAGGAGAGGGAGTATCGCGCGCGGGGTCCGGCAGCTCTTCACAACTCCCAGCGCAGCTCGCCGAACCAGGTGCGGCCAGCGTAGGGATGGTAGACCCAGTAACGTTCGTTGGTCAGGTTGTCGACGCCGAGCGCGGCGGTCCAGCCGGGCGCGAAGGACCAGCGCAGCCGGGCGTCGGCTACGGTGAAGCGGCTTACCGCGCCGTAGCTGTCGACGTGGTCGCTGTTGTCCAGCGTGCCGTACTGGCGGCCGGAATGGCGGATGCCCAGCGAGGCGTCCCATTGCGGCGCGAAGCGGTAATCGGCGAACACGCTGGCGCGGATTTTCGGGATGCGCGGGAACAGCTTGCCGTTGGCCAGCGGATACTGGCTGTCGTCCAGGGTGCGGGCGTTGTTGAAGGCCACGCTGGCCTGCACGTCGAGTCCGTCCAGCCACAGGTTGGTGAGGGTGATCTCGCCCTCGAGCCCGCGGCTGCGCATGCGGTCGATGTTCTGCACGCTGGTGACCGTGGGGGTGACGGTGATGTCGGTCTGCGAATACAGCGAATCGGCGATGCGGTCCTGGTACAGCGAAATGCGCCAGTGACCGTTTTCCAGGTGGCGGTTCAGCGTGAGGTCGGTGGATTCGTCGATCTCGGGCCGGAGGTCCGGGTTGTTGTTGACGATCGCATTGGCCGACAGGCTGCCCTGGAACAGTTCGTTCACGGTCGGGTAGCGCACTGCTTTGCCATGAGCCAGGCGCAGTTCCCAGTCTTCGGCGAAGTCCCAGCTCAGCGCGGCCTTGGGCGAGAAGTCGGTGCGTTGCCGGTCGGCGTAGCGCAACGTGGTGTTGCCGTTGCTGCGCAGGCCGTCGTAGGCCCGCCATTGTTCCAGCCGGCCGCCCAGGGTCAGCGCCCATGCGTCGGCGAAACTCCATACATCCTGCAGGTACAGCGCGCGGGTCTGGCTGCGGCCACCGAACGCGCTGACCAGCGCGCCGTCGGCATCGCCCAGCCAGTGGCTGGCGTTGCGCAGCTGGCTGTCCAGCACGTAGCGATCGGCATGGATGCCGGCGTACAGCATGTGACGATCACCGATGGGACCGGAACTGCGCAGGTCGAGAGTGTCCCAGCCCGAGCCGGCCTTGTCGGCGACTGTGCCCGGGCCGTTGACGGGCCGGCCCGGTTCGGCGTTGTTCGCGCTGCCGGCCAGCGAGCGCAGGAAGTCGTAGTGGCTGGCCACCGCGGTCCAGCGCCAGCCGTTGTCGAGATGGCCGTTCAACTCGATGCCGTACAGCATGTGCGTGTCGCTGGCCGAGGAAGGCGCCAGGCCGCTGGCCGGCAGCGTCCAGGTCTGCCCGCCTGCGCTGATGACGCCGCCATTGACCGGGTTGCCGTCGCCGTCGCGGATCAGGCTGCGGGTGAAGTCCTCGGCGCGGTTGTGCCACCAGCCCACGGTGAACAGCGCGGCGACGTGCTCGCCCAGGTCGACGCCCACTTTCAGCTTGGCCTGGTCCTGCACGGTGTGTTCGATGCTGTTGGCGCCGTAGACCAGCCGCGCGCTGCCGTTCGGGTTGCGGTCGGCGGTGGCGCCGGTCACCGGCACGGCCAGGGCGGGGTCGCCACCGGCCCGGGCCGTGGCGTACTGCATCGGCTGGCCGCGGTTGTCGAGTCGGCTGTATTCGAGCAGCCAGCTCCAGCGGCCCTGCTTGTTGCCCAGCGTGGCGGCGGCCTGGTGACCGTTGTAGTGGCCGCCGGCGCCGTACGCGTCGTGGTAGTCCTGGCTGAAGAACTGGGTGCTCACGCTGGCGGTCAGCCGCTGCGGCAGCACGGTGTGGATCAGCACGGTGCTGCCCAGCGAATTGCCCGGATACAGCGCGGAATAGGGGCCGTACAGGATGTCGACGGCGCCGATTTCCTGCGGCGCCACCATGCCCCAGCGCGGCGCGCCGTCCCAGCCGTTGGTCATCAGGTTGGACAGCAGCAGGCCGTCGGCATAGACCAGGCTGCGTGCGCTTTGCAGGGTGCCGGCGTTGCGACCGCTGATCACCGCGTTCGGATCGCCGATGTAGCGCTTGCGTACCATCATGTTCGGCGCGTACTTCAGCGCATCGGCGCTCTCGGTGACGTTCTGCTGCTGCAGTTGCGCCCGCTTTACCCGCACCTGCACGCTGGGTGTCTCCATCACCATGGTGTCGCTGGCGTGCACCGAGACCGGTGTGAGGGTGGTGGTCTGCAGGGCGGTATCGGCGGCCGGCAGCGGGTTGGAAGACACCGCGAGTGCGACAGCGCAAAGGCCGAGCGGGAGGGCGTTCAAGCGATACTCTGGATGGGGGTCTAGGGTTGCAAGGATAGTCCGCTGCCATGCGCACGACAGATGGCGTGTTGTCGCAGCGGGGGACGGCCATGGGATGCACGGGCGCGGCGAAAGGTGCCGACGGCACGTAGGGCGGGCAATGCCCGCCGGCTCTTGCGGTTCCGGGAGAAGCGGCGGGCAGTGCCCGCCCTACGCGAATCAGTCTTCGCGTTCGGGCCGTTCGCGCACCGGGTGCTTGCTCAGCTTGCGCTGCAGGGTGCGGCGGTGCATGCCGAGGCGGCGGGCGGTTTCGGAGATGTTGCCGTCGCATTCGGTCAGCACGCGCTGGATGTGTTCCCACTCCAGTCGGCGCAGGGCAAGCGGCTGTTCCGGTGTGTCGGGCAGGTCGGCGTCGTCGGTTTCGCTGTCGCCATCGAGCAGGGCGCGCACCACGGCATCGGCGTCGACCGGCTTGGCCAGGTAGTCGTGTGCACCGCGCTTGATCGCCTCCACCGCAGTGGCGATCGAGGCGTAGCCGGTCAGCAGCAGCACGCGCAGGTCGGGCACCAGGGTGTGCAGTTCGGGGATCAGACGCAGGCCGTTTTCTTCGCCCAGCTTGAGGTCGAGCACGCAGTAGCGCGGATGGTGCCGGCGCGTCAGTGCGCGGGCCTCGTCGAAATTGCTGGCGGTGATCACCTCGAAGCCGCGCGAGCCCAGCGCACGCGCCAGTACGCGCAGGAAGGTGGCATCGTCGTCGACCAGCAGCAGCGGGCGCGCCGTGGCAGCTTGGGGCAACTCGGTCATCGCGGGGGTCCTGATGGTGATCCAGCGTCCATTCTTGCCGGAAGCGGCGCGACTTGCACGCGCGCCGGGCTATTTTTCGGCGATCACCGCCAGCGGCAGGCGCAGGCAGACCCTGGCGCCGCGTCCGGTATTGCCGGCAACCAGCTCGCCATTGAGTCGCTCCGCCGTGGCTTCGGCCAACGCCAGGCCGATGCCCAGGCCGGCCTGTTTCTGCGAATGACCCAGCGCGGTGATCTCCGGGTCATCGTCGAAGCCCGGCCCGTGATCGCGCACGCACAACTGCAGCCACGGCCCGTCGCGCGAAACCTCCAGGGCGATGGCGTCGGATTGATTGGCGGCCGAGGCGTCGACCGCATTGTTGAGCAGGTTGATCAGCGCATGGCGAAGCCCCGGCGGCGTGCGCAGAACGGTGCCTGCCAGCTCCGGATCGAGCGTCACCGTCAGCTCGGCTTCCGGTCGCAGCAACTGGAAGCGCTCCAGGCAGCCGTGGATGAACTGGTCGAGCCGCAGTCGCTCCGGTTCCTGCGACAGCTGCGCCTTGCCGAACGCGACCATCTCGCGAAGTATCGTGCGGCAGCGATCGACCTGGCTTTCGAGCAGCTCCAGGTCTTCGGACAGTGTGGCTTCGCCGGCGTGTTCGCGGCGCAGCTCCGGCAGCAGGGTGCGCATCGTCGACAGCGGCGTGTTGAGTTCATGCGCCGCACCGGCGGCCTGGGTGGCGATGGCCAGGATGCCTTCGTCGCGCAATGCGCGTTCGCGTATCCGCTGCACCTCGAGTTGCTGCAGGCGCAGGACGCGGGCCAGCCGGCTGATGAAAAACCCCAGCAGCACCGCGCTGATCACGAAGTTCACGCCCATCCCCGCGACGTGCAACGAGAAGCGGTTCGGTGAATCCCCGTGCATCGACATCGGCAGAGGTACATGCTGGTAAAGCAGGAGCACGTAGGCGATGCCCGCCAGTGCTGCCACGGCCAGGACCGCCCGCGCCGACAGCGCCGCGGCGCTCAAGGCGATCGGCACCAGCAGCAGGGTGATGAACGGGTTGCTGGCGCCGCCGCTGAAATACAGCAAGTAGCCGAGTACCAGGGTATCGAAGGCGATGTGTCCCACCGCCTCCCACTCGCCGAGCGGCCACGGCTGGGTCAGCCGCCAGGCGGCGAATACCGAAAACACCGCCAGCACGCCGATGCCGATCAGCAGGGGCAGCAACGGCACGTTCAGTCGCATCCACCAGGCGCAGACCAGTACCGCAGTGCTCTGTCCGGCGATGGCGCAGATCCGCAGCCAGGCCAGCGTCCGCGTCAGTGCAAACGGACCGATACGTTGGGCGGATCGGTGAGGCATGGTGATCTTCCTGGCTTGCTGGACGGTCGAAGCCCGCCGCGACATGCACGGCGGGCTTCGATGGACCACTTACGGCGTGTTGAATTCCTCGCTGCGCACCGGCGGCAGGGGCTTGTTGTTGGTCGCCGCATCGGAGTGGCTGGCCGACAGCTTGCTCATCAGCGGCAGCATCGCAATGGCGATCACCGTGCAACCCACGCCGGCGAGGCCGAGCTTGTTGAACAGCGCGGTATAGATCGGCAGCGACACCAGGGGGTCCTTGATGTCGGTGGGGATGCTGGCGAAGTTCGCCACCACGCTGCCCAGGTATTGCGAGATGCCCGAGGCCACGTAGTAGGCGCCCATCATGAATCCGCCCATGCGCGCCGGCACGTAGCGGGCGATCATCGCCAGGCCCAGGCCGCTGACCAGCAGCTCGCCCAGCGAGTACAGGCCGTAGCCCCACACCATGATCCACGACGACACCTGGCCGTTCACCGCGAAGCGGGCGCCCACGCCGTAGATGAAGAAGCCGATCGCCACCGCGGCGAAACCCCAGGCGAACTTCGCGGCCACCGAAGGATTCTTGCCGACCTTGCCCATGCTGTTGTAGATGAAGACCAGCACCGGGCTCAGCAGCACGATCCAGATCGCGTTGAGCGACTGGAACTGCTCGGGAATCCAGTTGAACAGGTGCCAGCCGAACAGGTCGAACGAGAGGTCGACGTTGCGCTGCGCGAACAGGTTCAGCGAGGTCGACATCTGCTGGTAGAAGATGAAGAAGAAGATCGTCTGCGCGACCAGTACCAGGGCGGCGACCAGGCCGGCCCGCTCATGCTGTTCGCTGCTGCGGATCAGGTGGATGAAGATGCCCAGGATCACCACGCCGGCGGCATACACGCAGATCCGCGCCACCATTTCATTCTGCAGGATGAAGGCCGACACGAAGACCATGCCGATGGCCGCCAGCGCCAGCAGCCCCAGCTTCCTCAAGTCGACCCGCTCGTCGTCGGCCGGCGAGCCGATGTGCTGCAGCGTGCGGTACATCAGCGAGTAGTTGATCAGGCCCAGCACCAGGCCGATCGCGCAGACGCCGAAGGCGGTGTGCCAGCCCCAGGCGTCGCCGTACTTCGCGCCAACGTAATCGCGGATCCACGGCGTCAGCAGCATCGAGATGGTCGAGCCGATGTTCACCGCCATGTAGTAGATGGTGAAGGCGCTGTCGATCTTGGTGTCGTCACCCTCGTAGATCTTGCGCACGAGGTTGCCGGCGTTCGGCTTGAAGAAGCCGTTGCCGACGATGATCACGCCCAGCGCCACGTACAGGAAGTAGGCGTTGTTGGTCGGGATCCACAACATCGCGTAGCCCAGCGCAAGCACCACGGCACCGATCAGCATCGTGCGGCGCGTGCCGATCAGCTTGTCGCCCACCCAGCCACCGATGGCCGGCGTCGCATAGATCAGCGCCGCGGCGGCGCCCCAGATCAGGTTGGCCTTGCTGTCGACGAAGCCGAGCTTCTTCACCATGTAGGTGACCATCAACACCTGCATGCCGTAGAAGCCGAAGCGCTCCCACATTTCGATCAGGAAGACGGTACTGAAGGACTTCGTCTGCGAGACGGGCGGGTTCTGGGTTGCCATAGATTTTCCGTGCGGGTTTCAGACCATGGCGGCGTGCTGGCACGCGCCTTCGGCATGTGATCCTGAACGGACCACAACCGACGAAGCCTAACCCATCCGCCGGCAGGGTGTAGCTGCACTGCGACATGACAGGTATGCACCGCAGGTGCTTGGGAAGGTGGCGCGGGCCGTGTGCGGACGGCTGCTTGTGGCATCATCAGGCGCCTGCCATCACCGCTTCCCGGAGCCCGGCCCACCATGCCCCAACCCGATTCCACCCTATCACCACAGCGACCACCGGCCGGACGGCGGGTCCGCTGATGGCCGCCGAAGGTTTTCGTGGTCCGAAGCAGGTCTGGAACGCATTCCGCTGGTCGATGAAGGGCTTGCGCGCTGGCTGGAAGCACGAGGCATCCTTTCGCCTGGAAGCCTGCCTGGCCATCGTGATGGTGCCGCTGGGCCTGTGGCTGGGCCATGGCGGGCTGGAAAAGTTCGCGCTGATCCTGGCCCCGTTGTTGGTGCTGTCGGCCGAGCTGCTGAACTCGGCGATCGAGGCGGTGGTCGACAAGGTCAGCCCCGAATTCAACGAACTGGCCGGGCGCGCCAAGGACATGGGCTCGGCCGCGGTGTTCGTGCTGCTGATGCTGGTGGTGCTGAGCTGGGCGCTGATCCTGCTGCCGCGCTGGCTCTGAACCAGCGCGACAGACGCGATTACTGGATATCTTTCCGTCTGTCAGCGTGCTTCACCGGCAGCCCCGAAGGGTTGACGCCCTGCAGTGCGCCGACAGTCACCTGGCCGGTCCACTCACGATCGCGGTTCTCGAAATACTGCTTCGGATCCCAGCGCCAGGAAGCGTAGAGATTGCCGCAGCCGCTCGCGGTTGCTCCACCGATGGTCGCGGCGCCGCAATCCGGATACCCGCCGTATCCCTTGGCCTGGCCGAAGAATTGCGTGGTCGTCATGCTGGTGACCGAGTCGGCGCCGAAGCCCAGATATGAACCCGTCAGCTGGGTGCGGTTCCAGCGCAGCATCTTGGCCATCCGCGGCTTCGCGGTGGCGTCGCCATATTCCGGATACAGCTTTTCCAGCAATGCCTTGGCTTGCTCGCGCTGGGATGCATCGAGCCGAGCCCATACACCATCGCGGGTGGCGAGGAACTGGGGATACTTGCGCTCGGCGGCCATGGCGATCCAGGCGAAGGCGGCAACCGGGTCCTTTTGCACGCCCTGGCCGTTGAGATACATCAGACCGATGCTGAGCTGGGACAACTTGTCGGCGTAGCGCGCGCCAATCAGGAAATACTTCATCGCCGCCTTGAAGTCACCCGCCGCGTAACGCTGCATGCCGTTGAATTCACCGAATTCGTCGGGGTGGCCCCAAGTGGAGCTGTTGCTCATCGCTGCCAGCACGGCTTGCGACTGTGTATCGCGCAAGGGAGCGGAGGAGGGTTGACCTGCCGCAGATGCCGCCGACGCGGCCAGAGTGCAAAGAACAGCGCAGATGCAGCGCAGAGAGAGGTGCTTCATGGCGATCTCCTTGAAATTCTCGTTCCGTAAGAATGCCAAGCCCGGCGATGCCTGCCGGTTTGACAGTACGGATGCTGCTCCCGTTTGGCGTCGATATCAACGAACATGCCCGACAAACGCCCGCGCGACCATGCTTCGCCCTGCCCGGGACGGGCCCTGCGCGCGGAACAATTGCGTCACGACGGCGATGGATGCTGCAATGGGCCTTCTTTCGAGCTGGAGCGATTTCATGAAATCCCTGCGCATGCTCCTCGTGCTGCTGCTGGCCGTCATGCTGTCGGGCTGCGGTTACAACGCCATCCAGAAGCAGGATGAGGCGGTCAAGGCCGCCTGGTCCAAAGTGCTCAATCAGTACCAGCGGCGTGCCGACCTGGTGCCGAACCTGGTCAACACGGTCAAGGGCTATGCCCAGCACGAGGAGAAGGTCTTCGTCGAGGTGACCGAGGCCCGTGCCAAGGTGGGCAGCCTGCAGGTCAACGCCGACTCGCTCAACGATCCGCAGAAGCTGCAGCAGTTCCAGGCCGCCCAGGGCGAGCTGGGCAATGCGCTGTCGCGGCTGATGGTGGTCAGCGAGAACTACCCGGAGCTGAAGGCCGACGGCCTGTTCCAGAACCTGCAGGCGCAGCTGGAAGGCACTGAGAACCGGGTTGCCGTGGCACGCAACCGCTACGTGCAGTCGGTGCAGGAATACAACAGCATGATCCGCACCTTTCCCAACAACATGACCGCGAAGATCTTCGGCTACCAGGTGAAGCCGAACTTCAGCGTGCAGAACGAACAGGCCATCTCCACGGCACCGAAGGTCGACTTCGGCACCACTGCACCGGCGCCAGCGGCGACGCACTGATGACGGCCGGGCGCCGGTCGCGCCACTGGCTGCTGGCGCTGCTCCTGCTGCTGCAGACCGGGCTGTACGCGGCGGATGCCGTGCCGAAACTGGCGCGGCATGTCACCGACCTCACCGGCACGCTGACCGCCGGGCAGGTCGACCAGCTCGACGCGCAGCTGGAGGCGCTGGAGAAAGCCAAGGGCGCCCAACTGGTGGTGCTGATGGTCGGCAGCACCGGCGACCAGGACATCGAGGGCTACTCGCTGGCCGTGGCCGAGGCCAACGGGATCGGCCGCAAGGGCACCGATGACGGCGTGTTGCTGCTGATCGCCAAGAACGATCGCAGCGTGCGCATCGAAGTGGGCTACGGCCTCGAGGGCGCGATCCCGGACGCGGCCACGGCGCGGATCATCCGCGAATACATCGCGCCGAAATTCCGCGGCAACGATTATTTCGGCGGCATCAGCGACGCGGTCGGTGCGCTGACCCAGCTGATCGACGGCGAACCGCTGCCGCCGCCGGTCCGCGGTTCGCCCGCGGGCGAACATGGCGGCCTCGACCTGCAGACCGGCTTGATGATCGCCGTGTTCGCGGCACTGTTCCTGCGCGGGATCTTCGGACGCGCGCCGGCATGGCTGCGTGCGTCGCTGGGTGCGCTGGCGATCGGCGGCCTGCTATGGCTGCTGATCTCGATGGGTGCCGGCCTGATCGGCGCGCTGATCGGTGGCGTCCTGATGCTGCTACCCGCCGGCGCCGGCCGTTCGATCGGCGGTGGCGGTTGGGGCGGCCTTGGTGGCGGCGGAGGCTGGGGCGGGGGACGCTCCGGTGGCGGTTTTGGCGGCGGCGGCTTCAGCGGTGGCGGCGGCAGCTTCGGCGGCGGCGGTTCTTCGGGGAGCTGGTGATGGAGCGCATGCGACGGCTGTGGGTGAATCTGTTCGGCGACTGGTTTCGCCTGTCGCGCCGCTTTTCGCCAGCCTTGCTGGACGAGATGGCCGCGGCGATCGCGGCGGGCGAACGCACCCATCTGGGCGAGATCCGTTTTGCGGTCGAGTCGCGGCTGGCGCCGGCGGACGTGCTGGGCGGGCTCGACGCGCCGACCCGCGCGCGGCAGCTGTTCACGCAACTGCGTGTATGGGACACCGAACACAATTCCGGCGTGCTGCTCTACGTGCTGATGGCCGAGCATCGCATCGAGGTCGTCGCCGATCGCGGCATCGCGGCGAAGGTCCCGGCCGAAGCGTGGAGCGCGATCTGCGCGCGCATGCGCCAGTGCTATGCCGGTGGCGAGTGGCGTGCGGGCAGCCTGGCCGGTATCGCTGCGGCGGGCGAGCTGCTGAAACGTCATTTTCCAGGGAATGACGGGTCCCGGCCCGACGAGTTGCCCAACCGGCCGGTATTGCTCTGACGCCGGGCGGCCTGCGCCCTTTCGCGTCGACATGACGCGATGACTTCGGGACCGATTGCCAAGGTTCTCGTCACGGGGCGTCGCAGATGAGGCGGCGCCATGGGGCTGGCTATCGAAGGTCGGAAGGTGGGCCTGGGCTTGGCTGGCGCGACCTGCGAACATCCCGGGCGAATTTTTGTTGCTTTCGCCCGGGACTTCCAGTTCCGGAAAACGGTTACGGAGCGGCCGGCACGCCTGGTCCGATATTCTTCTCGAGGAATGCCTGCAGCTTGTTGTAGAACTCGATGACGTTCTGCTGATCGTAGAAGCCGTGCCCTTCACCTGGCTTGCTCAGCCATTCGTAAGGCTTGTGAGCCGCATCCAGTGCCGCCCTCATGGCCTTCGCCTGTGCGAACGGTGCGCGCTGGTCGTCTTCACCGTGAACCAGCATGACGGGCACGTTGATCTTGTCTGCCAGCTTGTCGGGAGAGTTGGCATCAAGCTCGGCATCGTTTCGGCCAATGACGGTGTTGAGATAGCTGCGGCCGGATTTGCGTTCCTTGATGTCCCCCTTCTTGTACATCATCTTCAGGTCATAGATGCCGGAATAGCCGACGGCGCACTTGAACATGCCCGGCGCCCTGATCGTGGTCATCATGGCCGAGTAGCCGCCAAAACTTCCGCCGAAAACGCAGATGCGCTTGGGGTCGGCGTAATTCTCCGACACGGTCCATTTGACGCCATCAATCAGGTCCTGCTGGATACGCGTACCCCAATTCAGATAGCCAGCTTCCTTGAATGCCGCGCCCCGGCCGGAAGAACCGCGGAAGTTGACCTGCAACACCAGATAGCCGCGACTGGCGAGGAATTGCGCCTCGCTGTCGTAGTACCAGTCGTCCTGCACGCCGATCGGTCCGCCATGTGGCAACAGCACCATCGGCAGATTGGCCTCCGCAGCACCTCTGGGCAGGGTAAGGATGGCCTCCAGTTCCATGCCGTCGCTGGCCTTGAAACGAACCGGCCGGCGTTCGGCCATCTTGGTCGGGTCGATCCACGGTGCGACGGAAAACAGCTTGAGCACCTTGTAGCCGTGCGTGTCGATCAGGTAATAGGTTCCCGGGTCGCGATCGCTGCTCACGTAGAACAGCAGCTTGCCGCCGTCGTCACTGAAATCGATGAAGCGCACCTGGCCCGGGAATTTCTGGCTGAGTGCCCGATGGAGCTTGGCCATCGGCAGGTTCGGGTCGATATAGCTGACGATGGGCATGCCGGTGGCGGGAGACGTTGCAAAGGGCCGGTACGGCAAGGCCGTCCACTGGATGCTGCCGATGCTGCTGAACGCATCGCTTGCCAGGACTTTGCGGTTGGCGCCGTTTTCATCCTGTTCGACCAGCGCCGTCGGACCACCGCCGGCGTTGTACTGGGCGTATACCCGTTTCTGATCGGGAGTGAAGAAGATCGGCGAGAAGCTTCCGCCGATCTGGGCCGCACCGAGCTTTGCCCAATTGCCGTCCTGCTGGTGGTAGACGACATAATCGTAATCGTCGTTGCGGCCGTAGGCGTAATGCGCCTTGCCGTCGGCGCCGACCATGAAGTCCATGCCGCGTACATTGATCTCGCCGATCAGATGACGCGCGTTCTTGCCGGCATCCACATCGTAGAGGGTGCTGCGGTTGTTGTCGTCCCAGCCCTGTTCGCGCAGGTAGAAGTGGCCATTGGTCGGCGTTGGCAACCCGTCGACGAAGCCCCAGCCACGGTCGATGCCACGAGTCGATGCGCGCTTGCCGAATTTCCCCCGTGAACCGTACAAGTAGTCCTGGTGCGTTCCGTCGAGGTCGGTGGCGATGACTTCGCCAGTCAGTTGGGGCGCGTCGAGGGAGCCGTATTGCTGGCCCTTGTCGATCACCAGGCGGGTGTTGCTGACCCAAGTGATATCAGCAGCCATTTCGTATTTCGGCAGGCGCAGCATGCTTATGGGCTGCTTCATGTCGTCCACCTTGTAGACGGCCAGCGCATGCGATACCCCGTCAGGATCATTGACGTTCACGGCAAGGTGTTGCCCGTCCGGGGAGAGCCGCGGCATGGTCAACTCCGAACTCCGGGCGAACTCCGATACGGGAATCCTGTCGGCCGCCATGACGGCAATCGGAAACAACAGCACAGCTGCGGACAGCACGTTCCGCGCAACACGGTAAGACATCGATTTTCCCCCTGACTAGCTCCTGCCTGGAAACGCCGATCGCCTGGAGCATGACGGACCGGACGGATGCAAACGCAATCCCATGTTCGCGTGACGCCTCCCCGGGAACACGCCTTCGGATACTAACTCTACTGGTGGCGTTCACAAAGAGCATGCCGGTTGTCTCGTGCCGGCATCCCGCAAGTTACACTCTGTCTTTGCCCGCTGCGCGTCCCCCATGTCCCAGCCCTACATCGTCGATATCAATCCCGTCGCGTTCCATCTCGGCCCGGTGCAGGTGCACTGGTACGGCCTGATGTATCTGCTGGGCTTCTTTTTCGTGGCTGTGCTGGGCGAATATCGGCGCCGGCGCGGGCGCCTGCCGGTCACCCGCGATGCGCTGGGGGACCTGCTGTTCTACGGCATGCTCGGCGTGATCGCGGGCGGGCGCATCTGGTACATGCTGTTCTATGCCGACATCGACTGGATCTGGACCGCACCGCTGACCCTGTTCAAGGTGTGGGACGGCGGGATGAGCTTCCACGGAGGCCTGCTCGGCGTGCTGGCGGCGGGCTGGTGGTGGTCGCGGCGGCAGAAGCTGCATTTCTTCGACACCATCGATTTCGTGGCGCCGCTGGTGCCGATCGGGCTGGGGCTGGGTCGGCTGGGCAACTTCATCAATGGCGAGCTGTGGGGCAAGCCGAGCGACGTGTCGTGGGCGATGATCTTCCCCCAGGCGCCCGACCGGCTGCCGCGGCATCCCTCGCAGTTGTACGAGATGCTGCTGGAGGGCCTGGTGATGTTCGTGGTGTTGTGGCTGGTCTCGCTGAAGCCGCGGCCGCGCTACCTGGTGTCGGGCCTGTTCGCGCTGCTGTACGGCTGCTTCCGTTTCGCGGTGGAATTCGTGCGCGTGCCCGACGCGCAACTGGGCTACCTGTTCGGCACCTCGTGGGTGACGATGGGGCAGATGCAATCGCTCCCGCTGATCGCCGTCGGGTTGGTGCTGATCGCGATGTCGCGCCGGGCGCCGACGCTGCCGCTGGCTTCCGTCCAGTAGAACGGGCATCGCCGCCGCTTCGGCCGGATCGGACTCCGGGCTGAAAGCGGCGGGTGGCACCCGCCCTGTCCAGCGGGGCTGGCATCAGCCGCCCAGGTATTTGCCCAGGAAGTCCTGCATGTGCTGGTACAGGTCCAGGCGATCCTTCTCGCTGTAGAAGCCGTGGCCTTCCTTCGGCTTGCTGAGCCAGACGTAGGGCTTGTCCGCCTTGTCCAGTGCCGAGCGCAGGGCGGTGGCGTTGCGGAAGGGTACGCGCGGGTCGGCCTCGCCATGGGCGATCAGCACGGGGACGTCGAACTTGTCCAGCTGATACAGCGGCGAGATTGCGCGGGCGGCGTCCTTGTCGCCGATCGCCTCGGCGAAATACGTCTGGCCGGCCGCGAAGTGGCTGGTGTCGCTGTGGTCCATGCCGATGGTCCAGTCCGACACGCCGGCGTAGTCGATTGCGCATTTGAACAAGCCGGGTGCGAGGATCGGCGTCATCAGCGACGAGTAGCCACCGAAGCTGCCGCCATAGACGCAGATGCGCGCCTTGTCCGCATAACCCTGGTCGATCGCCCAGTGCACGCCATCGATCAGGTCGTGCTGGATGCGATCGCCGAAGTGCTTGTAGCCGTCATGCTGGAACGTCATGCCGCGACCGGCCGAACCCCGGTAATTGACCTGCAGCACCAGGTAGCCGCGGCTGGCCAGAAACTGTGCGTCAGGATCGTAGGTCCATCCGTCGGCGACGCCGATCGGACCGCCATGGGGCAGCAGCACCAGCGGGTGGGTCTTCGCGCCATCCGTGGGCAGCGTGAGATAGCCGTCCAGTTCCATCCCGTCACTGGCCTTGAAGCGGATCGGCTTGCGTTCGGCCATCTGCGCCGGCTTGATCCACGGCTCGACCTGGAACAGCGGCCGCAGGTTCATGCTGTGGCGATCGAACAGCGCGTAGGTGCCCGGGTCACGATCGCTGTAGGCGTGGATCAGCAGGATCATGCCGTCATCGCTGCGCCCGGCGATGTCGATGACTTCATCGGGAAACTTGTCGCTGAGCGCCTTGTGCACCTGCGCCAGCGGGCTTTCATCCAGATAACTGAAGTGGGGCCGACCCGTGCCCAGCGCCACCGCATATGGCGCGCCGTCATGCGGAGCCCACAGAACGTCGCCCACCGCGGAAAAACTGTCGCTGGCGAGCACCTCGCGATCGCTGCCGTCGAGCTTGCTGGCGACCAGTGCTTCGGGGCCGCCGCTGGCGCTGTAGACCGACCACAGCAGTTTGCCATCAGAGCTGATGCGCTGAGGGATCAGCGCCTTGCCGGTGATGCTGGCAGGCATTTGCCGCCACGGCTGGTCCTTGTCGTCACGCGTATACGTGACGATGGTGCTACCCGCGTCAGGTGAGCCATAGGCAAAACGGGCGATGCCATCGTGCATGACGAAATTCATGTCGCCCTTGTCGATCTTGCCCATCAACTCGGCCCGGCCACTGCTCGAATCGACGTCATAGACCAGGCTGCTGTGGGTGTCGTACATGGTGAAGCTGCCGGTGGGCATCGGCCGCAAGTTGACGTAGAGGTGTCCGTTGCGTGGTTCCGGCATGCCGGCAATCGAAGCCGAACCGCGGGGCATGTCCTGCGAATGGATGGATTTGCCGCGAGCGCCGAGGCTGTAAAGCGTGGTCTTGTGGCTGCCGTCGTAGTCGAGCGCCACCAGCTCGCCGGTCATCTGCGGCACGTCCAGCCAGGCGGATTCGTACGCCAGCGCCACCACCAGGCGGGTGTTGCTGACCCACACCACCTTGCCCGGCACGTTGCGCCTGGCCATGTCGAGGCGGCTCAGCGGCTTGAGGTCAGGCAAGTGCAGCACCGCCAGTTGATACCGGTTGTTGCCATCGTCGTCGGTGCTGCGCACGGCGACTGCCAGCAACTGGCCGTCTGGCGAAAGACTGGGGTTGCTCAGCTCGCCACGGCGAACGAAGTCCTGGATCGGCAGCAGCGTCGCCGGAGCGGCAAGCGCAGCGAATGAAACGAACGCGAAAGCGAGCGCCAGCAAACGGCGCACAACGATGGACATGATGAACTCCCCTTGGTCCCGGCGATGCGGTCCGGCCGGACGTTCCGGCGAACCCCGATGGGTCTGTCCGGGGACAGCCCGTCAGTTCGTACGCCAGCCAGCCCCCCGGCAGCGTCGAACTATACAAGTGTAACCCCGCGACAACGGTGACCGGTACTTGCGGCATCCCCGGCTGACGCAGCGTGCCCACCGGGAATCGCCGCCGCGTGCTCGGGCGGCGCGGCCTGCGTCGCTGCGCCGGGCGCTCGCAGCGCTGCCGGTTTTGCAGGCCGCCCTTCACGACTTCGCCAAATCAGGAGCCGTAGCTGGCGCCCGCCTTGCGGTTCGCGGTATTCAGAAATTCCGGTCGCCACCCAGGATGTCGCCCAACCCGCCGAGGATCGATCCCTCGCCGCGACGCTGGTCACCGCCCTGCGGCGCCGCGGCCAGCATGCGGCCGGCCATGCGCGAGAACGGCAGCGACTGCAGCCACACCGTGCCCGGTCCGGTGAGCGTGGCGAGGAACACGCCTTCGCCGCCGAACAGCATGCTCTTGATGCCGCCGACCGGCTTGACGTCCATGTTCACCGTGTCGTGGAAGGCGACCACGCAACCGGTATCCACGTCGAGCCGTTCGCCGGCCTTCAGCTCGCGCTGCACCACGGTGCCGCCGGCGTGCACGAACACCCAGCCGTCGCCTTCGAGCTTCTGCATGATGAAGCCCTCGCCGCCGAACAGGCCGGTCAGGATCTTGCGCTGGAAGAAGATGCCCAGCTGCACGCCGCGGGCGCCGGCCAGGAACGCATCCTTCTGGCAGATCAGCCGGCCGCCATGGTCGGACAGCTTCATCGCCATCACCGTGCCGGGGTAGGGCGCGGCGAACGCGACCTTCGCCTTGCCTTGGCCGTTGTGCGTGAACACGGTGGTGAACAGGCTTTCGCCGGTGATCACCCGCTTGCCGGCGGACATCAGCTTGTCCATCAGCCCGCCGCCGCTCTGGCCGCCGCTGGAGCCGTCGCCGAACACGGTGTCCATCTGCACGGCGGCTTCCTTGTACATCAGCGCACCGGCCTCGGCGATCGCGCTTTCGCCCGGGTCCAGCTCGATCTCGACGAACTGCATGTCGGTGCCGACGATGCGGTAGTCGATCTCGTCGGCGCGGCCGCCGCCCATCGACGCCGGCATCGGCGGTGGCGCCAGCGGCGTGCCGCCCAGCTCGGCCACGCTGCGGATCGGCTTCCATTCGGTGAAGCCTTCGCTCCAGCAATAGCCGTCGGGTTGTCGCCGGGCCTGTTCCCGCGCCGCGGCGTCATCGAGCGGGCCGATCCGGTCGGTGTTCTTGCCGTAGCTGAAAAACCACTGGGCCATGTTCGGTCTCCTTGCTGGAAAAGCCCGAGTCTATGTCGTGCCAGCGCGCGGCGGCAGTGACCGTTGTCATGCCCCTCGGGCTAGAATCGGCGGATGCGCGCTTACCTCGACCTGCTTCGCCACGTCCTCGACCACGGCACCGAAAAGACTGACCGCACCGGCACCGGCACGCGCAGCGTGTTCGGCTGGCAGATGCGCTTCGATCTCAACCGGGGCTTCCCGCTGGTCACCACCAAGAAGCTGCACCTGAAGTCGATCGTGCACGAGCTGATCTGGTTCCTGCGCGGCGACACCAACATCGGTTACCTGAAAGAACATGGCGTGCGGATCTGGGACGAGTGGGCCGACGAAAACGGCGACCTCGGTCCGGTTTACGGCGAGCAGTGGCGCGCCTGGCGTACCGCCGACGGTGGCGTGGTCGACCAGATCGCCTGGGTGATCGACGAGATCGGGCGCAACCCCGATTCGCGGCGACTCATCGTTAATGCCTGGAACGTGGGGGAGCTGCCGAAGATGGCGTTGCTGCCGTGTCACACGATGTTCCAGTTCTACGTGGCGGACGGAAAGCTCAGCTGCCAGCTGTACCAGCGCTCGGGCGACATCTTCCTGGGCGTGCCGTTCAACATCGCCAGTTATGCGCTGTTGACCCACATGGTGGCCCAGGTCTGCGGGCTGGGCGTGGGTGATTTCGTGCACACGCTGGGTGACGCCCATCTGTACAACAACCATCTGGAACAGGCGCGGCTGCAGCTGAGCCGCGACGAGCTGCCGTTGCCGCAGCTGAAGCTCGATCCGGCGGTGCGCTCGATCTTCGATTTCCGCTACGAGGACGTCACCATCGAAGGCTACCGGTCGCACCCGGCGATCAAGGCCGCGGTCGCGGTCTAGGCCTGCGGCTGGAGCCTGCCGAGGCCGGTCGGGAAGGGTGGAATGTCGTCGCAGCCTTGGCGCGGCCTGTTAATATCCAGAGCGATTCGGCGGCATCTTCCCCGGGTGCCGGTCGCCCCCATGAACCAGCCTTACAAGGATTCGCCATGGCCATCTCGCTGATTGCTGCACTCGACGAAAACTTCGCGATCGGCCGCAAGGGACAGCTGCCCTGGCACCTGCCCGATGACCTGCGCTGGTTCAAGCAGCTGACCACCGGCAAGAACGTGTTGATGGGTTACAACACGGCGTTGTCGATCGGCCGCGCGTTGCCGGACCGGGTCAACCTGGTGCTCAGCCGCCGCCACGAGGCGCCGTATCCGGGACAGATCACCGTGCGCTCCATCGAAGAGGCGCAGGCGCGCTGCGACAACACCGGGCTGATGGTGATCGGCGGCGGCATGGTGTTCCGCGAGGCATTGCAGCGCGCGCGCCGCATGTATCTCACCTGGGTCAGCGCCGCCGTCGATGGCGCCGACACATTCTTTCCGGGCGTGCATTTCAGCGAATGGACCGAGGTGTCGCGCGTACACCACAAGGCCGATGCGGACCATGCCTACGATTTCGACATGGTCGAGTACCTGCGCAACAGCTGACGACCATGCCGGTCGAGCCCAAACCGGTCATGCACGTGATGGCCGCGGTCATGCTCGACGCGCTGGGCCGCGTGTTGCTGGCGCAGCGACCGCCGGGCAAGCACCTGGCGGGCCTGTGGGAGTTTCCCGGCGGCAAGCTGGAGGCGGGCGAAACGCCCTTCGAGGCGCTGGCGCGCGAGTTGCGCGAGGAGATCGGCGTCATCCTGCTGCGGGCCGAGCCGCTGATCCGCGTGCCTTGCCACTATCCCGACCGCGAGCTGTTGCTCGATACCTGGCAGACCGCGCAATGGGAAGGCGAACCGCAATCGCTGGAGGGCCAGGCCCTGCAATGGCTGCCGCCGGAGCAGGTTGACCCCTCCATGCTGACCCGGGCCGACCGCGCGATCCTGCAGGCCTTGCGCCTGCCCTCCCGCTACGCCATCACCCCGGCCGACGTGCCGCCGGAGCAGGCTGGTGCGTGGTTCGAGCGGATCGGCCAGGCGATCGAACGCAGTCCGCAACTGGTGCAGTTACACTTGCCGCTGTGGCCGCGCGAGATGGTGCGCGAACTGGCCACCGGCCTGCTGCCACTGGCCCGGCGCCATGGTTCGCAACTGCTGCTGCACGGTGACATCGAAGGTGCGCGGCTGCTGGGTATCGGCGTGCAGTTGCGCAGTCGCGAGCTGGAGGCGCTTGGCGAACGCCCCCTGCTGCCGTCGCAGCTGATCGGCGCCAGTTGCCATGACGCGGCCGACCTTGCCCGGGCCGAGCAACTGGGTGTGGATTTCGCCACCCTGGCGCCGGTCGCCGCCACGCCCACCTATCTGCAGACTCCGCCCTTGGGCTGGACCTGCTTCCAGACGCTGGCAGAAGCCGCTGCATTGCCCGTCTACGCCCTGGGCGGCTT
Source organism: Rhodanobacter sp. Soil_C_14 (assembly GCF_057657335.1). Taxonomy (NCBI): domain Bacteria; kingdom Pseudomonadati; phylum Pseudomonadota; class Gammaproteobacteria; order Lysobacterales; family Rhodanobacteraceae; genus Rhodanobacter; species Rhodanobacter sp. Soil_C_14. Next base: position 756,495 of record NZ_JBDGIQ010000001.1, on the reverse strand, counting down.
GGCGCCAGCGCACATCGCCCAGGCCCGGACCCATAGCGGTCAGGGCGTCGCGGGAACCCGCGAGTTCTGGCCGTGACGTAGCGATCGCGGGCACCGCCCGCCGGTTTTGCGCCGCATCACGAAGCGCGGCGTGCCAGCTCCAGATAGCGCTGGTGCAGATGGGCAACTGCCTGGTCGAGGGCGGCTTCGTCGCCGCTGTTGTCGATGACGTCGTGGGCGATGGCCAGGCGTTCTTCGCGCCGGGCCTGATTGGCCAGCATGCGGCGGGCCAGCGCCTCGTCGATGCCGTCTCGCGCTGTCAGGCGGGCAAGTTGCGTTGCTTCGGGCGCATCGACCAGCAGCACGCGATCGATCCAGCGGTAGTGTTCGATGTTTTCGACCAGCAGCGGAATGGCCAGCAGGCAATAGGAGCCCGCTTCGGCCATCGCGCGGTCGTGCAGCCACTGCCGCACGCGCGGATGGATGATGGCCTCCAGCGTGCGGCGCGCGCCCGGGTCGGCGAAGACGCGCTGGCGCATGGCGGCGCGATCTAGGCGACCGGCATCGTCCAGCACCTCGGCCCCGAATGCCGCGACCACTTCGGCCAAGCCCGACGTGCCGGGTTCGATCACGTCGCGGGCTGCCACGTCGGCGTCGTGCACGTGCACGCCCAGCGCCTCGAAGCGTCGCGTCACTGCGGTCTTGCCGGCGGCGACGCCACCGGTGAGCCCGATCACCAGCGTCGGTCGATGTCCGGTCATCGCATGCCGGTCAGATGCAGGTAGCCGTCCAGCAGATCCGGGCCGGCCACGAACCAGACCCAGCCGGCGGCGGCGATGAACGGACCGAACGGCATCGGGATCTCACGCTCATGCTTGCGCAGGGCGATCAGGCTGCCACCCACCAGCGCGCCGATCAGCGAGGACAGCAGCACGATCGGCAGCAGCGCGACCGGGCCCATCCACGTGCCCAGGGCCGCCAGCAACTTGAAGTCGCCGTAGCCCATGCCTTCCTTGCCGGTCAGCAGCTTGAACCCCCAGTACACGCTCCAAAGGCTGAGGTAGCCGATCGCCGCGGCAAGAATCGCGCTGGGGGCGCTGACGAACATCGGCAGCAGCGACAGCAACAGGCCCAGCCACAGCAGCGGCAAGGTCAGCTGGTCGGGCAGCAGTTGGGTGCGGAAATCTATGCCGGCCAGGGCAACCAGGGTCCAGGTAAAGATCAGCCCGGCCAGCCCCATCCAGGTCGGCCCGAACTTCCACACGATCATCGCGCTCAGGATGCCGCTGAGCAGTTCCACCAGCGGATACTGGATCGAGATCTTCGTCTGGCAATAGCGGCAGCGTCCGCGCAGCAGCAGCCAGCCGAACAGCGGAATGTTGTCCAGCGCCGACAGCGGATGCTTGCATTGCGGGCAGTGCGACGGCTCGCGCACGATGCCCGGCGGCATGGGCTCGGCGTCGCCCTCGATTTCCAGCACGTCACGGGCCTCGTGGCGCCAGGCCGCGGCCATGCGCTCGGGCAGGCGCAGGATCACCACGTTGAGAAAGCTGCCCACCAGCAAGCCGAGCACGGCAGCCAGGGCAATCCAGAGGACGAAGGGAAGATCGGGCATGCGTCAGCCTTGCTTTTAAGGCCCCTCTCCCTGCGGGAGAGGGGGTGGGGAGAGGGTACGGCCCCGAGCGAAGTTCAAAATCGCCTCAAGCACCGCCTCGGTTTCCTGCAAAACCTGATTGTCCCAGAATCTCAGCACCACGAGGCCTTGTCGCTCTAGCGCACGCGTACGGATGCTGTCCGTTTCCTCGTCGTGTTGCGAACCATCGATCTCGACGACCAGCCTGAGTTCTTCGCAGAAGAAGTCGGCGATATACGGCGGGATGGGGTGCTGACGGCGGAACTTGAGCCCGGCGAGCCGTTTGGCGCGCAGGTGATACCAGAGTTTGAGTTCGGCGTCGGTGCTGGCGGTGCGCAGCAACTTTGCGGTAGTCAACGTTCTGGTGGGCAGAGGCGGTTTGTGGCGCATCGCTTGAACCGTACCCTCTCCCCAACCCCACTCACCCGCAAGGGGACTCCCTCAGGGTCGCCGAAGGGAGAGGGGCTCTTCGGTCAGACCGTACCGGCGAGCTTGAAGATCGGCAAGTACAGCGCCACCACCATGCCGCCCACGATACCGCCCAGCACCACCATGATGATCGGCTCGAGCAGGGTGGACAGGGTGTCGACCGCGTTTTCCACTTCTTCCTCGTAGAACTCGGCCACCTTGAACAGCATGTTGTCCAGTGCGCCGGATTCTTCGCCGATGGCGGTCATCTGCACCACCATGTTCGGGAACAGGCCGGTCTGCTTCATCGCCAGCTGCAGCTGATGACCGACCGAGATGTCGTCGCGCATCTGCCTGACCGCGTCGCCATAGACGATGCTGCCAGTGGCGCCGGAGACGGCCTCCAGTGCCTCGACCAGCGGCACGCCGGCGCGGAAGGTCACGCCCAGCGTGCGCGAGAAGCGGGCGATCGCCGAGTTGCGCACGATATTGCCCATCACTGGCAACTTCAGCGACAGCCGGTCCAGGAAGTGGGCGAATTTCAGCGAGCGCTTCTTGGCGAAGACGATCGCCACGATGCTGCCAATGATGCTGCCGATCACCAGCCACCAGTAGCTCTGCATGAACTCCGACATGTTCACCAGCACCTGGGTCGGCGCGGGCAGGTCGGCACCGGCATCCTGGAAGGTCTTGGAGAACACCGGCACCACGAACAGCAGCATGATCAGCATGACCAGGAACACCACGGCCAGCACCATCATGGGGTAGAACAGTGCCTTCTTGATCTTCTTCTTGATCGCCTCGGTGCGTTCCTTGTAGGTCGCCACGGTGTCCAGCACGGTGTCCAGCACGCCCGAGGCTTCGCCGGCGTGGACCAGGTTGCAGTAGAGCTCGTCGAACTGTACGGGGTAGCGGCCCAGCGCTTCATGCAGGGACGCGCCGCCCTCGATGTTCTGCTTCACGTCCAGCAGGATGTTCTTGAAGCGGACGTTCTTCTGGCCATCGGCGATGATGTCGAAGGCCTGCACCATCGGCACGCCAGACGCCATCATGGTGGCGATCTGGCGACTGAAGACGGCCACGTCGCCCGGCTTCACCGTGCTGCCGGAGGAGCCGAACAGGGGCTTGGAGCGCTCGCGCACGGTCTGCGGGTTCATGCCCTGGCGGCGCAGTTCGGCCTTCACCAGCGAGGCGTTCTTCGCCGGCATGTCTCCCTTCATGCGCTTGCCGCGCTTGTCCAGCGCCACCCATTCGTAGGTGGTCAGCTTGCTGACTTCGGCACGTTGGGCGCCGAGCGCGCGCGCCTTGTCGATATTCGTTGCGGTAGCCGTGGCCATGCGCATCTTCCCCCAGTGGTCCAGTCCCGGCGCCGTCCCCGCGGGCGGCAAACAAGATATTCGTGAAGCTTATGTCATTTCTGCCCCGCCAAACCGTGGCGCCGGACGCAACTTCGGTGCGGCGGCGGTCGCGGTTCGCCGCTTATTCCTTGGTCACGCGGTCGATCTCGATCAGGCTGGTCAGGCCCTGCTTCACCTTCAGCAGGGCCGAAGCGCGCAGGTCGTTCACCCCGGCGGCCTTGGCCGCCGCCGCGATCTCCATGGTGTTGCCGCCCTGCAGGATGATCTTCTGGATCTCCTCCAGCATCGGCATCACCTGGTAAATGCCCACACGGCCCTTGTAGCCGTCATTGCAGCCGTCGCAACCGCCGGCCTCGTAGATCGTCATCCCCTCGTCGATATCGGCCTGGCTGAAGCCGGCCGCCAGCAGCACCTGTGGCGGCAGATCCATCGGCTTCTTGCAATCATGCAGGCGCCGCGCCAGGCGCTGGGCGATGATCAGGGTGACCGACGAGGTGATGTTGTACGGGGCGATGCCCATGTTCATCAGGCGCGAAACCGTCTGCGCCGCGTCGTTGGTGTGCAGGGTGGACAGCACCATGTGGCCGGTCTGCGCGGCCTTGATCGCGATCTCGGCGGTTTCCAGGTCGCGGATTTCGCCGACCATAATCACGTCCGGGTCCTGGCGCAGGAACGAGCGCAGGGCGCTGGCGAAGGTCATGCCGCGCTTGACGTTCTGCTGCACCTGATTGATGCCTTCCACGCGGATTTCCACCGGGTCTTCCACGGTGGAAATGTTGCGTTCGGGCGTGTTGAGCATGTTCAGACCGGTGTACAGCGACACCGTCTTGCCCGAGCCGGTGGGGCCGGTGACCAGCACCAGGCCGTACGGCTTGTGGATCGCGTCGATGTAGAGCTTCTGCTGATTCGGCTCGTAGCCCAGCTTCTCGATGCCGATCCTGGCGGAGGAGCCATCCAGGATACGCATCACGATCTTCTCGCCGAACAGCGTGGGCAGCACGCTGACGCGGAAGTCGACCGCGCGGGTCTTGGACAGGTTGAGCTTGATGCGGCCGTCCTGCGGTACGCGCTTTTCGGCGATGTCCAGCTGAGACATCACCTTGATGCGCGACGAGATGCGGTTGGCCATCTTCATCGGCGGGTTGGCCACCGTGCTGAGGATGCCGTCCATGCGCACGCGCACCCGGTACTGCGTCTCGAACGGCTCGAAATGGATGTCCGAGGCGCCACGACGGATCGCATCGACCAGCACCTTGTTGACGAACTTCACCACCGGCGCATCATCGTTGCCGGTGGCATCGACGCCGCTGCTCGATTCGTTCTCGCCGTCACCAGCCTCGATATCGAGCTCGTCGAGGTCGCCGCCGCCGATGTCAGGCATGGTGTTGCGCAGGTTGTTCAGCAGGCTTTCGATCACCTTCTGCAGCGAGTTGCGCTCCACCAGGATCGGCTCGACCATGCAGTTGGAGTGGAACTTGATCTCGTCCAGCGCATGCGACTGCATCGGGTCGGCGATGCCCACGTAAAGCCGCTTGCCGCGACGGAACAGCGGCAGCGCCTGGTGCTTGGTGATCAAGGCCTCGCTGATCAGGTCCAGCGGCATCGTGGTCGGATTCAACGAGGCCACGTCCATCATCGGCATGCCGAACTCGACCGACGCCACCCGCGTCAGCTCCGCACTGTCGACCAGACCGTGATCCAGCAACCAGGTACCCAGCGCAGCCTTTTGCTGCCCGCTGTCCGCCATGGCCTTGCGAACCACGTCCTCCGCCATCACGCCTTCGGACACCAGCCGGCGCGCCATGCCGGACAGACCCGTAAGCGACGGTTGCAATTGAGATGACATAAACGGCTCGACCTTGCCCCTGTATGTTGTTGAATCTACCGCAGTCCGCCCCGCAGGTCACCCACTGAATGCAATTCCCCCGGGCTCGCCACCGGATAGCTCGACGCAGCGCACAAACGCACAGCGCGACCACCTCTACAAGGTTGCCGGGAAGCCGCAGGGTAGATTCCTCCCCCTGCTCGCAGGGGGAGGGCAGGAGGGGGTCAAGCTCTTGATCCAATCCCCAAGATCCCCGCACTGCCAACTCCCTGCCTGACCCCATCTCCCCTTCACGCTATGATCCCCCGGCCACCCCGGGGGAACCACCTGTTGAATCGCCTCAGCATCATCCTGCCCGCCAAGAATGAAGCGCCCGCGCTGGCGGCCCTGCTGCCCCGCCTGCGTAACGCCCACCCCGATGCGGAAATCATCGTGGTCGACGACGGCTCCACCGACGACACCCGCAGCATCTGCAAGGGCAACGAGATCACCTGCCTCAGCGCGCCGTACTCCATGGGCAACGGCGCGGCGATCAAGCGCGGCGCCCGCGCCGCCAGCGGCGACATCCTGGTGTTCATGGACGGTGACGGCCAGCACGACCCCGCCGACATCAAGCGCCTGCTCGACCAGCTGAACCGCGGCTACGACATGGTCGTCGGCGCCCGTGACTGGGACAGCCAGGCCGGGGTCGGCCGCGGCCTGGCCAACACCTTGTACAACTGGCTGGCCACCCGCATGACCGGCCACCCGGTGCTCGACCTCACTTCGGGCTTCCGCGCCGTGCGCGCGAACAAGTTCCGCGAATTCCTGCACCTGCTGCCCAACGGCTTCAGCTACCCCACCACCAGCACCATGGCCTTCTTCCGCAGCGCCTACGCCGTGGCCTACATCCCGATCAAGGCCGCCCAGCGTGTGGGCAAAAGCCACATCAAGCCCCTGCGCGACGGCCTGCGCTTCCTGCTGATCATCTTCAAGATCGCCACGCTGTACTCGCCGCTGAAGCTGTTCGTGCCGGCTAGCGTGGTGTTCTTCCTGCTGGGCTGTGCGAATTATGCGTGGACCTTCATGCATGAGGGGCGCCTCACCAACATGAGCACGCTGCTGTGGAGTGCGGCGGTGATCGTATTTCTGATCGGGTTGGTTTCCGAGCAGATCACAGGCTTGATGTATCGACGCGATGCCTGAGTCTTCCTCATCGCGTCCAATGGCGTTGTTGGTAACCCGCAATTTCCCGCCATTGCTCGGCGGCATGGAAAAGGTCAATCAATACCTGCTTCAGGCGCTGCAGCCAACCTGGCAGATTGCCCTATGCGGGCCGGCCGGGTGCTCTGAGTACGCGCCGCTACATACTGAGGTCAGGCAAGCCAGAACAAAGCCTCTGCCACTGTTTCTTGCGGTCACGCTTTGGAGTGCGGTGTGCTTGGCCAGGAAACGCAAACCTGCGTGGGTCATCGCTGGTAGCGGACTTGCCGCGCCGATCGCCTGGTTTGCAGCCAAGTGCGCAGGAGGAAAGACAGCGGTCTATCTGCATGGCCTCGACATCGTGGCGCCCAGTCGCCTGTATCAATGGCTATGGCTTCCTTTCATCAGGCGCTGCGATATCGCGCTGGTGAACAGCGCAAACACCGGTCGTCTGGCTGAACAACGAGGTGTACCGCAGGATCGACTGCGCGTGCTGCATCCTGGTGTCGACCTACCTGCGCTGAACTTCGCCGCAACTCTGGATTTCCGCAAACAACACGGCTTCGGTTCAAGGCCGTTGCTGCTCTCGGTGGGAAGGCTGACCCAGCGAAAGGGTTTGGCGGAATTTGCGACGAAGGCTTTGCCTGGCATCGTTGCCCATGATCCCGAGATCCTTCTGCTCGTCATCGGGGACGAAGCCAGCGATGCCCTGCACACCCGGGGAGGCTCCGAGCGTGAGCGCATTCTTGCTGCTGCGAGACACGCCAGCGTGGATCGAAACTTGCAATTTTTCGGGCGTTGTGACGAGTCGACGCTCAGCGCCGCCTATGAAGCGGCAGACCTGCACATCTTCCCGGTGCTCGAATTACCCGGGGATGTCGAGGGCTTCGGCATGGTGGCACTCGAGGCCGCGGCGCATGGACTGCCGACCATTGCTTTCGACGTGGGCGGCGTGGCGGATGCCGTCCAGGACGGAAAGACTGGAGCGTTGGTCGGATCTGGTGACTATGACGGTCTTCGCACAGCAGTGCTCGATCAACTAGGGCAGTCGAGAGACAAGGCAATGGCTGTGTCATGCCGCGAGTTTGCTGCCGGCAAGACATGGCAAGTATTCGGAGCGCGCCTGCGCAGTTTGCTCGGGGAAGCTGATGATTGATTCAGAGCCCACAATGTCGAGGGAGCCTCGATGACGCGCCAGCCGCATGCGGTGCTCGACCTTCCATCGCGTCGATTGAAGGGGCTCAAGATCGAGCGGTTGCTGGATCTTGCGAGCCATCCCCAGCCAATTCGTCTGCTTGAAGTTGGCACGGGATCGGGCGGCATTGCACACTATTTTGGCACCCATCAGGATTTGCGGTGTGATGTGGATGCCGTGGACATTCACGACAATCGCCTGGTCACTGAAGGCTATCGATACCATCGGGTGCATGACACGAAGCTGCCGTTTGCTGACGCGACTTTCGATGTCGTGCTGTCCAACCACGTCATCGAACATGTGGGTGATGAACAGGCGCAACGTAACCATCTGACGGAACTGCGCCGCGTGTTGCGTCCGGAAGGCGTGGGTTACCTGGCCGTGCCCAATCGCTGGATGCTGGTCGAGCCGCACTACAAGCTCGCGTTCCTGAGCTGGCTACAGCATGCCTGGCGCACACCTTACCCGCGCCTGATGGGCAAGGGCGCGGTACATGACTGCGAGCCATTGCAGATGAGTCAGCTTGAGCGCCTTTTTCGCAGATACGGGCCTGGATTGCCGCAACTTGTGCATCGACGCGCTACGCGCCACGTTCGAGATTGAGCGGGCGATGTCTGCGTCTGCCGGCGCGCTGCGACGCATCCCGGACAAGGCGCTGCTTCCGCTGCGCGGAATCATTCCGACGCTGATCTATCGCTTTCGACGTACTACTTCCGAAAACAGTTGATCGAGCATGAGCGCCTGGTCTTGCCAGGTGGGACGTGGGCCGTATTCAGCGCGCGGTGCATCCAGAAGGTCCAGCATGCGTTCTGCGAAGCTTGTCGCATCCCCGTGTTGAACAAGGTGGTTGGTACTTTCGGCCAGCATCCAACGCACCGGTTCGGTGTCTGTGGCCACAACCGGTACGTGACATGCCATGGCTTCACACAGCTTGGCGGGATAGCTGTATCGACCGAAACTGGTGTCGGCGGTAATCACGCAGGCCACGTCCAATGCATTTATCAAATCGGGTAGCTGCGCATCAGGGACGTAACCGGTGCCCACTACGCCCGGTTCAGCCAAGGCCTCCGGCGGCGGTCTGCCGCTGAGCACAAGTTGAAGGTCGGACCGAAGGGCGCGTGCCTGCCGAAACGCATCGATCAACATGGTCGTGCCCCGGTTTCGTGCCCAACTTCCCACGTAACCAATCAAGTGCCCCTCGGCCGGCAACCCAAGCGCGCGACGGCAGGCCTGCTTGTCCAGTGGCCGGAACTCCGGGTCTGCGGCCATGGGAATGACCTCCGCCGGATGTCCGTCTCTGCGATGTGACTGCAGTCGCTGCGCCAACTGCGGGCCCGCCGCCGTCACCAGATCGGCAGCGCGGATCGATAGTCTCCAAAGCGCATGCAACGGGAGATTCCACGGCATGTAGGCTTCGTAGTTGTCGTAGGCGTCAATGGCAACACGAGCCCCTGTGGTGCGCCCAAGTCCATTCGCAATCCAACCGTAGTAGGTGTCGGACATGCCGATGATCCAATCGGGTCGGAACTCGGTGGCGTGTCGGCTCAGTTTGCGAAAGAAATCTCCGACGCCGAGCGTTCGTACGTCCTCGCTGAGCCAGTCCACGCCGGCAATGCAGGTGCGCGCAGATGGCAAACGGCGATGACTGCACAGAAGCACTTGGACTTCATGTCCAAGCGCGGAAAGCTCCACCGGAAGATGATGGAAACGACCGTAGGGACGCTCAATGAGGTCGCGCTGTTGTGGGTGGCGCTTGCCGACAAAAAGGAGTCTCACGGGTGTTCCATGCAGCAACGCAGAAAATCTGCCAGAGGGGCGACAGCACTTCTGAAGTCGTAGTGCATGGCGGCTTGGCCAGCCCCCATGCTGTAGTGCGTATAGTCGTCCAGGATGGTACGGCACGCCCCGATCAGGGCTTCGACTTCGTGTGAATCCACCTGGATGCCGGCTTGGTGTAGCGATACCGGGTTGAGCCCGGCCAAGTTTGAAGCGACTACGGGGAGGCCCGCAGAGAAGTAATTGAACATCTTTCCTGCTGGCGAGCTCTGGTAGTTGAAATCACGGCGCCGCCGGCCAAGTTCGTACAAGCATAGGCCAATGTCGAAGTCGGCAAGAAAGGTCGGCAACGCAGCCTCCGGCACGTAGTCCTCATATACAACCACCCGGCCCGCCTCAATGAGATCCCCGTTGCGCGCTCTGACGAGCTCCATGCCGGCGGCATTGCGCAGCCCGAGCAAGGTCAAGGTAGCCTGCGGCCATGCACGAGCCAAGTTCAGCATGGCTGCCAAGCCATGCATGGGCATCAGGTGGCCCATGTAAACCAGTCGTGGGTGCTCGCGGCAGGCAACGCGGGGGGGGGGATGGTGCTGCACTTCCGGCGCATTCTGCACATAGAAGACCGGAAGCTTGGAATCGATGGCGTCGCTAAACTGGTAGTGCAGTCGTTCCGGACTCTGGATGATGATCGAGCGGGCGTGCCTGCCCGCGATCAGGCGAAGCAGCGGATGCCTCCCCACCTCCAGCGAAAGGAAATGGAATGATCGCCTCAGCAGTCGCGCTGCCATGGTGCCGTCGGCATCCACGGCGATGACCTGTGTATGGGCGCCGATATCGTGACGGGCGGAATATGCCAGGGCCATGGCACGGAACGGCCGGTACGCGCCGGTTTTCCTGAGCAGTTTTGCAATGCTTCTGGAGAGGCAGACGCGTCGGAAGCGCATCGGATCCAGCATTGTGTTGTCGGCCCGGCCAGTATCCAGCACATGGGCGCGCACGGCGAAGGATTCCGACAGAATGTCTACCAGACGTAGCAGCGTGGGAGAGTAGATCGCCCAGTCGTCCGGGAAAAGTATCAGGACGTCGGGCTTCGTCCCCCGAGGGCCCGGGGCATTACGGCCGATCATCGCCCCGGATCCGCTTGGCCAAGTAGCAGGCGCTCCAGGTCCGCTCGTCAAGCGGAGCCCCGCTGAGCCAGGCTTCCTCCCACATCACCTCGAAGCCGGCATCGTGGCAGGCGGCGGCAACGTCCTCGCGGAACAGATAGCGCAGGTGGTGGGTTTCCTCGATTAGTTGCCAAGTCTCCGCGGGAGGCGGTTGGACGAAGAACCGATAGCGCACGTCCACGGTCTGCTGTACCGGGTCGTGGTGAGGCTCGGCGATGCGCACCACCGGTGCGCCGTCCACCACGAGGTCGCGTACCCGCGTTTCGGGGCCCTGCGCGCGCACGGCTGGGCCGTGCCAACTGTCGAACAGGAACAGCCCACCCGGTTCGAGATGTACCGCCGCAGTGGCGAAGGCGGCCGCCAGTGCTTGCGGCGAGGCCATGTAATTGAGCACGTGGAAGCAGGCGATGACTGCATCGAAACGCTGTTCCGCACGGAAACGGGTGGCGTCGGCGGCAAGGAAGGAGATGCCTTCCACGCCGAGTTGGCGCTGACGGCCGTTGGCGAGTTTCACCATGTCGTTGCTGGCATCGATGCCGAGCACGCGCAGGCCGCCGCGCGCCAGCTCCACCGCCAGGCGGCCGGTGCCCGCACCCAGCTCCAGCACGCTGCGCGGGTTGTGCCCGTGTGTATCGAGCAGTCGCGCGACGTAAGCCGCCTCGGCGGCGTAGTTCTTGTCCGCATAGACGGCGTCGTAGAAGCGGGCGAGATCGGCGAAGACGCTCATGCCAGGACTTCCGCGACGGCTTCGCAAACCCTATCCTGTTCCGCATCAGCCAGACCCAAGCCACTCGGGATGTAGAAGCCGCGCGTATAGAGGCGTTCGGCTACGGGATAGGACTCGCCCTCGAACAGTCCTTTGCGCTGCAGTACCGGTTGCCAGTGCATCGGGCAGAAGAACGGGCGCGTGCCGATTCCGCGAGCGGCCAGTTGGCGCATGACTTCCTCGGCATCCATGTTGCGCTCCTCGCCCAGCACGAGGCCGTACACCCAGTAGGCATTGCGTGCATAGCCTGTTTCGGCCAAGGGAAGTTGGAGGGCCCGCAGCGCCGAGAAGGCCGCGTCGTAGCGCGCCCCCATGCGACGCTTGCGGGCGAGGAATTCGTCCAGGCGCTCCAATTGTGCAAGGCCTAGCGCGGCTTGCAGATTGGTCATGCGCAAGTTCCAACCCAGCCGCTCGTGCACGAAGCGCTTGTGCGGCTGAAAGCACAGGTTGCGCAGGCTGCGGCAATCCTCCGCCAGCTTGTCGTCGTTGGCGAGCACCATGCCGCCTTCGCCCGTGGTGACGTGCTTGTTCGGGTAGAAGCTGAAGGTGCTGAGGTTGCCGAAGCTGCCGCAGGGGCGGCCCTTGTAGGTCTGGCCGTGCATCTGGGCTGCGTCCTCGATCACCGACAGGTCATGTCGGGCAGCGATTTCCAGCAGTGGGTCCATGTCCACCGGCAGGCCGTAGATGTGCACCGCCATGATGGCGCGCGTGCGCGGCGTGATCTTCGCCTCCACCTGACGCACATCCATGTTCCAGGTCACCGGGTCACTGTCCACCAGCACCGGCGTGGCGCCAGCGCGAACAATCTGGCCAATGCAGGAAATGATGGTGAACGCAGGCAGGATCACCTCGTCGCCGGGCCCGATGCCGAGCGCCTCGACAGCCGCATCAAGCGCCGCCGTGCCGTTACATACGGCGATGCCGTGGCGACGACCAACGCGTTCAGCGAAGGATTCCTCGAAGCGCCGAACAAACGGCCCTTCGGAGGAAATCCAGCCTGACTCGATGCATTCGAGCAGATACATTTTCTCATTGCCGTCGAGCAGGGGCGTGTTGACGGGAATGCCGGTCGTGCTCATGTGCTGCTGTCCTTCATCACGATGCGATCGCCCGGAACCGGGTCGAACCGCGTCTTGTCCTGGTCGCCGCAGTAGGGCCCCTGCTTGACCTCGATGATCTCGGTGGGTTCGAGCATTTCAAAGCCGTGTCCCCCGAAGGCCAGCAGAACCACGTCGCCGGCAACGAGCACAGTGCTTCGCAGGTACTCCTGTGCTTCGGAATAGAAATCGACGCGTACCCGACCGCTGCGGATCAACAGGACTTCCTTGGTGTACTGGACTTCGCGCACCACCGGGTTGTGGACATGCGGCGGGATAACGTAGCCAAGTGGGCGGTTCATGTAGCCAAGCTGCTGTGAGTAGGTGCCCGGCGTGAAAAACTCGATACCATCGCAATGAAAATCGCGGCGGACGATTAGCGCGAGTTCCTGTTCGTCATGGACTATATGTTCGATCATGAGTGTTGAGAGGCGCTGCTGGTCAAGTCTGTGTGACGTACGGTGGAAACGTGGGTATTGTGCAATGCCGTGCAGTTACGATCAGAAGTAGTTTTCTCTCAGTACCCAGGCACGTAAAGCAGGGTCAATTGCCACTTCTTTTTGGTGGTAGGCATAGCCCGCCAAGTAACCTGCCAAGCAGCGGCGACGAACAGTGTGTAGTGTTCGTCCAGTTGTGTCACCTCCGGTAGTGCAGATGGCACGTGCGGCAGACATGCTGGCTCGCAGTCTGCGAGCAAAGGCGGAAACGAGCGATCGGTTGCCCCCCTTGCGACGCAAGTCGGTATAGGAATCAGATATTCCCTGCGCATAGCTGCGCCGCTCGAAATAGTCTGTACTCATGCGCGCTGTGGAGACGCGATGGGCAACGCTGGCTCCCGCGTGGAAGCGGGTGCGCAGCCCAGCCTTGCGGATAGCGTCACTCACCGCGGTTTCTCCGTCGCCACGTAGACGAAGCTGGTTGGTGGGCATGGCGTCTGGGTGGAACCCTCCCGCTGAAAGGAGGACGGAACGTCGTATCGAAAAATTACATCCCCAGACCCAGCCCGGGTCGATGTCAAATTGACCTTCGCCCATATCGAGGATGCTCAGGTAACTGATCGCACGCCCGTTGGCGGTGGGCGATCTCCACCAGCGATCGAGCCATGGAGGTGGTGGGCTGTCGAATAAGGGGCGGTTGTTGCCACCAACAAGAGCAATGTCCACGTGGTGGAACGCTTCGTCAATCGAATTTAACCATGTTGGCTCGGCGATGATATCGTCGTCGCCGAATACAAGAATGTCACTGGATGCCAGTCGCATGCCCGCATGGCGTCCCGCGTGTAGGCCGGGCTCCGGAACGTAGTCATAACGCAAGCGCAGAGCCGAATGGTGTCGCTGGACGACCTGAGGCGTGGCATCGGTCGAACCATTGTCGATCACAATCACTTCGAAAGCGTCCGCGGGCAGTGTTTGGCATCGAAGCGAGCCGAGGCAGGCATCGAGCATGGTTGCCCGATCACGGGTGGGGATGATGACCGACGCTTTCAGCATTCAAATTCCGCCCACCACAAGTTTGGAAGCCGGTGCTCGTTCCGTACACGTGGTCGGATTTTCTCCGCAACCACCCGTTGTACGCCCATGGCCCAGCCGATGTCATGCATTGCCACGATGGAGCCGGAGGCAAGAAATGGCGAGTAGAGATTCCAGTCGCGCAAGACACCTTCGTGGGAATGGTCGCCGTCGATGAACAAGAGATCGATGCGGTCGACCTTGGTGCGGACTTCCTCCAGCACCGAAGTGTCGTGGCTCCACCCCTTCAGTGTAACGATACGCTCGCGGTAGCTGGCGGTGTTGTCGAGGAATTTAGCATAGGTGTCGCACTGTCCTTCGCTCATGGCGTCGTTCGCCCATGTATCGATGCAATAAACGCTGCCGCTGGTTCCAATGCCGGCGGCAATGAACGACGCGGATGCGCCAAGATAAGACCCAATTTCCAGCACATTGCAGCGTGTGTGCGATGTTGTCTGAGCGGCCCGACGTCCAAGCTTGAAGAGCGTCACGCGTTCGCGGTCAGTCAAATGCGTCGGTATGGAAAACAACGAACGCAACGCCGGATGCCGGATGTATGCCATTAGGCGGTGGATGTCAGGCTTTTTCATAGGTCGCAATCATGATGCCGCTTCGCCGCAGGCGGGCTTCCCAATGCGTGGCAAAGCAGATGGCGTCGAGGCCGCTGCCGAGTTTCATTGCCGCGCGAGTCACCATGTGCAGACTGTTGTGCATGTATTTGTCCCAGGTAAACCCGGCGAGCCTGCCGGACAACATGCGGAAGGTACCCTTGCCGCGGCCGTCGAAGATGCTGTCGTCAAACTGTATGTTTTTCAATTGAAGGTCATGTTTCTTACCATAAGCTAGAAGTGTTGATTCCGAATAATGGTAGGTATGCCTTGGTACGTCCTCCGTGTTTGCCACGAGCCCATAAAGGCTGTCTGCATTCGTGACAAGTATGATGAGCTTTCCGCCGGGTTCCAATATCCTTGCCGCTTCGCGAAAATAGGTGTTCGGGTGGTGAAGGTGTTCGAATACGGCCCATGCCATGATCAGGCTAAAATATCCTTGTTCATACTTGGCGTCTTCGAGTGTTCCACACGTGAACTTGATGCGGCCATCGCTTACGGAGGTGGAGTAAGCATCGACACCGAATGCTTCGAAGGATTCTTGGTCGAGCAGCAGGCTCAGGAAATCGCCACGAGCGCAGCCAATGTCCAAGACGCGCTTGCCGGCCAGTGGCGGCAGGAATGCACGTTGCGCCCGATAGCGCTTTATGAAGGCATCTTTGTCGCGCCCGTGATGATAACCTCGCGGATAGAATGACCCCATTGCGGCCATCGTCGGTCTGGGGTTGACATACACCAAGCCACAGTCGCTGCATTCGACCACGGGAAACTGGAAGAGCTCCAGTTTGAGCCAGCTGTCGGGCTTGCGATATCGAATGGTGTAATCGTTACTGCCGCAGAGATCGCAGGCGACGAACTCAAGTTCCATGTAACCGGTCCATGATTGAAAAAACGTGTCTTCTGTCAAAAATGATTACCAAGAGAGTATAGGCGAGCGGGAATATGATCGTCGCAATCAGCCGTGACGTGGGTATTCCCATGGCCATGTCCGATGCCAATGCAGTCGTTCCCGCGATCATGGTTAGTAGGAAAGGTTTGGTTAGTGCAGAAAGCCAAGACCGGATACTCGTCCCGAACTGACGTTTGGCTATCAGCGTATGCAGGGCGACGCCGACTAGGGACAAAGCTGCCCTGGTAGCGGCAAAAGCGATGATTCCATTTTCAATCGAAACTGAATAGCCAATCAGGTATGCAATCAGGGATAGTGCCATAGTTATGAATTCGAGATCTGGCCTGCCCGCTGCACGGTACGCTTCCCCATTCGCACCGACCAGCCATGCCACGCCTTGCCCGATGGTAAGCAGGGTGAGGACGGGGGCCAGCCCCACCCAGTCTTCGCCCAAGATCCTTGATTCGATGAGCGGTGCAGCCAATGCTAGCCATCCGGCCAGTGGTAGCGACAAAAGGGTGATTCCTCGCGCGGTTACGAGCATGGCATTGCCTGCCTGAAAGATCGTGCCTCCCTTTCGCGAGTACAGGCTGTAAAGAACCGGCAACAAGGGGGTCAGCACAAGCCCGAATAACATGTTCGCGATCGTCGTGCTTACGCGATATATCCCCATATCACGTGTGCCTAGCCAATGAGCCACGAATAGCGAATCCATCCAGCCATAACACCACGTAAGCGCACTGCTGGCTGCGGACCAGCGCCCGAATCGCACCAACTGGATGGTTGCAAAAATATCGAAATTCCAGTTTGGGCGCCAGTGACAGCGATACCAGAGTGTCGCGCATTGAATGAACTGGCCGATCACTGTCGCTGCGACCAACGACCAGTAACCATATCCGAACAAGGCCATTGGTATGGAGGCCAAAGCAGGTAATCCCGCGGTAAGCAGTCGTACCCAAAATAATTCGCGGAAAGCCAAGTCACGTTGAAGGAGCGCGGTTGGAACCGCCGCCAGGCCAGCCAATGGAACCTGTATCGCAAGCAGGCGCGTAACGTGAGCGATGCGAGTGTCGTTGAAGAATGCAGAAACTGCCGGAGCGGAGACGAATATAACTATCGAGAGTGTGAGCGAAATACCAAACGACAGCCAAAACGCGGCGTTAGAACTCGCGTCGAGTGATTCGCGACTTTGTACCAGCGCCTTGCCCATGCCGGCATCCGCAAGGGTTTGGCAAAGGCTGATTACCACAGTGGCGGCCGCCACTACGCCGAAATCTTCTGGTGTGAGCAGCCGCGCAAGTATCAGCAACACGGCAGGCGCGATCAGGCGTGAGCTGGCCTCGCCGAGGATCGACCACTTAATCGCGTGCAGCATACTCTGCTGGCGATGCGGTTCGTGTGAGGGGGGGGCGTGGTTTTGTTGCATGGTCCGACTGCTACTCGCACGATCGATGCATCATGCTGAAGGTGTCGTAGGTATCTGCGATGCCTTCATGGATTGGAATCGTTGGCTGCCAACCCAGTGCTTGCAGTCGGGATGTATCCAGCAACTTGCGGGGTGTCCCGTCTTGATGTGTCGGGTCTGTCGATAGCCTGCCATGGAAATCCGCGCAGCCTGATATTAGCTCGGCCAATTCCAGAATGGACATCTCGTCGCCACTGCCGATGTTGATGATTTCCGAGTCGGAATACCGTTGCATTAGAAATACACAGGCATCCGCCAAGTCATCGACGTGCAGGAACTCGCGTAGCGGGGTCCCTGACCCCCATATAGCGACTTCTTCGATGTGAAGGATATTGGCTTCGTGTAGGCGCCGAATCAGTGCCGGCACCACATGCGAATTTTCCGGGTGATAGTTGTCGCCCGGTCCGTAGAGATTGGTCGGCATCGCGCAGATGGCGTCGAAGCCGTACTGTCTGCGATAGGCCTGACACATCTTCAGGCCAGCGATCTTGGCGATGGCGTACCACTCGTTGGTCGGTTCCAATGGGCCGGTGAGCAGGTACTCCTCCTTGATCGGCTGTGGACAGTCGCGTGGGTAGATGCAGGAGGAGCCTAGGAAAAGCAGCTTTTTCGCACCGTGTTTCCAGGCGCTGTGGATCACGTTGGTCTGGATGGCGAGGTTGTCGCGCAGGAATTCGGCCGGGTAGGTGTCGTTGGCGTGGATACCACCGACCTTGGCGGCGGCCAGGAAAACGTATTCGGGGCGCTCGCTGGCGAAGAAGGTTTCCACGGCGTGCTGGTCGGTCAGGTCCAGCGCTTGTCGTGTGCGCAGCACGAGGTTCTCAAAGCCTTCGGCCTGCAAGCGCCGGACGATGGCCGAGCCGACCATGCCGCGATGGCCGGCGACATAGATTTTGGAGGACGTCTGCATCGGGTTCATTCGTGGTGCTGCGCGATGCGGAAGCCGGAGCGTTCGACCAAGGCGTCGCGGTGTGCATGGGAAAGGTCGGCTGCCATCATTTCGCGCACAAGCTCGTCGAAGCTGGTGCGGGCCGTCCAACCGAGCTTTTCGCGGGCCTTGGCCGGGTTGCCCAGCAGGGTATCCACTTCAGCCGGGCGGTGGTAGCGCGGGTCGATGGCGACGATGCGCTGGCCGATCTTGACCGCGGAATCGGCGGGTGCTTGGGCCAGGATGGCGTGCTCGTCGATGCCGCTGCCAACCCATTCCAGCGCCATCCCCAGCTCACGCGCGGCGCAGTCGACGAACTCGCGTACGGAGTGCTGCTCGCCGGTGGCGATCACGAAATCCTCGGCCTGGGGCTGTTGCAGCATCAGCCATTGCGCTTCGACGTAGTCGCGGGCGTGGCCCCAGTCCCGGCGTGCGTCGAGGTTGCCCAGGTAGAGGCAATCCTGCAGGCCGAGGTGGGTGCGCGCCAGGGCGCGGGTGATCTTGCGGGTGACGAAGGTTTCGCCACGAATGGGCGATTCGTGATTGAACAGGATGCCGTTGCAGGCATACATGCCATAGGCCTCGCGGTAGTTCACCGCAATCCAGTAGGCATAGAGCTTGGCCACGCCGTAGGGCGAGCGCGGGTGGAACGGCGTGCGCTCGGTCTGTGGCGTTTCCTCCACCAGCCCGTAAAGCTCCGAGGTCGATGCCTGGTAGAAGCGGGTGCTGCTTTCCAGGCCGAGAATCCGGATGGCTTCCAGCAGGCGCAGCGTGCCCAGGGCGTCGGCGTTGGCCGTGTACTCGGGCGTCTCGAAGGAAACCTGTACGTGGCTTTGCGCGCCGAGGTTGTAGATCTCGTCGGGGCGCACCTGCTGGACAATGCGGATCAGGTTGGTCGAGTCGGTCAGGTCGCCATAGTGCAGCACCAGCTTCCGGTTCGGCGTGTGTGGGTCCTGGTACAGGTGATCGATGCGGTCGGTATTGAAGGACGAAGCGCGTCGCTTGATGCCATGGACCTCATAGCCTTTGGCCAACAGGAATTCCGTAAGGTAGGCGCCGTCCTGGCCGGTAATTCCCGAGATGAGCGCGCGCTTCATGTGTGATCCGATGGCAGGTAGTGACTGCAAGGTAACAGTCTAAATGCTGGCCGTCCGTGTGCGTAGCGGCAGTTCGAGCTGGGGCTGGTTTGCGATTGCTCATGTCACCGCCATCCGCACCGAGCGGTACTAGCCTGTGCCTTGCCCAGCTTGCGGGAAGGTCACGGGTGTTGCCAGCGTAAACATGGATATATCGACGTCAAACCCGCATCTGAGTTGTTGGACGTCAAGATATTGATGCTCAAGCCTTCCGGGCATCTAGGGATAACAGAGTTGCCACCCGACTCAGGCGCGTGCCGAAGGATGCATCTGACGGTTGCTAAGGCAGATCCACCAAGGCGTGTAGTTCATCCAGGTTCCGATCCAAGCGTCCGCCGATGTTCAACGCTTCCAGTCCTTGCAGTGCCGTGCGGGCTTCCTGCTTGCGGCCTTGGGCGACCAGCATGCGGATCAGGGTGATCCGGTAGGCGGGTTCGTCGGGTGTGGTCTGGACGGCCCGCTCGGTCAGGCGTTCGCCGAGGTCGTGTTTATCCAGCACGTTCCATGCGTAGTCACCATAGGTGGCCAGCAGGCGCGAACCGGGGTTTGGATGCGCCAGAGCCACGTCGAACGCCGCCACCATGCGCTGCGCCGGTAGGTTGCAGCGGCGGTCGCGCGCGCATTGGGTCAAGGCGCTGAGTGAGCTTTCATCCTGCACCCCGGGCGTGCGGGCTTTCAGTTTGGCATTCATGCTGTCCCACCACGCGTCCTTCAGCGGCAGGCCCATGCGCGCGTTCATGAAGATCAACGCCTGCTCGGGCAGGATCGACGAGTTAGGCAATGCGGCGGAAGCTTCCAGTGGTGCGTAGGCCAGGTGGGTGAAAGGCGAGGCCGGGTCGTAGTGCGAATAGATGATGTAGGTGCGGCCCAGTTCGTATTGCGCGCGTGGCGACTGCGGAGCGCGCGAGGCGAGATCCTCGGCGAGTCGCAGCGGATCACCCCAGGCGTGGGCCGTGTACGCGGTCAGTGCGGTCCAGCAAAGCATGAGTCCGGCCAGCAGCATATGACGAAGCAGCGCCATGGGGAGCCCGCTTTCTTTGAAATCATTTGCCGATGGATCGGTGCCCACGGCCGTTGTAGGAGCGCACCCTGTGCGTGATGCTCTTGGCATGATCCGCACCAGAGCATCACGCACAGGGTGCGCTCCTACGGGGACGAGCGGGCGTGGGGGCACAGCCAATAACGGGACGATGGCCAGCAGCAACCCGAAGCTGGCGAAGTAGTTGCGGTGTTCGTAGATCAGTTCCAGCGGAAGGATGGTACCGGTAAGCAATTGACAACCGAGGAACAGCGCGATGCCGAGCGCCGCCGGTGGGTGCCGCTTCCTTAGCCATACTGTCAGCGCCACCAACGCACCCAGGAACAAGATGCTGGCAAGCGTGGTCGGTGGCGTCAGCAGGTCGCTCGATACCTGGAAGTCGTCGTGATAGAACGACAGCGTATTCGGTGTCGGCAGCAGCGTCCATACAAGATAGTCGACGATGATGCGCGCTTCGCTGAGCAGGCGTGTGCCGAGATCAAAATCGCGAGTAACCCAGGCTTCCGGTTTCAGTATCTGTGGCAGCAGCCATGCAACGCCGAGCACCATCGGCAGTACCAGCACCAGCAAGAACAGCAGGGCAATGCGCCAGTCACGGCGCCTTGGCATCGATGCAAAGTTCGGTGCTGAAAAGCCGAACATTGCCCATTCGATCAGCGCGGCGTAAAGCGGCAGCATCACTGCCGTTTCCTTGGCCAGCAGGCCGAGTGCCGTGGGTAGGGTGATGCTGGCCACGCATAGTGCAAAGCCGCGCCACATCCATGGCCTTCGATCCGGGTCGCCGACGTATTGCGCCGGAACAGCTAGCATGCAGCGCCTGCCCGCGACATAACCGAGCAGGCCCAGCAACACGAAAAAATTGGCCATGCTCTCCATGCGCTGCACCACGTACAGCACTGCGGTGAGGTTGATCGGCAGCAGCATCCAAGCAGCGGCGACCAGTGCCGCGACAATACCCGCCCGCCTTGCCGTAGGAGCGCACCCTGTGCACGATGCTCTTCGTCCACCTGCTAAAGGTCGATCATGCACGAGCGAAGGAAGTCCCTTGTGGACAGGGGACGCTCCTGTGGAAGCCGCCAGCAGCAGCGCACGCGCCAGCAGGAAAACCAGTATTCCGTTCATCAGATGGATGACCAAATTGGTCAACTTCCAGCTGTACGGGTCGAGTCCGCTGACCAGATAGTTCGCGGCGAAACTCAATGAAGCAAGCGGGCGCTTGAATTCGCTGGCCGGAGAGGACAGAGCCGCACGCACCAAGCTTGCAATACTGGCATCGACGGGATGTACACCTGGGTTGTCGACGATGTTGGGATAGTCATCGAACAACCAGCTGCCGGTAAGCCCTTGGCTGTAGACGAGCGTCACCAAGAGCAGCGCGAGCGCCAAGAGCCAGAGATCGATGCGTTGAATGCGTGGCGTGCGTGTCACGGACAGTTTCCCTTGGCCCTACCGATCTGACTGACCTGGCGCTGGCTTGATGTTGACATGATGGCGCGCGAGGGAAACTTTGACCACGCCACGTTTGCATGGTCCGCGTGTTGAGTGGGTTTCTCCGGCAGAGTGGATTTGGAGATGGTGTTGCCAGCGTGTGACGAAAATGCGCAGCAGGCTACCGCGGCACAGCAACGACGAAGGTCAGTATTCACGCGACCGGCTGGGCGCTAGAACCCCTTGATTTTGCGTAGCCCGGTGGCCTGCAGTGCAGCCATGCATGCAGGAGCAGGGAGTGGACGCAATTTCGAGAAGCCTCGATTCTTGGTCATGATGTGCATGTATCCGCCGCTGAGCGCTAAGCCGCTATTTCTTGATGTCCTGCGACATGGCGTCAAGCTGTTTGTGCAAGCGGAGCCAGTCGGATTGGCTGGCCAGGTTTGGATATTTCTGATCTGCAAAACGGGACAGGGCGATCGCTTCGAGCAACCGGTTGTTTGCGAGGAGATAGCCGACCAGTCGCGTGGTGTAAGCAGGATTGCCTTTGTTGATGTCGATCGCGCGTTGCAGTTGGTTGATTGCCAGCTGCTCGTCATGCATGACGGCGCTAGCGACATCTGCATACTGCACACGCAGAGTGGCGAAGTTTGGCTGCCTGTCGAGGATGGCCTGATAGGCCTCGCTGAGGCGTTTCGGATCAAGCACCGCTTCGCCACTGACGGCGCGGGAACCAAGCCCTTGCAGTGCCCGATACTCCTGTGGCCCCAGTGGGCGGGTGCGCAGCTTGTGCACCAAGCTGTCCCACCAGGCTGGCTGGGCGGGAATACCCTCCGCCGAAGCGGTAAGTAGCAACGCCTGTTCCGGCAAGGGTGACGCGCCGGGCAGGGCGGCGCCGCGCTCGAGTTCCTGCATCGCCCGTGCGAACAGCGGCGATTGTGGATTTTCGTGTGACAGATCCATATACAGACGGGCCAGGTCATAACTGGCGCGGGGCGAAGTGGGGTTGTCGTGCACTAGGGTCAGGGCCAGTTGCAGCGGGTTGCCCCAAGTGGCGGCGCGCAAGACCGTGAAGAAACCGAGGCTCGCGATGAATACCGTCGCCAGAATAGCGGGCAGGCGTGGGTGTGCGCGACGGGTTGCAAGCCAGACCAGATCCGTCATGGCCAGCAGGATGCCGAACAGTGCTGGGTAGTTGCGGTGCTCGAAAACCAGCTCCAGCGGGAGTGGTGCGCTGGTGATCGCCTGAGCCATGAAAAACCAGGCGATGCCCAGTGCAAACAGCGGACGACGGCGACGGAGGGCGAGCGCCAGCCCGAGCAAAGCCAGAAGAAACAGGCCGCTGGCGAGCGTGGTTGCGGGACTCAACCAGCCGGTGGAGGCGGTGTAGTTGTCATAATAGAAATGCATCTGGCTGGGGATGGGCAGTACGCTCCAGCCAATGTACATCGACAGTGCTCGCAACTGGGTTAGCTCGCGTTCCCAAGCAGTATAAGGACGTCCCGCGAACGCTCCGGAGCCGAGCGCGTAATGCGGTAACACATAGAACACGAATACCGCGATTGCCGCTGCGCAACCAACACCATACAGCCACTGCCATTTATGTTTTACGTGTGGGCGAGCTGCCTCAAAGCGTAACAAGGTCAGCTCCAGTAGCAGCGCATAACCTGGTACAAGCACCACGGTTTCCTTGGCTAAGTAGCCTACGGCAGTCAACAGGACACTCAATAGTAGCCATGGCCAGCCGCGGTTATCACGCAACTGTAGTTGCCGGGCGTGCCAGTAGCTCAGCAACGCCATCAGCGTAAACGTGAGGCCGAGCAACTCCATACGCTGCACGACATACATCACGGTGGATACCTGAAGCGGGTGGAGCGCCCATGCGGTTGCCAACACCCATACCCAGATCGTTGTTCGCTGTTGGTGCGCGATGGCATAGTCTGAATCGCGGGGGGACCAGCCACAGCGGAGCAGGCGCCCGCACAGAGCTGCAAGCAGGGCGGTGTTGAGAAGATGGATGATCAGATTGACGGTCTTAAAGCCCCAGATGCTCCCACCAGTGGCGTAATTGACGGCGTAGCTAAGCATGGCAAGGGGGCGATGGATGTTGGCCTGCGACCAACTCCATACGTCGTGAAAGGCCTGCCAGTTCCACTTGCTGACGTGGATTGCAGTGTTTTCCACAAAGATGGGGTAATCGTCAAAGATGAAGCTACCGGATAGGGCGGGCCACAAGACTAGTGCGACCAAAGCAAGTGAACAAAGCTTGTAGAGCACGACTTGATGCCGACCGAATTTCGCAAATACGCTCATCTGACTAGATTCTGGTTTTTGGATACTAAAAAAAGAGGGGCTTGAAGCCCCTCTTTCTTGAAACCCCAGATTCCTAAAAATCTCGAGTAATGTCAGGCAAGCATATTACGGAGCGGCACAGCCTTTTGGACGGAACTTCTCGTCCAAGTCGCTTGTGCAGTTCCACGAACCACTGGAGGTGCGATTCCACTGGACATAGTCCCCCTTGACCTTCGGGTTGCCGGCAATCACGCACTTAAGTGCGGCAGTGGCGGCGCCAGTGGTGCCATCGGGTGCGACAGCGGTGATGGCGCAACGTTCGGTTGTGGCCTGCAGACCCAAGTTGTCCACAGTGGTGTACGACGCAGCGGTGACAACACCGTTGTTTACGTTCTCTTCATAAGCAGTCTTTCCGGGCGTGATGTCGGCCAGACCGGCGGTTGCTTGCGAACGTGCTACGTAGTTCTGGTATTGCGGCAGCGCGATGGCGGCCAAGATCGCGATGATCGCAACCACGATCATCAATTCGATCAGGGTAAAACCTTTCTGTATGGTCTTCATGGTGTTTCCTCTGTTTTGGTTAGCTAACCGTTGATGCCCCCTGAGCCCCGGTCCCGGATTCCCCCTAGGCGGGAACGGTACCCCTTACTCGCGGTCAGGAACGACCAGGAAGCTCACGACAGTTCAAGCAGGTTGTATGCCATCACTGCCGCCGTGATATTTCCGCATGGTTGAGGGTTCACTGATTGTGCACACAGTCACGAATCTCCACAAGCGATGCCGGATATCCGATTTCAAGCGGAGCAGATCCCCGAAGCTGCAGGCGATAGACTTGTCCTGCCAGGTCAGCAGTTGACGCTGTGCGTCAGTTTTGGCGCGAAGAAGTGGTGGATGCGACCGTGGGAAGGCATGTCGGTAACAAGACGGCGTGGCGACAGTAGTGGTCACACCGTGTCTGTTTTGATCTGCCACGGCAACGAACTAGGGATAGCACCCTTTCGGGGTTTGGCGTGTCGCAAGAGTGGTCTGGCATTTCCAGTTGCCCGAGCTATCGCGAGCCAAGGTGATTTCCTTGTCCTTGACCTCGGGATTGCCCTTGATCTTGCAAGTGATCTCGCCCACGCCGTCGACCGGCGCGGTCGCTGTGACGTGGCACCGTTCTGTTTCCTGCTGCATGCCCAGGTTGTCGACGGTGGTGTAAAGCGTGGCGTCACTGTCCCCGTTGTTGGTGCGTTCCTCGTATGCGGTGCGGCCCGAGGTGATCTCATCCAGCGCTGCCACTGCCTGCGAGCGCGCTACATAGTCGCTGTAAAGCGGCAATGCGATGGCCGCCAGGATGGCGATGATGGCCACGACGATCATCAACTCGATCAATGTAAAACCGGCGGAACGGCGCTGGCGCGACATGGTGGACTCCCCTGTGAGTCCCACCTGACAGGCACGTTTTGTACCAAATGTGAAGGCCGATCGTGCGCGCCGTCACAGTGCCCCGCGGTCTGTTGGATGTGGGTTCGTGCTCCGGGGGGGCGGGCTCACAGGCGGGGGTTGCTTGCGCGTCAGCTACCCCCGTTTTAACGTCGTGGCCTTTACGAAGCCAAGGAACCCCCCATGAAACCTCTGATAGCCGCGCTGCTTCTGGCGCTGGTCGCCGCCCCCGCGATGGCGAGTGACGCCGTGGATACCACCTTCGTCAAGGCGCAGGGGGAGCACGCGTTCAATGTGCGCGACCTGGTGATGATGGATCGGGTGGGTGATCCGCAGTTGTCGCCGGATGGTCGGTATGCGGCGTTTGGCGTGCGCAGCACGGATTACGCGGCGAACAAGGGGGTGGGCGCGATTTATGTGCTGGATCTGTCGGTGGCGGGTGCGCAGCCGGTGAAGGTGGTCGACAAGGGCGGTTCGGCGCGCTGGTCGGCGGATGGGCGCAGCCTGTATTTCGTGGCGCCGGCGAAGGATGTGGCGCAGTTGTGGCGGCTGGATCTGGGCGGCAAGACCGGCCTGAACCCGGGCAGGCATGCGGCGCCTGTCCAAGTCAGCCATGGTGCGCTGGATCTGGGCGGCTACAAGCTGTCGCCGGACGGCAAGCAGGTGTTGCTGTCGTATGAGGTGTTCACCGATTGCGCCACGCTGGCGTGCACGCAGCAGCGCGTCGACGCACGCGACAAGGACAAGGCCAGCGGCACGATCTACAAGAAGCTGTTCGTGCGGCATTGGGATACCTGGGCCAATGGTCGGCGCAATCAATTGTTCGTGGGGCAGTTCGATGGCAAGGGCCAGTTGGCGGCCGAGCCGAAGCTGCTCAGCCGTGGCATCGACGGCGACGTTCCGAGCAAGCCGTTCGGTGACGAGGGCGAGTTCAGCTTCTCGCCCGATGGCAAGACCGTGTATTTCGACGTGCGCATCGCCGGAACCAGCGAGCCGTGGTCGACCAATTTCGACGTGTACAGCGTGCCGGCGGATGGCTCGGCGGCACCCAGGAACCTGACCGCCGAAAACAAGGCGTGGGATGCATCCCCGGTGGCGTCGCCGGACGGCAAGACGCTGTATTACCTGGCGATGAAGAAGCCGGGCTTCGAGGCGGACCGCTTCGCGATCATGGCGCTGGACCTGGCCACGGGAGCGCGTCACGAGGTCGATCCGCAGTGGGATCGCTCGCCCGGCGGGCTGACGATTTCGGCCGACGGCAAGACCTTGTACGCCACCGCCGACGACAACGGCCAGCACCCTCTGTTCGCGATCGATGCGGCCAGCGGCAAGGTCAGCCAGCTGGTGGGCGAGGGCACGGTGGGCGGCTTCTCGCTGGCCGCCGGCAAGCTGCTGCTGACCCGCGACGACCTGAAGCGGCCGGCGGATGTATACGTGGCCCACACCGATGGCAGTGACCTGAAGCAGGTCACCCATTTCAACGCGGCGGACCTGAAGAACGCGAAGATGGGTGATGCGGAGTTCTTCACCTTCAAGGGCTGGAACAACGAAACCGTGCAGGGCTACGTGGTCAAGCCGGTCGACTACCAAGCCGGGCAGACCTATCCGGTGGCCTTCATCATCCACGGCGGCCCGCAAGGCGCGATGAGCAACGGCTGGAGCTATCGCTGGAACCCGCAGACCTATGCCGGTCAGGGCTTCGCGGTGGTGACGGTGAACTTCCACGGCTCCACCGGCTATGGCCAGGCGTTCACCGATTCGATTTCCGGCGACTGGGGCGGCAAGCCGCTGGAGGACCTGAAGCTGGGCTGGAAGGCTGCGCTGGACAAGTACAGCTTCCTCGACGGCGACCGCGCCTGCGCGCTGGGCGCCAGTTATGGCGGCTACATGGTGTACTGGATGGCCGGCGTGTGGAACCAGCCGTGGAAGTGCCTGGTCGACCACGACGGCGTGTTCGACGCGCGCGCGATGTACTACGACACCGAGGAGCTGTGGTTCGAGGAGTACGAGAACGGCGGCACGCCGTTCGACCACCCCGAGAACTACGAGAAGTTCAATCCGATCAACCACGTCAAGGACTGGCGCGTGCCGATGATGGTGGTGCACTCGGCGAAGGACTTCCGCATCCCCGACACCCAGGGCCTGGGCGCGTTCACCGCGCTGCAGCGCCGTGGGATTCCCAGCGAGCTGCTGCACTTCCCGGACGAGAACCACTGGGTGCTGAAGCCGCACAACAGCGTGCAATGGCACGACGCGGTGAACGCGTGGCTGAAACAGTGGACGGCGAAGGATGCAGCGAAAGCCGGTTCGCACTGAGCTGGTTGGTGGTGATGAAAACGGCGGCCTTCGGGTCGCCGTTTTTCTTTCCATGCAGCTAGTCCCTCCCTCTGCGGGCAGGGGGGCAGGAGGGGGCGCGGGTCGCGGGAAAGATCAAGAGCGAACCCCACCCCGGCCCTCCCCTGCGAGCAGGGGAGGGCGCGGAGCCGTGCGTGGCAGGCTTGAGCTCCTCCCCCTGCATGGCAGGGGGAGGTTGGGAGGGGGTAAGGCTTTTGACTTTGGCTTTCAGCGCAGCAATGCGCGCAGGCGGCTGCGGGTGAAGGCGCCCATGCGGAGCTGTTCGCACAGGGCTTCGAGTTGTTCGGCCGGGCGGCTCTGGCGTTGCAGGGCCTCGATGCTGCTGGCGCCGGGGGCGTCCAGGGCGATGCGGGTGAGGCGACGGTAGATGCGCGCCTGTTCGGCGTGTTCGCGCAGTTTGGTGGCGCAGGCGGCGGCACCGCGCAGGCGCAGGAAGGCGACTTCGTCGATGCGCTCGAGCAGGATGTCGAGGCTGCCGAAGTGGCTGAGCAGGGCGGCGGCGGTCTTGGCGCCGACACCGGGGACGCCCGGGATGTTGTCCACGCTGTCGCCGCACAGGGCCAGGTAGTCGGCGACCTGGTGCGGGTGCACGCCGAGCTTTTCGTGCACGCCGGCCGGTCCCCAGCGCAGGCCGCGGCCGTAGTCCCACTGCTCGTCGTGCTCGCCCAGCAACTGGCCGAAGTCCTTGTCGGCGGAGACGATCACGCTGCGCCAGCCCTGGGCGCGCAGGTTCCACACGGTGCTGCCGATGAGGTCGTCGGCTTCGTAGCTGTGGTCGATCATCAGGCACAGGCCGAGCGCCTCGGTGATCGCGCGGCACTGCACGAACTGCCGCTCGAGATCGGGCGGCGGCAGCTCGCGGTTGGCCTTGTATGGCGGATAGATCGCGTTGCGGAACGAGCTGGTCAGCGAGGCGTCGAAGGCCACCGCGATGTGTTCGGGCTGCACGCGTTCGAGCAGCTCGCACAGGAAACGGGTATAGCCATGCACGGCATTGACCGGGTGGCCGTCGACGTCGTGGAACTCGTCCGGCATCGAGTGCCAGGCACGGAACACGTACAGGCTTCCATCAACCAGATGGACGGCTGGACGGCCATTTTCGGCGGCGTTCACGGGGTCCAGCTGCTGAGCAGGTCGCCCAGCGCCGGGCGATCGCGATCGGGCACGTCGGTTTGTGGCTTGCCCAGGTGGACGAAGCCGATCACCTGCTCGTTGTCGGCCAGGCCAAGCAGCGCCGCCACTTCGCGGTCGTAGGCGGCCCAGCCGGTGAGCCACTGGGCGCCGTAGCCCAGCGCGAAGGCGCCCAGCAGGATGTTGTGGGCCACCGTGCCGGCGGACAGTTGCTGCTCGATTTCCGGCACCTTGCTGAGGGTGTCCAGGCGGGCGATCACCGCGATCACCAGGGGCGCGAAGGTGTAGCGCAGGCGATCCTTCTCCAGCTTGGCGTCGGACATGTCGGGGTGGTTCTTCTGCGCGATCTCCGCCACGCGCCGGCCGAAGACCAGCTTGGCCTCGCCCTGCAGGCGGATCAGCCGGAACGGCACCAGCTTGCCGTGGTCGGGCACCCGGATGGCGGCCTCCAGCAGCTCGTGCAGGGTGGCCTCGTCCGGCGCGGGTTCGCCGAGCTGGCGCGAGGGAACGGAATGGCGTTGCTGCAACAGGGAAAGATCGAAGGGCATGGAAGGATTTCGATGAGGGGAATCAGGCCGGCATCGGCAACTGGAACGAGCCCGGCAGCAGCGCGGCCACGCTGGTCTGTTCGGTGTCGCCATGCAGGTTGCCCAGCAGCACGGGCATGGCGTCGTGGCACAGCTCGGACATCACCTGGCGGCAGGCGCCGCAGGGACTGACCGGGTTCGGCGTGTCGGCGATCACCGCCAGCGCCAGGAAGTCGCCGCGCCGGCAACCGGCCGCGATCGCGCTGAACAGGGCGGTTCTTTCGGCGCAGTTGCACAGGCCGTAAGCGGCGTTCTCCACGTTGCAACCGCTGAAGCGCCGGCCATCGCGGGTCAGCACGGCCGCGCCCACCAGGAAACGGGAATACGGCGCGTAGGCCAGTTCGCGCGCGCTGCGTGCCAGCGACATCAGGTCATGGAGCGAGGAGGGATCAAAAGCGGCGGATGTTGCGGGCATCGGGATCTCCGGTGATGACCCCGGGACGGACGAACCGCGTTGGCCGGCGGGTCAGCTTACTCTTTCGGGCCCGGCCGGATCAAAGCCTCTCCATGCCTTAAGATGACCCGACCATTGCCGAGGGGGTTGCACCATGGGGATCACCGTAGCCGCATTGCGCGAGACCGCCGCCGGCGAGCGTCGGGTGGCGATCACGCCGGAGATGGCGAAGAAGCTGCGTGGCAAGGGCCTGCGCGTATTGCTCGAACGCGACGCCGGGCGCGCGGCCGGTTTTCCCGACGCCAGCTATGCGGATGTGGAATTTGCCGATGCCACTACGGTGCTCGGCCAGGCTGACCTGCTGGCCTGCGTGCTGCCGCCGGACGATGCGGTGTTTGCCGGGATGCACGAGGGCAGCGTGGTGGTCGGCCAGTTGCGTCCCTACGGTGCGGCCGGGCGGATCGCGGCGTTGAATGCACGCAAGCTCACCGCGTTCTCGCTGGAGTTGCTGCCACGCACGACCCGGGCCCAGGCGATGGACGTGCTGAGTTCGCAGGCGGCGGTGGCCGGCTACCGCGCGATGCTGATCGCCGCCGAGGCTTCGCCGAAATTCTTCCCGATGCTGACCACGGCCGCCGGCACCATCCGGCCGTCCAGGGTGCTGGTGATCGGTGCCGGCGTGGCCGGCCTGCAGGCGATCGCCACCGCGCGGCGGCTGGGCGCGCAGATCGAAGGCTATGACGTGCGCCCGGAAACGCGCGAGCAGGTCGAATCGCTGGGTGCGAAGTTCCTCGACCTGGGCGTCAGTGCGGCCGGCAGCGGTGGTTACGCGCGGGAGCTGTCCGCCGAGGAACGCGCGGCGCAGCAGCAGGCGCTGGCCGATCACCTGAAGGTGTTCGATGTGGTGGTCAGCACGGCGGCGGTGCCGGGACGGCCGGCGCCGAAGATCCTCACCACGGCGATGGTCGAGGGCATGAAGCCGGGGGCGCTGATCGTGGATCTTGCCGCCGAGGGTGGCGGCAATTGCGAGCTGACCCGGCCGGGCGAGCGGGTCGAGCATGGCGGCGTGGTGATCCTGGGGCCGCTGAACCTGCCGGCGGGTGCGCCGCTGCATGCCTCGGAAATGTACGCCCGCAACGTGTTCAACTTCGTCGAGCTGCTGGTGCACGAAGCCGCGCTGAAACCGGACTTCGACGACGAACTGGTGGCGAAAAGCTGCCTGAGCCACGCCGGCGAGACGCGCTTCGCCGGCTGAGCGCGACTCAGCTCTGGCCGTTCTGGCCGGGTGGCGGCGGGGGCGGCTGGTTGCCGGATGGCGGCGGAGGTGGACGGTCGTGTCCGCCATGCGGGCCGTGCCAGCGGCGCTGGTCCGGTGGCAGCTGCCGCCAGCGTCGAAGCAATTCCTCGCGCTGCGCCGGCGGCAGTTTCTGGAAGCGTTCGAAGGTGGTGTGCAGCTGCTCGCGCTGCTGCTCCGGCATCTGGTGGAACTTGCGCATGTTCTCGCGCGCCTGCTTGCGCTCGGCGGGGGTCATCTGTTGCCAGCGGGCGATGTGTTGGCGGACTTCCTCGCGCTTTTCCGGCGGCAGGGTGACCCAGCGTTCGGACCGATGAAGCATCCGCGCCTGCTTGCGCGGCGACATGCCGTCCCAGTCATTTTTCAGCGGCGCCAGCACTTCGCGCTGGGCCGGGTCGAGGCTGCTCCACGGACGCACCGGTGGCGCCGCCTCGTCCCGCGACGGCGGTGGCGCGTCCTGTGCGTGCAGTGGCGCCACCGCCACGCCGCCGAGCAGGCTGGCGAGCAACAGGGGCAGGATCGGGCGAAGGATTCGATTCATGGCTCAGCGTTTCGTGGACGGGCTGTCGGTGCTGGCCAGCCAGTCGTAGAACTCCAGGTTCTGGTAGAGGTTGGGGTCGGTCTTGTCGGCATCCGGCGGCAGATCCGCGTCGGCATCGTCGAGGGTGTTCGCCGGATGGATGGCCGCCTGGGTGTGTTGCCGCGGCAGTGGCTGCCACACCATCAGCGCCGCCAGCGCGATCACGGCGAACGCGCCCGAGGGGATCAGCCAGCGGACCGTGCGCTGCGCCGATGCGGCCGGTGCCTGCAGCGCCTCGCGCCGGGCCGCACGCAGCCGCCCGGCGGTCACCGAGTCGATGCGCTGCGCGGCCTCGTGCCAGAGCCCGCGTGCACGCTGCTCCAGGTTTTCGCCGGGCCGGTTTTCGCCGGGCCGGTTGTCGTCCAGCCTGTCTTTGTCCAGCGACGTCATCGCCAGTCCTCCAGTTGGTCGCGCAAATGATGCATGGCGCGCGACAGATGGGTTTTCACGCTGCCTTCGGAGCAGCCCATGGCACGGGCGGTTTCGGCCACGTCGAGTCCTTCCAGCATGCGCAACATGAAAGCTTCGCGCTGGCGTTGCGGCAGTTGCCGCACCGCGGCGGCCAGGTCGGCGTACGACTGCACGTCGTGCAGCCGGCCCAGCGGGTCCTGGCCGGGATCGGCCGGCTCCCACACGGGCAGCTCGTCGCCGTCGCCATCGTGGCCGCCGCCCAGCCAGCCGACCACGATCGAGCGCACCTTGCGGCGCCGCTGCAGGTCCACCACGCGCCGGCGCAGGATGCCCCAGAACAGCGGCGCCCATTCCGTTGCGGGCTTGTCGCGGTAGTGCCTGACCAGCCGCAGCATGGCGTCCTGCACCGCGTCCATCGCGTCCTCGCGATGGCGCAGCTGCAGCTCGGCCATGCGGAACGCACGCCGTTCGACCTGGGCCAGGAAGGCATCCAGGGTGGCGGGTGTTTCGCGGACCTCGCTCAGCAGATCCGCGTCGAGGGTGCCGATCGCGCTGTTCACGGCGACCGCGTCCCCGTCTTCGATTGGATCATCTGCGGGCTCCGGCGGTGTGCTCCCGGAGTTCAACGCGGCAGGCTCGCACGGGTTGACCGGCACCCGTATGATGCAGGCTCAACGGTGTTCCGACGGGGTGGGGTCATGATCGACGGGTTCCTGGCGCTGTACATCTTCATGCTGGCCGCGTTTACCGGTTATGAAATCATCGCGCGGGTGCCGGTGATCCTGCATACGCCGCTGATGTCCGGTTCGAACTTCGTGCACGGCATTGTGCTGGTTGGCGCCATGATCGCGCTAGGCCGGGCCGACACGCCGTTCGAGATCACCATCGGCTTCATCGGCGTGCTGCTGGGCGCCGGCAACGCCGCCGGCGGCTACGTGGTGACGGAGCGGATGCTGGAGATGTTCAAGTCCAGCAAGCCGGGCACCGGCAAGGAGGCCAAGTGATGAACTGGCTGCCCACCGTCATCAAGGCCTGCTATTTCATCGCCGCGCTGCTGTTCATCCTGGGCCTGAAACGCATGAGCTCGCCGCGCACCGCGCGCGGCGGCATCGTGTGGGCCGGCTACGGCATGTTGCTGGCGGTGCTGGCCACCTTCTTCCTGCCCGACATGCACAACCGCGGGCTGATCGTCGCCGCGGTGCTGATCGGCGTGAGCGCCGCCTGGTGGACCGGTCGCCGCGTGGCGATGACCGCGATGCCGCAGATGGTGGCGCTGTACAACGGCATGGGCGGCGGCGCGGCAGCGGCGATCGGCGCGGTCGAGCTGATCGGCTACGCGCGCGGCCTGGGCATGCTCCATGCGGTGCCGGACACCTCGCCGCTGCGTCCGGAGGCGTGGGCGGTGAATGCGTTGCCGCCGGCACTCTCGCCGGTCGAACTGACCCTGGGCGTGCTCGGCGCGCTGATCGGCGCGGTGAGTTTTTCCGGCTCGCTGGTGGCGTTCGCCAAGTTGCAGGGCTGGATGGACAGGCGCTTCGTGTTCGCCGGCCAGCGCGCGGTGAACATGCTGCTGCTGGCCGCCGCCGTGGTGACCGGTTTCATGCTGGTGCTGGGTCAGGCCAGCCTGCCGCTGATCCTGGTGTTCTTCGCGCTGGCGCTGCTGTTCGGCCTGATGATGACGCTGCCGATCGGCGGCGCCGACATGCCGGTGGTGATCTCGCTGTACAACGCGTTCACCGGCCTGGCGGTGTCGTTCGAGGGTTTCGTGCTGGGCAACGAGGCGATGATCATCGCCGGCATGGTGGTCGGCGCCGCCGGAACCTTGCTGACCCAGCTGATGGCCAAGGCGATGAACCGCTCGATCGGCAACGTGCTGTTCGGCAGCTTCGGCGCCGCCGGCGGCGAGGCGCAGGCGATCAGCGGCGCGCAGAAACCCATCGACGGCGCCGACGCGGCGGTGATGATGGCCTACGCCGAACGCGTGGTGATCGTGCCCGGCTACGGCCTGGCGGTGGCGCAGGCGCAGCACAAGGTGTGGGAATTCGCCCAGCTGCTGATCAAGCGCGGGGTGAAGGTGAAGTTCGCGATCCATCCGGTGGCCGGGCGCATGCCGGGCCACATGAACGTGCTGCTGGCCGAGGCCGGCGTGCCGTACGACCTGATCGCCGACATGGACGACATCAATCCCGAGTTCGCCACCACCGACGTGGCGCTGGTGATCGGCGCCAACGACGTGGTCAATCCGCTGGCCAAGACCGACCCGGCCTCGCCGATCTACGGCATGCCGATTCTCGACGTGAGCAATGCGAAGCAGGTGATCGTGATCAAGCGGGGCAGGGGCACCGGCTTCGCCGGCATCGAGAACGCCCTGTTCTACGCCGACAACACCCGCATGCTGTATGGCGACGGCCAGGCGGCGGTGGGCGAACTGGTGACGGCGCTGAAGGACGTGGACGGCTGAAGAGCAGTCCGGGGCGCTGCTGCGCTCAGCCCCGGCGACGTCGCCACCAGGCCAGCCATGCTGCCACCAGCATGCCCAGGCCGGTCCAGGCGAAGTCGGCGGGTGACAAGGCCATGCGAGCCAGTTGCCACAGCATGCCGACACCGGCGGTGCGCATCGCCTCGATCAGGCCCAGCCCCATGTTGCCCGCGATCAGCACGCCGGCGATCAGCACGTTCACGTAGAACGTGGCCAGCAGGGTGGCAGCGGCGGCCATCAGCGCCGCGCCGGTGCCGGCCGGGCGCACGCAGGTGCGGATGGTCAACGCCAGCAGGGCGCCGATGGGCAGGGCCAGCCATGGCGCGGAGTGGCGCAGATACATCGAGACGACCATCCATACCGCGCCGCCGGCCAGGCCCAGCATGGCGGCGCTGAACAGCGAAAAGGCATACAGCAAGACGGCGCGCGTGCTCATCGGTGGTGCCGGTTCAGTAGGGCGGGAAGCATGCGTCGTCCATCGGGCAAAGCGGCCATCATAGCGTGCCGCCGGGCCGCGGGCCCTTGAGTTCGGCCGCCGAGGCCTGATCTGGGACAAGCGGCCGCACGCGGCGGCCGGCATAATAGGCAACCCGGGTTCGACGCACGTGCGCGCCCATCGAGACAGGATTGGCGTTGGCATGAGTGGTTTCAGTCTGAGCAGCGAACCGTTCACCCTGGTGCGCGACTGCAATGCCGTGATGGTGCCGCAGGGCGAGCAGGTGACGCTTCCCGCGGGCCAGATCGGCTACATCACCCAGGCGCTGGGTGGCAGCTTCACCGTCTACGTGGAAGGCAATCTGTTCCGCATTGCCGGCGACGACGCCGACGCGTTGGGCAAGCCGCGACCCGAACCCATCCAGGTGCCGGCGAACGCCACCAACGAGGATGTGGAGAAGCTCGCCTGGGAGCAGTTGCGTACCGTGTTCGATCCGGAAATCCCGGTGAACGTGGTCGAGCTGGGGCTGGTCTACGACCTCAGCCTGGAACAGATCGCATCCGGCGAGCGCAAGGTCTACGTGAAACTCACGCTGACGGCTCCCGGTTGCGGCATGGGCGACATCCTGGTCGACGATGCGCGCACCAAGCTGGAGATGATTCCCACGATCAGCGAGGCCGAGGTGGACCTGGTGTTCGATCCGCCGTGGTCGCACTCGATGATGTCCGACGCGGCGAAACTCGAAACCGGCATGCTCTGAGTTTCATCCGTGCGGTTCGGCGAAGAACTGCGCACGGGTTCATCGCGCGATCGTCTCTGCCATCGCTCCGATCATCGACGTTCACCGCACCGTGAAATGCAGGCGAGCCTGCTGATGCGTGGTCTCGTGCACGCGTTATTCACGATGAATTCGCGCTTTTTGCCTGCGTCCGCGATGACGGCCGACTCTGTGATATCGGTCACTCCAAGTAGGAAAAAGTCGGGTTGTTCCGGCTTGATTCGAAGCCTATGGTAAAGCGATCCGTCTTCGGGGAGGTTGACGGATGGTCCTTTGGCGGCGTGATCGCCGTCTTGCAGTTACGCATCCCCGCACTGCCTGCACAATGGAATGTCAGGGGGAGGGCAGGCGATACGGATGTAGTTTGGGATCGCTAGACAGAAATTGAAGAAGGGGTCGTGCCTCGCACGGCAAATCTTGCATGGGGCCGCGTGGCCGCATCGGGCTCGCCTGTCCCCGTCATTGTCTAGGAGTTCATTCAATGCCCAATCATTACCGCCTGAAATTGCTGGTCGCCGCGATCGGCATGGCTACCGCCTCGGTCGCCACCGCTGCCACCACCAAGACCCTGCATGCGCAGAATCTGGGAGCAGTGCCCACCAGCACGCTGGCAACCAAGCTCAACCTCGGTCAGGACATGTCGCTGGCACCGCGCAGCGCCGTCAGCATCGCCAACGGTCACAAGGTCGTGCGCCAGCAGCAGATGTATCGCGGCGTTCCGGTCTACGGCCGCAGCATCGCCGTGGTGCAGGATGCGCAGGGCAACGCGCTTCGTGCGAGCGGCGAACTGATGCAGAGTGCCTCGCTGGGGCTGACCTCGGTGCTGCCCAAGCTCAGCGCTGCCCGCGCGATCTCCGCGCTCAAGGCACATGCACACACCAGCCTGGTCGGTGGCGCCACGATCAGCAATCAGAAGACCGACCTGTTCGTGTATCCGCAGGACAACGGCCCCGCTCGCCTGGTCTACCGCGTGTCGTACTTTGTGGGCGGCGCGCACCCGTCGCGTCCGACCGCGATCATCGACGCCAACACCGGTGAAGTGGTCAAGAGCTGGAACGGCCTGACCGATGCTTCGGCCACGGGTCCCGGCGGCAACCAGAAGACCGGCAAATACCTCTACGGCACCGACTACGCGGCACTCGACGTGACCCAGTCCGGCAGCACCTGCACGCTGCAGAACACCAACGTGAAGACCTACAACCTCAACCACGGCAGCAGTGGCGGTTCGGTAGTCAGCTTCACCTGTCCCAACAGCGACACCGATGCGATCAACGGCGCCTATTCGCCGGTCAACGACGCGCATCACTTCGGTGGCGTGGTGCATGACATGTACAACTCGTATACCGGTGCGCCGCCGCTGAACATGCAACTGGTGATGAAGGTGCACTACCTCAGCAACTACGAGAACGCGTTCTGGGACGGCAGCGCGATGTACTTCGGCGATGGCGCCAGCACGTTCTACCCGCTGGTGTCGCTGGACGTGACCAGCCACGAAATCAGCCACGGCTACACCGAGCAGAACTCCGGCCTGGAATACAGCGGCCAGTCCGGCGGCATGAACGAGGCATACTCGGACATCGCCGGCGAAGCGGCGGAGTTCTACGACCGCGGTGCGGCCGACTTCCTGGTCGGCGCGGACATCGTCAAGACCAGTGCCGGCATCGGTGACGCGCTGCGCTACATGTGCAACCCGCCGCAGGATGGCGGCTCGATCGACAACGCGGCCGACTACACCTCCGGCCTCGACGTGCATTACTCCAGCGGCGTGTACAACAAGGCGTTCTGCCTGCTGGCCAAGACCTCGGGCTGGGACGTGAAGAAGGCCTTCCAAGCCTTCGCGCTGGCCAACAAGTCGTACTGGACGGCCACCTCCACCTTCAACTCCGGCGCCTGCGGCGTGGAGTCGGCGGCGACCGACCTGGGCTACGTCGCGAATGACGTGATCACCGCGTTCAACGGCGTGGGCGTGACCTGTCCGGGTGGCGGCGGCGGTGGCGGCGGTGGCACGACCGAGCTGCAGAACAACGTGGCGGTGACCGGCGTGTCGGCCTCGACGGGTGGCGACAACGACTACTTCATCACGGTGCCGGCGGGTGCCACCAACCTGGTGATGTCGATCTCCGGCGGTACCGGCGATGCGGATCTGTACACCAAGGCCGGCAGCGCGCCGACCACCAGCAGCTACGACTGCCGTCCGTACAAGACGGGCAACTCGGAAAGCTGCACCGTGGCGTCGCCCGTCGCTGGCAAGTACTACATCAAGGTGCACGCTTACGCGTCCTACTCCGGTGTCACGGTGAAGGCGTCGTACAGCACCGGCGGTGGTGGTGGTGGCGGCAGCAGCGACTCGGTGGATCTGCCGACCGTGAGTACCGGCAACTGGTCGTCCACCTATACCGAGACGGTACAGGCCGGCCATACCGTGACCTTCGCGATCTCCGGTGGTACCGGTGACGCGGATCTGTACGTGCGGGCCGGCAGCGCGCCGACCACCAGTTCGTACAACTGCCGTCCGTACAAGACCGGCAACAACGAAAGCTGCACCTTCACGCCGAGCAGCAACACCACCTACTACATCAAGGTGCGTGCGTACCAGACGTTCTCCGGCGTGACGCTGACGGAAACGCTGAACTGAAGTTGGTCGAAGCTGCGCCGGAATGACCGGCGCAGCTTCGCGACAAGTTCGCTCGGAACCCCGGCTTCGGCCGGGGTTTTTTTGTTCGTGCAACGACGTGCAGCAAGGCGTTTTTGCAAGTCGCTTCATGAGCACGACAGCGCGTCGACTGGCGAAGATCACTTCACGGCCAGCGAAATTTCCCTGCGCGCAACTGAACCTGTTCCGTATCGCCACACACCCGCCCCGTCGCTGTGATGTCCGTCACCCGGGGTAGGAAAAAATCAGATAGCTAGCTTGCCTGTCGAGGAATAACGTGTCGCATCCGCTTTCCGGGGAGGTCGGCGGATGATCCTGTGGCGACGCCATCGTCGTCTTGCAATTACGCATCCACGCGCTGCCTGTACATGGAATGTCAGGGGGAGGGCAGGCGATACGGATGTAGTTTGGGATCGCTAGACAGCACACGAAGAAGGGGCCGTGCCTCGCACGGCAAATCTGCATGGGGTCCTTGTGGCCGCATCGGGTCCGATTGTCCCTAAAATTTTGTCTAGGAGTTTGTAAATGCCCAATCATTACCGTCTGAAATTGCTGGTTGCCGCGATCGGCATGGCCACCGCTTCGGTGGCCACTGCCGCCACCACCAAGACCTTGCATGCACAGAACCTCGGTGCGGTGCCGGCCAGCTCGCTGGCCGCGCAGCTCAACCTCGGTCAGGACATGTCGCTGGCACCGCGCAGCGCCGTCAGCATCGCCAATGGTCACAAGGTCGTGCGCCAGCAGCAGATGTATCGCGGCGTGCCGGTCTACGGCCGCAGCATCGCCGTGGTTCAGGACGCCCAGGGCAATGCCCTGCGCGCCTCGGGTGAACTGATGCAGGACGCCCAGCTCGGCCTGAGCTCGGTGGCCCCGAAGTTGAATGCCGCCCGTGCGCTCACCGCACTCAGGGCGCATGCGCACACCACCCTGGTCGGTGGCACCACCATCAGCAACCAGAAGACCGACCTGTTCGTGTATCCGCAGGACAATGGCACTGCACGCCTGGTCTACCGCGTGTCGTACTTCGTCAACGGCGCGAATCCGTCGCGTCCGACCGCGATCATCGACGCCAATACCGGTGCCGTGATCAAGAGCTGGAATGGCCTGACCGATGCTTCGGCCACCGGCCCGGGCGGCAACCAGAAGACCGGCAAGTACCTCTACGGCACCGACTACGCCGCGCTCGACGTGACCCAGTCCGGCAGCACCTGCACGCTGGTCAATACCAACGTGAAGACCTACAACCTCAACCACGGCACCAGTGGCGGTTCGGTGGTCAGCTTCACCTGCTCCAACAGCGACACCGACGCGATCAACGGCGCCTACTCGCCGGTCAACGATGCCCACCATTTCGGTGGCGTGGTGCATGACATGTACAACGCCTACACCGGCGCACCGCCGCTGAACATGCAGCTGCGCATGAACGTGCATTACAAGAGCAACTACGAGAACGCGTTCTGGGATGGCTCGGCGATGAACTTCGGCGACGGTGCCAGCACGTTCTACCCGCTGGTGTCGCTGGACGTGACCAGCCACGAAATCAGCCACGGTTACACCGAGCAGAATTCGAACCTGGAATACGACGGCCAGTCCGGCGGCATGAACGAGGCGTACTCGGACATCGCCGGCGAAGCGGCCGAGTTCTACGACCGCGGCGCGGCCGACTTCCTGGTCGGCGCGGACATCGTCAAGACCAGTGCCGGCATCGGCGATGCGCTGCGCTACATGTGCAACCCGCCGCAGGATGGCGGCTCGATCGACAACGCGGCCGATTACACCTCCAGCCTCGACGTGCATTACTCCAGCGGCGTGTACAACAAGGCGTTCTGCCTGCTGGCCAAGACCTCGGGTTGGGACGTGAAGAAGGCGTTCCAGGCCTTCGCGCTGGCCAACAAGTCGTACTGGACGGCCACCTCCACCTTCAACTCCGGCGCCTGCGGCGTGGAGTCGGCGGCGACCGACCTGGGCTACAACGCGAATGACGTGATCACCGCGTTCAACGGCGTGGGCGTGGCCTGCCCGGGCACCGGTGGCGGCGGTGGCGGCGGCGGTGGCACGACCACCGAGTTGCAGAACAACGTGGCGGTGACCGGCGTGTCGGCCTCGACGGGTGCCGACAACGACTACTTCATCACGGTGCCGACAGGCGCCACCAACCTGGTGATGTCGATCTCCGGCGGTACCGGCGATGCGGACCTGTACACCAAGGCCGGCAGCGCGCCGACCACCAGCAGCTACGACTGCCGTCCGTACAAGACGGGCAACTCGGAAAGCTGCACCGTGGCGTCGCCCGTCGCGGGCAAGTACTACGTCAAGGTCCACGCTTACGCGTCCTACTCCGGCGTCACGGTGAAGGCCTCGTACAGCACCGGCAGCGGTGGTGGCGGCGGTGGCGGCGGCAGCACCTCGGTCAACTTGCCGACCGTGAGCACCGGCAACTTCTCCACGACCTACACCCAGGCGGTCACCGCGGGTCATACGGCGACCATCTCGATCGCCGGTGGTACCGGTGACGCGGATCTGTACGTGAAGGCCGGCAGTGCACCGACCACCAGCAGCTACAACTGCCGTCCGTACAAGACCGGCAACAACGAGACCTGCACGTTCACCCCGACCAGCAACACCACCTATTACATCAAGGTGCGTGCGTACCAGACGTTCTCGGGTGTCACCCTGACCACCAGCAGCAACTGATCCTCACGCTCATCGCGTGACGGTGCAAACGGGAACCCCGGCTTCGGCCGGGGTTCTTCATTTGGGGAGCAGGGCTGGATTTGGGCGTGGCTGGCGAAAGCGCCGGACTTCAGCCCACCGGCTCGAAGCGGTTGGCGTCGCGGTTCTTGCGCACGCTGGCCGGGTCCCACACGCGACCGTTCATGGCGATATAGACGCCGTCGGGCAGGGTCTGCACCGCGGCCACCGCGCAGCCGATGTTGAACACCGCGTCCGAGCCCTGGAAGCGGGCGGGATTCAGCGCGCCGGTCAGCACGATCACCTTGCCCTTGATATTCGCCAGTTCGCGCGCGGTTTCGACCATGGTGTCGGTGCCGTGGGTGACCAGCACGTGGCGATGCGGCTGCGCCTCGATCGTCGAACGCACCAGCGCGCGATCCTCGGCGCCCATGTGCAGGCTGTCCTTGCGCAGGATCGGGATCACGTCGAACTGGAACGCCACGCCGAGCTGGCCGAGGATCTCGCCGATCTGCGGCGCGCCGATCTTGTAGTCCGACTTGTCGTCGAAATAGATCTTGTCGATCGTGCCGCCGGTGGTGACGATGGTCAGATGCTGCATGTCGGTGGGCCATGGAGAGAATCCCGGCATTTTAGCCC
Source organism: Rhodanobacter sp. Soil_C_14 (assembly GCF_057657335.1). NCBI lineage: Bacteria > Pseudomonadati > Pseudomonadota > Gammaproteobacteria > Lysobacterales > Rhodanobacteraceae > Rhodanobacter > Rhodanobacter sp. Soil_C_14. Next base: position 714,964 of record NZ_JBDGIQ010000001.1, on the reverse strand, counting down.
GTGCCAGCCCCGCCCACAGCATTGCCGACCCAGCGGCCCCGCCGGCCGCACCACGAAGCCGATGCTCCGCTCCCTCCCCTGCTCGTCCCGCAAGGGGACTTCCTTCGGTCGCAGAAAGGGCTGGGGTGGGGTCGCTCTTGATCTTCGCCGCGCGTCGCAGCCTGCAGTCGCTAGCCCAGCAACAACGCGGTGTTGTCCCCGTCCGGCACGATCAGCCGATCGAGCCCGAGGCGGACGAAACGGCGCAGTGCCGCGGCAGGCCGCGGGTCGGCATGAGCGCTCGACCAGCTCGCCTGTCTCGCCAGCAGGGCCGCCGCCGCACAACGAGCCAACGTGAACGCGAGGCCGCGTGCGCCCGATTCCAGGGTTTCGCGTGCGGCCGCATGCTGGTCGAGCCAGCGCGCGGCCGCGTCCAGCGTCTGCCGGATCGCGCTGGCCGCGTGCATGTCGTCGTTGCCATCCAGCCAGTGCGTGCTGGCCGTGCGCAGCGCGCCCAGGCTGTCGCCGGCCAGCGCGCGCAGGCTGTCCAGCGACAACACGTTCGTGGTGCCTTCCCAGATCGCGTACACCTGCGCGTCGCGCAACAACTGCGGCAGGCCGGTGTCCTCGATGTAGCCGGCGCCGCCGAAACATTCGATCGCCTCCGAGCAGACCTGCACCGCCAGCTTGCCGGTCCACAGCTTGGCCAGCGGCGTCAGCAGGCGCAGCAGCGCGGCCTCGTGCGGGGCGGCCGTGCCGTGCTCGACGCGGCCGAGCAGGTGGGCCACCTCGAACGCCAGCGCCAACGCGCCCTCGAACTCCGCCTGCATGTCGGCCAGCGTCTGCGCGTGCAGCGGCTGCTCGATCAATGGCCGTCCAAACGCCTGCCGCCGCGTGGCGAAGTCGCGCGCCAGGCTGATCGCGCGTGCCATGCTGGCCACGGCGCAGATCCCGTTCCAGGTGCGGGTCACGTTGAGCATCGGCGCCACCTGGCGCACGCCGTGGGCCAGTTCGCCCAGCGGCCAGGCGGGCAGGCCGTCCAGATGGATTTCCGCGGTGGGCAATTCCTGCGTGCCCAGCTTGTCCTTCAGCCGGTCGATGACCAGCTCGCTCTTGCGCCGCTCGCCGTCCATCGTCTCGACGTAGAACAGCGCCAGCGCCGCCGTGCCGCTGCCCGCGCCTTCGGGCCGCGCCAGCGCCAGCGCCGCTTCGCCGACCACCGCCGAGCTGAACCACTTGCGCCCGTACAGCCGCCACTGGCCGCCTGCATCCTGTCGCGCGACGGTTTCGGTGTTGCCCACGTCGGAGCCGCCGGCGTTCTCGGTCATCCACTGGCCGCTGAGCCAGAACGTCGATGCATCGCGGCTGAGGAAACGCGGCAACACGCGCTCGATCAGCTCGCGGTTGCCCGACGCCTTGATCGCGGTGGCGGCGCCGTCGGTCATCGCCAGCGGGCAGGTATAGAACTCGCTGGCCAGGTGGTACAGGTAAACCCGGGCAAATTCCTCCAGTCGCGCATGCTCGCTGTCCGCATGGCCGGCGGCGAGCACCGCATGGCGGGTGGTGATGCCGGGGCCTTCCTGCCAGGCCGTGGTCAGCTCTATGCGATCGACCCGCCGACCCCACGCATCCCACTGCGTCAGCACCGGCTTGCGCCGCGTCGTGCTGCACGCGCGACGCCATGCCATCTGCGCGTAATCGCCCAGCGCATCCAGGTCGGCATCCAGCGCCGCGCGCCGCCCGGCCGGCAGCGCGCGATCGAGCAGGGCCAGCAGCGAGCGGTCGCTGCGATAGGGATGAAGAAGTTGCGGCGGATCCTGCAGGAAGGCCATGGCGCACTCCGTCCAGAGTCGAGGTGTCGAGTATAGGCACGCAGGCATTCGGCGCGTTGCGCTGGCATCATCGAAAGCCCTTCCCCGGCGCAGGCGCAACCCATGCGATTTTCCGAAGCGATGCAGAGCGTCACCCGCCATGGCGACGGCTGGCAGGCCACGGTAAGCGAAGACTGGCTGCAGGGTCGCAGCGCCTTCGGCGGCCTGCAGGCGGCGCTGGCCCTGCGCGCCATGCGCGAACTGGTGCCCGTCGACATGCCGCTGCGCACCTTGCAGGTGACTTTCATCGCGCCGGTGCCGGCCGGCACGGTGAGCATCCGCGCACAACGCCTGCGCGCAGGCCGCAGCGCGATCCAGGTCGAGGCCAGCCTGCATGATGGCGAACAGATCCTGTGCCAGCTGCTCGGCGTGTTCGGCAACGCGCGGCCGTCGGTCCTGGATTTCCAGCCCGTGCAACAGCCCGTGGAAAACGCCGCAGCGCCAGAGCTGCGCTACGCCGAAGGCCGCATGCCGGCCTTCACCCAGCACTTCCGCGCCCGCTGGCTGCGCGGCGACCTGCCGTTCAGCGGCGGCCACCAGCGCGAAAACGTGCTGCAGCTTTCACTGCGCGACCAAGGCCCCGTCGACGAAACCCACGTGCTCGCCTTCGCCGACTTCATCCCGCCGATCGCCCTGTCGATGTTCGCCACGCCGACCCCCGGCAGCTCGCTCACCTGGATGCTCGAACTGTTGCGCGACCGCTATGACGATCTGGGCATGGACGACTGGCGCGTGGACGCTGAACTCATTGCTGCCCGCGACGGCTACACGAACCAGAGCGCGATGCTGTGGGGGCCGGGTGGGGAGGCGGTAGCGTTGAGTCGGCAAAGTATGGTTGTGTTTGGGTGAGGGCGTGTGCGCTACCGGAAGGTTGTCGGCACTGACACCCACCGCCTCTGTGGATCCACCTATGGCGATAGAGCCGGACGAACATTAGCGGGACTGGCCGCCATCCGGCATCCGTGACAACAACGGACAACTTATTCACAGACTTGTTGTCTCGAGGGGCGAGACATAGGCGCGTACCATTCACTGCATGGCCATTAAACACATTAGTGAGACGCTCGCGCGGCTAGAAGTCATCCGTTACGCGTATGAGAGCCCACCGGAGGAATCGCTAGGCGAGCGGATTTCGGCTTCATTGGCCCCTGGTGTGACATTCCGCACTCAAGCGTGGGTGGATACCGCGGCCGGGCCGTTCCGTCTCGACATGCTGCTCGTCCATCCCTCGGGCCGATCCATCGCCATCGAGGTCGATGGCCGCGATTTCCATGATGTCAATCGCGATCGCTGGCGCACGGTCTTTATCCTGTGCGCCGGCAAAGCTCACGTCGTGTATCGCATTGCGGCCTCGTTGATCTGCACGAACTTGGTCGGCGTCCTTGCGGGACTGGCGAACGCGGAGCCGCGATTCTTCGATACCACTCACGCAGCACGATGGAAGGGCATTTCAGGGGACCGCTGGGAGTTCGCTAGTGCAGAGGATGACGCGAACGACATGGACGGCGAGGCCTCAGACGATGGTTGGTCGGGCCAAGACGGCTGGTGGTCTTCCTCGCGCGCCTTCGCGGTGAGTTTCCATGGCGACATGGACGATTGCTCATACGCGAGGGTGATGCCGTATGTGTTGTTCGCCAAGCAGACAGGACTGAGGGACATCGACCAGCTGACCGAGGCGTGGACGGGTCGAAGTCGCGAGCGGGAGGCTGCCCGAACGCCATCTGCGGAAGGGGCGATGGGCGAGATCTTCGCCCGAGCCTTTGCAGGAGATTCCGCCGAAGAGCCCTGATGACGTAAATAAAGGGGATGTGGCCAACTAAGCCTCGCTCACACTACGGAGCCTTAGGCATGGGACGAGCACCAAACGAGGTTATCAGCGGTCGGACGTGATGCCGTCACTCAATCGCGCGTAATCGGCGCAGCAGGCCGCCGCTTCACCCCAGCCCCCAGCGTCCCAATCAACAACACCGTCAGCACGATCTCCGCCACCGCCAGCCAGCGTTCTGCACTCGCCGCGCTCCATGCCTCGGACACCCCGTGGCAGAAGTAGAACAGGCTGAGGATGCCGACCCAGAGCAGGGCGCGGCGTACGTCGCGGATGGCGAACAGGGGCAGCAGCAGGGGGACGACGGTGATCGCCAGCAGCAGGGTGATCGGCATGCTTTGCGGCGGGAACAGCCAGGCGTGCCAGGCGAGTTGCAGCACGACGAGCAGGGCCCAGGCGATCAGGCCGAGGCGGTAGACGGGCAGGATCGGGGCGCGCGGCGTCGTGCTCATGGATTGGTCGCCAGTCGACGGGCCACGTCGGCGAGACGGCGGCCCAGGGCGCGGGCCAGTTCGCGTTCGTGGTCGCTGATCGGGTTGTCGCCCTTGGCGCCGGCCACGTGGCTGAGACCGTACGGTGTGCCGCCGCTCTGGGTGCTGGTGAGTGCCGGTTCGGTGTAGGGCAGGCCGACGATCAGCATGCCGTGATGGAGCAGCGGCAAGGCCATCGTCAGCAAGGTGGTTTCCTGGCCACCGTGCATGGTGCTGGTGGAGGTGAACAGCGCGGCCGGCTTGCCGACCAGGGCGCCGCTGGCCCACTCGGCGCCGGTGGTGTCGAGGAAATGTTTCAGCGGCGCGGCCATGTTGCCGAAGCGGGTGGGGCTGCCCATCGCCAGGCCCACGCAGTCGAGCAGGTCCTGCTTCTGCACGTAGGGTGCGCCGTCTTCGGGTTCGGGCGGCTGGGCCACTTCGGTCAGCGGCGCCACCGGCGGCACCTGGCGCAGGCGCGCGCGCATGCCGGGCACTTCCTCGATGCCCCGGGCGATCAGCCGCGCGAGCTGCGCGGTGTGGCCGCTGCGGCTGTAGTAGAGGACCAGGATTTCATGATTCATGCAGCGTCGACTCGCGCGTTTGAGGCTTTCACGGCCAATACGCTAGTGTACCGGCCGATACCCACCATGTTGGTGGTCATCGTCGGCGCCCGTATGGGCTCAGCGACGAGAGGACCGTGATGATCCGGCGTTTCAATCGCGACCGCACCAGGACGTTCAGCCGCTTCATCTGGCAGCGCTTCATCGACGACAAGTGCTTCGAGACGGCCGGCGCGCTTTCGTACACCACGCTGGTGTCGCTGGTGCCGCTGACGGTGGCGGTGCTGGCGATGTTCTCGGCGTTCCCGGTGTTCCAGCCGGCGCGCGACACGCTGATCAACTTCGTGTTCAACAATTTCGTGCCATCCACCGGCGAGGCGGTGCAGGCGACCATGCTGGGGTTTGCCGCGAACGCCAGCAAGCTCACCGGCATCAGCATCCTGGTGATGCTGTTCAGCGCGCTGTCGATGATGATCAGCATCGAGGACCGGCTGAACCGGATCTGGCGCGTGCACCAGGCGCGCAGCTGGGGTTCGCGCCTGCTGCTGTACTGGGCGGCGCTGACGCTGGGGCCGATCCTGGTGGTCGGCGGCATCGCGGCGACGTCCTACGTGACGGCCGCGCCGCTGCTGCACAACGCGGTGGACCAGTTCGGTGCGCTGACCCAGGGCCTGCTCAGCGTGCTGCCGTTCCTGGTGACGTTCTTCACCCTGTGGCTGATGTATGCGGTGATCCCCAACTGCAAGGTGTCGCGCCGCGACGCGGCGATCGGCGCGCTGCTGGGCGCGGTGCTGTTCGAGATCGCGCGCTGGGGCTTCGGCCAGTTCGTGCAGCACGCGCAGACCTACCAGCAGATCTACGGCGTGCTGGCGGCGATCCCGATCTTCCTGCTGTGGATCTACCTGTCGTGGGTGATCGTGATCCTGGCCGCGTCGATCGCCGCGTCCGCTTCGGCGTTCGAGTATCACGCGCCCAAGGAAACCCTGCCCGAGGGCGCGGAGTTCCTCGGCCTGCTGGTGGTGCTGCGGCATTTCGTGGAGGCGCAGCGGCGCGGCGATTGCGTGGACCCGGCCGACCTGCGGGTACGCGAGCCGTATTTGCGCAGCGCGCTGATCTCGGCCTATTTCGACGACCTCGACCAGGCCGAACTGATCCAGCGTGGCGAGGCCGGCGGCTGGCTGCTGTGCCGCAGCCTGGACAGCACCGACCTGTTGCGCGTTTATCGCCACACCGACTACCGCTTGCCGCTGCAGCCGGTGGAAGAGGCGGCTACGCTGGGCATCGAACTGCCACCCGAACTGCTCGCCATGCTGGCCGACCTGGCGGCCGAGCTGAAGGCGAAACTGGGCGCCCGGCTCGACGAAATCTATCCCCCGGTCGCCACGGTGGCGGCCGACACCGAGGAACTCCCCGCATGACCCTGCTGCATTCCACGTCGTTCCGCTCCGCCGTGCTCGGCCTGGCGCTCGCCTTCGGCCTTGCCGCGCAGGCGGCCATGCCGGAGCGCCCCACGCTGCACGTCACCACGCTGGACGGCAAGACCTTCGACCTGTCCGCGCAGCGCGGCAAGTGGGTGATCGTGAATTACTGGGCGACCTGGTGCGTGCCGTGCATCAAGGAGATGCCGGACATCTCGCGTTTCGTGGCCAGCCACAAGAACGTCGCCGCGATCGGCCTGGCCTACGACGACAGCGAACTGGCGGACATCAAGGCCTTCATCGCCAAGCATCCCGTGGTGTACCCGATCGCCCAGGTCACGCTGGACAAGCCGCTGAAGGACTTCGACGAACCGCGCGGCCTGCCGACGACGTACCTGATCAGTCCGGACGGCAAGGTGGCCAAACACATCGTGGGGCCGGTGACCGAGGCGTCGCTGGCCGCGCTGATCGGCCAGCCGTGATGGATGCATCGTGATGCCGACGGCGCGCTTCATCGTCAGCGGACGGGTACAGGGCGTGTTCTTCCGCGCCAGCACCCGCGAGCAGGCGGTGGCGCTCGGCGTCGCCGGCCATGCAACGAATCGCAGCGATGGCCGCGTCGAGGTGCTCGCCAGCGGCCCGGCCGGTGCGCTGGACGCGCTGGAGCGCTGGCTGTGGCAGGGGCCGCCGGCGGCGCGGGTCGATGCGGTCGTCCGCGAAGAGCTGCCGGAGCAGGAGCTGCAAGGCTTTCGCACGGGCGGGTGAATCGGCCGCACACCGTGGCAACTCCCGTTCGTCCCGAGCGCAGCGCAGTGAAGTCGAAGGACCCTGGGCGATCGCTTTCGGGGCAGCTCTAGTCCGTCGGTTCCTGGAACGTGTCCGGCACCCACAGCGCCTTGTCGGTGACATGTTCGCCTCGCGGCTTGCCCTTCAGCTTGGGCAACTTCACCTTGGGCACCGCTTCCTCATGCAGCGGCACCTGCTGCAGCAGGTGGCGGATGAGGTTGATGCGGCCGCGCTTCTGGTTGTTGAAATCGACCACGAACCACGGTGCGTGGTCGGCGTGCGTGCGTTCGATCATCACGTCGCGCAGCTTGCCCATCTCGGCGTATTTCTGGCGTGCGGCCAGATCCACCGGCGACAGCTTCCAGCGCTTCAGCGGATCGTCGGCGCGTTCGGCGAAACGTTGCTCCTGTTCGGCCTGGTCCACCGCCAGCCAGTATTTGACGAGGATCATGCCGTCGTCGGCGAGCAGCTTCTCGAAGGCCGGCACGGCATCGAGGAAGGCCTCGTACTGGGCGACCGTGCAGAAACCCATCGCCGGCTCCACCACGGCGCGGTTGTACCAGCTGCGATCGAACAGCACGAACTCGCCGGCGCTGGGCAGGTGGGCGACGTAGCGCTGGAAATACCACTGGGTGGCTTCTTCCTCGCTGGGCTTGCCCAGTGCGGCGATGCGATAGCCGCGGGTGTCCAGGCTTTCGGTGATCGCCTTGATGGTGCCGCCCTTGCCGGCCGCATCGCGCCCTTCGAAGATCACCAGCAGGCGCTTGCCGCTGCTACGCAAGCCATGCTGCAGCCGCACCAGTTCCAGCTGCAGTTCCCCGATCGCCTTGCGGTAGCGCTTGCCCATGATCGCCTCGCCGAATGCCATGTCGCGTGCAGGGTAACCCGCCGCGGCGTGAGGGTGAGGTTCAGGAGCGACCCCACCCCAACCCTCCCCTGCAAGCAGGGGAGGGAGCAGAGCGGCTTTCGTTGCCCACTGGTTCGCAGGTGGCTTCTGCTCCTCCCCCTGCCAGCAGGGGGAGGTCGTGAGGGGGTGAGCTTTTGACCTTGGCTCGGCGAAGAGCGACCCCACCCCAACCCTCCCCTGCAAGCAGGGGAGGGGGCGACTGAGTCCGACGAATGCCCGAATAAGCTTCGCAGCCTTTCGCGGTGATCATTGTGCGAGCGGCTTTCGGAGAACTCTCCTCGCCGACTATTCGGCGGGCGTCACCGTGCGGATCTTCCAGCAGTTGCCGAGCTTGACCAGGCTGATCTTCAGTTCATGCTCAGTGGGCTTGGTTGTGCCCAGTACCACGCGAACCGTTGCAGTCTTGCCGTCAACTTTTTCATCGGTGACTGCGACGTGGTTGGGCCAGTCCTCCAGAATATCCTGAGCCTCGATGAAATAGTCCTGCTCCAGTCCGTCGGGACTGTTTGCCTGCCTGCGTATTTCGCTAACAAGGGCTTTCGATACATAGCGATCCATCGTCCTGCTTTCGTCCAGCGGATGCTGGTCCCTGGAAAGTTCGCCCAGATACCATTGGTAGAACGCTCGCACGCGAACAGCCGGAGCATCCACAGCCTGTGGTGTCGCCGCTCGTTCCGCAGCGGCGACGGGGCTGACCAAAAACAGCCATGAACAGGCCATCGCCATGGCGGCGATGCGCAGAATCGTGCATGGCTGCCGGCGTAACTCGATGGAGAAAAGCTTGATCATGAATTTCCCTCGGGCTCGGATCACATGCCGCCAAGCGCCTGCAGTTGGTCGGCCTGGTGTTCGCGGATCAGCGTGTCGATCAGTTCGGCCAGGTCGCCCTGCATGATCTCGGCGAGGCTGTACAGGTTCAGGCCGATGCGGTGGTCGGTGACCAGGTTGTCCTTGTAGCGGTAGGTGCGGATGCGCTGGCTGCGGTCGCCGGTGCCGACTTGCAGGCGGCGCGACTCGGCCTGTTCGGCGGTCTGCTTGCTGCGTTCGGCGTCGAGCAGGCGCGCCTTCAGCAGGCTCATCGCGCGGGCGCGGTTCTTGTGCTGGCTGCGCTCTTCCTGGCATTCGACCACAGTGCCGGTGGGCAGGTGGGTGATGCGGATCGCCGAGTCGGTCTTGTTGACGTGCTGGCCGCCGGCGCCGGAGGCCCGGAAGGTGTCGGTCTTGAGGTCGGCGGGATTGATCGTGATGTCGTCGATCTCGTCCAGTTCGGGCAGCACGGCTACGGTGGCGGTCGAGGTGTGCACGCGGCCCTGCGACTCGGTGACCGGCACGCGCTTGACGCAGTGGGTGCCGGATTCGAACTTCAGCCGAGAATACGCGCCACTGCCTTCGACGCGGGCCACGACTTCGCGGTAGCCGCCGTGTTCGCCGGCGTGCTCGCTGAGGATTTCGACGTGCCAGCGACGGCTTTCGGCGTAGCGCAGGTACATGCGCAACAGGTCGCCGGCGAAGATCGCCGCTTCGTCGCCGCCGCTGCCGGCGCGTATCTCCAGATAGAGATTCGCCTCGTCGCGTGGGTCCTTCGGCAGCAGCAGCAACTGCAATTGGCCGTCCAGATCCTGCAGATGCTGTTCCAGCCGACGCACGTCGTCGACCGCCATCTCGCGCAGCTCGGGGTCGTCCAGCATGGCGCGCGTTTCGTCCAGTTCGCGCTCGGCCTGGTCGTGCTCGCGCAGCGACGCGGCCACCGGTTCGAGCTGGGCGTATTCCTGGGAAAGTTCGCGGAAACGGCTGTTGTCGGCGTGGACGTCCGGCTGCGACAGCAGCAGGCCGACTTCGTGATGGCGCTCTGACAGCGCCTCGAGCTTGCGGCGGATCGATGGGGTCATGGCAGGCCGGTAACGAGTGTGGCGGGAGAGGGCGGGGAAACTTCGGTGCGCGGCAGCCAGCCGCCCTGGCTATTCGCCCCGGGTCGCCTGCTCGTCTTCGTCCAGCCCGTACAGCCGCCCCGCCGCGTGCAGCAGGTCGAGGTCGCCGTTCAGCGCGGCCTCGCGCAGGCGGGCGCTGGGGTGGTGCAGCAGCTTGTTGGTCAGCGTGTTGGCGAGAAACGCCAGCGCCTCGTCCGGTGATTTGCCGTGTGCCAGCATGCCGCGGGCCTTCGTCAGCACCTCGTCGCGATACACCTCGGCGTGCTGGCGCATGTCCAGTGCGGGATTGCGCACGGTGAGCGCGCGGCGCCAGGCCATGTAGCGGTCGACCTGCAGGTCGATGATCGCTTCGGCGTCGTGGGCGGCGGCGGCGCGCGAGCGGATGTTCTCGTCGATCACCTGGCGCAGGTCGTCGATGCCGTAGAGGTAGACGTCGGGCAGTTCGCCCACGTCGGCCTCGATGTCGCGCGGCACCGCGATGTCGACCATGAACATCGGCCGGCGTTTGCGCGCCAGCATGGCCTGCTCGACCATCGCGCGGGTCACGATCGGCTGCCGCGCGGCGGTGGAGGAAATCACGATGTCCGCCTCGGCCAGGTGCTGCGGCAGGTCGGCCAGTGCGATCGCGTAGCCGCCGTAACGTCCGGCCAGTTCCTGCGCGGTTTCCGGCGTGCGATTGGCCACGATGATCCGCCGCGCCTGCTTTTCGGCCAGGTGCCGCGCGGCCAGCTCGATGGTGTCGCCGGCGCCGATCAGCAGCACGCAGGCCTGCTTCAGGTCGGTGAAGACCTGCTCGGCCAGGCGCACCGCGGTGAACGCCACCGATACCGTGTGTGCGCCGATGCGGGTGTCGGTGCGCACGCGCTTGGCCACCGCGAAGGTGTGCTGCAGCAGCCGGTCCATCGGTGCCTTCAGCGATTGCGCGCCGCGCGCCAGCTGGTAGGCGTCCTTCACCTGGCCCAAAATCTGCGGCTCGCCCAGCACCATCGAGTCCAGCCCGGTGGCGACGCGGAACATGTGCCGCACGGCGTCGTCCTCGTCATGCCGGTACAGGAACTCATCCAGCTTGCCGGGGGTCAGATGGTGATGACGATTCAGCCACGCCCGCGGGATGTCCTCGGCACCTGCCGCGATGCCGACGTACAGCTCGGTGCGGTTGCAGGTGGACAGGATCATCGCCTCTTCCACGCCCGGCTCGCCGAGCAGCGCGCGCAGCGCAGGGCCGGCGGCGTCCGCGTCGAACGCCACCTGCTCGCGCAGGCTGACCGGCGCGGTGAGGTGATTGAGCCCGAGGGCGATCAGCGGCATGGTGGTCGGAACATCTCGGCGGCGGCGATCCGGCGGCGTAGGCTAAGCTTGGCGCAACGCCGCGAAGTGGTGACCGGCACGGTCAAGGCAGGCATGTGGATGGAGAGTAGTGTGCGCAGCGGGCCCGGCAAGTTCAAGCAAGTGCGGCATTTTACGGCAGTGGCGACCATGGCGCTTGGGCTGGCGGCCTGTGCTGCCGCGCCGGTGCGCACCACGCCGAAGATGAACGACCCGGTGCAACCGCTGGCGCACCTGGTGGTGGCCACGCCGGATGCTGACCATGACGTGCTGGCCCAATTGCTGGCCGGCGAGATGGCGCTGACCCGCACCGACCTCAAGGCTGCCGCCGGTCATTACGACAAGGCGATGGCCTTGAGCAATGATCCGAAGGTGGCGGAGCGTGCGGCGGGCCTGGCCATCGCGGTGCACGACGACGATGCGGCCCGGCGCGCATTGGCGCGCTGGCAGGCGCTGGGCGCCAAGCCCGCCGCGATCGCTCAGGCGCGGGCGCAGCTGGCGCTGGATGTCGGCGACACCGCCGAGGCGCGGCGCCAGCTGGAAATCCTGGTCGGCAGCGGTGACAAGGATGCCTGGCGCCAGTTCGGCCGGGTGCTGGTGGGTGCGCGCGACCAGGCCCAGGCGGCCCGGCTGCTGGAAGCCCTGGCCACGCCGCAGCGGCTGCCGGCCGATGCCCAGGCCTGGCTGGCGATGAGCGAGCTGGGTGACCGCCTGGGTCGTCACGCCTACGCCGCGCAGATCGCCACGGCGGCGATGCAGCGTTTCCGGACGGCCGAGACCTATACCTGGGCGGCCCAGATGAAGTTCAAGGACGGCGACCGCGACGGCGCCGCCGCCCTGCTGCAGAAGGCCCTGGCGAAGGAACCGAAGAACACCCGGCTGCGGCTTGCCTACGCGGGCCTGCTGGGCCAGGCGGGTGACTACGCCGCTGCCAACAAGCTGCTGGCGCAGGGTCCGCAGAACGCGGACACCTACGCGATGCGCGCGGGACTGGCCGCGCATCTGCACGACGACAAGGCGCTGGCGGCGCTCTATCGGCAATTGCAGAACGCGCCGACCGACGTGCGCGAACACAGCGCCTACCTGCTGGGCCAGCTGGCCGAAATGCAGAACAAGCCAGCCGAGGCGCTGGCCTGGTACGACCAGGTGGGCGACGACGACGCTCACGCGTTCGACGCCGACCTGCGCAGCGCGATCATCCTGCACGGGCAGGGCAAGCGCAGCGATGCGCACGCGCTGCTGGAGCAGTTGCAGCTGGCCTATCTCGACCAGCCCGACCAACTGCGCCAGGCCTGGCAAGCCGACGCCGAGCTGTATCTGACCGAGCAGAACTATGCGAAGGCGGAGGCGGCGTTCAGTCGCGCATTGCAGGTGGTGCCGGATGATCCGGGCCTGTTGTACGGCCGCGGCCTGGCCTACGCCGAGGGCGGGCAGGTGGATCAGGCGGTGCAGGATTTCGAGCGCCTGCTGAAACTCAAGCCCGGCGACGTCGATGCCAGCAACGCGCTGGGCTACACCCTGGCCGATGCCAATCGCGACCTGCCCGAAGCCACCCGGCTGATCAGCGCCGCCCGCGCGGCCAAGCCCGATGATCCGGCGATCGCCGATTCCTGGGGCTGGCTGCAGTACCGCCTCGGTCATCTCGACCAGGCGGCGCAGACGCTGCGTGGCGCCTGGCTGGCCCGCAAGGACGCCGACGTCGGCGTGCACCTGGGCGAGGTGCTGTGGCAGCAAGGCCACAGGCAGGATGCGCAGCGGGTCTTCGACGAGGTGCGCAAGCTCGATCCGCACAACGACAACCTGCAGCAGGCGCTGAAGCGGCTGCATCCATGAGGCGCTGGCAGGCGCTTTTCGCCATCGTGGCCCTGCTGTCGCTGGCCGCCTGCGTACCGCAGGCCGTGCGGGTGAAGGGTGATGCAAGCCTGTTGAATGCGCAGCTCGCGCGCGAACAGGCGCTGGCGCATGCCGACCACTGGTCGCTGCAGGGAAGGCTGGGCATTTCCAACGGCAAGGACGGCGGCAGCGGCAGCTTCAGCTGGCGCCAGGATGGCGAGCGCTACGAATTCACCTTGCGCGGACCGGCGATCAGCGGGATGAATTTCCGCCTCAGCGGTGGTCCCGACGGCGCCGTGCTGGAAGGACTGGAGCACGGTCCGCTGCAGGGGCCGGACGCCGAGGCGCTGATGCGCAAGGCGCTGGGCTGGGAGGTGCCGCTGCGCGACCTGCGCGCCTGGGTGCTGGGCGCGCGTGCGGACAGTGGCCCGGCCGAGCTGAGCTTCGGCGAGAACCGCCTGCCTTCGCTGCTGCAGCAGGATGGATGGACGGTCGACTATCGCGCCTGGGACGAGACCCGCCAGCCGCCGTTGCCGACCCGGGTGTTCGCTGCCCGGCCGCCGTACAAGGTGAAGCTGTCGATCGAGTCCTGGCAGTTTCAGTAACTTCGCCCGGCTGGGTTAGTCTTTGCGCCCCTGATCGCCTGCCGATCGTTCGGCGAATTCCGGAACGCAAGCATGCCCTTTTCCATCGCACGCGCTGAACCCGGCCAGGTCGAGGCCTTGTGCGCGATCGAGCGCAAGGCCGTGCACCTGTTCCGCGGGCATCCGGCATGGACGAGCTATGCGGCGCTGTCGATGCCGCCGGAGCAGCTGTTGCAGGCGATCAGCCGTGGCCTGGTCTGGGTCGCGCTGGGCGAGGCCGGCGATCCGGTGGGCTTCGTCTGGCTGGACGCGGAGCTGGCACCCGGTGCGATCGGCATCGCCGAGATCGACGTGCTACCGCTCTACGGCCGGCGCGGGATCGGTGCCGCGTTGCTGGAACATGCTTGCGCGTGGGCCCGTTCGGCCGGTTACCGGCGGGTGGACCTGGGCACCCTGGCCGACGTGCCGTGGAATGCGCCGTTCTACGCGAAGCACGGTTTTGTCGTGGTCGACAAGCACGATCCCGCCTTTGCGTTTGCGCGCCAGCGCGATCGCGAGAACGGCTTTCCCGACACCTTGCGCGTATTCATGAGCCGCCCGCTGACACCCCCCGCGCCCGCTGAATGGACGGTGTGGCCGGCGCCGGCCAAGCTGAACCTGTTCCTGCGCATCGTCGGGCGACGGGCCGATGGCTACCACGAGCTGCAGACGGTGTTCCGCCTGCTCGACTGGGGTGACGAAGTGCGCCTGCGCGTGCGCGATGACGGCGAGATCCGGCGCGTACGGGGCATTCCCGGCGTGGCCGAGGCCGACGATCTGGTGGTGCGCGCCGCGCGCCTGTTGCAGCGGCACGCCGCGACGAGCCTGGGTGCCGACATCGAGGTGGACAAGCGCATCCCGATGGGCGGTGGCCTGGGCGGCGGCAGCTCGGATGCGGCGACCGTGCTGGTGGCGCTGAACCAGCTGTGGCGGCTGGGCCTGGACGAGGATGTGCTGGCCGAACTGGGACGCCAGCTGGGCGCGGACGTGCCGGTCTTCGTGCGCGGACGCTCGGCCTGGGCCGAGGGGGTGGGTGAGCAGCTGACGCCGCTGGCGCTGCCGCCGCGCCACTACGTGGTGCTCGACCCCCATGAGGCAGTGCCGACGGCGGCGCTGTTTCAAGCGTCTGAATTGACACGAAATGCCCCGCGGGCGACAATTTCATCCTTTGCTTCAGGCGAAACGACGGAAAACGCCTTCGCGCCGGTCGCGTGCGCGCGGCACCCGCGGGTGGCTGCGGCGCTGGACTGGCTGGACGGTTTCGGCCAGGCGCGACTATCCGGCAGCGGCGGTTGCGTGTTTCTGGAGCTGCGTTCGATGGAGCGGGCGCAGGCGGTGGCAAGGCAGTGTCCGGTGGCGTTCACGGCGCATGTCGCCGGTGGCGTCGACGTGTCGCCCCTGCTGTCGTCGTTGAAGCGACATGCCGGCGCGGTGCCTGCGGATTGATGGAAGCGGACGAAGTTCTGGGATAGACGTATCAAACAAATACTGGGGCGTCGCCAAGCTGGTTAAGGCACGGGATTTTGATTCCCGCATACGCAGGTTCGAATCCTGCCGCCCCAGCCATTTCATGATGGCCAAGTTTTCGAGGTAACACCTGTGGACACGTCCACCCCGATGATGCTGTTTACCGGTAACGCACATCGTGCCCTGGCCGAGGATGTCGCCCATCGCCTGGGCGTGCCGCTGGGCAAGGCGCTGGTCGGCACGTTCAGCGACGGCGAAGTGCAGATCGAGATCGAGGAGAACGTACGCCGGCAGGAAGTGTTCGTGATCCAGCCGACGGGCGCGCCCAGCGCGGTCAACCTGTTCGAGCTGCTGGCGCTGACCGACGCGCTGAAGCGCGCCTCCGCGGCCAGCGTCACCGCGGTGATGCCGTACTTCGGCTATGCCCGGCAGGATCGCCGGCCGCGTTCGGCGCGGGTGCCGATCACCGCCAAGCTGGCTGCCCGCATGATCGGCGCCGCGGGCGTGGACCGGGTGCTGACGGTGGATCTGCACGCCGACCAGATCCAGGGCTTCTTCGACATGCCGGTCGACAACGTCTACGCCTCGCCGGTGCTGCTGGCCGACATCTGGCGCAGCCACAGCATGGACGACCTGATCGTGGTCAGCCCGGACGTGGGCGGCGTGGTGCGCGCCCGCGCGATCGCCAAGCGGCTCGACGACGCGGACCTGGCGATCATCGACAAGCGCCGGCCGCGTGCCAACGTGTCGACCGTGATGAACATCATCGGCGACGTGGAAGGCAAGACCTGCGTGATGGTCGACGACATCGTCGACACCGCCGGCACGCTGTGCGCGGCTGCTGCTGCCCTCAAGGAGCGCGGCGCCCGCAAGGTGGTCGCCTACTGCGTGCACCCGGTGCTGTCGGGCGCGGCGATCAGCAACATCGAAGGCTCCCAGCTCGACCAGCTGGTGGTCACCAACACCTTGCCGCTGCGCCCTGAAGCCAAGGCCTGCGCCAAGATCCGCCAGCTCTCGGTCGCCGAGCTGCTGGCCGAAACCATTCGCCGCATCGCCTTCGGCGAGTCGGTGAGTTCGCTGTACGTGGATTGAGATTTGAAAGTCCGTCCAGGATGGACGGTCTTGATCTTGCTTTTCGCGGTATGGACGCCGCGTGGAAGAAATTGAAAGTCCGCCCCGGATGGGCGGTCTTGATGTTCAGCTTTTCGCGGCATGGATGCCGCGTGAAATAACGTCTTCCCTGGTCGCGGGGAAGTCACTCAGCCGCTGCGAGGCGGCAAACACAAACCAGGTAGTAATGAAATGACCAAGACTCATGAAATCAAGGCGCAGAGCCGCAAGGACGAGGGGAAAGGTGCGAGCCGCCGCCTGCGTCATGCCGCTTTCGTGCCTGCCGTTGTCTACGGCGCCGGCCAGCCGCCGGAAAGCATCCAGATCGAACACAACACCATCCTGCTCGCCGCCAAGAACGAGTGGTTCTTCTCCTCGGTGCTCGACCTGAACGTCGACGGCAAGGTGCAGAAGGTGCTGGTGCGCGACTGGCAGAAGCATCCGTTCAAGCAGCTGATGATGCACATGGACTTCCTGCGCATCGACGAGAACGCCAAGCTGCGCGCCAACGTGCCGCTGCACTTCCTGAACCAGGAAAAGTCGCCCGCGGGCAAGACCTCCGGCGTGGTGATCTCGCACAACCTGACCGAAGTGGAAGTCAGCTGCCTGCCGAAGGACCTGCCTGCCTACATCGAGCTGGACCTGGGCGCGCTGGTGGCTGGCGACATCATCCACCTGTCGCAGCTGAAGCTGCCGGCAAACGTGGAGTTGCCCGCGCTGCAGCTGGGCGAGGCGCATGACGCTGCCGTGGTCACGGTGAACGTGGTCAAGGAAAGCGCGGCGGACGCCGCCGAAGACGCTGCCGCCGAGGCCGAGGCCGAAGCGAACAAGGCCGCCGCGGCCAAGTCTGCCAAGGCTCCCGCCAAGCCGGCTGGCGACAAGAAGTAAGTCGTGTGATCCCGCGTCCGTGAGGGCGCGGGATCATGTGGCTGGTCGCTCATGGCTGGTTTGCGACTCATCGTCGGACTGGGCAACCCCGGTGCCGAATACCTCAGAACCCGGCACAACGCCGGGTTCTGGCTAGTTGACGCCCTCGCCAGCGGTCAGGGCGAGCGCTTCGCCTTCGACGGCAAGCTGCACGGCGAAAGCTGCCGCGTGCGCCTCGGCGGCGAACCGGTCTGGCTGCTGAAGCCGGCCACCTTCATGAACAAGAGCGGCATCGCCGTGGTTTCGGCGCTGCGCTATTACAAGATCGAACCCGAACAATGTCTGGTCGCGCATGACGACCTGGACCTTCCTGCGGGCACCGTGCGGATGAAATTCGACGGCGGCCACGGCGGCCAGAACGGTCTGCGCGACATCATGGCCCACCTCGGCCACGGCAAGTTCCATCGCCTGCGTGTCGGCATCGGCCATCCCGGCCACCGCGACCAGGTCACGCCCTGGGTGCTGGGCCGGCCCTCGGCCACGGACGAGGACGCGATCCTCGACGGCATCGCCCGCTCCCTGGACGTGCTGCCGCTGGCGGTGGAAGGCCAGTTCGAGAAGGCAATGAAGCAGTTGCATACAACAGCGGGAACGGGGAACGGGGAACGGGGAACATGAGCGCTTGGCAAGGGCCGCGCTGTTCCGTCGTTTCCTGATCCACACGTTCCCCGTTCCCCGTTCCCTGAATTCCCCGGAGTCCCACCATGGGCATCAAATGCGGCATCGTCGGTCTGCCCAATGTCGGCAAGTCCACCCTGTTCAACGCGCTGACCAAGGCGGGTATCGCGGCGGCGAATTTTCCGTTCTGCACGATCGAGCCGAACGTCGGCGTGGTGCCGGTGCCGGATCCGCGGCTGAATGCGCTGTCCGGGATCGTCAACCCGCAGAAGGTTATCCCGACGGCGGTGGAGTTCGTCGACATCGCCGGGCTGGTCGCTGGCGCGTCGAAGGGCGAGGGCCTGGGCAACAAGTTCCTGGCGCACATCCGCGAGGTCGACGCGATCGCCCACGTGGTGCGCTGCTTCGAGGGTGACGTGATCCACGTGGCCGGCAAGGTTGATCCGATCTCCGACATCGAGACCATCGACACCGAGCTGGCGCTGGCCGACCTGGAGTCGGTGGACAAGGCACTGAACCGCGCCGAGCGCGCGGCCAAGGCGAACGACAAGGAGGCGGTGGCCAAGAAGCCGGTGCTGCAGAAACTGTCCGCCGGCCTCAACGAAGGCAAGTCCGCGCGCAGCCTCGGCCTGGACGAGGAAGAGAAGGCGCTGGTGCGCGACCTGTTCCTGCTCACCTTGAAGCCGCTGATGTACATCGCCAACGTCGCCGACGACGGCTTCGAAAACAACCCGCTGCTGGACGCGGTGCGTGCGCGTGCCGCCACCGAAGGTGCCGAAGTGGTGCCGGTGTGCGCCGCGATCGAGGAAGAGATGGCGCAGCTCGACGACGCCGACCGCGACGAGTTCCTGAAAGACATGGGCCTGGACGAGCCGGGCCTGAACCGGGTGATCCGCGCGGGTTACAAATTGCTCGACCTGCAGACCTATTTCACCGCCGGCGTGAAGGAAGTGCGCGCGTGGCAGTTGCGACGCGGCTCCAGCGCACCGCAGGCGGCGGGCGTGATCCACAGCGATTTCGAGAAGGGCTTCATCCGCGCCGAGACGATCAGCTACGACGACTTCATCCAGTACAAGGGCGAAGCCGGCGCCGCCGCGGCCGGCCGACTGCGCAAGGAAGGCAAGGAATACGTCGTCAAGGACGGCGACGTGCTGCACTTCCTGTTCAACGTCTGACGCGGTTCCATCCATCGCGAAAAACAGCGCACTCCGGTGCGCTGTTTTTTGTGCGGTTCAGAGCGCGCTGCCGCCGAGCTTCCAGGTGAACTGCAGGTAGTAGCTGCGTCCGGCGGCGTCGAACCAGGACACGTCGTAATACGGATACGCTGTGTAGCTGGGATCGCGTGGCGGCAGCTTGTCGAACAGGTTGTCCACCGCCAGCGACAGCTGCGCGTGATCGCTGAACTTGTATTGCAGCGTGGCGTTGTAGCGATAGGTGGCATGCACCCAAGCCGCCTCGCCGGCGTCGGTGTCGACGATCTGGTCGTAGGAGTCGGAGTTCGGCAGTCGGCCCAGGCGTGAGCCGAACAGCGTCGCCGACCAGGCCTTGCGTTCCCACGACACGCTGGCGCTGGTCTTCTCGCGGGGAATGTCGAAGCCGCTGTTGACGGCCAGCTCGTCCAGGGTCGGGTCGCCCGGGTATTGCTGGAACAGGTGGTTGCGCGTCCAGGTGTAGTTGCCGCTGAAGCGGAGCGTGCCGATCGCGGTTTCCAGCTTGTAATGGCTGCTGACGTCGACGCCGCTGGTGCGTTCGTTGGCGACGTTGATCGGGTTGACGAAGATGCCGTACAGGCCGCCCGGGTCGACCGCGCTGTCCGCCGGGTAGCGGTTCACCCGCGCTATCGCGTCGATGCAGCTGGGCGAATTCGCATCCACCGCGTTGCCGTTCACGTCGCTGCCGATGCGGCAGCTGGCTTCCAGTTGCAGGATGCGGTCGGTGCTGAGGTCCTGCACCTGGTTCTGCATGCGGATGTTGAAGTAGTCGACCGAGAAATCCAGGTTCGGCGTGGGCGACCAGACGAAGCCGCCGGTCCACGAGGTGCTGGTCTCGGAGTCCAGGTCGCGATTGCCCTGGCGTGTGCGGATCAGGCCCTGGTCGGAATACGAGCAGTCGGTGATGTCCTCGTCCGGCTCTTCGGTGCGGCACAGGTAGTAGTCGTTGCCCGAAGTCTCGTCGTTGCCGATGCCGGAGTAGACGTAGTGCAGGTCCGGCGCGCGAAATGCGGTGCCGTAGGAGCCACGCACCAGCAGGGTATCCAGCGGGCGCCATTCCAGGCCGGTGCTCCAGGTCAGCTTGCCGGTCTTGTGGCCGGAGAAGCGGTACTGGTCATAGCGACCGGCCACGCTCCAGTTGAGCGAATCCAGCAGCGGCATGCGCAGTTCGCCGGCGGCGGCCCAGCGATTGCGGCTGCCGTGGCCGTCGGAGTCCTTCCAGCTGTAGTAGTAGTACTGGGTGGCCAGCGGGTCGGGCTTGAGGTCGTAGGACTGGTTGCCGTATTCGACCACGCCGGCAAAACCGGCTGGCCCGGCCGGCAGGCTGAACAGCTCGGTGTTGGTCAGGGTGAACGCCAGCGTGTCGCTGCGCGACTCGGGGTGGTAGTTGGTGCGTGCGGTGATCGAGTCGTATTCGGCGCGGGTCAGCGGGGTGTACAAGCGGGCCGGGTCGGCGTCGAAGATCGGCAGGCCGCTGTCGGCGTCCACGCCGAGCTGCGGGCCGAGGTAGAGGTCATTCGCCTTCGACGCGACGGTTTGCGGCCAGCTGATCAGCGCCTTGTACTGCGAGTGGCTCAGCGAGGCCTCGTAATCCCAGGCCTGGCGGAACGTGCCCTTGAAGCCGGTGGTGAGGCTGAAGGTCTTCTGGGTGTTCTCGATCATGCCGCGGCCGAGGCCGCCCATTTCCTCGGGCGTGAACTGGCGATACCAGTTCTCGATGCCGCCGCTGTGCGCGTTGTAGAAGTAACCGTCCTCGTTGCCGTCGGGCGCCTGGTAGTTCCACTGCTCGACGTCGCGAAACAATTTCACCTTGCTCCAGCCCAGCTGCATGTCGCCGAACCAGCTCAGGTTGTCGTTGATCTTCAGGTTGGCCGAGGTGTAGGTGTTGATGCCGCGGCGCTGGCTGAGGATGGTGCCGTAGCCGATCGACTCCGCGCTGCCGCAGAAATTGCCGTAGCGCGGCCGGTTCGCATACACCGTGGTGCCGCCGTTGAGATAGCCCAGCGCGTCACAGGTGGCCTGGCCCGGGTCGATGTAGTCGTCGTTCCAGTCGCCGTTGAGGAAGGTGCGCCGCGGCACCTGCGAGCGTTCGGTGGGCGCGTCGGCGGTGGAATCCTGGATCTTCCGGTCATAGGCCCACAGCGGCTTCTGGTCGATCAGCTCGGCGCCGAATACCAGGTTGAAATCGTCGTGCGAGAAGCCGGTGGAAAAGTTGAGCTTGGTCGAGGCGCCGCCGCCGCGGGTGGTGTCGCCGTAGCGCAGGTCGATGGTGGTGCCGTCGGCGTGGTCCTTCAGGATGAAGTTCACCACGCCGGAGATCGCGTCCGAACCGTACACCGCCGAGGCGCTGCCGGTGAGCACCTCGATGCGGTCGATCATGCCGATCGGGATGTTGGAGACATCGGTGAAGTTGCTGCGGCCCTTGAACGGCATCGGAAAGTCGGCGATGCGGCGGCCGTTGACCAGCACCAAGGTGTGGTTGGGGCCGAGTCCGCGCAGGTCGACTTCCTCCGCGCCGGGCGAGAAATCGGCACCGCTGGAGGACTGCTGGCTCTGCGTCTCGCCGCTGTTCTGGGTGATCGCGCGCATCACGTCGGGCACGCTGGCGAAACCGCTGGCCTTGATGTCGTTGGCGGTGATCACGGTGACCGGCGCCGGCCCTTCGACCTGGGCGCGGGGGATGCGCGAGCCGGTGACCTGGACTTCGTCCAGCCGGGTGGCTTCCTGCGGGTCCGCGCTCGCGCCGCTGCGACTGCTGGCCGGCGTGGCCGACGAAGCCGGCCGAACCGATTGACTGGCGCCCTTCACGATGACGACGGCGCCGGAGTCGTCGCGGTGGACGGTGAAGCCGGTGCCGGCGAGCAGGCGACCCAGCGCCTGGTCGGCCGACAGCGCGCCGTGCACGCCGCCGGTGCGCAGGCCCTTCAGCTGATCCGCCTGATAGATGAACTGGGCGCCGGACTGGCGCGCCAGGCTGTCCAGGGCGGTGACCAGCTCACCGGCGGGAATGTCGATCTGCCGGACCGCATTGCCCTGGGCCGAGGCGAAGGCCGACACAGAACAGGCCATCACGAACAGCATGCCGCGTAGCGAACGAACCATGGTCACCTCTCCCCAGGTGGGCGCGCGCGATGCGCGCCATGTGAAAGCCGGGACGAACGGCTGCGGCAAATCCCCCCTCGCGCGAACCTCAGCGGCGGCGCAGCACGATGTTGTCGCCCTGCTGCTGCGCCCTGATCGGGAAGCCCTGCGCCAGCAGGCGCACGAAGGCGTCGGTGTTGGACCAGCGGAAGTTGCCGCCCACCCGCATGTTGCCCACGCTGGCGTCGCCGATCACGATCTTGCGCGTGTTGTAGCGGTTGAACTCGGCGGCGGCGATGGCCAGTGGCGTGTCGTGAAAGCTGACGAAGCCGCTGCGCCAGCTGAGGTATTCCTCGGCCTGCTGGACCGGGCCGGAGCGCACCACCACGCCGGCATCGCTGGCCGTGGCGATGCTGCCGGCGGGCAGCAAGGTGGTGGGCTGGCGTTCGCCGTCGGGCCGGTTGTCCGACTCCAGCCGCACCAGGCCCTGGGTCACCACCACGCGCAGGTCGGCGGCGTCGCGGCGCACGGCGAAGCGGGTGCCCACGGCGATCACCCGGCGGCTGCCGGTGCTGACCACGAAAGGCCGGGCGCGATCCTTGGCCACGGCAAAGAACGCCTCGCCACGCTGCAGGTCGATGTGGCGTTCGCCGTGGGACAGGGTGACCAGCATGCGGCTGTCGCTGCTCAGCGTGACGGTCGAGCCGTCGGCCAGCGGCACCTCCTGCAAGCCGCCGATCGCGGTCTGGTAGGAAGCCTGGTCGACCGCGGTGTAATGGCGCCAGCCCAGCGCCAGCGACACGACCAGGGCGAGCATCGCCGCCGCGGCGAACAGGCGCAGCCAGCGGCGCGACCCCGCACGGCTGCCTCGTTCCGGCTCGGCACGATCCCGCGTCGTGGTGGGCACCTCGTCTTCGCCATGCGACGCGTGCGCCCAACTGCCGCGTGCGGGCACCACGCCCGGCGCCATGCCGGCGCCGAGCGCCTGCAGCCGGCCGCTCTGTCGCCACGCGGCATCCAGCCGGAGAAAGGCGACCTGGTGCGCGACCGCCTCATCCAGCCAGGCGTCGAGCTGCTGCTGGTCGCGCGCGCTCCAGCCGCCGGCGTCGCGTCGCGCCAGCCAGGCAGCGGCGACCTGCTCAATCTCCCTGCTGCTGGCCATGTCCGTTCCCGTCATTGGCTTCCATGATCCGGTCGCGGCGCGCGCGATGCGTCGGCGTGCCGCCATAGAAGTATTCGGCGATCAGGCGCGAGCCCTTGGCGACCTGCTTTTCCACGGTCTTCTCGCTGATGCCCATGCGTGCTGCGACCTGCTTTTGCGACAGTTCCTCGACCCGGCGCAGCCAGACCACTTCCCGGCAACGGTCGGGCAGGCGGTCGAAGGCGCTGGCCAAGTGCCGCAGTTCCTGCCGCGCGCTCATCCGGTGTTCCGGCGACAACTCGTCTATCAGGACGTTCAGCGCGTCCAGATCACCCACGGCATCGATCGAGACGACCCGACTGCGGCGCAGGCGATCGGTCATCAGGTGGCGCGCGGTGGTGAACATGAAGGACTTCGGTTGCGCTGGGCGCGCCTTCGCCGCGGCCTCGTAGACGCGTACGTAGATCTCCTGGCGCAGGTCGTGGATCTCGTCGCGATGGAACCAGCTGCGTAAGAGGTAACGCATCAGCGCGCCTTCGTGCACGAGGATTTCGCGGGCAAACCAGTTGTTGAGGGAGTCGTCCACGCTGGCGACGATAGCGCCAATGCCGGCGGGAAACACCTTGTCCGAAGGCATGGGGGATCGGCCGTCCAGCTTCGTCCCGGATCAGGTGTGTGCCCGCTGTCTGCGCGGGTGGAACTGCCCGGAGAGACCCCGATGACGACCTTGCTCCAGCGGTTCGCCGCGCCGTCGCGCCACCTGCTTTGCCTGCTCGTCCTGTTGCTTGCGCCGTGGCTGGCGGTGGCGCAGGCGGGCGTGCCGGATGCCGCTGCGCGCCATGGCTACGAGTATTACCGGATCGGCCATCCGGAGGCGGTTCGCCCCGCCGCGACCGAGCCGGCACTGATGTTGATGGGCGGCGGGGAGTGGCCGCACAAGGCGTTCGCCTGGTTCGCCGCGAAGGGTGGCCACGGGCATTTCGTGATATTGCGCGCCTCCGGCGACGACGGCATGCAGAAGGAACTGTTCAACGAAGTCGGCGGCGTGGCCTCGGTGCAGACGCTGGTGTTCCACGATCGCGCCGCCGCCAGCGATCCACGGGTGCTGGACATCGTGCGGCACGCGGACGGAATCTTCATCGCCGGCGGCGACCAGGCCAACTACGTGCGGTTCTGGAAGGGCACGCCGCTGGGCGCGCTGTTGAACGAGCACGTGGCGCAGGGCAAGCCGATCGGCGGCACCAGCGCGGGGCTCGCCATTCTCGGCGCTCATGCCTATGGCGCGATGGATGGCGGCAGCATCACCTCGAAGGAGGCGATGCGCGACCCGCTGGGCAAGGCGATGACCCTGGTCGGCGATTTCATGCACCTGCCCAACATGCAGCAGGTGATCACCGACACCCACTTCCACGCCCGCGACCGGCTCGGCCGGCTGATTGCGTTCGTGGCCAAGCTGCGCCACGCGGGCCATGCCGACATCGTCGGCCTGGGCGTGGATCAGGATACGGCGCTGTGCGTGGACGGCGACGGCATCGGGCGGCTGTTCACCATCGACAACGGCTTCGCCTGGCTGGTGCAGCCGAAGGGACCGCCCGAACGGATCGCTGCCGGCAAACCGCTCGACTACCCGGGTACGCGCGTCACCGGCGTGGGCACGCAAAGCCGGATCGACCTGAAGCGTCTCGCGGTCAGCCGGCCGGTGTTCGAAGCCGTCGCCGACGTGCGCGATGGCGAGCTGACCCTGCGCGGCGAGCACGCACCGCTGCTGGTGATCCACGGCGGCGCGGGCGTGGAGCGGGCAGGCATGACGCCGCAGATCGAAGCCGGCGCCCGTGCGGCGATGGAGCTGGCATTGCGCAAGGGCTATGCGGAGCTCAAGGCCGGCAAGGCCGCGACCGACGCGGTGACGGCGGCGATCGCCGTGCTGGAGGACGACCCGCTGTTCAACGCCGGCAGGGGCGCGGTATTCACCCATGACGGCCGGAACGAGCTGGATGCCTCGATCATGGACGGCTCGACGCTGGCGGCCGGTGCGGTGGCGGAAGTCCATCGCGTGAAGCATCCGATCCTGCTGGCGCGCGCGGTGATGGAGCATTCGCCGCACGTGATGATGGTCGGCGACGGCGCGGAAAAATTCGCCACGGAGCAGGGATTCGAGCTGGTCGATCCGGCGTACTTCCGCACCGAGCGGCGCTGGCTGGAACTGCAGAAGGCGCTGAAGGAAGACGCCGCAGGCGTGCCGCTGCCCGAACGGCTGCGCGCGCTGAAACATTTCGGCACCGTCGGCGCCGTGGCGCGCGACAGCGAAGGCCGCCTGGCCGCTGGCACCTCGACCGGCGGCATGACCGACAAGCGCTACGGCCGGGTCGGCGATTCGCCGATCGTGGGCGCGGGCACCTATGCGAACGTGGCCTGCGCGGTTTCAGGCACGGGCTGGGGCGAGTACTACATCCGCGTTTCGGCAGCGCGCGAGATCTGCCTGCGCATGACCGAATTGCACGAGTCGGCGGAGCAGGCCGGCAAGGCGGTGATCAACGACGAGATCCCGCAGATGGGCGGCGACGGCGGCGCGATCATCCTGGGCGCCGATGGCAGCACGGCGATGCCGTTCAACACCGAGGGCATGTACCGGGGCTGGATCGGCGCCGACGGCGTGCCGCACGTGGCGATCTACGACAACGATCCACTGGCGCTGCCGCCACCCACGCCTTGAACGGCATGGGTCAGGCGTCGTCGCCTTCGGTGATCTGCCGCTGCATGCGGTCCAGATAGGCGTCGAGCTCCTGCGTGCTGGTGAACACCTCGTTCACCGGCACCGCCTTGACGATGTCGAACACCTTGCGCACCTGCGCCTGCGGGTTCAGCAACAGGGTGTGGCCGCCGCGGGCGCGCATGCTCTTGCGCACCTTGGCGAAGCTGCGCAGGCCGGCACTGCTGATGTAGGTCAGTCCGGCCAGGTCGATCACCACGGTGCCGCCATCGGGCAGCTGCGGCAGCAGGGCGAGCATGGCCTCATCGAGTTCGCCGAAGGTCATCGCATCGAGGCGCCCACCGACTTGCACGACGGCGCGATCGGGGGCGGAGAATTCACTGTGCAGGCTGAGCGTCATGGTGAAGATTCATCCTGGGTCGGGTAGGCGAAGCGAAGCAGCAGGTGGTTGCCTTGCGCATCCCGTGTATAGCGCATTTCGTCGGTCATGGTACGCGCGAGATGGATGCCGAGACCGCCGACCCGTTCGCGATCGGCCAGGTCGCCGGTGAGGACGGGATCGGCGCATTGCAGCGGGTCGAAGGCGACGCCGTCGTCGATCAGCTCGACCGTGACGGCATCCGCCAGGGGCTGCAACCGAAGGCCGATCTGGCCGGGCTGGCCATCGGGATAGCCGTATTCGACCGTGTTGACCATCAGCTCCTCCAGCACCAGGCGCATGTCACCGCACAACGACGCCGGGGTGCCGGCGTCCTGCAGCAACTGCTCGCAGCGGTCGAGCGCGGTGAAAACCTCCGGCAGCCGGTTGTCGATGGTCATCTCGGTGGCCTTGAGCGCCGAGCCGTGCCAGCTCAGTGCCAGCAGGGTGATGTCGTCGGCCTGCGGCGCATCGGCCACGAAGCGGTCCACGTCGCCCAGCAGGCGCTCGATGTAGGTGGCCGTGGCTGCCGTCGGCGGAACCTGCGCGAGACTTTCCACGGTGCGTTCGATGCCGTACATCTGCTCGTCGTGGTCGCTGGCTTCGGTGATGCCGTCGGTGTACATCAGCAGCGTTTCGCCCCGGCCCAGGCGCAGGACGTGTTCCGGATAATCCGAATCCTCGTACAGGCCGAGCACCGCCCCGGTGGGAAATTCCAGCACCTGTGGCGCGCCACGGCCACACAGGATCGGCGGCTCGTGGCCGGCGCTGGCCAGCACCAGGCTGCCGCTGCCGGTGTCTAGCAGGCCGCAAAGCAGGGTGACGAACATGCAACTGTCGTTGCCGCGGCACAGTTCGAGGTTGAGCAGCCGCAGCAGGTTCTGCGGTGTCTGCGCGCGCGGCGCCAGCGCCTTGGCCAGGGTGATCGTCTGCGCCATGAACAGGGCCGCCGGGATGCCCTTGTCCGAGACGTCGCCGACCATCACGAAGAAGCGCTGCGGGTCGAGCATGAAATAGCTGTAGAGATCGCCACCGACCGCTCGCGCGGGACGCAGCGCGGCGTGCAGTTCGAACTGCGCGCAGACGGCGTCCAAGTAATGCGCATTCGGCAGCAGGCCGAGCTGGATCTGGTGGGCGATCTCCAGTTCGCTGGCCAGTCGCTGTTTTTCCCGTGCGACCCGGGCCAGGTCCTCCAGGTGCAGGGCCAGTTCGCGACGCATCTGGTCGAAGGATTCGGTGAGACGGCCCACTTCATCGGGGCGGCGGGCCACCGGCAGTTCGAAATCCAGTTCGCCACGGGCGACGTGCTCTGCACGGTCGGCCAGCACGCCGAGCGGCGCCATCGTGCGGCGGATCGTCAGCAGCGTGATCAGCGCCACGCCGAGCATGGCCAGCAGGCCCAGGGCGAGGCTCAATTGGAAGATGTGTCGCACGCTGGCGTAGATCTGGTATTCCGGCACCACCAGGCCGAGCCGCCAGCGGGTGCCTTGGATCGGGGCGGAGTAGACCCATACCGGTCCCCGGGCCCGCCTGTTCTGCGCCACCGGCAGGCGCATGGAGCCCGCATGATCGCTGGCCAGTGCGTCGAGCAGGGCGGTGGCGCCCCGCTGGCCGACCAGTTCCGGATTGTCGTGCGCCAGGTAATTGCCGTCGCTGTCCAGCACGAAGGCGTAGGCGCCCGGCGGCTTGTCCAGGCTGCCGAGAATCCGGTGCAGCCAGTTGAGCGTGACATCGGCGTTGATGATGCCGATCGGGTGCCCGTCGCGTTCGATCGTGGTGGAGTAATTGACCAGCTGGCGATGCCGCGACTGCGAAAAGAACGGTCGCTGCCAGCAGCCGCCGGCACAGCCAAGGCCGCCGAGGAACCAGTTGCTGTTCCAGTAGGGATTGGCGTCATGTGACAGGTCGCGGCTGCTCAGCGAACCATCGTCCAGGCGGTTCACGAAAGGTGAATAGGGTGGAGCGCTTGCGGGATTCGGCGAGGGCCTGAACACCGCAGCCAGGCCGTCCATGTCCAGGTTGGCGGCCAGGGTATCCCGCAACAGCGGTTCGGCGTTGCCCTGGCGGGTGGCAACTATCGCGGCAAGCATCTGCGCCGAAACGACAATGCGATCGATGCGGGCCTGGATCTGGCTGCCTGCGTTGGCGGCCAGGGCGGCTGCCTCATGGTGTGTGTGCTGCAGGATCTGCGCGCGGGTCAGGGCAAGCAGCAGGCCGCCGATGGCGCCGAGCACGAGGGTGGAGCCGACGAGAACCCACCATGCCGTCCGCGATGCGATGCTGCGCAAGACCATTGGAATTCCCTGGCGTCCTTGCCAAGCATCTAGCCATGAAGCGAAGCCGGCCGCAAGCCGATGGCCATGCGCGGTGACAGAGGAGCGACACGGCAAGACTGGACAGGCAGGGCATAATTGCGGTCTACCACTTCGCCGACGAGATGCCAGCCCATGCCCGGACAACAGCACGAAGTGACCTTCCGCTTCCTCGCCCAGCCCACCGATGTCAATTTCGGTGGCAAGGTGCATGGCGGCATGGCGATGAAGTGGATCGATCAGGCCGGCTACGCCTGTGCGGTGGCGTGGAGCGGGGCCTATTGCGTCACCGTCTCGGTCAGCGGCATCCAGTTCGTGGCGCCGATCCTGATCGGCGACCTGGTCACCGTGCGAGCGCGCCTGATCCACACCGGCACGTCGAGCATGCATCTCGCCGTGGACGTGCTGGCCAACGACCTGCGCAAGGACGAGCGGCGCCTGGCCACCAGCTGCGTGATGGTCTTCGTGGCGCTGGACAGTCCGGATGGCAAGCCCACGCCGGTGCCGCACTGGGAGCCGCGCGACGCCGCCGAGCGGCGACTGCAGGCACAGGCCAGGCGGCTGCTCGAGGCGTCGAAGGACATGGAGCAGCTGGTTCGCCTCAACGCTACTTCGACGGACTGAACGCAGCGACAAAAAAACGTCGCTGCAGGTGAAATTCACGTCGGCAGGTGTTGACAGTTCGAGGCCTGATCCACACAATACGCGTTCTTTGTTGGAGGGATACCCAAGCGGCCAACGGGGGCAGACTGTAAATCTGCTGGCTTACGCCTTCGGTGGTTCGAATCCACCTCCCTCCACCAGCTTGAATACCCCGGTAATCAAGTTTGTAGAGATCTGACAAGCAGGGCCATGGAGGTGGATGAGATCCGCCGTCGTGGTTCGACAAAATCGCCTGGAGCGATTTTGAACGCGACGCGAAAGCGGCGCGGCCCCGGAGGGGCGGAGGGCAGGATGCCCGGAGTGATCCACCTCCCTCCACCAGCAAGAGTTCCGCGCCAGGCGGGAGTAGTTCAATGGTAGAACATCAGTTTTCCAAACTGATTACGCGGGTTCGATTCCCGCCTTCCGCTCCATTGCTCTGCAAGTGTCAGGCGCTGTTGATCGAGGCAGTAAGTGCGTAGATCGACGCTTTTTTGAATGGTCCGGCAGGATGCCGGTCTGAAGTCACCATCAGGGACGATGGATGAAATACACCACGCTCATGTAGCTCAGTCGGTAGAGCACTTCCTTGGTAAGGAAGAGGTCACAGGTTCGATTCCTGTTATGAGCACCAATTCAGGCCAGTCCGGCCAGCCCCGAAGGGGCAGTTTCTTCAATTCATCGACTCCATCGGGGTGTAGCGCGCATGGCAAAGGGTAAATTCGAACGCACCAAGCCGCACGTCAACGTCGGCACGATTGGTCACGTGGACCACGGCAAGACGACGCTGACGGCCGCACTGACGAAGGTCGGGGCGGAACGTTTCGGTGGCGAGTTCAAGGACTACAGCGCGATCGACGCGGCGCCGGAAGAGAAGGCGCGCGGCATCACGATCTCGACCGCCCACGTGGAATACGAGTCGCCGCTGCGCCACTACGCGCACGTGGATTGCCCGGGCCATGCCGACTACGTGAAGAACATGATCACCGGTGCGGCGCAGATGGACGGCGCGATCCTGGTGTGCTCGGCCGCTGACGGCCCGATGCCGCAGACCCGCGAACACATCCTGCTGTCGCGCCAGGTCGGCGTGCCGTACATCGTGGTCTACCTGAACAAGGCGGACATGGTGGACGACGCCGAGCTGCTGGAACTGGTCGAGATGGAAGTGCGCGAGCTGCTGTCGAAGTACGAGTTCCCGGGCGACGACACCCCGATGATCCATGGTTCGGCCAAGCTGGCGCTGGAAGGCGACCAGAGCGACATCGGCGTGCCGTCGATCATCAAGCTGGTGGATGCGCTGGACAGCTACATTCCGGAACCGGTGCGCACGATCGACAAGCCGTTCCTGATGCCGGTGGAAGACGTGTTCTCGATCTCGGGCCGCGGCACCGTGGTGACCGGTCGTATCGAGCGCGGCATCATCAAGGTGGGCGACGAAATCGAAGTGGTCGGCATCCGTGACACGCAGAAGACGACCGTCACGGGCGTGGAAATGTTCCGCAAGCTGCTGGACCAGGGTCAGGCGGGCGACAACGCCGGTCTGCTGCTGCGCGGCCTGAAGCGTGACGACGTGGAGCGTGGCCAGGTGCTGGCCAAGCCGGGCACGATCACCCCGCACACCGACTTCGAGGCCGAGGTCTATGTGCTGTCGAAGGACGAGGGTGGCCGTCATACGCCGTTCTTCAAGGGCTACCGGCCGCAGTTCTACTTCCGCACCACCGACGTGACCGGCGCCTGCCAGTTGCCGGAAGGCGTGGAGATGGTGATGCCGGGTGACAACGTGAAGATGGTGGTGAGCCTGATCCACCCGATCGCGATGGACGAAGGCCTGCGTTTCGCCATCCGCGAAGGCGGCCGCACCGTCGGCGCCGGCGTGGTGGCCAAGGTCATCAAGTAAAATACATCGGGAGTAGGGAATCGGGAATCGGGAATCGCTGGAGCGAAGCACGACACGCTCCAGATCGGTTACCATTCCCGATTCTCTATTCCCTGTTCCCGTTTTTACGCCAGTAGCTCAATTGGCAGAGCAGCGGTCTCCAAAACCGCAGGTTGGGGGTTCAAGTCCCTCCTGGCGTGCCACTTCACCGAGGATCGAGACGGATGGTGGTGGCAGGGTCGGCCGCAAGGCACGGCATGCTGCTGACACCCGGTCACTAGTGCATGAATACCAAGGTAGAACAGCCCAAGGGCACGAACGCCGCCGACATCGGCAAGCTGGTACTGGCGGTGCTGGTGCTGGCTGCCGGTATCTTTGCCTATTCCTGGTTCGGTCGGGACGGCAGCATTTCCTCATCGGTGCGTCTGCTTGGCGTGCTCGCGGCGCTGGTCGTGGCGATGGCAATTGCGGCCTTTACCGCACTGGGGCGGCGGGTTCGGAACTTCATTGCCGAATCGCAGTTCGAGATGCGCAAGGTCGTTTGGCCGACCCGCGACGAGACGATCAAGACGACGGGCATCATCATCGTGGTGGTGATCGTCCTGTCGCTGCTGCTCGGTCTGATCGACCTGATCCTGAAGTCGGTCATTCTGGACTGGCTGCTGAAGCTGTAAGCCTGAGGTGAGCATGAGCAAGCGCTGGTATGTGGTACACGCCTATTCGGGCTTCGAAAATCAGGTGAAACGGTCGCTCGAGGAGCGCATCAAGCGCGCCGAGATGGAAGAGCGGTTCGGTGAGGTTCTGGTGCCGACCGAAGAAGTGATCGAGATGCGCGGCGGCCAGAAACGGCGCAGCGATCGCAAGTTCTTTCCCGGTTACGTGCTGGTCCAGATCGAGACGAACACCGAAGGCAAGTCGCCGCGCATCGACGACGAGTGCTGGCACCTGATCAAGGAAACCCCCAAGGTGATGGGCTTCATCGGCGGTACCGCCGATCGTCCGCTGCCGATCCGGGACAGCGAGGCCGATGCCATCCTCAGCCGCGTGCGCGAAGGCGTCGAGAAGCCCAGGCCCAAGGTGCTGTTCGAGCCGGGCGAGATGGTGCGCGTCACCGAAGGCCCGTTCAACGATTTCAACGGCGTGGTCGAGGAAGTCAACTACGAGAAGAGTCGCCTGCGCGTCGCGGTGCTGATCTTCGGTCGCTCGACCCCCGTCGAACTGGAATTCGGTCAGGTCGAGAAAGCCTGAGTCAGGGCGCAGTCCGACGGGGCGACTCCCGCTCGGCACCTTCGCCCTCTCCCCCGCCTGCGGGAGAGAGTTGGAGAGGGGGAAACCCCCGCCTGACCAGCTTCACCCGCTCTTGATTCACGCCCTGATGCCCCGCTGGCACGGGGCTTGCTGATGATTCGCTAAATCTCTATACTGCGCGGTTCACGCGGGGTCTTTTTGGCCCGGCGTGTCCGCGTTTTCGGATCCGCAAGAGGCGGATCTTCCTTCCATCCACGGATCGGTGAACAGCGAGGAGCCGCAAGGCGCCTGGACTCGCGAGGAAAATCCCATGGCAAAGAAAGTTGTCGGTTACATCAAGCTGCAGGTCAAGGCCGGTCAGGCCAACCCCTCGCCGCCGGTCGGTCCCGCCCTCGGTCAGCGCGGCCTGAACATCATGGAGTTCTGCAAGGCCTTCAATGCCGCCACGCAGAAGCTGGAGCCGGGTCTGCCGATCCCGTGCATCATCACGGCGTATTCCGACCGCAGTTTCACCTTCATCACCAAGACCCCGCCGGCCACGATTCTTCTGAAGAAGATCACCAGCACCGCGAAGGGTTCGTCCAAGCCGAACACCGACAAGGTGGGCAAGGTCACCCGCAAGCAGCTGGAAGACGTGGCAAAGCAGAAGGAGCCGGATCTGACGGCTGCCGATCTCGACGCCGCGGTGCGCACCATTGCCGGTAGCGCCCGCAGCATGGGCCTTGTGGTGGAGGGTTAAGACATGGCAAAGCTCACGAAGCGTATGAAGGCGGCTCAGGCCGCGGTGCAGCCGGGCAAGTTCTATGGCCTGGAAGAGGCGCTGAAGATCATCAAGGACAACGCCAAGGCGAAGTTCGCCGAGTCGGTGGACGTGGCGGTGCGTCTGGGCATCGACGCCAAGAAGTCGGACCAGGGCGTGCGTGGTTCCTCGCTGCTGCCGCATGGCACCGGCAAGACCGTCAAGGTTGCCGTGTTCTGCCCGCCGGGCGAAAAGGCCGAGGCTGCCAAGGCCGCCGGTGCCGACGCCGTCGGCATGGACGACCTGGCCGAGCGCATGCAGGCCGGTGATCTCGACTTCGGTCGCGTGATCGCCACGCCGGACGCGATGCGCGTGGTCGGCAAGCTCGGCCAGCTGCTCGGCCCGCGCGGCCTGATGCCGAACCCGAAGGACGGCTCGGTCACCGCCGACGTCGCCACCGCGGTGACCAATGCTAAGGCCGGCCAGGTGAAGTTCCGCAACGACAAGGCGGGCATCATCCACGCCACCATCGGCAAGGCCAGCTTCGATCCGGCACAGCTGGCGGACAATCTGAACACGCTGATCGGCGATGTGGTCAAGGCCAAGCCGTCCACCGCCAAGGGCGTGTTCCTGCAGAAAGTGGCCTTGTCCAGCACGATGGGCGTCGGCGTTGCCGTCGATACCTCGTCGCTGACCCTGTCCGCCAAGTAAGACTCAAGTCCCGCGGCGCCTGATTCGGGCGGCGCGGGCAGTTTTTGAGGGCAGTTCCGGCCTGCTGCATGGGGCGGGACCGCTGTCAAAGACCGCAGGCGCAACCAGCGCGCGACGACGACGGGCAGGGAGCTCGGTGACGGCAGGGAATCGCCGGCGTCGCCAACGGGGTTGCTTAATCGGGTTCTTGCAATCCGGCCTGCGCAGATGGTGCTGCCCCTTCTGGAATCGTTCGACTTCTGGAAAGGCCAACACCCGGGACACCGCAATGTCCCCGACGTCACGGATGGCGTCGCCCAGGACCGCAAGCGGCAGGAGCCGTGAGCGGAGTTCATTTGGAGGAGTGCAATGGCTCTCAATCTGTCACAGAAGAAAGAAGTAGTCGCCGAACTGGCAGACGTTGCTTCGAAGGCTCACTCCCTGGTTGCTGCCGAGTATGCGGGCACCACGGTCGCTCAGATGACCGCGATGCGCAAGAAGGCCCGCGAATCCGGTGTGTACTTGCGAGTTGTCAAGAACACGCTGGCGTCGCGCGCCGTGGCCGGTACCGAATTCGAGGTCGTCAAGGACGTCTTGGTCGGTCCGCTGCTGTACGCATTCTCGACCGAAGAACCCGGCGCTGCCGGGCGTCTGATCCAGGAATTTGCCAAGGGCAACGACAAGCTGAAGGCGAAGCTCGTCTCGGTGGAAGGCAAGCTGCTGCCGGCGTCGCACGTCGACGTGCTGGCCGCGTTGCCGACCCGCGAACAGGCGCTGGCCATGCTGGCCCGCGTGCTGGCCGAACCGGCCACCATGTTTGCGCGCGTCGTCAAGGCCGTCGCCGATCAGCAGGGTGGTGGCGAAGTCGCCGCTGAAGCCCCGGCTGAAGCCGAACCCGCCTAAGTTCATCGTCTATCAATCCGAATCTATTTCCAGAGGTAAATGCAATGTCCCTGACCAACGAACAGATCGTTGAAGCCGTCGCCGCCAAGTCGCTGATGGAAGTGATGGACCTGGTGAAGGCCATCGAAGAGAAGTTTGGCGTGACCGCCGCTGCCCCCGTTGCCGTGGCCGGCCCGGCCGCTGCTGCTCCGGTTGCCGAAGCGCAGACCGAGTTCGACGTGATCCTGAAGAACGCCGGCGCCAAGAAGGTCGACGTGATCAAGGCTGTCCGCGCGATTACCGGCCTGGGCCTGAAGGAAGCCAAGGACCTCACCGAGGCCGGCGGCGTCCTGAAGGAAGCCGTGTCCAAGGAAGACGCCGAGAAGTTCAAGAAGGACCTCGAAGCTGCCGGCGCTACCGTCGAATTGAAGTAATCGGCGTTTGTACGCCGCTGCTTCGACTTGATGTCAAAGCAAGCCTGGGAGCGAAAGCTCCCGGGCTTTGCCCGTTTGAACGGGAATGGGGAATGGAGAATCGGGAATTGTTGAAGAAAGCGCGCGCTCCGCTTTGACGATTCCCGATTCTCGATTCCCAAATCCCCGCCCCGGATGGCCTTGGCCATCCGGCAAAGACAAGATTTTTTCATTCAGCCGGTGTGTGCACCACCGGCGTCACTGCGAACCGAGGCGCTACCGATCATGGCCTACTCGTTTACCGAGAAGAAACGCATCCGCAAGGACTTTGGCAAGCGTCCGCCCGTACTGGGCGTGCCAAACCTGCTGACCATCCAGACTGATTCCTATCGGGAGTTCCTGCAGGAGCATGTTGCGCCGAAACAGCGTGGCGAGAAGGGTCTGCATGCCGCGTTGAAGTCGGTGTTCCCGATTTCCAGCTATTCGGGCAATGCCGCACTCGAGTATGTCGACTACCGCCTCGGCGAGCCGGCGTTCGACGAGCGCGAGTGCCGCAACCGCGGCATGACCTACGGTGCGCCGCTGCGCACCACCGTGCGCCTGGTCATCTATGACAAGGACAGCCCGGCCTCGAAGAAGGTGGTCAAGTACATCAAGGAGCAGGAGGTCTACATGGGCGAGATTCCGCTCATGACCGACACCGGCACCTTCATCATCAACGGCACCGAGCGCGTGATCGTCTCGCAGCTGCATCGTTCGCCGGGCGTGTTCTTCGACCACGACCGCGGCAAGACGCACAGCTCGGGCAAGCTGCTGTTCTCCGCCCGCGTGATCCCCTACCGTGGTTCGTGGCTGGACTTCGAGTTCGATCCGAAGGATGCGCTGTTCACCCGCATCGACCGTCGCCGCAAGTTGCCGGTGACGGTGCTGCTGCGTGCGCTCGGCTACAACAACGAAGAAATGCTCGCCACGTTCTTCGAGCACAACGTGTTCCACCTGGGCAAGAAGGGCGGCACCACGCTGGAGCTCGTCGCCGAGCGCCTGCGCGGCGAGACGCTGTCCTTCGACCTGGCGATCGGCGGCAAGGTGCTGGTGGAAGCCGGCAAGCGCATCACCGCGCGCCACGTGCGTCAGCTGGCCGCGGAGAACATCACCGCGCTGGAAGTGCCGGATGACTACCCGGTCGGCCGCATCGTGGCCACCGACATCGTCGACGCCAAGACCGGCGAGCTGCTGGCCTCGGCCAACGACGAGATCACCGCCGAGCAGATGGAAGCGTTCCGCAAGGCCGGCATCGAGACCGTGCCGACGCTGTACGTCAACGACCTGGATCGCGGCGCCTACATCTCGCACACCCTGCGCATCGACAACACCAAGACGCCGCTGGAGGCGCTGGTGGAAATCTATCGCATGATGCGTCCGGGCGAGCCGCCGACCAAGGATGCCGCGCAGAACCTGTTCTTCAACCTGTTCTTCACCTTCGATCGCTACGACCTGTCGGCCGTGGGCCGGATGAAGTTCAACCGTCGCGTGGGCCGCAAGGAAATCCTCGGCCCGGGCGTGCTGTACGACCACAAGTACTTCAGCGAGCGCAAGGAAGACGAGTCGCAGCGCCTGGTCGCCGAGCAGGGCGAGAGCTCCGACATCCTCGACGTGCTGAAGGTGCTTATCGACATCAAGAACGGTCATGGCACCGTCGACGACATCGACCACCTGGGCAACCGCCGCGTGCGTTCGGTCGGCGAAATGGCCGAGAACACCTTCCGCATCGGCCTGGTCCGTGTGGAGCGTGCGGTGCGCGAGCGCCTGTCGCTGGCCGAGGCCGATGGCCTGACCCCGCAGGACCTGATCAACGCCAAGCCGGTGGCGGCCGCGGTGAAGGAGTTCTTCGGCTCCTCGCAGCTGTCCCAGTTCATGGACCAGAACAACCCGCTGTCGGAAGTCACCCACAAGCGCCGCGTGTCGGCACTTGGGCCGGGCGGCCTGACCCGCGAACGCGCCGGCTTCGAAGTGCGCGACGTGCATCCGACCCATTACGGCCGCGTCTGCACCATCGAAACGCCGGAAGGCCCGAACATCGGCCTGATCAACTCGCTGGCCGTGTATGCCCGCACCAATTCGTATGGCTTCCTCGAGACGCCGTACCGCAAGGTCGCGGGTGGCAAGGTGACCGACAAGGTCGACTACCTGTCGGCGATCGAGGAAGGCGATCACGTGATCGCCCAGGCGAACTCGCCGCTGGACAAGCACGGCGCCTTCATCGAGGACTTCGTGTCCTGCCGTTTCCGTGGCGAATCCGAGCTGCGTCCGGCCGCTGAAGTCGACTACATGGACGTCTCGCCGATGCAGACCGTGTCGGTCGCCGCGGCGCTGGTGCCGTTCCTGGAGCACGACGACGCGAACCGCGCGCTGATGGGCGCGAACATGCAGCGTCAGGCCGTGCCGACCCTGCGTTCGCAGACCCCGCTGGTGGGCACCGGCATCGAGCGCGCCGTGGCGCGCGACTCGGGCGTCATCGTCTCCGCCAAGCGCGGCGGCGTGATCGACCAGGTCGACGCGGCCCGTATCGTGGTGCGCGTGAACGAGGAAGAGGTCGGCGACAACGACGCCGGCGTCGACATCTACACGCTGACCAAGTACACCCGCTCCAACCAGAACACCAACCTGAACCAGCGTCCGCTGGTGAACGTGGGTGACGTGGTGGCGAAGGGCGACACGCTGGCCGACGGTTCGTCGACCGACCTGGGCGAGCTCGCGCTCGGCCAGAACATGCTGATCGCGTTCATGCCGTGGAACGGCTACAACTTCGAAGACTCGATCCTGCTGTCCGAGCGCGTCGTGCAGGAAGACCGCTACACCTCGATCCACATCGAGGAGCTGTCCTGCATCGCGCGCGACACCAAGCTGGGTGCCGAGGAAATCACCGCCGACATCCCGAACGTGGGCGAGCAAGCTCTTGCTCGACTCGACGAGAGCGGCATCGTTTACATCGGTGCCGAGGTCAAGGCCGGTGACATCATGGTCGGCAAGGTCACGCCGAAGGGCGAAAGCCAGCTGACCCCGGAAGAGAAGCTGCTGCGCGCGATCTTCGGCGAGAAGGCGTCCGACGTGAAGGACTCGTCCTTGCGCGTGCCGCCGGGCATGGACGGCACCGTCATCGACGTGCAGGTGTTCACCCGTGACGGCATCGAGAAGGATAAGCGCGCCAAGCAGATCGAGGAAACCGAGGTCAAGCGGATCCGCAAGGATCTGGACGACCAGTTCCGCATCCTCGAAGGCGCGATCTACAGCCGCATGCGCACCCAGTTGCTCGGCAAGTCCGCGATGAGCGGCCCGGGTGGCCTGAAGCGTGGCACCGAGATCACCGACGCCTACCTGGACGGCCTTAAGAAGGACGACTGGTTCAAGATCAACGTCAAGGACGAGGACGTCACCGAATTCCTCGAGCGTGCCGCTGACCAGATCAAGCGCCACCGGGAAGAGTTCGACAAGCGCTTCAAGGAGAAGCAGGGCAAGATCACCCAGGGCGACGACCTCGCGCCGGGCGTGCTGAAGATGGTCAAGGTGTTCCTGGCCGTGAAGCGCCGCATCCAGCCGGGCGACAAGATGGCCGGTCGCCACGGCAACAAGGGCGTGGTGTCGAACGTGGTGCCGGTGGAAGACATGCCGTACATGGCCAACGGCGAGGCGGTGGACATCTGCCTGAACCCGCTGGGCGTGCCGTCGCGCATGAATATCGGCCAGATTCTGGAAGTCCATCTGGGCTGGGCCGCCAAGGGCCTGGGCAAGAAGATCCAGAAGATGCTCGAAGCGCAGGAGAAGGTCGCCAAGATCCGCGAGTTCCTCGACCAGATCTACAACACCCACGTGGCCGGTGCCGTGCAGCACGTCGACCTGAAGTCGCTCACCGACAAGGAGATCTTCGCGCTCGCCACCAACCTGCAGGAAGGCGTGCCGATGGCGACGCCGGTGTTCGACGGTGCCGAAGAGACCGAGATCAAGGCGATGCTGAAGCTGGCGGATCTGCCCGAATCGGGCCAGACCACGCTGTACGACGGCCGCACCGGCGAGGCGTTCGATCGCCCGGTCACCGTGGGCTACATGCATTACCTGAAGCTCAACCACCTGGTTGACGACAAGATGCATGCGCGCTCCACCGGTCCGTATTCGCTGGTCACCCAGCAGCCGCTGGGCGGCAAGGCGCAGTTCGGTGGCCAGCGCTTCGGCGAAATGGAAGTCTGGGCGCTGGAAGCCTACGGCGCGGCTTACACCCTGCAGGAAATGCTGACGGTGAAATCCGACGACGTGCAGGGCCGCAACCAGATGTACAAGAACATCGTCGACGGCAACCACGAGATGTCCGCGGGCATGCCGGAGTCCTTCAACGTGCTGGTGAAGGAAATCCGCTCGCTCGCCATCAACATCGACCTGGAAGAGGCCAAGTGATTGGCGGGATTCGGGAGACGGGATTCGGGACTTGCGAAGGCAGGCCCGGCTCCCGCTCCCGGATCCGGCGAACCTGATCCTGTTCGAATCGCGGACCTCGACCCAAGACAAGCTCCGACCGGAGATTCAAATGAAAGACTTGCTCAACCTCTTCAACCAGCAGCGCGCGACGCCTGACTTCGACGCGATCAAGATCGCGCTCGCGTCGCCGGAGCTGATCCGCTCGTGGTCGTACGGCGAAGTGAAGAAGCCGGAAACCATCAACTACCGCACGTTCAAGCCGGAGCGTGACGGCCTGTTCTGCGCCGCGATCTTCGGGCCGGTGAAGGACTACGAGTGCCTGTGCGGTAAGTACAAGCGCATGAAGCATCGTGGCGTGGTCTGCGAGAAGTGCGGCACCGAAGTGACGCTGGCCAAGGTGCGCCGCGAGCGCATGGGCCACATCGAACTGGCCAGCCCGACCGCGCACATCTGGTTCCTGAAGTCGCTGCCCTCGCGCATCGGCCTGATGCTGGACATGACCCTGCGCGACATCGAGCGCATCCTGTACTTCGAGGCCTTCGTGGTGATCGATGCAGGCATGACCGCGCTCGAGCGCGGCCAGTTGCTCAGCGAAGACCAGTACCTCGAAGCGACCGAAGAGCACGGCGACGAATTCGATGCCCGCATGGGTGCCGAGGCCGTCTTCCACCTGCTGAAGTCGCTGGACCTGCCGGGCGAAGTCATCCGCCTGAAGGAAGAGATCACCTCCACCAACTCCGAGACCAAGCTGAAGCGCCTCACCAAGCGCGTGAAGCTGATCGAGGCGTTCCTGGAATCCGGCAACAAGCCGGAGTGGATGGTGCTGACCGTGCTGCCCGTGCTGCCGCCGGACCTGCGTCCGCTGGTGCCGCTGGACGGTGGCCGTTTCGCCACCTCCGACCTGAACGACCTGTATCGCCGCGTGATCAACCGCAACAACCGTCTGAAGCGGCTGCTCGAGCTCAACGCGCCTGACATCATCGTGCGCAACGAGAAGCGCATGCTGCAGGAATCGGTCGATGCGCTGCTCGACAACGGCCGCCGCGGCCGTGCCATCACCGGCACCAACAAGCGCGCGCTGAAGTCGCTGGCCGACATGATCAAGGGCAAGCAGGGCCGCTTCCGCCAGAACCTGCTGGGCAAGCGCGTGGACTACTCCGGTCGCTCGGTGATCGTGGTCGGTCCGACCCTGCGCCTGCACCAGTGCGGTCTGCCCAAGAAGATGGCGCTTGAGCTGTTCAAGCCGTTCATCTTCGCCAAGCTGCAGGCGCGTGGCGAAGCCACCACCATCAAGGCGGCCAAGAAGCTGGTCGAGCGCGAGGAAGCCCAGGTCTGGGACATCCTCGAAGAGGTGATCCGCGAACATCCGGTCATGCTGAACCGCGCGCCGACCCTGCATCGCCTCGGCATCCAGGCGTTCGAGCCGAAGCTGATCGAAGGCAAGGCGATCCAGCTGCATCCGCTGGTGTGTACCGCGTTCAACGCCGACTTCGACGGCGACCAGATGGCCGTCCATGTGCCGCTGTCGATCGAGGCGCAGCTGGAAGCGCGCACCTTGATGATGTCGACCAACAACATCCTGTCGCCGGCCAACGGCGAGCCGATCATCGTGCCGACGCAGGACGTGGTGCTGGGTCTGTATTACCTGACCCGTGAGCTGATCAACGCCAAGGGCACCGGCATGGTGTTCTCCGGCATCGGCGAGGCGCGTCGTGCGTACGACAACCGCGCGGTGGAGTTGCACGCCAAGGTCAAGGTGCGCATGAAGCTGGTGCACATCGCCGAAGACGGCACCCGCACGCAGCAGACCCGGATCGTCGACACGACGGTGGGTCGTGCCCTGCTGGCCGAAATCATGCCCGAAGGCCTGCCGTTCGAGCTGGCCAACACCGAGTTGACCAAGAAGAACATCTCGCGCCTGATCAACTCCAGCTACCGTCTGCTGGGCCTGAAGGACACGGTCGTGTTCGCCGATCAGCTGATGTACGCCGGCTATCGCTACGCGACCCGTTCGGGCATCTCGATCGGCATCGACGACATGCTGATCCCGGACGAGAAGAAGCCGATCCTGGAAGAAGCCGAGAAGGAAGTCGTCGAGATCCAGCAGCAGTACCAGTCGGGTCTGGTCACCGCCGGCGAGCGCTACAACAAGGTGGTCGACATCTGGTCGCGCACCAGCGAACTGGTCGCCAAGGCGATGATCGACGGCATCGGCACCGAGAAGGTGAAGGATGCCGACGGCAAGATGGTCAACCAGAAGTCGATGAACTCGCTGTACATCATGGCCGACTCCGGCGCCCGTGGTTCGGTGGCGCAGATTCGCCAGCTGGCCGGCATGCGCGGCCTGATGGCCCGTCCGGATGGCTCGATCATCGAGACCCCGATCAAGGCCAACTTCCGCGAAGGCCTGAACGTGCTGCAGTACTTCAACTCGACCCACGGCGCTCGAAAGGGCCTGGCGGATACCGCGTTGAAGACGGCGAACTCCGGTTACCTGACCCGTCGCCTGGTCGACGTGGCGCAGGACGTGGTCATCACCATGGATGACTGCGGCACCGAGGACGGCATCATCATGCAGCCGATCGTCGAAGGTGGCGATGTGGTCGAGCCGTTGCGCGAGCGCGTGCTGGGTCGCGTGGTGGTCGAGGACGTCTACGCCCCCGGCGACGACGACCAGCCGATCGTCACCCGCGACACCCTGCTCAACGAGGCCCTGGTCGAGAAGCTCGACAAGGCCGGCGTGCAGCTGATCAAGGTGCGTTCGCCGATCACCTGCGAAGCCGAGCATGGCGTGTGCAAGCTGTGCTACGGCCGCGACCTGGCCCGTGGCCATCTGGTCAACATGGGTGAAGCCGTGGGCGTGGTGGCCGCGCAGTCGATCGGCGAGCCCGGCACCCAGCTGACCATGCGTACGTTCCACATCGGCGGCGCGGCTTCGCGTGCGGCGGCGGTGGACAACGTGACGGTGAAGACCACCGGCTCGCTGAAGTACAACAACCTGAAGTCGGTGCAGCACAAGGCCGGCCACCTGGTCGCGGTGTCGCGTTCGGGCGAACTGAGCGTGATCGACGCCAGCGGCCGCGAGCGCGAGCGCTACAAGGTGCCGTACGGCGCCACCATCGCGGTCAAGGACGGTGCGGCGGTCAAGCCCGGCCAGACCGTGGCCAACTGGGACCCGCATACCCATCCGATCGTCACCGAGGTGGCCGGCGTGGTGCGCTTCATCGACTTCCTCGATGGCGTCACCGTGCAGAGCCAGACCGACGAGCTGACCGGCCTGGAGTCGGCGGTGGTGACCGATCCGAAGCGCCGCGGCGCGCAGGCGAAGGACCTGCGTCCGATCGTGCGCCTGGAAGATGCCAAGGGTCGCGAGCTGAAGCTGCCGGGTACCGATATCGCCGCGCAGTACTTCCTGCCGGCCGGTGCGATCGTGTCGATCCAGAACGGTGCCGAAGTGGGCGTGGGCGACGTCGTCGCCCGTATCCCGCAGGAATCGTCGAAGACCCGCGACATCACCGGTGGTCTGCCCCGCGTGGCCGACCTGTTCGAGGCACGCAAGCCGAAGGAGCCGGCGATCCTGGCCGAGCGCTCGGGCATCATCAGCTTCGGCAAGGACACCAAGGGCAAGCAGCGCCTGGTGATCAAGGACGTCGACGGCAATGAGCACGAAGAGCTGATTCCGAAGTGGCGCCAGGTCATCGTGTTCGAAGGCGAGCATGTGGAGAAGGGCGAAACCGTCGTCGACGGCGAGCCGAGCCCGCATGACATCCTGCGCCTGCTGGGCGTGGAGCCGCTGGCCTCGTACCTGGTCAAGGAAATCCAGGACGTGTACCGCCTGCAGGGCGTGAAGATCAACGACAAGCACATCGAAGCGATCATTCGCCAGATGCTGCGCAAGGTCGAGATCGTCGAGCCGGGTGACAGTCATTACCTGCGCGGCGAGCAGATCGAGCGCGTGCGGATCAATGGCGAAAACGATCGTGCCGAAAGCAAGGGCGAGCGTCCGGCGCAGTATCAGTCGATCCTGCTGGGCATCACCAAGGCCTCGCTGGCGACCGAGTCGTTCATCTCGGCGGCCTCGTTCCAGGAAACCACCCGCGTCCTTACCGAGGCGGCGGTTCGTGGCACACGCGATACCTTGCGTGGCCTGAAGGAAAATGTTATTGTCGGCCGTCTAATTCCGGCAGGTACAGGCTTGGCGTACCACGCATCGCGTCGTCGCCAGGGCGGTTTGTCCGCCTCGGATCTGGAAACTCTCTCCAGCGCCACGCCTGCAGCTTCGTTCGCCGAGGCTCCGGTCGGTAGTGAAAACGGTGTCGAGTAAGCCCGTTAGGGGTATTGCTCGCTGACATACGAAATG
This sequence comes from Rhodanobacter sp. Soil_C_14, assembly GCF_057657335.1. Lineage (NCBI taxonomy): Bacteria > Pseudomonadati > Pseudomonadota > Gammaproteobacteria > Lysobacterales > Rhodanobacteraceae > Rhodanobacter > Rhodanobacter sp. Soil_C_14. The sequence continues at coordinate 671,126 of NZ_JBDGIQ010000001.1, read as the reverse complement.
AGGTGCATGGACGCACCTCGTGTTCGGGTCCAGGACGACTGAGCGTTGGCTTGCCTATGGCAGGCTGCTCATGTTAAATTCCCGCTTCTTGGCAGACCGAGCTTGATCGGGCTGCCTTTATGTTTTCAGGAACAGCTACGCATGACGACAGTCAATCAGTTGGTGCGCAAATCGCGCAGCCCCAAGACCTACAAGAGCGGGTCGCCGGCCCTGCAGAGCAGCCCGCAGCGTCGTGGTGTCTGCACCCGCGTCTACACGACCACCCCGAAAAAGCCGAACTCGGCGTTGCGCAAGGTTGCCAAGGTGCGCCTGACCAACGGTTTCGAGGTCATCAGCTACATCGGTGGCGAAGGTCACAACCTGCAGGAGCACTCGGTGGTGCTGATCCGCGGCGGTCGCGTCAAGGACCTGCCCGGTGTGCGTTACCACACGGTGCGCGGCAGCTTGGACTGCGCCGGTGTCACCAAGCGTCGTCAGTCGCGCTCGAAGTACGGCGCCAAGCGCCCGAAGAAGTAATGTCGCGCGGCCCTCGCTGGCCGCTTTACAGGCGGGCAGGAATGTCCGCGAAAATAACGGACAACAAACATGTCGCGTAAAGGTTCACATCCCGCCCGTCTGGTTCTGCCGGATCCCAAGCATGGCAGCCAGCTGATCGCCCGTTTCATCAACATGGTGATGAAGAGCGGCAAGAAGTCGGTCGCCGAGAGCATCGTCTACGGTGCCCTGCAGCACATTGGCGAAAAGAACGCCGAGCCGGTAGCTCTGGTCGAGAAGGCGCTGAACAACATCGCTCCGGCGGTCGAGGTGAAGTCCCGCCGTGTCGGTGGCGCCACCTACCAGGTGCCGGTCGAAGTGCGTCCGGGTCGCCGCATGGCGCTGGCGATGCGCTGGGTCATCGACGCGGCGCGCAAGCGCGGCGAGACCTCGATGCCGCGCAAGCTGGCTGCCGAGCTGCTGGAAGCCTCCGAGAGCCGCGGCGGCGCTGCCAAGAAGCGTGAAGAAACGCACCGCATGGCCGAGGCCAACAAGGCCTTCTCGCACTACCGCTGGTAAGTGCGGTTTCCGTGCCGCCCTCATCGGCGGCACGAGTCGGCTGATGGCTCTTCGCCTCGCCGATGGCGGAAAAAGGATCCGGCGCCCATGCCGGACTTTTCATAAAAGCTGCAGCCGGATGGCTGCGTGAATCCTGGGCAGGATCGCCCGATACAGGTAGATATCCATGGCACGTACCACTCCCCTCGCGCGCTATCGCAACTTCGGCATCATGGCGCACATCGATGCCGGCAAGACCACCACGACCGAGCGCATCCTGTTCTACACCGGTGTCAGTCACAAGATTGGCGAGGTGCACGACGGTGCGGCCACGATGGACTGGATGGAGCAGGAGCAGGAGCGTGGCATCACCATTACGTCGGCGGCAACGACGGCGTTCTGGAAGGGCATGGACGGCTCCATGGAGCAGCACCGCTTCAACATCATCGACACCCCGGGACACGTCGACTTCACCATCGAGGTGGAGCGTTCGCTGCGCGTGCTCGACGGCGCGGTGTTCGTGCTGTGTGCGGTCGGTGGCGTGCAGCCGCAGTCCGAAACGGTATGGCGCCAGGCCAACAAGTACCGGGTGCCGCGTCTTGCGTTCGTCAACAAGATGGACCGCACCGGCGCCAACTTCGACAAGGTCGTCAGCCAGCTGAAGGCTCGCCTGGGCGCGCATCCGGTGCCGATGCAGGTGCCGATCGGTGCCGAAGACGGTTTCGAGGGCGTGGTCGACCTGCTGAAGATGAAGGCGATCATCTGGGACATGGAATCCCAGGGCATGAAGTTCGAGTACCGCGACATCCCGGCGGACCTGGTCGACGTTGCCACCGAGGCGCATGCGTTCATGGTCGAGTCGGCGGCGGAAGCCACCGAAGAGCTGATGAACAAGTACCTGGAAGGCGGCGACCTGTCCGAGGCCGAAGTCATCGCCGGTCTGCGCCAGCGCACGCTGGCCAACGAGATCATCCCGGTGTTCTGCGGTACCGCGTTCAAGAACAAGGGCGTCCAGGCGATGCTCGACGCGGTGGTGCAGCTGCTGCCGTCGCCCGCCGACCGCCCGCCGGTGGCCGGCATCGACGAGGACGACAACGAGGCCAGCCGTCCCGCGGACGACAAGGCGCCGTTCTCCGCGCTGGCATTCAAGATCATGACCGACCCGTTTGTGGGTTCGCTGACCTTCTTCCGTGTCTACTCGGGCACGTTGAACTCCGGCGATGCCGTGTACAACCCGGTCAAGAGCAAGAAGGAGCGCGTGGGCCGCATCCTGCAGATGCACGCCAACGAGCGTCACGAACTGAAGGAAGTGTGTGCTGGCGACATCGCCGCCGCGGTTGGCCTGAAGGACGTGACGACCGGTGACACGCTGTGCTCGCAGGAACACATCATCACCCTGGAGCGGATGTCGTTCCCGGAGCCGGTGATCTCGATGGCGGTCGAGCCGAAGACCAAGTCGGACCAGGAAAAGATGGGCATCGCCCTCGGCCGTCTGGCCGCGGAAGATCCGTCGTTCCGCGTGCGTACCGACGAGGAATCGGGCCAGACCATCATCTCCGGCATGGGCGAGCTGCACCTGGACATCCTGGTCGACCGCATGCGCCGCGAGTTCAACGTCGAGGCGAACGTCGGCAAGCCGCAGGTGGCCTACCGCGAAACGATCCGCCTGGCGGACGTGAAGTCGGACTACAAGCACGCCAAGCAGTCGGGCGGCAAGGGCCAGTACGGTCACGTCGTGATCGAGATGTCGCCGATCAGCGAAGCGGATCGCGCGGACGAGAAGATCGCCGCGCTGATCAAGGACGACTTCCTGTTCATCAACGACATCACCGGTGGCGTGATTCCGAAGGAATTCATCCCGTCGGTCGAAAAGGGTCTGCGCGAGACGATCACCAGCGGTCCGCTGGCCGGCTTCCCGGTGGTGAACGTGAAGGCCAAGCTGGTCTTCGGTTCCTACCATGACGTCGACTCCTCGGAAATGGCGTTCAAGCTCGCTGCGTCGATGGCGTTCAAGCAGGGCTTCAACAAGGCCAGCCCGGTGCTGCTCGAGCCGATCATGAAGGTCGAGATCGTCACCCCCGAGGACTACATGGGCGACGTGATGGGCGACATCAGCAAGCGTCGCGGCATGCTCACCGGCCAGGAAGATACGCCGTCGGGCAAGACCATCAACGCCGAAGTGCCGCTGGGTGAAATGTTCGGTTACGCGACCACGATTCGTTCGCTGACGCAGGGCCGGGCCACCTTCACCATGGAATTCGATCACTACGCCGAGGCGCCGACCAACGTCGCCGAACAGGTGATGAAGAAGGCGTAAGCCGTGCGATCTTCTTGATCGCGTTAGCAGGGATCAAGGCGCGGCACTCGTGTCGTCGCCTCCAACGGCGCCCCTTCGTGGACGCATTATCAAATTCAAGTTATCTCAGAGGTTTGAGTCATGGCAAAGGGTAAATTCGAACGCACCAAGCCGCACGTCAACGTCGGCACGATTGGTCACGTGGACCACGGCAAGACGACGCTGACGGCCGCACTGACGAAGGTCGGGGCGGAACGTTTCGGTGGCGAGTTCAAGGACTACAGCGCGATCGACGCGGCGCCGGAAGAGAAGGCGCGCGGCATCACGATCTCGACCGCCCACGTGGAATACGAGTCGCCGCTGCGCCACTACGCGCACGTGGATTGCCCGGGCCATGCCGACTACGTGAAGAACATGATCACCGGTGCGGCGCAGATGGACGGCGCGATCCTGGTGTGCTCGGCCGCTGATGGCCCGATGCCGCAGACCCGCGAACACATCCTGCTGTCGCGCCAGGTCGGCGTGCCGTACATCGTGGTCTACCTGAACAAGGCGGACATGGTGGACGACGCCGAGCTGCTGGAACTGGTCGAGATGGAAGTGCGCGAACTGCTGTCGAAGTACGAGTTCCCGGGCGACGACACCCCGATGATCCACGGTTCGGCCAAGCTGGCGCTGGAAGGCGACCAGAGCGACATCGGCGTGCCGTCGATCATCAAGCTGGTGGACGCGCTGGACAGCTACATCCCGGAGCCGGTGCGCACGATCGACAAGCCGTTCCTGATGCCGGTGGAAGACGTGTTCTCGATCTCGGGCCGCGGCACCGTGGTGACCGGTCGTATCGAGCGCGGCATCATCAAGGTCGGCGACGAAATCGAAGTGGTCGGTATCCGCGACACGCAGAAGACGACCGTCACGGGCGTGGAAATGTTCCGCAAGCTGCTGGACCAGGGTCAGGCGGGCGACAACGCCGGTCTGCTGCTGCGCGGCCTGAAGCGTGACGACGTGGAGCGTGGCCAGGTGCTGGCCAAGCCGGGCACGATCACCCCGCACACCGACTTCGAGGCCGAGGTCTACGTGCTGTCGAAGGACGAGGGTGGCCGTCATACGCCGTTCTTCAAGGGTTACCGTCCGCAGTTCTACTTCCGCACCACCGACGTGACCGGCGCCTGCCAGTTGCCGGAAGGCGTGGAGATGGTGATGCCGGGTGACAACGTGAAGATGGTGGTGAGTCTGATCCACCCGATCGCGATGGACGAAGGCCTGCGTTTCGCCATCCGCGAAGGCGGCCGCACCGTCGGCGCCGGCGTGGTGGCCAAGGTCATCAAGTAAGAAAAAGCGGGGAACGGGGAACGGAGCGAGCCAAAGCCGCGTTCCCCGTTCCCCGGCACCTGTAAGCCAGTAACCCGATCGGCAAGGTGGTGATCTCCGGATCGCGCTACACCCCCTTCACTTGTTGAAGTTTTGTCGGTATACTTGGCAGCTCACTCGTCAGCCAGACATGTTTTGGCTGACCTACCGCGAAATGAGACACAGGATGTGTTTCGAGTTCGCTGGCCGTGGATCGGCCCTCGCAAGTCGACGTGATGACAGGGCAGATCCTGTCGACACGTCATTTTGCGCGAGATTCGGATTGTGCCAGGCGAGCGTTCCGTTGCTCGCCTGGCGTTTTTCAGAGGGGTCATGCAGTTCACCGCGCGACGCCGATGCAGTGGCAAAAGGTAGTGCGGGGCGGTGAGAAGCCGCTTCGTTTCACATTACGTTCTTTAGACAACAGGACACGGTTATGGCGAACCAGAAGATTCGGATTCGGCTGAAAGCGTACGATCATCGACTGATCGACCGCTCCGCCAGCGAGATCGTCGAGACGGCAAAGCGCACGGGTGCCACGGTACTCGGCCCGATTCCGCTTCCGACCAAGATCGAGCGTTACACCATTCTGACGTCGCCGCACGTCGACAAGGATGCACGCGACCAGTACGAGACCCGTACCCACAAGCGTGTGCTCGATATCGTCGACCCGAACGACAAGACCGTGGACGCGCTCATGAAGCTTGATCTCGCCGCTGGCGTCGATGTTCAGATCAAGCTCGGTTGAGCGACAGACAGGATACGAATATGAGTATCGGATTGGTTGGCCGCAAATGCGGCATGAGCCGGCTCTTCACTGAAGATGGCCGCTCGATTCCGGTGACGCTGATCGAAGCGACGCCGAACCGGGTGACCCAGCTGAAGACGGACGATAACGATGGCTACAGCGCCGTCCAGGTTTCCGCGGGCAGCAAGCGCGCAAACCTCCTGACGCAGCCGCTGAAGGGTCACTACGCGAAGGCGAAGGTCGAGCCGGGTCGTGGCTTGTGGGAATTCCGCGTGTCTGCCGATGACCTCGGCAAGTACGAAGTGGGCGCCGAGATCAAGGCTGACGACGTGTTCACCGTTGGCCAGATCGTCGATGTCGCCGGCGTGTCGAAGGGCAAGGGCTTCCAGGGCACGATCAAGCGCTGGAACTTCAAGATGGGTGATGCCACCCACGGTAACTCGCTGTCGCATCGCGCGCCGGGCTCCATCGGCCAGCGCCAGACCCCGGGCCGCGTGTTCCCGGGCAAGAAGATGTCCGGCCACATGGGTGCGGTCAACCGCACGCAGCAGGGTCTGGAAGTGGTCAAGGTCGACGCCGAGCGTCATCTGATTGCGGTGAAGGGCGCGGTGCCGGGTGCAACCGGTGGCGACGTCATCATCCGCCCGACGACGAAGAGCTGAGGAGAGACGCCATGGAACTCAATGTTATTGGCGCCAAGCCGCTCAGCGTGTCGGACGAAGTGTTCGGCGGCGAGTACAAGAAGGCACTGGTCCACCAGGTCGTGATCGCCTACCAGGCGGCCGGTCGTGCAGGTACCCAGTCGCAGCTGTCGCGCGGCCAGATGTCCGGCACCACCAAGAAGTTCAAGAAGCAGAAGGGCGGTGGCGCCCGTCACGGCGACTATCGCGCTCCGATCTTTGTCGGCGGCGGTCGTGCGTTCGCGGCAAAGCCCCGCAGCTACGAGCAGAAGGTTAACCGCAAGGCCTACCGCGTCGCGATTCGCTCGATCTTCTCCGAGCTGGCCCGTCAGGGTCGCCTGAAGGTCGTCGAGAGCTTCGGCGTCGAGTCCCCGAAGACCTCGTTGATGGTTGCCAAGCTGGCCGAGCTGGAAGTTTCCGGTCGCGTGCTGCTGGTGTCCGAAGACGCCTCCGAGGCAGTGTTCCTGGCTGCCCGCAACATCCCCTACATCCATGTGCTGGATGTGATGGGTCTGAACCCGGTCAGCCTGGTCGGTTCCGACCATGTGGTGATGACGGTTGACGCCGTGAAGAAGGTCGAGGAGTGGCTGGCATGAACAACGAACGCATTCTCGACACGCTGCGCGCGCCGCACATCTCCGAGAAATCGGCGCGTCTCGCCGAGCACAACCAGTACGTATTCGTGGTCGCCCCCACGGCAACCAAGGCCGATGTCCGTTCTGCCGTGGAGAAGCTGTTCGACGTCAAGGTCGAACAGGTGAACCTCGTCAACACCAAGGGCAAGGTCAAAGCCTTTCGTCAACGCGCTGGCAGCCGCCAGGGCAAGCGCAAGGCCTACGTGCGTCTTGCCGATGGCCAGACCATCGACGTCGCCGCCAAGGCCTGAGCCAGGAGTTCTGTGAGATGGCACTAATCAACCACAAGCCGACCTCGCCGGGTCGTCGCGACGCAGTCAGCGTCAAGACGGAAGGCCTGTACAAGGGCGCGCCGTACGCGGCGTTGACCGAGTCACAGTCCCGCACCGGCGGCCGCAACCACCACGGTCGCATCACCGTGCGTCATCGTGGCGGCGGTCACAAGCAGCATTACCGCATCATCGATTTCAAGCGCGACAAGGAAGGCATCGCCGCCCGCGTCGAGCGCATCGAATACGATCCGAACCGCACCGCGCACATCGCGTTGCTGTGCTACGCCGACGGCGAGCGTCGTTACATCATCGCGCCGAAGGGCGTGCAGGTGGACGATCGCCTGGTGTCCGGTCGTGACGCGCCGATCAAGGCTGGCAACTGCCTGCAGCTGCGCAACATCCCGATGGGCAGCACCATTCACTGCATCGAACTGCGTCCGGGCAAGGGCGCGCAGATCGCCCGCAGCGCCGGCGCCTCCGTGCAGCTGGTGGCCCGCGAGTCCGGCTACGCCACGTTGCGTCTTCGCTCCGGCGAGATGCGTCGCGTCTCGGTCGATTGCCGCGCCACCATCGGTGAAGTCGGCAACGGCGAGCACAGCCTGAAGAAGCTCGGCAAGGCCGGCGCCAAGCGCTGGCTGGGTATTCGCCCGACCGTTCGCGGTGTGGTGATGAACCCGGTCGACCATCCGCACGGTGGTGGTGAAGGCAAGACCTCCGGCGGTCGTCATCCGGTCAGCCCGTGGGGCACGCCGGCCAAGGGTTACAAGACCCGTAACAACAAGCGCACGCAGCAGTTCATCGTGCGTCGTCGTACCAAGTAACAGGAAGCCGACATGCCTCGCTCTTTGAAGAAAGGTCCGTTCGTCGACCTTCACCTCGTAAAGAAGGTGGAAGCTGCGGTTTCCGCCAACAACAAGCGCCCGATCAAGACCTGGTCGCGTCGCTCGATGATCCTGCCGGAAATGGTCGGCTTGACCATCGCCATCCACAACGGCCGTCAGCACGTGCCCGTCCTGATCAACGAGAACATGGTCGGGCACAAGCTCGGCGAGTTCGCGGTGACCCGCACGTTCAAAGGCCATGTCGGCGACAAGAAGGGCAAGTGATGAGCACTGAAGCCAAAGCGATCCTGCGCGGCGCCCGCATTTCGGCGCAAAAGGCACGCCTGGTGGCTGATCTCGTCCGCGGGCTTCCCGTGGGCCGGGCCAGCGACGTGCTCACCTATACCAACAAGAAGGCCGCACACCTTGTCCGCAAGGTGCTGCTGTCGGCCGTCGCCAACGCCGAGAACAATCTCGGCGCCGACGTCGACGAGCTGAAAGTGGCCAGCATCTTCGTCGACGAAGGTCCGGCGATGAAGCGCATGTATGCCCGCGCCAAAGGCCGCGGTTCGCGCATTCTCAAGCGCACCAGCCACATCACTGTGGTTGTTGGTAACTGACCGGGGACATAGACGATGGGTCATAAAGTTCATCCCACCGGTATCCGCCTCGGCATTGCCAAGGACTGGAACTCGAAGTGGTACGCCAACAAGGGCGATTACGCGAAGTATCTCGTGGCCGACATCAAGGTCCGCGACATGCTGAAGAAGAAGCTGGCTGCCGCCGGCATCTCGAAGATCCAGATCGAGCGTCCGGCCAAGACCGCACGCGTGACGATCCACACCGCCCGTCCGGGCGTGGTGATCGGCAAGAAGGGCGAGGATATCGAGAAGCTGCGCAAGGAAGTCAGCGACATGATGGGCGTTCCGACGCACATCAACGTCAATGAAGTGCGCAAGCCCGAGCTGGACGCGCAGCTGGTTGCCGAGTCGATCGCGCAGCAGCTGGAGCGTCGCATCATGTTCCGCCGCGCGATGAAGCGCTCGGTCGGCAACGCGATGCGCCTGGGCGCCCTGGGCATCAAGATCAACGTTTCCGGTCGTCTGAACGGTGCCGAGATCGCCCGTTCCGAGTGGGCTCGCGAAGGTCGGGTGCCGCTGCACACGCTGCGCGCCGACATCGACTACGGCACGGCCGAGGCGAAAACCACCTACGGCATCATCGGCATCAAGGTCTGGGTCTACAAGGGCGAGATCTTCGATCTGGCCGCTGCCAGCCAGGAGTCGAAGGACGAGCCGTCGCAGCCGCGCCGCGAAGGTGGCGAAGGTCGTCGTAACGATTCGCGTCGCGAGGCCGGTGACGGCCGCCGCGAGCGGTCTGCGAAGTAAGGAGAGTTGCCATGTTGCAACCTAAGCGAACCAAATACCGCAAGCAGTTCAAGGGCCGCAACGACGGTCTGGCTCAGTGCTCCAACCTCGTCAGCTTTGGCGAGTACGGCCTGAAGGCGACGACCCACGGTGCGCTCACCGCGCGCCAGATCGAAGCCGCCCGTCGTTGCATCACCCGCTTCGTCAAGCGTGGCGGCAAGTTGTGGATCCGTGTGTTCCCCGACAAGCCGATCACCAAGAAGCCCATCGAAGTCCGCATGGGCGCCGGCAAGGGCAGCGTCGAGTTCTGGGTCGCTCCGATCCAGCCTGGTCGCATGCTTTACGAGATCGAGGGCGTCGACGAGACGACGGCACGCGAGGCGTTCCGCCTGGCCGCCGCCAAGCTCTCGGTGCAGACCCAGTTTGTGACCCGGGCGGTGATGTGATGGCCAGCAAAGATATCAACAACCAGTCGGCCGACGAGCTGAAGCAGCATCTGTTGGACCTGCGCAAGGAGCAGTTCAATCTGCGCATGCAGAAGGGTTCCGGCCAGCTTACCCAGCCGCACCAGCTGCGCCGCGTTCGGCGCGACATCGCCCGCACGAAGTTCGTGCTCGGCAGCAAGAAGTAAGGGACGGCCGACATGAGCGACAACCAGATTCAATCTGACAAGAAGCAGACGCGTACCCTCGAAGGTCGCGTCACCAGCAACAAGATGGACAAGACGGTTACCGTCCTGGTCGAGCGTCAGGAGCAGCATTGGCTGCTCGGCAAGATCATCCGCCGGTCGACCAAGCTGCATGCGCAGGACGACCTGGGTGCGAACGAGGGTGACCTCGTGCGTATCGCCGAGTGCCGTCCATTGTCCAAGACCAAACATCACCGCGTGGTCGAGATCATCACGCGCGCCAACGTCTAAGGGAGGGTGCAGACATGATCCAGATGCAAAGCACGCTTTCCGCAGCGGACAACAGCGGCGCGAAGGAATTGATGTGCATCAAGGTGCTCGGCGGCTCCAAGCGTCGTTACGCCGCGATCGGTGACGTCATCAAGGTCACCGTGAAGGATGCGATTCCCCGCGGCAAGGTCAAGAAGGGCGAGGTGTACAATGCCGTGGTGGTTCGCACCGCCAAGGGTGTCCGCCGTCCCGATGGTTCGCTGATCCGTTTCGACGGCAATGCAGCGGTCCTCCTCAACAACAAGCTCGAGCCGATCGGCACCCGTATTTTCGGGCCGGTCACCCGCGAGCTGCGCAGCGAGAAGTTCATGAAGATCGTCTCGCTTGCGCCCGAAGTGCTCTGAGCGGAGTCAAGATATGAACCGTATCCGCAAGGGTGATCAGGTCCTCGTGATCACCGGCAAGAACAAGGGTCAGCGCGGCGACGTGCTGCGTGTTGCAGGCGAGCGTGTATTCGTCTCCAACGTGAACCTGGTCAAGCGCCACACCAAGCCGAATCCGCAGGCCAATCAGGCCGGTGGCATCGTCGAGCGTGAGGCCTCGATCCATCTCTCCAATGTGCAGCTGTTCAACCCCGCCACGAACAAGGGTGAACGCGTCGGCACCAAAACGCTCGAAGATGGGCGCAAGGTCCGCGTGTTCCGTTCGAATGGCGAGGTCGTGGACGCGTAAGGAATCACGATCATGACCCGCCTCGAAAATTTCTACAAAGAGAAGGTAGTCGCCAAGCTCACCGAGCAGTTCGGCTACCAGAACGTGATGCAGGTTCCCCGCATCACCAAGATCACGCTGAACATGGGCGTGGGTGAAGCTGCCGGCAACAAGAAGATCCTGGAGAACGCCGTGGCCGACATGGCCAAGCTCTCGGGTCAGAAGCCGATCACGACCAAGGCCCGCGTTTCGGTGGCCTCGTTCAAGATCCGCGACGGCTGGCCGATCGGCTGCAAGGTCACCTTGCGTCGCGCCCAGATGTGGGAGTTCATGGATCGCCTGATCAACATCTCGCTGCCGCGCGTGCGCGACTTCCGTGGTGTCTCGGCGAAGGCCTTCGACGGCCGTGGCAACTACAACTTCGGCATCAAGGAACAGATCATCTTCCCTGAGATCGACTTCGACCAGGTTGACGCGCTGCGCGGCATGGATATCTCCATCGCCACCACCGCCAAGACCGACGAAGAGGCGAAAGCCCTGCTGGCAGCGTTCAGCTTCCCGTTCCGCAACTGATAGGCGTTATCCATGGCCAAGACATCAATGGTGAACCGCGATATCAAGCGGACCAAACTCGTCGAGAAGTTCGCCGCCAAGCGCGCCGAGCTGAAGGCGATCGTGCTGAGCCCCAAGGCCTCCTACGAGGAGAAGATGGAAGCTCAGACCAAGCTGCAGAAGCTGCCGCGCGATGCGAGTCCGGTGCGCCAGCGGACCCGTTGCGCGCTGACCGGTCGTCCGCGTGCGGTCTATGCGAAGTTCGGCCTGGGCCGCAACAAGCTGCGTGAAGCGACCATGCGCGGCGACGTGCCGGGTCTGCGCAAGGCCAGCTGGTAACCCAACAACGTTCCGCACTGGCGGGCGGGCAGATTGCCCGCCTCGTCGTGGTCGGCCGCAACGGTTGTTGCGGCTGCCGGATGCGACTACCGCATCGCTATTCGCCAAAACCTGAAATTGCTGTTATAGTCGGCGGTCTGCGCAACGCAGGCTGGCGTCTTGCCAGCTCACAATCTGATTGATTTCCGGTTTTATCGGATATCGGTGCACTCTGAAGGATGTTTTCATGAGCATGACTGATCCCATCGCCGATCTGTTCACGCGCGTCCGCAATGCCCAGGCCATGGGCAAGCCGACCGTGCGTATGCCGTCGTCGAAACTGAAGGTGGCGATCGCCGACCTTCTCAAGAACGAGGGCTACATCCTCGACGCCAAGACTTCCGCCGAGGAAGGCAAGCCGGTGCTCGAGATCAAGCTCAAGTATTTCGAGGGCCAGCCGGCCATCGAGCGCATTTCCCGTGTCAGCCGTTCCGGCCTGCGTGTATACCGCGGCAAGGACGAGCTGCCGAAGGTCCTCGGTGGCCTGGGTATCTCGATCATCTCGACTTCCGCTGGTCTGTTGACCGATGCGCAGGCCCGTGCCAAGGGTCTGGGCGGCGAAGTCATCGGCCAAGTGGCATAAGGAGTCCTTCGATGTCACGTGTTGCCAAACAACCCATTTCCCTGCCGAAGGGCGTCGAGCTGACCGTCGGCAACGACCAGATCTCGGTGAAAGGCCCGAAGGGCACCCTGTCCGTGCATCACCTGCCGGGCGTCACCGTTGCAGTCGAAAACGGTGTGGCGAACATCAGCCTGGACGAGGGCGCCGACGACAAGTTCGGCGGTACCGCTCGTGCGCTGCTGGCCAACATGGTCACCGGTGTGTCCACCGGCTACGAGCGCAAGCTCGAGCTGGTCGGCGTCGGCTATCGCGTTTCCATGGCCGGCAAGTCGCTGAACCTGAGCCTGGGCTTCTCGCACCCGGTGGTCTTCGAGGCGCCGGAAGGCATCAGCATCGAAACCCCGACGCAGACCGAAGTCCTTATCAAGGGCGCGGACAAGCAGGTGGTGGGCCAAGTTGCTGCCAAGATTCGCGGTTTCCGTCCGCCGGAACCCTACAAGGGCAAGGGCGTGCGCTACTCCGGCGAGAAGATCACCCTGAAGGAAGCCAAGAAGGCATAAAGGCGCTGTCCCTGCGCGAAGACCGGCCATCCATGGCTGGACTCTTCACCAAGAGCAGTTACCAGCCATTTGCCGATCCGCTTTCGAGGAACTGAGAAATGAACAAGAACGAAAATCGCCTGCGCCGCGCCAAGTCCACGCGTTCGCACATCCGCAAGCTGGCCGTCGCCCGCCTGTCGGTGCATCGCACGGGCCAGCACATTTACGCCCAGGTGTTCGACGCCTCCGGCACGAACGTGGTGGCTGCCGCTTCCACCGTGCAGAAGTCGGTCTCCGAGGGGCTCAAGGGCACCAAGAATCTCACCGCCGCCGCGGCAGTGGGCAAGGCCGTCGCTGAGCGCGCCATGGCAGCGGGCATCGAGTCGGTCGCCTTCGACCGTTCGGGCTTCCGCTACCACGGTCGCATCAAGGCGCTGGCCGAAGCCGCCCGTGAGGCCGGTCTGAAGTTCTGAGTAGCACCGGGTCGGGTCATCCCGATTTCCACTGCGTCACCTACAACTCCAAGCGGCTCAGCCGCAAGCAAAGTCCCGGTATTCCGGGCACATGGAAAAGAACATGTCTTCTACCGATCGCGAAAATTCCGACGGCCTGCTGGAAAAGTTGATTGCCGTCAACCGTGTGGCCAAGACCGTCAAGGGCGGCCGCCAGATGAGCTTCACCGCACTGACTGTCGTCGGTGACGGCGAGGGCAAGGTGGGTTTTGGTTATGGCAAGGCGCGTGAAGTGCCGGTGGCCATTTCCAAGGCCATGGAGCGCGCCCGTCGCCAGATGGTCGACATCGAGCTGAACAACGGTACGTTGTGGTATGCCGTCAAGGCGAATCACGGCGCGGCCCGCGTCTACATGCAGCCGGCCTCCGAAGGTACCGGCGTGATCGCCGGCGGCGCCATGCGTGCCGTGCTGGAAGTGGTCGGCGTGAAGAACGTGCTGGCCAAGGCCGTGGGTTCGCGCAACCCGATCAACCTGGTGCGCGCGACCATCAAGGGCCTGCAGGCGGTCGCCTCGCCCAAGAAGATCGCCGCCAAGCGTGGCAAGACCCTGGATGAGGTGTTGGGTAATGGCTAAGAAGAACGAAACCGCCGCCGCCACGGTGCGCGTGCGCCTGGTCAAGGGCCTGCGCGGCGTGCAGGCTCGTCATCGCCTCAGCGTCAAGGCGCTGGGCCTGGGCAAGCTCAATGACGTCCGCGAGTTGAAGGACAGTCCGCAGGTTCGTGGCCTGATCAACACGGTCTACTACCTGGTCCGGGTCGAGGAGTAATCATCATGCGTTTGAATGACATCAAGCCGGCCGCCGGTTCCCGCAAGTCGCGTCTGCGCGTCGCTCGCGGTATCGGTTCGGGCATGGGCAAGACCGCCGGTCGCGGTCACAAGGGTCAGCATGCCCGCGCGGGCGGCACCCACAAGTTCGGTTTCGAAGGCGGCCAGATGCCGCTGAACCGCCGGATGCCGAAGATCGGTTTCCGTTCCAAGAAGCTGGTCGCGAGCCAGGAAGTGTTCCTGTACCAGCTGGCCAACCTCAAGGCTGACGTGATCGACGTCGTCGTGCTGCATCAGGCTGGCCTGATCAACAGCCGCGCGAAGCGGGTCAAGGTCGTCCTCAAGGGTGAAATCGGTCGCGCGGTGAAGTTGTCTGGTCTGCTGGCTACCGCCGGCGCCAAGGCAGCCATCGAGGCGGCCGGCGGCAGCGTGGAGTAAGGCCGGTGGCAGCAGCCAAGGGCAACGCACTCGGCAAGCTCGGCAAACTCACGGAGCTTCGCCAGCGCATCTTCTTCGTGATTGGTGCGCTGGTGGTGTTCCGGCTCGGTTCGTTCATTCCGGTTCCCGGCGTCAACCCCGAGGCGATGACCAGCCTGGTCAGCGGCAACGGCCTGATGGACATGTTCAACATGTTCTCGGGTGGTGCGCTGGCGCGGTTCTCGGTGTTTGCGCTGGGCGTGATCCCGTACATCTCGGCATCCATCGTGTTCCAGATGATGGGAGCGGTCGTGCCAAGCCTGCAGGCCTTGCGCAAGGAAGGCGAGTCCGGCAAGCGCAAGATGACCATGTACACGCGCTATGCGACGGTGGCGCTGGCGGCTTTCCAGTCGTTCGGCATCGCGGTGGCATTGCAGGGTCAGGTCGCGGCGGGCGGTGCTCCGGTCGTCTATACGCCTGGCTTCGGTTTCGTCCTGTCGTCGGTGGTGGGTCTGACCGCCGGCACGATGTTCCTGATGTGGCTGGGCGAGCAGATGACCGAGCGCGGTGTCGGCAACGGCATTTCGCTGCTGATCTTCGCCGGCATCGTGGCCGGTCTGCCAGGGGCGGTGGTGCATACCCTGGGCATGGCCAGCAACGGCGAGCTGTCGCTGATCAAGCTGTTGATGGTGTTCGGCCTGGCGCTGGCGGTGACTGCCTTCGTGGTGTTCATGGAGCGGGCGCAGCGGCGGATCACGGTGAACTACGCACGGCGGTCCGGTGGGCAGAAGGCCTACATGAACCAGAGCTCGAACCTGCCGCTGAAGATCAACATGTCGGGCGTGATCCCGCCGATCTTCGCCTCGAGCCTGCTGATGTTCCCGGCGACCGCGGTGAGCTGGTTCAGCACCGGTCAGCAGTCGCGCTGGGTGCAGGATCTGGTGCAGGCGCTGAGCCCTGGCAATCCGCTGTACGAAATCGTGTTTTCGGTACTGGTGATTGGTTTTGCGTTCTTCTACACCGCGATCGTTTTCAACGCGGACGAGACCGCCGACAACCTCAAGCGGTCGGGTGCCCTGATTCCGGGTATCCGCCCGGGCAAGGGAACGGCCAACTACATTGATGCGGTGATGACTCGTCTGACCGGTGTCGGTGCGTTGTATCTGGTACTGGTGTGTCTGGTGCCGTCGTTCATGCAGAGCGCCTGGCATGTTCCGTTCTATTTCGGTGGCACGTCGCTGCTGATCGTGGTGGTGGTGGTGATGGACTTTACCTCTCAGGTGCAGGCGCACCTGGTCAGTCACCAGTACGAAAGTCTGCTCAAGAAGGCCAATCTTCGTCGCAACTAGTGGCTGCTGGTGTGGACGCGGTTTTGGTCAAAGGTAGGAAGCTGGCGGCGCCTCGGTGCCGCAGGGCTTTCCAGTCAGGGTAATTCAGGTTAAAATTGCGCGTTTACCGCGCACGAAACGCATCGGAGAAAGTACATCATGGCGCGCATCGCGGGTGTCAATTTGCCGGTCCAGAAGCATGTCTGGGTTGGTCTGCAGAGCATTTACGGTATCGGCCGCAGCCGAGCCAGGAAGGTCTGCGTGGATGCTGGCGTGGTTCCGACCACCCAGATCAAGTCCCTCAGTGAAGGCGAGGTGGAGAAGATCCGCCACGAGATCGCCAAGTACACCGTCGAGGGCGATCTTCGCCGCGAGGTGGGCATGGCCATCAAGCGTCTGATGGACCTGGGTTGCTACCGTGGCCTGCGCCACCGTCGTGGCCTGCCGGTGCGCGGTCAGCGCACGCGTACCAACGCACGTACCCGCAAGGGTCCGCGTCGCGCGATCAAGAAGTAATTGAACAGTGCGATCATTCCTGATCGCGACGATCAAAAAGCGGCCTTGCATGGTCGCACTGATTACTAAGAGCCTCAAAAATTATGGCTAAGCCGGTTAAAACCAAGAAGAAGATCAAGCGCGTTGTCACGGATGCCGTGGCCCACGTGCAGGCCTCCTTCAACAACACCATCGTCACCATCACCGATCGCCAGGGCAATGCCTTGTCGTGGGCTACCGCCGGCGGCGCCGGTTTCCGTGGCTCGCGCAAGTCGACCCCGTTCGCAGCGCAGGTTGCCGCCGAGAAGGCTGGCCGCGCTGCCGGCGACTACGGCGTGAAGACGGTGGAAGTGCGCATCAAGGGCCCCGGCCCGGGCCGCGAGTCGGCGGTGCGTTCGCTGAACGCGTTGGGCTACAAGGTGCTCAACATCATCGACGTCACGCCGATTCCGCACAACGGCTGCCGTCCCCCCAAGAAGCGTCGAGTCTAAGGAGTAACCCATGGCCCGTTATCGTGGAGCTACCTGCAAACTCGCCCGTCGCGAGGGAGCGGATCTCAGTCTGAAGAGCCCGGCGCGCGCGCTGGATTCCAAGTGCAAGCTGGAAAACAAGCCCGGCCAGCATGGCGCGAACAAGCGCATGCGCATGTCCGACTATGCCGTGCAGCTGCGTGAGAAGCAGAAGGTCAAACGCATCTACGGCGTGCTTGAGCGCCAGTTCAGCAACTACTACACCAAGGCGTCGACGACCAAGGGCAACACTGGTGAAAACCTGTTGCGCCTGCTCGAGAGCCGCCTGGACAACGTCGTCTACCGCATGGGCTTCGCGGTCACCCGCGCCCAGGCCCGCCAGCTGGTTGCCCACAAGGCGATCCTGGTCAACGGCAAGAAGGTGAACATTCCTTCCTACCAGGTTCGTCCCGGCGACGCGATCGCGCTGACCGAGAAGGGTCGCACGCAGCTGCGTGTACAGGAAGCCGCGACCGTGTTCGACACCATGGATCTGCGTCCGATCTGGGTCGAAGTCGACGCCAAGAAGTTCGAAGGCACGTTCAAGTCGGTGCCGGATCGCGGTGATCTGCCGTCCGACATCAATGAAGCATTGATCGTCGAGCTTTACTCGAAGTAATTACCGGAGTTCTGCATGGCAGTTTCGTCAACTAGCGTGCTGCGGCCTCGTGGCCTCAGCGTCGAACAGCTCGGAGCCAACCGCGCCAAGGTGGTGGTCGAGCCGCTCGAGCGTGGCTTTGGCCATACCCTGGGCAACGCGCTGCGTCGCGTGCTGCTCTCCTCGATCCCTGGCAGCGCCATCGTCGAGGTTGAAATCGATGGCGTGCTGCACGAATACACCACCCTGGAAGGCCTGCAGGAGGACGTTATCGAAGTCCTGCTCAACCTGAAGGACGTGGCGATTCGCCAGCACACGGGTGATGAAGTCACCCTGACCCTGTCCAAGAAGGGCAAGGGCGTGGTCACGGCCGGCGACATCGTCGTCGACCACTCGGTGGAAATCATCAACCCCGAGCACGTGATCTGCCACCTGACCAAGGACATCGCGCTCAACATGCGCCTGAAGGTGCGTCGCGGCGTCGGCTACCAGCCGGCCAGCACGCGCCAGCATCCGGATGACGAGGCGCGCCCGATCGGTCGCCTGCAGCTGGATGCGTCGTTCGCGCCGGTGCTCCGCGTGGCTTACGAAGTGGACGCCGCTCGTGTCGAGCAGCGCACCAACCTCGACAAGCTGGTGCTGGACATCGAGACCAACGGCACCATCGGTGCGGAAGACGCGGTGCGCAAGGCCGCCGAGATCATCAACGACCAGCTGTCCGTGTTCGGTGACTTCTCGCGTCGCGAGAGCGCCACCGACAAGGCCGAGAAGAGCGGTTTCGATCCGCTGCTGCTGCGTCCGATCGACGATCTGGAGCTGACCGTGCGTTCGGCGAACTGCCTGAAGGCCGAGAGCATCTACTACATCGGCGACCTGGTGCAGAAGACCGAGGTCGAGTTGCTGAAGACGCCGAACCTGGGCAAGAAGTCGCTGACGGAAATCAAGGACGTGCTGGGCGGGCGTGGTCTCGCGCTGGGCATGAAGCTCGAGAACTGGCCGCCGCCGGGTCTGTCGCACGGCATGCAGTTGGGTTGATCGTCGAGTCGCGATCATTCGTGATCGCGAACGATGCCGGTGCACTGGCGAGGTCGAGTTTCGGCTCTCTCGCCAGACACCACCAGCGGCCTTCATGGTCGCGTTGTTTTTTTGGCGATCCCGTTTGATCGCCGGTCGTTGCGCTTGGCGAGCACGGTTCTGCCTGCTCCGCCGGTCGCCAGAGACGGTCGCCCATGACGACCGTGCTTTCGAACAAGAGCCCGGTTCAAAAAGGCTCCTCATAGCGGGTAACCGCGGGAATCCGGACATGCGTGCCGGCTTTTCATAACAACAGACCTTCAAGAGAATCCAGTCATGCGCCATCAAAAATCCGGACGCAAACTCAATCGCACCAGTTCGCATCGCGAAGCGATGTTCAAGAACATGGCGTCGTCGCTGATCAAGCACGAGCTGATCCGCACCACCCTGCCCAAGGCGAAGGAACTTCGTCGCGTGGCCGAGCCGCTGATCACGCTGGGCAAGGTCGATGGCGTCGCCAATCGTCGTCTCGCTTTCTCGCGCCTGCGCGACAAGGAAGCGGTCGGCAAGCTGTTTGTCGAGCTGGGACCGCGCTACAAGGAGCGTCCCGGTGGTTACCTGCGCATCCTCAAGTGCGGCTTCCGCGCCGGCGACAACGCGCCGATGGCGTATGTCGAGCTGGTCGGCCGTCCGCAGGTCGAGGCCGTCGACGCCGAGTAAGTCGCCTCGGCTGAGCAGCCGTGGCATACAAAGTGAAAACCCGGCCGGGCAACCCGCCGGGTTTTTTTGTGCGATACGGCCGGGCGCAGGATCGCGCTTTTCCGCCAAATGCCGGGATGGGCTGACAGCGCCCCGGCGAACCGGTAATGTCACGGGTTCCGCAACGCAACAATCCGTCATGAATCCATTCCGCTGGTCGTATCGCGTCACTTTCTTCGTCGGCTTCCTGGTCTGCGCGGCGCTGCTGGCGTTCGCCCTGTACGCCGAGTACGGGCTGGGCATGACGCCGTGCCCGCTGTGCATCTTCCAGCGCATCGCCTTCCTGGTGATGGCCTTGTTCTTCCTGCTCGGCGCCATCCACGCGCCGAAGGGCAGGGGGCGCTGGGTATATACGGGACTGGTGCTGGCGGGCGCCGTGGGCGGCATCGTCACCGCCGGCCGCCATCTGTGGCTGCAGAGCCTGCCGGCCGACCAAGTGCCTTCCTGCGGCCCCGGCCTGGGTTACATGCTGGACGCGTTCCCGTTCGCGAAGATGCTGAAGCTGGTGTTCACCGGTTCCGGCGAGTGCGCCAAGGTGGAGCCGATCCTGGGCTTGCCGATGCCGGCCTGGACCCTGGTGTGGTTCGCGTTGCTGGCCGTGCTGGCGGTCGTCGCCACCCGTCGGGTGACGTCGTCCAGGTGAATGCTCTTGTCGCCGCCGAAGGCCATGCCATGAATCCCGTCGTGTCTGATGTCCACATCCCGGATCACTGGGCTCCCGATTCCTGGCAGCGGCGCGTGGCCCTGCAGCAACCGCAGTACGACGACGCGGCCGAGCTGGCCGCTGCCGGCGCCCACCTCGCGCAGTTGCCGCCGCTGGTCACCTCATGGGAGGTGCTGGCGCTGAAGCAGTCGCTGGCCGAGGCGCAGGAAGGCCAGCGCTTCCTGCTGCAGGGCGGTGATTGCGCGGAGAGCTTCGCCGACTGCACCAGTCCGGTGATCTCGAACCGGCTGAAGGTGCTGCTGCAGATGAGCCTGGTGCTGGTGCACGGCTTGAAGAAGCCGGTGTTGCGCGTGGGTCGCTTTGCCGGCCAGTACGCCAAGCCGCGTTCGACCGATATGGAAACCCGCGACGGCGTGAGCCTGCCGAGTTTCCGCGGCGACGTGGTCAACGGTCCGGAATTCACCGTCGCGGCGCGTCGGCCTGATCCGCAGCGACTGATCACGGCGCATGCGCATTCGGCGCTGACCATGAACTTCGTGCGCGCCCTGATCGACGGCGGCTTCGCCGATCTGCATCACCCGGAATACTGGGATCTGGCCTGGGTCGAGCATTCGCCGCTGGCAGCCGAGTATCGGCAGATGGTCGCCGGCATCGGCGATTCGCTGCGCTTCATGGAGACCCTGGCCGGTCCGATCGCTGGCTTCTCCAAGGTGGATTTCTTCACCTCGCACGAGGCGCTGCTGCTGCATTACGAGCAGGCGCTGACCCGCCAGGTGCCGCGCCATCCCGGGTTCTTCAACCTGTCCACCCACTACCCGTGGATCGGCATGCGCACCGCCGCGCTGGATGGCGCCCACGTCGAGTATTTCCGCGGCATCCGCAATCCGGTCGCGGTCAAGGTCGGCCCCTCGGTGACCCCGGAGCAGTTGCTGCCGCTGATCGACGCGCTGAACCCGCACGACGAGCCGGGCCGGCTGACCCTGATCCATCGCATGGGCAACGCGAAGATCGCCGCCGCGCTGCCGCCGCTGCTGGAGGCGGTGAAGCGCGAAGGGCGTCGCGTGCTGTGGGTGGCCGATCCGATGCACGGCAACACCGAGAGCACCTCGAACGGCCACAAGACCCGGCGCTTCGACAACATCCGCGGCGAGCTGGAGCAGGCCTTCGACCTCCACGCGGCGGCCGGCACCCGGCTGGGCGGCGTGCACCTGGAGCTGACCGGCGAAGACGTCACCGAATGCATGGGCGGCGCCCGCGACCTGTCCGAGAGCGACCTCGATCGCGCCTACAAGTCGATGGTCGATCCGCGTCTGAACTACGAGCAGTCGCTGGAACTGGCGATGCTGATCGTGCGCAAGTCGGCCGGCTCCTCGGCGCACGCCGGCGCTTGAGCGCCTGACAGTTGTCATGGCGCGGAGCTGGCAGTCCGCACTGATCTGCGCCTGCCGAACGCGCGAATAATGCCTCCAACGAACAGCGGAGGCGCGAGCGATGAGCGAATCCACGGGCACCGCACCGCGGGTCGATCCCTGGACGCTGGCCGGCCTGGCGCTGTTGCTGTTGCCGCTGCTGACCATGGCGCACGAGCTGGGCGGCCACGCGCTCACCTGCGTCGCCAGCGGGCAGCTGCCCAGCCAGCTCGGGGCGTACTACATCGAATGTCCCGGCACCGGTCCGTGGGCCCATCGCCTGGTGGCGATGGCGGGCACCGGCATGGACGTGGTGCTGGCCGTGTTGGCGCTGCTCGGCTGGCATCGCGCGCAGCGACCGCTGCCGCGGCTGGTGCTGTGGATCGTGTTCACGGTGAAGGGCATGGTGGCCGCCGGTTACTGGATGTTTTCCGGCGTTTCCAACCTGGGTGACTGGGGCCCCGCTGCCGGCGGCGGCATCGGTCCGCTGCCGTGGCCCTGGCTGTGGCGCGCAGTGATGTTCGCGATCGGTCTGGCCGTCTATATCGGCGTCGTGAGGCAGTCGATCCGGATGCTGCGGACGATGCTCGGTGGCGGCGAGGTCGCCGGCCGCACCCAGTGGCACATCGCCATGGCGATCTACCTGATCGGCGGCGTGTCGGCGGTGCTGGTCAGCCTGTTCAACCCGCTGGGCATCGTGATCACCCTGATGTCGGCGGTCGCCGCGTCGTTCGGTGGCACCGCAGGCCTGTTCAACGTCGCCTACGCGAAGCCCTGCAACGAGCCGCCGCGGGGATTCGTGATCGACCGGAGCTACGCCATCTTCGTGGCGGGCGTGCTGATGACGCTGGCGTTCGCGGCGGTGCTGGGGCCGACGGTCTACCTGCGCTGAGGGGGAGATCAGCCTACCGTTTCCAGCGCCTGCTCCCGCTCGCCGACGTGGCCCTCGTTCGGCGGCGGGAAGTGGTACCACTGCGTGTGTGGCGAGGCCCGCCGGCACGACAGGCACTGGGTCATTTCCCAGTAGTGGCCGCAGCCGGGGCAGCAGCCCGCCGTCCAGAACGTGTTCCACAAGGTGCCGCAGCCCGAGCCGGGTTCGCGCGAGGTGCAGCACCATCGGCTGTCCGCCCGCGGCTCCCAGGCGCAATGCGGACAGTGGATGTGCGGTTGGCGTTCCATCGGTCGCGACTCCGCGCCGGCGCCTCAGCGGCCCGGCTGCACCGGCTTGCCGTCCACGGTGTCGAGGAACCGCGGCGGTTGCCAGGCTTGCGCATGCTGCTCGAAGCCATAGGCGATCGCGATCAGCGTCGGCTCGCTCCATTTCGCACCGAACAGCACGATGCCGACGGGCAGGCCGTGGGCGAAGCCTGCCGGCACGGTGATCGACGGATAGCCCGAGACGGCCGCCGGCTGCGAGGCACCGCCCACGGTCGGGTCGCCGCTGACGATGTGGTCGCCCAGCACCGGATCGGTCATGAAGGCCGGCCCCCAGGACGGCGCCAGCAACGCGTCCAGATGTTGCGCTTGCAGCGCCGCGTCGATGCCTTGCGGGCCGGACAGCCGTTTCGCCCTGGCCAGCGCATCCACGTATGCCTTGTCGCTGAGCGGGCCCTTCTTTTCCGCCTGCTCGAACAGTTCCTGGCCGAACCACGGCATTTCCTCATTGGCGTGCGTGCGGTTGAACGCAATCAGGTCGGCCAGCGTCTTCACGCCGAGGCCTTGCCGGGTGGCGAGGTAGGCATTGATGTCGTGCTTGAAGTCGTACAGCAGCACGGTGATTTCCGGGTCGCCGAGCTCGGCCAGGTGCGGCAGCTTCACCGGGTCGACGATGATCGCGCCCTGCGCCTTCATCAACGCGATCGACTCTTCGAGCACGCGATCGGCATTCGGCTCGGCCCCGGCCAGCTGGCGCACCACGCCGATGCGCTTGCCCTTCAGTCCGTTCGGATCGAGGAACTTCGTGTAGTCGGTGGCGTGTCTGTCCGCGTCGCGGGTGGCCGGATCGCGCGGGTCGCTGCCGGCGATCACCGAGAGCAGGGCCGCGGCGTCGGCCACGCTGCGCGCCATCGGGCCGGCGGTGTCCTGGCTGTGGCTGATCGGCACGATGCCGCTGCGGCTGACCAGGCCCAGGGTCGGCTTGATGCCCACGATGCCGTTCATCGCCGCGGGGCAGATGATCGAACCGTCGGTCTCGCTGCCGATCGCCACCGTGGTCAGTCCCGCCGCCACCGCCGCCGCGGAGCCAGCACTGGAACCGCAGGGATTGCGGTCGAGCACGTAGGGATTCTTGGTCTGCCCGCCGCGGGCGCTCCAGCCGCTGCTGGCGTGGTTGGAGCGGAAGTTCGCCCACTCGCTGAGGTTGGTCTTGCCCAGGATCAGCGCGCCGCCCTTGCGCAGCCGCTCGACCAAGCCGGCGTCGCGCGGCGCGGGCGCGCCGGCCAGCGCCAGCGAGCCGGCTGTGGTCAGCATGCGGTCGCCGGTGTCGATGTTGTCCTTGAGCAGTACCGGGATGCCGTACAGCGGGCCGCGCTTGTCATGAGCACCGCGGGCCGCGTCCAGCGTGCCGGCCAGTTGCAGCGCATCGGGATTGGTCTCGATCACTGCGTGCAGGCTCGGGCCGGCGTGGTCGATCCGTTCGATCCGCTGCAGCAGTTCGCCGGTCAGCTGGCGGCTGTCCAGCGTGCCGGCGTCCATGCGCTGCTGCAACTGGTCGATCGAGGCGTAGGCGGTGTTGGCGGGCGGCGCCGCCGGAACTTCCGCGGCCAGCGCCGGGCCGGCGAGCAGGGCGGTGACGAGCGCGGCGAGATGGACGGCTGAACGATTCACGGTAACCCCCGGTCTGGTGGAAGCGGCTGCTGTCGCAAGGCTGCAGCTTAGCGCCGCTGCGGCTTGGACGTCGCGGCGGCGCGCGTACAATGGGCGGATGACCAAGACCCGTCGCCCGCTCCGTCCCCGCTGGTATGCCGTTGCCTCCCTGTTTGCATTCGCGCTGATCGGCGCCAGCGCCAGTCGCGCCGCCGACGCGCCGGTGATTCCCGACACCTTGCAGCAGCGCATCGCCGCCTGCACCAGTTGCCACGGCGTGCACGGCGAAGGCACCCCCGGCAGCGGCTACTTCCCGCGACTGGCGGGCAAGCCGGCCGCGTACCTGGCGCGGCAGCTGCAGGACTTCCAGAACGGTCTGCGCAAGTACGCGCCGATGGAATACACGGTGCGCCAGTTGCCGCCGGCGTACATCCGCGAGATCGCCGAATACTTCGCGGCGCAGCAGGTGCCGTACAGCCGCTCGCCGCTGCCGCCGGTGTCGGCGGCGGCGCTGCAGCGTGGCGAGGAACTGATCGGCAAGGGCGACCCGGCCCGCAGGATTCCCGCCTGCAGCAGTTGCCACGGCAGCCAGCTGACCGGCGTGGAGCCGTCCACGCCCGGACTGGTCGGCTTGCCGTATGACTACCTCAGCGCGCAACTGGGCTCGTGGCGCACGCATACCCGCTCCACCGTGGCGCCGGACTGCATGGCCACGGTGGCGAGCCGGCTCAGCGCCGCGGACATCACCGCGGTGGCCGCCGCGCTGGCCAGTCGCGAGCTGCCGGCCGACACCCATGCGCAGCCGGCCGGTTCGGTGACCCCGCCGCTGGCGTGCGGGGTGCTCGGCGCTACCGGGGACGACTCATGAAAGCGCTGCGTTGGCTGCTGCTGGCGGTCGTGCTGCTGATCGTGGCGCTGCTGGCCTGGTGGTGGTTCGGTGGCGGCCATGCGCCCACGCCGCGCTCGGCCAGCAAGGTTTCCGCGGCCACGCTGGCGGACCCGCAGTTGCTCGCGCAAGGCCGGTACCTGGCCATCGTCGGTGATTGCGCCGGCTGCCACACCGCCCAGGGCGGGGCGCCGCTGGCCGGCGGTCGGGTGATCGTCACGCCCTTTGGCGACATCCCGGCGCCGAACATCACGCCCGATCGCGAGACCGGCCTGGGCGAGTGGAGCTTCGAGGACTTCTGGCAGGCGCTGCACGCCGGCAAGGGTCGTCATGGCGAGCTGCTGTATCCGGCCTTCCCCTACACCTCGTATACCCGTGTGAGTCGCGACGACGCGCTGGCGATGTTTGCCTGGTTGCAGTCGCTACCGCCGGTGCACCAGGCCGACGGCAAGCCGTCGCTGGCCTTCCCGTACAGCGTGCGCAACAGCCTGAAGGCCTGGCGAGCGCTGTACTTCCGCGAAGGCGGCTTCACGCCCGACCCGGCGCGATCGGCCGAGTGGAATCGTGGCGCCTACCTGGTGCAGGGACTGGGCCATTGCAACGAATGCCATGCGGCCCGCGACTCGCTGGGCGGCACGCCGGCGGACGTGCACCTCACCGGCGGCCAGATCCCGGTGCAGAACTGGTACGCGCCGGATCTGAGCACCCGCCGCCACGGTGGCCTGGAAGGCTGGAGCGCACAGGACATCGTCGACCTGCTGAAGACCGGGCAGTCGGCGAAAGGCGCAGCCTTCGGGCCGATGGCCGCGGTGGTTTCCGGCAGCACCCAGCACATGAGCGATGCCGACCTGCACGCGATCGCCAGCTACCTGCAATCGCTGCCACCCCGCGCCGCGGCCGCGGAACAACCCGTGCTGTTCGATGCCAAGGCGCTGACCGAGCAGGGCGAGAAGGTCTACACGCAGCATTGCGCGGAATGCCACGGCAAGCGCGGCGAAGGTGTGGCCGGCATCTATCCGCCGCTGGACGGCAACTCCTCGGTGACCGAGCCCAGCGGCATCAACGCCACGCGGATGGTCCTGCTCGGCGGCTTTGCCCCGGCCACCACGGCGAATCCGCGGCCGTACTCGATGCCGCCGTTCGCGCAGCAATTGAGTGACCAGGAAGTGGCCGCCGTGGTGACCTACCTGCGCCGCAGCTGGAGCAACCAGGCCTCGATCGTGCGCGCCGAGCAGGTGCGTGCTTCGCGGCACACGCCCGTCGATTGACCGGCCGGCTCAACCGCCGGCGCGAGCCGCGCGGTAGTGCGCGGCCAAGGCCCGCCACGGCACGATGTCCCAGTGCCCGCGCGCCTGGCCGGACGGGGAAGGCAGCACGAACAGCCGGGTCTGGTCCAGGGTTTCCTCCTGCAGGCCGTAGCTGACCGCGTGGCCGAGCGCGGCGCGTGCCGCGTTCTTGCTGGTGAAGGCGAGCAGGCGCGGGGCATGGCGTTCGATCCTGGCGCGCAGCGCCGGCACGTCGAAGGCATCGCGTGGCAGGTCGGCGTCGTTGCCGCTGTGGCGCTTGGCCAGGTCGGTGAGGCCGATGCCGTAGCCCGTCAGCAGCGGGAATTCGGCCGGTGCCAGCAGGCGGGGCGTCAGCCCGGCCTCGAACAGGGCGCGCCAGAACAGGTTGCCGGGGTGGGCGTAGTAGGCCCGTTCGGCGGCCGAGCGCCGGCCCGCCGCGGTGCCGCAGAACACCAGCGCCAGGCCCGCTTGCAGCAGATCGGGCAGGATGGGATCAGTCCGTCGCGGCATGGTCGTCGAGCAGGAAGTCGGTGAACTGGAAGCGTTCGTCGCGCAGCACCGACTCGCCGCGGCGCAGCTTCAGCGGCTGGCGGAACAGCGGGCCGGCGTAACTGAGCGTGTGGAATTCGCCGCGCTCGCCGCAGGGATCGACCCCGGCCGGCAGCGCGTCGAGCAGAGCCGCGTCGTAGTCGCGGCCGCAGAAGGCGGCGTCCAGCTGCCGGGTGTCCACGCAGCACAGCACGGCGCGATGGCCCTCGCTGACGAAGCGCCGTGACAGGGCAGCGGTGTCCTCGCCCCACAGCGGGAACACGGCGCGCCAGTTCTCGCGGCCCAGCTGGCGCACGCGGTAGTCGCGCACGTCCTCCAGGAACAGGTCGCCGAAGGCGCAGTGGCGGATGCCCGGCCAGCGCATGCGCGCCTCGACCAGCGCCTGCGCATGGGCCTGCTCGTAGGCCTCGTTGCTGCCGGGCCAGTCCAGCATCACCTCGAGCACCGGCAGCCCCAGCGCATCGGCCTGTGCCAGCAGCACCTCGCGCGGGGTGCCGTGCATGGCCACCCGCTGGTAGTTGCGGTTGAGCGTGGTCAGCAGCCCGACCAGCTGCCATTGCGGGTCCGCCCGCAACCGCCGCAGCGCCAGCAGGCAGTCCTTGCCGCCGCTCCAGGCCAGCAGAATGGGTGTCGTCATGCGTTCAGCTCCGGGGAACGGGCGGGTGTCCATTTTGCGTCATCCGCGCCGGCAGGGCGGATTCCATGGCGTGGTTCATCGACAGCCCGCGGCCGCACCGCTATAAAGATGCTCTGTCCGGGGAGTATGCAGTGAGCGAAGAAATCCTGATCAACGTGACCCCGCGCGAGACGCGGGTCGGGGTGGTCGAGAACGGCATGTTGCAGGAAGTGCACGTCGAACGGGCATCGAAGCGGGGCTATGTCGGCAACATCTACAAGGGCCGCGTGCAGCGGGTGATGCCGGGCATGCAGGCGGTGTTCGTTGAGATCGGACTGGAGCGCGCGGCGTTCCTGCACGCCTCGGACATCGTGCGGCCCGCCGCGGCCGACGGCAGCGAAGGCAATGGCCACGGCCATGTTCCCTCGATCAGCGAACTGGTGCACGAAGGCCAGGAGATCGTGGTGCAGGTGGTCAAGGACCCGATCAGCAGCAAGGGCGCCCGGCTGTCGACCCACCTGTCGATCCCCTCGCGCTACCTGGTGCTGCTGCCGTATGCGCGCACCCTGGGCATCTCCGCCCGGATCGAGGACGAGGCCGAACGCCAGCGCCTGCGCGACGTGCTCAACCCGCTGATCGGCGAAAATCCGCTGGGCTACATCGTGCGCACCAATGCCGAAGGGCAGAGCGCCGAATCGCTGGCCTTCGACGTGACCTACCTGGGCAAGGTCTGGCGCGTGGTGCAGGAGAACATCGCCAAGGCGAAGTTGTGCGAACGCGTCTACGAGGAACTGTCGCTGCCGCTGCGCAGCCTGCGCGACATGCTCAACGACGACATCGAGAAGGTGCGGGTGGATTCGCGCCTCACCTTCGACAACGTGGTGAAGTTCGTGCACAAGTTCATGCCCAGCCTGGACGACCGCATCGAGCACTACGACGGCGAGCGGCCGATCTTCGACCTGTACGGCGTCGAGGACGAGATGCAGCGCGCGCTGAAGAAGGAAGTGCCGCTGAAATCCGGTGGCCACCTGATCGTCGACCAGACCGAGGCGATGACCACGATCGACGTCAACACCGGCGCCTATCTCGGCTCCCGCAATCTCGAGGAAACCGTCTACCGCACCAACCTGGAAGCGGCGCAGGCCGCCTCGCGGCAACTGCGCCTGCGCAACCTGGGCGGCATCATCATCATCGACTTCATCGACATGGTCGACGAGGAGCACAAGCGCCAGGTGCTGCGCATGCTGGGCAAGGGGCTGGCGCGCGACCACGCCAAGACCACGGTGTATCCGATGTCGGCGCTGGGCCTGGTCGAGATGACCCGCAAGCGCACCACCGAAAGCCTGGCGCGCCAGCTGTGCGAACCCTGCCCGGCCTGCAACGGCCGCGGCCTGCTGAAAACCGCCGAGACGGTGACCTACGAGATTTTCCGCGAGATCACCCGCGCGGTGCGCCAGTTCAACGCGCAGCAACTGCTGGTGATGGCCAGCCCCGCGGTGGTCAACCGGATCCTCGAGGAGGAGTCCAGCGCGGTGGCCGAACTGGAAGAGTTCATCTCCAAAAGCATACGCTTCCAGGCCGAAGAGCATTACTCGCAGGAACAGTTTGATGTCGTCTTGCTGTAAATCCGGCGGCTGCACCTCCGGCCTGGATCGCCGCGCGTGAACGTGTCGTGGCAGCGGCGGCTGCATCGCTGCGCCCGCGCGTCGGGCTGGGTGGCCGGGATCGCGCTGATCCTGCTTGCCGTGGTGGCGGCGCTGGCGCAGCTGTTGCTGCCGCTGCTGGCGCGGCATCCGGAATGGGTGGCGGCGCAGCTCGGTACCCGACTGCAGCGACCCGTGAGTTTCGATTCGATGGAAGGTCGCTGGACGCCGTCGGGCCCCGAGTTCGTGATGCACGGGGTGAAGATCGGCGCGGCGGCGGGCCAGGCCGGCGCCGTGCTGCAGTTGCCCGAGTCCGAGCTGAAATTCGATTTCGGCGGCTGGCTGTTGCCGTCGCGGCACCTGATCAACCTGCACGTGCGCGGCCTGCAGCTGGACCTGCTGCGCCAGGCCGATGGCTGGCATGTCAACGGCATCGGCGTGGCCGGCGGCGACCAGCGCCAGCCGCTGTCGCTGGGCCGGATGTCGGCCGACCTGTGGCTGGAGGACCTGCGCGTGTCGGTCACCGACGCGGTGCTGGACAAGCACTACACGCTGCTGTCCAGGCAGCTGCGGCTGAGTCACCAGGGCCACCAGCTGCGTTTTGGCGGCGTGCTGCGACGTGAGGGCGTCAACGCCGCCGTGCGCAGCGCCGGCCGCTTCCGCGAGGATGGCAGCGCCGGCCAGGTCTGGGTCAGCGTCGACGGCGCCGAACTGAAGCCCCTGCTGGACGGCATCGACATGGGCGGCTACGCGGTGCAGCAGGGCCACGGCAAGCTGAGCGCCTGGATGGACTGGCGGCAGGGCCAACTGACCCGCAGCCTGGTCCGCTTCGACCTGGACACGCTGGCCGTCAGCGCGCCCGGCGACGGCCAGGCCAGCGTCAGCGCCCTGCACGGGCTGGCCGGCGTGAATCAGACCGCTGATGGCTACGAACTGCGCTGGGCCGGCGACGACGGCAGCGCGCTGGCGATGAGCCTGCACCAGCCGGGCAGCGCCGGGCTTGCGGTGAACGCGGTCGCGCGCAAGTTGCAACTGGCGCCGCTGCTGCCCTGGCTGGCGCTGAAGCCCGGGCTGGCGCCGGCGCTGTCGCAGTGGCTGGGCAAGGGTCGGCCGCATGGCGTGGTGGACCGGCTGCACCTGCAGTGGAGTCGCCGCGCCGGCCTGCGCGCGCTCGATCTCGCCTTTGCCGAGGTGGGCATCGAGGCGGTCGGCAAGCTTCCGGGAATCAGCCGTCTGGACGGCCAATTGCGGGGCGACGCCGAAGCGCTGTCGCTGACCCTGCCGAGCCAGCCCACCACGCTGAATTTGCCGCAAGCCTTCCACCAGCCGTTTGCGCTGTCCTCGCTGGGCGGCACGCTGGCGTTCTGGTCGCAGGATGGCCAGTCGCACATCGGCGTCGACGCGCTGGACTTCGCCGGTGCCGGTTACGCCGGGCAGGCCCGGGGCGAGCTGGTGTTGCCGGCCGGGGGCGGTGCACCGTTCCTGGATCTCTACGCCAGCCTGGACCACGCCGACGTGACCGCCGCCCGCCAGTTCTGGCCGCTGTCGATGTCGCCCGGCACCGTCGAGTGGCTCGATCGCGGCCTGCTGTCGGGCCGGCTGGACGAGGCGCAGGTGCTGGTGCGCGGCGACCTGCACGACTGGCCGTTCCGCCACAACGAAGGGCGCTTCGAGGCGCGCGCGATGATCAGCGACCTGACCCTCGACTACGGCAAGGACTGGCCGCATGCCGAAGGCATCGACGCGGTGGCCAGCTTCATCAACGGCGGCATGCTGGTCGAGGCCAGTGGCGGCCATGCGCTGGGCGTCAAGACCGAGCGCGCGGTGGCGCTGATCCCGGATTTCGGCGACCCGCTGCTCGACCTCAACGTGCAGGGCAGTGGCAGCGGCGCCAGCCTGATGGAGTTCGTGCGCAAGAGCCCGATCGGCAGCCGCGAAGCCGACACGCTGGCCAAGCTGAAGCTGGGCGGCAGCGGCAGCTTCGGCTTCCACCTGGTGCTGCCACTGAAAAAGGACGAGGGCGCCACGCCGCAACTGGACGGGCTGGCCCGGCTGAAGGACGCCGACCTCAGCGCGCCGGAGTGGAACCTCCAGCTGGACAAGCTCAACGGCCCGCTGAAGTTCGACCTGCACGGCATGCAGGCCGGTCCGCTGGACGCCGGCTTCCGCGGCCAGCCATCGAAACTGCAGCTGGCCATTGCCGGCGCCAACAGCGATCCGGCCACCGTGCTGTCGGCGCAGTTGCAGGGCAACTACCGCATCGACGAGCTGGTGGCGGACTACCCGACGCTGGACTGGCTCGGCAAGTTGTCCGACGGCCGCAGCGCCTTTGACATCGGCTTCAGCATCGCCCATGTCGCCGGCAGCGACGCGCTGAGCCAGACCCTCAGCGTCGATTCGCCGCTGCAGGGCATCGCGCTGAACCTGCCCGCGCCGCTGCACAAGCCCGCCGCGGACGACCTGCCGCTGCACCTGACGCTGACCCTGCCGATCGCTGGCAGCGCGCTGCGCTTCAGCCTGGGCGACACCTTGCGCGGTTACCTGCGACTGGCCGACGGCGACCAGCGTCCGCTGGCCGGCACCCTGGCGCTGGGCACGCAGATGCCGACCACGCTGCCCGATCGCGACCTGCGCATTCGCGGCCACGCCAGCCAGCTCGACGTCACCGGCTGGGTGCAGCACGTGGCGGCGGGCAGCGGCGGTGGCGGCCCGGGGCTGGAAAGCCTCGACATCAGCACCGACCAGGCCGAGTGGTTCGACAGCCGGCTGGGCCCGCTGAAGCTGCAGGCGAAACCGCAGCCCGACCTGCTCAGCGTGGACGTGGACGGTCCGGCGATGGTCGGCAACTACAGCGTGCCCACGCGCGAACTGGACAAGCGCGGCGTCACCGCGCGACTGGCCCGCATGTACTGGCCCAAGAGCGCCGCGCCGGAGACCACCGCCGGCAAGCACAAAGCCGCCGGCAAGACGGTGGCGGCCACTCCGGCCGCGGCGCCCGCCACACCCGTCGTGCCGCCGCCCGACCCGGCCAATACCGGGGTCAATCCCGCCGCGCTGCCGCCGTTCCATGTCTGGGTGGGCGACCTGCGCCTGGGCGACGCGAAGCTCGGCGAGGCGCGGCTGGAATCCTGGCCCACCGCCGACGGCATGCACATCGAGCAGCTGCGTGCGCTGTCCAGCCGGGTGCAGATCAACGGCAGCGGTGACTGGAACGGCAACGCCAGCTCCAGCCACACCCACATGCGGATCAACTTCGCCGCCGAGGACCTGGGCGACATGCTGGGCGCGCTGGGTTTCGACGGACTGGTCAATGGCGGCAAGACCCGCGACCAGCTCGATGCGAGCTGGCCGGGTTCGCCCAGCGGGCTGTCGCTGGCCACCATGGACGGCACGCTCAGCATCCAGGTCAACGACGGCCGCATTCCCGAAGCCGCCTCGCCCGGCGTGGGTCGGTTGCTGGGACTGGTTTCGCTGGCCGAACTGCCGCGCCGGCTCACCCTGGATTTTGGCGACGTGTTCGGCAAGGGGCTGGCATTCGACTCGATCAGCGGCGACTTCAGGCTCGCCGACGGCAACGCGACCACCGACAACCTGCGCATCGAGGGGCCGGCCGCGAACATCAGCGTGACCGGTCGCACCGGCCTGCGCAGCAAGGATTACGACCAGCAGATGCTGGTGGTGCCGCATGTCGGCAACAGCCTGCCGCTGGTCGGTGCGGTGGTGGGCGGCCCGATCGGCGCGGCCGCGGGCTTCGCCGTGCAGGGCCTGCTGGGCAAGGGCCTGAACCAGGCCGCCAGCGCCCGCTACAAGATCACCGGCAGCTGGGACGAGCCGGTGATCACCCTGGTCGAGAAGCACGGCGCCGCGGCGCCACCGCCCGCGCCCCTGCTCAACGCGCCGGCCGGCCAGCCGGCGGCAGCGGGCAGCGCGATCGCGCCGCCGACGACACCGCAGATCCTGCTGCCGCCCGCGGCCGCTGCCAGCGTTGCGGCGCCGGCGGTCTCTTCATCCGTGCAGCACTGAAGCGGCGGGCGGGTTTCAGGCCGCCGGATTGTCGTCGGCTTGCTTGCCCCGGAACGGAAACAGCTGCTGCTTCACGAAGCCGTCCGGCATGTAGTCGCCGACCACGCCGTAGCGCTCGGGAAACTTGTTCTTCGACTTCACCGCGGTGCCGAACAGGTAGTCCAGGAACGCGTAGTGCGCGGCGTAGTTCTTGTCGATCGCCTCGTCATCCGAGGCGTGGTGCCAGTGGTGGAAATCCGGCGTCACCAGCAGGTACTTCAGCGGGCCCCACGGCAGGTGCACGTTGGCGTGGTTGAACACCGCCTGGAAACCCACGATCAGGATGTAGCCGTTCATCGCCGCCTCGGAAAAACCGAGGATGTACAGCGGCGCCAGCACGCAGACGCGGGTGAAGATCAGCTCCAGCATGTGCTGGCGCGAGCCGGCCAGCCAGTCCATCGTCTTCACGCTGTGGTGCACCGCGTGGAAGCGCCACAGGAACGGCACCTCGTGATACGCACGATGCGTCCAGTACTGCGCCAGGTCGGCCACCAGCACGCACAACAGCAACTGCGGCAGGAACGGGATGTCGCGCACGGTCTGCTGGAAGTGGCTGCTGACCAGCCAGCCGAACAGGTGGTGCAGCAGGAAGTTCACCGTCAGCAGCGCCAGCCCCACGATGAAATGGTTCACCGCGAAATGCTTCAGGTCGGTCTGCCATTCCTTGCGGAAAATCGCCTGGCCCTTGTACAGCGGGAACAGCTTCTCGATCACCACGAAGATCAGCGTCGAGCCCAGCAAATCCAGGATGAACCAGTCCAGCCCGATGTACGGCGTGTGGTCGGGGAACTCGCCCACCGACACCCGCGAACCGCCCAGCGCCACCGCCGCGATCACCAGCACGAAGGCCATGATGTTGAGGTTGCGCTGGCGGCCCAGGATCACGTTGCCCAGCGACATCCCGCCGGCCACCAGCAGCCCCACCAGCAGCACCTGGCGCAGCACGTCCACCGAATACTTGTGGCGCAGGTCCGGCGTGGTCAGGTACTGCGGAAAATGGAACGCCACCACCGCCAGCAGGCACAGGAAGCCCAGCGACAAGGCGATCACGCCGCTGATCTTGCCCAGCCCCGGTTTCAGCTCGCCGTCGCGATGCAGCAGTTCGCGGGTCTCGGCCACCGGTTGCACGGCCCGCTCGATGGCCTCGCGGGCCGCCTCACGCTTGGAATGTTCGCTCACGGGTGATCCTTCACTGATGGGCCGACTGGCGTTGCCGCATGGTAGTGGAAGACGGCGGCGCAGGCTTTAAAGCGCGGCGCCACAGCCCCATGTGGGATAGTTCCGGAATTACCGCAGACCGATCGCATCCCATGGATTCATTGATCACCCTCGCCGAAAGCAAGTTGTTGTCCCCCGGCGGCATCGCCACCGGCGACCTCGACCGCGTATTCGCCCAGCTGATGGGCCCGTCCATCGACGCCGCCGACCTGTACTTCCAGCATTCGCGCAGCGAGTCATGGACGCTGGAAGAGGGCATCGTCAAGGACGGTAGCCACTCGATCGAGCAGGGCGTGGGCGTGCGCGCGATGTCCGGCGAAAAGACCGGCTTCGCCTATTCCGACGAGATCGTGCTGCCGCAGTTGCTGGAAGCGTCGAAAGCCGCCCGCGCGATCGCCCACGACGGCAACGGCGCCGGCAAGCCGCTGGCCTTGCACAACGCGCGCGCGCTGTACCCGGCGATCGACCCGGTCGAGAGCCTGCCCAATCCCGACAAGATCGCCCTGCTGCGCGAAGTCGACGCGTATGCGCGCTCGCGCGATCCGCGCATCAAGCAGGTCATCGTCAGCCTCGCCGCGACCATGGACACCATCCTGATCGCCGCCTCCGACGGCACCCTGGCGGCCGACGTGCGCCCGCTGGTGCGCATCAACGTGCAGGTCATCGCCGAAGCGAACGGCCGGCGCGAGCAGGGCTATTCCGGCGGCGGCGGCCGCTACGGTTACCGCGAACTGATCGAGAACGGCCGCGCGCTCGCCTTCGCCGACGAAGCGGTGCGCCAGGCGCTGGTCAACCTCGATTCCGTCGACGCCCCCGCCGGCCAGATGACCGTGGTGCTCGGCCCCGGCTGGCCCGGCGTGCTGCTGCACGAGGCGATCGGCCACGGCCTCGAAGGCGACTTCAACCGCAAGGGCAGCTCCGCGTTCTCCGGCCGCATCGGCCAGCGCGTGGCGGCGAAAGGCGTCACCATCGTCGACGACGGCACCCTGGCCGGCCGCCGCGGCTCGTTGAGCATCGACGACGAAGGCACGCCCACCGAATGCACCACCCTGATCGAGGACGGCATCCTCAAGGGTTACATGCAGGACAAGCTCAACGCCCGCCTGATGGGCATGGCGCCCACCGGCAACGGCCGCCGCGAATCCTTCACCGCGCTGCCGATGCCGCGCATGACCAACACCTACATGCTGGCCGGCCAGCACGACCCGCAGGAAATCATCCGCTCGGTGAAGAAGGGCCTGTACGCGCCGAACTTCGGCGGCGGCCAGGTCGACATCACCAACGGCAAGTTCACCTTCTCCGCCTCCGAGGCGTACCTGATCGAGGACGGTCGGATCACTCGTCCGGTGAAGGGGGCGACGTTGATCGGTTCCGGGCCGGACGTGCTCAATCGGGTGTCGATGATCGGCAATGATCTGGCATTGGACGAAGGCGTGGGCGTGTGCGGCAAGGACGGGCAGAGCGTGCCCGTGGGCGTGGGGCAGCCGACGCTGAAGATCGATTCGATGACGGTGGGTGGCACCGCTTCGTAACTGGTGCGGCGCCGTAGGAGCGCACCCTGTGCGCGATGGCTTGCTTTGCCTGCGGCGCTAAGGGCAAAAGCTTTCGTCTGCCTGCGGCAGCCGAGCCACCTTTCTCTGAGTGGCCAGAGAAACGTGGCCCAAAGAGAGGCCACCCCGCTTCCGCGCCTCGCAGGCATCCTGCCTGCGAGGTTCGCGAGTCGGGGCCGGGCTTTTCGAGCGGGCTCCTGCCCGCGCGAAAAGGCGTTGCCATCCTTGGCAACGCCCGCTACGCGGCCTGTCGTCCCCGCCTCGTCGCTGCAGAGGGGCCCCGGGTAGAGCAGCGGGCCATCCTGGCCCGCACTCGGTGCGCAACCGCGTTGCGGTTGCCAGAGCCGAAGAGCGAAGAGCCAAAGCAAAAGCCCGTTCCTAGCGAGACTTTCGGCGGCCGTGAGCATGCAACCGCATACGTCAATTGTCTGATGCACGAGGCGCAGCGCTTGGCTTTTCTCCCGCCCCTGCTCGCAGGGGAGGGCCGGGGTGGGGTTCGCTCTTGATCTTTCTCTTTGATTCCCCGCGCCTTGCGGACATCAAGGGCGAAAAGCTTTCGTCTGCCTACAGCAACTAAGCGGACAAATTCCATACTCGGAGGTGCGCGGAACCTACTCAGGCTGTTCGCCTGTGTGAGAATCTCTGCATAGCAACCTGGGGCACCACTATCCATGAGCCTTGTAAAGTCAAAGCAACGTGTCGCCGATCATGGAGAGGTGTTCACCCCCGCATGGATGGTCGAGGCCATGCTCGACCTGGTGAAAGGCGAGACCGAGCGCATCGATTCGCGCTTCTTAGAACCTGCCTGTGGCAGCGGGAACTTTCTCGTCTCGGTTTTGAAGCGCAAGCTCGCCGCCGTCGAAATGAAGTACGGCAGATCCGAGTTCGACAAAGGTCATTACGCATTGTTCGGTTTGATGTGTAGCTATGGCATTGAACTTCTACCGGACAACATCATCGAGTGCCGCGACAATCTGTTGGTTATTTTTGCGGACTACCTGCGCCTAGACGCGGCGGATGACCTGTGCCGCGCGGCATCCTACGTGCTGTCCCAGAACATCGTGCATGGCGACGCTCTAACGATGCTCGACAGCCGCAAGCGGTCGATCACGTTTGCCGAATGGGGATACCTGGGCAAGGGAAAGTTCCAGCGCCGAGATTTTCGGTTCGACTTGCTGACCCATTCGTCCGCGTTCAGCGCGGAAGATTCCCTTTGGGCGAATGTTGGAAAAGATGAAATCTTCACCCCGGTGAAGACGTGGCCACCAATGAGCATCAAAGAACTCGCTGAACTGGCCGATGGGTCCCAGGAGGCTGCGTGAGCGACAAATTGGCGAGTTTCACCTTGCGCGGCCGCAACCCCGATGTGCTGACGTGCATCGCCAACCTTTCCAATGATGAGGTGTTCACGCCTCCGGAGTTTGCCAACCGGATGCTCGACACCTTGTCTGAGGCATGGGCCGCTGATCACTCGGGTGCCAATCTTTGGTCGAACAAGAACGTCAGATTCCTCGATCCGTGTGCGAAGTCCGGCGTATTTCT
The DNA here is from genome assembly GCF_057657335.1 of Rhodanobacter sp. Soil_C_14. Classification (NCBI taxonomy): domain Bacteria; kingdom Pseudomonadati; phylum Pseudomonadota; class Gammaproteobacteria; order Lysobacterales; family Rhodanobacteraceae; genus Rhodanobacter; species Rhodanobacter sp. Soil_C_14. The sequence continues at coordinate 633,657 of NZ_JBDGIQ010000001.1, read as the reverse complement.
GCGTGAAATCACCAGGCGTCTCACCATCGGTCTGGCCAGGAAGATTCCCGATCTCGATGCGCGCGTCGACCACATCTTAACCAGACAGGTCTTCGGCATCGGTATCACGCAGCTGACCAGCCTCCTGGCTCGGCGAAGCGTGTACTGCAGCAAACACGCAGATGGAGCGCATTCGATTGCCCGGAGCTTCAACAGTAACGCGGGCAACATCTGGTTCAAAAGGCAGGAACATACGTGGGTTGACGGAAAGTGCCGCTATTGCGGAGCGAGCCAGAGCGCGCTTGATCGTGGCGATGATTTCGAATCCCACGCCTATGCGTTCATCCACACCAACGACATCAAGGCTCGGGTTGCCGAGTTGTTTGGAGGCAACATGCAGTTCGACGTAATCATTGGCAATCCGCCGTACCAGATGAACGACGGTGGCCACGGTGCAAGCGCAGCGCCGATCTACCATTTATTCGTTGAGAAAGCATTGGATTTGGAGCCGCGCTACGCGGTGTTTGTTACACCTTCGCGCTGGATGACCGGGGGCAAGGGCCTCGATAAGTTTCGAGAGCGCATGCTTTCCGACAAACGAATGCGCAGCATTGTGGACTACCCTAAGCTGTACGAAGGGTTTCCCGGGGTGAAGATACGCGGTGGAATCTCGTACTTTTTGTGGAGTCGCGACTACAACGGTCTGTGCGATGTGCAAACCATATGGGACGGACGGCCTACCGGCCCGACCGTATCTCGTCCCCTTGATGCCTATGGCGTTCTCGTGCGGCGCAACGAGGCCATCCCCATCCTGGAAAAGGTTAAGCTCAAAAAGGAACCAACCCTGGATAAACGCGTGTCCAGCGGCAAGCCTTTTGGATTGCGCACGTTCTTCCACGGCAAGCCAGATCCCAAGGGCATCAAGAGTGCTGTGAAACTCTATGGCTCACAAAGAATCAGCTGGATTTCGTGCAAGGACATCACGGTAAACCCAGAGTGGATTGATGACTGGAAGGTCCTGATGACTGCCGTCCAGGGAACGAGCGCAGCGATCGAAACAAAATTTCTAAGCAAGCCGATCATTGCGGAGCCTGGCACCGCATGTACCGAAACATATCTCGTCGCAGGTCATTTCCACGACGAGGCGGCGGCTGCGAATTATGCAAAGTATCTGCGCACCAGGTTTGTTCGCTTCCTTGTCTCGCTTCGCAAGACCACGCAGCATGCTACCCGCGATGTGTATTCCTTTGTCCCCGATCTTTCCCTCGATACGGAGTGGACAGACGCGAAACTTTACAAACGGTATGGCCTGACAAAAGATGAGATCGATTTCATAGAATCTCAGGTCGCCGAGCAAGATGATGCTAATGGGACGGATGATATCGACGATGAGTAAAAGCATCGATGAGATCCTCGCCCCCAAGCCTCTCGCCCGTCCCCGCATCTACGCCTATTCGATCGCTGACGCGGCGCACAAAGGGCAGCTGAAGGTCGGGCAGACCACGCGCAACGTTAAGAAGCGCATCGCTGAACAGCTTAAAACGGCGGCGATAAAGAATTACAAGATTGAGCTAGATGAATCGGCCGAGCGCGAGGATGGGAGCATCTTCAGCGACCACGACGTGCGGGCAGCCTTGGTAAAAAAAGGCTTCAAAAAAGCCCAGCTGGAGTGGATGTGTTGTGCCGCCAAAGACGTGCTCACCGTGCTTACCGAACTACACAGGGGTCAAAAGGTCAGCGGTACCCACCACCTGACCTTCCCGATGCGCAAGGAACAGGCCGAAGCGGTGAAGGTGACCTGTGACTATTACCTCTCGCGGTGGGCGGAGGACAGGAAAGCTGTGCCCCGGTTTCTCTGGAACGCGAAGATGCGTTTCGGTAAGACCTTTACCAGCTACCAGTTGGCGAAAAAGCTCGGAGCCAAACGCGTGCTGGTGCTGACCTTCAAGCCGGCCGTCGAGGATGCATGGCAAAACGACCTGGAGAACCATGCGGACTTCGATGGCTGGCAGTACCTGTCGAAATCAACGGGTGGCGATCCGACCCAGATCAACAAAAACAAGCCGGTGGTGTATTTCGGATCGTTCCAGGATCTGCTCGGCCGGGACGCGACAGGAAACATCAAACCTCGGAACGAATGGCTGCACGCGGTGAACTGGGATCTGGTTGTTTTCGACGAATATCACTTTGGTGCCTGGCGCGAAACTGCTAAGGAGTTGTTCGAGGGCGAGGACCACGCGGTCGCGAAGAAAGAAACCAAACTGGAATACGCGGCCGACCTCGAACAGGTGAACGAAGACATCGGGGTGCTCTCGGTGAACGAAACCGATTTCCTCCCCATCACCACCAAGGCCTACCTCTATCTTTCGGGCACGCCGTTCAAAGCGCTGGCCACTGGCGAGTTCATCGAAGAACAGATCTTCAACTGGACCTACACCGACGAGCAGCGCGCCAAAGAGCAGTTCGCGATCAAACACCCGACCAAATGGAACCCCTACGGTGCCCTGCCGCAGATGCGGCTACTGACATACCAGATGCCTGACGAGCTGGTGGCCATCGCCAACGCCGGGGAGTTCGATGAGTTCGATCTCAACGAGTTCTTTGATGCCGCCGGCACCGGGAAGGCCGCCAAGTTTCAGCACAAGAGCGACGTGCAGAAATGGCTGGACATCATCCGGGGTGCTTATGCACCCAAGGTCGCAGAGTTCCTGAAGGCCGGCACCCGGCCGCCGTTTCCCTACTCCGATGTGCGCCTTCTACCGTATCTCCAGCACTCGTTCTGGTTCTTGCCGAACGTAGCCTCTTGCCACGCCATGGCGAACTTGCTGGCCGAGAAGCACAACGTGTTCTGGCACGACTACACCGTGATCGCGGCGGCCGGAGCCTCCGCGGGTATCGGCCTGGAGGCCTTGCCCCCGGTACGCGACGCCATCGGTAGCGGCTTCGAGACCAAGAGCATCACCTTGTCCTGTGGCAAGCTCACCACCGGCGTGACTGTGGCGCAGTGGTCCTCCATCCTGATGCTGCGCAATTTAAAATCACCCGAGACCTATTTCCAGGCCGCGTTTCGCGTGCAGTCGCCGTGGTCGATCAAGAATCCGAATGGGGACAACCCCAACGAGGAAGAAATCCTCAAGCCCGTGTGCTTCGTTTTCGACTTCGCCCCCACCCGCGCGTTGCGCCAGCTGTCCGAATACGGCGTCGGCCTCTCGCCCAACGAGTCGAACCCCGAAAACGCGGTGAAGGATCTGGTGTCGTTCCTGCCTGTGCTGGCCTACGACGGCGCCAACATGACGCAGATCGACGCCGGCGGCGTTCTCGACATCGCGATGGCTGGTACATCCGCCACGCTGCTGGCGCGTAAGTGGGAAAGCGCGCTTCTGGTGAATGTAGACAATGACACCCTGCGCCGTATTCTCGACAACTCCGAAGCGATGGCCGCGGTGGAACGGATCGAGGGTTGGCGCGCGCTGGGCGACAACATCATCGAGACCATCATTAACAAGAGCGACAAGGTCAAGGCGCTCAAGAACAAGGCCAAAGAGAAAGGCCTGTCGGCCAAGGAACAGAAACAGCTCACGGACGAGGAGAAGGAATACAAGTCCAAGCGCAAGCTCATCCAGGAAAAACTGATCAAATTCGCCACGCGCATTCCGGCGTTCATGTATTTGACCGATTTCCGGGAAAACACCCTCAAGGATGTCATCACCAAGATCGAGCCGGAGCTTTTCCGGGTGGTGACCGGTCTGACCGTGAAGGACTTCCATTTGCTGGTGCAACTCAAGGTGTTCAACACCGAACAGATGAACCAGGCGGTATTTGCCTTCCGCCGCTATGAGGACGCGTCATTAAGTTACACAGGAATCGAGAGCCACGAGGGCCTGACCCACTACGGGCTCTACGACACCGTGGTAGCTAAGGAGTAAACCCCTGGATATGCAGAATCTCTCCTTTTGATTGGCAGCCCATGCTTCTGCCGCCCGGTAGGTCAACGAGAGCGGCAGCGTCATCTTGGTTTCCGTCTCATCCATCCCTTACACGACATCGCGCCCCAAGCCCGCGGCACCTGATTGCTACGCTCCCCGCGCCGCCAGACCGGCGGCTTGCGATCTACAAGGAGTGTTTGCATGTCCAACGACAATCGTATTTCGGCGGTGCTTTCGGATGAGGATGTGGCGGCGGTGCAGGGCGCGCTGGCGACGATCCGCGGGGCGTTGCCGTTTCTGGCCACGCTGTCGGCGCAGGAGCGGAAGGAGTTGCCGCGGTTGGGAGCGAAGTCGGTGGGTTTCGACGAGAAGTGCGTGACCTACATGGCGAACCGGGCGCAGTTCGTGCCGGGCTTTGTCGACCTGGCCGAAGTGCAGAAGGATCGCAGTCTGCGCTCGCAGTTGTTGCGTTTCGCAGCGGAGCTGCAGACGCTGGCGGCCAGCGTTGACGACACGGTGCAGCTGGTGTCCAGCGAGGTGTGGATGGCCGACCTGGCGTATTACCAGAGCGTGCGCGAGGCGGCCCATCGCGGCCGCGATGGTGCGCAAGATGTGTATGACGACCTGCGTCAGCGCTTCCCCGGCCCCCGCGGCACCCGCACCGCGCCGGAGCCCGCCGCAGCCTGATCCTTGACCCCCGGCGACGTGGTCGCCGACCGCGCCGCCGGGGCTTTGCCGGTCCATCGGGACGTGCGGAACGTCGACGCCGAGGTTCCGCACGTCCCCGTCGAGGTTTCGAACCTCCCCGCCGAGGTTCTACACGTCCTCGCCGACCTTCCAAACCTCTCCGTCGAGCTTCCAGACCTCCTCGTCGAGACTCCGGACATCCCCGTTGAGGTTCAGGACGTCCCCGCCGAGCTTGGCCACGTCCCCGTTGAGGTTCCAAACCTCGCCGGCCACCCGGGAAACGTCCCCGCCGACCCACGAAACCTCGCCGTCGAGGTTCGCCACGCCCTCAAACAGGACAGCGCCCCCTGTGCACGGCGCCTGCCGTACGCAGATGCCGAGCTTCGCTCGGCTCGGCTCGGCTCCGCTCCGCTCTGGCTTTGCTCCGCTTCGGCTTTGCTTCGGCTCTTCTGAAGAGTGCGGGCCACGATGGCCCGCTGCTCTACCCGGGGCCCCTCTGCAGCGGCGAGTCGGGGACGACAGGCCGCGTAGCGGGCATCGGCATGGATGCCGATGCCTTTTCGCCAGCACAGGGATGTGCTGTCGAAAAGCCCGGCCTCGACTCGCGAACTTTCCGGGCAGGAGGCCCGGAAAGCGCGGAAGCGGGGTGGCCTCTCTTTGGGCCACGTTTCTCTGGCCAGACAGAGAAAGGTGGCTCGGCTGCCGTAGGCAGACGAAAGCTTTTGCTCTGATGCACAGGGACAGGCAAAGCGTCAGGCGCAACAGCAAGTGCGATGACCGGCTTCGCTGTTTTAAATCTCTTCCGGCCTTCGCCCGAGCATGGGTTGGGTGGCCTTCGCCGTGGGCCACGTTCTCAGGCTACACAGGGCCCTGACTCAATATGCCGCGGTCACGACTGCGCGGTCGCGCGCGCATCGGCTAACGCTGCGGCTTGGCCGGACGCCGCGTGACTTCGAACTGGATGAAGTCTTCTTTCTGGAAGTCGGGTTGCTGCAGATAGCTGAAGACGATCTTCGTGTCGGGTGCGGCTTCGGGGCTGTTGATGACCATGGTGCCGGACCAGCGCTCGATGTCGCTTCCACTGGTGGAACCGACGATCTTCTGTTGCTGCAGGCAACTGCTGGCGTCGTTGATGTTGATCGCCATGAATTCCCGGGAGGTATTGGCGATCAACCAGCCACAGAACACGTGGTCCGCCTCGTCGTCGGTGTCATGGTGGCAATCCATCTGGAAGTCGAGCGGGAACGCTCCCTTCGTGCTCAGTCTTATCGTATGCGTCGAACCAATAGGTAACGATGCGGCGTACGTGTAGAGGTGCTTGCAGATGTCCTGCTCAGCGGCAGGCGGTACGGTTGCGCACGCTGCGCAGAGCAGGCAGAGCCCCACTGCGCAGAGTATTTTCACGCAGCGGTGTCGTCGGATGTATCTGTCTGCGCCAGATCCTTCAACAACTGAAAGATCTCCCGGTACGCCTTCGGCGGCTTGTTCGGCGTGTCCTTCTCGACGCGCGCCTGGCGCACCAGCGACCGCAGATGCTGGCGATCCACCTGCGGATGCTCGGCGATCAGTTCGGACAGGGCGGTTTCGTCCTCGGCGATCAGTCGATCGCGCATGGACTCCAGCCGATGCATCGCCGCGGTTTCCTGGCGCTGCTTCTCGCGGTTCTCGCCGAGTTCGGCGCGCACTGCGGCGAAGTCGTCTTCGTCGAAGCGGCGCATCACCTTGGCCAGGAAGGCGAGCTGGCGCTTCTTCGCGCCGTGCGAGCTGATGCGGCGGGTGACGTCGATTTCGTGGCGCACGTCGTCGGGCAGGGGTAGCTTGGCCAGGCGGCTGGGCGGCAGGTCGACCAGTTGCTGGGCCAGCGCCAGCACCGCCAGCGCATCGCGGCGCTGCTGGGTGCGGCTGGGGCCGTAGTCCGCTTCTTCTTCGAGTTCGTACTGGTTGCGGCTGCGGCTCGGGCTCACGGTGTCATTCCAGGATGGGGTGGATCAGCGCTGCGGGTCTTCGCGGTCCGCCATGCTTGCGGTGTGGTCGTCCGCCGGCGTGGTCTCGGCCTGCTCCAGCGCGAAGCGGGGCAGTGGCTCGCCATCCAGTTCGACGGTTTCGCAGAACATCGTTGCCGGGCGCACCCACAGGCCGAAGTCGCCGTAGAGCGCCTGGTAGACCACCAGCGGCTCCATCGTTTCGCTGTGCTGCGCGGTGCCCAGCACGCGGTAGCGCTGACCCTTGTAGTGACGATAAATGCCGGCGGCAGGTTGCATGGACGTGCTCCGCAGCTCTTTCAATCCGCGCTCGCGCCCCCAATTCGGGAGCCGGCGGTCGCGAACCGCTTATTCTACCCGCCTAATCCCCAGGAATGCCCAACGTGAGCGAAGTTGCCCTCAGCCAGACGCCGGATCGCAGTGAACAGGACATGGAGCGACTGGCCGACCTTGCCGCTGACGTGATCCGCCGCGCGCGCGCCGCGGGCGCCAGCCAGGCCGAGGTGGCGGCCAGCATCAGCAGCGGGCTCAACGTGAACGTGCGGCTGGGCGAGGTGGAGACGGTCGAGCACACCCGCGACCGCGGCTTCGGGCTGACCGTGTATTTCGGCCAGCGCAAGGGTTCGGCCAGCACCGCCGACCTCAATCCCGATTCGATCCAGGCCACGCTCGACCAGGCCTGCGCGATCGCCCGCTACACCGAGGAAGATCCCGCCGCGGGGCTGGCCGATGCGGCGCGCATGGCCACCTCATTCCCGGACCTGGACCTGTGGCATCCGTGGAGCATCGATACCGCGCAGGCGATCGAGCTGGGCATCGCGATCGAGGATGCCGGCCGCGCCCACCCGGGCATCAGCAATTCCGACGGCGCCAGCGTGCAGGCCGGCGAGGGCTTGTCGGTGTATGCGAATTCGCACGGCTTCGTGGGGCGCGAGCGCGGCACCCGGCATTCGCTGTCGCTGGCGCTGATCGCCGGTGACGACGACGGCATGCAGCGCGATTACTGGTACGACAGTGTGCGCGCCGCCGGCGATTTCATGAGTGCGCAGGCGCTGGGCGACCAGGCGGCCGAACGCACCCTGGCGCGGCTGGGTGCGCGCAGCCTGTCGACGCGGCAATGCCCGGTGCTGTTCGTGCCGGAGCTGGCGCGCGGACTGATCGGCCACCTGCTGAGTGCGGTCAGCGGCGGCGCGCTGTATCGGCAGGCCAGTTTCCTGCTCGACCACGTCGGCAAGCCGGTGATGCCGGCGTGGCTCGACATCAACGAGCGACCGCATCTTGCGCGCGGCCAGGGTTCGGCGAACTTCGACGCCGAGGGCGTGGCCACCGTCGACAGCGCGCTGGTGGAAAAGGGCGTGCTGGCGCGCTACATGCTGAGCAGCTATTCGGCGCGCAAGCTGGGCCTGTCCTCGACCGGCAACGCCGGCGGCATCCACAACCTGGTGGTGGATGCGGGCGCGGCCGACGGCGAGCGATCCGATTTCGACGGCATGCTGGCGCGACTGGGCACCGGCCTGCTGCTGACCGAGGTGATGGGGCAGGGCGTGTCCACCGTCACCGGTGACTATTCTCGGGGCGCCTCGGGCTTCTGGGTCGAGAACGGCGTGATCGCCTACCCGGTGGAAGGCATCACGATTGCCGCCAACCTGCGCGACATGTTCAACGGCATCGTGGCCGTGGGCAGCGACGTCGACATCCGCTCGCACCTGCTCACCGGCTCGATCCTGCTCGACCGCATGACCGTCGCCGGCGAGTAGGCATTGACTCCCTCCCCTGCGTGCAGGGGAGGGTTGGGGTGGGGTCGCACTTGATCGTTGCTTTTTCGCCACCTCGGGCAACCCCCTCCCGACCTCCCCCTGCGCGCAGGGGGAGGAGCAGAGCGCGGCTCGCCTTCCTCTCCTGCACGCAGTGGGGAGGAGCAGAGCTGCTCGTCTTCCTCTCCTGCACGTAGTGGGGGAAGGAGCAAAGCGCCGCTTGTCCCCCTCCCCTGCGTGCAGGGGAGGGCTGGGGTGGGGTCGCTCATGCCTGTCTTTCGCAGATTCCTGCGGCAAAGCAGCTCCAGCCTTGCTAGCATCGGCGCAACCGGCAAGCGGCCGGCGAACTTTTGACGTAGAAGGAGATGCGCATGAGCGTTCCACCCGAGTCCGTGATTCCGCCCCCGCCGAGCGAACCGCCGATGGCCGGCGCCCCTTCCGCCGACGAGCGCCAGTGGGCGATGTTCGCGCACCTGTCCGCGCTGATCGGCCTGATCATTCCGTTCGGCAGCATCATCGGGCCGCTGGTGATCTGGCTGATCAAGAAGGACACCATGCCGTTCGTCAACGATCAGGGCAAGGAAGCGCTGAACTTCAACATCACCGTGGCGATCGCCGCCATCGTGGGCTGGATCCTGTGCTTCATCCTGATCGGCTTCCTGGTGCTGGCCGTGGTGTTCGTGGCCTGGCTGGTGCTGGCGATCATCGGCACGATCAAGGCCAACGAAGGCACGGCGTACCGTTATCCGTTCACGTTGCGACTGGTGAATTGAGCCTGCTTCAGGCATGAAAAAAGGGCGGCGCAAGCCGCCCTTTTTTTGTGGCCGGTCATTTCCACCAGTTGATGAAGCCGGTGATGATGATGGCGTTGGTGAAGTCGATCAGGAACGCGCCCACGATCGGCGCCACCAGGAAGGCGCGCGTCGCCGGGCCGTAGCGCTCGGTCAGCGAACTCATCACCGCCATCGCGTTGGCGGTGGTGCCCAGCATGAAGCCGATGAAGCCGCTGGCCATCACCGCGGCGTCGTAGTCGCGGCCCATCAGCTTGAGCAGGGGCCAGCAGCAGAACGCCACCACGATGGCCGATTGCACGCCAAGGTTGACCAGCAGCGGCATGGCCAGCCCGCTGAGCTCCCACAGGTGCAGATCCATCAAGGCCACCACCAGGAACAGCGACAGGCAGATGTTGCCGATGATGTCGATGCCGCGCATCGACAGGCCGAACCAGCCGAAGCGGTCGTCGACGTTGCGGATCACGGCGCCCACCAGCATCGCACCGATGTAGCTGGGCAGGGTCAGGCCGAGCGTGCCCAGGCCGCTGCTGATCCACGCACCGAGGCCCATCGCCAGCAGGATCCACACGAAACTCTTGAGCCCCGCATAGGCCTGCTCGTCGAAGTTGCTGGCTTTGGCGGCGGGCTCGCCGGCGACCTGCAGCGAGATCGCCGGCGCGCCGTCGGCGAACGCGTGCGATTGCGGCGAGCGCAGCTTGAGCCGCTCGATCAGCATCGTCGCCACCGGCGCGCCGATCACCGAACCCAGCACGATGCCGGCCATCGCGTTGGCCAGCGCCACGCTGGCCGCGCCGTGCACGCCGGCCTCGGTGAACAGCGGCGCGAAGGCCATGCCGGTCGCCGGTCCGCCGGTCAGCGTCGCCGAGCCGGTGATCACGCCGAACAGCGGCGGCAACCCGAACGCTTTCGACAGCACGACACCGACCAGGTTCTGCACTACGGCGAGCCCGCTGGCCAGGCCCAGGAACAGCACGATCTGGCGCCCGCCGACCTTGAGCAGGGAGGTGCTGGCGTTGAAGCCGACGCCGGTGAAGAAGGCGATCATCAGCGGCTGTTTGAGCGTGGTGTCGAAGCGTATCGGGGTGTAGTTCCACTGGCGGCAAAGCAGCAGCGCCAGCGCCACCAGCAGGCCGCCGATCACCGGCGCGGGAATGCTGAAGCGCGACAGCAGCGGCAGCTGCCGGCGGATCGCGTAGCCGGCGAGCAGGAACAGCCCGCCGCAGGCCACGGTCTGGATCGAGTCGAGGGTCAGCATGCCGCAGGCCATTGCACGGATGGCATCGTCAACCGCCCCAGAACGCGGGCGACGGCGGCCGCAGCAAGCCATCGTGCAGGCTCACGCCATCGGCGTAGTCGTCCTGCAGCCAGAGCGGGCCATCCAGGTCGATGAACTCCGCCTCGCGGGCGATTTCCAGTGCCGGGGTGATGCCCAGCGACGAACACACCATGCAACCCACCATGATCTTGAATCCGTCGGCACGCGCGGCGCGCAGCAGTCGCCAAGCCTCGGTGAGTCCGCCGGTCTTGTCCAGCTTGATGTTGACCGCCTGGTAGCGGCCGCGCAGTCGCGGCAGGTCGGCGGTGACGTGGCAGGCTTCGTCGGCGCAGATCGGGATGCGGCTGTGGAAACCGAGCAGGGCCTCGTCGGCGTCGGCGGGCAGCGGCTGTTCCAGCAGCTCCACGCCGGTGCGTTCCAGCAGCGGCTGCAGGTCGCGCAGGATGTCGATGGTCCAGCTTTCGTTGGGATCGACGATGAGGTGCGCGCGGGGCGCGGCCTGCCGCACGGCCTCGATCCGCGCGGCCGGGTCGTCGGCGTCCACCTTGATCTTGATCAGCCCGGCATGGTCGATGCGCGCGGCCGCCTCGCCCATGCGCGCGGGCGTGTCGATGCTGAGGGTGATCGCGCTGCGCAGGGTGGCGCGTGGCGGTCGTCCCAGCTGCACCCACACCGGCACCGAGCTCAGTTGCGAATCGAGGTCCCACATCGCCGCGTCCAGCGCGTTGCGCGCCGCGCCGGGCGGCAACCGCAGTTGCAGTTCGTCGCGGCCCATGCCGGCGGCCAGCGCGGCCCGCAGCGATTCGATCTCGTCGAGCACCGAGGCCATCGATTCGCCGTAGCGCGCATACGGCACCGATTCGCCGCGTCCGGTCCGTCCCGCCTGATGCAGCTCCACCGTGACCACGTCGGCGGCGTATTTCACGCCGCGCGCGATGCGGAAGGGCGCCACCAGCGGGAAGCTGCGCTCGCTGATGGTCAGTTCGCGAAGCATGCGAGCAGCTGGTCCACGATCGCTTCGACACCCATGGTCACCGGGTCCTGGCAAGGCAGCTGGAGCAGGTCACTGATGCGCTTGCAGGCGTCGGCGGCTTCGCCCGCCGCCATGCCGGACGTATTCAGTGCGACTCCCACCGGCTTCACCGCCGGATTGGTGAGGCGCGCGGCGACCAGGTTCGCCTCCAGGCACGGCTTCAGCTCGGGCAGCGGGTAGTCGGGCAGGCCGCGCATGTGGCGCCGGGTGGGTTCGTGGCACAGCACCAGGGCGTCGGGCTGCGAGCCGTGCAGCAGGCCCAGCGACACGCCCGCGTAGGAGGGATGGAACAGCGAGCCCTGGCCTTCGATGAGGTCCCAGCCGCCATCGTGGCGCGCCGGCGAGATCCACTCCGCGCCACCGGAGATGAAGTCCGCGACCACCGCATCGATCGGCACGCCGGCGCCGGCGACGAAGATCCCGGTCTGGCCGGTGGCGCGGAAGTCCGCCGCCAGGCCGCGCTGGCGCATCGCGCGCTCCAGCGCCAGCGTGGTGTACATCTTGCCCACCGAGCAGTCCGTGCCCACGGTGAGCAGGCGTCGGCCCGCCCGCGGCCGGCCGTTGCCGACCGGGATGCCCGGCGCGGGATCGCGGGCGTCGAACAGCACTCGCCCGTTACGCTGCGCCGCGGCCACGATGTCGGGGTTCTCGCGCAGCTTGTGGTGCAGGCCGGCGACCACGTTGAGGCCGGTGTCGAGCGCCTTGATGGCGGCGGCCACGATCTCCGGCGCCATCGTGCCGCCCGCGTTCGCGGTGCCGATCAGCATGGTGTTCGCGCCGAGGTCCTTCGCCTCGGCCATGCTCATGTCGGGCAGGCCCAGCGTGGGCTTGCAGTCGGGATGGCGCAGCTGGCCCACGCACCATTCCGGGCGCCAGTAGGCCACGCCTCTGGCCGTCTTGATGGCCAGATCATCGGCCGCGTTGCCCAGGTACAGCAGGTACGGCGGACGCCATTGGGCGGAAGGCTTCGCATCGCCTTGGGTGGACATGAAAGAGGACTCCAGGTGGCGGCGGCGCCGTCGATCAGGGGGAAGTGGAAGATGCGGAAGATCGGGCACGTGAACCCTGGCTGGGCAACCGCCAGCAGCTCGCGGCGTTGCAACCGGCCTTGCGGCCGGCTGCCTCAATGGGCGGTTTCGACCTTGCCCAGGCCGTTGGGATTGCGCGGGTCGCTGGCGGCGGTCTTGGTGTTGCTGGTCTTGTCCCACACCACCACGTTCATGTTGCCCCAGGTTTCGGTGTCGTTGATCTCGTAGCCCATCGCCTTCAGCTTGGCCAACACGTCGGCGGGGATGTCGCTGCCCTTTTCGATGTCGATGCGGTCGGGCAGGAACTGGTGGTGGATGCGTTTCTGCGCGGTGATCTGGCCCGCGTCCTTGCCGTCGACGAAGGCGAGGATCGCCTCGAACACCTGGGTGATGATGGTGGAGCCGCCGGGCGAGCCGATCACCGCGAGGCGATCCTTGCCGACCACGATGCTGGGCGACATCGACGACAGCATGCGCTTGCCACCGACCGGTGCATTGGCGCTGCCGCCGATCAGGCCGAACGCGTTGGGCTGGCCCGAGACCAGGGCGAAGTCGTCCATCTCGTTGTTGAGCAGGATGCCGGTCTTGCCCGCCACGAAGCTGGAGCCGAGGGTGGTGTTCACCGTGGCGGTCATCGAGACCATGTTGCCGTCCTTGTCGATGATCGAGTAGTGCGTGGTGTGCATGCCGGGGCTCTTCGCCTGCACCGACGGCAGCCAGGCGGACTTGGTCGCCTGTTCGGGCAGGATGCTCTGGCGCAGGCCGTCGGCGTAGTAGGGCGACAGCAGCATGTCCAGCGGCATCTTCACGAAGTCGGGATCGCCGAGGTATTCGTTGTGGTCGCGGAACGCGCGGCGCATCGCCTCGACCAGGTAATGGATGCGGTGGGCTTCATCCATGCTCTTCAGGTCGAGCGGGGCGAGGATGTTGAGCATCTCGGCGATCGCCACGCCGCCGGAGGAGGGCGGTGGCGCGGTGACCACCTTGTAGCCGGCGTACTGCAGCTCGATCGGCTGGCGTTCCTTCGCGCGATAGTTCGCCAGATCGGTGAGCGTCCAGGTGCCGCCGGCGGCGCGCACCGACTTCACCAGTTCCTTCGCCACCGCGCCCTTGTAGAAACCGTCCGCGCCGTTGGCGGCCAGCGCCTTCAGCGTGCGTGCCTGGTTTGGATCGCGGAACAGATCCGCTTCGCCGGGCGCCTTGCCGCCCGGCATGAACTTGCCCGACGAGGCCGGGTAGCGGCGCAGCACGTCGGCCTTGTGGCCGATCGAACGGACCAGCGCGCCGCTGGGATGGAAGCCCTGCTCGGCGATCCGGATCGCCGGACTCAGCGACACCGACAGCGGCAGCTTGCCGTACTTGCCCGACATGTAGGCAACGCCGGCGGGGAAACCGGGGATGCCGGCGGCCAGAGGGCCATTCAGCGAGGTGTCGCGGTTCGGCGTGCCATCCGCCTTCAGATAATCCTTCTCGCTGACCGCCTGCGGCGCCATCTCGCGCGCGTCGATGAAGGTGTCCTTGCCGGTGGCCGCGTCGTGGATCACGGCGAGGAAGCCGCCGCCCATGCCGGACGCTTCGGGCTGCACCACCGACAGCGTGGTGCCCACCGCGATCGCCGCGTCCACCGCGTTGCCGCCGCGCGCCAGCACTTCGAAGCCGGCCTCGGTGGCCAGCGCATTGGCGCTGGCGATGGCGGCGGTCTTCGACGCCGTGGTCGTCGATGTTGCGGCGTCCTGCGCGTGGGCCAGGGCGCCAAGCGCGGGGAGCAGCGCCAGCGCCAGCAGGGTGTGGCGCCAGCGCGCCCGACTGCGCGCCGTGGTGCGGCCGGCGATGCCCGCATCGCTGCGCAGCGTGTGTTGTTCGGTCATTCGTTCACTCTCCACGATGAGGTTCGAGCATAGTCACAGGCGGTTGCACGCCACCAATGAAAAGACGCTTGCCTTGCATAACTGACGGTTGTGGCATGCCGGCGACGGCGGCTTGCATGGAGCGTCGGCGAAGGTCCCGGCGTGCACCGGAACCTTCGCCGCACGGTCTGCGCTTACCAGTGGTACTGCACCTTGCCGTACACGTACGCACCCTGGAAACCGAATGGCGAGCTGGACGAATACGGGAAGGCGCCGTTCTGGTCGTCGTCTTGCGGTGCCTTCTTCGGATAGGTGTCGAGCACGTTGTCGCCGCCCACGGTGAACGTCCAGCGGTCGTGGTTGTAGCTGACCGCCAGGTCGAGCAGCCACTTGTGCGGATAGACGGTGTCGTCGAGGTAGCTGGTCGAGCCGTACGAGGTGATCCGGCCGTAGCGGGTCAGCGTGCCGTTGAACGCCCAGTTGCCGAGGCTGTAGGTCTCGTTGAGGATCAGCTTGCTGCGTGGCGCGGTGTCGGCCAGCAGGCCCTTGATCGCGCTGCGGTTGAGGCGCTTGAAGATCACGCCCAGCGAGTCGAGCACGGGCGGGTTCGGCTTGACGTCGGTGACCTTGTTCTTGTGGTAGCCGTAGCTGAGCGTCGACATCAGGTTGCCGTTGTCGCCGAAGTCGCTGCGGTAGCTGGTCACCACGTCGGCGCCCTGGGTACGCACGGTGCCCGCGTTGGTGAAGTAGGACAGGCCGCTGTACTGCAGGTTGGTGATGCCGTTGGCAGCCAGGTAGTTGATGACCGCCGGCGTCGATAGCGAGATCGAACTCGACAGGGCGATGCGGTTGGTGACCGTGATCTGGTAGGCATCGAACGACATGTTCAGTGCGTTGGTGGGATTCCACACCACGCCCGCGGTGAAGTTGCGCGACTTCTCCGCCTTCAGCGGCTCGCTGCCCAGCAGCTTTGCCAGCGGGTTGTCCACCGGCACCAGGCCGCGCAGGTAGATGCCCGCCGGCAGGCCCAGCGAGTTGCCGGCGCCGTAGGCGGCCGAGGTGGTTTCCGAATAGTGCTGCTGGCCCAGTCCCGGTGCGCGGAAGCCGGTGGACGCACTGCCACGCAAGGCGAACGAGTCGGTGAAGTCGAAGCGGCCGGACAACGCCGCCGAGGTGGTGGTGCCGAAGTCCGAATAATCCTCGTGGCGCAGGGCGGCGGAGAAACCGAAGCGGTCGGTGAGGTTGCCTTCCAGCTGCAGGTATTCGGCAACGTCGTGGCGATCCACCGAGATGGCGTCCTGCGGGCCCCAGCCGGCAAAGCCCTGGGCGCCGCCGCGCACGCCCGACGTGCCCACGTAGTACGAGCCGAAGTCGCCGGCCTCCACGTCATAGCTCTGCCGCAGGTATTGCGTGCCGAAGGACAGGGTCAGCGGATTGGGCAGCCAGCCGAACGCGATCTCCTTCGAGATATCGATGTCGAAGGTCTGCTGCTTGGCGGTCAGGATGCCGTCGTGGAAGCTGGTCGGACTGCTGCCGAAATCATTGAGCATCGCGTAGTTGGTGGAATTGCGCGTGCTGTAGGAGACGCGGTTGCCGCCGTAGTTGCCGCTGACGTCCCAACGCCAGCCGTTCCAGGTGCCGCGCAATCCGGCCACCAGCGAGGTGTCGGCCGAGTCGCCGTGCTCGCGCGGCAGGAAGCCGTCGGGGTAGACCAGGCCGATCAGGGGGTTGTTCGGATAAGCCGTGTTGCTGCCGTAACGGTAGAAGCCGCGCGGCTCGCCCACCCGGCGGCCGTAGTGGCCGAACGCGTAGAACTGCACGCCGGGCGTGATGTCGTACTGCGTGTTGAGGAACAGGTTCTTGTTCTTGAACGACACGGTGCCGTAGTGGAACTTCACGCCGAGCTGGGCCAGGCCTGGACGACGGTCGACGCCGGCGCGGTTGCTGGGGCTCTGGTTGCTGTTTTCGGCGGTGATGCGCAGCCAGCCGCTGTCGCCGCCCAGCGGAATGCCGAAGTTCGCCGCACCCTGCCACTGGCGACCGTCGCCAGCGGAGAACTGGCCGCCGCTGAGTTGCACGTCGCCGCCCTTGGCGCCCTTTTTCAGGATGATGTTGACCACGCCGGACAGCGCGTCGGAACCGTATTGGGCGGAGGCACCGTCACGCAGCACCTCGATGTGATCGATGGCCGACAGCGGGATCGTGTTGAGGTCGATGCCCTGCGAGCCTTGGCCGATCTGGCCCAGACTCAGCACCAGCGCGCCGGGATGCCAGCGCTTGCCGTCCACCAGCACCAGCACCTGGTCCGGCGACAGGCCGCGCAGCTCGAACGGACGCTGGAACGCGAAGGTGTCCGAGGCGGGCGCGAACGGGAAATTCAGCGAGGGGATGGCGCGCTCGAGCGCCTGGGTCAGGTCGATCGTGCCGGTCTGTTTCAGCACGTCGGCAGAGATCACGTCGATCGGCGTCAGTGACGAGCTTTCCGTGCGGTTGCCGGCTCGCGTGCCGGTGACCACCACCGGCCCCAGGTTCTTCGCCTTGGCCGGCGTGGTGGCGGGCGCCCCGGTTTGCGGATTGGCCTCCTGTGCCGTGGCGGTGTTGGCGAGTACCAGCAGGATCGCGGCAGACAGCAAGGTCGGAACGAACCGACCGGAACGCTTGTTCATGAACATTCTCCCCGGATGTTTTGCAACAGGATGCTGTCGGCCGAGGCGGTGACACCGCCCGGTCGGCTGGCGACGACTTCGAAGCGAATCGTTGACGTACTGCATCGGGAATCGAGGCGGCCCCTTCCGCCCCGCGTGTCCTGCCGCCGGCTCGGGTACGGGCCGCGTCGGCGTGTCGCCACCGCGCGGACTGACCCTGCATCTGATCGAGGCGTGCTCCGGTCGGACATCCACTCTCCCCCTCACGACACGGATCGAGGATAGTCACAGCCCCGCGCCAGCCTCCAATGAAAAGACCGGCACCAGGCATAACCAAAGGTTGTGGATGTGGCTGGCGCCGGAGCGCCCCGCCGAGGCTCTCAGGCTGGTTCCAGCATCCGCTGGGCCAGCTGGCGGACGAGGCCGAGAAAGCGCTTCTGCAGCGGGTTCAGCGGACTGTCCAGCCGATAGAGCGCGTAGAGCACTACGTCCAGCTGCAGTTTCAGCGGACGCGTCTGCACGGTTTTCCCGCCACCCCACGACGCGGTGAACGGATCGACCAGGGCCAGGCCCTCGCCTTGCGCGACGAGGGAATACGCCAGCTGGTAGGTCTGCACCCAGACCGCGGTGCGCGGTGCCGGCACCACCTGGCTCAGGTGGCCTTGCAGCATGCGGCCCAATGCATCGTGCACCGCGATGCCGACCATCGGCTGGTCGGCCAGTGCGGTGACCGGCAGCGGCTGCGCCAGTTCCTCCGGCGACCACCAGCCGGGCGGGGCGATGACCATGATGTGCCCGCGGCACAGCGGCTCCTGGTGCAGGCCCTGGTGGCCGGCGTTCTGCAGGGTGAGTCCGATGTCCGCTTCGTGGAGCATCAGCGATTCGCACATCTCCGCCGAGTGCTGGGTAAACAGTTCGGCGGTGGTGTTGGGAAAAGACTTGCGCAGCAGGGTGGTCGCGTCGGGTACCAGCGCATGCGCCAGGGTCGGCGTGCAGGTCACCCGCAGCGGCGAGCTCTCAGGGTCGCCGATGTTCGCCGTGAGACGTTGCAGGTCGTGCAGATCCTGGATGATCTTGTCGACGCGATGGCGCAGCAGCAGCGCTTCCTGGGTCGGCTGCAGGCGTCCGCGCACCCGGCTGAACAGGGCGAAGCCCAGTTGCTGCTCGGCATGCTGCAGCGCCTTGCTGGCGGCAGGCTGCGAGATGTTCAGCAGATCCGCCGCCCCGGTCAGGCTGCCGGTGGTCAGCACCGCATGGAACACTTCGATGTGGCGCAGACGCATCGGTTGACGACCCCTTGCCGCGATGGCGACAGTGTCCGAGTGCAGCACAGGAAGCGTTGTGCAGCAAGCCGCCGCGAACGGCTCAGCGAACCCGCAGCGCCGAATACAGGGCCAGCTCGCGCAACAACTCGCCGCGCGTGCCCAGCGGCACGATCGCGGCCAGCGCCTGCTCGGTCAGTTCGGACAGCCGGGCGCGCGAGGCTTCCAGGCCGATGATCGAGGGGAAGGTGGGCTTGTCGGCGGCGGCATCCTTGCCGGCGGTCTTGCCGATCACCGCCGATTCGCCTTCCACGTCGAGGATGTCGTCGCGCACCTGGAATGCCAGGCCGACCGCGTGGGCGTAGCGGTCCAGCGACTGCAAAACACTGTCGTCGGCGCCGGCGGCCAGCGCGCCCAGTTGCACCGAGGCGCGGATCAGCGCGCCGGTCTTGCAGGCGTGCATGTGTTCCAGTTCGTCCAGGCTCAGCCGCCGGCCGACCGCGGCGAGGTCGAGCGCCTGGCCACCGGCCATGCCTTCGGCGCCGCAGGCGCGGCCCAGTGCACGCAGCATGGCGATGCCGGTGGCGGCATCGACCTGGCGCGCGGCGTCGTCGGCGAGGATCTCGAACGCCAGCGCCTGCAGCGCGTCGCCGGCGAGGATCGCCATCGCCTCGCCGAACACGATGTGGCAGGTCGGGCGACCGCGGCGCAGGGCGTCGTCGTCCATCGCAGGCAGGTCGTCGTGCACCAGCGAATAGGCGTGGATCAGTTCCACCGCGCAGGCCGGCGCATCCAGCGCGGCACTGTCATGGCCGAGCGCCTGCGCGGCGGCGTAGACCAGCAACGGACGCAGCCGCTTGCCGCCACTCAGCACGGCATAACGCATCGCGCTGTGCAGTTCGGCGGGGGAGTGTCCGGCCGGCGGCAGATGACGATCGAGCGCCTGTTCGGCGCGCTGGATCAGGGACTGCAGGGCGGGGCCGAGCTCGGCGTGATCAGAGTTCGGGTTCAAACGGCTGGGCGCTGTCGGGGGCATCGGGATCAAGCAGCAGGCGCACGCGCAATTCGGCTTGTTCCAGCGACTGCTGGCAATGGCGGAACAGACCGATGCCGCGCTCGAACGAGGCCAGCGAATCGTCCAGGCTCATGTCGCCACTCTCCATCTTCGCAACCAGTTGCTCCAGCTCGTCGAGCGAGTGTTCGAAGTCGGCGACGGGCGGGGTCTTGCTGGTTGCGGGAACGGTCTTGGCCATGGCCCGCAACGCTAACGCAGCAGGCCCCTAGAATCAATGCAGAAAGACAACCCGATCCACCACGCTACGTCGACGCACGAAGCCCGACTCCCGCTCGGCACCCGCTTCAATACATCCACGCCACCAATGAAGCTCGAACCCCACGCTACAACGATGCACGAAGCCCGACTCCCGCTCGGCACCATCGCTTCCTCTCCCGCTCGCGGGAGAGGATTGAGGTGAGGGAACCCCAATCTACCCAATCCACCACCGAAACTCGACCCACCGAGCCAAGCCGAAACACGAAGCCCCACCTCACCGCCCCGCCCGCCAACGCGGCCACGCCCCCACCGCCCGAAACAACTCCGCCCCAAGCCCGCTAACCCAACAATCCGCCACCGCCACCAGCTCATCGCCCGCATGGATCAACGGACAACATGCTCTCCGCCATGGCGGCATCCGCGCCTGCTGGAACAGGTCGCGCAATTCCCGGGTATGCGCGTCGCCTTCAGGCTTGATGCGCTCTCCGCCACGCCGCAGCCGCACGCGCAAGGGCTGCGCGAAACGAGCGGCAGGATCATCCAGGGTCAGTTCGCCGCCGTCGGGAAGCAGCAGCGGTTCGCCATGCCAGTCGGCCTGCCACTCGTCATCGATGTCGATGGTGGTCGGCAGCGCCCACAGCCGGCCCTTCCAGATATGCAGCTCGGTGTCGTCCCAGCGAATGCAGGGCAGCCTACCGGCACGTGCCGCGCATTGACGCTCGATCTGCTGGCGTTGCGCCGCGGTGGGTGCGCTGCGACCACGCGCATGCAGCCAGTGATCGAGCAAGGGTTCGCGCAGCGCCGGCGCCAGCGCCAGCCAGCCAGGGGCGTCCAAACTGCCGCTGGATGCGTCGTGCAGTTCGTCGAACGCGGTCAGCCATTGCGTGCGCAGCGTGTCCGCCGCCGCGCGACTCAATGCCGCGCTGTGCAGGATCGAATCCGGCGCCTGCGGCCAGAAGCGCAGCAGGCGCGGCAGGATCTCGTGGCGCAGGCGATTGCGGGCCAAGTGGATGTCGGCATTCGATGGATCGTCGATGCAGGCCAGCCCCTGCGCCGCCACGTAGTCGTGCAGCTGCTGGCGGGGAAGTTCGAGCAGCGGGCGCCACAACTGGCCACGACCGAACCGGCGCAAGGCACGCATGCCGCCCAGTCCCTCGGGCCCGGCGCCGCGCAGCAGTTTCAGCAAGACCGTTTCGACCTGATCGTCGCGGTGATGGGCGAACAGCAGCAGCTCGCCCTCGCGCAACCGGGCGGCCAGCGCGGCGTGGCGCGCTTCGCGTGCGGCCGCTTCCAGGCCGCTGCCGCTGCCGCGCTGCACGTGCACCGGCAACACCTCGCAGGGGATGTCGAGCGCGGCGCAGAACGCCCGACAATGTTCCGCCCAGAGGCGGCTGTCCCCGTGCAGGCCGTGATCGACATGCAATGCCCGCAGCCCGCGAAGGCGCGCCGGCGCAAGCTGCGCCAGCGCATGCAGCAAGGCGCTGGAATCGGGCCCGCCACTGAAGGCCACGCACAGCGGCGCGGGCGGCAAGGCCTCGAGCGCGCGGTGCAGGTGCCGGTGCAGCGTGTCGCTCACTTCGGGCCGCTCATTTTTTCGCGGCGCGCTGGCGCACGTAGATGTGCTTGCCGTTGCCAATGTGGCGTTCCTCGGTATCGAACAGGCCGATGCCCTTGATCAGTCCACTGAGCTTGGCATAGCCGTAGTTGCGCGAATCGAAGTCGGGCGACTGCTTGTTGATGATGCTGCCGATCGGGCCCAGGCCGGCCCAGCCGGTGTCGTCCGAGGCCGCCTCGATCGCGCCGCGCAGCAGGTTCATCAGGTGGGTGTCGCCACGCAGTTCCTTGGCCGAGCGCTGCTTCGGCGCTGCCTCGGCTTCGGCGGTCGCCGTGGTGCCGGCCAGCACTTCGGTGTAGATGAACTTGTCGCAGGCGGTGCGGAACGGTTCGGGTGTCTTGCGCTCGCCGAAGCCGTACACGGTCAGCCCCGATTCGCGGATGCGCGAGGCCAGCCGGGTGAAATCGCTGTCGCTGGAGACGATGCAGAAGCCGTCGAAACGCCCGGCGTAGAGCAGGTCCATCGCATCGATGATCATCGCCGAGTCGGTGGCGTTCTTGCCGACGGTGTAGCGGAACTGCTGGATCGGCTGGATCGAGTGGCGCAGCAGCACTTCCTTCCAGCCGTTCAAGTCCGGCTTGGTCCAGTCGCCGTAGATGCGCTTGACGTGGGCGGTGCCGTATTTCGCGATTTCCGCCAGCAACCCTTCGACGATCGCCGGGCGGGCGTTGTCGGCGTCGATCAGTACGGCGAGCTTGTCGTGGGCCATGGCGGGAATCCGTCGAAAGAGATGGACCGATGGTAGCGCCACGAACGCCGGCTACGGGTGCGTGGGCTTATCCCTGGTACGCGCCGTAGCTGCGCAGGCGCTGGTAGCGCTGTTCGAGCAGGTCGGGCACGGGCATCGCCTGGAGTTCGTCGAGCTGCTTCAGCAGCACGGCCTTCAGGCGCACCGCCATCGAGCGCGGATTGCGGTGGGCGCCGCCCAGCGGCTCGCGCACGACCTTGTCGACCAGGCCCAGTTCGAACAGGCGCGGGGCGGTCATGCCCAGGGCTTCGGCGGCGTCCTTCACCTTGTCGGCGCTCTTCCACAGGATCGAGGCGCAGCCTTCGGGCGAGATCACCGAATAGGTCGAGTACTGCAGCATGTTGGTGCGGTCGCCCACGCCGATCGCCAGCGCGCCGCCGGAGCCGCCTTCGCCGATCACGGTGCAGATGATCGGCACCTTGAGTTCGGCCATTTCCAGCAGGTTGCGGGCGATCGCCTCGCTCTGGCCGCGCTCCTCGGCGCCGACGCCGGGATAGGCTCCGGGGGTGTCGATCAGGGTCAGCAGCGGCAGGCCGAAACGCTCGGCCATCTTCATCAGGCGCAACGCCTTGCGATAGCCTTCCGGACGTGGCATGCCGAAATTGCGGCGCACCTTGTCCTTGGTGTTGCGGCCCTTCTGGTGGCCGATGATCACCATCGGCCGACCGTTGACGCGGCCCAGACCGCCGACGATGGCGGCGTCCTCGGCGTACATGCGGTCGCCGGCCAGTTCGTGGAATTCCTCGCAGATCACGCCGATGTAGTCGAGCGTGTACGGACGCGCCGGGTGGCGCGACAGCTGGGTGGTCTGCCACGAGTTGAGGTTGCGGAAGATCTCGGCGGTCTTGATCTTCAGCTTCTCGCGCAGGCGGCCGACCTCGTCCTCGATATTGAACGCCTGGCCGTCGCTGGCGTGGCGAAGCTCTTCGATCTTCGCGTCCAGTTCGGCAATGGGTTGTTCGAAATCGAGGAAGTTTGGGTTCATTCGCTGCAATTCACGGTACTGAAGCGCTGCAGTATAGCGTCCCGCAACAAAACGCGAGAACGCCGCCGTATGGCTGTGACGGGGTCGACACCCGGTCTGCCACGGGCGGCGCGATTGCGCTATCGTCCGCCCCATCACGCCTGTCCCCTCACGTCCGCAGTTGGATCATCTGCATGTCAAGCAAGCCCATCGACAACGCGAAACTCGACCGCATCGTGGCCGAGGCCCGGCGCGCCGCCGAGCAGCGCGAGCTGGGTTATCGCGAGCGTGCCCTGAAGATGTACCCGTGGGTGTGCGGCCGCTGCGCCCGCGAGTTCACCCGCACGAACCTGTCCGAACTGACCGTGCACCACCGCAACCACGATCACGACTTCAACCCGCCCGACGGCAGCAATTGGGAGCTGCTGTGCGTGTATTGCCACGACAACGAGCACTCGCGGCACATCGACCACGTGCGCGGCGGGGTGATGGCGGTGGAGGAGGCGCCGCCGGCGACGGGCAATCCGTTTGCCGACCTCAAGGCGATGATGGAGCGGGGCAGGAAGTAACACTGCGGTTCCTCCCCCTGCGCAGCAGGGGGAAGGTCGGGAGGGGACAAGGCTCTTTATCTTGAACTCTTGATCTTGAACTCTGGATCAAGAGCGACCCCACCCCAGCCCTCCCCTGCGGAGCAGGGGAGGGAGCAGGGGAGGGAGCAAGGCGGAGGGTCAATCCTGCTGCTTGACGATGCGCAGGCGGACGGCTTGCACGCCGGGCAGGGCGCGGACGGCGCGCAGCAGGTCGGGGATGGCGTCGACCCGCCAGGCCTCGCCCAGTTCCAGGTCGGCCTGGGCGTTGCGGTTGCGGTAGCCATGCAGGGTGACGCTGGCGCGACCGCCGCGGTAGCCGGCCAGGGTGCGCTGCAACTGGGCGGCAAAGTCGGGGCCGATGCCGTTCAATTTCAGCTGCAGCACGCGTGCGTGCTTGCGACAGGCGTCTTCCAGTGACAACGCGCTGCGTGCACGCAACTGGAAACCGCCGCCGGAGAAGTCGTCGATGCGCAGGCCGCCATCGACCACCAGCATCTGGTCGCGGGTGAGCAGCGGCGCCATCTGCTGGTACAGCTCGCCGAAGAAGCTCACCTCGATGATGCCGGTGCCGTCTTCCAGCCGCACGAAGGCATCGCTGTCGCCGCGCTTGCGCACGGCGGTGACCATGCCGGCGACGGTCCATGGCGTGTCGGGGCCACGGCGGAAACGGTTGTTGTCGCCGTCGTCGTTCTTGCGCGGCTTGGGCGGCTGGTAGCGATCGACGATCTCGCCAAGCGGGCAGGTCGACAGCTGCGCCAGTTCGTCCTTCCACGGGTCGGTGGGATGGCCGGAAAGGTAATGGCCCAGCGTGTCGCGCTCGCCCTGCAGCTTCTGTTCCAGCGGCCATTCGGGCACGGTCGGCAGGTCAATTTTCACTACCGGCGTGGTGTTGCCCATCGCCGCGCTGAACATGTCGTTCTGGCCCGACTGCTTGTCGCGCAGGTGCTGTTCGGCGGCCTTGATCGCGTCGGGCAGTTGCAGCATCAGGCTGGCGCGATTGGCCGCCAGCGCATCCAGCGCGCCGGCCATGATCAGGGCTTCGAGCACGCGCCGGTTGAGTTTGTTGGGATCGACGCGACGACAGAAATCGGCGAGGTCCGTATAAGCGCCGTGGGCGCGTTCGGCCACGATCGCTTCGCACGCCCCCTGGCCGACGCCCTTGATCGCGCCGAGGCCGTACTGGATCACCTTCGGTTCGATCGCCACGAACATGTACTCGGACGCGTTGACGTCCGGTGGCTGCACGGTGATGCCGATCGCGCGCGCTTCGTTGAGGAAGGTTACCGCCTTGTCGGTGTTGTCCATGTCCGCGGAGATCGTGGCGGCCATGAACTCGGCGGGGTAGTGCGCCTTCAGCCACGCGGTCTGGTAAGAAACCAGCGCGTAGGCGGCGGCATGCGACTTGTTGAAGCCGTAGCCGGCGAATTTCTCCATCAGGTCGAAGATGGAATCGGCCTTCTCGCCGGTGAGGCCGTCCTTCGCCGCGCCCTCGCGGAACTTGGCGCGCTCCTTGGCCATCTCCTCCAGTTTCTTCTTGCCCATCGCGCGGCGCAGCAGGTCGGCGCCGCCGAGCGAATAACCGCCCACGATCTGCGCCATCTGCATCACCTGCTCCTGGTAGACCATGATGCCGTAGGTCTCTTTCAGGATCGGCTCGACGCGCGGGTCGGGATACTCCACGTCCTCGCGGCCATGCTTGCGCGCCACGAAGCTGGGGATCAGGTCCATCGGGCCGGGGCGGTACAACGCCACCAGCGCGATGATGTCCTCGAAGCGGTCGGGCTTCGCGTCCTTCAGCATGCGCTTCATGCCGGAGGATTCGAGCTGGAACACCGCGACCGTCTGCGCCTTCTTCAGCAGCTCGTACGGCGCCGGGTCGTCCAGCGGCAGCGCCGAGATGTCCAGCGGCGCTTCATCGGCTTTCGCGCGGCGGGCGTTGATCGCCTTCACCGCCCAGTCGATGATGGTCAGCGTGCGCAGGCCGAGGAAGTCGAACTTCACCAGGCCGACCGCTTCGACGTCGTCCTTGTCGTACTGGGTCACCACGCCGCCGCCGCCGGCTTCGCAGTACAGCGGCGCGAAGTCGGTCAGCGGGGTCGGCGCGATCACCACGCCGCCAGCGTGCTTGCCGGCGTTGCGGGTGAGGTTTTCCAGGCTCAGCGCCAGGTCGATCAGTGCACGGGCGTCCTCGTCCTGCTCATAGGTTTCGCAGAACTCCTTGACGACGCGGTCGGTCTCCTTCTTCGATTTCTCGGAGCGGCCGAGCGCGTCGGAAAGTGTCAGGTCGAGCGGTCGCGGCGGCACCATCTTGGCCAGCCGGTCGACCTGGCCGTACGGCATGCTGAGCACGCGGCCGGAATCGCGCAGCACGGCCTTGGCCGCCATCGAGCCGTAGGTGATGATCTGGCTGACGCGGTCGCGACCGTACTTGCGCGCCACGTAGTCGATCACCTCGTCGCGGCGATCCATGCAGAAGTCGATGTCGAAGTCGGGCATCGACACGCGTTCGGGATTGAGGAAGCGCTCGAACAGCAGGTTGAACTGCAGCGGGTCGAGATCGGTGATCTTCAGCGCCCAGGCCACCAGCGAGCCGGCGCCCGAACCGCGGCCGGGGCCGACCGGAATGCCGTTCTGTTTGCCCCAGTTGATGAAGTCCGCCACGATCAGGAAGTAGCCGGGGAAGCCCATCTTGACGATGACGTCCAGCTCGCGTTCCAGCCGGGCGTTGTAGTCGTCCAGCGTGTGGTCGGCTGCCAGCGGCGCGTTTTCCAGGCGCTCGCGCAGGCCTTGCCGCGACAGCTCGCGGATATGGCTGTCGAGGTCGTGGCCTTCGGGCACCGGGAAGTCGGGCAGGTAGTACGTGCCGAACTTCAGTTCCAGCGTGCAGCGCTTGGCCAGTTCGACGGTGTTTTCCAGCGCCTCGGGAATATCCGCGAACAGCGCGGCCATCTCGGCGGGCGTCTTCAGGTATTGCTGGTCGCTGTATTCGCGGGGGCGTTTGGGGTCGGCCAGCACGCGGCCCTGGTTGATGCATACGCGTGCTTCGTGCGCGGCGAAGTCATCCTGCTTGAGGAAGCGCACGTCGTTGCTGGCCAGCACCGGCAGCGCCAGTTCGCCGGCCAGTGCCAAGGCGGCGGTGTTCCAGTTTTCCTCGCCGTCGCGGCCGCAGCGGGTCAGCTCCAGGTACAGCCGGTCGGGAAACAGCCGGGCCAGCGGACGCAACCTGGCCTGCGCCGCGTCGATGCCCTGGCCGATGGCGAGGCGGGCGGTTTCGCTGTCGCGTCCGAGCAGGGCGATCAGGCCCTCGGTGGCGCCCGCAGTGAGCCACGACACGTCGACCAGGGCGCGCCCGCCGTGCTGACCTTCCTGCCATGCGCGCGAGACCAGTCGCGACAGGTTGAGATAACCGTCGCGGTTCTGGCACAGCAGGGTGAGTCGCCACGGACGCGGGTCGTCGCTGGAGGAAATCCACAGGTCGCAACCACCGATCGGCTTGATGCCGGTGGCGCTGCAGGCCTTGTAGAACTTCACCAGCGCGAACATGTTGCTGTCGTCGGTCAGTGCCACCGCCGGGATGCCGTCGCGCACGCAGGCGGCGACCAGCGCCTTGATGCGGATGGTCGAGTCGACCAGCGAATATTCGCTGTGCAGGTGCAGGTGGGTGTAGCTGACGGTCATGCCGGTTTACGCACTGAATTCATGCAGGCTACCCGGCGGCCGGGGCAGCGGCAAGATTGACTTCCGCGCGGTTTGCGCGAAGCGCGCTGGCGCCCCGATCGGCTCAAGGCCCGATCAACTCAAGGCCTGGTGACGGCCGCCGTCGCGGCAGGCTGTTCGAGCAGCAGGGCGTTGATCTCGCCGACCAGCGTGTCCAGCATGTCGGCACCGTAGCCGACATGGACGTGGGCGATGCTGCCGTCGCGACGCAGCATCACCATCACCGGAATGCCGCTGACGCCGTAGGGCTTGCCGATCGCGCCGTCACGGTCCCAGGTGACCAGCAGTTCGGGCAGGCTCCTGCGCAGTACGCGCGAGGTTCGCACGAAGGTGTCGCGGTCTTCCCGATGATTGATCGCCACCACCTGCAGCGGCAGGCCGCGCCGGGTCGCCAGCAACTGCAGCTTCGCCAGCACGGGAATCTCTTCCATGCAGTAGCCGCACCAGGTGGCCCAGAAACTGATCACCACGACCTTGCCGTGCAGCGAGGAGACGGTCACCTCCTGGCCCCGCTGCGTGGTGCCCAGCGCATCCGGCGGCGTGTCGCCCGGCTGGAGTCCCGGCCTGTCGCCGGCAACGGCATGGCAGCAAAGCAGCAGGCCAAGCAACAGGCCAGGCAGCACGATCGCGATTCTGCGCATCTCTTCCATTCCCCCCGGGGCACGCGCCAGCGTAGCAACATGCCGCGGAGCGAGGAAGTCGGGCCACGTGGCCTGATCGGAACGGCCTGCCGGCTCAGCGGACGAAGAAGCGCTCGTCCTCGCCGGCGGTGCTCATGTAATGATCGAGCGCCTGTACCCGCAGCGGTTGCAGGTTGTAGTCGGCGTGCGACAGCGGGGTTTCGTCGGTGCGATCGGTCGTGTCGAGAACCGGTTCCCATGCGGACGCCGCGGTCGATGGCGACGGGGTGGTCGGGTGGCTTTGCGGATGCATCATGGCGTGACTCCTGCGTTCCCTGGGAACGCGTGCGAGTTCGCTGGCGAGCGGGCCGGCAGGTCAGTACGGGCCGGTGCAACGGGCGCATCCGTGCTGTGCGGGTTTCCTTGAAGGTAATGATGCGCGCGCGCGGGGGAAAGTTGCATAGACCGATGGCCTATGCGGATCAATCTCATCGGGATGCGCGATCGTGGCTGGAACGGGAACAAGCGCCCTGTGCGGTCAGAACAGCCTTGCCTGATCCAGCAGCACTCGCACCGGGGCGAAGCTGCGGCGGTGCTGGGCACAGGGGCCGAGCATCTGCAGCGCAGCCAGGTGCGCCGGGGTGGGATAACCCTTGTGCGCGGCGAAGCCGTAGCCGGGATGGAGGTTTTCCATGGCCACCATCAGGCGGTCACGGCTGACCTTGGCCAGGATCGAGGCGGCGCTGATGGCCGGTTCCAGCGCATCGCCACCGACGATCGCCCGGCCGGGGCAGGGCAGGTCCTTCGGCAACTGGTTGCCGTCGACCAGGGCTTCGTGCGCACCCGGTGCGAGGCCGGCAACCGCGCGGCTCATGCCGGTCATGGTGGCCTGGAAGATGTTCAGGCGGTCGATCTCGTCCGGTTCGACCAGCACCACGCACCAGGCCAGCGCGCGCTCGATGATCAGGGGATAAAGCGCCTCGCGTTTCGCCTCGCTGAGCTTCTTCGAATCGTCCAGACCGGCGATCGGGCGGGACGGGTCGAGGATCACCGCGGCGACGGCCAGCGGGCCGGCCAGCGGGCCACGTCCCGCTTCGTCCACGCCGGCCACGAACAGGCTCGCTCCAATCGATTCCCGCGCTTCCTGCGCTTGCCTCTTCCCCCCCGAGGGGAAGGATTGAGGTAGGGAGCAGGTACTCGCGGAACGCTCAGCCATGGCCGGGATTCCGTGCATCGATCAGCTCGGCGATGGCCGCCGCGGCGCGATCGCCGGCCTGATCGTCCAGCCCGCCGCGCAGCGCCTGGTGCAATTGCTCGAAGGCGGCGACCACCGCGCCACGCCGCTCGCTGTCCTTGAACAGCGCCAGGGTGGCGGCAGCGAGGTTCTCCGCGGTGCAGTCGTCCTGCATCAGTTCCGGCACCAGCAGGCCGCCACCGATATCGATGCCGCTGGCGCGTGCCAGGATGTTCGGCAGCGAATAGATGTCGGTCTTCAGCATCTTCAGCGCGCGGGCGATGCGATAGCTCATCGGTGCCACGCGATAGCCCACCACCATCGGCCGCTTGGCCAGCATCGCCTCCAGCGTGGCGGTGCCCGACGCCAGCAGCACCACGTCGGCCGCCAGCATCGCCTCGTGCGCATGGCCGTCGAGCAGCAGCGGGCGGGATTCGCCCTGGGGAACGTGGGCGAGCAGCGCGTCGAGCTTCGCGCGGACCCGGGCATTGGCCGCGGGAATGACCACGCGCAGGCCCGGGACGGCCGCGGCGACGCGACTGGCGGCCTCGATGAACGGCTGGCCCAGCCGGCTCAATTCGGAAAGCCGGCTGCCGGGCAGCACGGCGAGCACCGGCGCCTGTTGCGGCAACTGCAGCACGTCGCGCGCGCCCACGCGGTCAGACACCAGGGCGAAACGGTCGGCCAGCGGATGCCCGACGAAGCGCGCATCGATGCCGTGCTTCGCATAGATCGCCGGTTCCATCGGGAACAGGCAGAGCACCCGATGGGCGCTGCGGCCGATCTTCTCGGCGCGCTTCTCGCGCCACGCCCATACCGACGGGCTGACGTAGTGCACGGTCAGCAGGCCGGCCTGTTTCAGGCGCTGCTCCACACCGAGGTTGAAATCCGGCGCGTCGATGCCGACCACGACGTCGGGTTTCAGCTCGAGCAGGCGCGCGACCAGCGTCTTGCGCAGGCGCAGCAGCCGGGGCAGGTGGAGGATGACTTCACTGAAACCGAACAGCGACAACTCGTGGATGTCGTACCAGGACTCGAAGCCTTCGCGCTGCATGCGCGCGCCACCGATGCCCACGAAACGCGCCTGCGGGTAGCGTCCGCGCAAGGCGGCGATCAGGTCGGCGCCGAGCTGGTCACCGGAGTCTTCGCCGGCAATGATGGCGATCAGGGGCGTTTGCGTGGAGACGTCGCTGTTTTGCATTTCGTCTCCTTCGTGAGGCGAGAGCCAGAGCGCGTGCTTGATTTCCCGATAAGCGCGATGCGCTTATCGGGCGAGCGCGCGCTCGCTGTGGTCGAGGAACTCCAGCATGGCGCGCACGTCGTCGCTTTCGCGCGCCTGTTCGGCCAGCTTTTCGCGGGCTTCGGGCAGCGACAGGCCGGCCATGTACAGGGTGCGGTAGGCGCGCTTGATCGCGGCGATCCGCGGCGCGTCGAAACCACGGCGCTTCAGGCCTTCGCTGTTGATGCCCCGCGGGCGGCCGTGCTGCTCGTTGGCCATCATCACGAACGGCGGCACGTCGTGGCCGACCAGGCAGCCCATGCCGATGAACGCATGCGCGCCGACCTTGCAGAACTGGTGCACGCCGGAGTAGCCGGACAGGATCGTCCAGTCGCCGATGCTGACGTGCCCGGCCAGCGCCGAGTAGTTGGAGAACACCACGTTGTTGCCGATCTGGCAGTCGTGCGCGATATGCACGTACGCCAGCACCCAGTTGTCGTTGCCGAGCCGGGTGATCGCGCCACCGTCACCGGTGCCGCGGTTGATCGTGGTGAATTCGCGGATCAGGTTGCGGTCGCCGATCACCAGTTCGGTGCGTTCGCCCTGCCACTTCTTGTCCTGCGGATCGCCACCCAGCGAGGCGAACTGGTTGATCCGGTTGTCGCGGCCAATCCGGGTCGGACCCTCGATCACCACATGCGGCCCGATCACGGTGCCTTCGCCGATCTCCACCTCGGCACCGATCACGCTGTACGCGCCGATGCTGACGTTGGCGCCGATGATGGCGGAGGGGTCGATCAGTGCGGTGGGATGGATCATTTGCCCGACCTCGCGGCGCACATCAATTCGCAACTGGCCACTTCCTTGCCATCGACCAGGGAGCGCGCCTCGAAGATGCCCATGCCGCGCATCAGCCGTTTCAGGCTGACTTCCATGCGCAACTGGTCGCCGGGAACCACCGGGGCGCTGAAGCGCGCGTTGTCGACCTTGACCAGGTAGAACAGCGGGCTGACCTTGTCGCCCTTCATGTGGCGGCTGACCTGGGTCAGCAGGCCGGCGGCCTGCGCCATCGCCTCGATGATCAGTACGCCGGGCATTACCGGGTGTCCGGGGAAATGGCCCTGGAAGAACGGCTCGTTGATGGTCACGTTCTTGATCGCGACCACGCTGACCTCGGGCACGATCTCGATCACGCGGTCCACCAGCAGGAACGGGTAGCGGTGGGGGAGCAATTCCCGGATCTGCTCCACATCGATCGGCAGGGTCATGAAGTCGCTGTTTTCACTCATTGTCGCTGTCCTTCTCCAGCGTCGACAGTCGACGCGCGTACTCGTCCAGATGTTTGAAGCGCGCCGCATTCTTTCGCCACTGGCGGTTGTCCTGCAGGGGCACGCCCGATGAATATTCGCCAGGTTCGCGGATCGAATGCGTGACCAGGCTCTTGGCGGTAATGGTAACCCGGTCGGCCAGTTCCAGATGGCCAAGCACGCCGGCGTTGCCGCCGATCATGCAGTAACGGCCGATCCTCGCGCTGCCGGCTACTGCGGCGCAGCCGGCCATCGCGGTGTGCGCGCCGACGTGCACGTTGTGGGCGATCTGGATCTGGTTGTCCAGCCGCACGTCCTCTTCCAGCACGGTGTCGTCCAGTGCGCCGCGGTCGATCGTGGTGTTGGCGCCGATCTCGCAATCGTCGCCGATGCGCACGCCGCCGAGCTGGGGCAGCTTGATCCAGTGGTCCCGGTCGAAGGCCAGGCCGAAGCCGTCCGAGCCGATCACCGCACCGGGGTGCACCAGCACGCGCTGGCCCAGCGTGACCCGGGTCACCAGGGTGACCCGGGCGATCAGTCGTGAATGCGCGCCGACCGTGCAGTCCTCGCCGACGATGCAGTGTGGGCCGAGTACCACTCCCTCCGCGATCACTGCACGCTCACCGATCACGCAGCCCGGTCCGACGCTGGCGCCGGGATCGACTTGCGCGCTGTCGGCCACGACGGCGCTGGGGTGGATGCCCGCTGCGGCGGCAGGCATCCGTTCGAACAGGGCGGCAAGTTTCGCGTAGGCCACATAGGGATCGGAGGCGATCAGCGCCGCTGTCGGGCACGCGGCCAGGTCCGCTTCGCGCAACACCACCACGCCGGCGCGCGTGGTCGCCAGCTGGCCGCTGTACTTGCTGTTGGACAGGAAGCTGAGCTGGCTGGGACCGGCGCCCGCCAGAGTGCCGACGCCGTCGATCACCCGCGTGCCATCGCCGCTTGCGACCAGGCCGAACCGCTCGGCCAGCCCGGCGACCGTGTAATGGATTGTGCTCATGCTTGCTCCGGAACCTGCCGGCCATTGTAGAGGGTGGCGGCGCGGCGTGCAGTCGACCCTTCCGGCAAAAGAAAGCGCGGCCGGGCCGCGCTTTCCGATCCACTTCCGGATGGAATCAGAACTGGCTGCCGAAGGTGAACTGGATGCGTTCCTCGTAATGGCGATCGGCGTCCTTGGAGCGGAACGGCACGGCCAGGCTGATGATCAGCGGGCCGATCGGCGCCTGCCACTGCAGCGAGATGCCGGTCGATGCGCGCAGTTCGGAGGCATCGAAGCTCTTGTAGTCCTTGTACACGTTGCCGACGTCCATGAACCAGGACACGCGGGCGGTGTTGACGTCCTTCAGGAACGGCAGCGGCAGGAAGACCTGGGCCGTGCCCAGGACCTTGAACGCGCCGCCGATCGGCTGGGAGTAGTAGGCGCCGTTGTTGCACATGCCCTTGGCATCAGGCGTGCTGCCATCGATGCACACGCGCGGACCCAGGGTGTTGTCCTGGAAGCCGCGCACGTCGCGCACGCCGCCGGCGTAGTAGTTCTGCCAGAACGGCAGGTCCTGGCGCATGTCGGTGATGATGTGGCCCTGGTTGACATTGTCGGCCTTGCTGGCCGCGGCCAATGCATCGTAGGCATCGTCGCTGAGGCCGTTCTTGCCATAGGTCTTGCCGTAGCCGACCTGGCCATCCAGATACAGCACGAAGCCCTTGCCGATCGGCCAGTAGTGGTTCGCCTCGGTGGAGAGCTTCCAGTACTGCACGGTCGAGCCGGGCAGGGCGACGTCGGTCGAGGCCGAGAGCAGGCCGCCGCGGGTCGGTGCCCAGTAGCCGTTGCGGGTGTCGTGGTTCCAGCCCAGCGTGCCGGTCCAGGTGTGGATCGTCTTGTTGCCGATCTCGTTCTGGTAGTCGATCAGTACCAGCGGGCTGTAGCCCGGGTACAGGTTGACCTTGTTGCTGCTGATGCCCAGGCCCACGCGCAAGCCGTCGGTCTCGCTGATCGGAATGCCGAGGTAGGAAGAGAAGCTCTTCGCACTGGTGGCGTAGTTGGCGAAGTCGGTATTGCCGTAGTCGGTCTTCGAGTACGAGGCGCTGTAGCCGATGCCGATGCCGCTGTCGGTCAGGTAGGGGTTGTAGTAGTTCATCCCCAGGCGCGTGTAGTACGTGCTGCGCTCGCCGCTGATCGAGAAGCTGTCACCGGTGCCGAACAGGTTGTTCTGCGACACCGAGGCATTCAGGATGATGCCGGAGTACTGCGAGTAGCCAATGCCGAACTGCATGCTGCCGGCCGATTGCTCTTCCACCTTGACGGTGACGTCCACCTTGTCCTGGGTGCCCGGGACGCGCGCCTTGTCGATGTCGACCGTCTTGAAGTAGCCCAGCCGCTGGAGGCGGACCTTGGAACGATCGATGGCGGCCTGCGAATACCAGGAACCCTCCAGCTGGCGCAGCTCGCGGCGCAGCACGCCGTCCTCGGTGCGCGTATTGCCCTGGAAGATCACCCGGCGCACGTAGACGCGCTGGCCGGGCTCGATGTACATGGTCAGGTCGACCGTGCGCTTTTCCTTGTCCAGCTTGGGAATCGGCGTGACCTTGGCATAGGCATAGCCGATGTTGGCCAGCACGGCCTTGATCGCCTTGCTGCTGGCCTCGATCGCGCCGCGGTTGAAGGTGTCGCCATCCTTGACGAAAACCAGCTGGCGCATAGTCTTTTCAGGCAGGATCAGGTCGCCCAGCAGCTTCACGTCGGCAACCTTGTAGATCTCGCCTTCCTTGATGCTGGCGTCGATGTACATCGAACGCTTGTCCGGCGCGATCGCCACCTGGGTGGAGTCGACGCCGAAGTCGGCGTAGCCGCGGTCCATGTAGTAGGACTGCAGCTTCTCGAGATCCCCGGACAGCTTTTCGCGCGAATACTGGTCGTCCTTCGAATACCAGGACATCCAGTTGCTGGTGTCCGATTCGAAACCGTCGCGGATGTCCTTGTCGCTGAATGCGTGGTTGCCGAGGATGTTCAGTTCCTTGATCCTGGCGGCCTTGCCTTCGCGGATCTCGATCTCGACGGCGACGCGGTTGCGATCCAGCCGGGTCACGTGGGGCTCGACCGAAACGTTGTACTTGCCGCGGTTGTAGTACTGCCGGATCAGTTCCTGCTGCACGTTGTCCAGCGCCAGCCGGTCGAAGGTCTCGCCCTCGGTGAGGCCGATCTCCTTCAGGCCCTTCTTGAGGTCGTCGGTCTTGATGTCCTTGTTGCCGCGCAGGGTCAGCTTGGCAATCGAGGGGCGCTCGACCACCTTGATCACCAGGATGCTGCCTTCGCGATCCATCTCGACATCGCTGAAGAACTTGGTCTGGTACAGCGCGCGGATGGCGCGCTGCGCCCCGTCGTTGGTCAGCTGGTCGCCCTTGTTGATCGGCAGATAGTTGTAGACGGTACCGGCGGAAATCCGGCTGAGGCCGTCAATGCGGATGTCCGACACCACGAAGGGATCGAACGCGAACGCATTGGCGGAGAGGGAGGCAAGCAGGATCAGCGCGGCGATACGCTTCATCGTCGATTCCGTTGGGTTATTTCGATGAAGCGGCCAGCGCGGCCGCCCCGATCAAGAGCATGGGGCAGGGACGAACCCCTTCCCGAAAAAGAAACGCGCCCTGCCGAGACAGGGAGCGACCTGAAACACCGCTGCAGCTTGCCGCGGCTGGCGCAGTCAGGCCTGTCATCGTGATCCCGTTGTCGCCGTGCATCGGCATCACGACGGCAGCATGCGATGGATGTCGTTGTAGAAAGCCAGCCCCATCAGGGTGAACAGCAAGGCGATGCCGATGTACTGGCCGACCACCATCGTCTGTTCGCTGACCGGACTGCCCTTGACCAACTCCACAAGATAATACAGCAGGTGCCCGCCATCCAGGACCGGGATCGGCAGCAGGTTGAGGATTGCCAGGCTCAGCGAGATGAGTGCCAGGAAATTCAGGAACCACGGCAGCCCCATGCTGGCGGACTGGTTGGCCACCGAGGCGATGCCGATCACGCCGGACAGGTTGTTGGTCGAAGCCTGGCCGCTGATCATCTTGCCGATCAGGTTGAAGGTCTGCGCGGTATTGCGCCAGGTGGCGTCGAGCGAGGCGGAAAACGCCCTGATCGGCCCGTAACGCAAGGTCACCTGTTCGGGACCGGGGCCATTGACGCCGATGATCCAGCTGACCGGCTGGCCTTCGATGGATTCGTGCCGCGCGTCGACCGCCAGCAGCAGTGGCTTGCCGCCCCGCTCGATCGCCAGTTTCAGGTGCGGCGATTTTGCGGCCTCGAGTGGCACCAGTTTCTGGAACGCGGCGTAGTCGGTCACCGGCTGGCCGTTGATCGAGACGATCCGGTCGCCGCCCTGCATGCCGCCAAGTGCCGCCGGCATGCCGGGTAGCACGCTGGCGGCGATCGCCGGGGACGAGGCCAGCTTCAGCCCCAGTTGATCCAGATAGCTGGCCACGCCTTCGCCGGCGGGCAGCTCGTCCAGCGGCAATATCAGTTCGCGCTGGCGACCATCGGTGCCCCGAACGGTCAGCGGCAGCGGCGAACGCCCGAGCAGGGCGTTGACCACGCCGTCCATTGCATCGGTATAGGTGCCTACTTCTTCGCCATCGACGCGGAGAATACGGTCACCCGGCTGGATGCCGGCCCTGGCGGCGATGCTCTGCGGCGTGGCGGTGACCAGCGGGGCGGCATCGGGCCGGCCCAGCATGAACATCAGCCAGAACGCGGCGACGGTGAAAATCAGGTTGAAGCCCGGACCGGCGGCGACGATGGCGATGCGCTTCCATACCGACTTGCCGGTGAATTCCTGTGACTGCAGGGCAGGGTCGACCTCACCCTCGCGGGCATCCAGCATCTTGACGTAACCGCCCAATGGAATCGCGGCGATCTGGTATTCGGTGCCGTCGCGGCCGATGCGTTTCCAGATCGCGTTGCCGAAGCCGACCGAGAAGCGCAGCACCTTGACCCCACAGCGGCGCGCGACCCAGTAATGGCCAAACTCATGGAAGGTCACCAGCACACCGAGCGTGACCAGCAACCAGAACACCGAGCCGAAGAAGGAAGTCATCAAATACCGGGGCAGAAAGTCATCGGAGCAAGAATATCAGCAAGCATTGCGCAGGACGCGCCGGGCGGCCTCCCGCGCCATGCGGTCGCGTTCACAAAGCGTTCCAACATCGACCACGGCTTGCGCCGGCAGTTCCGCAAGTACCGACTCGACCACGTCGGCGATCGACAGGAAGGGCAGTGCGCCGCCGAGGAAGGCTTCCACGGCGATCTCGTTGGCCGCGTTCAGTACGGCGGGGGCATCGCCGCCGGCACGCAAGGCCTGGAAAGCCAGCGCCAGGCAGCGGAAGGTGACCAGGTCCGGCGGTTCGAACTGCAGCGGGGCGCACCGGGCCAGGTCCAGCGAAGGCACGCCGGATTCGATCCGTTCCGGCCAGGCCAGGGCATGGGCGATCGCGGTGCGCATATCCGGATTTCCCAGCTGGGCCAGCACCGAGCCGTCGACGTACTCGACCATCGAGTGGATCAGGCTCTGCGGGTGCACCACCACGTCGATGACCTCGGCCGGCGCGGCGAACAGGTGGTGGGCCTCGATGACTTCCAGGCCCTTGTTCATCAGGGTGGCCGAGTCGACCGAGATCTTGCGGCCCATCACCCAGTTCGGGTGCTTGCAGGCCTGGTCCGGCGTGATGCCGGCCAGTTCGGCCCGCGTGCGGCCGCGGAACGGGCCACCCGAGGCAGTCAGGACCAGCCGGCGCACGCCGCTTCGAGCCAGCTCGGGCCGGCCGCCGGGCAGGCACTGGAAGATCGCGTTGTGTTCGGAATCGACGGGAATCAGCGCGCCCTTGCCGGTGGCGACGGCCTCCAGCAGCAGCGGGCCGGCCATCACGATGGATTCCTTGTTGGCCAGCAGCAGGCGCTTGCCCGTGCGCGCGGCGGCCAGCGTGGACTCCAGCCCCGCGGCGCCCACGATGGCGGCCACCACGGTGTCGCACAGCTGGCCGGAAGCGGCGGTGGTCAGCGCTGCATGGCCGCTGGCCACCTCGCAACGCACCCCCGCGGCGCTCAGGCGACGGGCCAGTTCGCCTTCCAGCGCAGGATCGGCGATCACCGCCAGTTCGGGCCGGTGTTTCACGCACAAGCCGACCAGGGCCTCGACCTGGCGGTGCGCCGTCAGCACCGTGGCACGAAAGCGCCCGGGGTGACGCGCGATCACGTCGAGCGTGCTGCCGCCGATCGAGCCGGTGGCGCCGAGTACGGCAATGTCCTGCATGTCAGATGTCCAGCAACAGCAGGCCGGCGGCGAACACCGGCAGCGCGGCGAATACGCTGTCCAGTCGATCCATCAGGCCGCCGTGGCCGGGAAAGATGCTGCCCGAATCCTTTACCTGGGCGTGCCGCTTCATCAGGCTTTCCAGCAGGTCGCCCACGATCGATATCGCCACCGTGGCAGCGGCCAGCACCGCCAGCGCAAGCAGCGAGCTCCCGCGCACGCCGAGCAGCCACCCGCCCACATCGGCGACCAGCACGCCGGCGACCATCGCGCCGTACGCACCGGCCCAGGTCTTGCCGGGACTGATCTGCGGCGCCAGCTTGCGCTTGCCGAAGGTGCGGCCGCTGAAATACGCGCCGATGTCCGAGGCCCACACGATCACCAGGGCCAGCAGGGTCCACCAGTGACCGTGCGGCAGGCGGACGTGGATGCTGGTGAGTGCGACCCAGGTGGGAAAGATCACGAAGACGCCGGCGATCAGCTTCAAGGTCAGGTTCTCGCGCGTGGGCGCGGCGCCGAACGCGAAATGGCGCAGCCACAGGCAGGCCACCACCCACCAGGCCACGCCGACGGCGAGCAGCCACGGTGTCCATGCGCTGCCCCGGGCAAGCCAGAGCAGGATGAAGACGCCGGCAGCCGCGAGCAGCAGCACGATGCGCGCCGAACGGTTCTTCAGTCCGCTCAGCTGGGCCCATTCCCACCAGGCGGCGAGGAAGGCCAGCGCGACGATCGCACCGAAGATGCCGGTGGACGGCAGCAGGATGATCAGGATCGCCAGCGGCGCGAGCACCAAGGCGGTGAGAATGCGCTGAAGCAGCATGGGAATCCTCTAGGAAACTGGGGTGACCTGCTCGCCGGTACGGCCAAAACGGCGCTCCCGGCGGGCATAGTCTTCGATGGCCCGGCGCAGGCAAGCCTGGTCGAAATCGGGCCACAAGGTATCGGTAAAGTACAGCTCGGCGTACGCGACCTGCCACAACAGGAAATTGCTGATGCGGCATTCGCCGCCGGTGCGGATGAACAGGTCCAGCGGCGGCAGTTCGGCCAGGCTCATCCACTGGCCAAGTCGGGCCTCATCGATGTCGTCCGCGCGCAATTCGCCGCGAGCCACCGCGGCTGCGGCCTGGCGGCTGGCCTGCACGATGTCCCAGCGGCCGCCGTAGCTCACCGCGATGTTCACCTGCAGCCGGTCGTTGCCGGCGGTGCGCGCCATCGCCGCCTGCATCCGCTCGCGCAGGTTCGCCTCGAAGGCGTCGAGATTGCCGATGAAGCGCAGCCGCACGCCGTGGCCGTGCAGTTCGTCCACTTCCTTGTCCAGCGCCCGCACGAACAGCCCCATCAGCGCGCCCACTTCTTCCTGTGGGCGTTGCCAGTTTTCGCTGGAGAACGCGAACAGGGTCAACGCCTGCACGCCTTCGCGCAGGCAGGCCTCGATCACTTCGCGCACGGCCTTGCGGCCGGCGTTGTGGCCGAAGCTGCGGGGGCGATGCCGTGCTTTCGCCCAGCGCCCGTTGCCATCCATCACGATGGCGATGTGGCGCGGCACCGTGGGATGCCCTGATCTATTCGGCACAGGCGTCACCGGTTCTGTCTGTTCGCAGATTCGTGGTGCGGGGACGAAGGCAGGCGTCGGCCTGCCGAGGAGACGCGCCGCGGAGCTGTGGACAGACAGAGCCGGCCCCAACGATTTGAAAATGATGATGGGGTGATATCCAGAAGGCCCGCAGGCGGCAGCGCACGACTTGCCAAGGCAGCCAGCCTTGCCTGCGCCGCGCACTGCCGTCTGCGAACCTTCTGGATATCATGCCGCCTGCGCCGAATGGATCAGGGCATCCCTTGACATCGGCGCCGGGCATGATGGGGGCGATGACGCTCAGAGCGCCATCAGCTCCTCTTCCTTGGCCTTGACCACGACATCGACGTCCTTCACCGCGCGATCGGTGAGCTTCTGGATCTCGTCGTCGACACGGCGGTCTTCGTCCTCGGTGATCAGCTTTTCCTTGAGCAGGTCCTTGACCTGCTGCAGGGCGTCGCGGCGGACGTTGCGGATCGCGATCTTGGCGTTCTCGCCTTCGTGGCCGACCAGCTTGGCCAGCTCGCGGCGGCGCTCCTCGGTCAGTGCGGGCATGTTGAGGCGGATCACGGTGCCGGCGGTGGTCGGCGTGATGCCCAGGTCCGAAGCCATCAGGGCCTTCTCGATCGGCGCCACCATGTTCTTTTCCCATGGCGTGATCAGGATGGTGCGCGCATCGGACAGCGACACCGAGGCGACCTGCGCCAGCGGCATGTCCGAGCCGTAATAGGACACCTTGATGCCGTCCACCAGCGAGGTGCTGGCACGGCCGGTGCGGATGCGGGTGAGGTCGTGCCTGAGCGAGTCGATGCTCTTGCCCATGCGGGTCTGCGCATCGTTCTTGATGTCATTGAGCATGTCGTGCTTCCCGGTGAATCGTGCAACGGGTGATTATAGCAGTGGCCGCCGTGGCGGCTTGTTGCGGCGCGGTCAGCCGCCGTCGACCAGGGTGCCGATCGACTCGCCGCGCATGATCCGCATCAGGTTGCCGGCCACGGTCATGTCGTAGATGCGCAGCGGCATCTGCTGGTCGCGGCACAGGGCGATCGCGGCGGTGTCCATCACCGCCAGCTTGCGCTCGATCACGTCGTCGTAGCCGAGCCGGTCATAACGGGTCGCGTCGGCATGCTTGGCCGGGTCGGCGGTGTACACGCCATCGACCTTGGTCGCCTTCAGCAGCAGGTCCGCGCCGATCTCCACCGCGCGCAAGGCTGCCGCGGAATCGGTGGTGAAGAACGGATTGCCGGTGCCGGCGGCGAACAGCACGATGCGGCCTTTCTCGATGTGGCGAATGGCGCGGCGGCGGATGTAATCCTCGGCCACGTCGTGGATCTGGATCGCGCTGGTGACTCGTGCGTAGCCACCGCGCTTCTCGATCGCGTCCTGCATCGCCAGCGCGTTCATCACGGTGGCCAGCATGCCCATGTGGTCGCCGGTGACCCGGTCCATGCCGGCGGCGGCGAGGCCGGCGCCGCGGAAGATGTTGCCGCCGCCGATCACGATGCCGATCTGCACGCCGGTCTTCTGCACCTCGATGATTTCATCGGCCAGCCGACCGATCACCTTGGGATCGATGCCGTAGTCGGCATCGCCCATCAGGGCTTCACCGGAGAGCTTGAGCAGGATGCGGCGGTACTTGGGCTGGTCGCTCATGGGGGCTCCGGATTGTGTGGGGTAAACCGGCTTATTGTAGCGGCAGCCGCCCGTGGTCGGGGCGTTCGCCGTGGCCATCCGCGAAATTTTCCGCGAATCGGGAAGCGGGGCCCTGGTTTCAGGCGCCAGGGAATGAAAAAGGCCGCGATTGCTCGCGGCCTTTTCGTCGTGCAACGACTTGCCGGGGGTTCAGCCCTGCATCGCCTTGGCCACTTCGGCCAGGTAGTCTTCCTGCACCTTCTCGATGCCTTCGCCAACCGCCAGGCGAGCCACCGAGATGACGTCGGCGCCTTCCTTCTTCAGCGCGTCGGCCACGGTGACGTTGGTGTCCAGCACATAAGGCTGGCCCAGCAGGGTCACTTCGGAGACGATCTTCTGCACCTTGCCGGAGATGATCTTCTCGAGGATGTCGGCCGGCTTGGCCTTTTCCTTGTCGGACATCAGGCTCAGCGCGATCTCCTTTTCCTTGGCCAGGAATTCGGCCGGGACGTCCTCGGCGCGGATGTGCGCCGGGTTCATCGCCGCCACGTGCATGGCGATGCCCTTGGCCAGCTCTTCGGAGCCACCCTTGAGCGCCACCAGCACGCCGATGCGGCCGCCGTGGGTGTAGCTGCCGATCACGCCGTCATTCTTGACGACCGCCATGCGGCGCACGTCGATCTTTTCGCCGATGGTGGCGATCAGGCTCTTGGCGGCTTCCTCGACATTGCTGGCGCCCGGGTAGGCGGCTGCCTTCAGTGCGTCGATGTCGGCGGCACCGGAGTTCAGCGCGACGTCGGCGACGGTGTCGCTGAACTTCAGGAAGCTCGCGTCCTTGCCCACGAAATCGGTTTCGCAGTTGATCTCGACCAGCACGGCCTTGCCGGCGCTCTGGGCAGCCACGATGCGACCTTCGGCAGCGATGCGGCTGGCCTTCTTGTCAGCCTTGGCCAGGCCGGACTTGCGCAGCCATTCCATCGCGGTTTCGATGTCGGCGTTGTTCTCGACCAGGGCCTTCTTGCATTCCATCATGCCGGCGCCGGACCGCTCGCGCAGCTCCTTGACCAGTTGTGCGGAAATATTGCTCATCGTCAATCCTCTAATGCTTGGATGGCGCGGTGGCGAACGGACGCCACCGCGCGGTGATCTCGGGCAGGGCCTGACGGCGGCCGTTGACCGCCGTCGGCGCGCTTACCTGGCGTCGTTGCGCGAACCACGACCGCCGTCACGGCCACCATCACGGCCGCCTTCGCGGCGCGGGGCGGACTTGCGCGGGGCAGCCTCGCGGCGCGGACGATCGACCTTGGCGACCGGGTTGCCTTCCTCGTCCAGCTCGACGAAGTCGTTGCCGTCGCCCTGGGCGGCGGCCGGCGCGGCGGCCTTGCCTTCCAGGATCGAGTCGGCAGCGGCGCGGGCGTACAGCTGGATCGCGCGGATCGCGTCGTCGTTGCCCGGGATGGCGTAGTCGACCAGTTCCGGGTTGTAGTTGGTGTCGACCACGGCGATCACCGGGATGCCCAGCTTCTTGGCTTCCTGCACGGCGATGTCTTCGTGGCCGATGTCGATCACGAACAGCGCGTCGGGCAGGCGGTTCATGTCCTTGATGCCGCCCAGCGAGGCCTGCAGCTTGTCGCGCTCACGGCGACGGGCCAGCACTTCGTGCTTGACCAGCTTGTCGAACGAACCGTCGGTCTCGGCCGCTTCCAGTTCCTTCAGGCGCGAAACGGACTGCTTCACGGTGCGGAAGTTGGTCAGCATGCCGCCGAGCCAGCGCGAGGTGACGAACGGCATGCCGGCGCGCGCGGCCTCTTCGGCGAGCGGTTCACGGGCCGAACGCTTGGTGCCGACGAACAGGATGGTGCCGCGCTTCTGCGCCAGGCCCGACAGGAAATTCATCGCGTCGGTGAACAGCGGCAGGGTCTTTTCGAGATTGATGATGTGGATCTTGCCGCGGGCGCCGAAGATGTACGGGGCCATCTTGGGGTTCCAGTAACGGGTCTGGTGACCGAAATGGACGCCGGCTTCCAGCATCTGACGCATGGTGACTTGTGCCATGGGGTGTCGCTCCGATTGTCGGCTCCCTCGAGAAGGAACCTGGGGGTTGGGACCTCCACGCATCCCCGGCTTCGACCGCGACTTGCCCGATTTTGTGGGTGGGCAAGGCGCAGCACCCCGAAGGCGGTGCCGATGCGTGTGTGGCGTTGGTTTGGGAGTTGTCCCGCGGAGGGTTACAATTCCCGTTCGCTTTGCGCTGGCTGCTCCAGATATCGAGCCGCAGGGCCTGCAAAACTCCGAAATTGTAGCCGGTACGCCGGCGGTGCGGCAAGTCGCTGGATTTATTTGGCTTTTGCCGCCACATGAGTGAAACCGATGGCCATTACCCTGAAATCCCCCGAAGACCTCGAAGGCATGCGCGTTGCCGGCCGGCTGGCTGCCGAAGTGCTGGCCATGCTCAAGGACCACGTCAAGCCCGGCGTCACCACCGAGGAGCTCGACCGGCTCGCCTACGAGCACATCGTCAACGTGCAGAAGGCGATCCCCGCCAACGTCGGCTACCACGGATTTCCCAAGACCCTGTGCACCTCGGTCAACCACGTGATCTGCCATGGCATCCCGAACGAGGGCAAGGTGCTCAAGGACGGCGACATCGTCAACCTCGACGTCACCGTGATCAAGGATGGCTGGCACGGCGACACCAGCCGCATGTATGTCGCCGGCACGCCGTCGGTGCTGGCCAAGCGGTTGATGGACACCACCTTCGAGGCGATGATGCGCGGCATCCAGGCCGTGCGCCCCGGCGCGACGCTGGGCGACGTCGGCCATGCGATCCAGCAGCACGCCGAGGCGGCCGGCTTCTCGGTGGTGCGCGAGTATTGCGGTCACGGCATCGGCAAGGTCTATCACGACGAGCCGCAGGTTTTGCACTACGGCAAGCCCGGCACCGGGATCGAGCTGAAGAAGGGCATGACGTTCACCGTCGAGCCGATGGTCAACGCCGGCAAGCCGCAGACGCGGCAATTGCCGGACGGCTGGACCGTGGTGACCCGCGATCACTCGCTGTCGGCGCAGTGGGAACACACCATCGCGGTGACCGACGACGGCTTCGAGATCCTCACCGCCTGGCCGGATGCCTGAGAAGCCGGGACGCGGGATACGGAGCGGGCTGTCGCGGCATGGCAGACTGCCCCTCTCACTTCTTGCCATTTGCTTCCGGCTCCAATGAATCCAACGCTTCCCCCCTTGCCGCGCCTGCCCGTGGCCGTGCCGCGCTCCGGCGTTTCGGCCGAGGCGCGGCGGGCGTTGCGGCAACTGCTGGGCGACGTCGACCGGGCGCTGGCCACGGCGTTTCGCGACGGCGCCGATGCCAGTGCGCTGGCGCGCCGTCGCGGCGAATCGGTGGCGCGGGTCGTGGCGCACGTGTGGATGGCCTGCCTGGGTGAGGTCGGCGGCACCGCGTTGTTCGCGGTCGGCGGCTTCGGCCGCGGCCTGTTGTTTCCCTGCTCCGACGTGGATCTGCTGGCCCTGACCGG
The DNA here is from genome assembly GCF_057657335.1 of Rhodanobacter sp. Soil_C_14. Taxonomy (NCBI): domain Bacteria; kingdom Pseudomonadati; phylum Pseudomonadota; class Gammaproteobacteria; order Lysobacterales; family Rhodanobacteraceae; genus Rhodanobacter; species Rhodanobacter sp. Soil_C_14. Next base: position 589,120 of record NZ_JBDGIQ010000001.1, on the reverse strand, counting down.
GGCGTCGGAGCCGGCGCGCCTGCGTGCCCTCGAACAGTGCTTCGCCACCTTGTGGGACATCGGCCTCAAGGTCGGCCATGCGGTGCGTGATCCGGCCCAGTGCCGCGCACTCGCCGCCCGGGACGCCAGCGTGTTCACCAGCCTGCTGGATGCGCGTCGGCTGGCGGGCGATCCGGAAATGGAAGGTGTGCTGCGCGCGATCGTCGACGATCCGGCGCTGTGGCCGCCACGCGAGTACCTGGCCGCGCGGCTGGCCGAACGCAATGCGCGCCACGCCCGTTATGACGACACCGCCTACAACCTCGAGCCGAATCTGAAGGACGGCCCGGGCGGCCTGCGCACGCTCGATTCGCTGCGCTGGATGGGCTTGCGGCTGGCGCACGCCAACGATCTTGCCGACATGGTCACCGAAGGCCTGCTCGACCCGGCGGAACAGTCGGTGCTGGAGGAGTCCGAGGCGACCCTGCGCCGCTATCGCTATGCGCTGCATCTGGAGGCCGGACGCGCCGAGGAGCGGCTGCTGTTCGACTACCAGCGGGCACTGGCCGAGCGCCTGGGCTTCGAGGACGAGCACGCCAAGAACCTGGGCGTCGAGCAATTCATGCAGGGCTACTACCGCGCCGCCAGCCAGGTGGAGCGGCTGGGCGTGCAGGTGGCCGAACGGTTCGAGGAAATGCTGGAATCGCCCGGCGAGGCCTTGCCGGTGGGGGAGGCGTTCGTGCGCTACGGATCGCGCCTGGCAGCGATCGACCCACAGCTGTTCATGCGCCGTCCGGCCGCGCTGGTGGAGATCTTCATCGCCCGGCTGGACCAGCCGGGCGTGGTCGGCTTCACCGCCGACTCCATGCGCCGCATCCACCAGGCCACCGCCGTGCATGGCGATGCACTGGCCGATGATCGCGAGGTGCTGGCCGCCTTCCTGCGACTGCTGCGTCGCGGTGCACCGGCGGTGGAGGCGTTGTGGCGGATGAACCGGCACGGCCTGTTGGCGGCGATCCTGCCCGCGTTCGGCAAGGTCTTCGGGCGCATGCAGTACGACCTGTTCCATGTCTACACGGTCGACGAACACACCTTGCGCGTGCTGCGCAACCTGGCGCGGTTCGCCGACCCCGCGGCGCAACGCGAGTTCGCGCTGGGCTGCGAGATATGGGCCAGCCTGCCCACGCCCGAGGTGCTGCTGCTGGCCGGCCTGTTCCACGACATCGCGAAGGGGCGCGGCGGCGATCACTCGCTGCTGGGCGAGGAGGATGCGCGGACCTTCTGCAGCCGCCTCGGGCTGCCGCCCGCCGATGTGGAGCGCGTCGCCTGGCTGGTGCGCCACCATCTGCTGATGAGCACCACGGCGCAGCGTCAGGACATCACCGACCCGGACGTGGTGCACCGTTTCGCCGAGGTGGTCGACAACCGCGAGCAACTGGGGCAGCTCTACCTGCTCACCGTGGCGGACATCATCGGCACCAGCCCGCGCCTGTGGAACGGCTGGAAGGATCGTTTGCTGGCCGATCTCTACACCGGCACCCGCTATGCGCTGCGCAGCGACGTCGAGCTGCCGCGCGACATCGGCCAGCGCGTGCGCGACTGTTCCGAATACGCACTGGCGCTGCTGCTGGACCAGGGGTTTGCCGAGGCCGACGTGATCCGCGTATGGGCCGACTTCCCCCAACTCAGTTTCCTGCGCCATCGGCCCGAGCAGATCGCGTGGCAGACCGCGGCCATCCTGCAGGCCGATGGAGCGGTGCCGCTGGTGGCGGTGCATCCGCTGTCGGTGCGCGGCAGCACCGAACTGTTCGTCTGCACGCCCGACCGGGATGGCCTTTTCGCCACGGTGACCGCCGTGCTGGATCGCCTGCGTTTCTCGGTGATGGAGGCGCGCATCCTCAGCTCGTCGACCGGCATGGCGCTGGACACCTTCCTGCTGCTCGATGCGGACAGCCAGCAGCCGGTCAGCGCAGCACGTGCCCAGGAATTGCAGCAGCGGCTGCAACGCGCACTGGCGCAGTCGGCGGGCGTGCAACCGAGCAAGCGCGGCATGTCGCGCCATCAGAAACATTTCCAGATGACCCCGCGTATCAGCTTCCACGCCGCTGGCGACCGGACCCAACTGGCGCTGGTCGGCACCGATCGGCCAGGCCTGCTGGCCGCGGTGGCCCAGGTGATGTCGAGCACCGGGGTGCGCGTGCACGATGCCCGCATCGCCACGTTCGGCGAACGCGTCGAGGACTTCTTCCAGCTCACCGACCGACATGACGCACCGCTCGATGCAGGCATCCAGCAGCGGCTGCTGCAGGCCCTGCTGGAGCGCATGGGTCCCGCATCGGCCTGAGCGGCGGCGCCGCGTTATCATCACCTTCGCTGCATGCCGCAGCGGCCATCCGTTTCCGTCATGACCTATCTGTTGATCAAGTCGCTGCACCTGTTGTTCGTGATGGCCTGGATGGCCACGGTGTTCTATCTGCCGCGGATCCTGGTGAACCTGGCCGAAAGCGCTGGCGAACCCGTGGTGCAGGCGCGATTGCAGCTGATGGGGCGGCGCCTGTACAAATTCGGCCACAACATGTTCGGCCTCGCCTTCGTGTTCGGCCTGACCCTGTGGCAGGGCTGGCGGGTGTTTCCGCAGAGCTTGCCGAACGTCGCCTCGGGCATGCACTGGATCGACGCCAAGCTGACCCTGGTGGCGCTGCTGCTGGCGTATTTCATCTGGGCTGGCCGCATGCTCAAGAACAACGCGAAGGGCGCGGCGCTGCCGTCATCGAAGGCCCTGCGCTGGCTCAATGAACTGCCGGTGCTGCTGCTGCTGGGCGTGATCTGGCTGGTGCTCGCCAAGCCGTTCTGAGCAGGAGTGAGTGGAGAGGAGTGAGAAGTGAGAGTTGCTTCGATCCGGTTCTTCTCTCACTCATCACTCCTCTTCACTCGCTCCTCGCGCCCTGGTATTCCCGATACCACTCGACGAACTTCGCCACGCCATCCTCGATCGAGGTGCTCGGCGCATAGCCCACGTCGCGGCGCAGCGCCGACACGTCGGCCCAGGTGTCGGGTACGTCGCCGGGCTGCATCGGCAGCAGGCGTTTTTCCACGCTGCGCCCCAGGTTCTGTTCCAGCAGTTCGATGAAGCGCAGCAGCTGCACCGGCTGGTCGTTGCCGATATTGTAGACGCGATAGGGTGCGTTCGACGTGCCCGGATTCGGCAGCTCGGCGTCGTAGGCGGGGTCGGGCGTGGCCGGCTGATCCAGCGTGCGGATCACGCCTTCGACGATGTCGTCGACATAGGTGAAGTCGCGGCTGTGGTGGCCATGGTTGAACACGTCGATCGGCTCGCCGCGACTGATCCGGTCGGCGAACAGGATCGGCGACATGTCCGGCCGGCCCCACGGACCATACACGGTGAAGAAGCGCAGGCCGGTGGTCGGGATGCCGTATAGATGGCTATACGTGTGCGCCATCAGCTCGTTCGCCTTCTTGCTGGCGGCATACAGGCTGACCGGGTGGTCGACTGCATCCTCCACCGCGAACGGCAGTTTGCGGTTGGCGCCGTAGACGGAACTGGAGGAGGCGTAGACCAGGTGCTCGACGCCGCCGTGGCGGCAGCCTTCGAGAATGTTGACGAAGCCGGCCAGGTTGCTTTGCACGTACGCGCGCGGGTTGCGGATCGAGTAGCGCACGCCGGCCTGGGCGGCCAGGTTCACCACGCGCTGCGGCTTGAAGTCGGCAAACGCCTGATCCACCGCCTCGGCATCGGCCAGGTCGGCACGCTGGTGGCTGTAGTTGGGGTGGTCGATGAAACGGGCCAGACGCGCTTCCTTCAGCGCCGGGTCGTAGTAACTGTTGTGGTTGTCGAAGCCGCGGACCACGTCGCCGCGTGCCAGCAGGCGCTGAGCCAGGGCGGCGCCAATGAAGCCGGCGGTGCCGGTAACCAGGATGCGCATGGAAAGTCCTCGCAGGATCGGGCTGCATTCTATCGCGCACCTCGTGCATATCGCTCTGAAAGCGGAGGATTGACAGCCGATTTGGGCTAAACTAGCGTTTCTGCAATCCACAAGATCAAGGTGGCCCGCGTCACGCCGGCCGAGTGTGCGACATGGCAACTACCCGCTGCTCCTGCTGACCCCACCACGCCTTGTGCTTTTTGAAGAAGGGCGGATGCCCTTTTTTGCTTTTCAGAGAACGCTTCCCATGATCGAGATCACGCTACCCGACGGCAGCAAGCGGCCGTTCGACCATCCCGTCACCGTGCAGGACGTGGCCGCCTCGATTGGCGCCGGCCTGGCCAAGGCGACCCTGGCCGGCAAGGTCGACGGCAAGCTGGTCGATGCCAGCTTCCCGATCGAACACGACGCCAGCCTGCAGATCGTCACCGAGAAAAGTCCGGAGGCGCTGGAGATCCTGCGCCATTCCACCGCGCACCTGATGGGTCAGGCGGTACAGCGGCTGTTCCCGGGCGCGCAGGTCACCATCGGCCCGGTGATCGACAACGGCTTCTATTACGACTTCGCCTACGAGCGGCCGTTCACCCCGGACGACCTGCCGAAGATCGAGGCGGAGATGCACAAGATCGTCGACGAGCAGCTGCCGGTGACGCGCAGCGTGAAGTCGCGCGACGAGGCGGTGGCGTTCTTCCGCGGCCTGGGCGAGAACTACAAGGCCGAGATCATCGAAGGCATTCCGGCCGACCAGGACCTGTCGCTGTATTCGCAGGGCGAGTTCACCGACCTGTGCCGCGGTCCGCACGTGCCGAACACCGGCAAGCTGCACTCGTTCAAGCTGATGAAGGTGGCCGGCGCGTACTGGCGTGGCGATTCCAACAACGCGATGCTCAGCCGCATCTACGGCACCGCGTGGCTCAACGACAAGGACCTGAAGGCGTACCTGTTCCAGCTGGAAGAAGCCGAGAAGCGCGACCACCGCAAGATCGGCAAGCAGCTGGACCTGTTCCACCAGCAGGAAGAAAGCCCCGGCATGGTGTTCTGGCACCCGAACGGCTGGGCGATCTGGCAGCAGGTCGAGCAGTACATGCGCGGCGTGTACAAGAAGAGCGGCTACCAGGAAGTGCGTTGCCCGATGGTGCTGGACGTGTCGCTGTGGAAGCGCTCGGGCCACTGGGACAACTACGCCGAGAACATGTTCTTCACCGAGTCGGAGAAGCACACCTTCGCGCTGAAGCCGATGAACTGCCCCGGCCACGTGCAGGTGTTCAACACCGGCCTGCACAGCTACCGCGAGCTGCCGATCCGTTACGGCGAATTCGGCGGCTGCCATCGCAACGAGCCGTCCGGCGCGCTGCACGGCATCATGCGCGTGCGCGCGTTCACCCAGGACGACGGCCACATTTTCTGCACGCCCGAGCAGGTCGAGGCGGAGGTCACCGCGTTCCATCTGCAGGCGATGAAGGTGTATGCCGACTTCGGCTTCACCGACCTGGCGATCAAGCTGGCGCTGCGCCCCGAAAAGCGCATCGGCTCGGACGAATTCTGGGATCGCACCGAGGAAATGCTGCGCAATGCGCTGCGTGCCGCCGGCGTGGCGTGGGAGGAACTGCCGGGCGAGGGTGCGTTCTACGCGCCCAAGATCGAGTACCACCTGAAGGACTCGATCGGTCGCGCCTGGCAGGTCGGCACCATGCAGGTCGACTTCATGATGCCCGAGCGGCTGGACGCCGAATACGTCGACGAACACTCGCAGAAGCAGCATCCGGTGATGCTGCACCGGGCCATCGTGGGCTCGATGGAGCGTTTCATCGGCATCCTGATCGAGCACCATGCCGGCCTGCTGCCGGCCTGGCTGGCCCCGGTGCAGGCGGTGGCGTTCAATATCACCGACGCCCAGGCCGATTATGTCCGCGAAGTGACGCAAACCCTTGTCGACAAAGGTTTCCGGGTACAATCGGATTTGCGCAACGAGAAAGTCGGCTATAAAATCCGCGAACATACGATGCAGAAAGTGCCGTACCTGCTCGTGGTCGGTGACCGCGAGAAAGAGACGGGGACGGTTTCTGTGCGTACCCGTTCCGGTGAAGACCTGGGCAGCATGAAGCTGGCCGATTTCATCGAGCGACTGGAGACCGAAACCCGGCGCTGAGCGAAAACGCTCAGCCTGGCGGTCAGTGACATTACTTCTTCTGGAGGATCGTGGTATCGCAACCACCGACAACAAGGGCAATCGTCGTAACCTGGAAATCCGTGTGCCGCGGGTGCGTGTCATTGGTGCCGATGCGGAACAGCTTGGCATCCTGACCCGTGACGAGGCGCTGGCACTGGCGCAGGAAGCCGGCATGGATCTGGTCGAGATCCAGCCCAACGGCGACCCGCCGGTCTGCCGCATCATGGATTACGGCAAGTTCAAGTTCGAAGCCCAGAAGAAGGCGCAAGCCGCCAAGAAGAAGCAGAAGCAGGTTGAGATCAAGGAAGTGAAGTTCCGTCCGGTCACGGACGTGGGCGACTACCAGATCAAGCTGCGCAACATGCTCCGCTTCCTCGAAGAGGGCGACAAGGTCAAGGTCACCATCCGCTTCCGCGGTCGCGAGATGTCGCACCAGGATCTGGGCCAGAACCTGGCCAAGAAGATCCAGGAAGACATCGGCGAGAACGGCCAGGTGGAGTCCTTCCCGCGTCTGGAAGGCCGCCAGATGGTCATGATGATCGGGCCCAAGAAGAAATAGGCTGATTGCCTTTGTGGGAGTTCGCTGGCGGGCGATGATCTCCCGGAGCAGGCGCTTTGGGGGCGGGGGCAAGCCCCCGTGCCCTCACCTCAACCCTCTCCCGAAGGGAGAGGATGCAAAGGCGGAAAGCGCTTTTATTGGATTGGAGCGGGGCAAGCCCCGAACCCTCACCTCAATCCTCTCCCGGAGGGAGAGGAGGCGAGGGCGAGAAGCGTTCTTAATTGGATTGGAGCGAGGAGAGGAGGCCATGGTCAGCACTTCGTGCTGGTGTTTGGCTTCATGAACCCGTATGATCACGGGTTCGACCCGCCTGGATGGGTCGTGCACCGATCATGGCAGGACGGAAAGCGTGGCTCTCGGGGTCACCGCCAGATCAGTCAGAAACCGGGACGTCCACATCGGAGTCGTCCCACTCAAGGAGCATTCCATGCCCAAGATCAAGACCAACCGGGCGGCTGCGAAGCGTTTTCGCAAGACCGCATCGGGCAAGATCAAGTGCGGTCACGCGTTCAAGTCGCACATCCTGACCAAGAAGTCGACCAAGCAGAAGCGTGGTCTCCGTGCACCGAACCACCTGAAGGCGTGTGATGCGCCCGGCGTGGCTCGCATGCTGCCCTACTTGTAAGGAGATAGACCATGGCTCGTGTAAAGCGTGGCGTCACCGCCCGTCGTCGTCACAAGAAAATCATCGGCCGCGCGAAGGGTTACTACAATGCCCGTCGCAAGGTCTTCCGTGTAGCCAACCAGGCCGTCATCAAGGCTGGTCAGTACGCGTACATCGGCCGCAAGCAGCGCAAGCGCCAGTTCCGTGCCCTGTGGATCGTGCGTATCAACGCCGCCGCTCGCATGTTCGGCCTGTCCTACAGCCGCCTCATCAATGGCCTCTCCAAGGCCGGCATCACGGTGGACCGCAAGGTTCTCGCCGATATCGCCGTGCACGACATCAAGGCTTTTGGTGTGATCGCCGAGAAAGCAAAGGCCAGTCTGGCTGCTTGATCGTCGGGCGCTCCTGCGTCAGCACGATATGATGTAAAGCAAGCGGGGAGGAGGCCACAGCCTTCTCCCCGCTTTCGTTTGGATAAAGGCTTTTTGCGACTGCCTCCTCTCTATTCTGGCGACCAACGGGAGTCCCCTTGCGGGTGAGAGGATTGAGGTGAGGGTACGGGACTTGCCCGGACTTCAACCGGAGCGTGCTTCGGTCAGGCAACAACGCAAGAGTGGCCCCTCAACCCACCCTCTCCCCGAAAGGGGGAGGGAAGTAGCGAGAAGTGCATCACTATGGACGATCTGGACACCCGCGCCGCACAGGCACTGGCCGATATCGACAAGGCCGACACGCTGGATGCGCTCGAGGCGCTGCGCGTGGGCCTGCTGGGCAAGAGCGGCATCGTCACCGCTGCGCTGAAGACGCTCGGTGCACTGGCACCGGACGAGCGCAAGGCGCGCGGCGCCGAGGTGAACCGGGTCAAGGAGCAGCTGGCCGATGCGCTGGCCGCGCGCAAGCAGGTGCTGGAACAGGCCGAGCTGGAACGTCGCCTCGCCTCCGAGAAGCTCGACATCAGCCTGCCCGGGCGCGACGGCGAACGCGGCGGCATCCATCCGATTACCCGCGCGCTGGAACGCATCAGCGCGATCTTCGCGCGACTCGGCTACCAGCGTGCCGACGGTCCGGAGATCGAGGACGACTGGCACAACTTCGAGGCGCTGAACTTCCCGCCACACCATCCGGCGCGCGCCATGCACGACACCTTCTATTTCGGCGACGGCCGCCTGCTGCGCACGCACACTTCGCCGGTGCAGATCCGTTCGATGGCCGGTCGCCAGCCGCCGATCCGGATCATCGCGCCGGGCAAGGTCTATCGCAGCGATTCGGACCAGACCCATTCGCCGATGTTCCACCAGATCGAGGGGCTGCTGATCGACGAAACCTCCAGTTTCGCCGACCTGAAGGGCACGCTGGCCGAATTCATCCGTGCATTCTTCGAACGCGATTTCGAGATGCGCTTCCGTCCCAGCTACTTCCCGTTCACCGAGCCGTCGGCCGAGGTGGACATCCGCTGGGACGCCGAGGATGGCTCGACGCGCTGGCTGGAAGTGCTGGGCTGCGGCATGGTCCACCCGAACGTGCTGAAGAACTGCGGCATCGATCCGGAGCGCTATACCGGCTTCGCCTTCGGCCTCGGCGTGGAGCGTTTCGCGATGCTGCGCTACGGCGTTTCCGACCTGCGCGCATTCTTCGAGAACGATCTGCGGTTCCTCAGGCAGTTTGCCTGAGAAGTGAATCGGGAATAGGGAATAGGGAATAGTAAAGGCAGCGGCCTGCGATCTTCCGATTCCCCATTCCCTACTCCCCATTCCCGGACTTCAAACATGAAATTCTCCGAAAACTGGCTGCGCGAACTGGTGGATGTGCAGGCTGACCGTGCCGAACTGGCCCATGCACTGACCATGGCCGGTCTGGAAGTGGAAGAGCTCACCCCGCTGGGCGACGACCTCGCGGGCGTGGTGGTGGCCGAAATCATCGCGGCGGAAAAGCATCCCGAAGCGGATCGGCTGCAGGTCTGCAAGGTGGACGCGGGGCAGGGCGAACCGCTGCAGATCGTCTGCGGTGCGCCGAATGCGCGGGTGGGCATCAAGGTGCCGCTGGCGATGGTCGGTGCGAAGCTGCCCGGCGACATTTCCATCAAGGCGGCCAAACTGCGCGGCGTCGAATCGTCCGGCATGCTGTGTTCGGCGAAGGAGCTGGGCATCGACGCCGATGCGTCGGGCTTGCTGGAACTGCCGCTGGACGCACCGGTCGGCCAGCCATTGGCGGGTTACCTGGGATTGCCTGACGCCAGCTTCGAGCTGAAGCTCACCCCGAACCGTCCGGACTGCCTCGGCCTGGTTGGTCTGGCCCATGACGTGGCCGCTCTTTTCGGGAGCGCCGTGAAGGTGCCGGCTCAGCTCAGCGTGCCGGTCACCAGCGCCGCGCGCCGCGGCATCCGCCTGGAAGCCGGCAAGGATGCGCCGCGTTACCTCGGTCGCATCATCGAAGGCATCGACCCGGCCGCGCGCACGCCGCTGTGGCTGGCCGAGCGCCTGCGCCGTGCCGGCCTGCGTCCGATCAGCGCGGTGGTCGACGTCACCAACTACGTGATGCTGGAGCTGGGCCAGCCGATGCACGCGTTCGACAACGACACGCTCGAAGGCGACATCGTGGTGCGTCATGCCCGCGCAGGCGAGACGCTGAAAATCCTCGACGGCAGCGAGGCGAAACTCGATCCGGGTTTCGTGCTGATCGCCGACGAGGCGAAGGGTCTGGCGGTGGCTGGCGTGATGGGCGGCCACGACTCGCGTGTCACCGACGCGACCGGTAACATCTTCCTGGAATCCGCGCACTTCGCGCCGGCCGCCATCATGGGCCGCGCGCGCAAGCTGGGCCTGCACACGGATGCCTCGCATCGCTTCGAGCGCGGCGTCGACCCGGAGTTGCCGCGGCGAGCGCTGGAACGCGCCAGCGAACTGCTGCTGGCGATCGCCGGCGGCAAGGCCGGGCCGGTGCTGGTGGCGGAGAACCTGGCCGACCTGCCGACGCCGGCGGCAGTGACCTTGCGACGCGCGCGCCTGCAACGCGTGCTCGGTGTCGGGGTGGCCGATGCCGAGGTTGCGCGCATCTTCACCGCCCTGGGCATGCAGGTAGTGGCGGTTGCCGAAGGCTGGCAGGTCACCGCACCGAGCAGCCGCTTCGACATCGAGCGCGAGGAGGATCTGATCGAGGAGGTCGCCCGCATCTTCGGCTACGACAACATCCCCACGGCCACGCCGGCCGGCGCGCTGACCCTGGCGGTCGAGCCGGAGGCGCGGATCAACGAGCTGGCCTTGCGCGAGCAACTGGCCGCGCGTGGCTATCACGAAGCGGTCAACCTGTCCTTCGTGGCGGCCGAGCTGCTGGCAAGCTGGGGTTTCCGCGAGAACCTGGTGCCGCTGGCCAACCCGCTGTCCGCCGACCTGGCGGTGATGCGGCCCTCGCTGCTGCCCGGACTGATCGAGGCCTTGCGCCACAACCGCGCACGCCAGCAGGAGCGGGTGCGACTGTTCGAGGTGGCGCGGGTGTTTGAGTCGTGCGAGTCCCTTCGCAAAGAACCGGCCATCCCTGGCCGGACTCCTGAACAAGGCGATCCCCCGCGGGAAACGCCAAGCCTCGCGATCGTGGCCTGCGGCAGCGCCCGTGCCGAGCAGTGGGGCGAGCCGTCGCGCGTACTGGATTTCCACGACCTCAAGGGCGACCTGGACGCCCTGATCGCCTGGGGCGGCGAGCCGCAGCGCTGGTCGGTGCATGCCGACGGCCTGCCGGGCTGGCTGCATCCCGGGCGGGGCGCCCGGGTGGCCCGCGATGGCGAGACGGTGGGATATCTCGGCGCGTTGCACCCGCAACTGGCCAAGATGCTGGATCTGGGCGCCGACGTGCACGTGCTGGAACTGGCGCTGGAGCCCGTGCTGCAACGCCGCGTGCCGCAGGCGCGTGCGGTGCCACGCTTCCCGCTGGTGCGTCGCGACATCGCGATCGACGTGCCGGAAACGGCGGCCTGGTCACAGATCGGGCAGGTGGTTCGCAGCACGCTGGGCGAGCGGCTGAAGGAACTGCGGCTGTTTGACCGCTACAGCGGCAAAGGGGTCGAAGCAGGCCGAAAAAGTCTCGCTATGGGCTTGATTTTGCAGGACGCTTCACGCACCCTTACTGACGACGACGCGGACCGTTGCGTACGAGAAGCGATAGCTGCGTTGGAGCAAACATGCAAGGCGAAGTTGCGAGGATGAGATGGCGCTGACCAAGGCGGAAATGGCCGAGCGGCTATTCCTCGATGTGGGCCTCAACAAGCGTGAGGCGAAGGAATTCGTGGACGCCTACTTCGAGGTCGTTCGCGGAGCGCTGGAAAACGGCGAGCAGGTGAAGTTGTCCGGTTTCGGCAATTTCGACCTGCGCCTGAAGAACCAGCGGCCAGGGCGCAATCCCAAGACCGGCGAGGAGATTCCGATCTCTGCCCGCCGCGTGGTGACGTTCCGACCGGGACAGAAACTCAAGGTAAGAGTCGAGGGCTATGCTGGATCAAGGGAATAACACCGAACTGCCTGCCATCCCGGCCAAGCGCTACTTCACCATCGGTGAAGTCGGCGAGTTGTGCGGTGTGAAGCCCCACGTCCTGCGCTACTGGGAGCAGGAGTTTCCGGCCCTCAACCCGGTCAAGCGCCGCGGCAATCGTCGCTACTACCAGCGTCACGACGTGCTGATGATCCGCCAGATCCGCTCGCTGCTGTACGACGAGGGTTTCACCATCACCGGCGCGCGCGCGCGACTGGAAGGCCCGCAGGCCCGGATGGAGGCGAGCATGTCGCACCAGATCGTGCGTCAGGTGCGGATGGAACTGGAAGAAGTTCTGACCCTGCTGCGTCGCTGAAGGCTTCCGGACATGCCGTGCAAGCTGCTAGACTTGCCAGCTTGCCGTTTCGTCGGGGCGTAGCGCAGCCTGGTAGCGCATCTGCCTGGGGGGCAGAGGGTCGTCGGTTCGAATCCGGCCGCCCCGACCAATTGGCAAGAAATTAAAAAAGCGCCCTTGGGCGCTTTTTTGTTGGGAACGGGGAACGGGGAACGGCAGAGCATCGCCGCTTCGCATCTGTTCCCCATTCCCTGTTCCCCGTTCCCCGCCTCACTCAATACAGCACCCGGCTGCGCAACGTGCCCGGAATCGCGGCCAATTGCGACTTCAGCTCGTTGGCTTGCGCCTCGTCGGCGCTGACGTCGATCACCACGTAGCCCACTTCGCTGTCGGTCTGCAGGAACTGGGCGTCGATGTTGATGTTGCCGGCCGAGAACAGTTCGTTGATCCGCGACAGCGTGCCCGGCACGTTGCGGTGGATGTGCAGCAGGCGGCGGCTGTGCGGGTGCTCGGGCAGGGTGACTTCGGGGAAGTTCACCGCTGACAGGGTCGAGCCGTTGTCGCTGTAGCGGACCAGCTTGCTGGCCACCTCGATGCCGATGTTGTCCTGTGCTTCCAGCGTGCTGCCGCCGATGTGCGGGGTCAGGATCACGTTGTCCATGCCCAGCAGCGGCGACACGAACGGGTCGTCGTTGCCCTTCGGCTCGGCCGGGAACACGTCCACCGCGGCGCCGGCCAGGTGGCCATCGCGCAGCGCCGCGGCCAGCGCGTCGATATCCACCACGCTGCCACGCGAGGCGTTGATCAGCATTGCGCCCGCGCGCATCTTCGCCAGTTGTTCCTGGCGGATCATCAGCTGCGTGGCCGGGGTTTCCGGCACGTGCAGGGTGACCACGTCGGAACGCTCGAGCAGTTCGTCCAGGCTGGATACCGCGCGGGCGTTGCCCAGCGACAGCTTGGTCTCGATGTCGTGGAAGATCACCCGCATGCCCAGGCTTTCGGCCAGCACGCCGATCTGGGTGCCGATGTGGCCGTAACCGACGATGCCGAGCACCTTGTCGCGCGTCTCGTAGCTGCCGCTGGCCGACTTGGCCCAGCCGCCGCGATGACACTGCGCGTTCTTCTGCGGAATGCCGCGCAGCAACATGATGGCTTCGGCGATCACCAGTTCGGCCACGCTGCGGGTATTGGAGTAGGGCGCATTGAACACCGGCACGCCGGCCCTGCGCGCGGCGGCCAGGTCCACCTGGTTGGTGCCGATGCAGAAGCAGCCCACGGCGATCAGTCGCTTGGCGTGGCCCAGCATCTCGTCGGTCAGCTGGGTGCGCGAGCGGATGCCGACGATATGCGCGTCGCTGATGCATCGCCTCAGCTCGTCTTCCGGCAGCGACTTCGCATGCAGCTCGACCTGGCTGTAGCCGGCCCGATGAAACACGTCGACCGCACTGGCGCTGACCCCTTCCAGCAGCAATACCTTGATGTCCTGGCGGGGGTAGGAAGTCTGCATGGGTCGTTCCCTGTGAGTGAGAGGCGGGTCAGGCCAGAGTAGGCGAGGATTTGCGGCGCTGCAACACTGGACTCGCCATCGTGCGGCTGGCAGTCTGTGCGGACACTTGGAGCCGAAGCATGTCCGATCCCCGTCTTGCCGACCTGTCATGTCGTCTGCCCGAGCTGCGCCTGCTCACGGCCGCGGGCGACCTCGAACACTACGGACGCGACTGGACCCGGCGCTGGACTCCCGCCCCCCTGGCGATCGCCCTGCCGGCCACGGTGGACGAGGTGCAGGCGATCGTGCGCTGGGCGAACGAGCATGCCGTGGCGGTGGTGCCTTCGGGCGGGCGCACCGGTCTTTCCGGTGGCGCGGTGGCGGCGAACGGGGAGCTGGTGCTGAGCCTGGAACGGATGAACCGGGTGCTGGAGTTCAACGCGGTCGATCGCACGCTGACCGTGCAGGGGGGCATGATCCTGCAGCAGGTGCAGGAGGCGGCGCGGGGGCACGGCCTGTTGTATCCGGTCGATTTCGCCGCCCGCGGGTCGTGTTCGATCGGCGGCAACATCGCCACCAACGCCGGTGGCATCCGGGTGATCCGGCATGGCAACACCCGCGAGTGGATCGCCGGGTTGAAGGTGGTGACCGGCGGCGGCGACCTGCTCGAACTCAACCGCGGCCTGGTCAAGAATTCCAGCGGCTACGATTTTCGCCAGCTGTTGATCGGTTCGGAAGGCACCCTGGGCATCGTGGTGGAGGCGACGCTGAAGCTGACCGATCCGCCGCCGCCGTCACAGGTGATGCTGCTGGCGCTGCCGGACATGGATGCACTGATGGAAGTGTTCGCGCTGTTCCGCGCGCAGCTGTCCCTGCAGGCGTTCGAGTTCTTCACCGACCAGGCGCTGCAGCACGTGCTGGCGCATGGCGCGCAGCGGGCGATCGATGGCGACCACCCGTATTACGTGGTCACCGAGTTTGATGCCGCCGACGAACAGCAGCGCGAAGCGGCGCTGGCCGTGTTCGGGCAGGCGCTGGAGCAGGGCTGGGTCAGCGATGGCGTGATCGCCCAGAGCGAGGCCCAGGCGGCGGCGCTGTGGCGCCTGCGCGAGGGGATTACCGAAAGCCTGGCGCCGCGACGGCCGTACAAGAACGACGTGTCGGTGCGGATCAGCGCGGTACCGGGTTTCCTGTGCGAGATGCAGGCCTTGCTGGCGAACGAATACCCGGGCATCGAGGTGATCTGGTTCGGCCACATCGGCGACGGCAACCTGCACATCAACGTGCTGCGGCCACACGACCTGGACGAGCCGGCCTTTCTTGCCCGCTGCGAGAAAGTCACCCGGCTGCTGGCGAACACCCTGCATTGCCACGGCGGCAGCATCTCGGCCGAACACGGCATCGGCCTGGTCAAGCGGGCCTACCTGGAAAGCACCCGGAGTGCGGCGGAAATCGCCCTGATGCGTGGCGTGCGCAAGGTGTTCGACCCGCGGGGCATCCTCAATCCCGGCAAGCTGTTCACCGAGAGTGGGTGAGTTTTCAAGCTCTCACGGGCACCGGTTCAAAGGCCAAAACCGCGCCCATGCTAATCTCGACGGCTGTTCGTTGATCACGAGGAGCCCTCATGCCGTCGCCGCTGTTGCGTTCGCTGTATCCCGAAATCGAGCCGTTCGACAGCGGCATGCTGCGGGTGTCGCCGCTGCACACCTTGTACTACGAGCAGAGCGGCAACCCGAACGGCAAGCCGGTGGTGTTCCTGCACGGCGGCCCGGGCGGCGGCACGAATCCGAAATGCAGGCGCTTCTTCGATCCGGCGATCTACCGCATCGTGCTGTTCGACCAGCGCGGCTGCGGCAAGTCCACGCCGCATGCCGAGCTCACCGACAACACTACCTGGGACCTGGTCGCCGACATCGAGCGCGTGCGCGAGCACCTGGGCATCGATCGCTGGCAGGTGTTCGGCGGATCGTGGGGTTCGACCCTGGCGCTGGCCTACGCGCAGACGCATCCGGACAAGGTCACCGAGCTGGTGCTGCGCGGCATCTTCATGCTGCGCCGTGCCGAGCTGGAATGGTTCTACCAGAAGGGCTGTGACGCGCTGTACCCGGACGCGTGGGAAACCTATCTCGCCGCGATACCTGAAGTCGAACGCGGCGACCTGATGAGCGCCTACCATCGCCGCCTGACCAGCGAGGACGCGAAAATCCGTACGGATGCGGCACGTGCGTGGTCGGTATGGGAGGGCGCCACCAGCTTCCTGTGGCAGGACAAGTCGCACATCGAATCCAGCGCCGAGGACGAGTTCGCACTGGCGTTCGCCCGCATCGAATGCCACTACTTCGTCAATGGCGGCTTCTTCGAGCACGACGACCAGCTGCTGCGCAACGTCGATCGCATCCACAACATCCCGGCGGTGATCGTGCAGGGGCGCTACGACGTGGTCTGTCCGCTGCGCAGCGCCTGGGACCTGCATCGTGCCTGGCCGGAGGCCGAGCTGCACATCGTGCAGGACGCCGGCCATTCCGCCTTCGAGCCGGGCATCCTGCACGAACTGGTGGAGGCGACCGACCGCTTCGGCAGTCGGGCGGCATAGGCGCTCATCATTCCCTCTCTCCGCCGGGGAGAGGGCAGGGTGAGGGGTTGGGCTGGCGAAAAGTTGATCGAAGTTCTCTTGGCGACCAAAAGTCGGCGGGCGGTGCCCGCCCCACCGGGCGGTCGGATCAATCGTTCGCCGGCAACTGCTTGGTGCCGAAGATCTTGTCCCCGGCGTCGCCGAGGCCGGGCAGGATGTAGCCGTTCTCATTGAGGCGCTGGTCGATCGAGGCGGTGTAGATCTCGATGTCGGGATGGGCCGCGGTGATGCGGTCCAGGCCTTCCGGCGCGGCGACCAGGAACAGCCCCTTGATGCGCTTGCAGCCGGCGGCTTTCAGCATGTCGACGGTGGCGACCAGGGTGCCGGCGGTGGCCAGCATCGGGTCGACGATCAGTGCGATGCGCTCGTCCATGCGGCCGGTGAGCTTCTCGTAATAGGTGACCGGTTTCAGTGTCTGTTCGTCGCGTTGCAGGCCGACCACGCTGACCTTGGCCGCGGGGATCAGGTCGAGCACGCCCGGCAACATGCCCAGGCCGGCGCGCAGGATCGGCACGATGGTGATCTTCCTGCCCTTGATCCGGTGAACCTTGATCGGCCCGGCCCAGCCCTCGATCTCTTCCTCGACGGTTTCCAGGTCCTTGGTGGCCTCATAGGTCAGCAAGGCGGCAACCTCGGAAGCCAGCTCGCGGAATTCCTTGGTGCTGATGCCGGCGCGGCGCATCAGGCCCAGCTTGTGCTGGATCAGCGGGTGGCGGACTTCGACAATCTTCATGGGCAAAGGCTTCAATGGCAGGCGCGTGGCGCAACAACCAGTGAGCTTAACGAAGCGCCGCTGCCCACGCACGCATGCTGCGTGGACAGCGGCGGGGCAGACTTCAATGCGTAGAAGGGGCGGCGTCGCTCTTCAGGCAGCTGCTCATGAACGTCTTGCGCTCGGCACCCTTGAGCGCCTTGGTCTTGGCGTCGGCGTTGCAGGTCTTCATCTTTTCCTGCTGGGCGGCCCTGGCCGACGGTGTCGCCGCTGCGCTGTGACCTTTCAGGCAGGAGCTCATGAACGCCTTGCGGTCGTCGCCCTTCTTGCCGGTGGCCTGCTTGTTGCAGTCCGCCATGCGCTGCTGTTGCGCGGTGCGTGGCTTGGTCGGCGCGGCGGTGCCCGCTTGCGGCGTGGCGGCGAAGGTCGCGCCGGCGAAGGCGAAGGCAGCACTGATTGCGAGCAGACGTAGTGACATCGACATCGTTGAGTCCTCCCTGGGTAACCGGCGGCTGCCGGCTCGGGCAGTCTAGGCAGGGAATCTCCTTCGCGTCTGCAGGCAAGATCTTGCGTGCATGAAGTATTCAGCTGAAGCGCCTTGTCGTGCCTGGCCGGCACCGGCGTGGGCGGATGGCTGCACCCGTCCGCAAAAAGACGAGGCCGCGCCGGACAAGCCGGCGCGGCCTCGAAGTCCACGGAAAGTACGCTCAGGCGGCTTCGGCCTTGGCCTTGCGCGGTCCTTCCAGCAGTGCCTTGCGCACGTGGGACACGATCAGGTCGATCTCCGCGCTGGTCACCTTGAAGTGCGGGGTGAAACGCAGCGAGTTGGTGCCGCCGTGGATCACGCCGACGCCGTGCTCGCGCATGTATTCCTCGGTCGAGTCGGCGCCGTAGCACTTGTACTCGGGCGCCAGCTCGCAGGAGAACAGCAGGCCGGTGCCCTGCACCTTGGTGATCAGGCCGCCCAGCTCGTTCTTCAGCGCGTTGAGCTTGTCGACGAATTCCTTGCCGCGCTCGCGGATGTTGCTGCGCACCTCGTCGCTGAGCTCGCCCAGGGTAGCCAGCGCCACGTCCAGCGCGCGCGGGTTGGCGGTCATGGTGTTGCCGTAGATGCCCTTGCGGTACAGCGCGGCGGTGTGTTCGGTGACGGCCAGCACCGACAGCGGATACTGCCCGGCGTTGAGCGCCTTGGAGAAGGTTTCCATGTCCGGCGGCGGCAGGCCCTCGAAGCCGGGGTAGTCGACGAAGGACAGCACGCCATGGGCGCGCAGGCCGGCCTGGATCGAGTCGATCAGCAGCAGGCTGCCGTGGGCGGTGGTCAGCTCGCGCGCCGCCTTGTAGAACTCGGCGGTCACCGCGCGGCCGGGGTCGCCTTCGCCCATCACCGGCTCCAGGAACATCGCCTCGATGAACCAGCCGTGCTTGTCCGCGTCGGCGAAGGCAGCTTCAAGCTGGGCCACGTCGTACGGCGCCACCGTGATCACGCTGTCCTCGTGGCGGTAGCTGGCCAGGTTCTGCTGGTAGGCCTTGCGGCTGGAATCGGAGTACAGCGCCGGCTTTTCGGTGCGGCCGTGGAAGGCGCCCTTCACCGCCAGGCGCTTGATCGTGCGACCGGCATAAGAACCGCCCTCGTCGGTCATCGCCTTGGCGTTGACGTCGGCGATGCGGCAGGCCAGGGTGACCGACTCGGAACCGGAGTTGAGGCACATGTAGCTCGTGTACGGGCTGCCGCCGCGGCTGCGGCCGAGTTCCTTGTCCAGCGCCCTGGTGAACTGCAACTGCGCCACGCTGGGCGACATCACGTTGGCCATCACCTGCGGGCGGCCCAGCGCGGCGAGGATCGCCGCGTCGTTGTGGCCGAAACCGAGCATGCCGTAGCCGCCGTTGTCGTGCACCACGGCACCCTTCAGGGTGACGATCCACGGGCCACGCGCCGCGGCCGGCAGGTACGGGTTGATCGCGTCATCGGGATAGAAGTTGACGAAGCCCGCCTGCGCCTGGGCCAGCTGTTCGGCTTCGTCGAGCTTGAGGAAATCCGCCAGCTCGGCACGCAGTTCATGATGGCGGGCGACCGCTTCGGCGATCGCCTGGACCAGCAGGGGATCGTGCGCCGCCATGCGTTCGATGCTGGCGTCGTCCAGGCCGGTGGTACGCGGCTTGCCGCCGAAATCGCGCAGTTCGCGCAACTGGTTGATCACACCCATGATGAATCCTCCGTAGCTCTGCCAGGCGGCACGCATGGCCGGATGGCAGATTGGTGAATGCGTGGCGAAAAACGCGAGCGTCTGCGTTTTTCCAATGACTTCAGTCGTTTGAGATCGCCGCACGGGGGCTTTCAGGGCGGCCTTATCCCTCACAGGATACCTTGGCCGGTCAGCCGCCGTAACCCCCGGGGCCGGGTGACGGCTGTCATCCCGGATGGCTGACGAGGGCGACTGCCGCCAGCCGGCGGCGGCGCGCAGCATGCACGACACTGGAGGATTTCCCATGCCGCATGCCGAAAAACCGATCGCCCGCCTCGCCGGCGCCGTCAAACGTTATGGCTCGCTCACCGCGCTGGACGGCGCCGAGCTGCAGGTCCACCCGGGCGAGCTGCTGGCTCTGCTTGGCCCCAATGGCGCCGGCAAGACCACCGCCATCGCCTTGCTGCTGGGCCTGATCCGCGCCGACGCCGGCAGCGTGCAACTGTTCGGCGGGGACCCGCAGGCGATCGAGCCGCGCCGCCGCATCGGCGTGATGCTGCAGCACGCCGAGCTGCCGCCGACGCTGCGCGTGGGCGAGCTGCTGCGACTTACCGCCAGCTACTACCCGAACCCCCGTTCGCTGCAGGAATCGGCTGCGCTGGCAGGCATCGGCGACCTGCTCAAGCGCCCCTACGCGAAACTCTCCGGCGGCCAGCAGCGGCGCGTGCAGTTCGCGCTGGCGCTGTGCGGCCGGCCCGAGCTGCTGTTCCTGGACGAGCCCACCGTGGGCATGGACATCGATGCGCGGCAGAAGCTGTGGGCGGCGATCCGCCAGCTGATCGATGAAGGCTGCGCGGTGCTGCTGACCACGCATTACCTGGAGGAAGCCGAGGCGCTGGCCGACCGGGTCTGCGTGATGTCACACGGCAAGGTCATCCACGAGGGCACGGTGGAAACGCTGCGCGCCCGGGTGGCGCAGAAGCGCATCCGTTGCCGCACCACGCTGCCGGCCGAGCTGATCCGCGACTGGCCCGGGATCGGCGAGGTCCGCCAGGAAAATGGACGCACCTACATCGTCACCGCCGAAGCGGAGCCGCTGGTGCGGCGCCTGCTGGAAGCCGATCCGCAGCTGGACGAGCTGGAAGTGCAGCGCGCCGGCCTGGCCGAGGCGTTCACCGAACTGACCCGCGATGCCGACGAGGCATCGACCAATCCGCAGCGCGAGGCCGCCTGAGATGGACATCGTGATGACTGACGCACCTGTTTCGTTTCCCCCGACCATGTCGCGACGCCGCGTGTTCGGCGCCTATCTGGAGGAGGCCCGCAGCGAATGCCTGCGCTACATGCGCAACCCGAGCTTCATGCTGCCGATCATGCTGTTCCCGGCGATGTTCTACCTGCTGTTCGGCGTGCTGATGGCGAGGTCCAATGGTGCCGATGCGGCTCGCTATCTGCTGGCCAGCTATGGCGTGTTCGGCGTGATGAGCCCGGGCCTGTTCGGCTTCGGCGTGTCGCTGGCACTGGAACGCGACAGCGGCCTGCTGACCTTCAAGCGTGCATTGCCGATGCCGCCCGGTGCCTACCTGATCGGCAAGATGATCATGGCGATGGCCGCCGCCGCCGGGGTGATCGTGTTGTTGCTGATGATGGCCCTCACCCTGGGGCACGTGACGCTGGCCGCGTCGCAGGCCGCCGCCTTGCTGCTGGTCGGCGTGCTTGGCGTGCTGCCGTTCTGCGCGCTGGGCATGTTCGTGGGCACGTTGTTCAAGGGGCAGGGCGCGCCCGGCGTGCTGCAGCTGATCTACCTGCCGATGTCGTTCATGTCCGGCCTGTGGTTCCCGCTGCCGATGCTGCCGAAGTTCCTGCAGCAGATCGCGCCGATCTGGCCGAGCTATCACCTGGACAGGCTGGCGCTGGCGGCGGTGGGCATGAATACGCAGCCACTGCTGGGTCACGCGCTGGTGCTGCTGGCTTTCGCCGCCGGATTCCTGCTGCTGGCCGCGCGGCGCCTGCGCCGGCACGGTTGAAGTAGCATGCGATGCAGTCCGCAACCTCAGCGAAACGACACGCCATGACCCCCGCCTTCATCGCCCGATGGTTCGTCCCGGCCCCGGATTCCGCCGTGGCCGACGACCTGCGCCGCGGCAAGTCGCCTTGGGCCGACAGCGTGCATCTGTTGTGGTCGCTGTGGATCTTCATCACGCCGCTGTTCGACCATGGTCTGCGTGGTTACACGATGACCTGGCTGCTGTTCACGCTGGCCTCGTATCCGCTGTTCCTGCTGCTGTTTGCCAGGGTGCAGCTGGCTTCGCGGCGAACCGCTCATTTCTATGCATGGGGCATGGCGTTGCTGTGTTTTGGCCTGATGCGCTGGTACCCCAGCGGTCTGAGCTATTTCGTGTACGCCTGCGTGATGCTCAGCCATTGCGAAAGGCGAACGTTCCGCAGCTACGTCCTTCAGGTATTGGCGCTCAATGCCCTTTATCTGGCGATGGCATGGTGGATCGGCTACCCGACCACCTTGCTGGTGATCATGCCAGTCACCGTATTCGTGATCTGCACCATCGTCACCGTCGAGCAGCTCCACAAGGAAAAGGATGCCGCGCTCAGTCTTTCCCATGACGAGGTGCGCCGGCTTGCGGCCACCGCGGAGCGCGAGCGGATCGGTCGCGACCTGCACGACCTGCTGGGTCACACGCTGTCGTTGATCACGCTGAAGCTGGAGTTGTCGCGCAAGCTGTTCGACCGCGACGTCGAGGCAGCGAAGCGTGAAGTGGAAGAGGCCGAAAAAGTTGCTCGGCATGCATTGGCCGAAGTGCGCAGCGCCGTCACCGGCATCCGCGCCACCGACCTGGCGGCGGAACTCGCCTCGGCGCGACTGCTGCTGGAATCGTCGCGCGTGCACCTGGAATACAACGCCCCGTCGATCGACATGCCGGCCGAGATCGAGCGCGGCCTTTCGCTGGTGCTGCGCGAGGCGGTGACCAATATTGCCCGGCATGCGGCAGCCAGCTGCGTGCAGATCGAGCTGCGCCGCGAACACGCGGCCGTCTGCCTGCAGGTCAGCGACAACGGTCGCGGTGGCATCGCCGCCGATGGCAACGGCATCAGCGGCATGCGCGAGCGCGTGCGCGCCCTGGGTGGAACCCTGGAGGTGCAATCGCCGCTCGGCGGCGGCACGCAGTTGCGGGTGGTTGTGCCGGTGCCCGTGCTGCGTCTGGTCGAGCCGCCGCGCGCGCCACCGGCAGCCACGCCGGCGCAGACCAGCTCAGGTTATCCTGCGGCCTGATCGGCCACCGCGCCGGTTTTCCCTTTCGTACAGACAGGCAAACCCATGATTCGTGTGTTGCTGGCCGAAGACCAGGCGATGGTGCGCGGCGCGCTTTCGGCCCTGCTCAAGCTGGAGTCGGATATCGACGTGCTCGGTTCGGCGGCGGACGGCGAGGCGGCGTGGCGCGACATCCAGAAGCACAAGCCCGACGTGCTGGTCACCGACATCGAGATGCCCGGGCTGACCGGGCTGGAGCTGGCCCAGCGCATCCAGCGGCAGGAGCTGCCGATCAAGGTGGTGATCGTCACCACCTTCGCCCGTCCCGGTTTCCTGCGCCGCGCGCTGGACGCTGGCGTGTCCGGTTATCTGCTGAAGGATGCGCCGGCCGAGAACCTGGCCGAGGCACTGCGCACCGTGCATCGCGGCGGTCGCGCGATCGACCCGCAACTGGCATTGGAAGCGTGGTCGGAAGCCGATCCGTTGAACGATCGCGAGCGCCAGGTATTGCGCCTGGCCGGTGAAGGGCAATCGGCCGGCGACATCGCCGCGCAATTGAATCTGTCGCATGGCACCGTGCGCAATTATCTTTCCGAGGCGATCGGCAAACTCGGCGTGGCCAATCGCATCGAGGCTTATCGACTGGCACGGCAGAAAGGCTGGTTATAGGAATTATTCGGGTATTCGACAAAATCGCTTGCGCTTCAAAAATAATCCGCGTATTGTTCGCGTCCTTCGCCATCCGGCGATAATCCGATGAAGAAACTTTCCATGTCATTCCGCCTCGTTCCCACAAACAAGCCATGCATGTCGCGCGACTATCGCGACGCGGGTTTGTTTGCGCGCGATGAAAGGCACGACCTGGCAACCGCTTTCCGATAATCGACTGATCCCTGCGCGGAGATCGGTCACCCCGATCTCCCGAGGCAACGCGAACGCCCTCGGGTCGCCATACCCGGGGGCGTTTTGTTTTGGCGTTCGCCTGGGATGCGCATGCATCGAACCACCTTGCAGGAATCCGCTACGCCCTGAAGCATCCGGTTGCGTGCAGCCGAGGCAGGGGCACGGCTGCAGACCGGCGCATGTGCGCTGCGTCCCGATGCTTCGGCGCGGGCTGTGTGCGGATCGGATTCCACACGAACAGGGTCTTCATCGACCCGTACGAATGCCCGGTTGGCGACAGCCGGGCATACGGAACATCAGCCACAAGGGCTTTCAGCGGCGCGGGTTCCCAAGGCCCGCCCGGTGCGCGCGGCTCTGCCGGCAGCGTATGCCGGGGCCTGCGGGGAGATGTTCCGCGATGACGTTGGCTCAGTGGTAGAGCGGCAGCGAAAGCTGCAGGTCGCCGGTTCGAATCCGGCACGTCAGCCACTGGATAGCTCAGATGGGTAGAGCATCGGTCTCATAAACCGAGTGTCGCGGGTTCGACTCCCGCTCCAAAACCATGACCTGTCACGTCATGACACCAGGAACGAAAGTTCCGACCAGGAAACGCCTCGTGTGGAACGCGGCACGCCCGTCAGGGATGAGGGCGGATCGAATGACGCAGCGAGGATCGAGCCGGGCCGGCCCCCTGAAGGCGGACGGTCGGTCGTCGAACGACATCGCGGCAAGGCATCGCCGTGACCAGCCGATGACCGACTCTCTTCCGAAGCGTGCGGGCTTCGCTGGATCAATCGTCAGGAGGCGTTTCCGCCTTTTTCAATAGAGCTTGCGGTTATTCAAGATAATCGCGTGTTTATCCCGGAAGGGAGGGGTGATTGCACCCCGAAGTAAATCACGGCCCGTATCGATCCGGCGGCCGGTGATTCATTCAATACGGATCGAAACAAGGAATATCGACAAGGAGTATCGCCATGTTCTGGCTCAAGCAAATCGTGATCGGCGACGGCGAGCGCGGTCTGCTGTATCGCAACCGTCGTTTTGAGCGCGTGCTGTCGCCCGGCGTCCATCGCCGGTTCGACCCGCGCAAGCGCATCGCCGTGACGGTGCACAACCTCACCCGCCCGGAATACGCTGGCAGCGATGCCGAGGTGTTGATGGCGCAGATGGACGGCCCGCTGGCCGAGTGCTTCCTGGTGGCCGACATCGGCACCGACCAGGTCGGTCTGGTGCTGAAGAACGGCAAGCTGGAAGACGTGCTGGCGCCGGGTACGCGCAAGCTGTACTGGAAGGGCATCGTGCCGGTCGAGGTGCAGGCGGTCTCGCTGGCGGAAACGCTGGAGATCGATGCGCGCGTGGCCAGTCGTCTGCGTCAGCTGGGCGTGCTCGGCAAGGTGGCGGTGACGGTGGACGTGCCGGTGGAATCGACGGGCCTGCTGTTCGTCGACAACAAGCTGGTGCGCACGCTGGCGCCGGGTGCCTGGGCGTTCTGGAATTTCCGGAAGAACGTGGCGGCCGAGGTGATCGAGCTGCGCGTGCAGTCGCTGGAAGTGTCGGGCCAGGAACTGCTGACCCGCGACAAGGTGAGCCTGCGGGTGAACCTGGCCGCCAGCCTGCGCGTGACCGATCCGGTCGCCGCGCGCACGAAGGTGGCCAAGTACGGCGACTACCTCTATCGCGAACTGCAGTACGGCTTGCGCAAGGCGGTCTCCGGCAAGACGCTGGACGAGCTGCTGGGCGACAAGGCCTCGCTGGATGCGGACATCTTCGCCTACGTGCGCGGCCGTGTCGTCGAGTTGGGCATCGAGGTGCTCGGCGTGGGCGTCAAGGACGTGATCCTGCCGGGCGAGATGAAGGACATCCTCAACAGCGTGGTGCAGGCGGAGAAGGCGGCCCAGGCCAACGTGATCCGCCGGCGCGAGGAGGCGAACGCCACCCGTTCGCTGCTCAACACCGCGCGGCTGATCGAGGAAAGTCCGGTGCTGATGCGTCTGAAGGAGCTGGAGGCCTTGGAAAAGGTCACCGAGAAGATCGACAAGCTGACCGTGTTCGGCGGCCTGGACGGCGTGCTGAACCAGCTGGTCAGCCTCAGGCAGTAACCTCGTGGCGCGCGCACGGATGCGCTCGCCACGATCCATTCAAGGAAAGATGTGATGAGCAACCAACAGTACGAACTGCTGCAAGCCGAAGGCAGCGCCACGCCGATCAAGGGCTGGGTGCACGGCGTGCCGCTGGAAGATTCGGCGAAGCAGCAACTGCGCAACATCGCCACGCTGCCGTTCGTCGGCCCGTGGGTCGCGGTGATGCCGGACGTGCATCTGGGCAAGGGCGCCACGGTGGGTTCGGTGGTGCCGACCCGGGGCGCGATCATCCCGGCCGCAGTCGGCGTGGACATCGGCTGCGGCATGGCCGCGGTGCGGACCACGCTGCGCGCCAGCGACCTGCCGGACAACCTGGCCCAGCTGCGCTCCAGCATCGAGCGCGGCGTGCCGGTCGGCAACGGCCGTGGCGGCGAGCATGGCAAGCCCTCGGACAGCATCCACACGATGCTGGTCGAATCCCGGCTGGCCGAGCGGCTGGAGGCGATCAAGGCGAAGCACCGCAAGATCCGCACCGACAAGGTCGACCGGCAACTAGGCACGCTTGGCGGCGGCAACCACTTCATCGAGGTCTGCCTGGACGAATCGGGCGCGGTGTGGGTGATGCTGCACTCCGGTTCGCGCGGCACCGGCAACCTGATCGGCAGCTACTTCATCCAGCGGGCGCGCGAGGAGCTGGCGCAGCGCGTGCTGGGCTTCGACCTGCCGGACAAGGATCTCGCGTTCTTCATGGAAGGCGAGCCGCTGTTCGACGACTACGTCGAAGCAGTGTCCTGGGCGCAGGATTACGCCCGGGCCAACCGCGAGGCGATGATGGCGCGGGTGCTGGCCGAGATGCGCCACCGGCTGCCGAAGTTCCAGCTGGAACAGATGGCGGTGAACTGCCACCACAACTACGTGCAGAAGGAGACGCACGGTGGCGAGGAACTGCTGGTGACCCGCAAGGGCGCGGTGAGCGCCCGCGCCGGCGAGCTCGGCATCATCCCGGGCAGCATGGGCACGTGCAGCTACATCGTGCGCGGCAAGGGCGACCCGGACAGCTTCCACAGCTGCAGCCACGGCGCGGGCCGGGTGATGAGCCGTACCGCGGCGCGCCAGCAGATCACCCTGGCCCAGCATCGGGAAGCCACCGCCCACGTCGAATGCCGCAAGGACGCGGCAGTGATCGACGAGTCGCCGGCGGCGTACAAGTCGATCGACGCGGTGATGGCCGCGCAGACCGACCTGGTCGAGGTGGTGCACACGCTGCGCCAGGTGCTGTGCGTGAAGGGATGAGCGCTGCCCCGCGAGGGGCGGCGTTTTTTTGCGCGCGTGCCCCGGTGCGCCTGCTGCGGGATAATGTCCCGTTTCCCGATGCCGGCCACACCTGCCTTGAAGAAGTCCGATTTCGATTTTGAACTGCCACCTGAGCTGATCGCCCAAGCCCCGCTGCCCGAACGCTCGGCCAGCCGGATGCTGCTGCTCGACGTGGCGGCGCAGTCGCGGGAAGACCGCATGTTCCGCGAACTGCCGGACTTCCTGCGGCCGGGCGACCTGCTGGTGTTCAACGACACCCGCGTGATTCCGGCGCGGCTCTACGGGCGCAAGGACACCGGCGGCGCGGTGGAGATCATGCTGGAACGCGTCACCGGCGCGCACGAGGCCATCGCCCAGCTCGGCGTCAGCAAGAAGCCGAAGGAGGGCGGCCGGATCGAGCTGGCCGACGGCAGCCACGCGGTGGTGCTGGGTCGCGAGGAGGGCTTCTTCCGGCTGCGTTTCGAGGCACCGGAACCGCTGGAAAAATTGCTGCTGAAACTGGGCGAGATGCCGCTGCCGCCGTACATCGAGCGCCACGCGGACGCCAGCGACATGGACCGCTACCAGACCGTGTTCGCCCGCGAGCCCGGCGCGGTGGCGGCGCCGACCGCGGGCCTGCATTTCGACGAGGCGACCCTGGCCCGGCTGCGCGAGCGCGGCGTCGAGTTCGGTTACGTCACCCTGCACGTGGGCGCGGGCACGTTCCAGCCGGTGCGTGCGGATGACCTGAAAGACCATCACATGCATACCGAGTGGCTCAACGTCGGGGCGCACCTGATTGGCCAGATCCGCCGCACCCGCGCGAACGGCGGGCGGGTGATCGCGGTGGGCACCACCGTGGTGCGCGCGCTGGAAAGCGCCAGCAAGGACGGCGAACTGCATCCGTTCGCCGGCGAGACGCAGATCTTCATCTTCCCCGGCTACCGCTTCAGCAGCATCGACGGCCTGCTCACCAACTTCCACCTGCCGCAGTCGACCCTGCTGATGCTGGTGTCGGCACTGGCCGGGCGCGAGTACATGCTCGACGCGTATCGCCACGCGGTGGAGCAGCGGTATCGGTTCTTCTCGTATGGCGATTCGATGCTGATCCTGCCGCGCGGCGTCTAGGCGGGGTCGGAGTCATTTTTTCGCTCGCGAAAAAATGACTCCGACCCCTTCAAGGCCGATAATGGCTGGATGACCTCCCTTCAGTTCAACGTTCACGCCACTGACGGCGCCGCCCGCCGCGGCCGCCTGATGTTCGCCCGTGGCACCATCGAGACCCCGGCGTTCATGCCGGTGGGCACCTACGGTTCGGTCAAGGCGATGACCCCGCGCGACGTCACCGAGACCGGCGCCGAGATCATCCTGGGCAACACGTTTCACCTGTTCCTGCGGCCGGGGCTGGAGATCGTCGAGAAGTTCGGCGGGCTGCACCGCTTCATCGGCTGGGACAAGCCGATCCTCACCGACTCCGGCGGCTTCCAGGTGTTCTCGCTGGCGCACAAGCGCAAGATCACCGAGGAGGGCGTGACGTTCGCCTCGCCGGTCGACGGTTCGAAGGTGTTCCTGTCGCCGGAAGTGTCGATGCAGATCCAGAAGACCCTGGATTCGGACATCGCGATGATCTTCGACGAGTGCACGCCGTATCCGGCCACCGAGAAGGTGGCGTCCGACTCGATGGAACTCTCGCTGCGCTGGGCCGCGCGTTCGCGCCGCGCCTTCGACGACCTGAAGAACCCCAACTCGCTGTTCGGCATCGTGCAGGGCAGCGTCTACGAGAACCTGCGCCAGCGTTCGGCCGCGGGCCTGATCGACATCGGCTTCGATGGCTACGCGGTCGGCGGCCTGGCGGTGGGCGAGCCTGAGGCCGAACGCAACCAGGCGCTGGACTTCACCGTGCCGCTGCTGCCGGTGGACAAGCCGCGCTACCTGATGGGCGTGGGCCGGCCCGAGGACATCGTCGAGGCTGTGCGCCGCGGCATCGACATGTTCGATTGCGTGATGCCCACCCGCAACGCCCGCAACGGCTTCCTGTTCACCGCCGAGGGCACGCTGCGCATCCGCAACGCCAAGTACGCCACCGACACGGCGGTGATCGAGGAAGGCTGCGACTGCTACAGCTGCAGCAATGGCTTCAGCCGCGCCTACCTGCGACATCTTGACCGCTGCAACGAGATCCTCGGCAGCCAGCTGGCCACCATGCACAACCTGCGCTATTACCAGCGGCTGATGGCCGGGCTGCGCGAGGCGATCGCCGGCCAGGCCATGGAAGCGTTCGTGGCGGAGTTCTACGCCCGTCGCCGGGTAGCCGGGACGGGGTCAGGGTCGCTTTTCGCAGGCGAAAAGTGACTCTGACCCCTTGAAGGACCCCTCGCGGCCGCTGCCGTGCACGCTCCGGGGGTGCATGGCATAATCGGGAATCTTTTCCCAGGCGTTCTGTCGAAAACCTCGACAACGCCCAGACTTGCGAGACAAATCCATGAGTTTTCCGATCTCCCCCGTGCTGGCCCAGGCCGCGGCTCCGCAGCCCGCCGGCGGCGGCATGTCCATGATCATCATGATGGTGGTGCTGTTCGGCCTGATGTATTTCATGATGATCCGTCCGCAGGCGAAGCGGCAGAAGGAGCATCGTGCACTGATCGCGGGCCTGGCCAAGGGCGACGAAGTGGTCACCAACGGCGGCATCGCCGGACGGGTGGACGAAGTGGGCGAGACCTTCATCACCGTCGAGATCGCCAGCAACGTCAAGGTGAAGGTGCAGAAGGGCGCGGTGCAGCAGGTGTTGCCCAAGGGCTCGCTGAAATCCGTCTGAAGAAGTACCGGACGCCGCCAGGGGGCCTGGGCGGCGACTTGCAACGTGGCCATTCCCGATTGTTGCTACCGCCGCGGCCTGGTGCCGCGGCTTTGATGGATGCAAGGCATGAGTGATTTTCCTCGCTGGAAGTACGCGCTGGTCGCGCTGGTGATGTTGTGCGGCGTGATCTACGCGCTGCCGAACGCCTTCCCGCCGGTGCCGGCGGTACAGGTCACCGCGAACCGCGATGCGCCGCCGATCAACACCGCCTTCCAGCAGAAGGTGGAAGCCGGGCTGAGGGCGAAGAAGATCGCCGTGAACGAGGTCTTCGTGGAAGGCGACCACCTGCTGGTGACGTTCGCCAACTCCGACGTGCAGAAGACCGGCTCCGACGAGATCAAGGCGCTGGTGGGCGACGGCTACACGGTCGCGTTCAAGCTGCAGTCCAACGTGCCGCACTGGCTGGGCGTGATCGGCGCCCGCTCGATGCCGCTGGGCCTGGACTTGCAGGGTGGCGTGCACTTCCTGATGCAGGTCGACCAGAAGGATGTCATCGAGAAGCAGGAAAACAGCTACGCCGATGACGTGCGCAGCCTGTTGCGCCAGAAGAACATCCGCTACGAGTCGGTCACCCGCAGCGCGGTCAATGGCCAGGGCATCTCGGTGATCCTGCGCTCGGCCGACGACCGCAAGACCGCGTCCGACGCGATCGCCAACGAATACACCGACCTCAACGTGTCCGACGGCGCCAGCACCGGCGACCGCTTCATGCTGAAGGTGACGGTCAAGCCGGAAAAGCTGCGCGAACTGGCCCGCGGTGCGATCACCCAGAACCTGGGCACGCTGCGCAACCGCATCAACGCGCTGGGCGTGTCCGAGCCGCTGATCCAGCAGCAGGGCGAAAGCCGCATCGTGGTCGAACTGGCCGGCGTGCAGGACCCGACCGAAGCGAAGAAACTGATCGGCGCGGTGGCCACCCTGCAGTACCGCCCCGGCATCGGCCAGCCCGGCGATGCGCGTGCGGTGGAAGCAGCGCGCACCGGCAACATCCCGCCGGATGCCAACCTGTATTACATGCGCGGCGACAACCGGCCGGTGCTGGTCAGCAAGCAGATCATCGTGACCGGCAACCAGCTGATCGACGCCTCTTCCGGCATCGACCAGAACAGCGGCACGCCGAAGGTCGACGTGACCCTGAACGCCGCCGGCGCCCGCAAGATGGGCGACTTCACCAACGCCAACGTCGGCAAGCCGATGGCGGTGGTGTACGTGGAGCAGGTCTACGAGACCAAGGTCGTCGACGGCAAGGAAGTGCGCGTGCCCAAGATCACCGAGACGGTGATCAACGATGCGACCATCCAGGGCGCCTTCAGCAAGCAGTTCCAGACCAGCGGCCTGGGCAGCCCGAAAGAGGCATCCGACCTGGCCCTGCTGCTCAAGGGCGGCGCGCTGGCCGCACCGATGGACATCGTCGAGGAGGGCGTCATCGGCGCCAGCCTCGGCCAGGACAACATCGACAAGGGCTTCAAGGCGGTGCTGCTGGGCCTGGCGCTGGTGCTGCTGGCCGCGGCGATCTACTACAAGCTGTTCGGCCTGGTCGCAGACATCGCGTTGTTCTTCAACCTGGTGATCCTGGTGGCTGTGATGTCGCTGATCGGCGTCACCCTGACCATGCCCGGCGTGGCCGGCATCGTGCTGACCCTGGGCATGGCGATCGATGCGAACGTGCTGATCTGCGAACGCGTGCGTGAGGAGCTGCGCAACGGCTCCAGCCCGCACGCCTCGATCCGCGCCGGTTACGAGAAGGCCTGGTCGACCATTCTGGATGCGAACGTCACCCACCTGATCGCGGCGCTGGCACTGACCACGATGGGTACCGGTGCGATCAAGGGCTTCGGCGTGACCCTGCTGATCGGCATCCTGACTTCGCTGTTCACCTCGGTGACGTTGACGCACGCGTTCACCGCGGCGATCCACGGCCATCGCAAGCTCAAGACGCTGTCGGTCTAAGGAATCCCCATGGAAATTTTCAATCACGACAGCAATATCCACTTCCTGGGGATGCGCAAGTACACCGTGGCCATCGCCATCTTCCTGATGGTGGCCTCGATTGGCCTGATCGCGTTCAAGGGTCTCAACTACGGCCTGGACTTCACCGGCGGCGTGTCGATGGTCGTCGACTACGAAAAGTCGGTGGAAATCGCCGACGTGCGTGGCGCGCTGGAGAAGGGCGGCATCCACAATGCGATGGTGCAGAGCCTGGGCGGTACCCGTGAGGTGTCGATCCGCCTGCAGCCCAAGGACGATCCGGGCGCCGTCGATGCCGCCGGCAAGTTCAACCTCGACAAGATCGCCGCCGACGTGGTCAAGGTGCTGCACGTGGCCCGCCCGGACGCGAAGCTGAAGAGCCGCGACTACGTCAGCGCCCAGGTCGGCCAGGAATTGCGCAGCGACGGCACGGTGGCCGCCGTGTTCGTGATCCTCGGCATCATGGCCTACCTGTGGATCCGCTTCGAGCGTCGCTTCGCGATTGCGGCGGTGGCCACCGAAGTCCATGACACCCTGGTCACCCTGGGCATCCTGGCGCTGGTCCAACGCGAGTTCGACATGACCGTGCTGGCCTCGGTGCTGGCGGTGATCGGCTACTCGATCAACGACAAGGTGGTGGTGTTCGACCGCATCCGCGAACTGTTCCGCCTGGCGCGCAAGGCCGAGCCGGAGGAAATCCTCAACCGCTCGATCAACAACACGCTGTCGCGCACCATCATCACCTCGCTGTTCACCGGCATCACCATGGGTGCGTTGTACTTCTTCGGTGGCACCGCGGTGCATGGCTTCGCCGTCACCATGCTGATTGGCATCGTGGTCGGCACGCTATCCTCGATCTTCGTCGCCAGTCCGATCCTGCTGTGGCTGGGCGTGTCGAAGAAGGACCTGATGCCGGTGACCAAGGAAAACCCCGAGCTGGCGCGGCGCCCCTGAAACAACCATCGCTCGCTCCGCGAGCGATTCCAAATGGTCTTCCCCTGCATGCAGGGGAAGATGCCCGCAGGGCAGATGGGGTAGCTCCCAGTCGAAGCGAGATCCGCTTTCTTCACGTGCCCGCAGGGCAGCCGAACGAAAACGGCCCGGTGCAATCCGGGCCGTTTTTTTGCATGAGACGCGCCTCACCTTACCCCCGTAACCCGTCCTCCAGCTCCGCCAGCCGCTCCGGCGTGCCCACATCGGTCCAAGCGCCCCGATGGTGCGTACCGGCGATCTGCCCCCGCGCCATCGCCGCCTCCAGCAACGGCCGCAGCTTGAACCGTGGCGGCTTCGCGTCGGCACCCGCTGCGGCACCGGCCGCCCCGGCCCAGTCGTCCAGCAACTCGCGGCGGAACACGCCGATGCCGCTGTAGGTCAGCCGGGGTTCGCCGTCGCCGTGGACCTGTCCCGTCGCATCCAGCCGGAAGTCGCCGCCGGGATGATGGGCGGGGTTGTCGGTCAACAGCAGGTGCACAAGGCCGCGAGGTTCGGCGGGCAGCCGGCCGAAGTCGGCGTCGCACCACACATCGCCGCTCACCACCAGGAACGGCTCGTTGCCCAGCAGCGGCAGCGCGTTCAGCATGCCGCCACCGGTTTCCAGCGGTATCGGCCCTTCGTAGGCGTAACGGATGCGCAGGCCCCAGCGCGAGCCGTCGCCCAATGCTTCGGGAAACTGTTCGGCGAGATGCGAGGTGTTGATCACCACGTAGTTCACGCCGGCGGCGGCGAGCTTCTCCAGATGCCACGCG
Source organism: Rhodanobacter sp. Soil_C_14 (assembly GCF_057657335.1). NCBI lineage: Bacteria > Pseudomonadati > Pseudomonadota > Gammaproteobacteria > Lysobacterales > Rhodanobacteraceae > Rhodanobacter > Rhodanobacter sp. Soil_C_14. Next base: position 555,944 of record NZ_JBDGIQ010000001.1, on the reverse strand, counting down.
ATCAGCGGCTTGCCGCCGACGCGGAGCAGGGGCTTGGGCGTGTGATCGGTCAACGGGCGCATGCGCTCGCCGAGGCCGGCGGCAAAGATCAGCGCGTGCCTCATGCCGCTGCCGCCTGGCACAGGTCGCGTGCGCCGACCTGGCGTTGCAGGAAGGCCACGAAGTCGGCCAGCTCGGGGTAACGCGCCGCCACCTCGATCACGTAGTCGTACACGCGGGGCAGGTCGTCGAGATAGCCGGACTTGCCGTCGCGGTAGTACAGCCGGCAGAAGATGCCCAGCACCTTGATGTGCCGCTGCAGGCCGATCAGGTCGAACCAGCGCAGGAAGCGTTCGCGACTGACCGCCGGTTCGATCAGGCCGGCGCCGAGCAGGCGCAGGCGATGGCCTTCGGTCCAGGCCTCGACCCGCGCGCGATCCCACACGATGTAGCAGTCGCGCAGCAGCGAGGCGAGGTCGTAGGTGATCGGCCCGTGCAGCGCACCCTGGAAGTCGATGATGCCCGGGTTGTCGTGCGCGGTGATCAGCAGGTTGCGGCTGTGGTAGTCGCGATGCACGAAGCAGCGCGGCTGTTCCAGTGCGCTTTTCAGCAGCACGGTGAAGGCTGATTCCAGCACGTCCCATTCCTCGCATTCGGGCGTGCAGCCGAGGTGCCGGCGCAGGAACCACTCCGGCATGATCTCCAGCTCGCGTTGCAGGAAGGCGTGGTCGTACGGGGGCAGCCCGCTCGTGTCCGCCTCGCGCTGCATGCGCAGCAAAGCTTCCAGCGCGTCGCCGTAGAGCGCGTCCACTGTGTCGTTGTTCAATGCGGGCAGATAGAGCCGCGAGCCGAGATCCTCGATCAGCAGCAGGCCCTGCTCGAGATCGTGCGCCCGCACCTGTGGCACGTGCAGCCCGGCGGCGGACAGGCGCGCGCCGATTTCCAGCCACGGGCGCGGGTCCTCCTGCGCCGGCGGCGAGTCCATCACGATCCAGCTCTGGCCGGCATGTCGGGTGCGCCAGTAGCTGCGGAAGCTGGCGTCGGCCGAGGCGGATTCGAGGGTCAGCGAGGCATCGTCGAGGATGCTTCGGGTCCAGGCAAGGCGGATGGTGGCGCGGTCGGCAATCGGGGTCATGGCAACGCTGGGCTACAAGAGAATTCCAGCTTAGCGATCCGCTGCCGTCGTGACGAGGCGGCGGGGCTTTATTGACCGCGAGGGCTCTAATCAGTACCATTTCAGTCCTGATTCAAACCCGTTCCGAGCGCCCCATGCTCCGCGTCAGCCGACTGACCGATTACGCCACCGTGGTGATGACCTGCATCGCTGCGCACCCGACCGAGGTGCTGAGCGCGGTGCAGATCGCCGACGAGACGCGGCTGGAGCTGCCTACCGTGAGCAAGTTGCTGAAGGCGCTGGGGCACGCCGCCCTGGTCGAGTCGTTCCGCGGCGTCAATGGCGGCTACCGGCTGGCACGCGCGGCCGCCGACATTTCGCTGGTCGAGATCGTCGAGGCCATCGAGGGTCCGATCGGCATGACCGAATGCAGCATGGCCGAAGGCCAGTGCGATCGCGAGGCACAGTGTGGCGTGCGCGGCAGCTGGCAACTGGTCAACAACGTGCTGGACAACGCGCTGCGCGCAGTCAGCCTGGCCGACATGCTGAAGCCGCAACCGCCGCGGCCGTCGCGACGGATCGCCGCCGTGGCCATCAGCGACATCGCGATGCCGGCCAAGTCCCGCCGGGTCACCACCGAATGAACGAAATCATGAACGAGCAGAGCAGCACCGCCACCGCGTTGCGTGACAACGCCGCCGTTGCCGAGGCACTGGGCCGCACCTACAGCGCCGGCTTCGTCACCAAGATCGAGATGACCGGCCTGCCGCCCGGCCTGGACGAGGACACCGTGCGCGCGATCTCGGCGGTCAAGGGCGAGCCGGAGTGGATGACCAACTGGCGGCTGGACGCCTTTCGCCATTGGCTGACCATGCCCAAGCCCGACTGGGCCAAGCTCAACATCGATCCGATCGACTACCAGGCGATCAGCTACTACGCCGCGCCCAAGAAGCAGCCCAAGTCGCTGGACGAAGTCGATCCGGCCCTGCTGGAAACTTACGAGAAGCTGGGCATTCCGCTACACGAGCGCGCCGCGCTGGCCGGCGTGGCGGTGGATGCGGTGTTCGACTCGGTCTCCGTCGGCACCACCTTCCGCAAGCAGCTGGCCGACGCCGGCGTGCTGTTCTGCTCGATGAGCGAGGCGATCCGCGAGTATCCCGGGATCGTGCAGAAGTACCTGGGCAGCGTGGTGCCCACCGGCGACAACTTCTTCGCGGCGCTGAACTCGGCGGTGTTCTCCGACGGCAGCTTCGTGTTCATTCCGAAAGGCGTGCGCTGCCCGATGGAATTGAGCACGTATTTCCGCATCAACGCGCAGAACACCGGCCAGTTCGAGCGCACCCTGATCGTGGCCGAGGAAGGCGCCCACGTGTCCTACCTCGAAGGCTGCACCGCACCGAAGCGCGACGAGAACCAGCTGCACGCGGCGGTGGTCGAGCTGGTGGCGCTGGAGAAGGCGCAGATCAAGTATTCCACCGTGCAGAACTGGTACCCCGGCGACGAGAACGGCGTGGGCGGCATCTACAACTTCGTGACCAAGCGCGGCGACTGCCGCGGCGACGATTCGAAGATCAGCTGGACCCAGGTCGAAACCGGTTCGGCGATCACCTGGAAATACCCGTCCGTGGTGCTGCGCGGCGATCGTTCGGTGGGCGAGTTCTACTCCGTCGCGCTGACCCATCACTTCCAGCAGGCCGACACCGGCACCAAGATGATCCACCTGGGCAAGCACACCAAGTCCAAGATCGTCTCCAAGGGCATCAGCGCCGGCAGGAGTTCCAACAGCTACCGCGGCCTGGTGAAGATGGAGAAGGGCGCCGAGGGCGCGCGCAACTACACCCAGTGCGACAGCCTGTTGATCGGCAAGCAGTGCGGCGCCCACACCTTCCCGTACATGGAAGTGAAGAATCCCAGCGCCATCGTCGAGCACGAGGCGACCACCTCGAAGATCTCCGACGAGCAGATGTTCTACTGCCGCAGTCGCGGCATCGCCGAGGAAGACGCCGTGTCGATGATCGTCGACGGCTTCTGCAAGCAGGTCTTCCGCGAGCTGCCGATGGAGTTCGCGGTGGAGGCGAAGAAGCTGCTTGAGGTGTCGCTGGAAGGTGCGGTGGGTTAGAGCAGGGAATCGGGAGTAGGGAATAGTAAAAGCCCCGTTCCCGCTCCCTTCCAGACTGCCGCGTCGCCTGCTTTTTTCTATTCCCCATTCCCCATTCCCCATTCCCGGCTCAAAACCATGTTGAAAATCGAAAACCTGCACGCCCGCGTCGAGGGCAAGGAAATCCTCAAGGGGCTCAGCCTCACCGTGAACGCGGGCGAGGTGCACGCGATCATGGGGCCGAACGGCGCGGGCAAGTCCACCCTGGGCAATGTGCTGTCCGGCCGCGACGGCTACGAGGTGACGGCGGGCACGGTGAGCTACAACGGCATCGACATGCTGGCGCTGGAACCGGAAGCGCGGGCGGCGGCCGGCGTGTTCCTGGCGTTCCAGTACCCGGTGGAGATTCCCGGCGTCAACAACACCTATTTCCTGCGCGCGGCACTCAATGCGCAGCGCAAGCAGCGCGGCGAGAAGGAACTCGATTCGATGGCCTTCCTCAAGCTGGTGCGCGAGAAGCTGAAGGTGATGCAGATCTCCGACGAGCTGCTGCACCGTGCCGTCAACGAAGGTTTTTCCGGCGGCGAGAAGAAGCGCAACGAGATCTTCCAGATGGCCGTGCTGGAGCCGCAGCTGGCGATTCTCGACGAGACCGACTCGGGCCTGGACATCGACGCGCTGAAGCAGGTGGCGCAGGGCGTCAACACGCTGCGCTCGCCCGAGCGCGCGTTCCTGATGATCACCCACTACCAGCGCCTGCTCGACTACGTGGTGCCGGATTTCGTGCACGTGCTGGCCGACGGCCGCATCGTCGAGAGCGGTGACAAGTCGCTGGCCCTGCGGCTGGAAGAACAGGGCTATGCCGGCGTGAGGCACGGAGCGGTGGCATGACCCAGCCGGCCACCTTGCCCCTGGTCGAGTCGCTGCTCGACGCGCCGCTGCCGGCCAGCGGCATTGCCTGGCTGGATGCCGCGCGGCAGGAAAGTCGCGACGCGTTCGCCAGCACCGGCCTGCCCGATACCCGGGTCGAGGCGTGGAAGTACACCGCCTTGCGCGGCCTGGCCCAGCGCCGCTTCGCCCACGGCGACGCGGTCGCATCCGATCGCGCCGTCGATCCTTCGCTGCTGACCCTGCCCGGCGTCGAGGGCGCGCGACTGGTCTTCGTCAACGGCGTGTTCCGCGCCGACCTGTCGATGCTGGACGCGCTTCCCGACGGGCTCACCCTGCAGCCGCTGTCGCGCGTGTTGAAGGACGACGCCGAGCCGTTGCGCTTCGGCTGGTCGCGATCCGCCACCCGTGCCGAGACGCGCGGTGCCGCCGATGCCTTCGCGCGGATCAACGCCGCCAGCGCCACCGACGGCATGGTGCTGCGCGTGGCCGCCCACGCCACGATCGCGGCGCCGGTGCAGCTGGTCTTCGTCGGTGCGGACGGCGAGGGGGAACTGGCCTGGCATGCGCGCAACCTGATCGAGCTGGGCGAGGGCGCGTCGCTCACCCTGATCGAGCAACACCTTGGCGACGGCGGTCAGGCGCAACTGGCCACCTTCGTCAGCGACATCCACGTGGGAGCGGGCGCGAAGCTGCATCACGTCACGCTGCAGAACGCGGCGTCGACGGCGAACCTGATCCGGCACAGCCACCTGCGCCTGCAGGCGCGCAGCGAAGCGACCCTGCACGTGGTCGAGCTGGGCGGCGCCCTGGTGCGCCACGACCTGCAGGTCGAACTGCTGGGCGACGAGGCGAAGCTGCACACGCGCGGCGTGTTCATGCCGCACGGGCGCCAGCACATCGACACCCAGCTGGCGATCCGCCACCAGGCGCTGAACACCGCCTCCAGCTCGAACTGGCGCGGCGTGGCCAACGATCGTGCCCGTGGCGTGTTCCGCGGCGCCATCGTGGTGGCGCCCGGTGCCGACGGCAGCGACGCCAGCCTCAGCAACAAGAACCTGCTGCTGTCGGCCGGTGCCGAGATCGACACCAAGCCCGAACTGGAAATCTACGCCGACGAAGTGCAGGCCGCCCACGGCGCCACGGTCGGCCAGCTCGACGAGCGTTCGCTGTTCTACCTGCGCTCGCGCGGCATCCCGCTGGCCGAGGCGCGCGCGCTGCTGACCGCCGCGTTCTGCCGTGCCATGCTGGATGACCTGCCGAACCCCGGGTTGCGCGAACACCTGGCCAGCCTGCTGATCGCACAATTGCCGGAATGATGTTTATCTCCTCCCCCTGCCTGCAGGGGGAGGCTGGGAGGGGGTAGTGCTCTCGCGGCAAAGAGCGTCCCCACCCCAACCCTCCCCTGCAGGCAGGGGAGGGAGCCAACCGGATTCCTTGAATGAACACCACAGCCAGCCCCGCCACCGTCTTCGACATCCAGCGCATCCGCGCGGACTTCCCGCTGCTGTCGCGCACGGTGCATGGCAAGCCGCTGGTGTATTTCGACAACGCGAACACCAGCCAGAAACCGTTGCCGGTGATCGAGGCGATGAACGAGCACTACCGCGAGCACAACGCCAACGTGTCGCGCGCGGTGCACCAGTTGGGCGAGGAAGCCACCGCGGCGTACGAAGGCGCGCGCGACAAGCTGGCGCGCTTCATCAACGCGCCGTCGCGCAACGAGCTGGTTCTTACCTCCGGCACCACCCAGGCCACCAACCTGGTGGCCTACAGTTATGCCCTGCCGCGGCTGCAGCCGGGCGACGCGATTCTCACCACGGTGATGGAGCACCACGCCAATATCGTGCCGTGGCAGCTGGTCGCCCAGCGCAGCGGCGCCACGGTGAAGGCTGCGCCGATCGACCAGCGCGGCGAGCTGATCGTCGAGCAGTACATCGCGATGCTGACGCCGGAAGTGAAGCTGGCCTGCGTCACCCAGGTTTCCAACGTGCTGGGCACGGTCAACCCGGTGCGCGAGATCGCTCGCGAGTGCAGGAAGCGCGGCATCGCGCTGCTGGTGGACGGTTCGCAGGCGGTACCGCACCGGCCGGTCGACGTGCAGGCGCTGGGTTGCGACTTCTATGCGTTGACCGGGCACAAGATGCTCGGCCCCACCGGCACCGGCGCGCTGTGGGCCAGGCGCGAGCATCTCGATGCGATGCCGCCGTTCTTCGGTGGCGGCGAGATGATCCGCGAGGTGCGTTTCGACGGCACCAGCTTCGCCGAGGCGCCGCACAAGTTCGAGGCGGGCACGCCGAACATCGCCGGCTTCGTGGGCCTGTCCGCCGCTATCGACTACTACCAGTCGGTGGGCTTCGAGGCGACCCATGCGTGGGAACAGCAGTTGCTGGCCTACGCCACCGAACGCCTGCGCGAGATTCCCGGCCTGCGCATCATCGGCGAGGCGGCCGAGAAGGAGCCGGTGATCTCGTTCCTGATCGACGGCACCCAGGCGACCGACCTGGCCACCTTGCTGGACCTGCAGGGCGTGGCGGTGCGTTCCGGCCACCACTGCGCGCATCCGCTGATGCAGTTCTTCGGCGTGCTTTCCACCTTGCGTGCCTCGCTGGCGTTCTACAACACGCGCGAGGAAGTCGATGCCTTCATCGTGGCCTTGCTCAAGGTGCGCAAGCTGCTGATGTGAAGCGGCCGGCTTTTCATGGCCGCAAGCATGGCTCTTCCGGCCCGCGCAAGGCATCATGGTCGGCAGCTTTCCCTGTGTAGTCCATCCATGCTTGCCTTCCTGCCTTCCGTGCTGCGCATCCCGCTGGCGATGCTGCTGCTCCTGCTGAATATCCTGTTGCACGTGCTGCCGCTGTTCGCCCTTGCGCTGCTCAAGGTGGTCATTCCGCTTGGCTTCGTGCGCCGTCCGCTTTCGCGCGCGCTGGTGCTGATCGCGGAAAGCTGGATCGGCGTCAACAACGTCCTGTTCGGCGTGTTCACCCGCATCCGCTGGCAGGTCGAGGGGCTGGAAGGGCTGCACCACGACCGGAGCTACCTGGTGCTGAGCAACCACCAGAGCTGGGTCGACATCCCGGTGTTGCAGAAGGTGTTCAACCGGCGCATTCCGTTCATGCGCTTCTTCCTGAAGCAGGAACTGATCTGGGTGCCGCTGTTGGGCCAGGCGTGGTGGGCGCTGGATTTCCCTTTCATGAAACGCTACTCGCGGCAGACCCTGCTGCGTCATCCCGAATTGCAGGGCAAGGATCGCGAGGCGACCCGCAAGGCCTGCGAGAAATTCCGGCACATGCCGGTGTCGGTGATGAATTTTGCCGAGGGCACGCGCTTCACGCCGGCCAAGCACGACGCGCAGTCGTCGCCGTATCGATACCTGCTGCGGCCCAAGGCCGGCGGCGTGGCCTTCGTGCTCGACGCGATGGGCGAGGCCCTGCAAGCGATCGTCGACGTCACCATCGTCTATCCGGAAGGCCCGTGCACGATGATGGACCTGATCGGCGGGCGCGTGCACGACATTCGCGTGCATGTGAGCGAGCGTGCGATTGATGCCGGCCTGCTCGGCAGCTACGACGAGGACGCGGCCTTCCGTGGCCGGGTCAAGGCGTGGATGAATGGCCTGTGGAGCGACAAGGACGCCCAGGCCGCACGCATGCAATCGGCCGCCGCCGGCACGACCAAGGGAGACTGACATGCGCATCCTGATCGTGGGTGCCGGCGCCACCGGCGGCTACTTCGGCGGACGCCTGCTGCAGCACGGACGCGACGTGACCTTCCTGGTGCGCGAAGCCCGCGCGCGGCAGCTGGCGCAGCACGGCCTGGTGATCCGCAGCGCCACCGGCGACGCCGAGCTGCCGGCGCCGCCCACGCTGACGACCGGCGAGCTGCGCGATCCGTTCGACCTGATCGTGCTCGGCTGCAAGGCGTACGGGCTGGAACAGGCGATGACCGACATCGCCCCGGCGGTCGGGCCGCGGACGGCGATCCTGCCGCTGCTCAACGGCATGCGCCAACTGGACCTGCTGGACGCGAAATTCGGCGCCGAACACGTGCTGGGCGGCCAGTGCGTGATCTCCGCCACGCTCGATGCGCACGGCGCGGTGCAGCACCTCAACACGCTGCACGGGCTCACCTTCGGCGAGCGCGACGGCAGCGCCTCGCCGCGAATGCAGGCCATCACTGCGGCCTTCGCCGACGCGGGCTTCGACTCGCGCCCCAGCAGCAACGTGGTGCAGGAGATGTGGGACAAGTGGATCTTTCTCGCCACGCTGGCCGGCATCACCTGCCTGCTGCGCGGCGCGGTCGGCGAGATCGTCGCCGCTCCCGGCGGTCGCGCGGCGACGCTGGCCCTGCTGGAGGAATGCCGCGCGGTGGCGGAGCGGGCAGGGTACGCGCCCGGCGAGCGCGTGCTGGAACGGGCTCGCGGCATCCTCACCGATCCGGCATCGACGTTGGCCGCCTCGATGCTGCGCGACCTGCAGCACGGCCATCCGATCGAGGCCGACCACGTGATCGGCGACATGCTGGCACGTGCCGAGCGCGCCGGCGGCGAGGCTTCGTTGCTGGCCGTCGTCTACGCGCATCTGAAGGTCTACGAAGCGGGGCGCAAGCCGGACGCGTCTGCCTGAGCGGCCGGCTGTTGCAGATCATGGTGGAAGCGCCGGGCCGCACACTATGATTCGCGCATGACCGAACAGACGCTTCCCGTTTTCCGCCAGGCATCGAGTGCCGATGTCGATACCATCGTGGCCCTGGTCGAATCAGCCTATCGCGGCGAGTCCGGCCTGCGCGGCTGGACCACCGAATCGCACCTGCTCGACGGCCGGCGCACCGATGCGGCCGACGTCGGCGCGCTGATCGGACGCCCCGACAGTCGCATCCTGCTCGCCGAATGCGATGGCCGGATCAAGGCCAGCTGCCACATCGAGCGCCAGGGCGACGCCGGCTATTTCGGCATGTTCGCGGTCGACCCGAGCGGGCAGGGCAGCGGTCTGGGCAAGCAGGTGCTGGCGGAGGCCGAGCGGATCGCGCGCGAGGAGTGGCACTGCCGTGCGATGCGCATGACGGTGATCGTGCAGCGCGAGGAACTGATCGCCTGGTACGGCCGTCGCGGTTACCGCCGCACCGGCGAATACCAGCCGTTCCCCTATGGCGACGAGCGTTTCGGCATTCCCCGTCGCGACGACTTGCGTTTCGAGGTGCTGCGCAAGGATTTCGACGAGGTGGCGGCATGAACGGCTGGGTGAAAGTCGGCACCCGCAGCGACTTCCTGCCTGGCGAATACAAGGTGGTATGGGACGGCGACACGCCGATCGCGGTGTACAACATCGACGGCGCGCTGTACGCGGTCGAGGACACCTGCACCCACGACGGCGGCGACCTGGCCGGCGGCGAAGTGTACGGCTTCGAGGTGGAATGCCCGCGCCACGGCGCCCGCTTCGATCTGCGCACCGGCGCCGTGACCAAGCCACCGGCGTACGAGCCGATCGCCAGCTTCCCGGTGCGCGAGGAAGACGGCGCCATCTGGACCCGCGACGACCGCTGACGGGCTGGGCCAGGCGGGAAAAGCACGTCAGTTGTTGAGATTGATTCTTGTTTACTGTCTAATGGCGGCATCCGCGCGGCCGGCTCGCCGCCGCCGCGCATCGCATGAATGGCCCTTGCCTGTCGCCGCACTCGCGCGGCGTGGCAGGGGTGCGAGCCACGGACACCAATGGGACAGTCGCCAGCACAACTCGAATCCGCCACACCGCAACGCCGCGCGTTCTGGATGCGGCAACTGCACCAGTGGCACTGGATCAGTTCGGCGCTGTGCCTGATCGGCTTGCTGCTGTTCGCACTGACCGGGATCACGCTGAACCATGCGCGGCAGATCGAGGCCACGCCGCAGGTGACCCATCGCAACCTCGTGTTGCCCACGGAGCTGCGTGTTGCGGTCGACGGCGATGACGCGCGCAAGGCCGCGCTGCCGACGGCGGTGGGTGCGTGGCTCGACGATCAGTTGCAGGCACACGTGGCAGGCCGCGTGGCTGAGTGGTCGGCGGACGAGGTCTACCTGTCGCTGCCGCGCCCCGGCGGCGACGGCTGGCTCAGCATCGACCGCGCCAGCGGCGCCGTCGAATACGAGCTGACCCGGCGCGGCGCGATCGCCTATCTCAACGACCTGCACAAGGGTCGCAACGCGGGCGCGGCGTGGAGCTGGTTCCTCGACGTGTTCGCGCTGGCCTGCCTGGTGTTCGCGATCACCGGCTTGTTCCTGCTGAAACTCCACGCCGCGCGGCGCACCTCCACCTGGCCGCTGGTGAGCCTGGGCCTGGTGCTGCCGGTGGTGCTGGCGCTGCTCTTCATCCATTGAACGGAATTCCTGCGATGCGTCTGCTGCTTTCCTGTTTCGCCCTGGCTCTGGCCACGCCGCTGGCCGCGGCCGAGCTGAACCTCACCGTGCAGATTCCCGAGCAGAAGGTGGCCGAATACCACCGGCCATACACCGCGATCTGGATCGAGCGTGCCGACCGCAGCGTGGCTGCCCAGCTGGCCGTTTGGTACGCACAGAAGGACAGCAAGGAGGGTGCCGGCAACAAGTGGCTGCCCGACCTGCGCCAGTGGTGGCGCCGCGGAGGCCGCGAGCTGGCGTTGCCGGTGGACGGCGTCTCCGGCGCCACCCGGCCCGCCGGGCAGCACCAGTTGAACTTCGTCGACGGCCAGGCGCCGCTGGGCACCCTGGCTGCGGGTGATTACGTGCTGATCGTGGAGGCGGCCCGCGAAGTCGGCGGGCGCGAAGTGGTGCGTGTGCCGTTCACCTGGCCGGCTGCCACCACGCAGCACCTGACCGCGCGGGGCAGCAGCGAACTCGGCGCGGTCAGCCTCGACATCAACCCGTGAATCCCGTTACCGAACTGCCCGGAGTGAACATGCACAAGCGCACCCTGAAATGGATCGTCCTGGCCGCGGCGATCGCCGCGCCGCTGGCCGCGCAGGCGCACAAGATGTGGCTGCTGCCGTCGGCCACCAATGTCGCCGGCGCCGATCCGTGGGTCACCGTGGATGCGGCGATCTCGAACGACCTGTTCCATCCCGACCATCACGCGGCGTCGCTGGAGCAGCTGGTGATCACCGCGCCGGACGGCCAGACGGCCAAACCGGCGAATGAGGCCGTCGGCAAATATCGCAGCGTGTTCGACCTGCAACTGAACCAGCAGGGCACGTACAAGCTGGCGCTGGTCAGCAGCGGCCTGTCTGCCAGCTACGAGCTGGACGGCCAGAAAAAGCGCTGGCGGGGCAAGGCCGACGAACTGCGCTCGGCCATCCCCAGCGCGGCGAAGAACGTGCAGGTGACGGCGTCCAGCAACCGGGTGGAAACCTTCATCAGCAACGGCAAGCCGAACGAAACCGCGCTGAAACCCACCGGGCAGGGCCTGGAACTGGTGCCGGTCACCCGCGTCACCGACCTGGTCGCCGGCGAACCGGCCACATTCCAGCTGCTGCTGGACGGCAAGCCGGCCGGCGACCTCCGGGTCAGCGCGATCGCCGGCGCCACCCGCTACCGCAACGCACAGGACGAGATCACCGCGCAGACCGGCAGGGACGGCAAGTTCCAGCTGACCTGGCCGCATGCGGGGATGTACTGGATCAACGCCGCGACGCAGGACGGCAACAGCGGCAGCAAGCTCGCCAGCAAGCGCCGCCTGTCGTATACGGCGACGCTCGAAGTGCTGCCCGAGTAAGCAGGATGGCGTTGCTGCGTCTGGCCGTCTGTCTGATCTTCCTGGCTGTTTCCGCGCCGGTGGCGGCGCAGCTGCAGCGTCTGGACGGCCAGACCATGGGCACCACCTGGTCGGTGCAACTGGTGCTGCCGTCCGCGCAATCGGCGGAACAGGTGCGGCGGGGCATCCAGGCCGAACTGGATCGCGTGGACGGCCAGATGAGCACGTACCGGCCGCAGTCAGCGCTGTCGCGCTTCAATCGCGCGCCGGCCGGCAGCTGGCAGGCCTTGCCGCCGGAGTTCTTCGAGGTCTTGCAGCATGCGTTGCAGCTGGCCAAGGACAGCGACGGCGCGTACGACCCGACCGTGGGACCGCTGGTGAATCTGTGGGGCTTCGGCCCCGACCAGCGGCCGCGGCAACCGCCGACGGTTGCGGCGATCGAGCAGGCGAAGGCGCGGGTCGGCTGGTGGAAGCTGAAGCTCGATCCGGTCGCTCATCGTGCATGGCAGCCGGGCGGGGTCTGCGTGGATCTGTCCGCGGTGGCCAAGGGTTACGGCGTCGACCAGGTCGGCCGCTACCTGCAGCGGATCGGTGCGGCGGCGTGGCTGGTCGAGGTCGGTGGCGAACTGAAGGCGCACGGGCGCAAGCCGGATGGCATGCCGTGGCGGGTCGGCATCGAGCGGCCCGATGCGGCAGCCGGCGCGGTGAACGCCGCCGACGAACTGGTACGCACGATCGAACTGGACGAGCGCGCGATCGCCACCTCGGGCGACTATCGCCACGTGTTCGAGGACAACGGACGGTTCTATTCGCACCACATCGATCCGCGCAACGGCTGGCCGGTGCCCCATGAAGTGGCCTCGGTCAGCGTGCTGGCCGACGACGCCATGCAGGCTGACCCGCTGGGTACCACGCTCAGCGTGCTCGGCGCCGAGCGCGGCATGGCCTACGCGAGCCGACACGGTCTGGCCGTGCTGATGATCGTGCGCACCGCGCAGGGTTTCGAGCAGCGCATGTCGCCGGCGTTCGCGGCGGAGCTGCGCCGATGAAACCGGTCGACGCGCTCACGGCACGGCGCACGCTGCTCGGCAACGCGATCCTGCTGAGCGGTTTCGGCCTGCTCTCGGCCCTGTTGCTGTTGCTGCATGTGGAGGGACTGCACTGGCGCGACCCGGGCGGCGAGCGCTGGCTCGATGCCGCGCTGGTGCTGCTGGCATGGCTGGGCCTGCTCGGCTGGCTGCGTCATCGGCAAGCGGTGGCGCCGCGCAAGCCCACGAAGATGCTGGACATGGCGGCCGGCCGACCAACGGCGGTGGCGGATCGCGTCGCTGTCACCCCGCAGGCGGCGGCGGACACCACGGTGCGCGTGATCTACGCCAGCCAGACCGGCTTCGCCGAACAACTGGCGCGGCAGACCCTGCAAAGCCTGCAGGCGGCCGGCATGGCGGCGCGCCTGGACGGCATCGACGGCGTCACCGTCGACGACCTGCGCCGCGCCGGCCGCGTGCTGTTCGTGGTCAGCACCACCGGCGATGGCGAACCGCCCGACATGGCGCTGGCGTTCAATCGGCAGGCCATGTCGCAAGCGGAGACGCTGGCGGGCCTGCGCTACGGTCTGCTGGCGCTGGGTGACAGTGACTACGAGGAATTCTGCGGCTTCGGTCGCCAGCTGCAGCGCTGGTTGCAGGCCAGCGGCGCACAGGCTTTGTTCGATCCGGTCGAAGTGGACAGCGAGGACGAGGGCAGCCTTCGCCACTGGCAGCACCACTTGGCGACGCTGTCCGGCGTCAACGATCTGCCCGACTGGCAGGCGCCGAAGTACCAGCGCTGGCGACTGGTCGAGCGCCGCCTGCTGAATCCCGGCAGCGTGGGCGATCCCTGTTTCCACCTGGCATTGCAGCCGCTGCAGGGCAGTGCCAGCTGGCAGGCTGGTGACCTGGTCGAGATCGGCCCCTGCCATCCGGCCGAACGGGTGGCGGCATGGTTGTCGGCGCAGTCGCTGGATGGCCGCGTGCCGGTGTCGTACCGCAAGCAGCGGCAGCCGCTGGCCGAACTGCTGGCGCGTTGCCGCCTGCCCGAAGCGGACGAAGTCGACGGGCTGGATGAAGAGGCGGTGGCGGCATTGCTGCAGTGGCTACCGCATCGCGAGTATTCGATCGCCTCGCTGCCGGACGATGGCGCGATCCACCTGCTGGTGCGCCAGATGCGCGGCCGCGGCGGTTACCTCGGGCTCGGTTCGGGCTGGCTGACCGGGCACGCGCCGATCGGTGCCGAGATCGCCTTGCGTGTGCGCGGCAACAGCAACTTCCATGCGCCGCGGGATGGGCGGCCGATGATCCTGATCGGCAACGGCACCGGGCTGGCGGCACTGCGCGCCTTGCTGAAGGCGCGCATCGGCGGCGGGCACCGGCGCAACTGGCTGCTGTTCGGCGAACGGCAGCAGGCGCACGATTTTCTCCATCGCGACGACATCGAATGCTGGCTCGCGGCGGGCTGGATCGAGCGCGCCGATTTCGCCTGGTCGCGCGACCAGGCCGAGCGCATCCACGTGCAGCAGCGACTGCGCGAGGCGGCCGATGACTTGCTGGCATGGGTCGAGGCGGGTGCGGCGATCTACGTCTGCGGCAGCCTCGACGGTCTCGCGCCCGGGGTCGACGCGGTGTTGAACGAGGTGCTGGGAGCGACGCGGGTCGAGCAGTTGCGCCAGCACGGCCGTTACCGGCGCGACGTCTACTGACGCGCCGGCATCCCACCACCGGCAGGAACTTTCGCTCGCCACGCATGACCTATGGCCTATGCCCCGTTTCCCTGACGGGCGCAATCTGTGGGGATTGTCCAGGGGAGTGACAAACATGCGGCGAATTGCACGCAAGTGGGGGTATTTGTGTGCCGTGACCTTGTCGGTCGCGGCATGTCCGGTCATGGCGCAGACGCCTGCGTCCGCCAGCACGACGGCCAGCGCGCCGGCCGGCCAGGTGATGGCTCCGGCCAGTGCCGGTGCGGTCGCCGCCGACATTCCGTTCGTCTCGGCGGATGCGGCGAATTTCCAGGTGCCCAGCGCACCCGACGCGTGGGGTGGCCCGCGCGGCGATCATCCGGCAACGCTGTCCGACCAGGTGGTGAGCTACACCATCCAGGCCACTCTGGACCCGGCCACGCACACGGTCGATGCGAAGCAGACGATGACCTGGCGCAACCGCAGCAACCAGCCGGTCAGCAAGATCTACCTGCACCTGTACCTCAACGCGTTCGAAGGCCCGGGCAGCACGTTCTTCACCGAGCGGCGCCTGTTCTCCGGCAGCGGCCACTCGCGCGGCAACGCCGACCTGAAGAAGGGCGAGTGGGGCTACATCGAGTTGAACAAGGTGCAGCAGGGTGGCCAGAACGTGAGCTGGCGTTTCGTGCAGCCCGACGGCGGCCCGAAGACCGACAAGACCGTGGTCGAACTCGACCTGCCGCAGGCGGTGCCGGCGCAGGGCACGCTGAGCCTGGACATCGACTTCCACGACCAGCTGCCGCGCGTGGTCGAGCGCACCGGCTGGTTCGGTGACTTCCATCTGGTCGGCCAGTGGTTCCCGAAGATCGCGGTGCTGGAATTGCCCGGCGAGCGCGGTGCCACGGCGCCACGCTGGAACGCGCACGAGTTCCACTTCCACAGCGAGTTCTATGCCGACTACGGCAACTACGACGTCAAGCTGACCGTGCCGAAGGGTTACACCGTGGGCTCGGTAGGCGAGGAGCAGGGCGCGCCGGTCGAGAGCGGCGACAAGGTCACCCACCACTTCGTGCAGACCGATGTGGAGGACTTCGCCTGGGTCGCCGCGCCGGGCTACAAGGTGCAGCGCATCAGCTGGACCGGGCCGGGCAGCCCCAAGGTCGACGTGCAGGTGATCTACCCGCCCGAGTACGAGGCGAGCGCGCAGCCGGTGCTGAAGGCCACCACCGATTCGCTGACCTATTTCTCCGACACGCTGGGCCCGTATCCGTACAGGACGATCACCGCCGTGGTGCCGCCGTACAACGCGGGCGAGGCTGGCGGCATGGAATACCCGACCTTCTTCACCGCCGAAGGTTATGACAAGGTCACGTCCGACACTCTGAGCCAGTACGCGATCGACTTCGTCACCATCCACGAGTTCGGCCATGGCTATTTCATGGGCCTGCTCGGTTCGAACGAATTCGAGGAGCCGATGCTCGACGAGGGCATGAACCAGTATTGGGACGATCGCATGTTGGTCGATCGCAAGCAGGACATCTGGGCCACCACGTCGTTCTTGAGCAAGCTGGGTTTTGCACCGCGGCTGACCCCGTTCGAAGCCGAGCGGCTGTCCGGCGTCGTCGGCATCGGCGTGCCGGCCGATTCGCTCGACTCCAACTCGTGGGACCGCATGTCCAGCAGCAGCTACGGGTCGGTGTATTCGCGTACCGCGGCGACCATGCGCACGCTGGAGAACCTGCTCGGTCACGAGGTGATGGGCAAGGCGATGAAGCTGTACTACGAGCGCTGGAAGTTCCGCCATCCCGACGCCGCCGACCTGCGCGATGCGCTGGCCGAGGGTTCGGGCCAGCCGGAGCTGGTGCATGCGATTTTCGCCTCTCAGGTCTACGGCACCGACAAGGTCGACGCCAGCGTGATCTCGATCGACAACGAGGAACAGGTGCCGCGTACCGGTACCGTGATTCGCGACGGCAAGCGCGTCACCCTGACCGCGAAGGACGTCGACAAGCAGATCGACGACGCCCGCGCGGCCTGGGACAAGGCGCACAAGGACGCCAGGCATGGCGGTCCGTATCCGTGGCTGTCGACGATCACGGTGCGCCGCACCGGTGCGGCGGTGCCGCGCACGGTGCTGGTGAAGTTCGCCGACGACAGCAGCGAGACGGTGAAGTGGGACGACGCCAGTCGCTGGAAGCGGATCAGCTTCACCAAGCCGGTCAAGGCGGTGTCGGCCACGGTGGACCCCGACCGGAAGATCGTGCTGGACGCCAATTCGCTCAATGACAGTCGGACGATCAAGGCCGATGGCGCAGCCTCGCGCCGCTGGAGTGCGGATGTCGCCTCCTTCTTTCAGACTTTCTACGCCTTGATGGGGACGCTGTGATGAAGACCGGACGCATTTCACGCCGCGTGGATTCGGCCGCCCTGATGCGCGCGCCGTTCGCCGCCATGCAGTGGCGGTTGCTGCTGCTGTGGGTATTGCTGCTGCTGTTGCCGACGGCGGTGGTCAGCTTGCCGATCTGGCGCGCGCTGAGCAGCGTGCTGGATCATTCGATCCATGCGCAGGAGTGGGCGACACGCTTCAACGGCAGCATGTTCAGTGACGTCATGACGGCACTGAACATGTCCAACTGGTTCGGCGGCATCGCCTTGCTGGGCCTGTTGCTGACCGCCCTGCTGTCGCCATTCCTCACCGGCATGGTGGTGGGCACCGGCCGCGCGGGTCGCACGCTGGGCTTCAGTCATTTGCTCCAGTGCGGCATCGTCGAATACGGTCGCATGTTCCGCCTGATGCTGTGGTCGATCCTGCCCTACGTGGTGATGGGCGCCCTGATCGGCGTGGCGATGCACATGGCCGACGACGTGGGTGACAAGGCCGTCCTGCAGTCGCAGGCCGACCGGGCCTCGCACCTGGCGCTGTTCGTCGCCGGCGTGCTGTTCGTGCTGGCCCAGTCGATTGTCGAGTCCAGCCGCGCCGCGTTCATCGCGGATAGCGGGCTGCGTTCGGCCACCCGCGCCCTGGGCCGCGGCTTCATGCAGTTGCTGCGTCGTCCGCTCAGCACCTTGCTCAGCTATCTGCTGATCAGCGTGGTCGGCTACGCGATCGCCATGGCGATCGGCATCGGGCGGGTGAACACGCCTGCGGTGGGCGTGGCCGGACTGGTCATGGCCGTGCTGTTGGCCCAGTTGGTGGTGCTGGTGATCGGCTGGATGCGGGTGGCGCGCCTGTTCGCGCTGGCCGAGGTGGCCCGCTCGCTGGTCTCGTCGCGCTCCGCCAGCGGGTTGCCGCCAGCGCTTTGATGACGGGGCGGAGGGCGGTCACGCCCTCCGCCATTTGTTGGCGCTGGTTTTCCGGCGCGCCAGCGGAGAGCCGGGTCGTGGAGCTCAGCCGTAGGCGCGGTGCGGCTCGCGATGCGGCGGGTAGTAGGCAAACACGTGGCTGTGACTGCCGTAGAAGTCCATGTCTTCGATGTGCTCGCCGCCCAGCCTTTCGGCGACCCGGTCCGAAGCTTCGTTGCCGATGCGCACCAGGCTGATCACCCGCTGCGCGTGCAGCTGGTTCCAGGCGAATTCCAGCACCGCCATGCCCGCCTCGGTGGCGTAGCCGTGGTGGCGGTGTTCGGGCTTGAGCATCCAGCCCATTTCCAGGTCGGGCCAGCCATCGGGATACATCAGGCCGGCGCGACCGATGAACTCGCCGGTGGCTTTCAGTTCCAGCGCCCACATGCCGCAGCCGCGCAGTTGCCAGTGGCCCAGCAGCATGGCCAGCGAGCGCCAGGCATTGGTGCGGTCCAGTGGCTGGCCGTCGCCGATCCAGCGGGTGCTGGCAGGGTCGGCCAGCATCGAGGCGTAGTCGTCGAAATGACGTTCGGTCAGCGCAGTCAGGCGCAAACGCGCCGTTTCAATGGTTGGGATATCAAACATCACGATCAGCGGTGGGCGGCAACCAGCAGTTCGGCCAGTGCATGAGTGCTGCTGGCGAGGCTTTCTTGCCAGGACAATCCGGTGATTGTCTCACCTGTGACCGAATCGACAAAATCCTCGGCCTGGCCCGGCGGCAGCAGGTGCCGGTAATCCACCGTGATCTCGGTCCCCGGCGGGAGCTCGGCCAGGGCAAACACGAAGCCCAGGTGCCACAGCCCGTTGGGTGCGAAGCTGTGGTTGATGTAGCACTCGTCGGGCCAGTCCGGCGACAGCGTGTAGCGATCCTCGAACCAGCGGGCGCTGGCGTGGAACTGTGCGCGCAGCTCCGCCGAGGCCATGATGTCGGCGTAGCGGAAGGTCTGCGTGATGGCGTCCGGTGCGGTGATGATGCTGCCCGCAGCCACCGTTTCGTCGAGGAACAGCCCGTTGCCGGCGCCGTGGATGGCCGAAGCGGCAATGTGATAGCGCGGCAGGATCATGACCGGGATGGCAGTGAGCTGGGCGCGCGAGTGTAACGCAAGCGGCGCGGCCCGCCATGGACCGCGCCGCCACTGCCGGCCTGCCGGGGCCGCTTATTTCTCGCTCGCGGCCTTCCTGCTCTTGTGGGCGGGTTTGGCGGGCGCGTCGGCCTGGGCGACCGCCTCGGGCGTGTCCCCCGCCTCCAGCTGGATCGCGCTGCGATTGCGCTCGATCGTGGCCTTGCCGATGCCCTTGACGTGCTTGAGGTCGTCGGCCTTCTTGAACGGGCCGTGCGCCTCGCGCCAGGCCACGATGGCCTCGGCCTTGGCCTGGCCGATGCCGTCCAGCGACTTGGCGATGGTGGCCGCATCCGCCTGGTTGATGTTGACCGGGGTGGCCGCCAGCAGCAGGCCGGGCAGGGCGAGCGTCAGCGCGAGCGCAACAGCGACGAGTTTGTTGAACATGGGCTTTCTCCTTGGGCGGTGGTCACGGCATCCGTGTGCCGTCGGCGAACTATCCCGCCGCCGCCCGGCCCCGCACAGTCGGAAGCGCGGCAGGCCGTGCGTGCGTGATCGTCGTGCGCCCGTGTGGGGCGCGGCCCGTCGGTTGTCGGTGCGACGGAAGCGCGCTGGTACAATGGCGCACTTGTCTGCCTGCTGGAGTGATACCGATGGATACTGCCCGCCTCTCGCGTTTTGTCAGTGGCCTCTGGGACGACGAGATCGTGCCGCAGCTGGTGGAATACATCCGCATTCCCAACAAGTCGCCGATGTTCGACAAGGACTGGGTGGCGCACGGCTACATGGATGCGGCGGTGAAGCTGATGGAAACTTGGGCGCGCTCCAAGCTGGGCCAGCTGCCGGGTGCCACGCTGGAAGTGGTGCGGCTGGAAGGGCGCACGCCGCTGATCTACATCGAAGTGCCGGGCCAGGGCGACGACACCGTGATGTTGTACGGCCACCTGGACAAGCAGCCGGAAATGACCGGCTGGGCCGAGGGCCTCGGCCCGTGGACGCCGGTGATCAAGGGCGACAAGCTGTATGGCCGCGGTGGCGCCGACGACGGCTACGCGATCTTCGGTTCGCTGGCCGCCTTGCTGGCGCTGCACGAGCAGGGCATCCCCCACGCGCGCTGCGTGGTGATGATCGAGGCCTGCGAGGAATCGGGCAGCTACGACCTGCCGTTCTACGTCGACCACCTGGCCGAGCGCATCGGCAGCCCGTCGCTGGTGGTCTGCCTGGATTCGGGCTGCGGCAACTACGACCAGCTGTGGCTGACCACCTCGCTGCGCGGCATGACCGGCGGCAACCTCAGTGTGCAGGTGCTGGAAGAAGGCGTGCACTCGGGCGACGCCTCCGGCGTGGTGCCGTCCAGCTTCCGCATCCTGCGCGAGTTGCTGTCGCGGCTGGAGGACCCGGCCACCGGCACGATCAAGCCGAAGGAGCTGTACGTCGACATCCCGCAGCAGCGCATCGACCAGGCCAAGCTTTCGGCCGAGGTGCTGGGCGACGACATCTACGACAAGTTCCCCTGGGTCGACGGCATGCAGCCGGTCACCAAGGACCTGGCCGAGCTGGTGCTCAACCGCACCTGGCGTCCGCAGCTGGCGGTCACCGGCATCGGCGGCATCCCGCCGCTGGAAAGCGCCGGCAACGTGCTGCGTCCGTTCACCTCGGTGAAACTGAGCCTGCGGGTTCCGCCCACGCTGAGCGGCGCCAAGGCCGGCGAGTTCGTCAAGCAGTTGCTGGAGAAGGACCCGCCGTACGGCGCCAAGGTCACGTTCACCCTGGAAAAGGACGGCTCGGGCTGGAACGCGCCGGCGCTGTCGCCGTGGCTGGAACAGGCGGTCAGCGACGCCTCGCAGAACCACTTCGGCGCACCGGCCACCTACATGGGCGAGGGTGGCAGCATCCCGTTCATGGGCATGCTGGGCGAGAAATTCCCCCAGGCGCAGTTCCTGATCACCGGCGTGCTGGGGCCGCATTCCAACGCCCACGGTCCGAACGAGTTCCTGCACATCCCCACCGGCAAGAAGGTCAGCATGGTGGTGGCCGAGGTGGTGGCGAAGCACTTCGCGCAAGGCGCCAGGGGCTGAGCGCCGTTCTCCTTCTCCCCTCCAAAGGGGAGGAGGAGACGACCGCCACGGGCTTGCCCATGGACCACCCCCACTTCGCCGCCAACTGGTCCGACATCCGCCGCCGGGTGGATGAGGCCTGCCATGCCGCCGGGCGCGACCCGGCCGAGGTCGACGTCCTCCCGGTCAGCAAGACCTTTGGCCCGGAGCTGATCCGGGCCGGCGTGGCGCTGGGCATGCACCGCTTCGGCGAGAACAAGGTGCAGGAGATCCGCGACAAGTCGCCGCTGCTGGCCGACTGCGGCATCGACTGGGTGATGATCGGCCACCTGCAGACCAACAAGGCGAAAGAGGTGGCGCGGCTGGCCAGCGAAGTGCAGTCGCTGGACCGGCTGGAACTGGCCGAGGCACTGGATCGGCGGCTGCAGCACGAGGGGCGCGGCATCGACGTGCTGGTGCAGGTGAAGACCTCCGTCGAACCCAGCAAATACGGTCTCCCGCCTGAACAGCTGGCCGACTTCCTGAACGCCTTGCGCGGCTATCACAGCATGCGCGTCCGTGGCCTGATGACCCTGGCCATCCATTCCGTCGACGCTGACGAGGTACGGGCCTGCTTCCGGCTGCTGCGCGAGCTGCGCGACCGCTCCATGCTGCAAGGCCATGATATTCCACGGTTATCCATGGGGATGAGCGGTGATTTCGGGCTGGCCATCGCCGAAGGGGCGACTGAGGTGCGGATCGGCACGGCGATCTTCGGCCAGCGCTCCTACCCGGACTCGCACTACTGGCCCGAAGCCGGCGCCTGAACCATTATTTCAATAGAAATCATTGGCTTGTATAAAGTGTGCGCGCTATCCCGATTTTTCGGAACGGCAGAGTTCAGTTAACCTCAATCCAACATCTGCACGCCATCTTCTTGTTAAGTTCACTCCATCGTCACGTCGTCGGCACCTGCTGCGCGGCCAATCCTGTGAACAACAAGGGATTTTTCCCAGCATGTCCTTCAAGCACCTGACTGCCGCCACCGCGCTCCTTTCCGTGCTGCTGGTTTCCGCTCCGCTTCAAGCGAAGTCCCTTGCTCCCCTCGCCGTCGTTGCCGGCCAGACCGCCACGGCGGCTCCCGCCGTGCTCGATGATGCCGCGATCGCGCGCGTCAGCGCACCGCTGCTGGGGCAGTTGCCGATCTTCAATCCGACGGCCGGGCTGGCCCAGGCCGTGGTTCCCGACGCCGGTGCCATGATCGCCGTGAAGGCCGCCGTTGCCGCCGACACCAGCGAGCAGAGCGCCGCCGCTGCCAAGGTCAGCGCCAACATCACCGACCTGCGCAAGTCGTTGCTGGTCGTGGCGATGGGCTTGCGCGACACCCGTTACGTCCGCGGCGGTCGCGACCCGTCCACCGGCTTCGACTGCAGCGGTTTCGTGCGTTACGTGTTCGCCCATGCGGTGGGCATGCAGCTGCCGCGCAACTCGGCCTCGCAGTTCCTGGCTGGCCTCAAGGTCAAGCGGGCCGACATGCAGCCGGGCGACCTGGTGTTTTTCCGTACGCATGGCAAGCGCGCCATTTCGCACGTGGGCATCTACATCTCGAACGGTCGCTTCATCCATTCGCCGGCCACCGGCAAGTCGGTGGAGATCTCCAGCCTGAAGGAAGGCTACTGGGCCAAGCGCTTCGCAGGCGCCAAGCGTCCGGAAGCGATGGCGCAGGTGGCCGACAAGGGCTGAGCGCGGCCGCACACGTTTTCCGTGGAGCCGCCGCGAGGCGGCTTTTTTCTGCCCGCCGTGGCTGAACGAAAGCGGCGCGGCGCGGTCATCAAGCGAAGCCACCCACGCCTTGCCAAGGCACTCTCCGGAACCTGTTGATGCCTTTTGACCTGCCGCCCGTGACCCGCAACCTGCTGATCGCCAACGTCGCGGTGTTCCTGCTGCAGAAGGTGATGGGGCAGGCGTTGCTGATGAACTTCGCGCTGTGGCCGCTGGGTTCGGGCCTGTTCGGGGTGTGGCAGATCGTCACCAGCGCGTTCATGCATGGCAGCCTCGCCCATATCGCGTTCAACATGATCGCGCTGTACATGTTCGGCGGCACCATCGAGCGCACCTTCGGCGCACGCAATTTCACCATCTACTACTTCGTCTGCGCCATCTCCGCCTCGCTGCTGCAGCTGGCCGTGTTGTGGTTCTTTCCGGGCCAGGTCGGCCCCACGCTGGGCGCGTCGGGCGCGATCTTCGGCTTGCTGCTGGCGTTCGGCATGCTGTATCCGCAGGAGAAGGTGATGCTGATCTTCCTGCCGATCCCGATGCCGGCGTGGCTGTTCGTGAGCCTGTACGCGGCCGCGGAGCTGACCATGGGCGTGACCGGCATCGAGCCGGGCGTCGCCCACTTCGCCCATCTCGGCGGCATGCTGGGCGGCATCGTGCTGATCCAGTACTGGCGCGGGCGACTGCCGTGGAAGCCGCGGCGACGCCTGCTGCGCTGAGCAGTGAAGCAGCCCTGCGAGGGGCCGGCGTCAGCGCAGGGCGAGGAAGTCCGCGCTGACCACGAAGCGTACGGCGTCCAGGCGCAGCCGCGACTGCGGCAGGGCGCCCAGCAGTTCGGAGCGTTCGGCGACGACCGCGGCGATTTCCGCCTCGCTGACCGACGGATTGACCGCACGCAGCGCCAGCAGCCGCGACAGCTCGGCATCCAGCGTCGTGGTGGCCAGGTCGGTGGCTTCCTCGATCCGCGTCTTCGCCTGCACGCCGGCCAGCGTCTCGGCGCGCTCCAGCATCGGCGGCACCAGCTTGCCCAGGAACTTGCGGTAGCGCACCACCTCGATGTTGCGGTCGCCCGCCTTGCGCAGCGCGATGTCGCTGGGCTCGAAATCGGCGCGTTCGGCGAGCCGGGTGTCCACCGTGATCACGATCGGCAGGATCGGCAGGAAGCGCTCGGCGTCGAGCCGGCGATCGGCGACGCACTCGAGCAGGAACACCGCCTGCAGCAGCGCGCTGCGCGGCGGCAGCGCGTCGTCGACCATGAACGCGGCGTTGCCCTGCTCGCCGGACAGCGCCAGGTCCATCGCGCCGGCCACCAGCGGGTGGTCGAGCCGCAACAGCGGCAGTTCCTCGCGGGCCAGCGCCACGTCGCGCACGAAGGTGACCGATTGCGGGCCGTCGGCGAAACCGGGCAGGGCATCGGTGGACAGGTATTGCGGATCGAGCAGCAGGACCTGGCCGCCCAGCTCCTCCGGATGGATGCCGAACGCTTCCAGCAGGCGCTGCACGAAGGCATCGCGGGCGGGGTCGTGGTCTTCGCGGGCGAACGCCTGCTGCAGTTCGTCGGCGTGCAGGTCGCGGGTGGCGGCCAGTTCCAGCAGGTGGTCGCGGCCACCGCGGATCAGCTCGGCCATCTGTTCATGGCTGGCATGGGTTTCGGCCAGCAGAGCGTCCAGTTCCTGGTCGCGGTTGTCGTCGCCGCGGGCGTGCTCGTCGGCCAGCCGGGTCAGCAGCTCGCCGTAGCGGCGCAGCAGTTCGCGGCCGTCGGCCGGGCTCATGCGGAACGCGTCGACGCCTTCGTCGTACCAGCGCGCCAGCACGTGCTGGGCGCTGTCGGCCACGGCCAGGATGTGGATGTTGATGTCGTGTTTCTGGCCGATGCGGTCGAGCCGGCCGATGCGTTGTTCGAGCAGGTCGGGGTCCAGCGGCAGGTCCCACAGGATCAGTCGATGCGCGAACTGGAAGTTGCGCCCCTCCGAGCCGATCTCCGAACACAGCAGCAATCGCGCGCCGTCAGGCTGGGCGAAGTAGGCGGCGTTGCGGTCGCGCTGGATGATGCCGAGGCCTTCGTGGAAGCGCGCCACGCCGACGCCGCTGCGGGTGCGCAGCACTTCTTCCAGCGCCAGCACCTTGGCCTGGCTGCGGCAGATCAGCAGGAACTTGTCCTGCGGGTGCTGCTCCAGCAGGCCGATCAGCGCATCCACCCGCGGATCGGCGCTGTAGTCGATCTCGATCAGCGCCGGCGGCTGTAGGATGTCGGCATGGAACTCGGCCAGCAGCGACTGGCGCGTGCTTTCGTCCACCGTGTCCGCGTCCAGCAGGTGCCATTCGGGCAAGCGCTTCGGGAAGCCGCCCACGCCGGCGCGGTTGTTGCGGAACATCGCGCGGCCGGTGCCGTGGCGATCGATCAGCGCGGCCAGCAGTTCGCGGGCATTGGCCGGACTGGTCGAGTCGGCCAGTCGCTCGGTGAGCGCCGCGTCGCCGTGGAAGGCGTCGGCGAGGGTGGCGCGCTGCAGGTCGTCCAGCGGCTCG
Organism: Rhodanobacter sp. Soil_C_14; assembly: GCF_057657335.1. Classification (NCBI taxonomy): domain Bacteria; kingdom Pseudomonadati; phylum Pseudomonadota; class Gammaproteobacteria; order Lysobacterales; family Rhodanobacteraceae; genus Rhodanobacter; species Rhodanobacter sp. Soil_C_14. The sequence goes on along the minus strand of NZ_JBDGIQ010000001.1, from coordinate 530,708 downwards.
CCGTCGAGCAGCCGGTCGGCGATCTTCGACAGCGCCTGGTAGGTATCGGCCTCGGCCAGATAGCCGTCCAGATCGTGGTAACGCTGGGGGTCGAGCAGGCGCAGGCGGGCGAAGTGGCCGCTGCGGCCGAGCTGTTCGGGGGTGGCGGTGAGCAGGATCACGCCGGGAATCGCTGCGGCCAGTTGCTCCACCATCGTATAGCGCGGGCTGGCCGCTTCCGGCGACCACGCCAGGTGATGGGCTTCGTCCACCACCAGCAGGTCCCACGGCGCTTCCAGCAATTGCTTCGCGTATTTCGGCGAGCTTTCCAGGAAGCCGAAGTCGGCGATCACCAGTTGCTCGTCCTCGAACGGATTGCCGGCGTCGCCGGCCTGTTCGAGTGCCTCGCAGCGCTCCTCGTCGTAGATCGCGAAGCTGAGGTTGAAGCGGCGCAGCATCTCGACGAACCACTGGTAGACCAGGGTGTCGGGCAACAGCAGCAGCACCCGCGAGGCGCGGCCGGTGGCAAGCTGGCGCGCGATGATCATGCCCGCCTCGATGGTCTTGCCCAGGCCGACCTCGTCGGCCAGCAGGACGCGGGGCGGCCGACGGGCGGAGGCAATCCCGGCCACGCGCAGCTGGTGCGGCACCAGTCCGATCCGCGCCGCGCCCAGGCCCCACATCGGCGAACGGCGCGCCTCGGCGCGCCGCTTCAGGCCTTCCAGGCGCAGCTCGAAGTGCGCCACGGTGTCGGTGCGGCCGCCGATCAGGCGGTCGTCGGCCTGGCTCACGCTCTGCTCGTCGTCGAGCTGGCCTTCCTCCAGTTCGCGCCCTTCGCCCCGATAGATCAGCAGTTCATCGCGGATCTCCACCCGCTCGACCAGGAACGCGATGCCCTTGCCGGCCACGCGCTGGCCGGCGCGGAACTCGGCGCGCAGCAGCGGCGCCGAATCCATCGCGTAGGGGCGCAGCACCCCGGCCTTGGCGAACAGCACCTGCACGCCGCGTCCCTCGACGCGCAGTACGGTGCCGAGGCCGAGCTCGGGTTCGGCGGAGGAGATCCAGCGTTGACCAGGAACAAACATGTTTCAGCCGCGTTTTGCAGGGGGTCGACAATTATCCGCTCCGCGGCGCGCGGTGGGAACCGTTGTCTGCAGTCGGCCCGGCTCAGCGCCTGTGAAGAACACCACTTCCTGTGGTTTTCTTCCATCGCATGTCCGGTACATGCCCGGACGTGCTCACGCGAATCAGTCACTTGCGTGACTGCTCCGCGACCGGCCGTCCTGGCCGGCCTGAGAGGTTGAAAAACTCACAACCTCTCAGGTCTCCGACCACTGCCGCAGCAGGTTGTGGTAGACGCCGGTCAGTTGCAGCACCGCCGCCGGGTCGGCAGCCGTCTGCGTCAGGCGCTGGATCGAGCTATCCAGTTCGAACAGCAGGCGACGGCGGCTGTCGTCGCGGACCAGGCTTTGCACCCAGAAGAACGAGGCCACCCGCGCGCCGCGGGTCACCGGGGTGACCCGGTGCAGGCTGCTGGACGGGTAGACGATCAGGTCGCCGGCCGGCAGCTTCACCTCGTGCTCGCCGTAGGTGTCGTTGACGATCAGCTCGCCGCCGTCGTACTCGTCCGGTTCGCTGAGGAACAGCGTGCAGGACACGTCGCTGCGCAACTGCGCGTCGGCGGACAACGCCATCACCGCGCCATCGACGTGGAAACCGTATTCGCCGCCGCCTTCGTAGCGGTTGAAGCGGGGCGGCAACGCGCGCAATGGCAAGGTCGCCGCGTGATACAGCGGGTTGCCGGCCAGAGCGCGCAGGATCAGCTGGCCCAGTTGCAGGCGCAGCGGCGACGCATCCGGCAGTTGCCGGTTGCGCTTGACCTTCGCCCCCTGCGCGCCGACGGTCTCGCGGCCGTCGGTCCAGTCCGCTGCATCCAGTTCCGCGCGGATCCGGGCCACCTGTTCGCCAGTGAGTACGTCGGGGATATGCAGCAGCATGGCGGTTTCCTGAAACCCTACTCCGGCTGGAGCAGGGGCGTGCGACGCGGGATCAGAACATGCAGATCAGAAGCGGATGTTGGCAGTGAGCATCGCCGCGCGCGGCGTGCCCGGGGTGTAACGGTAGCCGCTCTTGTTGATCGCCGCGACATAGTCCTTGTCGAACAGGTTGTACAGGTTCAACTGCAGGTCGAAATGCTTGTTGACCGGATAGCTGGCCATCGCGTCGAACACCCAGTACGCCTCGGTGAACGCCGGCGTGCCGATCGCGCCGTCGGTGCCGCGCTTCATTTCGCCGGCATAGCGGGCACCGCCGCCGATGGTGAGGTTGAACGGCAGGTGGTAGGTGGTCCAGGCGGTGAACGCGCTCTTCGGCGTATAGGCCAGGTCGCTGGATCCGTCGTTGGCCACGGCCTTGCCGTTGATCACCTTGGCATTCATCACGGTATAGCCGGCGCTGACCGCCCAGTTGTCAGTGAGCTTGCCGACGGCGCTGATCTCGATGCCCTGCACGCGCTTCTTGCCGACCTGGTAGTACTGCAGGTCGACCGGGTCCTGCACCAGGTCGTTGCTGACCGTGGTGCGGTACAACGCGCCGGTCAGCAGCAGCTTCTCGCCGAGCAGGTCCCACTTGCTGCCCAGCTCGACGGTGCGGGCCTTCTGCGGATCGAAGTTGGGGTTGTCGGCGCTGTTGGCCGAGTCGCTGAGCGTGAGCGTGTTGCCGCCCGGCGGCTCCTGCGATACGGCGAAGTTCGCATAGATGCTGCCATTGGCGGCCGGCTTGTACAGCACGCCGAACTTGTAGCTGGGCAGGTTGCCGGACTTGTCGGCGTCCACGCCCGGCAGCACGCTGCCGGCGGGCAGTGCGCCGCAATCCGGGCCGCGGCGACCGCCGCAGACGACCATGCTGCTGAAGTCGGTCTTGTAATGATCCATGCGCAGTCCGGCGTTGACCTGCCACTGCTCGTTGAACTTCAGCGTGTCGAACAGGTAGGCCGCTTCGGTATCGGTCTGGCCGTGGCTATCGGCGCCGTTGCCGGCGTAAAGCAGGCCGCTGACGTCGGCGTTCGGGTGATACAGGTTCGCTGCAGGCCAGGCGGTGCTGGCCAGGGCGGCCATGCCGGTGGTGTCGGCCTTTTCCCGGGTCAGCTCGATGCCGGCGCTGAGATTGTGCGTGACGCTGCCGGTGTCGAAATTGGCGGTGAGGTTGGTCTGGTTGGTGAGGATGCGGTTGGTCTGGTTCTTGAACGTCGGATTGCTGCGCGCGATCGTCCAGGTCGTGGGGTCATTGATGTCCGGCGTCAGCAGGTTCGCCGTGCTGCCCATGAACGAGGTCAGCAGGTAGTCCTGGTGGGTGCGGCCCCAGCGCGTGGTGTTGTGCAGCGCCACGTCCGGCGAGAAATCGTGCTCGACGATCACGGTGAACATGTCCGCCTTGACGTCGTCATGGTCGGAGGTGGTGCCGTAGAAGTTCGACGGATCGACCATCGGCGCGTCGGCGAGGAACGGCCGGGTGGCATCCGGGCTGCTGTAACCGGGCAGGCCCAGGGTCGGCACGCCGCCGTCGGGCAGGTTGTTCTGCTGCACGTGCAAGAAGTCGATGTAGACGCGAGTCGGCGTCTTCAGGCCGAACGCCAGCGACGGCGCGACGCCCCAGCGGTTCGCTTCGACCTTGTCGCGCCCCGGCGAGCCGCTGTCCTGGCCCATCAGGTTGAGGCGGAACGCGGAGGTGGCGCCCAGGGTCTGGTTCCAGTCGGCGGTGGCGCGGCGGTGCTGGCCGCTGCCGTAGCCGATCGATCCGGAGATGCCGTCGCCCAGTTGCGGCTGCTTGCTGGCCAGGTTCACCGAGCCGGTGGGCGCGGTGCGGCCGTAGTCGGTGCCGGCCGGACCCTTGGCCACTTCCACCTGTTCGATGTTGAACACGTCGCGCGAGATCGAGCCGAGGTCGCGCACGCCGTCCACGAAGATGCTGCCCGAGGTGTCGAAGCCGCGCATGTAGATGCTGTCGCCGGTGTTGGTGCTGCCGTTCTCGCCGACGTAGAAGGTGCCCACGCCCGGGCTGTTGCGCAGCGCTTCGGTCAGCGTGGTGGCGCCCTGCTGCTGGATCAGTTCCTTGGTGATCACGCTGATGGTCTGCGTGGTGTCCAGCAGCGGCTGGGTGTATTTCGGCGAAGACAGCTTGTCGACGCGGTAGTCGTTGCCGGTGACCGCTTCCACCTGCACGCCGGGCAGGCTCTTGGCCTGCGCCACTTGCGCGCCGGTGAAATCGGCGGGCGTGGTATCCGTGGCGGCCGCGGGGAAAGCCAGTGCCAGGCCGGTGAACAGGGTTGCCGCCTTCAGCGCGCTCGTCGTCGGGACCTGCCGCTGCGAGGCGACGGGATGCTTGCGCGATTTGATCGGTGTCATGAGAGCTCCATGGGTGAACGGGATTTGCATGCGGACAGGGCCTGGCGGGTCTGGCGCATGCAAAGGTCTTGCATTGGCTGGATGCAGGTTTCGGGGCCAGCCGAACGCGCACCGAAGCAAATCAGCGTGCGTCGTGTCGTCCGACGGGAAACAACCTGGAAATGGCGAACATTCCGGCTTGCTGGGCGAATGCGCTGGCGGCCGGAGAAGGTGCCTAAGATACTTTAATGAGAATGATTTGCAATACCCAGCAAGCCCGCTTCTGCCATCCCGCGCTGCAGCGGCAGGGCGCACACCATGAAAAAGGCCCCGCATTCGCATGCGGGGCCTTCGTTTCACGCCGCGATGGATTGCGGCCGGTGTCGATATGGAATTACCAGATCTTCACCTGCTTGTCGGCCGGGGCCACCATCGCGTCGCCGCTCTTGCACTGGAACGCGCTGGCGAAGGTCGGCATGTTGGACGGCGCGCCCATCGCGCGGAACTTCATCGGCGAGTGCGGATCGGCATTCAGATAGACCATCTGCGCCTTTTCGCGGATGTCGCCACGCCACACGCGGGCCCAGTTCAGGAAGAAGCGCTGGTCCTGGGTGTAGCCCTCGATCTTCGAGGCCGCTTCGGTCGGGTTCTTCTTCAGCGCGGTCTGCAGCGCGTCATAGGCGATGTTGAGGCCGCCCAGGTCGGCGATGTTCTCGCCCAGGGTCAGCTTGCCGTTGACGTGCAGCTCCGGGTGGTCGGCCAGCGGCGCATAGCCGTTGAACTGGTCGACCAGCTTGCCGGTGCGGGCTTCGAACTGCTTCTTGTCCGCGTCGCTCCACCAGTTGAGGTTGTTGCCGTCGCCGTCGAACTGGCTGCCCTGGTCGTCGAAGCCGTGGCTGGCCTCGTGGCCGATCACCGCGCCGATGCCGCCGTAGTTGATCGCGTCATCCGCCTTGGCGTCGAAGAACGGCGGCTGCAGGATCGCGGCCGGGAAGTTGATCGTGTTGTCGGTGGGGTTGTAGTACGCGTTGACCGTCTGCGGGGTCATGCCCCAGTCCTGGCGGTCGGTCGGCTTGCCGATCTTGGCGATGTCGTACTCGTAGTTGAACTTGCTGGCCGCCTGCATGTTGGCGTAGTAGTTGTCCTTGGTGATGGTCAGGCCATCCCAGCTGCGCCAGGTTTCCGGGTAGCCGATCTTCGGCAGGAACTTCGACCACTTGTCCAGCGCCTTGGTCTTGGTCTCGGCGCTCATCCAGTCGAGGTTCTCGATGCGCGTCTTCAGCGCGTCACGCACGTTGGTGACCAGCTCCTCGGCGCGGGTCTTCGCCTCGGGGGTGAAGTACTTGGCCACGTACAGCTGGCCCAGGGCCTGGCCCATCGCGCCGTTGACCGAACCCAGCGAACGCTTCCACTGCGGCTGCTGCTGCGGCTGGCCGCGCAGGGTCTTGCCGTAGAAATCGAACTGCGCATCGACGAACGGTTCGGACAGGGCAGCGGCCGAGTTGGAGATCGTGTGGGCCTTCAGGTAGGCCTTCCACTCGTCCATCGGCGCGCTGGCGAGCAGCTTGTCGAACTCGGCGAAGAACTTCGGCTGCGACAGCGAGAAGCCCTTGTCGATGGTGACGCCCTGCGCCTTGAAGAACGCGTTCCAGTCGAAGTGCGGGGTGACCTTGTTCGCTTCGGCCACGGTCGCGAAGTGGTACTGGTTCTCCGGCTTGCGCATTTCCACCCGCGGGATGGAGTGTTGCGCCAGGTCGGTTTCGAACTTCATCGCCAGCGCGGCCTGCTTGCCGGCGTCGGCGGCGCTGCTGCCGGTCATCTCGAACAGCTTGGCGAGGTACTTGACGTAGGCGTCGCGTACTTCCTTGTTCTTCGCATCGGTGTAGTAGTCCGGCGTGGGCAGGCCCAGGCCGCTCTGCTCGGTGTAGGCGATCTGGATCTTGGCGTCCTTGAAGTCGGCGCCCGAACCGAAGTTGAACACCGCGCCGTCGCCCTTGGCGAAGGACTGGTTCAGCCAGGTCGAGAGCTCCTTGTTGGACTTCAGCGCGTCGATGCCGGCCAGGTCGGCCTTGATCGGCTCGAAGCCGGCCTTGTTGCGCGCGTCCATGTCCATGCTGGAGTGGTACAGCCAGCCGATCTTCTGCTCGATCGAACCGGCCTTGGCGCTGTCGGCGTTCTTTTCCGCGTCGTCCACCAGTTGGTGCTGGTCGGCCAGGCTCTTCTCGTGCAGCACGCTGAAGGCGCCCCACACGGTCTGGTCGGCCGGGATCGGGTTGGCCTTGACCCACTTCGCGTTGACGAAGCCGTTGAAGTCCTGGCAGGCCAGCGCGCTGTCGCCCAGTTCGCTGACGTCGAAGATGCTCTTGCCGAGGTCGGCTGCGGCGGTGGTGCCGGCCGCTGCCGGCGCGGTGCTGGCCGGCGCCGGCGCGTTGTCGGCGGCGTCGTGCTTGCCGCAGGCGGCCAGCGCCAGGCTGACGGCGAGCGCCAGTGCCACGGGCTTCAGATACTGCTTGGTCATGGATGTCCCTTGTAGGTGGTGGTGAGTGTGCTTGTTCGGCCGCGTCACAAGTCCCCCCGGACGCGGACGCATGCCCATCCACGCTAGGCCAAACGTCATGGGCCAGACAGTGTCAAAGGTCAGGGGCGCCGGCCGGGGAAAAAAAGGCCCCGCATCTGCATGCGGGGCCCTGGGGTCGCATCAGGTCGCGATGCATCGCGACCGGGATGACCGCCGGATTACCAGATCTTCACCTGCTTGTCGTCGCCGCGCACCATCGCGTCGCCGGGCTTGCACTGGAACGCGGTGGCGAACGCCGGCATGTTCGACGGCGCGCCGATCGCGCGCAGCGAGGCCGGTGCATGCGGATCGGTGTTCAGGCGCAGCAACGCCTGCTTCTCGCGGATGTTGCCGCGCCACACGCGGGCCCAGTTGAGGAAGAAGCGCTGGTCCTCGGTGTAGCCGTCGATCTTCTTGCCCGCTTCCTCCGGGTGCTGCTTCAGGGCCACCTGCAGCGCGTCGTAAGCCACGTTCAGGCCGCCCAGGTCGGCGATGTTCTCGCCCAGGGTCAGCTTGCCGTTGACGTGCGCGTCCGGCTGGTCCTTGATCGGCGTGTAGTCGTTGAACTGCTGCACCAGCTTGGCGGTGCGGGCGTCGAACTTGGCACGGTCGGCCTCGCTCCACCAGTTGACGTTGTTGCCGGCGCCGTCGAACTGGCTGCCTTCGTCGTCGAAGCCGTGGCTGGCCTCGTGGCCGATCACCGCGCCGATGCCGCCGTAGTTGATCGCGTCGTCGGCCTTGGCATCGAAGAACGGCGGCTGCAGGATCGCGGCGGGGAAGTTGATCGTGTTGTCGGTCGGGTTGTAGTACGCGTTGACCGTCTGCGGGGTCATGCCCCATTCCTTGCGGTCGGTCGGCTTGCCGATCTTGGCGACGTCGTACTCGTAGTTGAACTTGCCGGCCGCCTCGAGGTTGGCGTAGTAGTTGTCCGGCACGATCGTGAGGCCGGTCCAGTCGCGCCACTTGTCCGGGTAGCCGATCTTGGGCAGGAAGGTGTCCCACTTGGCGATCGCCTTGGCCTTGGTCTCGTCGCTCATCCAGTCGAGGTTCTGGATGCGTGCCTTCAGCGCGTTGCGCACGTTGGTCACCAGCTCCTCGGCGCGGCTCTTCGCTTCGGGGGTGAACTCGGTCTTGACGTACAGCTCGCCCAGCGCCATGCCCATCGAGCCGTTGACCGCGCCCAGCACCTGCTTCCAGCGCGGCTTCTGCTCCGGCTGGCCGGACAGCGTCTTGCCGTAGAAGGCGAACTTGTTGTCGCGGAAATTCTTGCTCAGCGCGTCGGAGGCGTCATCGATGGTGTGGAAGCGCAGGTAGGCCTGCCACTGGCTGACCGGTGCGCTGGCCAGCAGCTTGTCGAACTCGGCGAAGAACTTCGGCTGCGACAGCGAGAAGCCCTTGTCGATGGTCACGCCCTGGGCCTTGAAGAAGTTCTCCCAGTTGAAGTGCGGGGTGACCTTGTTCGCTTCGGCGACACTGACGAAGTGGTACTGGTTTTCCGGTGTGCGCAGTTCCACGGGTGCCAGCGACGCGGCAGCCAGCTTCGTCTCGAACGCCATCACTTCATCGGCCTGCTTCTTCGCGTCGGCGGCGGACACGCCGGTCAGCTGCAGCGTCTTGGCGATGTAGTCGAGGTAGGCCTTGCGCAGGTCAGCCTGCTTCGGGTCGGTGTAGTAATCCTTGGTCGGCAGGCCCAGGCCCGCCTGGAAGGTGTAGCCGATCTGGGTTTCGGCGTGCTTGAAGTCGGCGCCGGAGCCGAACTGGAACACCTGCATGTCGCCTTCGGCGAAGCTCTTGTCGAGGTACCCGGCTACGTCCTTGCCGTTCTTCAGCTGGTCGATCGCGGCCAGCTTCGGCTTGATCGGATCGAAGCCGGCCTTGTCGATGGCGGCCTCGTCCATGCCGGACTTGTACAGGTTGCCGATCTTCTGCTCGATCGAGCCGGCGGCGGCCTGGTCGGCGCCCTTGGCGGCGTCCTCGACGATCTTGTGCTGGGTGTTCAGGCTGTCCTCGGCCAGCTTGTCGAACGCGCCCCAGCGGGTGCGGTCGGCCGGGATCGGGTTGGCGGCCACCCACTGGCTGTTGACGAAGCCGTTGAAGTCGGCGCAGGCGTTGATCTTCGGATCCAGTTCGCTGACGTCGAAGATGCTCTTGCCGAGGTCGGCTGCCGCGGTGGTGGCGGCTGCGGCGGGCGCGCTGGTGCTGGCGGCCGGCGCCGACTCCTGCTTGCCGCAGGCGGTCAGGGCAAGCGCCACGCTGATCGCCAGCGCGATGGGCTTCAGATACTGCTTGGTCATGGATATCCCTCTGTATGGATGGATGCCGGCGGTGGCCGGGGAGCTTTCATGATCGTGCCCCCGCGTTCCCCCCGGCGGCCGTCAAGACCGCCGACGCTAGGCCAAACGTCATGGGCGATACAGTGTCATAGGTCAGGGGTGGGCAGGGGAAGCCTGGCCCGGCAGTGCCCTGAGCTGCGCCGGGTCCAGCCGCAGCACCGGGTAGGCGCCCACGTGCTGGTCGGCGTACCAGGGCGAGCGCTGGAAAAACCAGTGCAGCCTGGCGTAACCGTTGGCGGCGAAGGCGGGGTCGTCGTGCAGCTTCTGTTCGAACGAGGCCGTCAGTGCAGGGTCCTTCGCCATCATCTCGCGCGCCAGTTTTTCCAGCACGCGCGGTTCGCCGTATTCCTTGGCCTCGAAGACCGCATCGAGGTCACCCCACTGCAGCAGCGAATCCGGCGCCTGCGGTTCGAGCAGGTTGATCGCCACGTTGGCCGCCCGCTGGTTCATCGGCACGATCACCGAACCGGCCGGCAGGGTGGCTTCGCGCGGCACCGAATGCAGCTTGAAGTCGCGCAGCATCACGTGTCCTTCGAACGACTTGTTCGCCCATTGCGGGTCATCCAGCTGATAGCCCGTCGCGTGGATCGTCATCGGCGCGCGGGTGCGCCGGTACACGATGCCGTGCGCGTCGAGCTTGTCGATGATCTGCGTCCACTGCACGGGCACCACGTAGGCCGCCGGCGGCGTCACGGAAATGGCCGGCAGCAGGCCATTCCAGTTCGGGATGGTGTACGTCTTCGGCTGGCTCGGGTCGTAGCGGATCCACGGGTTGTTGGAGATGTCGCTCGGGGTCAGCGTGAACGCAAAACCCTTCAGCGTGTACGGCATGGATTGCGGATCGGGCCTGAACGTGAGCGGAACCGTGGCGTCCGCGTCGGCGGCGCGAGCGACGGTATCGGCATCGGCCTTCGCGGTGGCGGCGAGCAGGGCGGCGGGATGGCGGTTGATCTGCTCCAGCATCAGCTCGACCAGGTCGTACACGGCGTGCACGCGGTTCGCATAGGGCTTCAACATGTGCGTTTCGATCAGCAGCGCCGGCCGGTTCTGCAGCGCCGCGTAGCCGGTGGAAAAGCGCGGTCCCGAACCGAAGTTCACGATGCCCTGGCGTGGATCGGTGCCGTCCTTGAACTCCAGGTAGATCGAGGCGAGGTGGCCGCGCTTCTCGTACGCAGGCAGCGCGTGCCTGACGATCGTGTCCTGCTGCCACCCGCTCACCGCCGGATCGAGCTTGTGCGGGTCCTCGGTGTACCAGGTGAGGTCGTACTGGTAGTCCGCGCCGTCGGTGGTGTGCACGTCGATCAGGAAATCCGGCAGCCACTGCTGCCACAGCTTCAGCCACGCGCGCATTTCCGGCGCATCGGCCTTGACGTAGTCGCGGTTGAGGTTGAGGTACTGCGACTGGCCGCGAAAGCCCATGCTGGCCGGGCCGTTCTGGTTGATGCGGTGGTACGGGCTGGAATTCTCGTGGCCATCCACGCTGAACACCGGGATGTAGACCAGCACCAGGTGATCGAGCACGTGCGGATACTTCTTCGTGATCGCGATATCGCGCAGCAGCATCAGCCCGGCATCCTTGCCCTCGATCTCGCCCGGATGGATGCCCGCCTGCACCAGCACCACCGGCTTGTGCGCGGCGCGTGCGGCAGCCGGGTCGAACGTGCCGTCGGCGCTGGCGATCACCACCGTCATCGGGCGGCCTTCAGGCGTGCTGCCGAAGGTTTCCAGATGGATCATCCCCGGCGCCGCCTGCTGCAGCCGCTGCAGGTAGGCCAGCGTGTCGGCGTAGCTCGGCGTGGTGCGGAACTGCGCGGCTTCCGCCGGCGTGGTCCAGTCAGTGTCGGCGGCATGAGCGCCGCACGCCGCTGCGCCGAGCAGGGCGAAACACAGGAAGTGGCGGAGATTCATGCGTGCGGCTCCGGGGTGTCCTGGCGCAACTGGGGTGGCGAGGCCGGCAAGGTGTCGGGCGCCACCGCGCCGCCGGAAATGATGAAGGCCATCGCCTGGTCCATGGTCCAGTCGGTCGGCGTCAGCTCGTCCACCGGCACCAGTTCCAGATAGCCGCCGGTGGGGTTGGGCGTGGTCGGAATATAGACAGCCGCCATCTCCCGACCGCTGCCTTCCTCGATCATCACCCGGGTGACGAAACCCACCACCTTCATGCCGCGACGGGGAAAGTCGATCAGCACCACCCGCTGCATGCCGCTGGGCTTGTTCTGCAGTACCGCCATCAGCTTCTTGGTGCCGCCGTAGATCGTCTGCACCAGCGGGATGCGTGCCAGCAACCCGTCGAACGCCGTGAGGAAGCGCTGGCCGATCACCCGGTTCGCAATGAAGCCGAGCAGGTACAGCGCCACCAGGGTGATCACCAGCGCAAGAATGAAATTCAGCCACTCCATGTTCAGCGACTCGGCGGTGCGCGGCGCCACCAGCGCCAGCGTGCCGAGCAACCCCGCCACCAGCGGCGCGCCGATGCCGGCCAGCATCCCGAGGATGAACTTGAACACCAGCCAGGTCACCCACAGCGGGATGAAGGTGAGCAGGCCGGTGAGCAGGTAGCGCTTGACGCGAAACGGTCGCATGGGGTGAGGGTCCGGGATGCGGGGGATGCCCGCATTGTAGGTGGGGGCGAGTCGCCGCGTCGCCGGTCGGTAACGGGCGCGCCCTGTGCGCGATGCCTTTGCTTTGCTTGCCTGCGGCGCTAAGAGCAAAAGCTTTCGTCTGCCTACGGCAGCCGAGCCACCTTTCTCTGAGTGGCCAGAGAAACGTGGCCCAAAGAGAGGCCACCCCGCTTCCGCGCCTTGCGGACATCCTGTCCGCAAGGTTCGCGAGTCGGGGCCGGGCTTTTCGACAGCACATCCATGTGCTGGCGAAAAGGCATCGGCATCCATGCCGATGCCCGCTACGCGGCCTGTCGACCCCGCCTCGCCGCTACAGAGGGGCCCCGGGTAGAGCGACGCGCATCCTGCGCGTACTTTTCAGAAGAGCCGGATCAAGAGCAGAGCTGCGGCAACCCGGAGCTTTTGCTTTTGCTTTTCAGCTTCATCACCGAGTGCGCGCTGGGAGCGCGCTGCTCTACCCGGAGCCCGTCCGCGCACCTGGAGGGCAGGATGCCCGGAAGGCGCGCCATCGGGGTGGCCTTCTCTTTGGGTTACTTTTCTCTTGGCCACACAAGAGAAAAGTGACTCGGTCGCCGCAGGCGATCGACCGCTCTGCACTTGAGCTCTTGTTTTAAGGTGGTCTACGCAAGCGAAAGAGACACGCCCTCCGTAGAAGAACGAAAGCTCCTGCTTCACCGCTTTTGACCCCGGAAAATCCCACAAGACAAAAAAATGGCCGCTGCGCGCAGCGCGCAGCGCCAGACGCCAACGCGAAATCGCGAGTTCCGCGCATCAACGCCCACCAGCACGAACATGCGACCAGCGCGCGCGATCCACTAGGCTATGCGCCAGCATCACCCAGCCACACTCACACCGCCAAGGAATGCCCATGTCAAACGCCACCCCTCGGGATCAATCTGTCTTGGCCATCGTCGCCGTCGCCCTGTTCTTTGCTGCGCTGGCCTGCGGTCAACCGCTGGCCGGCATCGCTGGTGTAACGATTACCCTGGCGGGCATGGCATGGCGGCGGCAGCCGGCGCATCGGAAGGCCGGCACGGCGCTCGTCTTCGGCGGCTTCGTGCTCGTACTGGTGGCGATGATGTTCAACGTGGGCTACCAGTTGGGCAAGGACATGGCCCATCGCGACCACATGCGCGAAACGGCCGCGCACATCCGCCTGCCGTGAGCTCGGTCGCCCGGCGAGGGTGTCACCGCAACGGATGCCGTCGCCCCTCAACGCGAAAACCGCGATACCCGCGAGCGAAGGCGCCGCCGGCCACGAGTACCCACACCAGCAGGCTGACGTAGACGCCGATGGCCGGTATCACGCGCAGGAAATCGAGCTGCAGCGCCCGCGCCAGTTCGTAGGTGCCCACCGTGTACATACCCAGCGGAAACACGATGTCCCAGTCATCCACCTCGTAGCGCAGCGGCACATGGCGCCACGCGTGGCGCCAGAGCTCCAGCATCACCAGCAGCGGAATCCACCACGTCGCGGTGGCCCAGAAGAACACGGTGAAACCTTTCACGAACGGCATCAACTCATGCAGCGGGCTGGCGGCCGGCGTATGCAGCACGAGCAGACTGCCGGCGAGGGTGGTGATCGCCAGGGCGCCCATGTCGATCCAGTACGGCGGGGTGAATTCGCGGGCGCGCAGCGGAAAGAACACCATGCGGTAGACGACCAGGGTGATGATCAGCAGGTACAGCGCGCCGCCGAGCAGGTACAGGCACAGCGCGCCGAACAGCCAGCCGGAGCCGGCGTCGGGATCGTTCGCGATCAGCAGGGTCATCAGCACGGCCAGCGCCTGGGTCGATACCACCGCGACCAGCCAGCCGCCGTTGATGCTGCGGGTGAAGCCGGGCTTGATCCGTGCGGTGATGGTGGCGGCGAAGAACAGATAGATCAGCGCCGCCCAGAACAGCGCGCCGAGCAGGGCCAGCGCACGCGCCAGCGCTGGAAGGTGCACCACCATCAGGCACTGGCTGCCCAGCACACAGGTGGCGGCGGCCAGGGTGAGGAAGCCGGCGCCGCGGCCCGGGTGCACGAAATCGGCGACCAGTTCGCGGCGGAAGCGGACCAGCCGCACGGTGGTGAGTGCCAGCAGGAGCAGCCAGGCCAGCAGGTTCGCGCCGAACAGCACCAGCGCCAGTGCGCGCAGGCCGTGCTGGTCGAGGTCGATCGAGACGATGCCGGTGGCCATGACCAGGGCGAAGCTGCCGGGGCTCAGGTGGCGTGCTCGGGACAACACGAAATCGACAGCCGTCATCGCAGCCTCCGTGGCGAACGGGCGGATGCGATGCATAGTGCGCCTGCCGGGCGGCAACCGCCGTGATTTTTTTCGCGGCCCTGCGAATCATGGGATGAACTAGGGGGAAGATCAGCATACATGACGGCCAGACCACACCAGCAACGCTTCGAATCGCTGCTGCACGAACATCGCCGGATCGTGTTCAAGGTTGCCGGCCTGTACAGCCGCAGCGCCGCCGACCGCGACGACCTGGTGCAGGAGATCAGCGCGCAGCTGTGGCGTTCGTTCGGCGGGTATGACGAGGCGCGCGCGAAGTTTTCCACCTGGATGTACCGCATCGCGTTGAACGTGGCGATCTCGCAGGCGCGGCGTGAGCGCTGGTCGGAATCCGACCGTTTCGAGCCGCTGGAAACGCATCACCTGGAGACGGTCGGCGGGGGCGAGGGCATCGCCGAACCGGACGAACGGCTGACCGCGCTGTACGCCTTCATCGGCCAGCTCGATCCGCTCAATCGCGCGCTGATCCTGCTGTACCTGGAAGACCGCAACTACACCGAGATGGCCGAGATCCTCGGCATCAGCGAAACCAACGTGGCGACCAAGATCAGCCGCATCAAGCAGAAACTGCGCGGCCAGATGACCGCTGCACAAACCACCGGAACATGACGATGGAACTGGATGACATGAAGCTGGCCTGGCAGGTGCTGGATCGCCGGTTGGCGCAACAGCATTCGCTGAACCTGCAGCTGTTTCGAGATGGCAAGCTGGAGCACGTGCGCCGGCGTCTGCAGCCGCTGGCATGGACCTTTGCCCTGCAGATCCCCTTGGGTATCGCGATGATGCTGTGGGGCATCAGCTTCTGGTCGACCCACCTGGGCGATGCCGGCTCGATGGCGTGCGGGATCGTCATGCAGGTCTTCGGCACCCTGTCGGTGTTCTTCCCGGCGCGGGCGCTCGCGCTGGTGCAGGCGATCGACTATGCCTCGCCGGTGCTGGAAATCCAGCGGCGTATCGCCGTTCTCCGCGCATGGCGGGTCAAGGTGGAGGCGCCGGTTTTTGCGGTCATCGGCTGCGTGATCTGGATTCCTGCCTTGCTGATGCTTGCGCAATACGAAGGCGACCGCGTCGGGGTGAATCTGTGGGACCACCTCCGTCCGGGGACGGTGAGCTGGCTGGTGCTGTCCGCGGTCGTCTCGTTGGCCGCGGTAGGCCTGGCCTACCTCGTGCTGTGCCGGATGGGCCGACTGCCATGGCTTGCGAACCGCCTGGCCGGCGCAGCCGTGCAGCGAGCCGAGGCCGAACTCGAAGCGGTGATGCGCTTCGAGCGGGAGAGCGGCTGAGCTACGCGCTCAGCGTACTCGTGGCTTGAGCCGCACGTAGATCTGCTTGCGCACCACGGCGATGACCTTGCCTGACGCAGTGGTCACCTCGGTCTCGAACCAGCGCAACACCTTCTCGCCGCTGGCGGCGGCCGCGCGCAGTTCGTCGACCACGCCGGGTTCGAGCTTGAAGTGGGCGTAGACGTCCTCGTAGCCCGGCGCCACGAAGTCGATCGTGCCGGCCTTGTCCCACACGTAGTAGTCGCTGCCCAGCTGGTGCATCGCCAGCAGCATCCAGAACGGATCGACCATGGCGAACAGGTTGCCGCCGAACTGGCTCTTCACGTAATTGCGGTTCCACGGGCGCAGCCGCAGCACCACCTTCGCCTCGGTGTAGTCGCCGCTGAGCGACTGCAGGCGGATCGCGTTGAACAGGAACGGCGGCCACAGGTTGAGCAGGCGGCGGAAGGTGGAGGCGCGCATGGGGATTCGTCGGATGCGGGGGGAATGACGGATCTTACATGAGCATACGGTGGCGTACGGACTGAAATGCCTCGCCTCGCGCCCGCCTTGCTCCTCCCCCTGCTTGCCCGGAGGGCGAGCAGGGGGAGGTTGGGAGGGGGTGCTTCAGTGCTCCGGGATTTGAAAACCAGGAGCGAGAGCGACCCCACCCCGACCCTCCCCTGCAGGCAGGGGAGGGAGCAGGTGGCCTTGTGGCGGTGGAATGCTTTGGCGTTCCCCGTGGCCAACAATCAGAACAACAGCGACGCCATCTTCCGCCGGTAGCGGCTGACCAGTTCGGCATCGTCGAGGGTGGCGAAGGCCGCCAGCAGGCGCTTCTTGCCCTGGCCGTCGTTCCAGTCGCGGGCCTTCTGCAGGATCAGCAGGAACTGGTCGAGCCCGCCGGCGGCGTCGCCTTCGAGCAGCAGGCGCACGCCGAGTTGATCGTGGGCTTCCCAGTCTTCGGCGTTGGCTTGCAGGCGCTGCAGCAGCGCCGCCCGTTCCGGCGCGTCCTTCAGCGAATGGGCCAGCTCCAGCTCGCTGCGTAGGCGCACGGCGCGCGCGTCGGTGGCGAGGTTGGCGGGCAGGGCGGCGAGTTCAGCTTCGGCCGCGTCGATCTGCTCGTTGCGCATCAGGGCCACGGCCAGGTCCAGTTTCAGCTCGGGCTTGTTCGGCTCGGCGGCGATCGCCTGCTGCAGGCGGTTCACGGCCTGGGCGGGTTCCTCGGCGGTGGCGGCCATTTCATCGCCCGCGGCTGCTTCCAGCGGCTGCACGTGGCGCAGCAGGAATTCGCGCAGCTGGCCTTCGGGCAGGGCGCCGGCGAAGCCGTCGAGCACCTGGCCATCCTTCACCAGCATCAAGGTGGGGATGCTCTTGATGCCGAACATGCCGGCCAGGTCCTGCTGGGTGTCCACGTCGACCTTGCCCAGCCGGAATGCGCCGTTGAATTCGGCGGCGAGCTTTTCCAGCATCGGGCCCAGCGTCTTGCACGGTTCGCACCAGGTGGCCCAGAAGTCGACCAGGATCGGCGTGCTCAGCGAGGCCTGCAGCACGTCGGCTTCGAAGGTCTGCTGGTCCACGTCGAAGACGTGGGAAACGGTGGCAGCATCGGTCACGGGAAACTCCAGCTTGGTGAATGTCGGTTCAGATCAGGGTTCCCACGCAGCATATCAAGCAGCGCGTTCACGCCAGATTTGCGAGAATCCACGGACTGTCACGCCGAAGCAAGGCACCGGGTGCATGGGCAAGGCCTATCCAGAAAAGCTGCTGATCTGCGAGCACTGCGACACGGTCTACCGCCGGCGCGTGCTGGAGCGTGGGGAAGTGGCGCGCTGTGCACTGTGTGCCGCGGAGCTGGAGCGGCACCATCTGCTGAGCGTGAACGCGATGCTGGCGCTGATCCTGACCGCGGCGATCGTGTTCGTGCAGGCCAACCTGTGGCCGATCGTGACCCTGGGCCTGAGCGGCCAGCACAGCAGCACCACCTTGTGGGGTGTGATCCTGGCGATGTGGCGCGAGCATTCGCAGATCGTCTCGGTGCTGGTGGCCGCCACGCTGTTCTTCTTCCCCCTGCTGAAGATGTCCCTGCTGGGCTGGCTGCTGTGGTTTGCCCGCGCCGGCCGCCGCGCGCCGGGTTTCGTGCCGCTGATGGTGATCCTGCACCGGCTGGGTCCGTGGACGATGAGCGAGGTATTCGTGCTGGGTGCGCTGGTGGCGATCGTCAAGGCGCACACCTATTTCGAAGTCACCGCCGATCCGGGCATTTACGCCTACGCGGCCCTGACCCTGCTGATCACCATCTTCGCGGGCGTGGATCTGCGCCAGTTGTGGAACGAGGATCTGGAGTCGGCCGCATGAGCGCCTTGCCGCGCGCCGCCGAGCTGGGCCTGATCGCCTGCACGGTCTGCGGGCTGGTGTGCCGCAACGTGCCGGGCGACGCGCAGCTGGACGGCGACGGCGTGGACGATGCGATGGCCTGCCCGCGCTGCGCCAGCACGCTGCGCCGGCGCAAGCCGGACAGCTTCGCGCGTACCTGGGCGCTGCTGATCGCCGCGTTCCTGATGTACATCCCGGCCAACGTGCTGCCGATCATGCGCACCGCCAGCCTCAACGACATCGACGACAACACCATCATCAGCGGGGTGGTGGAGTTGTGGCGGGCCGGCTCGCCGAACCTGGCGGTGATCGTGTTCACCGCCAGCATCGTGGTGCCGGTGCTGAAGTTCCTCGCCCTCAGCGTGCTGCTGGTGAGCAGCCAGCAGGGCAGCGGCTGGGCCCGGCTGCAGCGTGCGAAGCTGTACCGGCTGGTCGAGCTGATCGGCTACTGGTCGATGCTGGACGTATTCGTGGTGGCGCTGCTGACGGCGCTGGTGCGCTTCAGCGTGTTGAGCCTGGTGGAACCGCTGCCGGGCGTGATCTTTTTCGGGCTGACCGTGGTGCTGACCATGTTTGCCTCGATGAGTTTTGACCCCCGCCTGATCTGGGACGGCAAGGATTCGGATGACTGACGACATGCAAACCCAACCGGTACCGCCAGACGACGGCGACTTGCCGCGGCCGGTGGTGAAGCGGCGCCGCTTCAATGCCTCGCTGATCTGGCTGATTCCGGCGCTGGCGGCCCTGGTCGGCCTGTCGCTGGTGGTCAGCAACTGGCTGCAGGCCGGCCCGCACGTGGTGATCAGCTTCCAGAGCGCCGAAGGGCTGGAAGCGGGCAAGACGCCGGTGAAGTACAAGAACGTGGTGATCGGACGGGTCAACAAGATCCACCTCAGCAGCGACCGCAGCCACGTGCTGGTCAACGTGGCGCTGGAGAAGAGCGCCGAGGGTTTCGCCACCGCCGACACGCGATTCTGGGTCGTGCGTCCGCGCATCGGGCTGGGCGGCGTGTCCGGCATCGACACCTTGCTGTCCGGCGCGTTCATCGGTGCCGACGTGGGTGACTCCACCGAGTACAAGGACGACTTCAAGGGCCTGGAGATTCCGCCGCCGGTGACCCACGGCGCGCCCGGCCGGAGTTTCGTCCTGCACAGCGACGACCTGGGCTCGCTCGACATCGGCTCGCCGATCTATTACCGGCGCATCCAGGTGGGTCGGGTGGTGTCCTACCAGCTGGACAAGGACGGCAAGGGCGTCTCGCTGCAGATCTTCATCGATGGCCCGAACGACCGCTTCGTCACCCGCTCCTCGCGCTTCTGGAATGCCAGCGGCGTGGATGTGTCGCTGGGCGCGAACGGACTGACCCTCAACACCCAGTCGCTGGCCACCGTGCTGGCCGGCGGCGTGGCCTTCCAGGACCCGCCCGGCCCGCACGACGGCACGCCTGCGCCGGAAGACAACGCCTTCAAGCTGTTCGGCGACCAGGCCACCGCGATGGCGCCGCCGGATGGCACGCCGCACTACATCCGCATGCGCTTCGAGCAGTCGGTGCGGGGCCTGGCGGTCGATGCGCCGGTGGAGTTCCTCGGCATCAACATCGGCAAGGTGGTGTCGGTGCGGCTGGATTACGACGAGCAGAAGCAGCGCTTCCCGGTGGTGGTGGGCGCGGTGATCTATCCGCAGCGACTCGGCGCCGCCTACGACAAGCTGGAGGCGCTGGCCCGGGAGCGCGGGGAGAATCCCGACCTTTCGCAGATGATCGGCCGACTGGTCGATCACGGCCTGCGCGCCCAGGCGCGCACCGGCAACCTGCTCACCGGGCAGTTGTATGTGGCGCTGGACTTCGTGCCGAAGACACCGAAGGTGGCGTTCGACCCGAGCGCGAAACCGCTGACCCTGCCGACCGTACCGGGCAGCTTCGACAAGCTGCAGGAGCAGCTGGCCGAGATCGTCGACAAGCTCGACAAGATCCCGTTCGACAGCATCGGCCAGAACCTGGACCAGACCCTGGCTGGCCTCAACGCCACGCTGAAGCAGGTCAATGGCGAGACGCTGCCGGCGGTGAAGGACACCCTGCACGGCGTGCAGCAGACCATGGGCACGGCCAACGATGCGCTGGCCAGTGATTCGCCGCTGCAGCAGAACCTGGGCGCCACGCTGGAACAGGTGCAGCGCATGGCGCGTTCGCTGCGCGTGCTGACCGATTACCTGGGCGGCCATCCGGAGTCGCTGATCCGCGGCCGTCGTCCGGACCCGGCGCCGTCGACCCCGAAAACCACCGCACCGAAAACCGCCGCGCCGGCGCCGCAGCCGGCCTCAGGGAGCAAGCCATGATCCGTCGCGTCACGCAGGTTTCAGCCACGCTGGCGGCGGCCCTGCTACTGGCCGCCTGCGCTTCCGCACCGCTGCATTACTACACCCTGGTGGCGCCGGCCGATGCGGGCGCGCCGACCCCGGCCGCCGGGTCGCTGCCGTTCGAGCTGTTGCCGGTGGGCATCCCGGCCCAGGTCGACCAGCCGCAGCTGGTGGTGCGCGAGGGCGCCGAAGGCATGGCCGTGCTTGGCAGCGAACGCTGGATCGCGCCACTGGGCGACGAAGTGCGCAGTGCTCTGGCCGCCGACCTGGCGCGCGAGCTGCACAGCCAGGACGTCAGCGGCCTGCCGGCCGGCAGCCAGCCGCTGCTGCGGATCAAGCTGGACCTGCGCCGGTTCGATTCGCAACCCGGCGGCCAGGCGCTGATCGAGGGTGCATGGAGCGTGCGCCTGTTGCACGGCGCGCAAGCGGCCACGCTGTCGTGCACCAGCCTGGTCAGCGAGCCGGTGGGGCCGGGCTATCCGGCCCTGGTTCAAGGTCACCAGCGGGCGATCGCCCGCATCGCGGCGCAGATCGCCGCGGCCGGGCGTGCGCTGGGCGCGGGGCAGGCCGCGGCGTGCCCGCAGGAATAGCGTTCCGGCTTGGCGGCCGGCCCGCGCTGGGCTAGTCTGACCAGTTCCCTCGGGCCGGCTTTCGCCGGTCCGCATCAATCGCATATGGCAGCATGATCATGCAGGACACCCAAGCCCCGACCACCCCCGAGCAGGACGAAGCCGGCTATCGCCCGCGGGCCGTGGAGGCCGCCGCCCAGCACTACTGGACCGCGCAGCGCGCGTACGAGGTGGTCGAGGACGACACGCGGCCGAAGTTCTACTGCCTGTCGATGCTGCCGTACCCGTCCGGCGCGCTGCACATGGGCCACGTGCGCAACTACACCATTGGCGACGTGATCAGCCGTTACCAGCGCATGCAGGGCAAGAACGTGCTGCAGCCGATGGGCTGGGACGCGTTCGGCCTGCCCGCCGAGAACGCCGCGATCAAGAACAGGACCGCGCCGGCCAAGTGGACCTACGCCAACATCGACCACATGCGCAGCCAGCTGAAGTCGCTAGGCTACGCGATCGACTGGACCCGCGAGTTCGCCACCTGCCGGCCGGACTATTACCGCTGGGAACAGCTGATGTTCACCCGCCTGCTGAAGAAGGGCATGGCGTACCGCAAGAACGCGGTGGTGAACTGGGACCCGATCGACCAGACCGTGCTGGCCAACGAGCAGGTGGTCGACGGCCGCGGCTGGCGCTCAGGCGCCATCGTTGAAAAGCGCGAGATCCCGCAGTGGTTCCTGAAGATCACCGACTACGCGCCCGAATTGCTCGATGGCCTGGACACGCTGCCGGGCTGGCCCGATGCGGTGAAGACCATGCAGCGCAACTGGCTGGGTCGCAGCGAGGGCCTGGAAATCCGCTTCGACGTCAATGACGACAAGGCGCCGGTCGAGCCGATCACGGTGTTCACCACCCGGCCGGACACGCTGATGGGCGTGACCTTCCTGTCGATCGCGGCCGAGCATCCGCTGGCCCAGTACGCGGCGCTGGCGCGTCCGGCGCTGGCCGAGTTCATCGCCGGCCTGCGCCAGGGCGGCGTCTCCGAAGCCGAGCTGGAGACGCAGGAAAAGCGCGGCATGGACACCGGTCTGCGCGCGGTGCATCCGATCACCGGCGACGCCTTGCCGGTGTACGTGGCGAACTTCGTGCTGATGAACTACGGCACCGGCGCGGTGATGGCGGTGCCCGGCCATGACCAGCGCGACTGGGAATTCGCCCAGCGCTACAGCCTGCCGATCAAAATGGTGGTGGTCGACCGCAGCGTGCTCGACGCGGTGCGCGAAATCGGCCACGACCTGGCCCTTGGCGTCGGCGCCGATCCGATGCGCGCGGCGCTCGGCGGCGGCGATACCGATGCCTACGATACGAAGTCCGCGGTGCAGGTCATCGAGGATTTCGAGCAGCGGGTGATGGAGCAGTGCGCCTTCACCGAGCGCGGCATCCTGGTCAACTCCGGCGAATACGACGGGCTCGATTTCCAGCAGGCGCTGGACGCGCTGGCCAAGCGCTTCGAGGCCGAGGGCCGCGGCCAGCGCCGGGTCAATTTCCGCCTGCGCGACTGGGGCGTCAGCCGCCAGCGCTACTGGGGCTGCCCGATCCCGGTGATCTACTGCCCGAAGTGCGAGGCGGTGCCGGTGCCGGAAGACCAACTGCCGGTGGTGCTGCCCGAGGACGTCGCGTTCTCCGGCGTGCAGTCGCCGATCAAGGCCGATCCCGAGTGGCGCAAGACCACCTGCCCGCAGTGCGGCGGCCCGGCCGAACGCGAGACCGACACCTTCGACACCTTCATGGAGTCGAGCTGGTACTACGCGCGCTACACCAGCCCCGGCGCGAATGCGCAGATCGACGAACGCGCCAACTACTGGCTGCCGGTAGACCAGTACGTCGGCGGCATCGAACACGCGATCATGCACCTGCTGTACTTCCGCTTCTATCACAAGCTGCTGCGCGACGCGGGCATGGTGCATTCGGACGAACCGGCGCAGAACCTGCTGTGCCAGGGCATGGTGATCGCCGAGACGTTCTACCGCGACAACGCCGATGGCTCGAAGGACTGGATCAACCCGGCCGATGTCGAGATCCAGCGCGACGACAAGGCGCGCGTGACCGGCGCCGTACTCAAGGCTGATGGCGAGCCGGTGAAGATCGGTGGCACTGAGAAGATGTCGAAGTCGAAGAACAACGGCATCGACCCGCAGACCATGGTGGACAAGTACGGCGCCGACACCGTGCGGCTGTTCTCGATGTTCGCCGCGCCGCCGGAACAGTCGCTGGAATGGAGCGAGGCCGGGGTCGAGGGCATGGCGCGCTTCCTCAAGCGGTTGTGGCGTGAAGTGACCACGCACGCCGGGAACCCGGATCATCCTGAAACGAACCCGGCCACGCTGGACGCCGGCCAGAAAGCCCTGCGCCGCCAGCTGCACGAAACCATCCAGAAGGTCAGTGACGATTTCGGTCGCCGCCACGCGTTCAACACCGCGATCGCGGCGCTGATGGAACTGCTCAATGCGCTGGGCAAGTTCGCCGACCAGAGTGACCAGGGCCGCGCCGTGCGCCACGAGGCGCTGGAGGCGATGGTGCTGCTGCTGAACCCGGTGGTGCCGCACGTCAGTCACGCGCTGTGGCAGGTGCTGGGCCACCCCGAAAGCGTGCTGGAGGACCAGCCGTGGCCGCGGGTCGATCCGGCCGCGCTGGTGCGCGACACGCTGACGCTGGCGGTGCAGGTCAACGGCAAATTGCGCGCTACCATCGAGGTCGCCGCCAGCGCCTCGAAGGAAGACGCCGAGGCCATGGCGCTGGCGCAACCGCAGGTGGCCCATTTCCTGGAAGGCCTGACCGTGCGCAAGGTGATCGTGGTGCCCGGCAAGATCGTCAACATCGTCGCAGGATGAACTTCATGAAAACCGCTCGCCTGTTGCAGCTCGCGTCGCTGCTGGTCACCACGCTGGCGCTGTCCGCCTGCGGCTTCCACCTGCGCGAAAACGCGAACCTGCCCGCGCAGATGCAGCGCATGCACGTCACCGTCAATGGCGGTGGCGAGCTCGAGCGCCGGCTGACCCGTGCGCTGGAAACCTCGGACGTCACGATCGAGGACGCCGCCGGCCCGGGCGTCGCCGAACTGCGCGTGCCGACGGCCCGGTTCAGCACCGAGACGCTGAGCGCCGGCGGTTACGTGCGGATCACCGAGTACGCGGTGCGCTACCACGTCGAATTCGACGTGACCGATGCGGACGGCCATCCGCTGCTGCCGGTCCAGCGCATCGACATGTCGCGCGAATACAGCTACGACGCCAGCAATACCGTCGGCAACGAATCGCAGGTGCAGGAGCTGCAGCGCAGCCTCAATGACGACATGGTGCAGGCGATCCTGTTCCGCCTGCAGGCGGCCAGCAAGCACCAGCTGGCCGAGCCGGCCAGCGCCGCCAGCACGCGCTGATGCCGCTCAACCCCGGTCAATGGCAGAAGGCGCTGGCGGGCGACAGCCTGCAGCCGGTCTACCTGCTGGCCGGCGAGCAACTGCTGGTGCTCGAAGCTGCCGACGCCCTGCGCGCGCAGGCGCGCCGGCTCGGCTACAGCGAGCGCGAGGTGCTCGAGGTTGGCCAGCATTTCGACTGGAACGACCTGGCCCGTTCCGGCGCGGCGATGTCGCTGTTCGCCAGTCGGCGGCTGATCGATCTGCGCCTGCCCACCGGCCGCCCCGGCATCGAGGGCGCCAAGGCGATCACCGCGTTCTGCGCCGATCCGCCGCCGGACGTCACCTTGCTGATCACCGCGATGGAGTGGAGCAACAAGCACGACGGCGCCTGGAGCAGGAAGCTCGACGCCAGCGGCACGATGGTGGTGTTCAACGCGCCGCGACCGAACGAATGGGCCAGCTGGATCACCGCACGGCTGGCCTCGCGCAAGCTGTCCGCCACGCCTGACGCGGTGGCCCTGCTGGCGGAGCGCGTCGAGGGCAATCTGCTGGCCGCCGCGCAGGAAATCGACAAGCTCGCGGTGCTGCACGGCGAAGGCCGCATCGATGCCGCCGAGATGGAGAACCTGGTCGCCGACAGCGCCCGCTACGACGTGTTCAAGCTCACCGATGCGGCCTTCCTGGGTGACGGTGCCCGCGCGCTGCGCATCCTGGCCGGGCTGCGCTCGGAAGGCGACGAGCTGCTGGCGCTGATGGGCTGGCTGGTCAATCAGCTGCAGCTCGCCCTGCGCCTGGCCAATGCATCGGACCTGGCTGCCCAGTTCCGCGCCGAACACCTGTGGCAGGCGCGCGAGAACCTGTTCCGCCAGGCGCTGCGCCGCGCGCCTCGCGAACACTGGCTGCAATGCCTGGCGCGCGCCTCGCGCATCGACCGCATGGTCAAGGGGCGCGAGCAGGGCAATCCGTGGCAGGAAGCCGAACGGCTGATCGCCGCACTGGCGGAGCCGCGGGCAGCCAGGGCGCTGGCGTGACCCTCGCGATCTTCGGCGGCACCTTCGATCCGGTGCATCTGGGGCATCTCAGCGTGGCGTGGGAAGCGGCCGAACTGCTCGACGCCGAGGTGCGCCTGATGCCGGCCAGCGTGCCGCCGCACCGCGACGCGCCGATGGCTTCGGCAGCGCAGCGGGTGGCGATCCTGCGCGCGGCGCTGCAGGGCCAGGCACGGCTCACCATGGACACGCGCGAGCTGGATCGCTCCGGCCCTTCGTACACCATCGACACCTTGCACGAGTTGCGCGCGGAGCAGGGCGAGCGGCCGCTGGTGCTGCTGGTCGGCGCCGATGCCTTCGCCAACCTGGCCAGCTGGCATCGCTGGCGCGAACTGTTCGTGGTGGCCCATGTCGGCGTACTGAGCCGACCTGGCGTATCGGCCACCTTGCCGGATGAACTGGAAGACGAGGTGGCGGGCAGGCGCGTCGTCGACACCGCGGATTTGCGCGGCGCGTCGGCCGGCAAGGTCATCGAACTGGCGGTGACGCCGCTGGAGATCTCCGCCACCCGCATCCGCGAGTTGCTGGCCGCCGGCCGCGATCCGCGTTACCTGCTGCCTGCCGGGCTGTTCGACGAACCCGCCTTGTTGGCTCCTTACCGGGCCTGATCTGCCCACACGCTGTTGCCGTCACCGTGGCGGCTGCGCCGTGATGCCGCACGTGCCAGCGAGGCGAAGCCCGCCGCCAGCGCCAGCGCGCCCAGGTCGATCGCCAGCAACGCGCCGTGACCGGCCGCGGCGCTGCGCCAGAACCACCAGCCGGTGACGAAGCCATGGGCCAGCGGAACCAGCGCGGTGACGATCGCGGCGAGCCACAACAGTTCCCGGGCAGCACGCAGGGGCGCGCGCCATGCTGCCCAGGCCACGCACAGCGCCCAGCTACCGAAACATACCCAGCGTTCGCCGGCATCGACGCGCCAGCCCAGCGCGGGCAGCAGTTGCGCCGCCACGAAGGCCGCGGAGATCGCCACGCAGACGCCGAGGCACACGCCGACCGTGGCGCGCGCCATGACGATCGAGGAGCGCCCCTGTTCGGCCTGTCGCCGCTTGCGCCGCGACTCGATCCACAACAGGTTGCCGGAATAGAACAAAAAGGCGCCGCCCAGGCCCAGCAGGAAGTACAGCCATCGCACCGCGACATTGCCGTAGTCGCCGAAGTGCAGCGCGTAGACCGCCGTGAGCACCGCGTGGTTGGCGTCGCGCGAACCGGGCAGCTGGGTGGCCAGCACGGTGCCGCTGGTGGCATCCAGCGCCACCGCGCCGGCACCGAGTCCGCGCGGCGAAGTGCCGGTGATCTCGACCACGGCATGGGCATCGCCGGCATGGGCGAGCTTCAGGTAGCCGGGCACGAAATCGGCGACGCCATGTTCCGCCGCCACCGCGATCGCGCGTGCGTGCCAGCTTGCCAGTGGCGACAGCGGCCGGGAAACGTCCGCCTTCTGCACGATCGGCGCGGTGTCCATCGCCGCGGCCGACGCGGCCATCAGCTCGCCGTCGTGGACCAGCGGATTCAGCGCCAGCATCAGCACGAACAGCAGGCACAGCAGCGCGCCGGTGACCGCGAACACGATGTGGAACGGCAGGCTCAGCACGCCGATCACGTTGTGTGCGTCCTGCCAGAAGCGCTTGAGGTTGCGCCCCGGGCGCAGCGCGAACAGATCCTTGAACAGCCGCGGCAGATGGATCACGAAACCCGACACCAGCGCGACGCCGTAGAGCAGGCTGACCAGCCCCATCAGCCAGGTGCCGACCAGCGGCAGGCCCAGCGTGTAATGCAGTTCGTTGACCAGCTCGGGCAGGCTGGCGCCCGGTGGGGTCGGGCTGCCGGCCAGTTGCTGCGGGGTGGCGAATTGCCAGACGCCTTGCGCGTCCTGCCAGTACGCGGTGGGCTCGGCCAGCTCGTAGCCGGGGAAGGTCATGCCCAGGTGTTCGCGTGCTTCCGGGTGGCGCGCCAGCACCTGGTCGAGCAGCTGTTGCGCATCGTCCAGCGAGGCGGTGGCGGCAAGCTGCGGGCTGGCCCATTGCTGCAGCGAATGATGGAACACGGTGATCGCGCCGGCATAGAACGCCACGAACAGCGCGAAGCCCGCCAGCATGCCCACCCACGAATGCAGGGTGGTGAAGGTGCGCAAGGTGGCCGGTTTCAATTTCATCGTGACATGCTCAGCCGACCCAACCCGATGCCTGCAGCAATCGCAGCAGGCTTAAGCCCGCCACGGCCGCGATGCCCAGGCAGAGCCACGCGCGCCGTCCGCTGGAGAACCGCAGCGCGGCGCAGACGATGCCGATCCACAGCGGGAAGAACGCCAGCAGGCCGACCATGATGGTCGATTCCCACCTGCCGGGCAGCAGCCAGCTGACCAGCCCGAGCAGCGCGGCGGCGAGGAAGAAACCCGGCACGATGCCGGCGCTGAGCCGCGCCCACATCAGCTCGCTTTCCTGCGGCGGCGGATCATGCTTTGTCATCCGCCGTGGTGTCGGCATCCGGGCTGCCGATGAAAAGGGCCAGGTACGGTTGCGCGACCAGCACCAGCATCAGGCTGGCGAGCGTGGCGCCGAGCCCGGCGGCGACGCCGAACAGCTGCGTCCAGGCGAGCAGGGACGCCAGCGCGAGCAGCGTGCCGATCAGCCGTGCGCTGCGCGGCCGGCCGCGCAGCACGCGCCACATGCAGTGCGGCGAGCCGGCGTACAACGCGACGGCGGACAATGCCGCCATCGCGAAGGCCACCACGCCGAGCCAGGCCGTCATCTGCTTACCAGCGGTAGCGCGCGCTGGCGGTGACCGTGCGCTCGTAGCCGTAGTAGCACCATACGGCGCTGTTGCAGGTCGAGACGTAGGTCTTGTCGGTGAGGTTGCTGACGTTCAACTGCAGTCGCCAGCCACCGGTGTCGTAGTGCACGGCCGCGTCGAGCAAGGTGTACGACGGCGTCTTCCAGTCGTTGTAGATGTCGCCGTAGTGCTCGCCCACGTAACGCACGCCACCGCCGAAACCGAGCCCGGCCAGCGATCCGGCCACGATGGTGTAATCGGCGCCCAGCGAGGCCTGCTGTTTCGGCAGCAGGGCGATCTGCCTGCCCAGCGAGGGCAGGTCGTTGGTCCGGGTGACCTTCGAATCGCTGTACGTGTAATCGCCATACACGCTGAGGTTGCGGCCGATGTTCCAGCGGCCTTCCAGCTCCACGCCGCGCAGGCGCGTTTCACCCTGCTGCACCTGGTACAGCGTGTGATTCGGGTCGATCGTCAGCGAGTTCTGCTGGGTGATCTGGTAGACGGATGCGCTGAGCAGACCGTTGCCGCCGGCCGGCTGGTATTTCAGGCCCGCTTCGTACTGGTCGCCGGTGGTCGGGCTGAACGCCTTGCCCGCGAAGTCGGTGCCCACGGTGGGCTGGAACGAATGCGACCACGAGACGTATGGCGCCAGGCCGCTGTCGAACAGGTAGTTGACGCCGACGCGGCCGGAGAATGCGTCGTCGGTCTGGCCCGTGGTGGTGCCTCCGATCAGGTTGTCGGTGTCGGTTTTCACGTGATCCTGGCGACCGCCGAGGGTGATGCCCCAACGGCCCAGCTTGATCTGGTCCTGCAGATAGACGCCCAATTGCGTTTGCGTCTGCAGCGTGTGGCTGGTGTACGCGGGCACCGTCACCGGGCTGCCGTAGACCGGGTCGAACACGTCCAGTCCACCCACGTTGAAGTCGAACGCCGAGGCGTAGTCGTCCTTTGCGCGGCGGTAGTCCACGCCGGCCAGCACGATGTGCTGCACGCTGCCTGCGTCGAAGGTGTACTGCAGGTTGTTGTCGACGCCGAAGGTCTTCGTGTGGTTCTCGTTCGGGAACAGGTAGCGCAACAGGGTGCGACCGTCGCCGAGCAGGCCGAACGCGCCCACGTTGCCGCCGTTGTTGTCCACGTCTGCCTTGCCGTAGCGCAGGTTCTGGTTGAAGGCCAGGCCGCTGGCGAAGTCGTGGTGGAACTCGTAGCCGATCGAGGCCAGCGTCTTGTCGTAATCGTTCTGGCCCGGCTCGCCGGTGAAGCGATTGCGCGGAATCTTGCCGTTCGGGCTGGGCAGCAAGGTGCCTTCGGCGGGCAGGAAGCCACCGCCGGACGCGGTCGCGGATTTCTGGAAGTGCGACAGCACGGTCAGCGAGGTGGCGTTGCTCGGCTTCCAGGTCAGCGCCGGCGCCAGGTAATAACGATCGTCCTTGATGTGGTCGACCATGGTGTCGCTGTTGCGGGCCAGACCGGTGAGCCGATACAGCAGAGTGCCGGAATCGTTCAGCGGGCCGCCGAAGTCGAACGTGCCCTGGCGCAGGTCGAAGCTGCCGACTTCCACGCCCACTTCATGCAGCGGCTGTTCGGTCGGCCGCTTGCTGACCATGTTGATCATGCCGCCCGGCGGCATCGCGCCGTAGACGACCGACGAGGGGCCCTTCAACACTTCCAGTCGCTCCAGCCCGTACGGTTCGATGCGGGTGATGCCGGTGCCCGAGCCTTCGGCCAGCGCCAAGCCATCCATGTAGCGCGCCGGGGTGAAGCCGCGCACCAGCAGCCAGTCGCTGCGCGAGTCGGGGCCGTAGCCGCCGCCCTGGGCGCCCGCGGTGTACCACACCGCTTCCTCGATGCCCTGGATGCCACGCAGGCTCATCTGCTCATCGGTGATCACCGACACCGACTGCGGGATCTCGATGATCGGCGTATCGGTCTTGGTCACCGAGTTGCTGTCCTTCACGATCGGCGCGGTGACCTGCACGCCTTCCAGCGTGGTCGCGGCGTTCTGTTGCGCGTCGCCGCCGGTGTTCGTGGCGGCCGGTGTGTCGGCGGCATGGGCTGAGACGCCGAAGCTGACCAGCGTCGCCAGCCATGCCATGCGGATCGCGCGCGGCAGCGCGGAGCGGTGGCGCGGAGCGGTGCTCGCCACGGACGAAGAGGGGATCGATGACATCGGAAGCCTTGTGAACAGGTTGGCGGGAAGCGGCTGCACGCGTCGAGGCGGACCGGGATGTCGACCCGGTCGCCACCGCGCGATGGCTGTGTTCCTGCACCGGATGGCGACACGCGCGCGTCGACCGCCACGCCATGCCAGGGAATCATCAGGTGAGAATGATTCTTATTGTAGGAGTGGCCGGCTTGCCCGGCAACCGATGCCGCGCCGTTGCCCCGCGGCGCAATGCCGCGGGGGTATGCCGAAGGTGGCCGAAAGGCGAGATTTTTTATCCAGCATTGATCGACGAGGTACCCGGTGCCTCCCTCTGTAACGCCATGGCAAGCTAGTCCGGACGCAGCGCAACGAGCCGCTTCTTCCAAGGCCTGCACAGCCGAAAAGCTATCGTCGCAACACCTGTGTCGGCCTCGCTCACCTGACGGCTTGCTGCGGATCAGCATCGCCAGCCATCAGATCGCTGCCAAAGCCGTGAACCCTGTTCTCGATAGCATCAAAGCGGCGCTCATTTCAGGCATTCTTTCACTTTGATCCGGGGTTGATCCATGGCGGTTTTTGAACTGCGTAATGCCTGCGTGAGCGACCATGCCATGGTGGTTCCTGTCGACGATCATGAGTTGCTCGAAGGACGATTCTGGATCGACGGAAAGCCAAAAAACTGGATGGATCGTCCCGTGGTGGAATTTGCCGATAGCAAACGGCGCAAAAACAAGCGTCCTCCCGCGGACGTGAGTGCCATGCTCCCCGGTGCACTGGTATTGAATGAACGCGCCAGGGACGCGCTGGGTTCCTTTCTGTCCCAGTTTGGTCAAATGCTTGAGCTTGATTGCGGAGGCACTGGAGAGATTCGTTATCTCTACAATGTGACCAACGTCGTGCCATGTGTAGACATCGGTCGTTCTGAAAAGAACGACCGGGGACACGTACGGCTGGAAAGATTCAATGATTTGTTGACTCCGAGAAAAGCTGCGATTTTCAAGGATCCGTCAACTGTAAAGACTCGGATTTACATTAATGGCGCGGGACGGGCAATTCTCGATCCCCTGATTGCTTCTGCGAAATTGACCGGCGTTGAGTGTGGAGCGCTGGAGCCCATGTGATTCGGCTCGAGTTCCATTTCATGCGACGGAGTTCAGTTGTCCCCGCACGTCATTGATCGAATCGCGGATGCGCTTGCTGAAGACCGAGTCGTCGTGGTGGATCAGCAGCAGGTGTTCGGTGGCGCGGGTCATCGCCACGTAGAGCAGGCGGGCTTCGTCGGCTTCGCTCTGGCCTTCCTTGGGCAGGCCGCCGATGCCGGGGATGATCACGAACGGGAACTCCAGGCCCTTGCTGGAGTGCATGGTGACCAGCTTCACGCTGTCCTCGACCACGAACAGCGTCTGCTTGCCGGCGTTGTCGGCCAGCCGGCTGGGGATGTCCAGGCGCTTGAGCACTTCGTGCAATTTCTCGCCTTCCCACTGGTTGCGATAGATCACCGCCATCTCCGAATACGGACGGCCGTGCGCGTGCTCGTCGCGCAGCCGCGCGATCAGCACGTCCATCTGCGCGCGGGCGGTGTCGGTGCGCACCAGCTCGGGCACGGCGCCGCGGCGGCCGGCGCTTTCGGGCGCGATCAGCGGTACGCCGTCGCCGTCGGCATCGTCGAGGCGCGCGGCCAGCAGGTCCTGGGCGAAGGCGCGCGCCACCGAGAGGATTTCCAGCGTGTTGCGGTAGTTGAGCTTGAGGATGGTGGTGCGGCCCTGGGCCTGCACGCCGAGGCTTTTCCAGCTGATCTTGCGGCGATTCGGGTTGCCGTAGATGTTCTGCGCGTCGTCGTACAGCACCAGCAGCGAATTGGTGGCCGGGTCGATCATCTGCACGATCAGCTTGTACCAGTCCGGCTCGAAGTCGTGGCCTTCGTCGACCAGCACCGCGCCGTACTGGGCGCGCGGAATCTGGCCGCGGTCGACGCCGGCGATCACCGCCGGCGGCAGCGCCTCGATGAAGGCCTTGCCGCTGCCTGCCGGCAGCGGCTCGTTGTACGCCACCAGCATCTTGCGGCACCACTTGTGGAAGTTGTAGACCTGCACCTTCTCGCCCAGGCCGCGTTCGCCGATCAGCTGTTCCAGCCGCGCGGCGAGCGTCCTGTTGTAGCAGAGCACCAGGATGGGTTTGGTCAGTTCTCGCGCCAGCTGCATCGCGCGGAAGCCCAGGATCATCGTCTTGCCCGAACCGGCCACGCCGTGGATCACGCGGTGCTCGCCGCCCAGCGAACGCGCCAGCTGTTCCTGCTGTCCGTCCATCACCTTGATCAGGTCGGGGATTTCCAGCGGACGCACCGCGGCGTCGGTAGGACCGAACAGGCCGAACTGGCCGCTGCCGGCTTCCACGCGCAGTTCGGGGAACAGGTGCCAGCGCACGCGATCGATCTGGGGCAGGGTCATGGTCACCGGAAACACCTGCGGGAACATCGCCCACAGCCGCTCCTGGAACGCTTCGGCGTCGACCGTCTCGTACAACTCGTCGCGGCAGATCACCAGGTGTCCGGGCAGCACCTCGCCCAGCGCACCTTCGTCGAACTGCTTGCGGGTGATGTTGGTCAGCACCACGCCCCAGCCCCACGGCATGATCAGTTTGCCGGCGTAGCGCGAGCCTTCCGGATAACGCAGCGCCGGATCGCGTTCCAGCACCACGCCGATCTCCAGTGCATAGGCACGCGCCTGCAGCAGCGGATTGTTCTCCTTGATCAGGCCGCGCTCGGTGACCAGGGTGAACTGGGTGCTGTCGGCGTGGCGGATGGTGTCGGCCTTCCAGTCCTTCACCTCCAGCACCAGCAGGCCTCGGCGCGGATGGAACACCACAAAATCCGGATGGCGCTGCTTCAGCCCCACCGGTACGTCGTACCACAGCAGGTAGTCGTCCTCGAGTTTCTGTTCGAGCCGCTCGGAGACGCGCTTCTCGCCGCCGGTCATCCGCGGCAGGCAGCTGTTGCGGCTGGGAATGAGTGTCGCCACGAGAACCCCTGGAAGTGCGTGCCCGCCGACGTTAGCCGATGGGGCGGGACTGTCAATCCTGGAAGGTCAGTCCGGACCCGCCAGTCCGGACCCGCCAGTGCGGGCCCGTCAATCTCGGCCGGACGGCGCGTTCCACTGGTGCAACTGCTCGGGCGGCATATCCATGCGCCGGCAGGCGCGGCTGGCGATGCCGTCGCGCAGGGCGGCGCGGAAGGCCGGCGCCATCAACCACAGCGCGCGGGCGGCTACGCGGGCCTGGCGCTGCTGGCGTGGCGTGCGCTCCAGCAGCGTGATGGCCCAGTCCGGCAGCAGGGCGCTGCCGGCCAGCAGGAACAGGTCGCGCGACAGTCCGGCGGCCGGCACCGGCAGGCGCACCTGGCCGAGCAGGCCGAGCACCACGCGGGAACGTTCGGTATAGGCCAGCTCGGGCTGGATGCGCCGGAAATACGCGGTGACGTCCCGTTCGCTGGCGGGAACATCGCGCGCGCCCAGCGCCTCGGCGATCTGCCGCACTTCGTCGTAGTAGCGATCGGCCGCGCCCGGCGGCATCGCGATGTGGCTGTAGCTGCGGTAACCCTGCAGGAAGCAGTAGGCCTCGCTGACATGCACCCAGGTCAGCAGGTCCGGATCGTTGGCACTGTATGGACGTCCATCCTCGCCGTGGCCGGTGATGTGGCCGTGGATCATCCGCACGTGTTCGATCAGTGCCTCGGTCTGCGCGCGGGGCGCGTAGGTGGTGCCGCCGACGAAGGCGGTGGTGCGGCGCAGCCGGCCGACCAGGTCGTCGCGGAAGTTGGAATGATCCCAGACCCCGGCCAGGGCCAGCGGATGCAGGGTCTGCAAGGTCAGCGCCGCGAGGCCGCCGGCCAGCATGCCGGGGAAGTCCGAATGCACGCGCCAGGTGGCGCTGTCCGGCCCGAACAGGCCCGGATCACCGTGCGGATGGTCGTAGTCGAGGCTGCCGGTGTCGGCGCGCGGAAAGGCGCGCAACACCCAGTGGCGGATCGGTTGGCGGAGCACGTCGATGGGCGATGGCATGCGCCCAGTCTATCGTCTGGATGACGGGAAGTTTGATTTGGACGTCCATTGTGTTATCAATGACGCCATGCATTCCGCCACCGCCCGCCTGTTCTTCTGGTTTTACGGCTATCCGAAGCCAACGGCGGCGGCGCGGGCGCGATCGTTTTGAACTGATCGACACAACCTCACCGAACCGCCAGCCTCCCTGGCGGTTTTTTTTGGCCGCCTCCGGGGAACCCACCAGGAGAACCGCTGCCATGCACACCACCGACGACCTGCGCATCCGCGCACTCACCCGCCTCAGCACGCCGGCCGAGGTCATGCGCGACTGCGCCGCCACGGCGCCGGCGATCGCCACGGTGGAAGCGGCGCGACAGGCGCTGCACGGCATCATCGGCGGCAGTGACGACCGCCTGGCCGTGGTGATCGGGCCATGTTCGATCCATGACCCGAAAGCGGCGCTGGAGTACGCCGGGCGACTCGCGCCGCTGCGCCGTGAACTCGGCGACGCGCTGGAAATCGTGATGCGGGTGTACTTCGAGAAGCCACGCACCACGGTGGGCTGGAAGGGCCTGATCAACGACCCCGACCTGGACGGCAGCTTCCGCATCGACAAGGGCCTGCGCATCGCTCGCGTCCTGCTGCGCGACATCAACGCGCTGGGCGTGCCGGCCGGTTGCGAGTTCCTGGACATGATCACGCCGCAGTACATCGCCGACCTGGTGGCCTGGGGCGCGGTCGGCGCGCGCACCACGGAAAGCCAGGTGCATCGCGAACTGGCGTCGGGACTGTCCTGCCCGGTGGGTTTCAAGAACGGCACCGACGGCAATGTGCGGATCGCGGTGGATGCGGTGCAGGCGGCGGCCCAGCCCCACCACTTCATGGCCGTCACCAAGGACGGCCAGGCCGCGATCGCCAGCACCAGCGGCAACACCGACTGCCACGTCATCCTGCGCGGCGGCAGGCAGCCGAACTACGACGAGGCGAGCGTGGAGGCGGCCTGCGCTTCCATCGGCAAGGCCGGCTTGCCCGCCCGCGTGATGATCGACGTCAGCCATGCCAACAGTGGCAAGCTGCCGGAGAACCAGCCGAAGGTGATCGACGACCTCGCCCAGCGCATGGCCGCCGGCGAACGGCGCATCCTCGGCGTGATGGTGGAAAGCCACCTGGTCGGTGGCCGCCAGGAATTGCTTGTTGGGCAGCCGCTGCGTTACGGCCAGAGCATCACCGACGGCTGCATCGACTGGGACACCTCGGTCGGCGTGCTGACGAGGCTGGCACAGGCGGTGCGCCAGCGTCGCCAGCACGAGGCGTCCGCTGCCACGGCGGAGGCCATGGCGGCGGCCTGAGCTGCGCGTCAGAGCAGGCGCGCCTCCAGCGTGATCTTCGCATTGAGCACTTTGGATACCGGGCAACCCTGTTTGGTCTCCTCGGTGATGCGCTTGAACGCGTCCGCTTCCGCGCCGGGCACGCGAGCCTCGCAGTCGAGGTGGACGGCGGTGATCGAAAAACCGTCGCCATCCTTGTCAAGCGTCACCACGGCCCGGGTGTCGATGCTGTCGGCGGTCAGTCCGGCGTTGCCCAGGCCCAGCGACAGCGCCATCGAATAGCAGGCGGCATGCGCCGCAGCGATCAGTTCCTCCGGATTGGTGCCGGGGCCGCTCTCGAAGCGGGACTTGAATCCGTACGGCGCTTCGCGCAAGGCGGCGGTCTCGGTCGAGATCGTGCCCTGGCCATCCTTGATGCCACCGGACCAATGGGCGGATGCGGATTTCTTCATGGAATGCTCCTGCGCGGCTGTGGGGTGAAGGCCGACTGTGCGCCCCCGGCCATGTAACTGGCGCGAACGAAGTCGGTGCAGTGCTTCACGCGCGATTGCCGTTGGCGCCGTACCATCGCCGTTTGCGCCCCAGCAGGAACCGCCATGTCCTACGTCATCCGCCACGACCGTGCCGCCCACCGTTTCCAGACCGAGGTGGAGGGTGTGCCGTGCGTGCTCGATTACCTGCTCGCCGCGGGCGTGATGACCATCACCCATACCGGCGTGCCGGCCGAAGTGGGTGGCCGCGGGATTGCCGCGGCGCTGGTCCAGTCCGCGATGGACACGGCGCGCAGCGAGGGCTGGAAAGTCGTCCCGGCCTGCTCGTATGCTGCCGCATGGATGCAACGCCACCCCGACTACGCCGACCTGCTGGCCTGAACCTGCACTGGTGCAGCGCGTGGTGAGCGAGGGCTCCACGCCGGATCGACCGGCCCGGCCGGGCCCGCGGGCATCGCGCGGCTGGCGCCCGTGGACATTCGCCAGGGGGCGCCCACGAACGATCGGTTCGATGCTGGTGTTCGTCGTCGCGGTTGCCGGATTGCTGGTCAGCGGCATGCGGCTGGCCAACGCGGTACTGCTGGCCTTCGATCTCGCCGCGATGATCTTTCTGGGCGTGATGCTCCATCTGTTCAACCGGTCCACGCCGGACACGATGCGCAGCCAGGCGCAGGCGATCGACACCGGTCGCTGGGGCGTACTGCTGGGTGGCGTACTGCTATCGGGCGTGGTGCTGGGCGCACTGGGCATGGAACTGCACGCGGCACGCAGTAGTGGCGTCCTGGCACTGGGCGTGGGCGTGCTCAGCGTGATCCTCAGCTGGCTGTTCCTCAACGTGATGTTCGCGATCCATTACGCGCATGGCTACTACGGCGATTTCGGCAAGCAGCACGCCGGCCTGGAGTTTCCGCATACGCCCGACCCGGACTACTGGGATTTCGCCTATTTCTCGATCGTGATCGGCATGACCTTCCAGGTCTCCGACGTGCAGATCACCAGCAACTACCTGCGCCGCGTGGTGCTGATGCACAGCGTGATCGCATTCTTCTTCAACGTGTTCATCATCGCGATCACGGTGAACATCGTGGCCGGGCAGGGCGGCTGACCCGGCGGGTAACCCGGGCGTGGGCCATGGCGAATGGAGAGGTGGAGCGGCCCGACCGCTCCATCCCTTTTCGAGGAATGACCGATGATGAATGCACGCCTTGCCCTTGCTCTTGCCGCCGCCATGACCTGCGGCCTCGCCACCAGCACCGCGTTCGCCCAGGACGCGATGGCAGCCAGCTCCAGCACCGCGATGTCGCACGACGCCATGTCGAAGGATGCGATGAAGCAGGATTCGATGAAGATGGACGCCATGAAGCACGATGCGATGAAGGCCGATTCGATGAAGCATGGTTCGATGAAGAAAGATGCGATGAAGAAAGATGCGATGAAGAAAGATGCGATGAAGAAGGACGCGATGAGCTCCGGCGGCTGACCGGGCGCCGCCGACGGGGCATCGCGCGGCGACGCGCCGTCGGCGGCTTCAGTTGCCGCGGGTGGCGGTGGATACTTGGCCATCTTTCCCGCAGGCCATCAGCCATGAGCGCGTCGTTCGCCAGCCGGCTCGGCATCGAGCATCCGTTGATCCAGGCACCCATGGCCGGATCGACGTCACCCGCGCTGGTTGCGGCGGTGTCGAACGCCGGCGCGCTGGGTTCGCTGGGCGCCGGTTATCTGGAACCGCAGGCGATCCTCGATCAGGCCGCGGAGATCCGTACGCTGGGCGACCGCCCATATGCGATCGGCCTGTTCGTGTTGCCGGATGAATTCGAGGCCGACATGGCGGCGGTGACGCAAGCGCGCGAACAGCTCGACGCGCTGATGATCCGCGAAGGGCTCGATGTCCGCACCGCCGTGCCCGCGCGCTGGGCGCCGCGATTCTCCGACCAGTTCGCCGCCCTGTGCGAGGCGCGTCCAGCGGTGGCCAGTTTCGCCTTCGGCGTGATCGGCCCCGCGCAGATGCGCGAGCTGCGGCAGCGCGACATCTACGTGATCGGCACCGCCACCACGGTGGCCGAGGCGCGCGCTTGGGTCGAGGCGGGCGCGAACGCGGTTTCGATGCAGGGGGCCGAGGCGGGCGGCCATCGCGGCAGCTTCCTGCATGAAGCGGAGGACGCGATGATCGGCCTGTTCGCATTGTTGCCGCTCACCGTGCGCGCGCTGGCGGCCAGCGGCCGGGAGGTGCCGGTGATCGCCGCCGGCGGCATCATGGACGGTCGCGGCATGCTGGCGGCCGAAGCGCTGGGCGCGGCGGCCAGCCAGCTGGGCACGGCCTTCCTGACCTGCCCGGAATGCCCGGCGGCTACGGCGTGGAAGCAGGATCTGCCCCGGGTCGAAGAACACCGGGTCACCACCATCCGCGGCTTCTCCGGTCGCGCCGCCCGCGGCCTGCGCAACCGTTTCGTCGAGGCGATGCCGGCGGCGGCGCAGGGCCTGCCGTACCCGATCCTCAACGCGCTCACCGCGCCGCTGCGCCGTGCCGCGGCCGCAGCAGGCCGTGGCGACCTGTTGTCCGAATGGTGCGGCCAGGCCGCCGCCCTGGTCCGTCCGCAACCCGCCGCCGAACTGGTCGCGCGACTGATGCACGAGTACCGGCTGGCCCGCCGTTCCCTGGCGCATTGATCCACTCGCGACATGACGGC
This sequence comes from Rhodanobacter sp. Soil_C_14, assembly GCF_057657335.1. NCBI lineage: Bacteria > Pseudomonadati > Pseudomonadota > Gammaproteobacteria > Lysobacterales > Rhodanobacteraceae > Rhodanobacter > Rhodanobacter sp. Soil_C_14. The sequence goes on along the minus strand of NZ_JBDGIQ010000001.1, from coordinate 492,073 downwards.
GGGGCGCGTGCCCGCCGTCGTCCCCATGCCGCCGTGGTGGCAAGCTGGCCGTCCGGTCCGGGTTTGGCTAGCCTAGTCCTCACTTTGTCATGATGGTGACTGGGGCATTGACCATTCCTCGAAGCGAGGTGCGGCGCGGCAGTTTGCGCGCACCGTGGGTTCACGTGGCGCTGCTGTTTGTCGCGTACATCGTGATCCTGACCGTCTACTTCGCCCGCCTGCCCGCGCTTCCCGGGGCGACGCTGATATCGAGCGTGCTGCTCGCCGGCATGCTGGAAGCCCTGGCGTTCGGCTGCCTGTGCACGCTGCTGCTTGGCATGGGGCCGTTGCGCGGAAGCCTGCCGCGCACCGTGCTGTACGCCGTCATCGTCATCGTGTTCACCATGACCTCCGTGGTGCAGGGCTATGCCCTGTTGATCTCCAACAGTTTTGTCAGCGTGCTGGCGCTGGAAAACACGGAGGAGGCTTTCCTCACCGCCAGCCTTGCAAGAAATGCGTTGTTGGTGGCAACGGGGGTGGCCTGCGTCGTGATGCTGCTGTACTCGTGGCGCAGCGCCGGAAGGCAGCTGCCGCGACGACGGCAGCTCGGCTTGCTGCTTGCCGCGTTGCTCTGTTGCGCAGGCGTAGCCGCGCTCAATGGCGGCACCTCATCGGCTGGCAGCGAAGCCCATCTTGCATCCGGCCAGTCGCCGCTCGCCGCCATGATTCGCGCCGGCCTCGACTTGCACACCCCGGCTGAGGTGTCGGATGGATCGCCTGGGCCGTCCGCGGGGGAATCCGTTTGCGGCGTGATCCTGGGTTCCGGTCGTTATCCGTTCCTCAGGGACGGACTGGGCGCTGCGCAGGCGCTGCCGTTTCCCGCGACGCGGGCGGTGCAGCAACCGAACGTGATCGTGCTGTTTGTCGAAGGGGAATCCGCCCGCCTGTTTGAAACCTATGGGGGACGCTATCCCGGTCTCACGCCGAACGTGTCGCGGATGGCCAGCCAGGCGATGGTGGTCGACAATTACTTCAACCATACCGCCGCCACGTTTCGCGGCCTGCAAGGGGTGCTGACCTCCGGCTACCCGTTCCACGGCGGAGCGGACGGCGGGGCCGGCTGGCGCGAGGGGAATGCATCGTCCTATGCAAGACGCTCGTACGCCTCGCTGCCGAAGCTGCTGCATCGGCGCGGCTATGAAACGGTGTTCTTTTCCCCGCACCCGCGGTCGGATGCGTTGACCTCGCTGGTGGGCATGCTGGGATTCGACGATATCTACACGGCGACCCGAAGCCGCAGCGAGCTGCTGCATGTGGCCGAACCCCTGTTCCGCCAGTCGCTGACCGATCGGGAGGCGTATGGCTCGTTGACTCGGTTCCTGCAGCAACGAAAGGACGCGACGCCGTTTTTCGCCAGCCTGTACTCGGTCGGCACGCACGCCTTCCTGGACATTCCCGCCGACGGCATTCCCTATCGCGGTGGCGACGAGCCGAGCCTGAATACGCTGCACACGACCGATGCTGAATTTGGCGCGTTCTACGACTATTTCATGTCGTCGCCGTATGCCGCCAACACGATCCTGGTGCTGACGGTCGATCACGCGCACTATGCCGAGCCGCCGTACGTGCGCGTGGCGGGCGACCATTACAAGCCGTATTTCGTCGATCAGGTGCCGCTGCTGATCCACGCTCCCTGGCTGAAATTGCCGGCACGGCTGGACGCGCATGGGCGCACCTCGGTGGACCTCGCTCCGACCCTCCTGCAATTGCTCGGCATCGACAAGGTCCGCAACAGCTTTCTGGGGTACTCGCTTTTCGACCGTCGCCACGACCGGGGTTTTTCCGTCGCGGCGATCGGCCGGGCGGTCTATGCGATCTACCAGGGGCAGGTCTACGCTCCCGGCGAGATACCGGATCAGATCGCGGCCGCCTATGCGCAGTGCCGGGCGCTGGTGAAGGCCTATTACATGCACGAGGTCGCCAATACGATTTTTCCGGCGGGCGCCGGCCATGGCGAAACGGTGGCGCCTGCGCCTGCGACGGCCGATGCCGGGCTGGATGGTTATGCCATTCGCCTGCCGGCTTCCGCGCTGGCTGCGGCCAGGCCTGCCGGCCACTGCGCGCTCGATCGCGTGGACGGCAACACCCTGAAGCGGGGAGTGGCCACCACGATCCGCTCGGGACAACCGTTCACTACTGGCGGCTGGGTGGTAGATGGCGGCGGTACGGCGCCGGCACAGTTCAGGCTGCTGCTGCGGGGCGACAGCGAGGCGTATGGCTTCCAGGCCCGTACCGGGGTGCCGCGCCCCGATGTGGCCCGGGTGCTGCAGGCCAGCGAGGCAGTGCGTTCCGGGTTCAACATCACCGTTTACCCGGACGACGTGCCGGCGGGAACCTACCGGATGATGAGCCTGGTGGATCGCGGGGCGGCCGGCACGGAAATCTGCGACATGCAGCGGCAGTTGCTCGTCGGCCCCGGGCATGCGCCCTGATCTGCGGCCGCGCCGGCAGGGCGGTTATACTGCGCCCGCGCCATCCTGCGCTGCGACTCCGCACCGAGGCCCATCCTCTTGAGCACTGCCCGTACCAACAAGTCCGTCACCACGGCCACCCTGCGCAAGTCGGTCATCGACGCGCTGGAAGAACTGAAAGCCAAGGACGTGCGCGAGATCGACGTCCGCGGCAAGACCTCCATCGCCGACCTGCTGGTCATCGCGTCGGGCACCTCCGCCCGCCACGTCAAGTCAATTGCCGACGAAGTGGCCAAGTTCGCCAAGAAGGCCGGCGTGATGCCGCTGGGCGTGGAAGGCGAAACCGAGGGCGAGTGGGTGCTGGTCGACCTGGGCGACGTGATCGTCCACGTCATGCTGCCGCGCATCCGCGAGTTCTATGGCCTGGAGCGGCTGTGGACGGTGGGCGACCACGGTCACGAAAGCGAGACTGGCGGCGAAGCCGCACAGGCAGGCTGAGCCGCCGCGTCGATGCGCGCGCGCCTGATCGCCGTCGGTGAACGCATGCCCGGCTGGGTGGCCGAGGGCTTTGCCGAGTACCGCAAGCGGCTTTCGCACGACCTGCCGCTGGATCTGGTTGAGCTGAAACCCGGCACCCGCGGCAAGGGCCGCGATGATGCACGGGCGATCCAGGACGAAGGCGCGGCGATCCTCGCCGCCCTGCCGCACGACATCCATGTGGTCGCGCTGGACGGCCGCGGCAAGACCTGGTCCAGCGAAGAGCTGGCTGCGCAACTGGAGAAGTGGCGCATGGCCGGGCGCGACCTGGCCTTCCTGATCGGCGGTCCCGATGGCCACGCGCCCGAGGTATTGCAACGCGCCGACCAGCGCTGGTCGCTCGGGCCGCTCACCCTGCCGCACATGCTGGTGCGGTTGGTGCTGGCCGAGCAGCTGTATCGTGCGACCACGATCATGAGCGGCCACCCCTATCATCGGGCTTGATGCTTCCTAAGGAGCGCGCGCGTATGTCCTTCTCCGTCCGTCCCGCAACCCGTTCCGATCTCGACGCGCTGGTGCCACTGTTTGATGGCTACCGGCAGTTCTACGGCCAGCCGTCCGATCCGGCGCGCGCGCAAGAGTTCCTGGCGGCGCGGCTTGCCCGGGATGAATCGCTGATCCTGCTGGCCTGCGACGAACACGGCGAAGGGCTTGGTTTCACCCAGCTGTATCCGCTGTTTTCCTCCGTGCGCACGGTGCGCACCTGGCTGCTCAACGACCTGTTCGTGAACGCGTCGGCGCGCCGACGTGGCGTGGCGGCGGCATTGCTGCGCGCGGCGGCGGACCAGGCGCGCGCGCTGGGGGCAGCCAGTCTGTCGCTGTCCACGGCACTGGACAATGCGCCGGCGCAGGCGCTGTACGAATCGCTGGGCTGGCAACGTGACTCGCAGTTCTGCGAGTACGGGCTGACACTCTGACTTTCCCCGCATCCGACGGACTTCGCATGCTGTATCTCGCCTCGCAATCGCCACGCCGCCGTCAGTTGCTGGAGCAGCTGGGCGTGACCTTTGCGGTGATCGATGTCGAGGTGCCCGAGCAGCGCGAACCGGGTGAATCGCCGCAGGATTACGTGAGCCGCGTGGCTCGCGACAAGGCCCGTGCCGGCCTGGCTGCGCTGCCCGATGCGTCGGCGTCCCGGGTGCTGGGCGCGGACACCGAAGTGGTGCTGGACGACGAGGTGTTCGGCAAGCCGCGCGATGCCGCGGATGCGGCCGCGATGCTGCAGCGGCTCTCCGGTCGCACGCATACGGTGATTTCGACGCTGTGGCTGGTCGGCGGGCAGGGCGAGTACCGGGAGGAATGCCTTTCCCTGGTGCGGTTCGGCGCGCTGGATGACGGGGCGATCCAGGCTTACGTAGCCAGCGGCGAGCCGTTCGGCAAGGCCGGCGCGTATGCCATCCAGGGACGCGCGGGGGCCATGATCGAGCATCTGGCCGGCAGCTATTCCGGGGTGATGGGGCTGCCGCTGTTCGAAACGGCGCGACTGCTGCGTCGTGGCGGAGTCACCCCGTCGCCTTGACGGCGATGAACCAGCCGGCGACGGCCAGCAGATTGTTCGTGCCATGCGCCAGCACGGCGGGCCAGATCGACTTCGAACCCAGGCGCAGGACCGCCAGCAGCACCGCCAGCAACAGCAGGCTCGGCACCGCATACCACTGGTAATCCAGCCCCGGCAGATGGATCAGCGCAAACGCCAGTGAACTGAACGCCACCGCCAAGCCGGCACGGCAATGCCTCATCAGGGCCGACAGCAGCACGCCGCGAAACAGCAGTTCCTCCACGACCGGGCCTACGCCGACCACCACCAGCACCAGCAGGAGGCGCGATGCCAGCGGAGTCCGCGCGCCGATCTGCTGGATGTCCTGGGTCACCGGATGGCCCTGCGCCAGCCATTGCGTCAGCAGCGAACCGGTCCACGGCAGCAACAGGCCGGTGGCGATGGCCAGTGCGAAGAACCAGGCACGGCTGGGCGCGACGAAACCCAGCCCCGGCGGCTGACCCGTCGACCACCACGCGCCCCACTGCCGATGCGCCAGCCACAGGGTCAGGGGTGCGGCCGCGCCCAGCGAGACGATCGCCAACCAGGCCTGCATGCCTGGCTGGGCGAGGCTGGTGCCGACGGCAACTTCCAGGCCGGTCGCCGGGTGATCGAACATCGCGGCGAACATGGCTACCAGCGCAAACGCGAATCCGGCCAGCAATTGCAGCGCAAAGTAGCCCGCGATGATGCCTGCCGCGCCGCCCAAGCCCGGTGGCAGTCGATATTTCGTGCTGGAGGGCAGGGCGGGTGGCCGGGGTGTCTGGGTACCACTGACTTCCATGCGTTGATCATGCCTGCGGGATGCGGGTGAAGGCGCGGCGCGCGCTTCGAGGTGTCACCCGCCGGACCGGTCTTCACCCGTGCCGGGAGCGTGCGTGGGCCACGGCTTGCAGCGCGGGGTCATGCCGCTACTATGCCAAACAGCAGAAGCTTGCGTCACCAGTGGCTACAGGGGGTGTGATGGCTATCGACTTCGGCAGGACGGCCGCTGACTACGCGCGCCATCGGGCAGGGTTCCCCGAGATCTTCTTCGAGCGCCTGCTTGGCGACGGCAGCGTCCATCCCGGTGACGCGGCGCTGGATCTGGGCACCGGCACCGGTACGGTCGCCCGCGGGCTGGCCTTGCGCGGCTGCGACGTCACCGGGCTGGATCACTCCGCCCCGTTGCTCGCGCAAGCCGCGGAGCTGGATCGCGCCGCAGGCGTGCAGGTGAAGCAGGTCAGGGCCCGGGTCGAGAACGCCGATTTCGCATCGGCTTCGTTCGACGTGGTGACAGCCGGGCAATGCTGGCACTGGTTCGAGCGGGCCCGCAGCGCCGCGCTGGTGCGCAAGTGGCTGCGGCCCGGTGGCCGCTTCGTGATCGCGCATTTCGACTGGGTGCCGCTCAACGGCAACATGGTGCAGGACACCGAGCGCCTGATTCTTGCCTACAACGCGGGCTGGACCATGCACAGCGGCAGTGGCTTGTATCCGGCATGGCTCAAGGACCTGGCCGAAGCCGGCTTCAACGACCTGCGCACCTGGTCGCTGGATGTCGAGGTTCCCTACAGCCACGCCGACTGGCGGGGGCGCATCCGCGCCAGTGCCGGCATCGGTGCCAGCCTGGACGAGGCGAAGGTGCAACGCTTCGATGCGGAGCTGGCCGAGATGCTGGCCAAGCGCCACGCCGGCGAGCCGATGGCGGTGCCGCATCGCCTGTGGGTGTTGAGCGGCACCGCTCCGGGTTTGCTCGACTGACTTCAGCCGACCATCATCGCGCGCGCCACGCCGATGCAGGCCATCACGAGCGCCGCGGCCCAGCCGAGCATGCTCACCAGATAACCCGGCCCGCGCTTGCTGGCGTCGCGCAGATAGGCCAGGGCATACCACACGCGGCCGACCAGCCAGACCAGGCCCGCGATGCCGGCCCATCCGGTGAAGCCGTAGTGAGCCGCCAGCCACAGCGTCGGCAGGAACATCACCGTGGCCTCCAGCGTGTTCATCTGCACCCGGTAGGCCCGCTCGAAGGCCGGGTCGCCGGTGGTCGCCGGCGCCTTGACGCCGTACTTGCCGCGGGCATGGCCAACCGCCCACATGGTGCCGAACAGCAGCAGTACGGTGAGCAGGGTAACCAGGGCGGGCAGGTGGGTCATGCTGAAATCCTCACGAAGGGTGGCCTACTTTAGCCGTGATGTCCGACGTGGCGCGATGCGCGGCAGCGCGCTATCGTCGCCAGACAGCGCCGAGGCGCACGTACCAGCACTGCGGGGGATCTATGGATTGGCGAAAGGGTGGCAGCAGCAACAACGTCGAGATCGACAGCGGTGGCGGTGGTGGCGGCCGGCGCTTCGGCGGCGGTCGTGGCATGGGCCTGGGCACCATCGTGGTGCTGGCGCTGATCGGCTGGATCTTCTTCAAGAACCCGATGGCGTTGCTGGACCAGGGCAGCATCCAGCCCGGCGCCGGCAGCCAGGCCGGCGTGCCGGCCCAGGTCGATCCCGAGCAGAAGGATTTCGTCAGCGCCGTGCTGCATTCCACCGAGCAGAGCTGGGGCGAGATCTTTCGCGAACACGGCGCCACCTATGTCGAGCCCAAGCTGCACCTGTTCAGCGGTGGCGTAAGCACGGCCTGCGGCAGCGCCAGCACGGCGGTGGGCCCGTTCTATTGCCCGGGCGACCAGAAGGTCTACCTGGACGTGGCGTTCTTCCAGCAACTGCAGGACGAACTGCATTCCTCCGGCGACTTCGCCCGCGCCTACGTGATTGCGCACGAGGTCGGCCATCACGTGCAGAAGCTGACCGGCGTGTTCGACAAGGTCGACCAGGCGCGGCGCCAGGGCGCCCCGATGGATGGCGCCGACGGCTTGTCGGTGCGACAGGAACTGCAGGCGGACTGCTACGCCGGCGTGTGGGCCAACCACAGCCAGAAGGAATTGAACTGGCTGCAGCCGGGTGACATCGAATCGGCGCTCAACGCCGCCAGCCACATCGGCGACGACACCTTGCAGCAGCAGGCGCAAGGCCGCGTGCGTCCGGACACCTTCACCCACGGCACCTCGGCCCAGCGCGTGAAGTGGTTCAAGACTGGCTTCGCCAGCGGCGACATGGCCCAGTGCAACACCTTCGCCGGAGAGCCCTAAAGCAAGCAAGCGCTCGACCTTGAGGTCGAGCGCTCTCCATCTACCTCCCCTGCAAGCAGGGGAGGGCAAGGGTGGGGTCGCTCTTGCAAGCAAGCGCTCAACTTCCGGTCGAGCGCTTTCCGTCTACCTCCCCTGCAAGCAGGGGAGGGCAAGGGTGGGGTTGCTCTTGCAAGCAAGCGCTCAACTTCCGGTCGAGCGCTTTCCGTCTACCTCCCCTGCTAGAGGGGGTCAAAGCGACGTCGCTCCCCCACTCCCCAACCGCCTTCCCGCGCACTAGAATCCGCTCCCTGCGCGCCTCGGGGCGCGCCTGGTCGGTTCGATGGATCATCCCTGTCTGCGTTGCGGTGCCTGCTGCGCGTTCTTTCGCGTGGCCTTCCATTGGTCGGAAGCGGAAGCGTTCCTCGGCGGCTGCGTACCGCCCGAGCTGACCGAAAAACTCGATCCGCACCGGCTGGCCATGCGCGGCACCAACGCCGCGCAGATACGCTGCGTGGCGCTGCAGGGCGTGGTGGGCGAGGCCGCCCATTGCGGCATCTATCCGCAACGACCGTCGGTATGCCGCGAAGTGCAGCCGTCATGGGAGTTTGGCGCGATCAGCCCGCAATGCGACAAGGCGCGGCTGGCCCATGGCCTGGCCGTGCTGACGCCCGGAGACTGGCTCGATCCGTCCGATGCCGGCCTGCCACCCTTGCCGCAAAGTGCCTGAAGCGCTGCCGGTCGGTTTTGCCTGATCGGTGCAGTCAGCCGGTCTTGGGCAGGCCGAGGCCGAAGCGCAGCGGATCGAGCAGGGCGCCGTAATGCCCGGCGCGTGCCGTGTCGTGACGCAACGGCTGGCGTACCTGCGCCGCGCTGGCCGTGCGCACGTTGCGCGAGGCGCGATGGTAGTCGAGGCAGGCCGGGTCGAACGGCAGGTCGCAGAACGCCAGCAGCGCGCGGATCTCGTCTTCCGGTGTGGCCAGCAAGGCCTCGTAGCGCTGGATGCGGATGCGCTGCGGCTCCGTTGCCTGCCAGGCGCCCATGATCCGTTCGTAGTCGCGGACATAGGCGGCGATGTCGGTCAGCGTGCAGGCGAAGTGCGGCAACTTGTAGAACTGCTGCTTGTAGCAGGACCAGCCCGCTTCCAGCGCATCGCGGCGGGCATCGATGATCGGTGCGCCCGGGAGCATCGCGCCCAGCACGCCGGCCAGCAGCCAGTTCGACGGCAGCTTGTCGGTATGCCGGGGCTTGTGTCGGCGCCAGCGGGCGGTGAGCTCCAGATAGCGGCGGCCAAGTCGTTGCCAGTCGTCCGCGCCGGCCTCGCCGATCCATTGCAGCAGGGGTTTCCGCCGCCGCGCGGATTCCTCGCCGAGCACCTGTTCCAGTTCGGTGAGCTCGCTGGCGCCTTCCACCTCGGGATGGGCGGCAAGGATCTGCTCGAACAGGGTCGAGCCCGAGCGTGGCAAGCCCACGATGAAGATCGCTTCGCGCCCGAGGCCCGCATCGATGGGCGGCGGCAGCCGCCGGGATGCCGCAAGCAGGGCTTCGGCGTGGCCGTGGAAGGCCGAGGCCTGCCACGGCCTGATCTCGCGCAGTGCGGCGTTGGCGCGATTCAGCGCGTGGAAGGCCTCTTCGTAGCGTCCCTGATCCTCGCAGACCTTGCCCAGCGCGAAGCCCATCGCGATGCGATCGGCCGGGGCGATGCCGGGCTGTCGCAATGCGGTGCCCAGCTGTTCGCGATCCGCGTCCGACAGCGGCCGCGTCTTCATGTTTGCCAGTCCGCGCCAGGCATCGCCGCAGGCCGGATGCAGGGCCAGTGCGGCACGGTAGCGTGCGTCGGCTTCGTCGAAGCGGCCGGCGTGGACCAGGGCATCGCCGAGCAGGATCAGCGCCGGCAGGAAATCCGCCGCCAGCGCATGCGCCTGCTGCAGCGCCTCGATCGCGTCGTCGGTGTCGCCATGCAGCTGCAGGTTTCGGCCCAGGTTGAACCACGACATCGGCGCAGCCGGCGCCAGCGCGCAGGCTTGCCTCCAGCTGGCGAACGCCGCCTCCATGTCTCCGCGTGCCTGCTGCACACCGCCCAGGTCCGACCAGGCCAGCGCATAGTCGGGCCATTGCGCCAGCACCTGCTGCAGGCAGGCCTGCGCCTCGTCCTGGCGTTGCGCGCGGGTGTGCAGGATGGCGTACAGGCGCAAGGCCTCGGGATGTTCCGGGGCGAGTTCGAGGGTCGCGTCCAGCGCCATGCGCGCCGGCGCTTCGGCGCCATCGCGAATGGCGCGTGCGGCCGCCTGCAACTGTTGCAAGGCCGCCGGCGGCAGGCCATCGATGCGCGGCTCGGAGCCGCTGGGCGGTTGCTGTTCGGCGTTGCGGCTGGGCATGCGACGGGTTCGCGGTGGCGATGATCCGTCGATGTTACGTGGTCGCGCCGCCGCTTATCGAGCGGCGCGACCCGAAGCGCCTACTTGCGCTTTGGCGGCTTGCCGCCGGCGGGGCGCGGCTTGAAGCCGCCGGGCTTCCTGGTGGAACCACCCGGCTTGTGCGACGGCGGCACGCCGGTGCCGGTGTCGGTGCCATCCCACTCGTGGATGCGCAACTGCTGCTGCACCACCCAGACCTTCTTCAGGTGCTCGAACACTTCCTTGGGCATGCCGTCGGGCAGGTCGATCAGGCTGTAGTGGTCGCGGATGCTGAGGCGGCCGATGTACTGGCTTTCCAGGCCGGCCTCGTTGGCGATCGCGCCCACGATGTTGCCCGGCTTCACGCCATGCTCGTGACCCACCTCGATGCGGTAGGTGCGCTTGCCTTCCTCGGTGGCGTGCGCGCGCACCGGGCGCTGGCCGAACTCGCGCGGCGGGGCGCGGTCGTGGGCGCCATGTTCGCGCGGGCGCTGTTCGCCGGGCCTGGATTCGTGCGCCGACGGGTGGCTGGCAGCGCCGGCTTCGCGTGCGTGGGGCGGACGGCGCTCGCTGCCGCGCTCGCGCGGCGCCGCGCGTTCGACCCGCTCGCGCGTGGCCGGTTCGTACTTCTCGCGCTTGGGCGGCGGCGAGAGCAGCAGCGGCTGGTCGCCCTGGGCGATGCGCGCCAGCGCGGCGGCGATCTCGATCGCCGGCACGTTGTGTTCCTGCTCGTACTGCTCGATCAGTTTCTGGAATTCGCCGAGATCGCCCTGCGCCAGCATGTCGGTGATGCGCTGCTTGAACTTGCCGATGCGCACGTCGTTGACCACCTCGACCGACGGCAACTGCATCTGCTCGATCGGCTGGCGGGTGGCGCGCTCGATCGCGCCCAGCATGCCGCGCTCGCGCGGGCTGACGAACAAAATCGCCTCGCCGCTGCGGCCGGCGCGGCCGGTGCGGCCGATGCGGTGCACGTAGCTTTCGGTGTCGTACGGGATGTCGTAATTGAACACATGGCTGATCCGCTCCACGTCGAGGCCGCGCGCGGCCACGTCGGTGGCGACCAGGATGTCGAGCTTGCCGTCCTTGAGCTGCTGGATCACCCGCTCGCGCTGCGGCTGGGCGATGTCGCCGTTGATCGCGGCGGCGGCCAGGCCGCGCGCCTGCAGCTTGCCGGCCAGTTCCTCGGTGGCCTGCTTGGTGCGCGCGAAGATGATCATCGCGTCGAACGGCTCGGCCTCGAGGATGCGGGTCAGCGCATCGAGCTTGTGCATGCCGCTGACGAACCAGTAGCGCTGGTGGATGTTCGCCGCGGTGGTGGTGGAGGACTTGATGGTGACCTCGACCGGCTCCTTCAGATGCCGCTGGGCGATCTTGCGGATCACCGTGGGCATGGTCGCGGAGAACAGCGCGACCTGGCGCTGCGGCGGCGTCGCCTGCAGCACCTTCTCGACGTCGTCGATGAAGCCCATGCGCAGCATCTCGTCGGCTTCGTCGAGCACCAGGTATTTCAGCTCGGACAGGTCCAGCGTGCCCTTGTCCAGGTGATCGATGACGCGGCCGGGCGTGCCGACCACGACGTGCACGCCGCGCTTGAGCGAGTGCAGCTGCGGGCCGTAGCTCTGGCCGCCGTAGATCGGCAGTACCTGCAGCCCGCGCATGTGGGTGGCGTATTTCTGAAACGCTTCGGCCACCTGGATGGCCAATTCGCGCGTGGGCGCCAGCACCAGCGCCTGCGGCTTGCCGGGCTTCAGGTCGATGCGCGAGAGGATCGGCAGCGCGAACGCGGCAGTCTTGCCGGTGCCGGTCTGCGCCTGGCCGAGCACGTCGCGCCCTTCCATCAGTGGGGGAATGGTCGCGGCCTGGATCGGCGAGGGCGACTCGTAGCCGACATCGGTCAGTGCGCGCAGGACGTCGGGATGCAGCTCAAGCGCGCCAAAGCCGGACGGGACCGGGGCGTTGTCGGAAACGGGGGATGACATGGGGGATACCTCTAAAACAGAAAGTGGTCGGGAAGGCGACGCACAAGGCGTGCATTCTACCAGTGCGGAGCGTTGTTGAAGCTGGTGCCGACCGAACCGCGGGCCCGGAAGGTGCGGCTATGCTTGGTCGACGCCTGAAGGACGATGAACATGTTTGAGACGATTTCCGAACAGCGACTGCACGGCGGTGTACAGGGTTTCTATCGCCACCACTCCGAAGCCTGCGGCGGACCGATGCGCTTCGCGGTCTACCAGCCGCCACAGGCGGCTAGCGGGCCGTGTCCGGTGCTGTACTTCCTCGCCGGGCTGACCTGCACGGAGGAAACCGCCACGATCAAGGCCGGCGCACAACGCCTGGCTGCCGAACTGGGCCTGGTGCTGGTGATGCCCGATACCAGTCCGCGCAACACCGGTTTCGAAGGCGCCACCGGCGACTGGGAGTTCGGCGAAGGCGCGGGTTTCTACCTCGATGCCACGCAGGCGCCATGGTCGTCGCGCTTCCGCATGTACAGCTACGTGGTCCGCGAACTGCCCGAGCTGATTGCCACGCGGTTCCCGGTCGATGCCTCGCGCAGCGGCATTTGCGGGCATTCCATGGGTGGGCTCGGTGCGTTGACGATCGCCTTGCGGCACCCGTCGCAGTACCGCTCGGTGTCGGCCTTCGCCCCGATCGTGGCACCGAGCCAGGTGCCCTGGGGGCACAAGGCGCTGCCGCGTTACCTGGGCGAGGACCGTACCGCCTGGGCGGAATACGACCCCTGCGAACTGGTGCGGCGACAGACTTTTCCCGGCACGATCCTGATTGACCAGGGTGAAGCCGATGGCTTCCTCGAAACCCAGCTGAAACCCGAGCTGTTCGACCAGGCCTGTGCCGAAGCCGACCAGCCGCTGCTGTTGCGCCGGCATGCCGGCTACGACCACAGCTACTGGTTCATCACCAGCTTCATCGACGACCACCTGCGCCACCACGCGGCGGCGCTGGGGTTGTCGTAGGGGCTCGCGAGCGGGCCCCTACGGGTTCAGGCCTTGGCGGCCGGGCGCGAGTTCGAGCGGCGACGCTGGTTGCCGGCGGCATGGTCACCGCGGCTACCCTGCGGCGCGTAGCCATTCGGTCGCGCCGCACCGGCGGGCTTGCCCTGACGCGGCGCGCGCTGCTGCTGACGCTGACCACCGCCACCTTGCTTGGGACGCGGCGCGCCGGCATCCAGGCGCAGCGGTGCGGAGGGCTCGTAACCGGTCACTGCGGTGATCGCGATGTCCTGCTTGAGCAGCTTGCGGATGTCGAACAGCAGGCCGGACTCGTCATGGCTGACCAGCGACAGCGCCAGGCCTTCCATGCCGGCGCGCCCGGTGCGGCCGATGCGATGCACGTAATCCTCGGCCACCGACGGCAGGTCGAAGTTGATCACGATCGGCAACTGCTCGATGTCGATGCCGCGGGCGGCGATGTCGGTGGCGACCATCACGGTGACGCGGCCGCTCTTGAAGTCGCTGAGCGCACGGGTGCGGGCGTTCTGGCTCTTGTTGCCGTGGATCGCCGCGCTGCGCAGGCCGGAGGCGTTGAGGAAGGTCACCAGTTTGTCGGCGCCATGCTTGGTGCGGCTGAACACCAGGGTCTGTCGGCGGCTGTCCTGCGACAGCACGTGCAACAGCAGGTCGCGCTTGCGCGACGCGTCGACCGGATGCACCTGGTGGCTGACCAGGGTGGTGACGGTGTTCGGCGCGGAGACCGAGATCTCCTTCGGGTTGTGCATGAACTCCATCGCCAGCGTCTTGATCGCCGGCGCGAAGGTGGCCGAGAACAACAGGGTCTGGCGGCGCTTCGGCACCGACTGCAGGATGCGCTTCAAGGCCGGCAGGAAGCCCATGTCCAGCATGCGGTCGGCTTCGTCGAGGATCAGCGTTTCCACCGCGGACAGATCCAGCGTGCGCTGCTGCATGTGGTCGATCAGGCGGCCGGGGGTGGCGATGACGATGTCGACGCCGCGACGAAGCGCGTTGATCTGCGGGCCCATGCCGACGCCGCCGAAGATGGTGGTGGCGCTGATCTGGATGAACTTGCTGTAGTCACGGATGTTCTCGTGGATCTGCGCGGCCAGCTCGCGGGTCGGGGTGAGGATCAGCGCACGCGGGCGCCGGGTCATGGTCTGGCCGCTGGTGGACAGCTTCTGCAGCAGGGGCAGCGCGAACGCCGCGGTCTTGCCGGTGCCGGTCTGGGCGGCAGCAAGCAGGTCGTGACCTTCCAGCACGGACGGGATCGCCGCGGCCTGGATCGGGGTGGGCTGGGTGTAGCCGTAATCGGCAAGCGCACGCAACAACGCGGGCGCAAGGCCCAGCGAATCGAAAGACATGTAACACTCCTGAGCAACCCGGAGTGTTCATACCGTGTTGCAGACTAAGGGGAAGGGGCGACGGTGTGTCGCAACGTTCGTGGGGGCGAACGCAGAGCGGAGTATAGCCGATCCGGCAAGACCGTGCGCGCGGACCGTTCGTGAAACTGAACGGCCAGCCGATCAGGCCTGAGGTCGGTGCGCCACGATCAGGTAGCTGTTGAACGGCGTGCGCCCGCGCAAGGGCTCGATGCGCACGTCCAGCCCGAGGTCCTCCAGCGGCGCCCGCAGCTCGCTGGCGCTGGGATAGTGCTGCGGGCCGCCGGGAATCCAGCCCGATGCATGCAGGAAGAACTCCTCGATGCGGGTGGCGTGAAACCGCCAGTTCCGTTCGCGCAGCACGTTGCGGATGATCAGTCGACCGGCCGGGGCAAGATGGCGCGCGGCGGAACGCAGCAGGTCGGGCTGGCGGGAGGCGGGCAGGTAGTGCAGCACGTCCAGCACGGTGACGTCACCCTGCACCGACGGCAGCTCGGCCGCGTCGGCGTGTTGCAGTTCCATCAGGTCTTCCAGTCCGCCGCGCTGGGCGGCGAGCCGGCCGGAGGCGATCTTGCGTGGATCGTGGTCCAGCCCGAAGTAGCGCCGCTTCCGGCCCTGGGTGTTCAGATACTGTCCGAGCAGGCCGATGCCGCAACCGATGTCCAGCAAGGGCAGCGAACTTTCGTCCAGCAGCGCCGCGGTGGCGGCGTAGACCGGGTCGCCGGCCAGCTTGCCGCGGACATAGCCGCGCTGGATGACGTTGTCATAACGGCTTGCGATGCGCTGGCGGCTGCGATGATCCATCCGGGTCCCGCGTCTGGAGAGGTCCCTGCAGCCTAAGACATCTGCGGCATGCAGGCCATGCGGGCCTGTTCCACCCGTTGGCACGTCGCCAGGCATACGATGGCGACCAGTCCACGATCCGCTCCTGCCCCGGCGAGGCCACGATGTCACTGCTTGCACCCCTGCGTGAACTCGATTCCACCCAGCGCCATACCGTGCTGGCAAGTTTCCTCGGCTGGACGCTGGATGCCTTCGACTACTTCCTGCTGACCTTCGTGATCGTCACGGTGGCGAAGGAGTTCGAGGTGGCCACGACGCAGGTGATCTATGCGCTGTTCCTGACCCTGGCCGCGCGCCCGCTGGGCGCCTTGCTGTTCGGACGACTGGCCGATCGCTTCGGGCGACGCCCGATCCTGATGCTGGACGTGGTGCTGTTCTCGGTGTTCGAACTGGCCACCGCGTTCGCGACCTCGCTCACCATGTTGCTGGTGCTGCGCTTCCTGTTCGGGGTCGCGATGGGCGGCGAATGGGGCATCGGTGCGTCGCTGGCGATGGAGTCGATCCCGGCGAAGGCGCGCGGGGCCGTGTCCGGCCTGCTGCAGAGCGGTTACCCGTGCGGGTTCTTCCTGGCGGCCCTGGCGAACTGGCTGCTGGTGGATCACATCGGCTGGCGCGGGCTGTTCGTGGTCGGCGCGATTCCGGCCTTGCTGGTGCTGTACATCCGGCGCAAGGTGCCGGAATCGACGGTATGGCAGGCGGGCCAGAGCACCGGTCGTCGCCCCGGCCTGCTCGAATCCATGGAGGGGCACTGGAAGCTGGCGATCTACCTGATGCTGCTGATGATGGCGTTCAACATGTTCAGCCACGGCTCGCAGGATCTTTATCACACCTTCGAGGAATCCAGCCTGCATCTGCCGACCGGTTCGACCGCGGCCTTCGTGCTGGTGGCCCTGCTCAACTTCGGCGCCCTGGTCGGCGGACTCTACTTCGGTGCGCTTTCGGAGCGGATCGGTCGGCGCAGGGCGATGATGATTGCGGCCCTGCTGGCGATCCCGGTGATCCCGCTGTGGATGCATGGCGGTTCGCTGATCCTGCTCGGCCTGGGTGCCTTCCTGATCCAGGTGATGGTGCAGGGTGCCTGGGGCGTGGTGCCTAGCCACCTCAATGAGCTGTCGCCGGCGTTGGTGCGGGGTACCTTGCCCGGTTTCGCCTACCAGATGGGCAACCTGCTGGCGGCAGTCACGGCAACCGCCCAGAACTGGCTGGCGCAGCGGCATGGCGGGGATTTCGCGTTCGCCATGTCGTGGTGGATGGTCGGGGTTGCCCTGCTGCTGGCGCTGCTGCTGTGGCTGGGGCCGGAGGCGCGCGGGGTAGGGCTTGCCGCCGAGCCCTGAGGCCGGTTGCCATCCGTCCGCCGGCGGGCTGCTAGAATCCCCCGTTTGATCCCATCGACGAGACGCGCAATGAAGGCTGGCAAGGACAAGGTCATCGCAATCCACTACACGCTGACCGTGGATGGTGAAAAGGTGGAAAGCTCGCATGACCGTGACGAACAGTTGTGGATACTGCTGGGCCACGGCCAGCTGATCCCGGGCCTGGAAACCGCGCTTGAAGGCCACGAAGCCGGCGACACGCTGTCGGTGGACGTGGCTCCCGCCGATGCCTACGGCGAGCGTCAGGAAGGCCAGATCCAGCGCATGTCGAAGAAATACTTCCCGCAGGCAAACCGCCTCAAGCCGGGCATGACCACCGTGCTGAGCCTCAAGGAAGGCGGCCAGCGCGCGGTGACCGTGCACAAGGTCGGCATGAGCGCGATCGATGTGGACCTGAATCACCCGATGGCCGGCAAGACCCTGCATTTCGACGTCACGGTTGGCGAAGTGCGCGACGCCACCGAAGAAGAAATCCAGCACGGCCACGCCCACGCGCCGGGCGCCGAAGCGCACTGAAAGTGCGCTTCATCAAGTAGAAGTAAAACGGCGCCCTCGGGCGCCGTTTTTCGTTCGCCCTCTCCCCTCCCAGGGGAGAGTTGGAGTGGGGTCGTCCCGGTCTACCCGAAACCCCTTCCCCCACACTCAATCCAGCACCCGCCTCCCATAAGCAAAGTGATCGCCCCAGTACGGCCCGTCGATGTCGTCCAGCCGCACCGTGCCGCCGCTGTTCGGTGCATGCACGAAGCGCCCCTTGCCCACGTACACGCCGACATGGCTGATCGCGCCGCCGATGTCGAAGAACACCAGGTCGCCGCTGGCCAGTTGGGTCATCTGGCGCACTTTCTTGCCGTCCGCCGCCATCTCGTGGGAGGTGCGCGGCAGCTTGATGCCGGTGGCAGTGCGGTAGATGTAGTCGACCAGGCCGCTGCAGTCGAAACCGCCCGCCGGGGTGTTGCCACCCCAGCGATACGGCGTGCCGACCAGTCCGATCGCGCGGAACAGGATGTCGTTCGCCTCGCCGGCGCTGGCCGCCGAGGGCGCGCGCGGCGGCAGGTCGGCCAATGCGGAGTGCGAGGTCTTGTAGGCGGGTTGCGGCCGGCGTGGATTGCCGGAGCAGGCGGCCAGCGCGGCTATCGCCAACATCGGCAAGGCAAGATGCGCAGCTCGTGAGAGCGTGCGTGAGGCGACATGGCTGGCGGCGGGCTGCGTACTCACAAGACAACCTCGGCAGGGATGTGCCGAGGTTATCAATTCAATAATTCACATGCAAATCAAAAGGATTTTCAGCTTTTTGAATTTTGTTTCTCAGCTTCACCCCTGCCCGGGCCGTCGGTGAGAGGGTCCAGCATGAATTTCACGGGTACGCGCGCGTAGCCTTCGATCGGCTTGCCATCCTTCATCTGCGGGTTGAAACGCCATTGCCTGGCCGCGTTGGTCGCCGCCGCGATGAGGTCGCCGGACACCGTGCTGCTGTACTGCGGATCGTAGGTGATGCTGCCCACCGTGCCGTCGGCATGAACCAGGACCTTGAGCACGACCGTGCCTTGTTCGTGGTTCTTGATCGATGCGGCCGGATACCGCGGTTGCATGTTCACGTTGTGGGCGATGTCCGAGGACGCACTCTGGTCGGATGCCGGAGTGGACTGGGCCTGCGCGACCAGCGTGCTGCCTGCCATCAGCGCCGCCAATCCGAAGTAGCCGATGCAACGGCGCAGTGCACCGGGACGATGACGCTGGATCATGATGAGTCGCTCCTTCAGTTGTGGCTCGGCGAGCCAGGGGATCAAGGCCGGCACGGGCGAGCTGGCGGCACTGTGCATGAGGACATTGGCGTAGCCGGATTCGTCCTGCGGCGCCAGGCGCAGCACGCGTGCATCGCATGCCAGTTCTTGGTCGAGCCGGAACCGCGGCAAGGCAAGCCAGGCCAGCGGGTGGAACCACAGCAGGGCCGAGGCGATTTCGGCGAGCAGGTTCCACAGCACATCGCCGCGACGCAGGTGGGCCAGTTCATGGCGCAGGATCAGTTGCCGTTCGGCGGCGCTGAAGCGCTGCATGAAATCCGCCGGCAGCAGCAGCAACGTGCGCCGTGCCGATGGCAGCAGGGCCGGGCCGGCCGGGTGCAGTCGCAGGCGAGAAGCATCGAGCGTATTCATGTCCTGCCGCAACGCCGTGAGCATGGATTCGGGCAGGCGACGGCTTTGTCGATGCAGGCGAATGACCTGCACGAGAAGCCGCAGCAGGCACACCGCGGTGCCGGCCAGCCATGCCGGGTACAGCCATGGGGCGATGGATCGTGGCTGGAACGGCGCAGCCAGACCGGTATCCGGGCCGGGAAGCACCTGCAAGGTCGGCAGCGTGATCCAGGGGATCGGTGCCGCGGGCAGCCAGGGAAGACTGGCCAGCAATGGCGGCAGCAGCCATAACAGGAACGCAGGGTCGGCACCGAATGCCCGGCGCAATGGGCGGCGCGCCAGCAATACGAAAATCATGCCGACGGTCGTCAGGAGCAGGGAGCGCAGTACGGTCGCATCCATGTCAGTGCTCCTTCTTCTCGATCGCATCGAGCAGCTTGCGCAACTCGGCGATGTCTTTCGCGCCCAGTTTTTCGTGCGCGCTGAAATGCACGAGCAGCGGTGAAAGCCGGCCACCAAACACCCGGTCGAGCAGGCTGCGGCTTTCCTGCGATTGCCATTGCTCACGCGTCAACGCGGGCGAATACAGATAGCGCCGGCCGTCCTTTTGCGCGCTTGCCGCACCCTTGCCCAGCAAGCGGTTGAGCAGGGTGCGGATGGTCTTCTCGTGCCAGTCGCTGTCCTGCTGCAGTGCGGCCACGATGTCTTCGGAGCTTTGCGGCGCCTTGCGCCACAACACTTCCATCACCCGGCTTTCGGCTTCGCTGATCGGCGGGAGGGGTCGGGTCATGGCGCATCCTTTGGATTACATTTGTAGTTCACAAAAGACTACATGTGTAATCCTGGCAGCGCAAGTGGTTCCCATGGGCCTCTTCGGACCGAAAACCCGCGACCACTCAGTGCCTTTCCACGGTGATGGTCTGTGTGGTCAAGGTCTGTCCGTTGAGGCCCCAGGCGCGTAGCCGGTAGCGACCCGGGCGCAGGTACAGCTTCGACACGACATCGCCTTGCATGAAGGCGTAGCGATCGGCGGCGACCGCCGTGTCCGGTTCGTCGAAGACGTGGGCGTCGATCACGCAGGGGAACGTCACCTTGCACAGCGACGAGCGGATGGGTGAGGCGCCCGATCGCTTTCCTGGGCCAGCCAGTCGGGGCGCAGTCTGACGATCGGGTCCGGCAGCATGAGGTGGTCGCGATCGGAACTGTGCACGTTCGAGGTCGGCCGATGGAGGCCTCTTTCGCCAAAGCGGTGGGTGCCAGGGGGCAACAGCACGTTCATATCGTATGCGTCCGGGTTGTCACTCCAGGGTTTGCCGGTTGTGCGGCTGATCAGCACGATGGGCCCTGAAGAGGGAAAGGCCCTGACCAGTTGCCGATATGCATCATCCTCGGAAGGGATCTGCTCGCGGAACCGGGTCTGATCGATGGACAATGGCTCGATGCCACTCAATTGCTGCAGACGGGCCGCCATCGGTTGGGTATTGCCAAGACGGCCCCTTGCCTTGTCGATATGCGCATAGCCTGCATGAACCAGGACTTTTGCATGCGGGTCCCGGGCGAACGTCCTTCGGTACAGATTGTCGGCCTGCCTGGACTCCCGATCGGTCTGCGAGCTGGCATCCACGTCATAGGGGACCAGGATGTAGCCCAGGCGAATCGCCGTCCGGACGATTTCGCCGTAAGTCGGCTCATGCAGGTATTGCGTTCCGCTGTCCTCAATGGCGTAGCCGCGCTGCATCAGCTGCGTATCCTCGTCCGGCAGGGCCTCGATGGCCAGGTAGTCGAAGCCGAGCGCGTGCAGGCGCGGCAGCAGGGCCAGAGTCAGCAACCGGGTGTGGGCGTCGTGATGTGCCTCGTTCACCATCACCAGGCGGCGATCCCCGGCCATGCTGGTGATGGCATCCACGGCGTCTGTGGAAGTCCAGTCGGTCGGCGTCGGCAAGCTGGCATCCGCCGGAATGTGGCTCTTCAACGGAAAGTCGAACAGGCCTCGTTGTAAAGACCCAGCTCGTTCTCGACCGACGCAAACATCTGCAGTCCCAGCTGTTGGTCCGCCTTCGGGAGTTTTGGCGTTTCTTTCAGCAGGTACATGTAGCGCGCCAGGTCGTTGGTCTGTTGCTTGGTCTCGCGGAACATCGTGCTGGCAGCCGGGCTGAAATTCTGCGCGGAGGAAGGCGCGGCCAGTGACATGGCAGCGCAAAACGTCACCGACGCGATACGGGAAGACATCCGGTTCGGCATGGCGGAACCCTCGGGGATGACCCGTTGCCAGCGTGCTCCCGAAGCCGTCGCCAGACAAGTACCCGACAGGCCCGAACGGCATCATGCCTCGATAGGGTGCAGGGTCTTTTTCCGTCCCTGGATGAAGCCCTTCCGGAAGGCTTGGGTACAATGTCCGGATGACGACCTTCAATCTGCAGCGCGGCCGCGTGCCGCTGTTGATCAGCCTGCCGCACGACGGCGCCTTCATTCCCGCCGGACTCGCGGCGCGCATGCATCCTGCCGCGCGGCGATCGCCGGATACGGACTGGCATGTGGGACGACTGTACGAACCGCTGGCGCAGGCGCTGGGCGCCAGCGTGCTGAAACCGCAGGCATCCCGTTACGTGGTTGACCTGAATCGTCCCGCCGATGGCCATGCCCTGTACCCGGGGCAGCGCGAGACCGGGCTGGTGTCGACCATCGGCTTCGATGGCGAGGCTCTCTATCGCGACGGGCTGGAACCGGACCAGGATGAAGTCCGGCGCAGGATCGACGAATACTGGCTCCCCTATCACGACGCCCTGGCACAGGAACTGGCCCGGTTGCGTACCGAGCATGGTCGGGTGGTGCTGTGGGAAGGGCATTCCATCCGCAGCCAGGTGCCCATGCTGTTCGAGGGGCGCTTGCCGGATTTCAACCTCGGCACGGCGAGCGGGGCCAGTTGCACGCCGGCCCTCCAGGAACGCCTGCAGTCCTGCCTGGCGTCGCAGTCGCGCTTCAGCTTTGCGGTCAACGGACGCTTCAAGGGTGGCTACATCACCCGCCATTACGGCGCGCCGGAGACGGGCGTGCAGGCGGTGCAACTGGAACTGGCCCAGCTCAACTACATGGACGAAGAGAGCTTTGCCTACGACGAGGCCAGGGCATCGTCGGTGCAGGAACTGATCAGGCTGTTGCTGCAGGCCTGCCTGGCCTGAGGGAGCGCTTGCGCCCGGCGAGCACGCTGCTGCGAATCAGCGCGGCTCGGCGGGAAGGGCGGCCACGCACTTCAGCTCGATCGCGATCGGCGTCGGCAGGGCCACGATGCCCACCGTGGTGCGACAGGCATCCACGCCGGCGAAGCACTCCGCATACAGCCGGTTGTAGGTCGCGAAATCGCGCTGCATGTCGGTGAGGAAGACCGTCACGTCGACCAGGTCGGTCCAGGCCGCGTCGCTGGCTTCCAGCACGGCTCGCACATTGGCGAATACCTGGCGGCATTGAGCCTCGATGTCGTAGTCGACCAGCCGGCCGTCGGCGTCGAGCACGTTGCCGGGAATCGCGTTGCTGCCGGGCTGGCGAGGGCCCACGCCGGACAGGAACAGCAAGTTGCCGACCCGCCGCGCGTGCGGATACGCGCCCACCGGCGCCGGCGCTGCGTCGGTGCGGATGCCCGCGCCGCTCATGCCGCGCCTTCCCAGCGGCGGGTCAGTTGGGTGACCGCCTCGTGATAGGCGTCGGGCAGTTGCTCGCGGCCACGCACGTCGAGACCGAGATCGTGGATATGGCCGTTGTCCAGGCCGTAGATCCACGCATGCACGGCCAGCTGCTGGCCGCGCTCCCATGCTTCGCGGACCACCGTGGTATGGCATACGTTGAGTGCCTGCTCCAGCGCGTTCAGCTCGCACAGGTGGGCATGGCGCATCGCGAATGACTGGGCCGGGTCGAGCTTGTCGGCGTGCTTCATGGCGATGTCGGTGATGTGCCGCAACCAGTTGTCGATCAGGCCCAGCCGGCTTTCCTTCAGCACCGCGCCCACGCCGCCGCAACCGTAGTGGCCCACCACCAGGATGTGTTTCACCTGCAGGACATCGACCGCGAACTGGATGGTGCTGAGCGCGTTGAGGTCGGTGTGCACCACCACGTTGGCGACATTGCGGTGCACGAAGATCTCGCCTGGCGGCAAGTCGACGATCTGGGTTGCCGGCACGCGCGAATCCGAGCAGCCGATCCACAGGTAGCGCGGCGCCTGCTGCTGCGACAACTGTTCGAAAAAGGTCGGGTCCTGCGCGGTGACCTGATCGGCCCAGCGTCGGTTGTTGGCAAGCAGATCTTTCAATGAATTCATCGGGACTCCATGGGTTGGGCCGAAGCGTCCTGGCGAGATACCGGAGGCGCGCCATAGGCGATGCAGATGTTTTTCGGCTCGGTGAAGAAGTGCAGCGCCTCGCTGCCACCCTCGCGACCGACCCCGGATTGCTTGACGCCGCCGAACGGCGTGCGCAGGTCGCGCAACAGCCAGCAGTTGATCCAGACGATGCCGAATTCGAGCTGGCCGGCCATGCGATGCGCGCGCGACAGGTCCTGCGTCCACAGCGAGGCGGCCAGGCCGTAGCGGCTGTCGTTGGCGATCGCCAGCGCCTCGGCTTCATCCTCGAAGGGAATCAGGCACACCACCGGGCCGAAGATTTCCTGCTGGTTGGTCTGCGCCGCCGAAGGCAGGCCTTCGATCACCGTCGGGGCGATGAACCAGCCATCGGCGCAGCGCCCGTGCAGGGTGAGCGCGCTACCGCCGCAAAGGACCTGGCCGCCTTCGTGGCGGGCCTGTTCGATGCAGCCCAGCACCTTGTCGTAATGCGCTTGCGAAACCATTGCGCCGAGGTCGCTGTCGGCCGCGTCCGGATCGCCCACGCGCAACGCCTGCACCCTGGCCAGGTAGCGCTGGCGGAAAACGTCGTAGATCGATTTCTGCACCAGCAGGCGTGAGCCGCACAGGCAGATCTCGCCCTGGTTGGCGAAACCCGAACGCACGATGGTGTCGAGGTTCGCGTCGGAAAGGTCGGCGTCGGCGAACACGATCGCCGGGTTCTTGCCGCCCATTTCCAGCGACAGCTTCTTGAATTGGGCAGCGGCGACGCCGGCGATCCGTGCGCCGGTGACCGTGCTGCCGGTAAAGGAAACGGCCTTGACCGCGGGATGTTCGACGATCGTCTGGCCCACGCCCGGGCCGCTGCCATGCACGATGTTCAGCACGCCTGCCGGAAAGCCGGCTTCGATGCTCAGTTCACCCAGCAGGGCGGCGGTGCACGGCGTGACTTCCGACGGCTTGGCCACCACCGTGTTGCCCGCGGCCAGCGCCGGTGCGATCTTCCAGGTGAACAGGTACAGCGGCAGGTTCCACGGGCTGATGCAACCGGCTACGCCCAGCGGCTGGCGCAAGGTGTAGTTGATCGCGCCGCTGCCGGGCACGCCGGTTTCCATCGCGTGCGATTCGCTGCCCCAGCCGATGATCGCCGCGGCAAAGTAGCGGAGGTTGCTGACCGCCCGGGGAATGTCGAGTCGGCGCGCCAGACTCAGCGGCTTGCCGCTGTCGCGTGATTCCAGCGCGGCGAATTCTTCCAGGCGCGCCTCGATCAGGTCGGCCAGCCGCTGCAGGTGATGCGCGCGCTGATCGATCGGCGTGTTCGCCCATGCGGGCGCCGCGCGGCTGGCCGCTTCCACCGCGGCGGCGACGTCGCTGGCGTCCGAATCGGGACATTGCATGAAGACCGCGCCGGTGGCGGGTTCGTGCACGTCGAGCCAGGTATCGCGGAGTGGCGCCCGCAGGCGACCGTCGATCAGATTGGCTAGGCGCGGTATGGACATCCGCGCAAGTCTAGAACCAGCCGGCGGTGATTGCACCGGACGCTGGCGTATGCACGGCGTCCCCGGGCGACCTGGCGGATCAGCTCAATGCGCGGGTGCGACCGCCGTCCACGGCAATGCTGACGCCGTTGACGTAGGCGGCAGCCGGGGTGCACAGGAAGGCGATCACCGCCGCCACCTCGCTGGCCTCGCCGAAGCGCCTGGCCGGAATGGTGGCGATCAGGCCTTGGGCAATTTCGTCTTCGCTCTGGCCACTGGCCGCGGCTTTGGCGCCCAGCAGGCTGTCCAGGCGATCGGTGCGGGTGTAGCCAGGCAGCACGTTGTTGACGGTGATGCCATCGGCCGCCAGTTCGCCGGACAGGGTCTTGGCCCAGCCCGCCACCGCGGCACGCACGGTATTGGATACGCCCAGTCCCGCGATCGGTTCCTTCACCGAGGTGGAGATCACGTTGACGATGCGGCCGTAGCCGCTGCTGCGCATGCCGGGCAGCACCGCCTGCAGCAAGGTCTGGCCGGCCAGCAGGTGCTGGCGGAACGCGGTCTCGAAAGCCGCGGTGGTTGCGCTGCTGGCCGGACCGCCCGGTGGTCCGCCGCTGTTGTTGATCAGGATGTGCACGGCTGACGCGGTGGCAACTTCCGCGGCGGTGGCCTGCAACGCGGCGGTATCCAGCATGTCCACGCTGCGCCATTGATGCCGCTGCCCGGCGTGGTTGCACGGCAGTTGTCGGGCGAGCTGTTCCAGCCTGTCCGCCGAGCGCGCCAGCAAGGTGACGCTGGCGCCCAGTCCAGCCAGCTCGATGGCGCTGGCGCGGCCGATGCCTTGCGAAGCGCCGCAGACCAGTGCGTGGCGTCCACCCAGATCCAGTTGCATGGTCATTCTCCGCGAATCAGTGCAGCCACAGACGCATCGCCAGCGCGCCGAGCCAGCAGGCCCAACCCAGCCACTGGCTGTAGCGCCAGATCGCCTGCCAGCGGTTGATCGCCACATCGCCAAGCGCCGGCAGCGCCGGCGAGCGCAGTACCTGCTGCATGCTGGCCCAGGTACGAAAGCCCGAGAGGCGGCCGCCGGCGGCATCGGTGATGACCTGCCAATGCTGCGGGTAGCGCTGGCGCAGGAGCGCGGCGACGCGGAACGGGGCCACGTACGACAGCACGAACAGGCCGACGCCGCAGGCCAGCAGGCCAAGATAGAGGATGATCATGGTGGGCTGCTGTGGCGGCTGGTGTTGTTGCTGCTGGCCCAGGGCAGGGGCAGTGCGGTACGCAAGGTGTTCAACACGCCATCGCCCTTCGCGGCCTTCTTGCAGACCGCATTGTCGAGCGCCTTCTCGTAGGTCTTGTTCATCAGGCCGACCCACAAGGTGCCATCCGGGCCGTGCGGAATGCTGAAGCTGCCGGTGGAGTTCATCTGCAGCGAGGCGGCGGTCGAGGTGGAGATCGAGGCGGGCGACTGCTCCCAGTAGGTCTTGCCGGATTGCTGCTCGGCCGAGCTGTAGACCAGCAGGTAGCGGGCCTTCGCGTTGTCGATCTTCAGGCTGCCGAACGCGCCGGTGGTTTCGTCGCTCCAGCCCATGTGTTCGCACAGGCCGATGTCTTCCGAACGCAGTGGCTGGAACGCTTCGTCCAGCAGCACCGCGGTGGGCGCGAACAGGTAGCTGGCGTGCAGCCAGCGGCCGTTCAACTCAGACTTCAGCGCGACCTGGTAGGGCAGCTTCACGCCGATCGGCAGCCGGAAGGCGAGGAAGTAGCTCTGCGTGCCGTTGAGGTTGGCGACCATGCTGCCGCTGCCCAGCACGAATTTCTGAGGTTCCCACGGCAGCGTGCTGCGGTAGGAGAAATCGGCGAAGCTGCTGCAGCAGGGGCTGGCCTGCATCAGCTTCGCCTGCGCCAGCTTCAGCGCGTCGCCGGTGTTCTCCGACGGCGGGCGCAGGTTGGGCGGCAGCAGGGACTTGGCCGTGTGGCAGCCGCCCAGCAGGACGCTGAAAAACAGTGTGGCGATGAGGGCGGGGAGTCGAAGCTGCATGGCGACGGGTTTGCTCAGAATTCCGCCGTGCCGGCGGCGCGGGGGTAGGGGATGGCATCGCGGATGTTGGACAGGCCGCAGATGTAGACCAGCAGGCGCTCGAAGCCGAGGCCGAAGCCGGCATGCGGTACCGTGCCATAACGGCGCAGGTCGCGATACCAGCCGTAGCTGGCCGGGTCGAGGCCGAACTGCACCATGCGCCGATCGAGGTAGTCGAGTCGTTCCTCGCGCTGGCTGCCGCCGATGATCTCGCCGATGCCCGGCGCCAGCACGTCCATCGCCGCCACGGTTTTCTCGTCGTCGTTCAGGCGCATGTAGAAAGCCTTGATCGCCTCGGGGTAGTTCATTACGACCACGGGGCGGCCAATATGTTTCTCGGCCAGATAGCGCTCGTGCTCGGTCTGCAGGTCGATGCCCCAGGCGACCGGGTATTCGAATTTCTCGCCGGACTTCTTCAGGATCTCGATCGCGTCGGTGTAGTCGATGCGCTCGAAGGGCTTGGCGATGAACGCCTCCATCCGGCTGATCGCGTCCGGTTGCACGCGTTCGGCGAAGAACGCCATGTCGTCGGCGCGCTCGTCCAGCACAGCCTTGAAGATCGCCTTGAGGAAGGCCTCGGCGCAGTCCGCGTCGGCGGTGAGGTCGGCGAACGCGATCTCCGGCTCGACCATCCAGAACTCGGCCAGGTGGCGGGCGGTATTGGAGTTTTCGGCGCGGAAGGTGGGGCCGAAGGTGTAGACCTTGCTCATCGCCAGGCAGTACGCCTCGACGTTGAGCTGGCCGGACACGGTGAGGAAGGCCTCGCGGCCGAAGAAATCCTTGCGGAAGTCGATCTTGCCCTCGGGCGTGCGCGGCAGGTTGGCCAGGTCCAGGGTGGACAGCCGGAACATGTCGCCGGCGCCCTCGGCGTCGGAGGTGGTGATGATCGGCGTGTTGATCCAAAAGAAGCCCTGCTCGGTGAGATGGCGGTGGATCGCCGTCATCATCGTGTGGCGCACCCGGGTCACCGCGCCGAACAGGTTGGTGCGCGGGCGCAGGTGGGCGACCTCGCGCAGGAATTCCATACTGTGCTGCTTGGGCTGGATCGGGTAGGTTTCCGGATCGTCGACCAGGCCGGTGACGATCACCTCGTCCGCCTGCAGTTCGAAGCTCTGGCCCTTGCCCTGGGACGGCACCAGGGTGCCGCTGACGATCACGCCGGCGCCGGCGGTGAGGTGTTTCACCTCGCTCTCGTAGTTGCCCAGGGTGGCCGGCACCACGGCCTGGATCGGATCGAAGCAGGAGCCGTCGGTGACGTTGACGAAGGACAGGCCGGCCTTGGAATCGCGGCGCGTGCGCACCCAGCCACGTACCGTCACCGCGCTGCCGGCGTCGAGCTTGCCGGAAAGAGCCTGCTTCACACTGACCACGGCCATCGGTTGAAACTCCTGCTGCCACGCCGCATCTGGACGTGTAATGGATGAGCGTTCCCTGCGCGCCAGCGCATGGGAGCAAACCGTCATGATAATGTAGCTGCCGCCCGTGCTGCGACTTTCCGGGTCAACTCCGAGGTTCGATCTGCCGTCATGAGCATCACCATCACTTCCGCCGCCAACGAGCGCATGCGCCACTTCCTGGCGGCCACCCCGGCCGCTGCCGGCGTGCGTTTCGGCGTCAAGCGTACCGGCTGCTCCGGCTTCGCCTATGTGGTGGACCTGGCCGAGTCGATGGGCGAGGGGGATCGGGTGGTCGAAGTAGACGGCCTGCCACTGATCGTCGACGACAAGAGTCTGGCGCTGGTCGATGGCACCGTGATCGACTTCCAGCGGCAGGGCCTGAATGCCAGCTTCGTATTCCACAATCCGAACGCCACCGGCGCCTGCGGCTGTGGCGAGAGCTTCACGGTCAGCTGAGCCAGGCCAGGGGCTGCGTCTGACTGACGGGTTCCCGATGTGCACCCGGCGCCAGCCCTGTTTCATCAATGACTTGCGCCAGGCTCCGCCGGCACCGTACAATTCCGCTTCTGTCCGCATCCCAACAGGTGCCGGCAGGACACTTGCCTCACCGCAACGGCGGGAGGCTGCGAGGCCGCAAGGCCGCATCCACAAGGAGTCAACCCACAATGACCCTGCGTCATTACGAAGTTGTGTTCATGGTCCATCCGGACCAGAGCGAGCAGGTCCCCGCGATGCTCGAGCGCTACAAGGCGCTGATCGAGACCGACGGCGGCAAGATCCACCGTCTGGAAGACTGGGGCCGTCGTCAGCTGGCCTATCCGATCGTGAACCTGGCCAAGGCACATTACGTGCTGCTCAACATCGAAGTCAGCCAGAACGCGCTGAACGAGCTGGAGTCGGGTTTCCGCTTCAACGACGCCGTGCTGCGCCATCTGGTGGTCCGTCGTGACGAGGCCGACATCGAGCCGTCCTTCATCCTGAAGTCGAAGGAAAAGGATGACGCCAAGTCCACCCGTCGTCGTGACGACGAGGGTGATGGCGAAGGCCGCGGCGGTCGTGACGACCGCGACAACGATCGCGACAGCGACGACTGATCAGGAGCACAGCCATGTCCAAGTTTTTCCGCCGCCGCAAGTTCTGCCGCTTCACTGCCGAAGACGTGAAGGAGATCGACTACAAGGATCTCAACACCCTGCGTCAGTACGTCACCGAGAACGGCAAGATCGTGCCGAGCCGCATCACCGGCACCAAGGCGCGCTACCAGCGCCAGCTGGCCACCGCGATCAAGCGCGCCCGCTTCCTGTCGCTGCTGCCGTACACCGACAACCACGACGTCTAAGACACGTCAGGGGCGGGGAGCAGGAAACGGGGAACGTTGGTATCGCGCCAGCCTTTCCGTTTCCCGATCCCCGATCCCAGCTCTTCGGACACCCGTCCTCTGGCTGCGCCGGGCCACACCGGCGCTAACGAAAAGAGAAGCATCATGGAACTCATTCTTCTGCAGAAAGTCCGCAACCTCGGCACGCTCGGTGACAAGGTCACCGTGAAGCCGGGCTACGGTCGCAACTTCCTCCTGCCGCAGGGCAAGGCCGTTCGCGTCAACGCCGCCAACCTGGCTGCGTTCGAACAGCGTCGCGCCGAATACGAAGCCAAGGCCAACACCGCCCTGGCCGAGGCCGAGGCACGCAAGGCCAAGCTGGCCGACGCGTCGGTGACGATCACCGCGCACGCCAGTGCCGAAGGCAAGTTGTTCGGTTCGGTCGGCCCGCGTGACATCGCCGAGGCCCTGACCACCGCGGGTCACGAAGTTCACAAGAACGAAGTGATCCTGGGCGAAGGTCCGCTGCGCAACACCGGCGAATTCGACGTCGTGATCAGCCTGCATGCCGACGTCCAGACCACTGCCAAGGTGATCGTGGTCGGCGACAAGTAAATTCCGGATCATCGGAAAGCAGCCGGGCGCCGCGAGGCGCCCGTTTGTTTTTGAGGGGCAGGGAGCCGGGAGTGGGGAATGGCGGTAGCCAGGCCGCCGTGGCTTCTTGCCCTTTCCGAATCCCCATCCCCGCGCTCAAGCCTTATCCCCATCCATCCCCAGCTTATCCACAGACTTGTTGTCTCGACGGGCGAGACGCCGCCGCGCATGATGGTGTCGGTATGAGCAGCCACGAAGCGTCGGTGCATTGCATGCCGCCCGTGGGGCAATTCTCCTGAGGTCAGTCCATGTCTTTCGTGCCCGAACGCAAACCTTCCTCTCCGGCCATCGAGGCGTTGCGGGTGCCGCCGCATTCCATCGATGCCGAGCAGGCGGTGCTGGGTGGCCTGATGCTGGCGCCGGACGCGCTGGACAAGGTGGCCGACCGGCTGGCCGAGGATGATTTCTATCGCAAGGATCACCGGCTGATCTGGCGTGCGATCAACGAGCTGGCCAACAAGGGTATGCCGTGCGACGCGGTGACCCTGGGGGACTGGTTCGAGAGCAACGGCCTGGCCGAGATGGTCGGCGGCGCGGGCTATCTGATCGAGCTGGCCAACAGCACGCCGAGCGCGGCCAACATCGCTGCCTACGCCGAGATCGTGCGTGAGAAGTCGGTGATGCGCCAGCTGATCGACGCCGGCACCTCGATCACCGAGGACGGCTACCGGCCCGAAGGCAAGAGCGTGCAGGAGGTGCTGGAAAGCGCCGAGCAGCGCGTGTTCCACATCGCCGAATCCGGCGCACGGGGCAAGAAGGATTCCGTCTCGATGCGCGAGGCGGTGAAGGACGCCTTCCGCCTGCTCACCGAGCGCTACGAGAACCGCGGCCAGCTCACCGGCGTCAGCACCGGCTTCACCGACCTGGATGCGCTTACCTCGGGCCTGCAGCCGTCGGACCTGATCATCGTGGCGGCGCGTCCGTCGATGGGCAAGACCGCATTCGCATTGAACATCGCCGAAGCCGCCGCGCTGGGCGGCAAGAAGGCGGTGGTGGTGTTCTCGATGGAAATGTCCTCCTCGCAGCTGGCGTTCCGCCTGATTTCGTCGGTGGGCCGCATCCACCAGCAGCACCTGCGCAACGGCACCCTGGAAGAAGAGGACTGGCCGCGCGTCTCCAACGCCATCGCACTGCTGTCCGAGGCCAAGATCTTCATCGACGACACGCCCAGCCTGTCGCCGGTGGAAATGCGTTCGCGCGCGCGCCGGCTGCATCGCGAGCATGGCGGCCTGGGCCTGATCGTGATCGATTACCTGCAGCTGATGCAGGTGCCCGGCAACAAGGAGAATCGCGCCACCGAAATTTCAGAAATTTCGCGTTCACTGAAGGGGCTTGCCAAGGAGTTGAACGTGCCGGTGATCGCCCTGTCGCAGTTGAACCGCTCGCTGGAACAGCGCGCGGACAAGCGTCCGATGATGTCCGACCTGCGCGAATCGGGCGCGATCGAACAGGACGCCGACGTGATCATGTTCATTTACCGTGACGAGTACTACAACAAGGAATCTCCGGACAAGGGCATCGCCGAGATCATCATCGGCAAGCAGCGCAACGGCCCCACTGATACCTGCAAGCTGACCTTCCTCGGCCACTACACCCAGTTCGTGAACTACGCGCCGGATTCGTTCGTCGGTTCATTCGATTGATGCTGCGCTCCCGTCCACGATGAGCCGCGCCACCGTCGCCACCATCCATCTCGGCGCCTTGCGTCTCAACCTGGCGCGGCTGAAGGCGCTGGCGGCGCCGGCGCAGGTGATGGCCGTGGTCAAGGCCGATGCTTACGGGCATGGACTGGAACGGGTCGCACGTGCGCTGGACAGCGAGGCCGATGCCTTCGCCGTGGCGGCGCTCGGTGATGGCCTGCGCCTGCGCGCTGCCGGGCACCGCCAGCGCATCGTGGTGCTGTCCGGTCCGGACAGCGCCAGTGACATCGCCGAGATGCAGCGGCTCCAGCTGGATGCCGCGATCCATCATGACGCCCAGTTGCAGTGGCTGGCCGGGGCCGACGCCGCGCGCGGACGCCTGCGCGTCTGGTTGAAGGTCGACAGTGGCATGCACCGGCTCGGCTTCGCGCCCGCAAGGGTGGCTGAGGTGCATGCGCAACTGGCCTCGATGACGGGTGTCGATCCGGAAATCGGCCTGCTGACCCACTTCTCCGACTCCGAAGTGTTCGGCGGCGGGCAGACAGCAGCACAAGTCGCCTGTTTCAACCAGGCCACGCAGATGTTCGCCGGCCCGCGCTCGCTGTCCAATTCCGCCGCCGTGCTCGGCTGGCCCGAGGCCCGGGGTGACTGGGTGCGCACGGGCGGCCTGCTTTATGGCTTGTCCGTCGTGGAAGGCAGCAGCGGCGAAGACTTCGGCTTCCGTTCCGCGATGACGCTGTCGACGCGATTGATCGCGATCAACGCGGTCGGCAAGGGCGAGCGCATCGGCTACAACGGCACCTGGACCTGTCCCGAAGACATGCCGATCGGCGTCGCCGCCGTCGGCTACGGCGATGGCTATCCGCGCAGTGCCGCCGCGGGCACGCCGGTACTGGTCGGTGATCGACGGGTGCCGCTGATCGGCCGCGTCTCGATGGACCTGATCACCCTGGACCTGCGCACCGCGCCGGAGGCGAAGATCGGTGATCGCGTGGTGCTGTGGGGGCCGGAGCTCCCGGTGGAAATCATCGCCGCGCAATCGGCCACGATTTCCTATGACCTCACCTGCGGCATGACGCGCCGGGTGCTGTTCGTCGAAGACGAGCGTTGATCGATCGGTCCGCATTCGAAGACGAAAACTGACGGCGTCGTGCGCTTTGACGTCTCGCGGTTTGCGATGGTCGCAGGCTAAGCTTCCCGCATCGTATCCCGCTGGAAAACTTTCATGGCCAAGGCCAAGACCGCCTACGTCTGCACCGAATGCGGCGCCGAGCACAGCAAGTGGCAGGGCCAATGCATCGAATGCGGGGTGTGGAACACGCTCAGTGCGATCGTGCTGGAGCCGGCCACGGCGGGCAAGTCGTCGGTGGGCGCGCAGCGTTCCAGCTATGCCGGCGCCGCCGCGGGTTCGCCCAAGATCACGCCATTGACTGAAGTGATGTCGACCACCGAGGCGCGCACGCTGACCGGCATCGGCGAACTCGACCGCGTATTGGGCGGCGGACTGGTGCAGGGTTCGGTGGTGCTGATCGGCGGCGATCCCGGCATCGGCAAATCGACCCTGCTGCTGCAGGTGCTGGGCACCCTGGGCCTGCAGTTGCCCAGCGTCTACGTCACCGGCGAAGAATCGCTGGCGCAGGTCGCCTCGCGCGCGCAACGTCTGGGCCTTTCGCTGGACCCCTTGCGGGCGCTGGCCGAGACCTGCATCGAACGCATCCTCGAACAGGCGATGACGACCCGGCCGAAGGTGCTGGTGATCGATTCGATCCAGACCATCTGGACCGAACTGCTCACCGCGGCGCCCGGCTCGGTGTCGCAGGTGCGCGAGTCCGCGGCCAAGCTCACGCGCTTCGCCAAGGAGACCGGTACCTCGGTGTTCCTGGTCGGTCACGTCACCAAGGAGGGCGGCATCGCCGGCCCTCGCGTGCTCGAGCACATGGTCGATGCGGTGCTGTACTTCGAGGGCGAATCGGGCAGCCGCTTCCGCGTGCTGCGCGCGTTCAAGAACCGCTTCGGTGCCGTCAACGAACTGGGCGTGTTCGCGATGTCGGACAAGGGCCTGCGCGAGGTGCCGAATCCGTCGGCGATCTTCCTGTCCTCGCATGCGGGACCGACCTCGGGCAGCGCGGTGATGGTCACCCGCGAAGGCACTCGGCCGCTGCTGGTCGAAGTGCAGGCGTTGGTCGACCAGTCCTCGCTGGGCAATCCGCGCCGGGTCACCCTGGGGCTGGAGCAGAACCGCCTGGCGATGCTGCTGGCGGTGCTGCATCGGCACGGTGGCGTGGCTGCGTACGACCAGGACGTGTTCGTCAACGTGGTGGGCGGCATCCGCGTGCAGGAAACCGCAGCCGATCTGCCGGTGTTGCTGGCGGTGCTGTCCAGCTTGCGCGATCGGCCGTTGCCCGAGCACATGATCACCTTCGGCGAGGTGGGATTGTCTGGCGAGATCCGTCCGGTGCCGAACGGCGATGAGCGCCTGAAGGAAGCGGCGCATCACGGCTTCAAGCGTGCCATCGTGCCGAAGGCCAACACACCGAAGAACGGCAGGGTCGGCGAGATGGAGGTGGTCGGCGTGGAGCGGCTGAGCGAGGCGATCGACGCCTGCCGTTGAGCGCGGCCTATACCGGGCGGTGCAACACCAGCTCCAGCACCGCCTTGCTGCCGAAGAACGCCAATACCAGCACGGCCATGCCGATCAGGGTCAGGTTCACCGCGCGCGAGCCGCGCCAGCCATGCCGCCAGCGTCCGTAAAGCAGCACGCCGAAGACCAGCCACGCGACGATGGACAGCACGGTCTTGTGCACCAGGTGCTGGCCGAACAGGTTGTCGACGAACAGCACGCCGGTCAGCAGGGTCAGCGAAAGCAGCACGAAGCCGGCGCTGATCAGGCGGAACAGCAGGGTTTCGGTCAGCGTCAGCGGCGGCAATGCGCGCAACCAGCGGCCGAACTGGCGATGCCGCAATGCCCGTTCCTGGATCGCCAGCAGGATCGCCAGCACGGCGGCGATCGACAGCACGCCGAAAGCGAGCAGCGCCACCGTGACATGCAGCTTGATCTGCCAGTCCATCGACTGCGGCAGGGTGGGCGGGGCCAGGAAGCTGTCCACCGCCACCAGCGCTGCGGTCAGCGGAAACACGATGACGCCCAGCGCGGCCACCGGGCGCGAGGCATTCACCAGCAAGGTCAGTGCCGACACGACGAAGGCGACCAGGGACAGTGCGGCGAAGAAATGCAGGTCCAGCGCGCCCCGGTGAATGCCGAGCAGGATGCTGGCATGCAGCAGCACGGCCACCCCGGCCAGGCCAAGTGCCAACCGGTTCAGCGGCTGGCCGCTGCCCAGCAGCGGGCGGGCGAGCACCGCCGCCGCGGCGAGGTAGAGCACGATGGCGATCAGCGCAAGCAGGTGTGTGGTCATAGCCCGGCAGTGTCGCACAGCCCCTTGCCGGCTTGCATGCCAAGGCGGTCGCCGCGTCCGTTATAATCGCCCCTTTCCCGTTTGCCGGTTCCGCCATGTTCGAGTCGCTCAGCCAACGCCTTTCCACCACCGTCAACCGCCTGCGTGGTCGCGGCCGGCTGACCGAGGAAAACATCCGTGAGGCGCTGCGCGAGGTGCGCATCGCGCTGCTGGAGGCGGATGTGGCGTTGCCGGTGGTGCAGGCGCTGATCCAGCGGATCAAGGTGCGCGCGGTCGGCCAGGACGTGGTCAAGAGCCTGTCGCCGGGCCAGGCACTGATCAAGGTGGTCAGCGACGAGCTGACCGTGGTGATGGGTGCGGCCAACAGTGAGCTGAACCTGGCCCAGCAGCCTCCGGCGGTGGTCTTGATGGCCGGCCTGCAGGGTGCGGGCAAGACCACCACGGTGGCGAAGCTGGCGCGGCTGCTGACCGAGCGCAAGAAGAAAAAGGTGATGGTGGTCAGCTGCGACGTCTACCGTCCGGCCGCGATCGAGCAGTTGCGCACGCTGGCCGAGCAGGTCGGGGTGAAGTTCTTCCCGTCCGAGGCGGGTCAGGACCCGGTGGCCATCGCCAGGGCCGCGGTTGCCGCGGCGCGCCGCGAAGTGGTCGACGTGCTGATCGTCGATACCGCCGGTCGCCTGCACGTGGACGAGGCGATGATGGCCGAGATCAAGGCGCTGCACGCCGCGATCACGCCGATCGAAACCCTGTTCGTGGTCGACTCGATGACCGGCCAGGACGCCGCCAACACGGCCAAGGCGTTCAACGAGGCGCTGCCGCTGACCGGCGTGGTGCTGACCAAGACCGATGGTGATGCCCGCGGTGGCGCGGCGCTGTCGGTGCGCTATGTCACCGGAAAGCCGATCAAGTTCCTGGGCGCGGGCGAAAAGAGCGACGCGCTGGAGCCGTTCCATCCCGATCGCCTGGCCCAGCGCATCCTCGGCATGGGCGACGTGCTGTCGCTGGTCGAGGAGGTCGAGCGCAAGGTCGACCAGGACAAGGCGCAGAAGCTCGCCCAGAAGGTGATGAAGGGCAAGCGCTTCGACCTGAACGACATGAAGGACCAGCTGGAGCAGATGGGCAACATGGGCGGACTGGCCGGCCTGATGGACAAGCTGCCCGGCGTGTCCGGCCTGCCGGACAGCGTCAAGTCCAAGGTCAACGACGGCGAGATGAACAAGATGATCGCGATCATCAATTCGATGACCAAGAAAGAACGCCGTCACCCCGATCTGCTGAACGGCTCGCGCCGCGCCCGCGTGGCGCGCGGCTCCGGCACCCAGCCGGCCGACGTCAATCGGGTGCTGAAGCAGTACATGCAGATGGAAAAAATGATGTCCAAGCTGTCCAAGGGCGGCACCAAGGGCCTGATGCGGCAGATGCGTGGCGCCATGAAGGGCATGGGCGGCATGGGCGGCGGTTTGCCGCCGATGCGCTGAGGGTCGCCGGACGCTCTACCGAAACCGCCTCGCGGGAATGGCGGCGTAGTGATGGGGTACTCGCGAAGCCCTTCCCTTTTCCCGAAAAACCGCTAAAATGCCCCGTTTACCGCGCACGGCTCTCGTGTGCCTGCCGCCGGTTCGGCAATTCTGGAGTTTTACCATGGTCAAGATTCGTCTTTCGCGCGGTGGCGCCAAGGGCCGTCCGTTCTACCACGTTGTCGTGACCGATCAGCGCAGCAAGCGCGACGGCCGCAACATCGAGAGCGTCGGTTATTACAACCCGGTTGCGTCGGGCAAGGACAAGCGCCTTGAGCTGAACGTCGAGCGCGTGAAGGAATGGGTTGGCAAGGGCGCCCAGCTGACCGACAAGGTCGCTGCCCTGGTCAAGGAAGCCGGCAAGCAGCAGGCTGCCTGAACGTGACGACGGCCGGTCGGCGCGTCCTGATCGGGCGCATCGTCGGGCTG
Organism: Rhodanobacter sp. Soil_C_14; assembly: GCF_057657335.1. NCBI lineage: Bacteria > Pseudomonadati > Pseudomonadota > Gammaproteobacteria > Lysobacterales > Rhodanobacteraceae > Rhodanobacter > Rhodanobacter sp. Soil_C_14. The sequence goes on along the minus strand of NZ_JBDGIQ010000001.1, from coordinate 455,098 downwards.
TATGGCGTGCAGGGCTGGCTCAAGATCGAATCCTGGGCCGAGCCGCGCATGCGGATCTTCGACTACCAGCCGTGGCTGCTCGGTGCAGCGCCCGGTGCGGAGCTGGAGATCACCGGAGCGAAGGGTCGCCTCCAGGGCAAGGGCATGGTTGCCCAGTTGCCCGGGATCGACGATCGGGAAAAGGCGGCGGCGTTGATCGGTACCGACATCCATGTCGCCCGTGAGCAGCTGCCTCCTCCGGCGAAAGACGAGTATTACTGGGTCGATCTCGAGGGACTCGAGGTCGTCACCACGCAGGATGTGCAGCTGGGGCGGGTGAGTCATCTGTTCGCCACGGGTGCCAATGATGTCGTGGTGGTCCGGGACGGTGCGCGCGAGCGCCTGATCCCCTTCATCCAGGGTTCGTATGTGCGTTCGGTGGACTTGTCTGCAGGGCGCATGGTGGTGGACTGGGATCCCGAATTCTGACGTCGCCGTTTTTTGCGGACTAAAGGGTCAAGGATCATGCGCATCGACGTCGTCAGCCTGTTTCCCGACTTCGTGCGCCAGTGTGCCGAGGTCGGTGTGGTGGGACGCGCGCAGCAGCGCAAGCTGCTTCAGGTGGAAACCTGGAACCCGCGCGACCATGCCACCGACAGGCATCGCAGCGTGGACAGCAGCTCGTATGGCGGCGGTCCGGGCATGGTGATGATGATCGAGCCCTTGCGCACGACCTTGAAGGTCATGCGTGAGGCGGCACCGGAGCCGGTGCATCTGGTTTATCTCAGTCCGCAGGGAGCGCGGCTGACGCAGGGCAGGGTGGAGGCGCTGGCGAAACTGCCGCGCATCGGCCTGCTCTGTGGGCGTTATGAAGGTGTGGACGAGCGTCTGCTGGCGCACGAGGTCGACGAGGAGCTCTCCATCGGCGATTATGTGCTGTCAGGCGGCGAGCTTGCCGCGGCGGTGATCATCGACGCGGTGGGGCGTTTGCAGGATGGCGCGTTGAATGACGCGGCATCGGCCGAGCAGGATTCATTCTCGAATGGATTGCTCGATTGCCCGCACTATGCAAAACCGGTGCAGGATGCACTGGGTTCGGTACCGGAGGTGTTGCTGTCCGGTGACCATGCGGCGATTGCCCGCTGGCGCCTCAAGCAATCGCTGGGACGGACCTGGTTGCGCCGCCCGGACTTGTTGTCACGGCATGGACTGGATGCAGCTTCCCGGGCCTTGCTGGATGAATTCCGTCGTGAACATCCCCTGCGGGGACAATCACGGCAAGACGATGCGGTCGAGTGACCGCAACATTGCTTTCGATTTAAGTGAACCGACAGGTGCGCCATGAACAAGATCATTGAACAGTTTGAGTCCGAGCAGATCACCCGCCAGCTGCCGGAATTCGGCCCCGGCGACACCGTTGTCGTGAACGTCAAGGTGAAGGAAGGCAATCGCGAGCGCGTGCAGGCTTTCGAAGGCATCGTCATCGCCCGCCGCAGCCGCGGCCTGCATTCGGCTTTCACCGTGCGCAAGATCTCGCACGGCACTGGCGTGGAGCGCGTGTTCCAGGCGCATAGCCCGGCCATCGACTCGGTGTCGGTCAAGCGCAAGGGCAAGGTCCGCGGCGCGAAGCTGTATTACCTGCGTGGTCTGGAAGGCAAGGCTGCGCGCATCAAGGAAGACGTGGCCGCCGCCGCTGCCGCCAAGGCGAGCGCCAAGGCTGCTGCCGCTGCTGCCGCTGCCGCCGAGTAATTCCGGCACTGCGCGGTTGCGCATGAAAAACCCGCGGATCGCTCCGCGGGTTTTTTGTTGCCTGCCGCCTGCCTAAGGCCCGCCGGGATGCCCCGGCGAGCGGCCGCTTCAGTCCAGCCGCTGCGGGATCTGCAGGAAGTTGCCCTGCACGAAGTCCACGCCACAGGCGAACAGCAGCGAGGTGCTGGTCGCGTCCTCGACCCATTCGGCGATCGTCTGGCGCTTCAGTTCGTGGGCCTGCTGGCAGATCTCGGTGATCTTCTTCTGGCTTTCCGGATGCTGCGGCAGGTCGGCCATGTAGCTGCGGTCGATCTTCAGATAGTCCGCATCGATGTGGTTGAGCAACTGGAACGAGTTGAGGCCTGAACCGAACTGCTCCAGTGCAAAGCGTCCGCCGATCTTCTTCCAGCCCTTGAGGAATTCCTGCGCCGGACGCAGCAAGGTCATGATCTTGCTTTCCGTCATCTCCAGCACCAGCTGGCCGCGCTTCAGCCCCGCCTGGCCCAGCCGCTGGCCCAGCCACGGCAGCAGGCTTTCATCCTGCAGCGCGGCCGCCGTGAGCTTGACGAAGAAGGTGGTTTGCTGGCCCTGCTTTTCGCGTTGCTGCAGGGCCGTGATGGCCTGGTCGAGCACCCAGCGGTCGATGGCCGCGGTGAGGTTGTGCTTTTCGGCGATCGGCATGAAGAAGCCCGGCAGCACCTCGCCCTGGGGGCCGTTCATGCGCAGCAGGATTTCCGAATACTCGCCCTCGACGTCTTGCAGGCTGATCGTCTGCTGGTGATACAGCACCAGCCCCTCTCCGGTCAGCGCCTTCTGCAGCAGTTCCAGCCAGTGACGGTCCTTTTCCGCATCCGCCTTTTCGCGCGCCGCCGGGTCGTGCAGTTCCACCTGGCTGCCGCCCAGGCTCTGCGCCGTGCGCAACGCATGGCTGGCCTGGTTGAGCAGCGATTCCGCGTTGGCGTTCTTCTCGCCGAGCAGGCTGCCACCGACGCTGGCGGTGACCGTGATCGAACGGCTGCCGGCGTCGAAGATCTCGCTGCTGATGCTGTGTTGCAGCTTGGCGATCCATTCGCGGACGTCTTCGTCGGTGCGTGAATCGAGCAGCACACCCAGGGTGTGCTCGGCCAGCATGCCGGCCACGTCGTCCGCTCCCAGCAGCATGCGGATGCGGTCGGCGAAGCCGGACAGCAGCTCGTCGGCCTTGCCCAGGCCGATGCCGCTGACCAGCGAGGCCCAGTTGTCCGGTTCGATCAGCAGCAGCGACTGCCCCTTCTTGCCCTTGGCCGCGGCGGTGACCGCATCGTCCACCTGCGCCAGCATGTGCGAGCGGTTGTACAACCCGGTGACCGGGTCGCGCTGGAGCTGCTCCATCACGGCGGGGTCGACCATCTGGCGGCGGAACACGATCTGCAGGCAGCGCTCGCCCTCGAACGTGGCCGGGGTGAATTCCACCGTGGCGTCGAAGCGGGTCTCGTCGGCGCGACGCGCGCGCAAGGTGAGCTGCGCGGGGAACTTGCCCTGGTGCGCCTGCCCCTTGAGCAGCGCCTTCATCTCGTCGGCGTTGGCCGCGTCGACCATGTCCAGCAGCGGCAGGCCGAGCAGGTCGTCGAAGCTGTCGTAGCCGAAGGTGTCCAGATAGGACTGGTTGGCACGCACATGCATGCCTTCGTGGACATAGGCGATTGCATCGGTGGAGGAGTCGAGCAGGGCGTCGCAGCGGCGCTCGGTCTCGCGCAGCGCGGTGTGCAGCCAACGCACCTGGCGGCGCGTCTGCAGCGCGTCGAACTCGCGCTTGAGCACGGCGATCAGCTGCTTCGGATGGTTCCGCGAGGCGACGCCGCGGGCGCCGTGCACGAACAGCTCGGCGACCAGTTCGCTTTCCATCTCGTTGACCAGGGCCAGCAGCGCGAAGTCACGCCCGTAAGCGTCCAGCACCTTCATCGCCTCGTCCAGGCTGATCGTGGTGACGGCCGGGTCGAACATCACCAGGTCCGGCTCCAGCTCGTTCACCGCCGCCTGCATCTGCTCGACATTGGTGGCGCGCGCGGGTCGCACGGCGATGCCGCTGTTGCGCAGCAGGCTGATGATCTGTTCGGCCTCTTCGAGCGAGCTTTCGACGAAGAGGATCTTGATGACGTATTCTTTTTTCATGGGGCGTGCGGCAGTCCGGTGATCATCGCGGGCGGTTCGGGGGTCGGACATGGCCTTCTTCGGCCATTCGTGTTTGTAACGGATTCCGCCTGCAGCCGCCAGCAGGAAGCAGCGTAAAGGTGACGGCGGCGGGTTTCACAGGGGGCGTTTGGACGTATCGCCGCCCACTTCGCGGACCAGCCGCGGCACCAGGTAGCCGGGAAGTCGCGCGCGCAGGGCCTCCATCAACGCGAGGGCGCGGGAATCGTTGACCTCGAAATGGGCGGCCCCCTGCACGCGGTCGAGCTGGTGCAGGTAGTAGGGCAGCACGCCGGCGGCAAACATCCGCTCGGACAGGGCGGCCAGTGCGTCCGCGTCGTCATTGACCCCGCGCAGCAACACCGACTGGTTGAGCAGCGTGGCGCCGGCTGCCTTCAGCCGGTCACAGGCCGCATCGACGCCGGCATCGAATTCGTTGGCGTGGTTGGCATGCAGCACCATCACCTTCTGCAGCGGCAGGGCGCCGAGCCAGCTCACGAATTCCTCGTCGATCCGTTCGGGCAGCACCACCGGCAGGCGGGTATGGATGCGCAGGCGGATCACCTGGGGCAAGGCAGCCAGGCCGCGACCCAGTTCGTCCAGCTTGTGGGTGGCCAGCGCCAGCGGGTCCCCGCCGGACAGGATCAGTTCGCGAATCGACGGGTCGGCCCGGAGCCGGGCCAGCGCGTCGCGCCACTGCGAGGCGGCGGCGATCTCCTCGCCATAGGGAAAATGGCGGCGGAAGCAGTAACGACAATTCACCGCACAGCTGCCACTGGCGATCAGCAGGGCGCGGCCGTCGTACTTGTGCAGGAAGCCCTGTCCGGCCCTGGACGCCATGTCGCCCACCGCGTCGGCCGTGAAACCCTCGACCTGGTCGTGTTCGGCCCGTTGTGGCAGCACCTGCAGCAGCAGGGGGTCGGTCGGGTCGTTGCGGCGCATCCGCGCCACGAAGCCACGCGGAACCCGCAGGGCGAAACCGGCGTCATCCGGCGGCAGCAGATCGGTGCGGTGCCCCAGGCGGACCGCCTGCAACAGCTCGCCGGGGTCGGTGATGGCGTCCCGCCACAGTTCGCGCCAGCCGGTTGCGGCGGACGATAGGCGGGAATGGGGGCTTGCGGTTATCATGTCGGGCCTTGGATCGGGCGGTGACGCCCGTGACAGACACCCATTTTAGCCGCCCCTCGGGCGAAAACGACTCCGGAGCAGATAGCGCATGGCGACCCTTGGCCTCAACGACGTCAAAACGGGCAAGAAGATCCTTCACAACGGCGATCCCTGGATCATCACCGAAGCGGACTTCATCAAGCCCGGCAAGGGTCAGGCGTTCACCCGCATCCGCATCCGCAACCTGAAGGACGGCCGCACCACCGAGCAGACGCTGAAGTCCAGCGACTCGTTCGAGGAAGCGGACGCCACCGACACCGACATGCAGCTGTCCTTCATCGACGGCATCGGCAAGGACAAGGTGTGGCACTTCATGAACATGGAGACCTTCGAGATGGTGCCGGCCTCGCTGGCTGCCATGGGCGATGCGTGGAAGTGGCTTAAGGGCGAGGAGGAGTGCGTGGTCACCCTGTTCAACGGCGGCATCGTCGCGGTGCAGGCGCCGAAGTTCGTCGAGCTGAAGATCGTCGAGACCGATCCGGGCGTGCGCGGCGACACTTCGGGCGGCGGCGGCAAGCCGGCCACGCTGGAGACGGGAGCCGTGGTGCGCGTGCCGCTGTTCGTCAACCAGGATGAAGTCATCAAGGTCGATACCCGCACCGGCGAATACGACAGCCGCGTCAAGTGAGTGATGGGAGCCTCGTGCTCCCGTCGCTGGTCAAGGCGGACATGCCCACCGGCATGACCGACAAAGCGAATGGGGCGGGCGCCGCAAGGTGTGCCGCCCCATGTCGTATTCAACAGCAGCCGCTGCATGGAGCAGAACTATGAGCCAGTCCCATCCGCAACCCGTCGACCTGATCATCGAGGCACGCTGGGTGGTGCCGGTCGAGCCGCATGCGGTGGTGCTGGAGGATCACGCGGTGGCGGTCGACGGCGACCGCATCGTGGCCTTGCTGCCGATCGCCGACGCTCGCGCCGCCTATGCGCCGCGCGAGCGGGTCGAGCTGGGTGAACACGCACTGATCCCCGGCCTGGTCAACAGCCACACCCACAATCCGATGACCCTGCTGCGTGGCTTGGCCGACGACCTGCCGCTGATGGTGTGGCTGCAGCAGCACATCTGGCCGGCCGAGGCCAAGGTGATCGGTCCGGAGTTCGTGCGTGACGGCGTCGAGCTGGCGGTGGCCGAGATGCTGCGCGGCGGCACCACCTGCGCCAACGAAAATTATTTCTTCCCCGACGTGATCGGCGCCACCTACCGCAAGCTGGGTTTTCGCGCGGTGGTCGGCCTGCCGGTGATCGAGTTTCCCACCGCCTGGGCGAAAACCCAGGACGAGTACTTCGAGCGCGCCGGCGAAGTGCACGACAGCTTCCTCGGCGACAGCCTGCTGACCACCGCGTTCGTGCCGCATGCGCCTTACACGGTGTCGGACGAAAGCTTCGAGCGCATCCGCGTGCTGGCCGACCAGCTCGACATCCCGGTCCACCTGCACACCCACGAAACCGCGCAGGAAGTGGAGGATGAAAAGGCCAAGAGCGGGCTGCGACCGTTCCAGCGCCTGCAGAAGCTGGGCCTGGTCAACGACCGGCTGGTCGCGGTGCACATGACCCAGCTGACCGAGGGCGAGATCGCCGCGTGTGCGGCCGCCGGCGTGTCGGTGGTGCACTGCCCGGAGTCGAACCTCAAGCTGGCTTCCGGCTTCTGCCCCGCCGAGAAGCTGCGCGCCGCCGGCGTCAACGTGGCGATCGGCACCGATGGCTGCGCTTCCAACAACGACCTGGACATGTTCGGCGAAATGCGTACCGCGGCCCTGCTGGCCAAGGCGGTCGCCGGCGATGCCGCCGCGTTCGATGCGGCCTTCGCGTTGCGCGCAGCCACGCTCAACGGCGCCAGGGCGATCGGACTGGAAGCGAAAATCGGCTCGATCGAGGTGGGCAAGCAGGCGGACTTCGCCGCCGTGCGGCTGAGTGACCTGGAGACCCAGCCGATGTTCCACGTGATCTCGCAGCTGGTCTATGCGACGGGCCGGCACCAGGTCAGCGACGTGTGGATTGCCGGCGTGCGCAAGCTCGCCGCGCGCGAGCTGGTGGACATGGACACCGGCGCGATCCTGGCTCGCACGCGCGCCTGGCGCGAGCGCATTGCCTCGGCTTGAGGGAGACCTTCCATGAACCGCTACCTGATCCTGTTGATGCGCCGTCCCCATCTCGACCCTGCCGTGCTGCCGCTGCATCGGGCGTATCTGGAGGGCCTGCGCGAACAGGGGCTGGTCGAGCTTTACGGCGGCTTCGGCGACAAGTCCGGCGGCGCCTACGTGTTGCGTGCCAGCGACATGGCGCAGGCGACGGCCATCGCGCACAACGACCCGGCGCACATCAGCGGCGGATGGGACATCACCGTGCATGAATGGCTGACCTGAGTCCTTGCACTCGTCCGTGAGCACAGGAATCCGGGCCGGCCACGCCGGGTCACACTCTTCAACAAACTCATTGCCATCGTGGATTCGAACATGACCACCACCAACGTGAGCCCCGAGGAAATCGCCCGTTTCGACAGCCTGGCGGCGCGCTGGTGGGACCCTGACGGCGAGTCGCGTCCGCTGCATGACCTCAACCCGGTACGCGCGGCGTACATTGCCGCGCGCGCCGACCTGCGCGATGCGAAGGTGGCCGACGTCGGCTGCGGCGGCGGCCTGCTCAGCGAAGCGCTGGCGCGCGCCGGTGCCCGGGTCACCGGCATCGACCTGGGCAGCAAGGTCATCGACGTGGCGCGGCTGCACCTGTACGAATCGAAGCTGAGCGTGGATTACCGCGTGCAGTCCTCGGCCGAACTGGCGGCAGTCGAAGCAGGGAGTTTCGACGCGGTGTGCTGCATGGAGCTGATCGAGCACGTGCCGGACCCCGAAGCCCTGGTGAACGACCTCGCCGCGATGCTGAAACCGGGCGCGCGCCTGTTCATGTCCACCATCAACCGCACCCCGGCCGCGTTCGGCGCGGCCATCATCGGGGCGGAGTACGTGATGCGCATGCTGCCGCGGGGCACCCACCATTACGCCCAGTTCCTGAAGCCGTCCGAACTGGGCCGGCTGCTGCGCCATGCCGGGCTGGAGCTGGAGGATGTTTCCGGGCTGGGCTACAACCCGCTCACGCGCAAGGCGTGGCTGGGCAGGATCACGGCGGTCAACTACGTGCTGTGCGCACGCAAGCCGGCATGAGCCGCCCGCTCCCGGAAAACATTCAAGGCGTGCTGTTCGATCTGGACGGCACCCTGCTCGACAGTGCGCCGGACCTGTACGCGGCCCTGCTCGCCCAATGCGCGGAGGAGGGCGCGGCCTCACCGCCTTACGCACCGGTGCGCGAGGTGGTGTCGCGCGGCGCGCGCGCCGTGCTGCGCTGCGCGTTCGCCGGGCGCGGCGAGGACGGCGTGCTGGCCCTGGTGCCCCGTTACCTGGAGCTCTACCGGCAGGTCATGGCCCGGCAGACCCGCGCCTTCGAGGGCGTGGACGACTTGCTGGCGCGGATCGAGGCGCGAGGCTTGCGCTGGGGCATCGTCACCAACAAGGCGGCCTTCCTCACCGATGAACTGGTGCGACGCATCGGCTGGAGCGAGCGGGCCAGCGCCGTGGTTTCCGGCGATACCCTGCCGGTGAAGAAACCCGATCCGGCGCCGGTGCTGCTGGCCTGCGAACGTGCGGGGCTGACGCCTGAGCGTTGCCTGTTCGTCGGCGACGATCGGCGCGACATCGAGGCCGGCGCCGCAGCCGGCCTGTACACGGTGGCGGTGAGCTGGGGATACCTCGACGGCGGCGACCCGCATGGCTGGGGCGCCGACGTGGTGCTGGACCATCCGGCCGAACTGGCAGCATTGCTGCAACTGGAATCGAGCGTCGCATGATCGAGCTGGTCGAACAGAGTGCGGTACTGCAGGGCTTCATCGACAAATGGCTGGCGGTGCAGCCGCAGCAGCGGATCGCCCTGGCGTTTGTCGACGGCCGCCGTTACCCGGGCCATGTCGCGCTGGCCGCGCTCGAACAGGAGCTGCTGGGCGCCGCCTACGGCATCCGCGAACCGCAGGTGGCCGCGGCCAAGCTCAACTGGTGGGCCGAGGAGCTGGCTGGCGCCGCGGCCAGCGGCGGCCGTCACCCGCTGAGCCAGGTGCTGTTCGACGACGAGCGGGCGCACGCCATCGCCAGCGAACTGTGGCTGGCGCCGGTCATCGCGGCCATGGCACAGCTGGAGCAGGGCACGGCGGCGGATTTCACGGCGCAGATCGCCGCGGCGATGCCCCTGCATGGCGCGCTGGCTGCGCTGGAGACGGCCTGGTGGTATGGCGCGGCGGCGTCGGCCGAGCGGGCCGCGCAGGTCGCCGTGCTGAATCACCTGCTGTACGCGCTGCTGCGGCTGGATACCGATGCCGAGCGCGACCGCCTGCCGCTGCCGATGGCGCGGCTGGCGCGACATGGCCTGGATCGCACGCAATTGCGCAGCGCCAGCGCGGCGCGGCAGCAGGCGATCCAGGCGCAACTGGAAGACCTGCTGGGCAGCTGGCGCGCGTCGACGGCCGTAAGTGGTCCGCTCAGCGTGTTTCGCTCACTGGAGTCCCGCCACGTCAGCAAACTGGCACGGCGCGCCGCGCGTTCCGGCGATGCGCTGGCCACGCTGCAGGCCGGTCAGCCGCGTACCGGACTGTCGACCACCTTGCAGGCGTGGCAGGCTGCACGCGCGTGGCAGCGTCAGCGGCCGTAATTCGTTCAAGACGCAGCGTTTCCCCCGCGCCACTATTGCGCCGTGGGCTGCGTGCCCCAAGATTGCTTGCTTCACCGGCGAGTTGCTTCGCCGAGATCAGGACCCGCCATGCCGAACCAGGAAAATACCGCTCGTCTGCTGCCCGACGTTGCCGTCCATGCGCAGCCCCATCTTGCCGGCGCGCTGGACTGGGTCGGCATGGCCGACATCCAGGTGCCGGTGCTGTTCGATGCCGGCGATGGCCAGCCGCAACGTGCCAGTGCGCGGGTGGGCGCCTTCGTCAACCTGAAGCGGCCCGACAAGCGCGGCATCCACATGTCGCGGCTGTACCTGCAGGTCGAGCAGGCACTGAGCACGCAGACGTTGGGTGCCGACATGCTGCACGCGCTGCTGCGCGGCTTCCTCGATTCGCATGGCGACCTGTCCGACCGCGCCTGCCTCAGCATCCGTTTCGAACACCTGGTGCGCCGCCCTGCGCTGAAGAGCGCCAACAGCGGCTGGCGCGCCTATCCGGTGTGCATCGAAGCCAGCCTCACCGGCGACGAGTTCCTGCTCGAATTCGGCACCGAGGTGATCTACTCCTCGACCTGTCCGGCATCCGCCGCCTTGTCGCGCCAGTTGATCCAGGACCAGTTCGCCAGCGACTTCGGCGCGGATCAGCCGCTCGACCATGCCGCCGTGCTGGCCTGGCTGGGCAGCGAGAAGGGCATCGTGGCCACGCCACACGCCCAGCGCAGCGTGGCGCGTCTGCGCGTGCGTCCCGTGCCGGGTGCCGGCTTCCACCTGGTCGGCCTGATCGATGGCGTCGAGCACGCGCTGGGCACGCCGGTGCAGACGGCCGTGAAGCGCGAGGACGAGCAGGCTTTCGCGCTGGCCAACGGCGGCAACCTGATGTTTTGCGAAGACGCCGCCCGGCGCATCCAGAAGTCCCTCGACGCGGACGCCACCCTCAGCGACTTCCATATCCGCGTGGAGCACCAGGAAAGCCTGCACCCGCATGATGCGGTGGCCTACGCCAGCAAGGGCGTGGAAGGCGGCTACGGCTCCGCGCCGTAGCCAACGGCTGCGGCAGGCGTCGCGCACCGTCGCCTGCTCACTGCGTGTCGACGGAATCCCCCTGATGCCGGCAGCGGGAGAAATGAAAGTGCTCGGGCACCGGATCATCGCCGCCGTCGCACAGCGGCTGGCAGCGCAGCAGCCGCCAGCCGGTCAGCAGGCTGCCGCGCCAGGGGCCGAAGCGCGTGACGGCAATCCGTGCATAATCGGAGCAACTGGGCTGGAAGCGGCAGCGCGGGCCGAGCAGGGGACTGAGCCAGCGCTTGTACAAATGCAGCAACCACAGTATGAATCGGGTCGGGATATTCACGGTGCCGGAACAGCCTGCATCGGGTAATGGTACAAGTATTCCAGAAGCAGGCTTGCTGGTGCAGGATACATGGGCTATAACACCCGGCCGCCACGGCCACTAACGGTGAAGGGATATGGCGAAAACGACGCGTAGTTCGACCGCCGCCAAGGCGCAGAAAGCCAAGGCTTCGTCTGGAAGCAAGGCCGGCAAGTCGACAGTTGCAGGCAAGGGAGCGACCGTGAAGAACGCGAGCAGGACACCGGCCAAGGTGGCGTCGAAGGCCGTTGCCAAGACCAGGCCGAAGGCCGCAGCCAAACCCGCAAGCAAGCCGGCGGCAAAGAAGGCCGCGTCGAAAAAGCCGGTCAGCAAGCCCGCCGCCAAGTCACCAGCCAGCAAGTCACCAGCAAAGAAATCACCGGCGAAGAAGTCCGCCCCGGTCAAGGCTCCCGCGTCGAAGACAGTCGCCACGAAGGGCGCCGTGAAGAAGGCTGCCGTGAAGAAGGCGCCACCCGCCAGGGTCGTCGCGAAGAAGCCTGTCGCCGGCAAGGCTGTCGCGAAGAGCGGCAAACCCGCCGCGGGCAAGGCCCGCAGCGCCGCCAAGCCAGCCAAGGTCGTCGCCAAGCCGGCCGTCGTGGCAAAGCCCGCGGCCAAGCCGGCGCCGAAGCCGGTGGCCAAGCCGGCCCCGAAAGCGATCAAGCCCGCCGAAAAGACGGTAGCGAAACCGGCACCGGTGGCTGCCGCAAAACACGTATCCCCGGCACCCGCCAGCACCCTGTTCAAGGGCAAGGTGGCGAGTGCAACCGCCATGGTGACACCGCGCGCAGAAACCGCCGCACACCATGCCTCTTCCTCCAAGAAACAGAAAACGTCGTCTTCAATGAATAAACTTGCTGCAAAAAAACTCGATAACGGCATTACCCAGGAAGACGGGCGATACGCACTGTCCTCCACCACCAACATCAGCTTGCCCAAGGGTTACCGTCCCTCGCCCGACGAGGAGTACATGAACCCGATGCATCTGGCGTACTTCCGCAACAAGCTGCGCGACTGGCGCGACCAGCTCGTCGAGGAGTCGCGTCAGACCATGGACAACCTGCGCGAGGAAGTTCGCGATGTGGGTGACGAGGCCGAGCGCGCCACCCGCGAAACCGAGAACTCGCTGGAACTGCGCACGCGCGATCGTTACCGCAAGCTGATCTCCAAGATCGACAAGGCGCTGCGCCGGATCGAGGAAGGCAGCTACGGTTTCTGCGAAGAGACCGACGAGGAGATCGGCGTCGATCGTCTCGATGCGCGACCGATCGCCACCTTGTCGCTGGATGCGCAGGAACGCCGTGAGCACCTGCAGAAGCAGATGGGCGACTGAGAGCTGTGCTTTTGCGCTCATCCATGAGCGCAAAGATCAAACCGGCATCCATGCCGGACTCTTCAAAAAAACGCCCCGCTTCGAGCGGGGCGTTTTGCGAGAAGTGAGTGGAGAGGAGTGAGAGAAGGCAACGGCGTCTCGCGCTCCGGCTTTTCTCTCACTCCTCTTTACTCACTCCTGGCTCGCCATCACCTTGGCGTACTCCTTCAGTTTCGTCAGCGTGGCGGCCAGGCCGTTCGAGCGCGTGGGCGACAGGTGCTTGGCCAGGCCGATGGTGCCGATGAAGTTGGGTTCGGTGGCGAGGATCTCGGCCGCCGGGCGGTCGGAATAGACGCGCAGCAGCAGGGCGAGCAGGCCGGACACGATCGCCGAATCACTGAAGGCCTCGAAGTGCATGTTCGAGGCATCGCCGGAGGGCACCAGCCACACCATCGACTGGCAGCCGTGCACGCGGTAGACGTCGTTCTTGTGCGCCTCGGGAAAGTCCGGCAACTGCTTGCCGAGGTCGATCAGATACTGGTAGCGCTCGGTCCAGTCACCGAAGAAGGCGAACTCCTCGGCAATCTGCTGCTGCGCCTGTTCGGCGCCGGTGCTGGCAATGGCATTCATCCGGGCATTATCGCGCGGACCGGTGCGGGAAATGAAATCCGCCGCGCCGGCCGGTTCGATGCATCAGGCCTTGACGATGCTCCAGCGGGTACCCTGGGCGCCGTCCTCGATGGCGATGCCGAGCGCGGCCAGTTCGTCGCGAATCGCGTCGGCCCGGGCGAAATCGCGCGAGGCGCGGGCGGTGCGACGCTGTTCGAGCAGGTCCTCGATGCGCGCCTCGTCGATCGCCTCGTCACCGCGACGGAACCAGGCCTCGGGTGCCTGCTGCAGCAGGCCGAGCAACTGGCCGCCGCCAAGCAATGCGGCCTTGGCTTCGGCACTGCCGGACTGACGCGCGGCATCGGCCAGCACGGACAGCTCGGCCAGCGCCTGGGGCGTGTTGAGGTCGTCGCACAGCGCCGCTTCGATCCGCGGCGGCACCGGCAGCTCACCTGTCGGCAGGGCCACGTCGGTCAGGTCGCGCAGTACGCGATACCAGCCATCGAGCGTACTGGTGGCTTGCTGGATGGCCGCTTCTGACCAGTCCAGCGGCTGCCGGTAATGGCCGCTGAGCAAGCGCAGGCGCAAGGCTTCAGCCGGATGCAGCTTGAGCAGTTCGTGCACCAGCAGCACGTTGCCCAGCGACTTGGACATCTTGCGGCCATCGAACGTCAGCATGCCGTTGTGCATCCACCAGCGTGCGAACACCTTGCCGCCGTGGGCGCAGGTGGACTGCGCCACCTCGTTCTCGTGGTGGGGGAACAGCAGGTCGACGCCACCGGCGTGGATGTCGATGGTTTCGCCCAGGTGCGCAGCGCTCATCGCCGAGCATTCGATATGCCAGCCGGGGCGACCGCGACCCCACGGGCTGTCCCAGCCCGGCAGTTCGGGGGTGGAAGGCTTCCACAGCACGAAGTCGCCGGCGTTGCGCTTGTACGGCGCCACTTCCACCCGCGCGCCGGCGATCAGTTCATCGGGATCGCGGCCGGACAGTTTGCCGTAATTGGCGAACGAACCGACGTCGAACAGCACGTGACCCTCGGCGGCATAGGCATGGCCACCGTCGATCAGCGCTTCGATCATCGTGACGATCTGCGCGATATGGGTGGTGGCATGCGGCTCGATGTCGGGCGGCGCCACGCCGAGCCCGGCCATGTCGTCGCGGTAGGCCTGGGCGAAGCGGTTCGTGATCGCGTCGATCTGCACGCCTTGCTGCTGCGCGGCGGCGTTGATCTTGTCATCCACGTCGGTGATGTTGCGGGCATACACGACGTGGGGGTAATGCCGCCGCAGCAGGCGCACCAGCACGTCGAACACCACCGGTCCACGCGCATTGCCGATGTGCACGTAGTTGTAGACGGTGGGGCCGCACAGGTACATCGTCACGCGCTCCGGGTCGAGCGGGGCAAACGGTTCGGTGCGACGGGTCAGGCTGTTGTAGAGCGATATCGGCATGGTGGAATCCGCGGCATGGGCCGTCCGGACAGGGGGTTCGGCCAGCCCGGCATCTTAACAAGGTGTAAGTGGCCGAGTCGCGCCGGCTTCCCGTTGACTGATTCTAAGGGTGTATTCAGCGTGAATTTGCTGCAATGGCTACCAGTACGCGCGTCTGCGCGAGTGGTGTTTCAGTAATTGGGAGGTCGTGATGACCAAGCTGTGGATTTCCGCGCTCGCACTTGCCCTGGTGGCGGGCGGCGTTTGTGCACAGGATGTGCGTTACGCCAACCCCAACAATGGCAACAATGACGACAACGCCCATTACGGCTGGGCCGACGTGTTGCGCGCCGACCCGGTGCAGGGCGTGACCCGCACCGAGGTGCCGCGCCAGGAATGCTATGACCAGCCGGTGGTGCGCCACGAAGGCGGCAACAGCACCGCGGGAACCGTGCTCGGCGCCGTGATCGGCGGCGTGCTGGGCAACACCGTGGGCAAGGGCGACGGACGCAAGGCCGCCACCGTGGCCGGCGCCGTGGCCGGCGGCGCGATCGGCAACCGGACCAACCGTGGTCGCGACTACGAAACCACCCAGACCCAGTGCCGCGAGGTCAGCTCGGTCAGCGAACAGCGCCGGATCATCGGCTACGACGTGGAATACCGCTATCGCGGCGAGGTCTACACCTCGCGCCTGAGCTACGACCCCGGCGAGCGCCTGCGCGTCCGGGTACGGGTCGACCCGGCCGACTGACCCCACCAGCAACGCCGCCAGCCTTGGCGGCGTTGCTTTTCGGGACACCCGAATTTTTTGTTGCACGGCAGCGAAATTGTCGGCATGATGCCCGACAGTCACCCGGAATCCCCATGTCCACAGCCGTCTATACCGCCACCGTACTGACCAGCGCCCGCGCGGCCGCTGGCATGACGTCGCGTGCGCGCCGACCGTTGTATGGATACTCGGCCGGGTAGGCAGTCGCACGCGTTTGACGGTGCATCGACGACGAAACCCGGCCTCTGCGCCGGGTTTTTTGTGTTTTGGATTGGAGTAAATCATGGCTCTACGGCATTTCATCACTACCCAGGATTACAGCCGCACCGAGATCGACGCGCTGCTGGAACAGGCGGCATCGTTCAAGCGTTCCCCGCGTGGCCAGCAACTGGCCGGCAAGTCGATCGCCTTGCTGTTCTTCAATCCGTCGATGCGTACCCGCACCAGCTTCGAGCTGGGTGCATTCCAGCTGGGTGGGCACGCCATCGTGCTGGCGCCGGGCAAGGATGCGTGGCCGATCGAGTTCGAGGTGGGCAGCGTGATGGATGGCGACACCGAGGAGCACATCGCCGAGGTGGCGCGCGTGCTGAGCGGCTACGTCGACCTGATCGCGGTGCGCGCCTTCCCGAAATTCCAGGACTGGGCGGTGGACCGGCAGGACAAGGTGATCAAGGCGTTCGCCCAGTACGCCACCGTGCCGGTGATCAATATGGAGACCATCACCCATCCCTGCCAGGAGCTGGCCCACGCGCTGGCGATGAAGGAGCACCTGGGCGACCTCACCAGGAAGAAGTACGTGCTCACCTGGACCTACCACCCGAAGCCGCTGAACACCGCGGTGGCGAACTCGGCGCTGTTGATCGCCACCAAGATGGGCATGGACGTGACCCTGCTGTGCCCCACGCCGGACTACGTGCTGGACGAGCGCTACATGGCGTTTGGCCGTCTGAACGCCGAGCAGAACGGCGGCTCGCTGAGGGTCAGCCACGATATCGAGGAAGCCTATGCCGGCGCTGACGTGGTCTACGCCAAGAGCTGGGGGGCCTTGCCGTTCTTCGGCCAGTGGGACAAGGAGAAGCCGATCCGCGAGGCGAACAGGCACTTCATCGTGGACGAGGCAAAGATGGCGCTGACCAACCACGGCCTGTTCAGCCACTGCCTGCCGTTGCGCCGGAACATCAAGGCCACCGACGCGGTGATGGATGCGCCGTACTGCATCGCCATCGACGAGGCCGAGAACCGCCTGCACGTGCAGAAGGCGGTGATGGCGTCGCTGATCGGGCAGGGCTGAGCCGGCATGTACACGCCGAAGCATTTCCAGGAGACGCGGAGCGAGGCCTTGCACGGGCTGATGCGGGCGTATCCGTTCGCCACCGTGGTGACCCACGGGGCCGGCGGGCTGGCGGCCAATCACTTGCCATTCGAACTGGTCGATGGCGTGCTGCATGGCCATGTCGCGCGCGGCAACGAGCTGGCGCAGCAGGACGGCGCCGAGGTGCTGCTGGTGTTCCAGGGTCCGGACGGCTACATCAGTCCGAACTGGTATCCGAGCAAGCACGAGACCGGGCGCGAGGTGCCGACGTGGAACTACGCGGTGGTACACGTGCATGGTCGCTTGAAAGTGATCGATGACGCGGCGTGGCTGCGTCGGCTGCTGGAGACGCTGACCGATCATCATGAAGCGGGCCAGCCGCAGCCATGGAAGATCACGGATGCGCCGGAAGACCACATCGAGAAGTCGCTGCGCGCCATCGTCGGTCTCGAAATCAGCATCGACCGCATCGAAGGCAAGTTCAAGCTGAGCCAGAACCATCCCGTCCGCAATCGTGCCGGCGTGATCGCCGGGCTGCGCGAGCGCGACGGCGATGGCGACGTGGAACTGGCCGCACTGATGACCCAACAGGAGCCAACGCCGTGACTCATCAACATCACTATCGCGTCGACGTGGAGTGGACCGGAAACCTCGGCACAGGCACCGACGGCTACCGCAACTACAGCCGCGACCACACGATCCGCATCGCGGGGAAACCCGAGCTGGCCGGCTCGTCCGATCCGACCTTCCGCGGCGACGCCACCCGGCACAACCCCGAAGACATGCTGGTCACCGCGCTGTCCACCTGCCACATGCTGTCCTACCTGCACATGGCCACCGTGGCCGGCGTGGTGGTGACGGCTTACGCCGACGCTGCCGAGGGCACGATGGCCACCGAAGGTGACGGCGGGCGTTTTGTGGAAGTGATCCTGCGTCCCGTGGTGACGATCAGCGCCGGCAGCGACCCGGCCAGGGCCGAGGCGGCGCACGAAGCCGCGCACCACGCCTGCTTCATCGCCAACTCCGTGAATTTCCCGGTGCGCTGCGAGCCGCGCATCGTCGTGGAGCAGGGAATGGGGAATCGGGAATAGGGAATCGTCAAAAACAGTCCTTCGCACTCTGCTCGTTGCGCTTCACCCATACCTTCAGGATTACCACCATGTCGAATGCTCCCACCATTCCCGATTCCCCATTCCCCATTCCCTCCAACGGAGAAGGCAAAGACATCGTCCTCGCCTTCTCCGGCGGCCTCGACACCAGCTTCTGCGTGCCCTACCTGCAGGCGCAGGGCTGGGCCGTGCACACCGTGTTCGCCGATACCGGCGGCGTGGATGCCGAGGAGCGCGCCTTCATCGAGGCCCGCGCGCAGGAACTGGGCGTGGCCAGCCACGTCACCGTCGATGGCGGTCCGGCGATCTGGTCCGGCTTCGTCAAGCCGTTCGTGTGGGCGGGCGAGGGCTACCAGGGCCAGTATCCTCTGCTGGTCTCCGACCGCTACCTGATCGTCGAGGCCGCGCTGAAGCGAGCCGCCGAGCTGGGCACCAAGGCGATCGCGCATGGCTGCACCGGCATGGGCAACGACCAGGTGCGTTTCGACCTGGCGGTGAAGGCGCTGGGTGACTACCAGATCGTGGCGCCGATCCGCGAGATCCAGAAGGAACACACGCAGACGCGCGCTTACGAACAGAAGTACCTGGAGGAACGCGGCTTCGGCGTGCGCGCCAAGCAGCAGGCCTACACCATCAACGAGAACCTGCTGGGCCTGACCATGTCCGGTGGCGAGATCGACCAGTGGCAGGCGCCCGGCGCTGGCGCGGTGGGTTGGTGCAAGCCGCGTGCCGAATGGCCGTCCAAACCACTGCAGGTGAAGATCGGTTTCGTGGGCGGTGAAGCGGTGACGCTGGACGGCGAGAAGATCGCCGGGCATGCCATGCTGGCGAAATTGAACCATCTGTTCGCCCAGTACGGCGTGGGCCGCGGCCTTTACACCGGCGACACCACGATCGGCCTGAAGGGCCGCATCATCTTCGAGGCGCCGGGCCTGACCGCGCTGCTCACCGCGCACCGCGCCCTGGAAGAAGCGGTGCTCAGCAAGCAGCAGAACCGCTTCAAGCCCGAGGTAGCGCGCAAGTGGGTGGAACTGGTCTACGAGGGCTTCTTCCACGACCCGCTGAAGACCGACCTGGAGGCGTTCCTGGCCTCCAGCCAGTCCACCGTCAACGGCACGGTGACGCTGGAGACGAACGGCGGCAGCGTCGGTGCGGTGGCGGTCGAGTCGAAGCACATCCTCAACGCCAAGGGTGCCACCTACGCCCAGTCGGCCGACTGGGGTGTGGAAGAGGCCGAGGGCTTCATCAAGCTGTTCGGCATGAGCAGCACGCTGTGGGCCGAGGTCAATCGCGGATGAGCGCGCTGCTGGACGCCACCCTGGAGCACCTGCGGGCGCTGGTCGGGTTCGACACGCGCAACCCGCCGCGCGCGATCGGCACCGGCGGCATCTTCGACTACCTGCGTGCGCAGCTGCCCGGCTTCGTGGTCACGGTGACCGACTTCGGCGCCGGTGCGGTGGCGCTGCATGCGGTGCGCGGCGAGCCGAAATACCTGTTCAACGTGCATCTGGACACGGTGCCGGATTCGCCGGCGTGGACGGCCGATCCGCATGCGTTGCGGGTGACCGCGGATCGCGCGATCGGCCTCGGTGCCTGCGACATCAAGGGTGCGGCCGCCGCGTTGCTGGCGGTGGCGAATGCCAGCGATGGCGCACTGGCATTGCTGTTTTCCACCGACGAGGAAGCGAACGACCCGCGCTGCATCGCCGGCTTCCTGCGCGATGCGCATGCCTATGAGGCGGTGATCGTGGCCGAACCGACCAGGGGCGAGGCGGTGCTGGCGCATCGTGGCATCCAGTCGGTGTTGATGCGCTTCGCGGGCCACGCCGGCCATGCTTCGGGCGAGCAGCAGCCCAGCGACAGCGCGCTGCACCAGGCGATGCGCTGGGGCAACGCGGCACTGGATTTCGTGGCGGCGCAGTCGCACGAGCGCTTCGGCGGACTCACCGGCCTGCGCTTCAACATCGGCCGGGTCGAGGGCGGCATCAAGGCGAACATGATCGCGCCCTCGGCGGAAGTGCGCTTCGGTTTTCGTGCGCTGCCGACGATGGACCCGGACCAGTTGCTCGAGCGCTTCCGCACGCTGGTCGAGCCGCAGCCGGTGGAGTTCACCGAAACCTTCCGCGGCGCCTCGCTGCCCGCCGGCGACACGGCGAACGCCGAGGCGAACCGGCTGGTCGCCCGCGATCTCGCCGACGAGCTGGGCATTCCGGTGGGCAACGCGGTGGACTTCTGGACCGAGGCGGCGCTGTTCTCCGCCGCCGGCTACACCGCCTTCGTCTACGGCCCCGGCGACATCGCCCAGGCGCACACCGCCGACGAGTGGGTCGCGCTGGATCAGTTGCAGCATTACGCAGAGGTCATTCACCGGATCGTGGACAGCAAAATCGCATGAGCACAGGCAACCACACCCGCAAGACCATCGTGCGCCTGCTTTCGAGCATGGGCAGCGCGAAGGAAATCCAGCAATACCTCAAGCGCTTCTCCGAGGTCGACGCCAAGCGTTTCGCCGTGGTCAAGGTGGGCGGCGCGGTGTTGCGCGACGAGCTGGCCGATCTCGCCTCGTCGCTGACCTTCCTGCAACAGGTGGGGCTGACCCCGATCGTGCTGCATGGTGCCGGCCCGCAACTGGATGAGGAGCTGGCCGCTGCCGGCATCGAGAAGCAGACGATCAACGGCCTGCGCGTGACCTCGCCGAAGGCGCTGGGCATCGTGCGCCGCGTGTTCATGCAGCAGAACCTGAAGCTGGTGGAAGCGCTGCAGTCGATGGACACCCGCGCCACCGCGGTGCCGTCGGGCGTGTTCCTGGCCAGCTACCTGGATCGCGACACCTACGGCATGGTCGGCAAGGTCGACAGCATCAACCTGGCGCCGATCGAGGCCAGCCTGCGCGCGAATTCGATCCCGGTGATCGCCAGCCTCGGCGAAACCGACGAGGGGCAGATCCTCAACGTCAACGCCGACGTCGCCGCGAACGAACTGGTGCGCATGCTGCAGCCGTACAAGATCGTGTTCCTCACCGGCACCGGCGGCCTGCTCGACGAGCACGGCAAGCTGATCGACTCGATCAACCTGTCGACCGAGTTCGACCACCTGATGGCGCAGCCGTGGATCAACGGCGGCATGCGCCTGAAGATCGAGCAGATCGCCGACCTGCTGGCCGATTTGCCGTTGACGTCATCGGTGTCGATCACCCGTCCGGCGGAACTGGCCAAGGAGCTGTTCACCCACAAGGGTTCCGGCACCCTGGTCCGGCGCGGCGAGAAGGTGCTGACGTTCGACTCGTGGGACGGCATCGACCTGGCGCGCATGCGCACGCTGATCGAATCGAGTTTCGGCCGCGCCCTGGTGCCGGATTACTTCGAACGCACCAAGCCGCTTCGCATCTACGTCAGCGAGAACTACCGCGCCGCGATGATCCTCACCGAAGAGGACGGCTTGCCGTACCTGGACAAGTTCGCCGTGCTCGACGACGCCCAGGGCGAAGGCCTGGGCCGGGCGGTGTGGCAGGTGATGCGCGAAGAGCATCCGCGCTTGTTCTGGCGTTCGCGCCACGGCAACCAGGTCAACATCTTCTACTACGCCGAATCGGACGGCTGCATCAAGCAGCCGCGCTGGAAGGTGTTCTGGTATGGCATCGAGGACCTCGACACGATTTTCCGCTGCGTGGCGCATTGCGCGCAGCGCCAGCCGACACTGGTGGATTGAGCAAGACCAACTCCCTCCCCTGCATGCAGGGGAGGGCTGGGGTGGGGTCGCTCTTGATCTTGATGTGAAGATCAAAAGCCTCACCCCCTCCCGACCTCCCCCTGCTGTGCAGGGGGAGGAGAAAGCAGCATCGCAGGAGTGGATCGGTGACACACGACAAGAAAACCATCGGCATCGTCGGCGCACGGGGCCACACCGGCACCGAGCTGATCCGCCTGATCGCGGGGCATCCGGCGCTGGAACTGAGCTTTGTGTCCTCGCGCGAGCTGGACGGCCAGCGCGTCGACGCCCACGTGCCCGAGTATCGCGGCGAGCTGCGTTACAGCGCGCCGGCGCACGAGGACCTGCCGAAACTCGGCGCCGACATGGTGATCCTGGCCTTGCCCAACGGCAAGGCGGCGGCCTGCGTGGAGGCATTCGACCAGGCCGGGGTCGATCCGATCATCCTCGACCTCTCCGCCGACTACCGCTTCGACAAGCGCTGGTATTACGGCCTGCCCGAACTCGCCCGCGACAAGTGGCGGGGCGAGCGGCGCATCAGCAACCCCGGTTGCTACGCCACCGCGATGCAGCTTTCCATCGCGCCACTGAAGGACCTGCTGGCGGCGCCACCGGTGTGCTTCGGCGTGTCCGGCTACTCGGGCGCGGGCACCACGCCGTCGGACAAGAACGATCCGGAAAAGCTGCGCGACAACCTGATGCCGTACGCGCTCACCGGCCACATGCACGAGAAGGAAGCCTCCTTCCAGCTCGGCGTGCCGGTGGAATTCATGCCGCACGTGGCGCCGCATTTTCGCGGTCTCACGGTCACCAGCAACCTGTACCTCAGCCGTCAGCTGAAGCGCGAGGAGGTGCTGCAGCGCTTCCATGCCGCTTACGCCGGCGAGAAGCTGGTGTCGGTGCTGGACGATGCGCCGTGGGTCAGCCGCGTTGCCCACCAGCACCACGCCGAGATCGGCGGCTTCGCAATGTCGACGGACGGCAAGCGGGTGGTCGTGGTGGCCACGCTGGACAACCTGCTGAAAGGCGCCGCCACGCAAGCCATGCAGAACATCAACCGCGCGATCGGCGTGGACGAATACACCGCCATTCCCATCTGACCGCCGTCATTCCCGCGTAAGCGGGGCTTTCAACAGACGAATGTCTGATCATCCAGCGACTTCACCGTGCAACGACACTGGACTCCAGCTTTCGCTGGAGTGACGAATCAAATGAGCGAGACCCGGCCATGACCCAACCCCTCTGGCAAAAATCCGGCGTCCGGATCGACGCGAAGATCATGAAGTTCCTCGCCGGCGACGATGTGTTGCTCGATCGCGAGTTCTTCCTGCACGACATCACCGCCAGCAAGGCGCACGTGGAAGGCCTGGCCAACATCGGCGTGGTCAGCGCCGACGAGGCCGCTGCGCTGAAGCGCGAGCTGGATGCGCTGGCTGCGGATTTCAGCGGCGGCGCCTTTGTGCTGGACGAGCGTTACGAAGACGGCCATTCGGCGATCGAGGCACGCCTCACCGAGCGCCTGGGCGACGCCGGTCGCCGCGTGCACACCGGCCGCAGCCGCAACGACCAGATCCTGGTCGCCACGCGGCTGTGGCTGAAGGACAAGCTGGCCGCGCTGGAAACGCATTGCCGCGCCATCGCCGAAGTCTGCCTCGATCGCGCCGCACGCGAGTCGCTGCCACTGCCGGGTTACACCCACCTGCAGCGCGCGGTGGTGTCGTCCACCGCGATGTGGTTTGCCGGCTTCGCCGAAGGCTTCATCGACAATGCCCTGCGCGCGCGGCAGACACTGGCGCTGATCGATGCCAACCCGTTGGGTACCGCCGCGGGTTACGGCGTGAACCTGAAGCTCGATCGTGAACACACCACGCAGGCGCTGGGCTTCGCCCGCATGCAGGTCAGCCCGATCTACGCCCAGCTGTCGCGCGGCAAGTTCGAGATGGCGGTGCTGGAGGCGATCGGCGGTGCGCTGCTCGACCTGCGCCGGCTGGCCTGGGACCTGTCGCTGTTCACCACCGCCGAATTCAACTTCGTGCAGCTGCCGTCCGAGTACACCACCGGCAGCTCGATCATGCCGAACAAGCGCAACCCCGACGTGATCGAGCTGCTGCGCGCGAGTTACGCCAGCGTGGCCGCCGCGCGCACCGAGATCGAGCAATTGCTGTCGCTGCCGTCCGGCTACCAGCGCGACCTGCAGTTCTCCAAGGGCTCGATCTTCCACGGCGTGCGCCACGGCCTGATGGCGCTGGAACTGGTGCCTGACTTGCTGGCGCGATTTGCCTGGAACGAAACGGCCATGCGCGCGGCGATCGAGCCGGCGATGTACGCCACCGACGTGGCGATCGAGCAGGCCGCCGCCGGCGTGCCGTTCCGCGATGCGTATCGCGCCGCGGCGGAAGCGGCTGCTTCAGCCGGCGAAGGACGCACGCCGGAAAGCAGCCTGGCGCTGCGCACGTCGGCGGGAGCGGCAGCCGATCTTCGTCTCGACGAGCTGGCCGCGCGGCTGGCAGCGATTGCGCAGGCAGCGGACTGAGGCGACACTCGACCCATGTCACGCCAGCACCCATCCAACAACTTCGACGCGGTGCGGCTGGTGGCTGCATCCATGGTGCTCTGCGCGCATCAGGCCGCATTGAGCGGACGTCTGGAACCTCAGCCGTTTGGACTGCTGACGCTGGGTACCATGGGCGTCCTCGTGTTTTTCGCGGTCAGTGGCTACCTGGTCGCGCAGAGCTGGGACCGGGACCCGCATGTCCTGCGTTTCGCGGCCAAGCGCTTCCTGAGGGTCTGGCCAGGGCTGGCCATGGTCACGGTCGTGGCGGCGCTGGTGCTGGGGCCCCTGGTCACGCAGATCCCCCTGGGTGATTACTTTCGTTCCCCGGTCACCTGGGACTACTTTTCCCAGCTGTACTTTGGCGTTCGTCTGTTTTTGCCCGGGGTGTTCGAGCACGCATCGTTTCCGGGGGTGAATGGTTCGTTGTGGACCATTCCGATCGAAGTGCGCTGGTACGGCGTGCTGATGCTGGCTGGACTGTGCGGTCTGCTGCGCGCCCGTTTTCGCTACCTGCTGCTGTTGCTGATTATCGGATATGCGGCCTACATCTTTTTGATCTTCGACGTCCAGCACAATCCCCAGGCGCGGTTCCTTCGGCCGGACTTTGGCTGCGAATACGGCAGTTACTTCTGCTACGGCGTACTGCTCTTCCACTTTCGCGACATATGGCGCAAACGCGGCCTCTGGATGACCGGCGCGCTGGTTCTGGCTGCCGCCGGAGCGGTGGTGCTCGACCACGGCTATACCGCGCTGTTCCTGCTTTTGCCCTGGCTGGTCATCCGGTTTGGCACGTTGTCCACGCCGGTGATACGACGTTTCGGCCGTTTCGGGGACTTCTCCTACGGCATCTACATCTACGCTTACATGCTGCAGCAGCTGACCTTGTCGCTGATGGGCATCCATCACCCGTACTGGCTGGGCCTGATGGTGTCGGCCGTCTGTATCCTGGTTTGCGCGGTGCTTTCGTGGCACTTCGTCGAACGGCCGGCGCTGGACCTCAAGCGTTACCTGCCCGGCGCGCTGCGTCCGGCAGGTGAAGCGACCATGCCGGATGCAACGCTATCGTTGCAGGGCGTCGGGGGTGCAGGTGCTTCGGTTATTGCATTGCCTGCCTCCGGCGACGGCGCGCCATGAAGGCTGCACGGGAACTCGCCAGCCAGACTCTGCCGCCGTGGCGCCGCGCCGTGCTGAAGGTGGGCAGCAACCTGCTCGCCGCCGATGGTGGCGGCCTCACGCCGCGCTACGCCGAAGCGATGGCGGGTTTCATCGCGGCCAGTCATGCAGCCGGTCGTGAAGTGGTGCTGGTGTCTTCCGGCGCGGTGGCGGCGGGGCGGGCGCTGCTGCGCCAGCACGCGAGTGACGGTGGCGGGCTGGCTGCGCGGCAGGCGCTGGCCGCGCTGGGGCAGGCGCCGATGATCGCGCTGTGGCAGTCGCTGTCCGCCCGGCCGGTGGCGCAGGTGCTGCTGACCCACGACGACCTGCGCAATCGGCGCCGCTACCTCAACGCACGCGCCACCCTGCGCGAGTTGCTGCAGCTCGGCGTGCTGCCGGTGGTCAACGAGAACGACACCGTCTCGGTGGACGAATTGAAACTCGGCGACAACGACAACCTCGCCGCGATCGTGGCGGCGCTGGTCGATGCCGACCTGTTGCTGATCGCCTCCGACGTCGACGCGCTGTACAGCGCCGACCCGCGCCGCGACCCGGCCGCCACGCCGATCGCGCACGTGGCCGCGCTGACGCCGCAGATCCTGGCGATGGCCGGCGACAGCGGCAGCGTGGCTGGCACCGGCGGCATGCGCACGAAACTGGAAGCCGCGACCAAGGCCGCGGCCGCGGGCATTCCCACCGTGCTGTTCAGCGGTCGCGAGGCGGCCACCGTGCAGGCGCTGCGCGACGGTGAGTTGCGCGGCACCCTGATCGCCGCGTCGTCGAGCCGGATGCAGGCACGCAAATACTGGTTGCGCCATGCGCCGGCGGCCAGCGGACGGGTCCGCGTCGACGCCGGCGCGGCGCGCGCACTGGCCGGCGGTCGCGTCTCGCTGTTGCCCGGCGGCGTGCTGGATGCGCAGGGCGAGTTCCATCGCGGCGACCTGGTCGAGATCGTCGATGCCGACGGCCGCGCCATCGCACGCGGCATCAGCCAGTACGGCGCCGCCGAAGTGCGCCGACTGGCTGGCCGGCACAGCCGTGAGATCGACGGCGTGCTGGGCTACAGCTATGGCAACGAAGTGGTGCATCGCGACGACCTCATCACCATGGACAGCCCGGTTGCCCCGGGCCAGGAGATCAGCGCATGAGCACGATCATGGAGCAGGCGCTGGCCTGTCGCGATGCCGCCCAGGTCGTCGCCGCGCTGGGCAGCGATGCGAAGCGGGCCCTGCTGCGCGACATGGCCGACGCACTGGAAGCGCGCTCCGCCGACGTGCTGCGGGCCAATGCGCGCGACATGCAGGCTGCCGCCGACAAGGGCGTGCAGGGCGCGCTGCTCGATCGCCTTCGGCTGGACGAGGCGCGCATCGCCGGCATCGCCAACGCGCTGCGCGAGGTGGCCGAGCTGCCCGATCCGGTCGGCGTGACGACACGTCGCGAGACGCGGCCGAACGGCCTGTCGATCGAGCGCGTACGCATTCCGCTCGGCGTGATCGCGATGATCTACGAGGCGCGCCCCAACGTCACCGCCGACGCCGCTGCGCTGTGCCTGATGGCGGGCAACGCGGTGATCCTGCGCGGTGGTTCCGAGGCGATCCATTCCAACACCGCGATCGCCGCCGCGTTGAAGTCTGCCCTGGAAGCGCACGGCGTGCCCGCTGCCGCCCTGACCCTGGTCGAGGATCTGCGCCGCGAGACGATGGTGGAATTGCTGCAGCTGGTTGACATCGTCGACCTCGCCATCCCGCGCGGCGGCGAAGGCCTGATCCGTTTCGTGGCCGAGCACGCGCGCGTACCGGTGATCAAGCACTACAAGGGCGTCTGCCATCTGTACGTGGATCGTGCCGCCGAGCCCGACCTGGCGCTGGATCTGCTGATTGACGGCAAGACCTCGCGCCCCGGTGTATGCAACGCGCTGGAAACCTTGCTGGTTCATCGCGATGTCGCCGAAGCGTTCCTGCCGCAGGCGGCAAAGGCACTGCGCGAGCACGGCGTCGAGCTGCGCGGCGACGAACACAGCCGCGCCTTGGTGCCCGACATGCGCGCGGCGACTGACGACGACTACGCCGCCGAATTTCTGGACCTGATCCTGGCCGTGCGCGTGGTCGACGATCTCGATGCAGCCATCGCCCACATCCGCCGTTACGGTTCCGACCACACCGAAGTCATCGCCACCGCCGACGAAGCGGCCGCGCTACGTTTCGTGCAAGCGATCCGTTCCGCCGTGGTGATGGTCAACGCCTCCTCGCGCTTCAGTGACGGCGGCGAGCTGGGCCTCGGCGCCGAGATCGGCATTTCCACCACCCGCCTGCACGCCTATGGCCCGATGGGCGCCGAGGCGCTCACGGTGGAGCGCTTCGTGGTGCGCGGGGAAGGGCAGACTAGGCATCCGCAGAACCGGATCTGAGCGAGGGTGCTCAGCCTTCCAGATGTCCCTGCTTGCCCAGATCGCGGGGTTCGTCGTCGAGCATGCCGCGGGCGAAGTCGAAAGCCCGTGCGATGAAATTGCCTTTCGCTTCCCAGTAATTCGCATCGCGTACCCGCACGCGCAGGACCATCAGGTTCGGATCGTCCCTGCCTTCGGGGAAAAAGATCTTCTGGGCGGGCGACCACAGTTCGTCGATGGTGTCCTCGTCGCGATCCATGCGTGCACGTCCGCGCACGGAGACGTAGCGCTGATCACCCGGATACGCATACGCGAGGTTCACCTCCGCGTCGTCGGTAAGTTCTTCCACCTTGTGACTCCTGGCGGCGGTGAAGAAGATGATCTCGCCGTTGGCATCGATCTTCAGCGTCTGCAGCGGACGACTGACCAGCGAGCCGTCCGCCGCATGCGTGGTCATCATCGCCACCTCGATGTCGTCGATCATCTCGCCCAGCTTGCGCAGGTCGCTGTCGCGCGGTGCTTCGTTCTTCATGAGTTTCCCGCCGGTTGAAAACCGCATCATCAACGGGCAGGGCTCAATATCCGATGAAATCGACGTGTAGCCGGTGGCAACTGCGTGATGCGCCGCCAGTCAGAGTTTGCCGTTTCGATGCCACTGGCCGACCGCCTCCGCAAACGCCAGACAATCCGCAAACCGGTTGTACAGCGGAGCAGGGGAGATGCGGATGACGTCGGGTTCGCGCCAGTCGCCGATGATGCCGTTGGCCATCAGGTGTTCGAACAGGGCGCGGCCGCGTTCGCGGCCGCCGATCACGCGGATCGACAGTTGCGCGCCGCGGCGGGCGGGAGCGGCGGGCGTCACCACCTGCAGCACGTTGCCGAGCTGGGTCTGCACCAGCCATTCGAGATAGCCGGTGAGTTGCAGGGATTTCTCGCGCAGCATGGCCATGCCGGCGCGGCGGAAGATCTGCAGCGATACGCGCAGCGGGGCCAGGGCCAGGATCGGCGGGTTGGAGAGCTGCCAGCCGTCGGCGCCGGCGGTGGGCTGGAACTCGGGGCCCATCTGGAAGCGGGTGGTCTTGTCGTGGCCCCACCAGCCGGCGAAGCGCGGCAGCACGGCGGTGGCGTGGCGTTCGTGCACGAAGGCGCCGCCGACGGCGCCGGGGCCGCTGTTGAGATATTTGTAGCTGCACCAGATCGCGAAGTCGGCGCCGCTGTCGTGCAATTGCAGTGGCAGGTTGCCGACGGCGTGGGCGAGATCGAAGCCGACCACGCAACCATGCTTGTGCCCCAGTGCGGTGATCACCTCGATGTCGAACGCCTGGCCGGTGCGGTATTGCACGCCGGGCAGCATCACCAGGGCGATGCGCGAGCCGTGTTCGGCCAGCGCGCGTTCGATCGCGGCGAGCGAGGTGGTGCCGTTTGGTTCGTCGGGCTGCAGCTCGATCAGCGCGGTGGCCGGGTCGAAGCCGTGGAAGCGGATCTGCGATTCCACCGCGTAACGGTCGGTGGGAAACGCGCCGCCCTCGATCAGGATCGCCGGGCGCTCGGCGGTGGGGCGGTAGAAGCTGACCATCATCAGGTGCAGGTTCACGCCCAGGGTGTTCATCGCCACCACTTCGACGGGTAGCGCGCCGACCACGGCGGCGAGGTCGTCGCGCACGAACTCGTGGTAGTCCATCCACGGCAGGCGGCCCTTGAAGTGGCCTTCCACGCCCAGCTCGCCCCAGTAGTCCAGTTCCGCGTTGACTGCTTCGCGTACCGCGCGTGGCTGCAGGCCCAGCGAGTTGCCGCAGAAATAGGTGCTGTCGCGACCTTCGTGCGGCGGGATCAGGAACGCGTCGCGGAATGCGCGCAGCGGATCGGCGGCGTCGCGGGCGTTGGCCCAGTCGTGGGTGGCTTCGAACGTGACGGACATCGGGATTCTCTTGGAGTCGGAGCCTCCGGCTGCTTTCAGGGGAGGTCGGGTGAGGCGAGGAGCCAGAGCGACCCCACCCCAACCCTCCCCTGCGTTGCAGGGGAGGGAGCGGTACGAGTTACTTCAATTGCGCGGCGAGGGCGGCGCAGCCCTTGTCGAAATCGGCTTTCCAGGCGGCGCCGGCCTGGGTTTCGCTGGGGCGCATGCAGCGCAGCTGGATGGCGTGGCCGTTCTTGAACCAGTAGTGCTCGGTGTAGCTGAAGGCGGTGCCGTTTTCCTGCGCGGTGTAGATGTTGCTGTTGGGACCGGGCGGCGTGTCGGCGACCTTGTAACCGGGCAGCGCCATCGCCTTGGCGGTGGCTTCGCTGCGGTACTGGTTGAAGCTGTTGACGTCGGCGACCTGCTTCACCGTGACGGTGACGCGGGCGAGGCTGTTCTTGCCGGTGGGCGAGGGGTCGGGCACCTGGAATACGTGGGCTTCGGGGTCGCCCTGGGTTTCCATGATGCCCAGCCAGCTGTCGGGCGTACTGAAGGTGACGGTGCCGTCGGCCATGCTGACGTCGGTGGCGTGCACGCCCGTGGCAAGCAGGGTGGCGGCGAACGCGATGGCGAGGGTGGTGCTGCGCAGGAGGTTCATGCGGATGCCTTCGAAAGGGAATCGGGAGCGAAGCGATGGAGAGGCAGGCCCAGCCATTCCAGCGCGGTGCCGTGGAACAGCCGCGCGCGGTCGGTGTCGTCCAGGCCCAGCGCCTCGATGCCGCTGCCGGGTTCCTGCTCCCCCAGCGGGAAAGGATAGTCGGTGCCCAGCATCACCTGGTGTGCACCGGTCACATCCAGCAGGTAGCGCAGCGCCTGATCGTCGTGCACGCAGGAGTCGAAATAGAAGCGCTTGAGGTATTCGCGGGGGTTGCGCGGGTTGTCGGTGGCGACCAGGTCCGGGCGCATCTTGAAGCCGTGCTCGATGCGGCCGATGGTCGAGGGGAAGCTGCCGCCGCCGTGGGCCAGCATCACGCGCAGTTTCGGTAGGCGTTCCAGCACGCCGCCGAAGGCCAGGCAGCAGGCGGCGCGCGATTGCTCGGCCGGCATGCCGACCAGCCACGGCATCCAGTATTTGGGCATGCTGGCCATGCCCATCATGTCCCACGGGTGCACCAGGATCGCCGCGCCGAGGTCGGCGGCGGCCTCGAAGAAGGGAAACAGCTCGGGCGCGTCCAGGTTCCAGTCGCCACAGTGCGAGCCGATCTGCACGCCTTGCAGGCCCAGCTCGTCGATGCAGCGTTCCAGTTCGCGGATGGCAAGGTCCGGGGCCTGCAGCGGCACCGTGCCGATGCCGGCGTAATGGCGCGGGTAGTCGCGGCACAGCCCGGCCATGTGGTTGTTCAGATGGCGATGCAGTTCCAGTGCCTGATGGCCCGGTGCCCAGTACGAAAACAGCACCGGCACGGTGGAGATCACCTGCACGTCGACGCCGAAGCGGGCGTAGTCGTCGATGCGGGTCTGCGGGTCGAACGCCGAGTCCCAGACTTCGCGGAAGAAGCGGCTGTCCTTGTAGATGCGGTGTCGCCCGTCGGTATGGGTCATCACCGGAAAGCGGTCGTCGCCGTACTTGGCGGCCAGGTTCGGCCAGTCGCGGGGCAGGATGTGTGCGTGGGTATCGATCTTGAGCATCCGCGCAGTGTAAAACCTCTGCGCCGCGGCGTCGCGCCGCAGTGCGGAGGCGTGCGGCGGGATGGCTTACGGGGCCGGCGCGCCGTCGGAGCGGCTGCGGTTCATCACGTGGGCCAGGGTGTTGATGTTGTCCACCAGGCGGTCGCTGATCCGCGCCAGCAGGTCGGCGGCGACGCGGTCGTCGCTTTCCCGCACCGAAGCGACCAGGGCGCGTTGCATGGCGCGCAGGTCGGGCAGGGCATCGGCCGCACGCTGTTCGCGCAGTGCGTTGGCGAGGTCCCGCAGGTTGCCGGCAGCCTGCTCGACGAAGCGGCCCAGGGCCGGCTGGTCGGGCAGGGTGGAGAGATCGTCGAGGGTGGCCTCCAGCGTCATCGCGGTGCGCGCCAGCCGGTTGCCGTTGGCGAACAGCGCGCGAGCCAGTGCCAGCAGTTCGGGCGGCGTGGCCGGTTCGGTGCGCATGCGGTCGATCGAGGCCTGCGCGTTGGTGCGGGCGGTGCGCGCCGCGGTGCGTGTGTCGCGATGGGTGGCAGCCTGCGCGGGTTGCGCCAACGCGTGCAGGTAGCTGGCGTAGGCATCCAGCATCACCGCCAGCGCAGCACGGGCGCGACCGCGCTCCCAGGTCGGCCACGCCACGTAGGCGAGCAAGGCCATGCCGCAACCCAGGGCAGTGTTGATCACCCGGTCCGACACCGCCAGGCCGGGATTGACGCCCTCGAACGACAGCAGGATCACCACGGTGCCGGTCAGCGTCGCCACCGCGATGCCGTAGTGGGCGCCGGCGAGATAGCGGAAGGCCATGCACAGCACCGCCATCAGGGCCAAGTGTGCCCACGGTTCGTCGGGCGTGATGTGCAGCAGCACCGTGGTCAGCACCAGGCCCAGCACGGTGCCGAGCACGCGCAGCAGGCCGAAATTGAAGGTGGCGGCGAAGTCGGGCCGCAGCACGATCGCCGCGGTCATCGGCAGCCAGTAGCCGTGCGGCAGCTGCAGCAGGCGCGAGACCCACAAGGCGACGCTGAGGCAGGCCGCCATGCGCACGGCATGCCGGAACGCCACCGAGCGCGGGGTGAGGCTGGCGCGCAAGGTGGCCAGGGCGGAGCTGCTGCGCAGGGCCTTCGGCAGGCGGGTTTCCGCCGCGCTGGCACGCAGCTCGCCGCGACTGCCGGCCCAGTCGGCGTTGCGCACGGCGGCGGCCAGCTGGCCGGCCAGCGCATGGATGTGCGCGGCCAGTCCGTCGAGCGTGCCGTCGCCGTCGAGCAGCGCCTGCTCGCTGGCGCGCAAGGTCTGCAGTGCACGAGCGGCCTGTTCGGGCGACTCGCCCTGTTCCAGCGCGCTGGCAATGGCCGCCAGCACCCGTGCGGCGTCGTCGCGGAACAGGCCGTGGATCGCCGGGTTGGCATGCAACTCGATCATCGCGGTGAGTTCCAGCCGGATCCGCTCGGCCAGTTCCAGCAGCACGCCGAAGGCCTCCATCGCCCGGCCATGCGCGCGGTGGCGACCCAGCAGGGTCTGCTGCAGCGTGGTCATCGCCTCGGTCAGCGCCGGCACCTCGGCATCGTCGTGGTTCTGTTGCCGGGCCAGCGCGGCAAGTCCGCTGTAGACATTGGCCAGTGCCAGACGCTCTGGCCAGTAGCGCTGCAGCGGCCATGCGGCCAGCGAAAACGAGGTCAGCAGCAAGCCACCGGCGAAGATCAGGGCGGCGCCGCCAAGGGCGTGCTCCAGCGAGGTCGGCGTGGAGGCGGTGATCACCAGCAGGATCATGCTGGTCATGCCGACCCGTGCGGTATCGGTGCCGAACACCACCAGCAACCCGCCAAAAAAGCCGCAGGCGGCCGTGGCGACCAGGATGGGCAGCAGCTGGCCGCCGATCAGGAAGCCGACCAGCGCGGCGAGCCCGGCCGCCAGCGACGCCAGCAAGAGCTGGCGCATGCGCTGGCGATACGGCCCCGGCTGGTCGGAGAACATCGTGTCCAGCGCACCGGCGGCCACGCCCAGGCCGATCTGCGGATAGCCGGTGGCCATGCCCACGGCCAGCGGCAGCACCACCGCCGCGGTATTGCGCACCACCACCCGCCACGGCACGTCCGGCCGCTTGATGACGGTGAGGCTTTCGATCGCATGGGCGCGTAGCGAATAACCGCTGGAGGGCATGGATATCGGGTCGCGGTGACGTCGGAAGGTTGATTCTGCACTACGCGGACGCAGGTCGTGGCGGGCAGCCGCTCAGCCGTCCGTGCCGGCGTCCGCTGGCATGCCGTCTTCGTCGAAGGCGCCCAACCGCTCGCTGATGCGCGGATCGCTGCTGTAGCGCTTGCGCAGTGTCTTGAGCTCGTGCGGCAATGCGTTGCAGCGCAGCTCGTCCATCCGGCGGTTGACCTCGACGTCGCGCGCGGAGCCATCACCGCCGAACTCGCCCGCGAAATGCAGGCAGCTTTCGCTGCGTTCGATGAACTTCGTCACCGGCCGGGGCCAGTCCGCGTCGCCCGCACTGGCGGGCAATGCGGAAGCCGCCTGGATGAGCAGCGCGGCGAACAGCAGGGCAAGCCTGCTGCCTGGCCCGCCCCGGTTCGTCGGCATCAGGGGACTCAGGCGCGCCCGGCGAACTCGCCGGTGAGCGTATTCACCCACACCTTCTCGTCGTTGCTGATGTACTCGGGCACCTGCACTTCGATGCCGGTGTTGAGCTTCGCCGGCTTGTTGCGCTTGGTGGCGCTGGAGCCCTTCATTTCCGGGGCCGTGTCGACCACGGTCAGCACGATGCTGGTGGGCACCTGCAGGCCGACCGGCGCGTCGTCGATCACCTGCACGTAGTAGCCTTCGGTGTCCTCGACGATGTAGCCGGCGTTGTCGCCGACCAGTTCGGGCGAGAGGAGGTACTGGGTGTAATCCTCCGCGTCCATGAAGACGAACGCGTCGCCATCCATGTACGAGAAGTTCGCCGCGCGGCGAACCAGGTCCATCTCGCGCAACTCGTCATCGGCACGCAGGCTGAGATCGAACTTGCGTGCGCCGGGGATTGAATACAGGGTGAAGCGGAAGGTGACGTTGCCGCCACGCGCGCTGGGCGAGCTGCGCTCGATGTCACGCACCTGGTAGACGGTGCCGTCGTGCTCGACCACGTTGCCTTTCTTGACGTCGGAAGCTTTCATAAGTCAGGAGTGAGTTCAGAGGAGTGAGAAGTGAGAGAAGAGCAAAGGCGTGTGGTGAAGCGGCATGAGGCGAGTTCTCTCTCACTCCTCTCCACTCACTCCTCGCTTATTTGGGTTGCAGCCGCACCGCGCCATCCAGCCGGATCGTCTCGCCATTGATATAGCGATTGCCCAGGATGAAGGCGACGGTGCTGGCGTATTCGTTGGGCTGGCCCAGGCGCGAGGGAAACGGGATCGAGGCGGACAGCGACTGCTGCACGGACTCGGGCATGCCGTCGACCATCGGGGTCCAGAAGATGCCCGGGGCGATGGTCGCCACGCGGATGCCGAAGCGGGCCAGTTCGCGCGCCATCGGCAGGGTCATGCCGACCACGCCGCCTTTAGATGCCGAGTAGGCGGCCTGGCCGATCTGGCCTTCGTAGGCGGCGACGGAAGCGGTGTTGATGATCACGCCGCGTTCGCCGTCCTCGCCCGCCTCGTTGTTCTGCATCAGCGCGGCGCCGGCCTTGGCCACGTTGAAGCTGCCGACCAGGTTCACCATCACCGTGCCGGAGAAGGTGGCCAGCGGCATCGCGCCTTCCTTGCCCAGCACGCGGCCCGCGCCCAGGATGCCGGCGCAGTTGATCACCACGTTGAGCCCGCCCATGGCGTGGTGCGCGGCGGCGACGTTGGTGGCCACGCCGTCCTCGGAAGTGACGTCGGTGCGGAAGAAGCGCGCGGCGTCACCCAGTTCCTTCGCGGCCGCCTGGCCCTTGTCCTCGTTGACGTCGAACAGCGCGACCTGGCCGCCGTGGGCGACGAAATGCTGCGCTACCGCATGGCCGAGGCCGGAAGCCCCGCCGGTGATGATTGCCTTGACCTGATCGAGCTGCATGGGAAATCCTTGCTACCAGTGCCGAAAAACCGCCATGGTAGCCGACCGGCGCCTGCGACTGCAGGCTGAACATCAAAGCCTGTCGCGACAGGGGATTCACGCGGCGTTGGGGTGACTCCGGCCATGTTGGCGTCGAACCGCCAGGCAGGTCTTTCCGTAGTCGTCACGACGGTTCTTTCCAACCAACGCAAGGGCGCAACCATGAACATGAAAAAGCTGCTGAGTCTTTCTGTGGCATGTGGCGTGGGGCTGATGCTGGCCAGCGGCTCCGTGCTGGCACAGGATCACGGCCGGGGTCACGGCCATGGCCACGATCGCGACCGACATGGCTACAACGACCATCGCGGCCATGATCACGGTCATTACTCGAACTGGCGCGACCGCGGCCGCCACGAAGGCTGGTACCGACGCGGTGGCTACCTGCCGGTGGAATACCGCACCCGCTACGTGGTGACCGACTGGCGTCACGACCGTCTGCGTCCGCCGCCCCGCGGCTACCACTGGGTGCGCAGCGACAACGGTGACTTCCTGCTGGTGGCGATCGCCACCGGAGCGATCGTTGATTTGCTGCTCAACCAGTAAGCCGGTTCGTTCGTGATGCATGAAGGCGTGCCCGCTATCGCGGGCACGCCTTTTTTGTGGCGGTACCGCTCCTAAGCGCTTCGGCCCTGGTCTTCCAGCAGCGAATGCAATGGCGCCGACGGAAGCCGGGGAAACGGCGTGACGGCGATGGGCGGATTCGCCGCAGGCTGCAGCTCCTTCTGCCACACGCCCACGTCCCACCATTGCCCCAGCTTGTAACCGCACTGGCGCCACACGCCGGCGGCCGTGAAACCCATCGACTCGTGCATCGCCACGCTGGCCGTGCCGGGCAAGGTGATCACGCCGACGGCCTGGGTGATGCCCTGCAGGCGCATCACGTCCAGCAGCACGCCGTAGAGCTTGCGGGCGATGCCACGGCGGTGTGCGTCGGCGCGCACGTAGATCGAGGTCTCGGCGATCCAGTCGTAGGCGGCGCGTTCGCGGAAGCGGCCGGCGTAGGCGTAGGCCAGCACCTCGCCGGCTTCTTCCCAGACCAGCCAGGGGTAATGCTTGAGGCGTGTACGAAGGCGTTCGCGCATGGCGTCCACGCCGGGCAGTTCGGTTTCGAAGGTGGCCACGCCGTCGCTGATCGACGGTGCGTAGATCGCGTGGATGGCGGCGGCGTCTTCGTCGCGGGCGGTGCGGATCATGAGATTGGCGCCTTCAGCAGTTCTCGTATTTCCAGTGGCGTTTCTTGCCTTCGGCCAGCCACTCCAGCGTGGTGGCGAGGCGTTTCTGGCGCGTCGCATCGGTTTTTGCCTCGACGATCCAGTCAACGTACTCGCGCTGTGCGCCGGGGCCGAAGCCTTCGTACGTCTTGCGGGCCGCCGCGTGCTTCTTTTGCGCGAGCAGGGTGGCCAGTTCGTCCGGCAGGGTTGGCGCGGGTTTCGCAGCGGCCTTCGGGCGTGACTTCTTCACGCCGGCCTCGTTCAGAGCCATCGCCTTTTCAAATACGTGGCGAGCTGTTTGTCCCGAGGCAGATCCTTCAGCGAAGCGAGCTTGCCGAACTGCCCCATGCCGTCCTCCTCGCTGCCCCAGTCACTTCCTTCGACAACCAGAAACCGAAGCTGCAATGCTGCTTGAACGCGGCCATCATGCACATCGGTGCCGCCTTGTAGCTGAAGAACGGCATGCCCCACTTGATGCCTTCCTCCACCTCGGGGCAGGCGCTATGCACGCGTTCGCGCAGGTGCTCCAGGATCGGCCGGGCGAACTCGGCGGATTTCGCGATATAGGCATCGATGCGCGGATCGCGGTTCGACATGGCTCACCTCACAGGTCGCGGATGAAGAAGCGGTCGCAACTGAAATGCCCGGTGCCGCCCATCGGCGCGCACAACGCGGTGAAGCCGCTGCGTTTGTACAGCGCCTGCGCTGCGTCCATGCCGGTCAGCGTTTCCAGGTAGCAGCGGCGGAAGCCGTGCGCGCGGGCCGCGTCGAGGCAGCGCTGCATCATCGCCGTGCCGGCGCCGATGCCGCGCGCGGCGGGCAGGAAGTACATCTTGCGCAGTTCGCACACGTCGGCTTCCGCGTTCTGCAAGGGCGCCACGCCGCCGCCGCCGATCACCGTGCCGTCGCGCTCGACCACGAAATAGCTGCTGCGCGGTTGTGCGTAGGACTGGTACATCGTGTCCACCTCGGCGTCGTGGATTGCGAAGCCGGGGCCGTCGGCGCCGAACTCGGGCATCACGGCGCGGATGATCGCGGCCATCGCCGCGTTGTCGCTGGATTCGATGGGGCGGATCAGGAACGTGTCGGTCATGGCGTCGCTGCGGGAGTCAGATAGGGGAGACCGGCCTTCATCACGAAAACCGGGTGCTGCAGGGCGCTGATCTGCGTGCTCGGATCGCCGTCGAAGGCGACGAGGTCGGCCGCCAGGCCCGGCGCGATGCGACCGAAGCGCTGCGACTGGCGCAGGATCTTCGCTGCCACGTCGGTGGCCGCATGCAGTGCCTGGACCGGAGTCATGCCGTCGGCCACCATCGCCGCCGGTTCGCGCCAATTGTCGCCGTGGCGGAACACGCCGACGTCGCTGCCGTTGCCGATCGTCACGCCCAGTTTCAGGGCGGTGCGGAACGCGTGCTCCGCTTCGCGCATGCGCTCGGTCGGTTCACTCTTGCCGGGCACGTAATGCTGGAAATATTCGGCAGTGGACTCGACCGCGGTGAGCGTGGGCTCGTAGGCGGTGCCGTGCTGCTTCATCAGCTTGAAGGTGGCCTCGCTGGCGCCGTAGCCGTGTTCCACGCTGTCCACGCCGGCTTCCACGGCCATGCGCACGCCGGCGTCGCTGGCCGCGTGCACGGCCACCGGGCGGCCGGTCTGGTGCGCAGTGTCGATCAGCGCCTTCAGTTCGGCGGGATTGAAGGTGGGGGCGGTGGCGCCGTCGGGACCGACGCGGTAGTCGCCGTAGATCTTGATCCAGTCGGCCCCGCGCGCCGCCTGTTCGCGCACCGCCGCCATCGCCTGATCGACGCCGCTGACTTCCTGCGCGCCGCCGGGCAGGGTGATGTCCGGACGGAAGCCACGCGGGCCGGGACCGTAGCTGGCGGTGGCGACGATCGCGCGGGTGGCCACGAACAGGCGTGGGCCGGGGATCAGGCCTTCCTCGATCGCGCGCTTCACCGAAACATCGGCAAAGCCGGCGCCTTCGGTGCCCAGGTCGCGCAGCGTGGTGAAGCCGGCGAGCAAGGTGTCGCGCGCGTGTTTTGCCGCCAGCAGCGTGCGGTAGTCCTGTGGCTCGGTCAGCACCTGGTCATTCCACAGCGTCTCGTTGTAAGGATGCAGGAACAGGTGCGAGTGCAGGTCGATCAGGCCCGGCGTGAGCGTGGCGCCGGGCAGTTCGACGCGGCGGGCGTCGGCAGGCGCGTGGATCGAGCCGGCCGGGCCGACTGCGGCGATGATGCCGTCATGCACCAGCACGGCCCAGCCTGCATGCACGGCATCGCCGTCGGCGGTCCAGACACGTTCGGGCAGCAGCAACCAGTCGCCCTTCGGCGTGGCGGCACCGGCGGACAGGCTGCAGGACAGGATCAGCAGTGACGCCGCCGTCCGCCACCAGGTCATCAGGCTCGTGCGCATCGCTTCATCTCGTCGACCGAAAGCCGATGATAGTGATCGCGATCGGGATTTCGCGAGTGGCTCAGGTCACGGCCGTCCGCGCGCGGGTGACCCGGCTGGCGGTTTCCTTGTGCAACTGCGCGGCGAGCCAGGCGCCGGTGGCGACCAGCAGGTCGAGGTCGACGCCGGTTGCCATGCCCATGCCGTGCAGCATGTAGACCACGTCCTCGCTGGCCACGTTGCCGGTGGCGCCCTTCGCGTACGGACAGCCGCCGGTGCCGGAAACGGCGCTGTCGACCACGCGCACGCCTTCTTCCAGACAGGCCAGGATGTTCGCCAGCGCCTGACCGTAGGTGTTGTGGAAATGGACGGCCAGCGCCGCCATCGGCACCTCCTGCGCCACCGCGTGCAGCATCGCGCGTGCCTTGGCCGGCGTGCCGACGCCGATGGTGTCGCCCAGCGAGATTTCATGGCAGCCCAGCTCGTGCAGGCGCCGCGCCACGCGTACCACGTCGCTGACCGGCACCTCGCCCTGGTACGGGCAGCCGAGCACGGTGGAGACGTAGCCGCGCACTTGTACGCCGTCGGCCTTCGCCTGTTCCATCACAGGGATGAAACGTTCGATGGATTCGTCGATCGAGGCGTTGATGTTCTTGCGGTTGAACGCTTCGGAGGCAGCGGTGAACACGGCGATCTCGGTGGCGCCGACTTCGCGGGCACGCGCGTAGCCTTGCAGGTTCGGCACCAGCACGGGGTAGCTCACGCCCGGCAGCTTGCGGATGCGGGTGAACACCTCGGCGGCGTCGGCCAGCTGCGGCACCCATTTCGGACTGACGAAGCTGGTGGCCTCGATGGTCTTGAGGCCGGTGGCGGAGAGCCGGTCGATCAGCGCGATCTTCACCTCGGCCGGCAGCAGGGTCTTCTCGTTCTGCAGGCCGTCACGGGCGCCGACTTCGACGATGCGGACGTGGTTGGAGGTGTTCATGGAAAAGCTCCGGAGGACATCATTTCCCTTCTCCCCTCGGCGACTATAAGCAGTCCCCTTGTGGGTGAGAAGGTGCCCGAAGGGCGGATGAGGGTGCGGGGTCGAAGTGAACTCCCTGACCTGCCCGAACCCTCACCCCAACCCCTCTCCCATTGGGAGAGGGGCTTAAAAGCTCACTCGGCGAAGCGCACCAGCACCGCGTCCGCCTCGACAAACTCGCCCTGCGTGGCGTTGATGCTTTCGATGGTGCCGGCGCGCGGTGCCTTCAAGGCCAGTTCCATCTTCATCGCTTCCATCACCAGCAGTTCCTGGCCCTGTTCGACCACGTCGCCCGCCCTGGCTTTCACCAGCACGATGCGGCCCGGCATAGGCGCGATGATCTGGTTGCCGCCGGCGGCGTCGGTCGCTTCCCACGCGAAGGCGGCGGCGCGGCTGAAGCTGTAGCGCTGGCCGTCGGCGTTGTGCAGCAGCACGTGGGCGGCATCGACGCGCAGCGGCACGCGTTGCGATTCGTCGTCGAAGCGGGCGCTGAGGCAGTCGTCCAGCAGGCGTGCGCCGCGCACTTCGCAGGCGGTTTCGCCGCGGCGCAGCCGGTAGTCGCCAGCGTGGCCGTGAGCTTCGATGTCGTAGCGTTGTTCGCGCGCGGTCAGCGCCACGATGCGTTTGCCGGCGTGGCCGATGCGCCAGGCGTCGGCGCAGGCCCATGGCGAATGCGGATCGGCCGCGTTGCCCTTGATGTTGGCTTCGTCGTGGAGCAGGGCCGCGGTGGTGGCGGCGAACAGCACGGTGTCGCCCGGCACCACGTCGCCAACCAGGAACTCCTCCAGATGGCGATCGAGATAACCGGTGTCGATGCGGCCTTCCACCACGGCGGGATGGCGCACCAGCCGTTCGAGGAAGCCGATGTTGGATTTCGGGCCGATGATCTCGCTGGCGGCTAGTGCCTCGCGCATGCGCTGCAGCGCCTTCGGGCGATCGACGTCCCACACGATCAGCTTGGCGATCATCGGGTCGTAGAAGATCGTCACCGTGTCGCCCTCGATCACGCCGCCATCGAGGCGCACGTGCTGCGAAGGACTCGGCAGGCGCAGCGTCTGCAGCTTGCCGGAGCCCGGCAGGAAGTTCTGGTCCGGGTCTTCCGCGTAGAGGCGGACTTCGATCGCATGGCCGTGCGAAACCACCTCGTTTTGGGCTAGCGGCAGCGGTTCGCCATCGGCGATGCGCAGCTGCCACTCCACCAGGTCCACGCCGTGGGTCAGCTCGGTGACGGGGTGCTCGACCTGCAGCCGCGTGTTCATTTCCATGAAGTGGAAATCGCCTGCGGGGCCGACGATGAACTCGACCGTGCCGGCGCCCACGTAGTTCACCGCGCGGGCGGCGGCCACGGCGGCGGCGCCCATGTCGGCGCGTTTTTCCGGGGTGAGGAAGGGCGAGGGCGTTTCCTCCAGCACCTTCTGGTAGCGGCGCTGTGCGGAGCACTCTCGCTCGCCGAGGTGGATGATGTTGCCGTGGCGGTCGCCGAAGATCTGGAACTCGATGTGGCGCGGATGCTCCACGTAGCGCTCCAGCAGCATCGAGGCATCGCCGAAGGCGGCCTGCGCCACGCGCTGGGCGGTGGCCAGCGCCTCGGGGAATTCGGCGTCCGAGCGCACGATCTGCATGCCCTTGCCACCGCCGCCGGCCGAGGGCTTGATGATCAGCGGGTAACCGACCTGGTGCGCCTGTTCGGCGAGGAAGGCATTGTCCTGCTGGTCGCCGCTGTAGCCCGGCACCAGCGGCACGTCGTGCCGGGCCATCAGCTGCTTGGCGGCGGCTTTCGAGCCCATCGCGTCGATGCTTTCGGGGTCGGGGCCGATGAACACGATGCCGGCGTCCTTGCAGGCGCGCGAGAAGGCGGTGTTCTCCGACAGGAAGCCGTAGCCGGGGTGGATCGCCTGCGCGCCGCTCCTTTTCGCGGCGTCGAGGATGGCGTCGATGCGCAGGTAGGAGTCGGCCGGCAGCGGACCGCCGATCGGCCACGCCTCGTCGGCCAGCCGCACGTGCTGCGCGTCCTTGTCCGCCTCCGAATACACCGCGATGGTGTGGATGCCCAGCCGCCGGCAGGTGCGGATCACCCGGCAGGCGATCTCGCCGCGGTTGGCTATCAGTACACGTTCGAACATGCGAGTCCCTGGAAACGTTCGTATCGATGCAAAGCGTCTAAAACTAACAGATCGCGGCGCGCCTACGGTTGCGCCACCCATGCCGGCGCGCGCTTGTCGAGGAAGGCGCCGAGTCCGTGCTGGCCTTCGGGCGAGACGCGCAGGCGGGCGATCAGCGCGGCGTTTTCGGTGTCGATGCGTTCGGCTTCGGCCGGATCGGCGCCACCGATGCGCAGGGCCAGCTGTTTGGCCTCGCGCTGGGCCAGCGGACCGGCCTTGGCCAGGAAATGCAGCTGGCGCTCGATCGCCTCGTCCAGTTCGCTGCCGGTCGACACGGCATGCAGCAGGCCGATCCGGTGCGCCTCGGCGGCGTCGAAAACCTCGCCGCTGACGAACAGCCGGCGCGCCTCGCGCAGGCCGATCGCGGCGATCACGTAGGGCGAGATCACCGCCGGCACCAGGCCCAGCTTCACTTCGGACAGCGCGAACTTGGCGGTGTCCACGCCGATCGCGATGTCGCAGCAGGCGACCAGGCCCACGCCGCCGCCATACGCGGCGCCGTTGACCCGCGCGATGGTCGGCTTGGACAGGAACTGCAGGTTGCGCATCAGCCGCGCCAGGCGCAGCGAATCCTCGCGGTTTTCCTGTTCGCTGGCGCCGGCCATGCCGCGCATCCAGTTCAGGTCGGCGCCGGCGGAGAAACAGCTGCCGCTGCCGGTGAGCACCACCGCCCGCACGGCCGGATCGGCATCGGCGGCGGCTAGCGCCTCGGTCAGCGCGGCGATCAGGGCGTCGTCGAACGCGTTGTGGATCTGCGGGCGGTTCAGCGTGAGCCAAGCGACCGCGCCGCGGCGTTCGCTGAGGATGGAATCGGTCATCAGGTCGTCCCCGCAAATAACGCGATGATAAACGTTGTCGCAGGGGTGGCCCGGGGTGCTGCAGGCGTATCGACAAAAGGACTACAATGCGAATTGTTCTTATTTGAGATTTTCGCCCGTGCGTCTGTCCGAATTGCCCAAGGGTGCCCCCGCCGTGGTCGACCGCGTGCACGATGCGCATGCGGCCGATCCGATCGCGCAGCGCTTGCGCGACCTGGGCTTTGTCGATGGCGAGCCGGTGCGGGTGGTGGCGGTGGGGCCGATGGGTGGCGATCCGGTGCTGATCCAGATCGGCTTCACCCGCTTCGCGCTGCGCAAGGCCGAAGCCAGCCGGGTCAGCGTGCGCAGCGAGGCGGCGGCATGAGCGCGTCGACCCTGCGCATTGCCCTGGTTGGCAATCCCAACTGCGGCAAGACGGCCTTGTTCAACCTGCTCACCGGCGGCCGGCAGAAGGTGGCGAACTATGCCGGCGTCACCGTGGAGCGCAAGGAAGGCCGCTTCACCGCGCCGTCCGGCCGGGTGCTGCAGATCCTGGATCTGCCGGGCACCTACAGCCTGGACGCGAACAGTCCGGACGAGATGATCACCCGCGACGTCTGCGCGGGCAATTATCCGGGCGAGGCGGTGCCGGACCTGATCGTCTGCGTGGCCGACGCCACCAACCTGCGCCTGCACCTGCGCTTCGTGCTGGAGGTGAAGCGCCTCGGCCGGCCGGTGGTGCTGGCGCTGAACATGATGGACACCGCCCGCCAGCGCGGCATCGTGATCGACGTACCCGAATTGCAGCGCCGGCTGGGCTTGCCGGTGGTCGAAACGGTCGCGGTGAAGCGCGGCGGCGCGCAGGCGCTGATCGAGCGTGTCGATGGCGAGGTTCCCGCGGCCGCACCGGTGCAGTCCGATGACGCGGCCAGCCGCGCCGACCTGCACGCGCAGGTGCGTGAACTGCTGGCGGCGACGGTGACCATGCCGCGCGCCACCGCCGCGATCGACGACACGCTGGACCGCTGGGCGCTGCATCCGGTGTTCGGTCTGGCGATCCTCGCGGTGGTGATGTTCCTGGTGTTCCAGGCGGTGTACTCGATCGGCAAGCCGATGACCGACGCGATCGCCGACGGCTTCGACTGGATGGGCGGACACGCCGCCACCCTGATGCCGGCGGGGCCGCTGCAAAGCCTGGTCACCGACGGCCTGTTCGGTGGCCTGGGCACGGTGCTGGGTTTCCTGCCGGAAATCCTGGTGCTGTTCCTGTTCATCATCGTGCTGGAGGAGTCGGGCTACCTGCCGCGCGCCGCGTTCCTGCTGGATCGGCTGATGCTGTCGGTAGGGTTGACCGGACGCTCGTTCATCCCGCTGCTGTCCAGCTTCGCCTGCGCGATCCCGGGCATCATGGGCACGCGCAGCATCACCGATCCGCGCGACCGGCTCACCACGATACTGATCGCGCCGCTGATGACGTGCTCGGCGCGGCTGCCGGTGTATGCGCTGCTGATCGGCGCGTTCATCCCGATCCGCTACGTGTTCGGCGTGTTCAACCTGCAGGGCGTGGTGCTGTTCGCGTTGTACCTGGCGGGCATCCTGGGCGCGATGCTGGTGGGCTGGGTGATGAAGCACATCCGCCGCGACAAGAGCGAGCACGCGCTGATGATGGAGCTGCCCTCGTACCGCGTGCCCAAGCTGCGCGACGTGGCGATCGGCCTGTACGAGCGCGGCATGATCTTCCTGAAGCGGTTGACCGGCGTGATCCTGGGCCTGACCGTGCTGATGTGGTTCCTGTCGACCTTCCCCGGCGCGCCGGAAGGCGCCACCCGGCCGGCGATCGAATACAGCTTCGCCGGTTACATCGGGCGCGGCCTGCAGTACATTTTCGCGCCGATCGGCTTCAACTGGCAGATCAGCCTGGCGCTGATCCCGGCCTTCGCCGCCCGCGAGACCGCGGTGGCCGCGCTGGCCACGGTCTACCTGGTGGGCGGCGAGGCGGCCGGCGGGCTGGGCCATGCGCTGGCCGGGCAGATCTCGCTGGCCAGTGCGCTGTCGCTGCTGGTGTGGTTCGCGTACGCGCCGCAATGCATGTCCACGCTGGCGATCATCAAGCGCGAGACCGATTCCTGGCGCAACGTGGCGATCTCGTTCGGCTACATGTTCGTGATGGCCTATACCGCGTCGTTCATCGTCTACCAGGTGGCGAGGGCGCTCGCATGAGGACGCGTCCATGAGTGCCGGCCTGCTGCTG
The DNA here is from genome assembly GCF_057657335.1 of Rhodanobacter sp. Soil_C_14. Taxonomy (NCBI): domain Bacteria; kingdom Pseudomonadati; phylum Pseudomonadota; class Gammaproteobacteria; order Lysobacterales; family Rhodanobacteraceae; genus Rhodanobacter; species Rhodanobacter sp. Soil_C_14. The sequence goes on along the minus strand of NZ_JBDGIQ010000001.1, from coordinate 410,138 downwards.
CAGTACGTGGTGATCGGCCTGGCCGTGCTGGCCAGTGTGTGGATCGTGCTGCGCAAGCTGGCCCGGAAGACCACCAACCGCTGGATGGCCGCCGCGTCGATCCACTTCAGCCAGCCCGGCCGCAGCGCCCTGGCACGGGCGTTCGGTCGCCGCCTGCAGCCAACCGAAGCCACCGGCGATTGCAGCGATGGTTGCAGCACCTGCGGCGCCTGCGGGCCGAAGCCGCCGGCGGCGGCGCGTCCCGGCGAGCCGATGCCGCTGGAGTTTCGTCCGCGGCAGTGACGCGTTTGGCGCCTTGCTCCCTCCCCTGCGAGCAGGGGAGGGTTGGGGTGGGGTCGCTCTTCGCCGAAGTCAAAAGCGAACCCCCTCCCAACCTACCCCTGCGCGCAGGGGGAGGAGCCAACACTCGGGACCGGGCACGAAAAAGCCGGCTTGCGCCGGCTTCTCGTGCAACTCGAATCGCGCCCCGGCTTACGCCAGTTCGCGGATCTTCGCGTTGAGGCGGCTCTTGTGGCGGGCGGCCTTGTTCTTGTGGATCAGGCCGCGGGCGGCGTAGCGATCCATCACCGGCTGGGCGGCGGTGAAGGCGGCAACGGCGGCTGCCTTGTCCTTGGCCTCGATGGCCTTGACGACCTTCTTCAGGGCGGTGCGGACCATGGAACGTGCGCTGATGTTGCGCAGGCGGCGCTGTTCGGACTGGCGCGCGCGCTTCTTCGCGGACTTGATGTTGGCCAAGGTAGAACTCCGGAATGCAGGGTTGAGGTTGGAAAAAGACGCCAATTATGCGGGCGATTCGCCGATGCGTCAATCATTTACGCCGCCGGAATGGGTCGGCGGGGGCGTGTCGCCATCGGGGTGTCGCCATTCTGCCATATCCGGGCTGTCATCCGGCCCGCACGGGCTGTCAGACTGTGCGCCCTGCGCGATCGGCGCCCAAGGCAGAAACCAGGCACTCATGAAGTCACCCAGCATGCTCCGCGGATTGCTCTCGTTCAGCAGCATGACGATGATTTCGCGGGTACTGGGCCTGGTGCGCGACATCTCGATGAGCCACGTGTTCGGCGCCACGGTGGCCACCGACGCCTTCGTGGTGGCGTTCCGCATCCCCAACTTCATGCGCCGGCTGTTCGCCGAAGGGTCGTTTTCCACCGCCTTCGTGCCGGTCTTCACCGAAGTGAAGGAAACCGGCAGTCACGATGACCTGAAGCGACTGATGGCGACCGTGGCCGGCACCCTGGGCGGCGTGCTGCTGGTGGTGACGGCGCTGGGGCTGATCTTCGCGCCGCAGCTGGCCACCGCCTTCATCCCCGGCGCGCTGGACCAGCCGCACAAGTTCGACCTGACCACCGAGCTGGTGCGCTGGATGTTCCCGTTCCTGCTGTTCGTGTCGCTGACCGCGCTGGCCGGTGGTGCGCTGAACAGCTTCCATCGCTTCGCGATGCCGGCGCTGGTGCCGGTCATCCTCAATGTCTGCATGATCGTGGCGGCGCTGTGGATCGCGCCGCACCTGCATACGCCGATCCTGGCAATGGGCTGGGCGGTGCTGCTGGCCGGCGTGCTGCAGTTGCTGTTCCTGCTGCCGGCCCTGCGCAAGCTGGACTTGCTGGTGCTGCCGCGCTGGGGCTGGCGCCATCCGCAGGTCAGGAAAATCATGCGGCTGATGGTGCCCACGCTGTTCGGCTCGTCGGTGGCCCAGATCAACCTGCTGCTGGACACCATCGTGGTGTCGTTGCTGGTGACCGGGTCGCAGACCTGGCTGTGGCAGTCGACGCGCTTCCTCGAACTGCCGCTGGGCGTGTTCGGTGTCGCGCTGGGCACGGTGATCCTGCCGTCGCTGTCGCGTCACCACGTGGGCACCGATCAGGCCGGATTTTCGAAGGCGCTGGACTGGGGGCTGCGCATCACGCTGCTGATCGCGGTGCCGGCGGCGATCGCGCTGGCGCTGCTGGCCGAGCCGCTGGTGGCCACGCTGTTCCAGAACGGCCAGTACACCGCCTTCGACACCCGCATGACCGCGGCCGCCGTGCTGGCGCTCAGCTGCGGCTTGCCGGCCTACGCGCTGGTCAAGGTGGTGCTGCCGGCGTTCTACTCGCGCCAGGACACCCGCACGCCGGTGAAGGCGGGCGTGGCGTCGCTGGTGGTCAACATGATCTTCAACGGCTTGCTGATCGCGTTGTTCTTCGAGCTGTGGGCGCCGGCGTCGGTGAAGCAGGGCAGCTGGCTGGAGGGCATCGCCCAGGTGCCCGGCCTGCACGTGGGCCTGGCGCTGGCCAGTGCGCTGGCCAGCTACGTGAACTTCATGCTTCTGTGGCGCTGGCTCAAGCGCGCCGGCGTGTACCAGCGGCAGCCCGGCTGGGCGCGGCACTGGCTGCGGCTGGGCTCGTCCTGCCTGGCGATGGCTGCCGTGCTGCTGCTGGGGCGCTGGCTGTGGCCGGAATGGGTGCACGGCGTTTCGGTGGCCACCCGGCTGTGGCGCCTGGCCGTGCTGGTGGTCGCGGGGGCGGGCACTTATGTCGCGGTGCTGTTTGCCGGCGGCTTCCGCTTGCGCGATCTGCGCGGGGCGTGAGCTGCGCCTGCGCGATTATCGGCGGGCGTCCGGCCGTTATACTCAGGCGATGATGAAACTTTCCAGGGATGTCGCGGGCCCTTGCCTGACGCCGCGCGGCAGCGTGATGGCGGTCGGCGCATTCGATGGCCTGCATCGTGGTCACCAGGCCTTGCTGGCGCAGGTGCGCGAACGTGCGCAGGCGCTTGGCTGCAGCCCGGTGGTGGTCAGCTTCGAGCCGCTGCCCCGGGCGTTCTTCTCGCCCGAACCGGTGCCGCGGCTGTCCAGCGTGCGCGAAAAACTGCGCGGCTTTGCCGCCGCCGGCATGGAACAGACCCTGCTGCTGCGCTTCAACCGGGCGCTGACCGCGATGTCGGCCGAGGATTTCGTGCGGCGGGTGCTGGTCGATCGCCTGGCTGCACGCGAGGTTTGGGTGGGTGGCGACTTCCGCTTCGGCCACAAGCGCGGCGGCGACGTGGCCCTGCTGGAGCGCATGGGTGCCGAACTGGGCTTCAGCGCCTGCACCATGCCGGTAATCCAGCTGGAGGGCGAACGCGTTTCCGCCAGCCGCGTGCGCACCCTGCTGGCCGCGGGCGATTTCACCGGCGCCGAGCCACTGCTGGGCCGCCCGTTCGTGATCGACGGCAAAGTCGAATACGGCAACCAGCTCGGCCGCACGCTGGGCTATCCCACCGCCAACATTCACCTGCCGCAGCGGGTCAGTCCGATCCAGGGCATCTTCGCGGTGCGCGTGGGCCTGGGCGAAGGCGAATGCAGCTGGCCCGGCGTGGCCAGTCTCGGCGTGCGCCCCACGGTGAACCAGGTCAGCCAGCCACTGCTGGAAGTGCACCTGTTCGACTTCGACGGCGACCTGTACGGCCAGCGCATGGCGGTGGAGTTCGTGGCCAAACTGCGCGACGAGCAGAAGTTCGACGGGCTGGAACCGCTGAAGGCGCAGATGGCGCTGGACTCGCGCCGGGCGCGCGAGCTGCTGGGCATGAACCCGCGGCTGGTCGATGCGTGAGACGGCTTCCGGCAGGCGCAGGTATCGTTTAACTTTGAACTCTTTGTCCGCGCTGGCGGACGGCAACGCTTCCATTACGGCACCCAGGCAATGACCCACGATTACAAGAGCACGATCAACCTGCCGCAGACGGACTTTCCGATGCGCGGCGATTTGCCGAAGCGCGAGCCGGGCTGGCTCGCGGAGTGGGAGCGGGTGGGGCGCTACGCGCAAATCCAGCAGAAGACCGCGCACCGCGACAGCGTGTTCGTGCTGCATGACGGCCCGCCGTATGCGAACGGCCCGATCCACATCGGCCATGCGGTGAACAAGATCCTCAAGGACATCGTGGTCAAGTCCAAGCTGCTGGCCGGCCAGCGCGCGCCCTACGTGCCGGGCTGGGACTGCCACGGCCTGCCGATCGAGATCGCGGTGGAGAAGAAGTTCGGCAAGCCGGGCGACAAGCTCGACGCGGCAGCGTTCCGGCAGAAGTGCCGCGAATACGCCGCCGAGCAGGTCGACACCCAGCGCAACGACTTCAAGCGCCTGGGCGTGCTGGGCGACTGGGACCACCCGTACCGCTCGATGGATTTTCGCTTCGAGGCCGACATGCTGCGCGCGCTGGCCCGCATCGTTTCCAACGGCCACGTGCTGCGCGGCGCCAAGCCGGTGTACTGGTGCTTCGACTGCGCCTCGGCGCTGGCCGAGGCGGAGATCGAATACGCCGACAAGGTCTCGCCCGCCGTCGACGTCGCCTATGACGCGCTGGATGCGAAGGCGCTGGCGAAGAAGTTCGGCGTGGATGCCGGCGACGCCATCGTGGCCATCCCGATCTGGACCACCACGCCGTGGACGCTGCCGGAAAGCCAGGCGGTGTCGCTGGGCGCCGGGCTGGAATACGCGCTGATCGAAGGCCCGCAACGCGATGGCCGGCGCATGCTGCTGGTGGTCGCCAGCGCGCTGGCCGAAAAGGCCGCCCAGCGCTACGGCCTGGAGCAGGCCAGCGTGCTCGGTCATGCCGAAGGCAAGGCGCTGGAAGGCAGCAAGCTGCAGCACCCGTTCTACCCGCGCGAAGTGCCGGTGATCCTCGGTGAACACGTGTCGGCCGACGACGGCACCGGCGCGGTGCACACCTCGCCCGATCACGGCGTGGAGGATTTCGTGGTGGCCCGCGAGTACGGCATCGGCCTGCTCAACTACATCGAACCGCGCGGCACCTATCGCATCGACACGCCGCAAGCGGACAGCCTCGCGCTGGGCGGCATGCACATCTGGAAGGCCAACGAGGCGCTGGTCGACCTGCTGCGCCAGCGCGGCGTGCTGCTGGCGTTCGCCAAGATCGAGCACAGTTACCCGCACTGCTGGCGGCACAAGACGCCGGTGATCTATCGCACCACGCCGCAGTGGTTCATCTCGATGGAGCAGCAGGACCTGCGCGAGACGGCGCTCACCTCGATCAAGAACGTGCGCTGGGTGCCGGGGTGGGGCGAGGAGCGCATCGCCGGCATGGTCGCCGGGCGACCGGACTGGTGCATCTCGCGCCAGCGCACCTGGGGCGTGCCGATTGCGCTGTTCGTGCACAAGGCCACGCAGGAACCGCATCCGCATTCGGTCGAATTGCTGGAGCAGGTCGCGCAGAAGGTGGAGCAGGGCGGCATCGATGCCTGGTTCACGCTGGATGCGGCCGAGCTGCTTGGCGACGACGCGAAGGATTACGAGAAAGTCACCGACGTGCTCGATGTCTGGTTCGACTCCGGCGTCACGCACTACACCGTGATCGACCAGCGTCCCGAGCTGCAGCAGGGCGCGGCCACGCATTACAAGGTGATGTACCTGGAAGGCTCCGACCAGCATCGCGGCTGGTTCCAGTCGTCCTTGCTGACCTCGGCGGCGATCCACGGCCGCGCGCCGTACAACGAGGTGCTCACCCACGGCTTCGCGGTCGACGCGAACGGCCGCAAGATGTCCAAGTCGCTGGGCAACGTGGTGGCGCCGCAGAAGGTGATGGACACGCTGGGCGCCGACGTGCTGCGCCTGTGGGTGGCCTCGGCCGACTACCGCAACGAGATGACCGTCTCCGATGAGATCCTGAAGCGCGTCTCCGACAGCTACCGGCGCATCCGCAACACCGCGCGTTTCCTGCTCGGCAACCTCGACGGTTTCGATCCGGCCACGCACCTGCTGCCGGTGGCGGACAGCCTGCTGCTCGACCAGTGGGCCGTGCAGCAGGCGCATGACGTGCAGCAGGCGGTGACCGCCGCGTACGAGCGCAACGACTATCCGGACGTCATCGCGCGCATCCAGAACTTCTGCACCAACGAACTGGGCGCGCTGTACCTGGACATCACCAAGGACCGGCTCTACACCATGCCCACCGACAGCCGCGGTCGGCGCAGCGCGCAAAGCGCGATGTACCGCATCGCCGAGGCGCTGGTGCGCTGGCTGGCGCCGGTGCTGAGCTTCACCGCCGAGGAAATCTGGCAGCAGTTGCCGGGCGAGCGCGGTGACAGCGTGCTGTTCGAAACCTGGTACGACGGCCTGAGCGCGGCCCAGGCTTCGCCGGAACAGCGGCGCTGGTGGACCGACCTGCTGGCGATCCGCGATGCGTCCTCGCGCGTGCTCGAAGGCATGCGCAAGGCCGAGCGGATCGGCGCGGCGCTGGAGGCGAAGCTGGTGGTCCACGCCGACGCGACGCTTTCGAGCCGCTACGCCGAGGCCGCCGACGAGTTGCGCTTCTTCTTCATCACCTCCGACTTCACCCTGGCCCCGCTCGCCCCGCGTGCGGACGACGCGGTGAAGGTGGAGCTGGATGGCGCCGAAGCCTGGGTTTCCGCCAGCGTCAGCGCCGCAGCGAAATGCGTGCGCTGCTGGCACCGCCGCGACGACGTGGGCAGCCACGCCGCGCATCCCGAGCTGTGCGACCGCTGCATCAGCAACATCGAAGGGCCGGGTGAGGATCGCCGCTGGTTCTGATTTGCGCTGTGCCCCCTCCCCTGCGCAGCAGGGGAGGGCCGGGGTGGGGTCGCTCTTGATCTGAGTCTCGCAAGATCAAAAGCACCCCCTCACCTGAAGGACTTCCTTCGGTCGCCAACCTCCCCCTGCGTTGCAGGGGGAGGAGCCATTCCCAATCGAGTTTCCGTTCATGATCAGCCAACGCAACGCACTTCCCTGGCTCTGGCTCTCCGCGCTCGTCATCGCGCTCGACCAGCTCAGCAAATGGTGGGCGCTGCACGCGCTGCAGCCGATGGGCGTGCCGCACCCGGTGATTCCCGGTTTCCTCAACTGGACGCTGGCCTTCAACAAGGGCGCCGCCTTCAGCTTCCTGGCCAGCGGCGCGGGCTGGCAGCGCTGGTTCTTCGTGGTGCTGGCGCTGGTGATCAGCGCGGTGCTGGTGACCTGGCTGGCGCGCACGCCGCGCCGCGACTGGCGCACCAGCCTGCCGCTGGCGCTGATCGTGGGCGGTGCGATCGGCAACCTGATCGACCGGCTGCATGCCGCGCAGGTCACCGACTTCATCCACGTGTACTTCCGCCAGTGGGATTACCCGGTGTTCAACCTGGCCGATTGCGGCATCACGGTGGGCGCGGTGATGCTGGTCGTGTTCGGCCTGTTCGCCGGCAAGCCGGCGGACGGCGTGCGATAATTCGCCGCTGCAGCCTTTCGCATCTGCGAAGCGCACTCCTCCATCTCCCCATGCTGCGCAGGGGGAGGGACAAGGTCACGAGTTCCCATGGATATCCTGCTTGCCAATCCCCGCGGTTTCTGCGCCGGCGTCGATCGCGCCATAGCCATCGTCGAGCGCGCGCTGGAATCGTACGGCGCGCCGATCTATGTCCGGCATGAAGTGGTGCACAACCGCTACGTGGTCGACAAGCTGCATGCCGACGGCGCGGTGTTCGTCGAGGAGCTGCACGAAGTGCCCGATGGCGCCACGGTGATCTTCAGCGCACACGGCGTGTCGCAGGCGGTGCGCGAGGAGGCCGATCAGCGGCACCTGAAAGTGTTCGACGCCACCTGTCCGCTGGTCACCAAGGTGCACATGGAAGTGGCGCGGCTGGGTCGCATCGGTCGCAGCGTGGTGCTGATCGGCCACGCCGGGCATCCGGAAGTGGAGGGAACGATGGGGCAGTGGAACCCCGCCAACAGCGGCGAGATCCTGCTGGTCGAGTCGCTGGAAGACGTCGCCACGCTGGCGCCGGCGTTCCCGCAGCTATTGTCCTACGTCACCCAGACCACGCTGTCGGTGGATGACACCAAGGCGATCATCGAAGCCCTGCGGCTGAAGTTTCCCGACATCGAAGGGCCGCGCAAGGACGACATCTGCTACGCCACGCAGAACCGCCAGGACGCCGTGCGTCGGCTGGCCGACGCGGTCGACCTGATGCTGGTGGTCGGCTCGGTCAACAGCTCCAACTCCAACCGCTTGCGCGAGCTGGCCGAGAAGCAGGGCGTTCGTTCCTTCCTGATCGACGGCGCCGAACACATCGAGCGCAGCTGGCTGGATGGCGTGAACCGCATCGGCCTCACCGCCGGCGCTTCCGCACCGGAGAAGCTGGTGCGCGACGTGATTGCCCGCCTGCAGTCGTGGGGTGCCGGTGCGGTGCGTGAGCTGGACGGCGAACCGGAAAACATCACCTTCGCCCTGCCCAAGGAACTGCGCGTGGTCGGCGACAACAGCTCCAGCCTCTGACCGGCGGTGCGTGCGGCCCGTAGGGCGCTCACCACCCACCGCTTGCGCCACCCTGCCGCGACAACGTAAAATCCGCGGCTCTTTGCCGGAATAGCTCAGTTGGTAGAGCGGCGCATTCGTAATGCGTAGGTCGTAGGTTCGATTCCTATTTCCGGCACCAGAACCCCAAAGGCCCGCGCAAGCGGGCCTTTGCTTTTTCCGGAGCGGCCCCCGCCCGTGATCCCCGTCACCCTTTCCAGCGTGCCAGCGGCCGTTTGTCGGCCAATCCCTACCGCTGGTCGGCTGGGGGCTGGCTGGCGGTGACGGCGTGGGTACAGTGCGCTCAGGGGTATCAGGGAGAATTCCATGCAAGTCTTGTCGTGTCAGCGAGCTGTCTCGCTGGTCGCATCGCCCGGGTCGGCGCGCCGCGCGCAGCGCGGTTTCACGCTGGTCGAGCTGATGGTCACCATGACCATTGCGCTGGTGCTGATCATGATCGCGGTGCCGAGTTTCAAGAACATCATTCTCCAGAACAAACTCACCACCGCCGCCAACGAGGTCGTCGGGGCCATCAATGTCGCGCGGATGGAAGCCATCAAGCGCAATGCCAGCACCCAATTGTGCGGCAGTGCCTCCAATGGCACGGATACGCTCGGCAGTGCATGCAAACAGGCTGGCGAGGTGTATGCGCTGAGCAATGGCGTGGTCACGCAAGTACGTGCTGGCACCAGCGGCATCAGGGCCCCGATCGCGTTGACCGGCAACATGATTCCGGTGCGTTTTGGTGGACAGGGGCTGGGGCACTCTCCCACCAGTACGGCGCCGTATTCCGGCCCGATCGCGGACATTTCCACTTCCTCGATCAGCACCCGCAATCATCGGTGCATCAGGATAACGGCAGGCTCGATCCTCGCCACGACCACTTCATCGGCAGCGTGCCCGACATCATGAACACTTCCTGCTCGGCCCCATCCTCGATTTTCGCGAAAGAAGCAGGTTGCTTGCCCGCGCGCTTGCTCCGCAAGCGCGGGCTCCCTCCCGCTGCGGCGACCCAGTCCGGCGTTGGTCTGATCGAGGTGCTGGTGGCGGTGCTGATCTTGTCGATCGGCTTTCTCGGCATCGCGGCGCTGCAGACCATGTCGCTGTCCACCAACAACAGCGCGATGGCGCGCAGCATGGCCACCGTCAGCAGTTACTCGATTCTGGATGCGATGCGGGCGGACAGCGTCAATGCCAAGAGTTCCGGCCTTCCTTACAACGGCACCGTCACCGCGGGCAGCTGTCCCACCACCACGACCACATTGGCCCAGGCCCAGCTCAAGCAATGGTGTTTACAACTCGGCAAGACTCTCGGTGAGGCAGCGACCACCACGGGCAAGATCGCGTGCGTGACCAGCGGCGAGTGCACCGTGACCATTACCTTCGACGACAGTCGGTCGGGCAAGGGCGGCAGCAGCACCCAGCAAATCATCACCAAGGCCATCCTATGAACAAGCGCCCCCACATTAGTCCGCCATGCACCGGCAATGCGGTACGGTCGGCGAAGTTTTCAGCGGGCTTCACCCTGATCGAGCTGATGATCGCCATGGTGCTGGGCTTGATCGTCATTGCCGGCGTCACCAGCGTGTTTATTGCCACGCAGCGCTCCTATCGCACCAACCAGGCGCTGGGTGACGTGCAGGACAGTTCACGCGTGGCGTTCGAGCTGATGGCGCGCGACATCCGCGATGCTGGCCTCACCGGTTGCGGCAATTCCGGGCGGGTTGCCAATGTGCTGAACCCCAGTGCGACCAATTGGTGGGCGGACTGGGGCAACGCGGTGCATGGCTATGGTGCAGGTACGGTGGTAGACCCAGCCTTGACGGTCGGTACGGCCGCGGGCAATCAGCTGACAGGCACCGACTCGCTGCAATTGCTGGGTGCTGCCGACACCGGCCTGAGCGTGGCAGCCACCCCCAGTTCGACGGCAGCCAATTTCAAGCTCAACGACACGACTTCGGATCTGAAGACCGGCGAAGTGATCATCGTCTGCGACCCCGACCATGCCACCATCGTGCAGATCAGCGATTACAACGACAGCAATGTCACGGTGGTGCACAACGTAGGCAACAAGGTTTCGCCCGGCAATTGTTCCAAAGGCATGGGCTACCCCACCGTGTGCAGCACCAACGGCACCGGCTACATGTTCGGGGCCAACTCGCAGATCTTCAAACTGGCCGCGGTGGACTGGTACATCGGTACCAACCCGGTGGGTGGCAAATCGCTGTACCGCATGACCGTGGACACCACGGGGGCCGCGCCAGCAACGAGCTCCCAGGAAATGGTGCGTGACGTCACGGCGATGAACCTTCGCTATCACGTGGCCGGTGGCGCCAGTTTCGTGGATGCAGCCACCGTGGCGGCCAACTGGCCCACCGTCGACTCCGTGCAGGTCAAGCTCACGCTGGAAAGCGTCGATAAGCGCGCAGGTACCGATACCAAGGCGATCTCGCGCGACTTCACGGCCACCACCACCATTCGCAACCGGGTGCCATGAGATGAACCACAAGACTCTCGATCCCTCGGGTTCCATCAGCCGCTCGCGGCGTCAGCGCAGCGCGAGGCTCCATCCCCATGCCGCTCAAGGTGGCGTGGCCTTGGTGGTGGCGATGATCCTGCTGCTGGTGATTACCCTGGTCGGCCTGGCCGCCGTGCGCGGCACCATCATGCAGCAGAAGATGGCTGGCAACATGTACGACCGACAGCTGGCCTTCCAGAACGCCGAGGCAGCCATGCGTGCGGCGGCGGCAAGCATCCCCGACAATCCGGGCGACATTGCGCGCAATTGCCAGACCCCGGCCGTGATCTGTCTGACCAACCCGTTCGAAGACAAGAACCTGCCCGCAAACAGCATCAAGACGCTCAGCAAAACCCTGTACACGGCAGGTGCGCTGGCCGTCGGCCAGCCGCAGTACGTGATCGAGAACATGGGCAACTTCCAGGATCCGAGCGCCAGCACCGGGTTCAACCAGAGCGCCAACTCGCACAACTATGGCGTCAACGGCGGCACCATCACCAACATCTATTACCGCGTCACTGTCCGCAGTGCCGATCCTGCGGTCGTGGGTGACCGTGCCGTGGTCGTGCTGCAGGCCATGATCAAGCAGGGTTGAGCTTCCGGCCACAGGCCGACTTCACCAAGGGCGCATGGGCCTTCCCATGCCGCACCATCGCCAAGAGCGGAACCGACATGAACATCACCTCCCGTCTCCACAGCAAGCCCGGTAACCTCATCGGCAGGCTGCTGACCACCGGCGTATCCGTCTGGCTGCTGGGCGTTGCCTTTACGCCGGCGCTGGCCGCCACGCAGAACCCGGTGGTCGAACAGGCACCGCTGATCATCCAGAAGCCGCTGCCGCCGAACATCGTGCTGATGCTGGATGATTCGGGGTCGATGGACTCGGATTACATGCCGGACTGGGATTATATCAACAATAATTCAAATAACGATGCGCTAATCAACTCGAGTAACAATGGCGTCTATTACAACCCGCAAGTCGTTTATACGCCGCCCGTCAAGGCGGATGGCACGCACTATCCCGACGCATCCGGTCTGACGAGTGCCTGGATAAATGGATTTAAACAAGCCTCGGGCAGCAAAGATCTAACTGCCTATAGCTCGGGTAATGGTGATGCCAATATTGATTACTCGACCGGCTCGGCACAGTATTACGGAACGAATATATGGAGTGAATACAGCTGCAGTAATAAATATGACAGCATGAATAGTTATGGTGGTTATACGTACAGCTCGCGAAGCGACGTATGTTACTTTTTGTATAACACATCGAACGCAAAGTATTTCAAGTACTCGACTGGCGCGGCTGCAGGGCCTTATACCGTGCATTATGTGGCTGCAACCAGCTGCGGCACACAAACGAACTGCGTACTGGCATCGGACACGTCGGGCGTGGCTGCGCCAAACAAGGACGCTGACGGCAAGACGCTTTTGGCCCAGGACGGTACAGCCCTGACTGCCGGAAAGAACATTGCCAATTGGTTCTCCTACTACCACACACGCCTGCTGATGGCCAAAAGTGGCGTGATGAATGCGTTTTCCGCCATCGACCCCGCGTTCCGTATCGGCTTTGGCTCGATCAATGGAAACAACGACAGTGGGTTGCCGGTGTTCAAGGACAAGTACGGCAGCAACGACAATTACCTTGCAAAGGTCGTTCCTTTTGGTGACGGTTCCGTTGGTACCCAGAAAGCTGATTTCTGGGCGTGGATAAACAATGGAAAGGCTAATAACAGCACGCCCTTGCGCAGATCGCTGGATGCCGTTGGCCGGTACTACAAGACAGATCAGCCGTGGCAGACATCAACCACTGATACCAAAGAGCTTGCCTGTCGTCAGTCCTACACCATCCTGACCACGGATGGCTTCTGGAACGGTGGCGATCCTTCCAACATCGGCGATGTGGACAATACCAAGGCGGGCCCCATTCCAAGGCCCAACAATCTGCCCACCGTTACCTACAATCCGGCATCGCCCTATTCGGACAGCAACAGCAACACGCTGGCCGACGTCGCCATGAAGTATTGGGTTACCGATTTGCGCACGGCCTCCAACGAGGTGCCGACCAGCAAGGAAGATCCCGCGTACTGGCAGCACATGGTCACGTTTACCTTGGGCATGGGCTTCGACCCCGTCTATTCGAAGGGCGGAGCGACCATTCCGGTGGATCAGGTCCTTGCCTGGGCCAACGGCGACAGCAGCAAGGCAATCACCGGGTTCAGTTGGCCGACGCCAGCGAGCAACGATATTGCAAATATCGCCGACATGGCCCATGCCGCGGTCAACGGCCACGGCGGGTTTGCCTCGGCCAAGACGCCGGGTGAGTTCACCAATGCATTGAAGAAAGCCTTGCAACGCGCCTCCGATCGCGTGGGTACGGGCGCCAGCCTGGCCGCCAACTCCACCCAGTTGAAGACTGGTGCGTTCGCCTACCAGGCCAATTACTACACGGGTGACTGGAAGGGTGACCTCAAGGCGATCAAGGTGGATCCCAACAACGGCACGCTGGCCACGACGGCATCGTGGAACGTCTCCAGCGAAATGCCCGCGGCCAGCGACCGGAAGATCTATACCTGCGTGACCTGCACGACCTCGTCGGCGGCCGCCGTGGCGTTCAAGACCGTCACCGATCTGTCGACCGCTCAGCAAACCGCGCTGGGCAGCGACGCGACGGCGCAACAGAACATGGTCAACTATCTGCGCGGTGACGGCTCGAAGGAAATCGGCAAGACGAACGGTGTCTACCGCGCCCGCACCACGCCGCTGGGCGATATCGTCGATTCTCAGCCGGTCTACGTGGGTCAGCCTGACGCGAACCAGTTTGTCGGTCAGTCGTTCACGGGGTCCGATACCTACCTTTCCCATGCCTCGACCGTGCGGAACGGCCTGATTTTCGTGGCGGCCAACGACGGCATGCTGCATGCGTTCTACACCGATGACATCGCCGCGACCGATACCACGGCCGCCATCGCCGGAGGCACCGAGGCTTATGCCTACCTGCCGTCGGCCGTGATCACCACCAATACCAGCACGGCCACGCCGGCCCGCGCCACCAGTGACCTGACCACCCTGTCGGATCCCGGCTACGGCACCACGACGGCAGTGCCGCATCAGTATTTCAACGACGGCGAGCTGACGGTGGCCGATGTATATTTTGGCTCGGCCTGGCATACCGTGGTCGTGGGCACCACCGGCCGTGGCCTGGCCAAGGCGGTCTATGCGCTGGACGTGACAACTTCGACGCCCAAACTGCTGTGGGAGCGCTCGGCGGGTGATGGCAAGACCAACGCCGACTACATCGGCCAGATGACCGGCAAGCCGGTGATTGCCCAGACCAACGATGGCAGCTGGTCGGTGCTGATCGGCAATGGTTACAACAGCAAGAATGCATCGGCGGCGCTGCTGCAGTTCGCCATCAGCGACGGCACCCTCAACGTGCACAAGACCGACGACACCGTCACCGGTAATGGCCTGGCGGCGCCGGCCGTGTGGATCGGCGATCTGTCCGTGGGTATCAGCACGGTGGCTTATGCCGGCGATGCCAAGGGGAACGTGTGGTCATTTGGCCTCAACACGGCCACGGTAACCAAGGGGAAGGGGCAAGACCCGGACGTCACCTCCTATACCGAGACGGCCACCTCCACCGGAACCAAACTGTTCACCGCCACCGATGGCACGAACGCACAGCCGATCACGGCCGGCATGCTGGTCGGCAAGAACCCGACGACGCAGGACCTGTGGGTATTCTTCGGCACCGGCCAGTACCTGGGCAACGGCGACCTTGCCACGAAGACCACCCAGTCCTGGTACGGGTTGATCGTGAAGGCTGGCCCCAGCAGCAGCAGCAAGGTCGTCACGGCCAGCACGACGCGCACGTCGACCACCACCCAGTTGAAGAAGCGCTCGATCATCGCGGAAACGCCGGGAAGCGACGCGGTTCTGGATGACGATGGCACCACCATCAAGACGGCGGCGATCGCACCGGCGCGGGCAGTGACGGCGTTGCCGGTTCCTTCCGACATGAGCGGCATGTCGGGTTGGTACATGGACCTGCTGTCGCCGAGCACTGTACCGGACCCCAGTGATTCGACGAAAACCATCACCACCTACAATGCCATTGCCGAAGGCGAGCGAATGGTTACGCCCAACCAGTTCCAGGGCAACCAGTTGCTGGCCACCACGCGCATCCCCGAGGCGGCCGACCTGTGCAACCCTTCCGGACGCGGCTGGATCATGGCTGTCGACCCGTTCACCGGTACCAATCCGAAGTCGAGCTTCTTCGATCTCAATGGCGACGGTCAGATCAACCAGCCGGCCGATTACATCATGGTGAACGGAGTCGCGGTGGCCACCAGCGGCATCGGTTTCAGCTCGCTGCCGAACAACCCGATCTTCATGGGCGGCACCATGCTGGTGAGCTTCGACAACGGCAGTGCCAGCAGCATCAAGACCTCCGGCACATCCAACACCCTGCAGCGCGTTTCATGGCGCGAAATGATCGCCCAGTAAAGGACTGAATGATGAAATCGCTCTCGAATGAAGGCAGTTGTTTCTCGAATCTCGGGTCGCCGGCGACCCGAGGCGAGGGTGGGTCGTGCCGCATCGGCGGCTTCACCTTGATGGAGCTGATGATCACGGTGCTGATCATCGCCATCCTCGCGGCCATCGCCTGGCCGATCTACAGCAAGTACGTGACCAAGACCCGCCGCGTGGCAGCCGAGGGTTGCCTGTCGGAGTACGCGAACTACATGGAGCGGTATTACACGACCAACCTTCGTTATGATCAGGATGCTGCAGGTACCGGTAACAAACTTGCACTGGCCAATCTGGATTGTGCCGCCGCTGCGCAGACCGGGCGCTTTTACAGTTATGCGTTTCCCACTGGTGCGGCGAGTACGTCCAAGTACACGATCCAGGCCACGCCGATAGAACCTCAGAAGACCAAAGACGCAAAGTGCGGCAATCTGAAGTTGACCAACACCGGCGCGCGCACTGCCGACGGCACCGACCCGGGCTCATGCTGGTGACGAGGAACGCGACGCGCGCATGACGGCGCGTTGCACGGTTCGATAGCGCTTCAACCACCGGCCTTCCGCTGCAACAGCGGAGGGCCGGTTTCTTTTTGGGCTGTCGCCAGCCGTTTTCTCCGGGCTGCCAAGCCGGACACGAACCGTCGTTCGCGTCGCGATGCGGGGGCGGCGGACGGTGGTCCGCCCTGCGGGGTGTCGTGGGTTTGCGTGAATCCGGCATTGTTCGCCATGCGAGCGCGGCGGGATGTGTTGCGCTGGCGCCGTGGCAATGCTTTGATCGACGGTCATGAGCCAGACTGATACCCATCGCGCCATCGATACCGTGTGGCGAAGCGAATCCGCGCGGTTGATCGCGGGGCTGACCCGCATGCTGCGTGACGTGGGGTTGGCCGAGGAGCTGGCGCAGGATGCCCTGGTGACGGCGCTGGAGCAGTGGCCGCGCAGCGGTGTGCCGGAGAACCCCGGTGCGTGGCTGATGACCACGGCCAAACACCGCGCAATCGACCGCCTGCGCCGCAGCAAGCTGCTGGAGCGCAAGCATGCACAGCTGGTGCATGAGCTGGAGCACGAGCAGGAGCACGCCCACGCGGCGGCGGAGGCGGCGCTGGATGATCCGTTCGGCGACGACCTGCTGCGGCTGATCTTCGTCGCCTGCCATCCGCTGCTGTCGATGGAGGCCCGCGTGGCGCTGACCCTGCGCCTGCTCGGCGGCCTCAGCACGGAGGAAATCGCGCGCGCCTTCCTGATTCCCGAGCCCACCATCGCGCAGCGCATCGTGCGGGCCAAGCGCAGCCTGGCCAAGGCCGAGGTGGCCTACGAGGTGCCAAGGGGCGACGAACTGCACGAACGCCTTTCCGCCGTGCTCGGGGTGATCTACCTGATCTTCAACGAAGGCTATTCGGCCACCACCGGCGATGACTGGATGCGACCTGCGTTGTGCGATGACGCGCTGCGGCTGGGGCGCGTGCTGACCGGTCTGATGCCGCGCGAAGCCGAGGTGCACGGGTTGCTCGCGCTGATGGAAATCCAGGCCTCACGTTCCGCCGCGCGGGTGGATGCGCAGGGCGAACCGATTTTGCTGCTCGAACAGGATCGCCGCCTGTGGGATCACCTGCAGATCCGCCGCGGACTGGCTGCGCTGGAGCAGGCCGGCAGGCTGGGCGGGGCCGATGGCCCGTACGCACTGCAGGCGGCGATTGCCGCCTGTCATGCGCGCGCCCCGACCAGCGAGGAGACGGACTGGAATGGCATCGCCGGCCTGTACGCGACGCTGGCCGAAGTGGCGCCGTCGCCCGTCGTCGAGCTCAACCGGGCGGTGGCGGTGGGTATGGCGGCGGGCGCCGCCGCCGGGTTGGCGCTGGCGGATGGGCTGGTCGACGAGCCGAGCCTGCGGAAGTACCACCTTTTGCAGGCCGTGCGGGGCGATCTGCTCGAACGACTCGGCCGTCGCGAGGCGGCGCGGGAAGCGTTCGAGCAGGCGGCTGCGCTGACCATGAACCGGCGCGAACGCGAGCTGATGCTTGGCCGCGCCCGCCGGTGTGCGGACGAACTGCCACCGGCGTGAGTCAACGGCATCGTCCTGCTTGCCGCCCAACCCCACGTCGTGATGGATTCCTGCCGACGGCCGTGCTGAAGTAGGCGGGAAGGGGAAACATCGTCCACGCGTACGGGACACTGGCGGGCGAATGAACAACCAGGAACAGGCCCGCGCCGAACTCAGGGAACGCTTCTACCGGAGCGTGGCGGAAACCCTCGCGCTGTTGCATGCCAAGCCCGATCGCGATCGCGAAGGCGTCATGCAGACCATCGCCGGCATCCTGGCGTCGACCATGGATCTGCCGCTGGTCTGGATTGGCCGGCGCGAGTCGGCCAGCGATGCGGTCCAGGTGCTGACCGCCGCCGGCCCGGCGGCGGCTTACGCGACGGCGCTCAAGCTCAGCGCGGATGCCTCCCAGCCTGGTGGCCGAGGCCCGGTGGGCATCGTGTTGCGGCAGGAGCAGGCTCGCGCCACCTCGGTCGATGCGCTGGAGTTCCGGCCGTGGCGCGAGGCGGCGCAACCCTGGGGTTTCGGCTCCTGCATCGCGGCTGCGGCGAGGACGCGCGATCATGGCCAGCTGGTGCTGGTGGCCTATTCCGGTGACGGTGGCCCGAGCCTGAGCGCGGAACTGCTCGACTGGGAGCAACGGCTGGTCGATGAACTGGCCCGCTTCTGGGATCACCACATGCTGCTCCAGCGCAGCCTGCGGATGAGCCGCTACCGCGATGCGCAGCGCACGATCCAGCGCGCGCTGCTGGAGCAGCCCGATCCCGAGGCGGTCTACCGCACGCTGGCGCAGGCACTGGCCGGGATCGCCGGCGCGGCCGCGGTCGACGTGTTCGCCGCCGATGGCGAGAACGGCCTGTTGCGCCGGGTGGCCCTGGTCGGCCCGCTCGCCGAAGTCATGCTGGCCTTGCCGCTGCCGCCGCTGCGCATGGACGCCGGCGCGGTGCCGGCACCCACGCTGGCCTTCATGCAGGGCGCGCCGGTGATCCGGCGGCATGACATTTCGCCAGCCGATGGCGACGTCTGCGCATTGCCCACGCTCGCCGGGGCGCTGGGTTGCTGGCCGCTGTTTTCCGCGCCGAGCGACACTGCCGCAACACAGGTGCCGGCCGGCGTGTTCGCCGTGACCACCGTCGAGCCGGATGCGTTCGACGACGAGATGTGCCGCCTGCTGGACGAGATCGCCGACGCCGCCGGGCTGGCCTTGAAGCAGCATGCCCAGCGCGACGCCTTGCTGCAGGAACAGCAGCGGCAGACCTACCTGGCCCTGCACGACGACCTCACCGGCTTGCCCAACCGGCGCGCGCTGGATCAATACCTCGACAAGGTGCTGGCGCAGGCGCGCCGGCACTCCCGCCAGGTCGCCGTGGGCCTGCTCGACCTGGACGACCTGAAACCGATCAACGATCTTCGCGGCCACGCGGTGGGCGATCGCATCCTGGTCGAGGTCGCGAGCCGATTCCAGCAGGTGCTGCGCGCCAACGATTACGTGGCGCGCCTGGGCGGCGACGAGTTCGTGCTGGTGTTCGGCGATCTGGAGGACGAGTCCGACCTGGACGAGCTGCTCGGGCGCGTCGACGCTGCACTGCGCCGGTCGATACGTATCGACGATGCGGTGTTTTCGGTCGCTGCCAGCCTGGGCATCGCGATGTATTCCAGCCAGACGATCGCCACCGGCGAACAATTGCTGCGGCGCGCCGACCAGGCGATGTACCAGGTCAAGGCGCGCAAGCGCAGCCGTTCGCGCTGGTGGGGCATGGCCTTGCCCGAAGGCCAGCGGGATCACACGGTCGAGCTGGACGTGGTCGCCGCCCCTTATGGCGATCATGCCGGCGACCTGCTGCAGGCTTGCCGGGAAGCCTGGGAGCGCCAGCTGCCGGCGGTGGTGGAGCAGTTCCACGCCGGGTTGCGCCTGCACGAAGGCATTGCCCGGCTGCTCGACGTGCTGCCGGCGGCCGACCTGGAAACCTTGAAACTCCGCGTCCTGCAGCACCTGCAGTTCCTGTTGCGGCCGGACCTGGATGTGGACACCCATCGCAAGCGGGCCAGCCGGACCGGCCTGTTCCACGCCGGTTGCGGACTGGAGGAGGTGTGGTTGCTGGAGGCGATCGAGCAGTTGCGCGACATCCTGGCGATGCAACTGGGCGGCAGCGGTCCGAACGATCGCCGCGCACTGGCGATCCTGTTGCAGCGTCTTGGCATGGAGCGCCAATGGCAGCTGGAGAGCATGCGCGAGCTGCAGCGTCGCCGGGTCGCCCTGCTGGCCCGGGTGAATGCGCTGGCGTGGTCGGCCGAAGGCTATCTCGAACTGATCCAGGGCGTGGTCGATGCGCTGGTGTCGCATCGGGAAATCGCCGCCTGCGCGGTGGGCCGCCCCGACGCGTCGGGCGAGCTGACTTACGAGGCGGTGGCCGGTGTCGCCTTCGCCGAATACCTGCATGCACTGGGCACCGGCAAGGCCATGCCGATTCGGGTGCAGGCCGGCAGCCAGGACGGCGAGGGGCCGAGCGGGCGGGCCTGGCGCAGCGCGACCATCCAGCGCTGCACGCACTACGGCAGCGATCCGTCGATGCTCGGCTGGCGCGACATCGCGCTGAGCCTGGGCGTGGTTTCCAACGTGGCGATTCCGCTGTCGCCGGTGCCGGCGACGCCGGCCGTGCTGCTTACCCTGTACAGCCCGTATGCCGGCGGTTTCCAGGGCGAGGATCAACAAGCTTTCGTTGGCCAGATCAAGAGCGTGCTCGATCTTGCGCTGGCCCGCCTGGCGCCGCCGCGGCAGGGCACCGAGCTGCTGCCGTTCTTCGTGCGCGAACGCTGGCGTGCGCTGGTCGCGACCGACGCACTGCAGATGCACTACCAGCCGCTGATCCGCCTGGCCGACGGCTCGGTCGGCGAGTTCGAGGCGCTGGCGCGCCTGCGCGACGACGACGGCGAGCTGCTGTCGCCGGCGCGCTTTCTTCCCGCGCTGGGCGCCGACGATCTGCTGGCGCTGTTCGGCCAGGGCGTGCGGCAGGCGCTGGCCTGCCGCGAGGCGCTGCTGCAGGCCGGCCACCCGCTGGACATGTCGGTGAATGTGCCCGCGGCGGCGCTGGAGGACGTGCGCTATGCCGGGGTGCTGTCCGGCCTGCTGGCCGGCAGTGGCTGCCCGCCGCCGTCACTGCTGCTGGAAATACTCGAGTCGCCGATCGGCACCGAACATGACGTGGTGTTGCATGGCCCCGGCATGCAGTCGCTGCGGGCGCTGGGCATACGCCTGGTCGAGGACGACCTGGGCGCCGGCTACAGTTCGCTGATCCGTCTGCGCCAGTGGCCGTTCGACCGCATCAAGATCGACCAGGCCATCGTGCTGCAGGCGCGGCAGGACCCGCTGGGCACCTTGCGCTTCATCCGTCAGCTGATCCGCATCGGGCACGACCTGCAACTGGAGGTGGTGGTGGAGGGGCTGGAGTCCGCCGACCTGTTCGAGGCCGCCGCGATCCTGGGCGCGGATTTCGGCCAGGGTTATGCGCTGGCCCGCCCGATGCCGGCCGATGCTCTGGCGAACTGGCTGGTCGGCCATCGGCATCCGCCGCGCCGGGGCGGGCCGCGAACCGGGCTCGGCGCACTGGCCGGCGAGTTGCGCTGGGAAGAACAGTTCGTGGCGCTGCCGCCGGAGCCGGCGTTCTGGGCAAGGCATGCCGAGGGGGACTGCGATCCGGGCGAGTACCTGCACGGTGCGAACCTGGGCACGGCGCTGAATGCGAGTCATCAGGCGATGCACGAGGCAGCCCTGGCCGGTCCGCTGGACCCGGTCTATCGTCGCCGGCGCGAGACCTTCCTCGCGTTGCTGGTCGAACACGTGCTGGAGCGGGAAGGCGGTTGAGCGGGCTTGCGCCGGCGCGCGTCAGTCCGCGCGCTTGCCGCGGACGCGTTTCCTGCTGCCGCTGGCGCGCGCGCTCTGC
The DNA here is from genome assembly GCF_057657335.1 of Rhodanobacter sp. Soil_C_14. Classification (NCBI taxonomy): domain Bacteria; kingdom Pseudomonadati; phylum Pseudomonadota; class Gammaproteobacteria; order Lysobacterales; family Rhodanobacteraceae; genus Rhodanobacter; species Rhodanobacter sp. Soil_C_14. The sequence goes on along the minus strand of NZ_JBDGIQ010000001.1, from coordinate 388,850 downwards.
GGTGCTCCGAACGCACCGGCTTCCTTCATCTGCTCCATCCACGACAAGGCGTCGAGGTAGGCCAGGAAATGGTGGAGATAACCGGGCGAGAGTTCGCGCATGAGGGTGAGCGAACGGTGCACCAGACTGCCGGAATTGAGCGGGCCGGCGTTGGCCGGCACCTGCTCGAGCGATTGCCGCAACTGGCTGCGGGCGCGCACGTGCGTCCACAGGCTCCTGAATTCGCCCAGTAATTCGAGCACGGGCAGGGCGGCCGGCGCGGGCGCTTTTCCGGTGACGGCGGAGTCGGCACGAACCGCGGCGATTTCCTCGACCAGCCGGCCCAGTGCACCAGCCCCGGAGGGCCGGGCTGGTGTCGCGGTGTCATCGAGTGCGCCGGTCGAACGCTCGACCTCGTTCGCATAGGCCTCGACCAGCCTGGCCAGCCGTTCGTCCAGCATGCGGCGCGCCGTGCCCTGCCGATGTGCCGCGTGCCGCTCCAGCGCGTCGATGAGCTGGAAGCGGACGGGGTCCAGCCGATCGGCCTGCCGCTCGCGCCACGCGTCGAGCATCGCCCGGGTTCGCGAGCGGGTGTCAGTCACGGGGCGTGGCCGATTGCTTCGGGATCGGCGACATCTCCACGCGCCGATTGCGCGCGCGTCCGTCCTCGTCGACATTCGGACTCACCGGCTGCTGCGCGCCGAACGCGGCGGCAAACACCTCGGAAGCCGGCAGGCCATCGGCGATCAGGGCGCGCGTCACGGTCAGGGCACGCTGGGCGGACAGCTCCCAGTTGTCGGCGAACTGGCGATTGCCGCCGCTGATCGGCCGGTCGTCGGTGAAGCCGCTGACCATCAGGATTTCATGGCGCGAAGCGAGATACGCGGTGAGCGGCGCGGCCAGGCTTTTCAGCAGTTCGCGGCCCGCGGGTTGCAGCTGGTCGGAGTTCAGCGCGAACAGCACGCTGCCGCGGATGCCGATGCGTCCGTTGACCAGGGTGACCCGACCGGCGGCCAGCGGCACGGCCAGCGCCTGCTCCAGCGTGATGCGGCGCTGCGCCTCGATCTGGCGCTGGCGCACTTCCTCCTGCAACTTGCTGGACAGCTGCAGCTGCATGCCGATCACGCCCACCAGGATCAGCACGAACACGCCGAGCAACACCGACATCAGGTCGCCGAAGGCGGCCCAGATCGGCGCGCCCGTTTCCTCGATGCCGTCGGTCTCCCCGCTCATGCGGTTTCGGCTCCGGCGCTGGCGGCAAGCTGCTGCATCTCGCCGATGATCTGCTTCTGCGACAGCATGCTGAGGTCGATGACTTCCCTGGCCTGCGCCACGTAATAGGCCAGCTGTTCGTCACTGCGTTCCAGCGACTTGTCCAGCGCCGCCTGGATGCCGAGCAGGCGATCCATCAGCATGTCGTTGGCGGTGCCGAAGCTGTGCACCGCACCGGCGAACATTTCGCCCAGGCTGGCCACCTCGGTTGCACTGCTGCTGACCTGGGCGGCCACCGCGCCGAGCTTGCCGGTCTCGTTTTCCACGTGCTCGGTGAAACGGCTGCTGACCCGTTCCAGCAGGTCCGCCGAGGTGGCCACCAGTGCATCGACGGCTGTCCGCTGTTCGGTGGAAGCGTGGTTCACGGCGTCGAGCAAGGTGTCCAGCGTGGCCAGCAGGCGGCTGCGTTCCTCCAGCATGGCGTTGTCGCGGACCATGCTGTCGGACAGCTTCTGGCGCAGCTCGGCAACCACTTCGGCCGCGGCGCGAGGCGCCTCGGAGGCCGCCTGCACCAGCCGGGAAATCTCGGCGATGGTGTCGCTGGCGTGGGCGCGGGTCTGCGCCGAGATGTCCTGCGCGGTGCTGGCCAGGGTGTCGCAGATCTGCTGCTGGCGGCTGGCGGTCTGCTCGCCTGCAAGCTCCCATTGCCGGCCCAGGGCGGCGGTCATCGCCGCGAGCTGCTCGGCCCACTGCGCCAGGCGTGCGCTGTCCCGCTGTTCCAGGGTCGTCTGCAGGTCGGCGTGCGACTGCTGCACGACGCGCACCAGCGACGTCGCGTGTTCCTCGAAGCTCGCAGCCGCCCCGCTCATGGCCTGCTGGTTGCGTGCGACCAGGTTCTCGTTGGTGGCCTGCTGCGTCGACAGCGCCGTGCTCCACGCTGCCGCCGTGCTGTCCGCGGTGGCGTCCAGCCGCGCAGAGACGCTTTCGACCAGGCTGGCCGAGCGCTGCTCGAAGGTCTCGGCGAAGCGCTCCAGCGTGCGATGCAGCTCCGCGTTCAGCGCACCGTTCGACTGGCGCTGCGCGTCCAGCGCACCGCGCCAGCGTTCCGCCAGCTCTTGGGTGCTCGCGGCGAGCCCGCTCGACACGCCGTCCAGCTGCTGCTGCACGGCCCGGCTCACGCTGTCATGCAGCGTCGCGGTTTCGCGCGCCAGACCCGCCATCGTCGCTTCCATCGCCGGCTGCAGCGCCGCGCCGACGGCCCTGGCGTTAGCTGCCACGCTGTCCTGCATGGCGGCCTCGATGGCAAGGGCCAGGCGTGTGTGGGTCGCCTCGGCGGCGGCGTTGAAGCTTTGCTGGCTGGCCAGTTGGCGCTCGCTGGCGGCAAGTCCCTGTTGCTCGATGGCCGTCATCATCGCCTGCAGGCGATCGACCAGCGCCGGCATCAGTTCGGTCTGTTGCTGCAGCAACTGGAACGAGGCTTCGCGCTGGTGGCTCTGCGAATGGACGCGCAGGGTAGTGGCGATCTTCGTGTCCAGCGTTTGCACCGCCTGCAGGCGCTCGCGCCGGCCCAGCGCGGAAAGCAGGCCCAGCATCGCCGAACTCGCCACGCCCGCGATCGAGGTGCCGAACGCGAAACCCAGGCCCTTGACCGGCGCGGCCAGCGACTCGCGGATGGCCTGCAGGTCGGTGGCGCTTTCCAGCGCCATGCCGGTGCCGCGCAGCGTCGCCATCATGCCCAGCAAGGTACCCAGCATGCCCAGCAACACCAGCAGGCCCACCAGGTACGGCGTCAGCACCGGCACCGGCAGGGCCACGCGTCCACCCTCGATGCGCAGGCGCGTGGCGTTGCGCAGGCTCGGGTGCAGCTCCGCGAGCCAGTCAGCCAGGTGGTCCGGCGTGGCGGACAGCCCGCTGACGGCGCGCGTCAGGGTCGAGCTGGCCTGCCGATAGCGATGCAATTCCAGGGCGCCGGCCAGGTAGCACGCGGCAATCAGCGCCGCGACCGCAGCGCCCGCCGGATTGGAACCGAGATAGCCGGCGCCGATCCAGCAGACCACGGCGAGGCCTGCGCAGAACACGGCGAGGTGGAGAAAATTTCTGAACATGACTTCCCGGTTAGCAGGTGCGAAGGGCTGCAAGCAGACCTTCGACGGGTTGAAAACGAACATCCAGTTCGGCGAGCAGCACGCTCTGCCGGTCCTGGCGAAAGACCTCCAGCCAGGCGCCAGGCGAGGTCGGGGTGGCCTGCGCCGAGGCAGCCTGGTGCAGGCGCTCGAAGTGCTCCCCGAGCAGGTCGGGCACGTGGGCCAGCAGCGACTGCTCGCGCGGGCTCAGCGCCGCTTCCATGGCGGCGTCCACGGCGGCCAGTCGCGACATCGCGGCCGACTTCCCGGTCAGCGTGTCGCGCAGGCGGCCGCGCAGCTCACCGGTGGCAGCTTGCATCGACCGCTGCAGGGACAGATGGCGCTGACGGAACATCGGGTAGTCGACGGCTTCCGATACATCGGCTTCCCCCGCCTCGCCGCCGGCGCGCCGCGGCGGGCTGGCCGGCACGCGGTCGCCGACGATGGTGCCGGCCAGCGAACGGCGTATCCGGGTGCATTCGTGCTCTTCGCTGCCGGAGTCGTGTGTGCCGGAGTCGGTCGCGGCAGGCTTGCCGTCGAGCGCGGTGGACAGGGCAATCGCGTGGCTCCAGTCCAGCCACCGGCCCAGGTGGTCGGCGAGCGATGGCGGGGAGGGCGGAACGTCGGCGCCCACCAGGTTCGCCAGCAGGCGAATGAACGTCGGGCCATGGACCGGGGGCCGTTGAGGAGCTTGCACCATGCGTTTCGCTTGAGAAAACCGCCAGTTTACATGCTGCCGGGGCCGCGGCTGTCGCCGCGATCCGTGCCGCGGCGATGGGCCCGGTGGATGTCTCGCGCGCAAGCGAAAGAAGCCATCGCTGCGGATGGCTTCAGACGAATCAGGAGGTGGCGGGCGAGGCAGGGACCCTTGTGCGACACCTGCCGTGTGAAGTGCCCGTTGCTGCACGCACGTTGCGCTTTTCGTGGCACCCACTTTCGAGGTGCCCAAACGACGAAACCGGCCATGAAAGGCCGGTTTCCTGTAACGATGGTGGGCGATGCAAGGATCGAACTTGCGACACCTGCCGTGTGAAGGCAGTGCTCTACCGCTGAGCTAATCGCCCGCCGAGAACGCGCAATTTTAGGGATAGTCGCGGGGCGGGTCAATGCCTTTTGCAGCGACGACCGTCGCGACGGTCACGGGGCCTTGGGGTGGCCTTGCTAGACTTGCGCCCCTGTCTTCCGCCCAGGCGCGCCGCCGTGCTTCTTTCCAGCCCTCATTTCGATCACATCCTCCATGCGCTGCAGCAGTTCGAGCTGACGCCGTGGAAGATGGTCGGCTTCGCCGGCACCTTGCTGTTCACCAGCCGCTGGTTCGTGCAGCTCTACTACACGCGCAAATACAAGCGCGTGGTGATGCCGCTGGCGTTCTGGTGGCTTTCGGTATGCGGCAGCGTGCTGCTGCTGACGTACTTCACCCTGGGCAAGAACGACTCGGTGGGCATCATCTCGAATTTCTTCCCGGTCTTCGTGTCGGTCTACAACCTCATCGTGCACCTGCGCCACCGCAAGCACAGCATGACCGGCGACGCGACCGCGTAGATCACTCCGGGTCGTAGTCGAGGTTGGAGGCGAGCCAGCGCTCGGCCTCGGCCAGTGTCCAGCCCTTGCGCTTCGCGTAATCCTCAACCTGCTCCTTGCCCAGCCGGCCGACCACGAAATACTGGCTGTCCGGGTGCGAGTAGTACCAGCCGGAGACCGCGGCGGCCGGATACATCGAGAAGCCTTCGGTGAGTTCGATGCCGGTGTTTTTCGTGACGTCGAGCAGCTTGAACAGGGTGGTTTTCTCGGTGTGGTCGGGGCAGGCGGGATAGCCGGGTGCGGGTCGGATGCCCCGGTATTTCTCGGCGATCAGGGCGTCGTTGTCGAGTGCTTCGTCCGCCACGAAGCCCCAGAACTCCTTGCGCACGCGCTCGTGCATGTGCTCGGCGAACGCCTCGGCGAGGCGGTCGGCCAGGGCCTTGAGGATGATCGAGGAATAGTCGTCATAGTCGGCCAGGAAACGGTTGAGGTGTTCCTCGATGCCGATCCCCGCGGTGACCGCGAAGCCGCCGATCCAGTCGGGTTTGCCGAATTCCTTCGGCGCGATGAAGTCGGCGAGGCAGAGGTTGGGACGCTCGGGGGGTTTGTCGGCTTGCTGACGGAGGCTGTGGAGGGTGGCCAGGGGCGTGCCCCCATCCGCCCTTCGGGCACCTTCCCCCGCTTGCGGGGGAAGGGAAGTCGAGGTGTGTCCCGTTTGCGGGGGAAGGGAAGGCGGGGCGTATACTTCGACGTCGTCGCCGACGTTGGCGGCGGGCCACAGGCCGATCACGGCGCGGGCGGTCAGCCACTGCTCGGCGATGATCTTGTCCATCATCGCCTGGGCGTCACGGAACAGTTCGCTGGCCTGGGGGCCGACGATGTCGTCGGTGAGGATGGCCGGGTAGTGGCCGGCCAGTTCCCAGGCCTGGAAGAACGGGGTCCAGTCGATGTAGTCGCGCAGCGTGGCCAGGTCGTAGTCGTCGAAGACGGTGATGCCGGGTTTGGCCGGCTGCGGCGGATCGTAGTTGGCCCAGTCGCAACGGAAGCGCTGTGCGCGGGCTTTTTCCAGCGACACCAGTTTCTTGCCGGGGCCGCGGTTGCGATGGCGTTCGCGCACGTCGGCGTAGTCGGCGCGCACCTTGGCCAGGAAGTCGTCGACCAGTTCCTTGCTGACCAGCGACTGCGCCACGCCGACCGCGCGCGAGGCGTCCTTCACCCAGACGGTACCGGCCTTGTAGTGCGGTTCGATTTTCAGCGCGGTGTGCGCGCGCGAGGTGGTGGCGCCGCCGATCAGCAGCGGGATGTGGAAGTCCCGCCGCTGCATCTCGCGGGCGACCTGGCTCATTTCCTCCAGCGATGGCGTGATCAGGCCGGACAGGCCGATCATGTCGGCGTGCTCGGCGATCGCGGTTTCGAGGATCTTCTGCGCGGGCACCATCACGCCCAGGTCGATCACCTCGAAGTTGTTGCAGCGGAGCACCACGCCGACGATGTTCTTGCCGATGTCGTGCACGTCTCCCTTGACCGTGGCCATCACGATCTTGCCGTTGTTCTTGCCGGTGTCGCCGGTGCGTTCCTTTTCGGCCTCGATGTAGGGCAGCAGGTAGGCCACCGCCTTCTTCATCACGCGGGCGGATTTCACCACCTGGGGCAGGAACATCTTGCCGGCGCCGAACAGGTCGCCGACCACGTTCATGCCGTCCATCAGCGGGCCTTCGATCACGTCGAGCGGGCGCGTGGACAGCTGGCGGGCCTCCTCGGTGTCCTCGACCACGTACTGGTCGATGCCGTGCACCAGTGCGTGGCTGAGCCGGGTGCGCACGTCGTTCTCGCGCCAGGCCAGCGTCTCGACCTCGGCGGCGCCGCGCTTGCCCTTGTAGTTGTCGGCGATCTCCAGCAGGCGCTCGGTGGCGTCCTCGCGGCGGTTCAGCACCACGTCCTCGACGCGCTCGCGCAGCGGCGGGTCGATGTCGTCCATGATGGTCAGCGCGCCAGCGTTGACGATGCCCATGTCCATGCCGGCGCGGATCGCGTGGTAGAGGAACACCGAATGGATCGCCTCGCGCACGATGTTGTTGCCGCGGAACGAGAACGACACGTTGGAGACGCCACCGGACACGTGGCAGTCGGGGAAGCGTTTCTTCAGCTCGCGGGTGGCCTCGATGAAATCCACCGCGTAGTTGTTGTGTTCCTCGATGCCGGTGGCGATGGCGAAGATGTTGGGGTCGAAGATGATGTCTTCGGGCGGGAAGTCGAGTTCCCTGGTGAGCAGTTCATGGGCGCGCGAACAGATCTCCACCTTGCGCTCGATGGTGTCGGCCTGGCCCTGTTCGTCGAACGCCATCACCACCGCGGCGGCGCCGTACTGGCGTACCTTGCGCGCCTGTTCGAAGAACGCCGCCTCGCCTTCCTTCATCGAGATCGAGTTGACGATGCCCTTGCCCTGCAGGCAGCGCAGGCCGGCCTCGATCACCGTCCACTTCGACGAGTCGATCATGAATGGCACGCGGGCGATGTCCGGTTCGGACGAGATCAGGTTGACGAAGCGGGTCATCGCCGCCTCGGAATCGATCAGGCCTTCGTCCATGTTGATGTCGATCACCTGCGCGCCGTTGGCGACCTGCTGACGGGCGACTTCGACGGCCTCGTCGTAGCGGTCTTCCTTGATCAGTTTCTTGAACTGCGCCGAACCGGTGACGTTGGTGCGCTCGCCCACGTTGATGAACAGCAGGTCGGGGGTGACGACCAGTGGTTCGAGGCCGGAGAGGCGGGTGTGGCGAATACTCATGTGCGACGACACCATGCTGTTGCAGCTGTTGCTCCCTTCCCTGCTCGCAGGGGAGGGTTGGGGAGGGGTAAGGCTTTTGATCTGGTTTTTGAGATGGAAGTCAAAAGCGTGACCCCCACCCAACCTCCCCCTGCAAGCAGGGGGAGGAGCGACGGTGCGTTCATGCGGCCTCCGCGTCACGCGCAGGCAACGTCCTTGGCGCGCAATCGCGCACCGCTTCGGCGATCGCCTTAATGTGCGCCGGCGTCGTGCCGCAACAGCCGCCGACCAGGTTCAGCAAACCATCGCGGGCGAAGCCGCCGATCACGCTGGCCATGTGTTCAGGTGTTTCGTCGTACTCGCCGAAGGCGTTCGGCAGGCCGGCGTTGGGATGGGTGCTGACGTAGCTTTCGGCGAGGTTGGCCAGGGTCTGCACGTGCGGGCGCAAGTCCTCGGCGCCCAGCGCGCAGTTGAAGCCCACCGACAGCGGGCGCGCATGGCGCACCGAGTAGTAGAACGCTTCCGCGGTCTGGCCCGAGAGCGTGCGGCCGGAGCGGTCGGTGATGGTGCCGGAGATCATCACCGGCAGGCGCGCCGCGCGCTGGTGGAACAGTTCGGCGAGGGCGAACAGCGCGGCTTTCGCATTCAGCGTGTCGAAGATCGTCTCGACCATGATCACGTCGGCACCGCCGTCGATCAGGCCATTGGCGGACTCGGTGTAGTTCGCCGCCAGTTCCTCGAAGGTGACGTTGCGGAAGCCGGGATCGTTGACGTCGGGCGACAGCGAAGCGGTGCGGCTGGTGGGGCCGAGCACGCCGATCACGAAGCGCGGCTTGTCCGGGGTCTTCGCGGTCATCGCATCGCAGGCGGCGCGGGCCAGCTTGGCGCCTTCGAGATTCAGCTCGTGCGCCAGGTGTTGCAGCTTGTAGTCAGCCTGGCTGATCCGCGTCGAATTGAAGGTGTTGGTTTCGATCAGGTCGGCGCCGGCTTCGAGATAAGCGTCGTGCACGCCGCGGATGATGTCCGGCCGGGTCAGCGTGAGCAGGTCGTTGTTGCCCTTGAGGTCGCAACTGCCGGCGTGGTCGTGCGCGTGGCCATCGTGCCCGTGTTCGAAACGTTCGCCGCGGAAGCCGCTTTCGTCCAGCTCGTGTGCCTGCAGCATGGTGCCCATGCCGCCGTCGAGGATCAGGATGCGCTGGCGCAGTGCGTGCTCCAGCAAGGCGACGCGTTCGGGGTGGAGCCAGGGGAGGGTGCTCATCGAACTTCCTTGCAGGTTCAGGCAGGCTTGCGCGCCAGCAGGCTGATCACTTCGAAATGCGGCGCCTTGCGCTCGCGGCTGAGCCGGTTGCAGCTCAGCACGTCGAGCCTGGCGGCCCGGGCGTAGCCGTCCAGCTGATCGCTGCTGAAGCCGAGGTTGCGATGGTCGAACGGTTCGACCGCCTTGCCGTGGTCGTGCTTGCCCAGGGTGACGGCGAGCAGGCGGCCGCCCGGACGCAGCAGGCGCGCGGCCTCGGCCACCGCCTTGGCGGGGTGTTCGGCGTAGGTCAACGCGTGCAGCATCAGCACCAGGTCGAAGCGCTGGTCGCCCAGCTCCAGCGCGTGCATGTCGCCCTGGATCACGCGCACGTTGGTGAAGGCCTGCAAGCGCTTCGCGGCGGCCTCGACCACGCGCTCGCTGGAATCCACGCAGACGATGGAGTGCGCATGGGGCGCCAGCAATTCCGCGGTGATGCCGTCGCCGGAGGCGATGTCCAGCACGTCGCCGGTGCCCAGCAATTGCAGCAGCGAGCGGGCCAGGGTTTCCCAGGTGCGACCGGGCGAGTAGTGGCGCTCCATGTCGCCGGCCACGGTGTCGGCCCAGCCTTCCTCGCGGGCACGGTTGGCCAGCACGCCGGGCAGGCGGGCGGCATCCTCGCGCAGCAGGGCGTCGTCGATGCTGGCGCGCAGCGAGGCGAGCAGATCATGCTGCGCCTCGTCGCCTTCGTTGTTGGCGCGGTAATAGGCGGAGACGCCGGCGCGACGATCGCGCACCAGCCCGGCTTCCTTCAGCTTGGCCAGGTGGGTCGATACGCGCGGCTGGGCCAGGTGCAGCACGGCAGCCAGTTCGGCCACGGTGAGTTCCTCGTGTTCAAGCAGGGCCAGCAGGCGGACCCGGGTGGGGTCGGCCAGCAGGCGCAGCACGCTCGAAGCGGTTGCCAGATCCATAATCATCCCTGTATCGCGATACAAAGATGTGTAGGCTAGGCCCCGTTGAGGCAAGCGTCAAGCGCCGACGCGCCGGGTGGTTGCCGCGTCGCGCGCCCCGCCACCGGCCATCCCGGCTAAAATGTCCGGCTTTCCCCGTTGCCGGAGCTTTCCCATGGATTTCAGCTTTACCGAAGACCAGTTGTCGATCCAGTCGATCGCCCGTGATTTTGCGCAGAAGCGCATCGCACCGGTGGCCGCCGAGCTCGACGCGAAGGGCGAGTTTCCGCTGGAGAACATCCGCGAGATGGGCCAGCTCGGCCTGATGGGCATCGAGGTGCCCGAGGAGTACGGCGGCGCCGGCATGGACCCGGTGGCCTACGTGCTGGCGATGATCGAGATCGCCGCGGCCGACGCGGCCACCGCGACCATCATGTCGGTGAACAACTCGCTGTTCTGCAACGGCATCCTCAAGCACGGCAACGAGGAGCAGAAGCAGAAGTACGTGCGCGCGATCGCCACCGGCGAGGCGATCGGCGCCTACGCGCTGACCGAGCCGCAGTCCGGTTCGGACGCCTCGGCGATGCACACGCGCGCCGCGAAGAACGCCAACGGCGACTGGGTGATCAACGGCAAGAAGAGCTGGATCACCTCCGGCCCGGTGGCGCGTTACATCGTGCTGTTCGCCATCAGCACGCCCGGCATCGGCGCCAAGGGTGTGTCGGCCTTCATCGTCGACACGCAGCTGCCGGGTTTCCACGCCGGCAAGAGCGAGCCCAAGCTCGGCATCCGCGCCTCGGCCACCTGCGAGATCGAATTCACCGATTACGTGTTGCCCAAGGAGAACCTGCTCGGCGAGGAGGGCAAGGGCTTCTCGATGGCGATGGGCGTACTCGACGCCGGCCGCATCGGCATCGCCTCGCAGGCGGTGGGCATCTGCCGTGCGGCGTATGAGGCCACCTTGCAGTGGTCGCGCGACCGCAAGGCTTTCGGCGCGCCGATCGGCACGTTCCAGATGACCCAGTCCAAGATCGCCGACATGAAGTGCAAGCTCGACGCGGCCACGCTGCTGACCCTGCGCGCGGCCTGGGCCAAGGGTGAGGCGGAGAAGAACGGCGGACGCTTCGGCACCGAGGCCGCGGTGGCCAAGCTGGTCGCCTCGGAGGCGGCGATGTGGATCAGCCACCAGGCGGTGCAGATCCATGGCGGCATGGGTTACTCGAAGGAAATGCCGCTGGAGCGCTACTTCCGCGATGCGAAGATCACCGAGATCTACGAAGGTACCAGCGAAATCCAGCGGATGGTGATCGCGCGGGCGGAGACGGGCCTGCGCTGAAACGCCAACGATTCAAAAAAAGGCCCGGACAGGGAAAGCCTGTCCGGGCCTTTTTTTGTCAAATTCACTTATTCCAGCGTCGCCATGTCTTTTTGCTCTCGGCGATTTCTTCCCTGAAATCCTTTTCCAACTCCTGCTTCTTTGGAAAAGGAACTAGTGATACCAGCACGGCGAAAAGGGCGACAGACACCAGCAAGGCAAGTGTGCCTGGCAAAAACTGAAACGCCAGTCGCGCCAGAGCCATCCAAAGAAATCCCGAGAAAAGACTGAACAAGCGGGACTTCCGGAGATGGCTCCATTCCTTCTTCATATCAGTGTCCGCGACGGGGATCCGAATCGAACGACTGCATGCCGTTATGGCTCGCTGTGCCAGCCGGTGTATCGCCGTCCAGCTTGTCGCCGAGCAGGCGGCGCACCACCACGTAGAACACCGGGATCAGCAAGACGCCGAGGAAGGTGGCGAACAGCATGCCGCCGATCACGCCGGTGCCGATCGCGTGACGCGCATTGGCGCCGGCACCGCTGGAAATGAACAGCGGGAACACGCCGAGGATGAAGGCCAGCGAGGTCATCAGGATCGGCCGCAGGCGCAGGCGGGCCGCGTCGACGGTGGCCTCGCGCAGGGTGCGTCCGGCTTTCTGCTCGGCCACCGCGAACTCCACGATCAGGATCGCGTTCTTGGCCGCCAGGCCGATCACCGTGATCAGGCCGATCTTGAAATAGATGTCGTCGGGCAGTCCGCGCAGCAGCGAGAACACCACCGCGCCGAGCAGGCCCAGCGGCACCACCAGCATCACCGACACCGGGATCGACCAGCTCTCGTACAACGCCGCCAGGGCCAGGAACACGATCACGATCGACAGCAGCATCAGCAGGGTGGCAGCGTTGCCGGACAGGATTTCCTGGTAGGACTGGCCGGTCCAGTCGAAGCCGAAGCCCTTGGGAAGATCGTTGTTGACGATCCGCTCCATCTCGCTCATGGCTTCGCCCGAGGCGTGCCCGGGCGCCGGAGAGCCGACGATCTCCACCGCCGAATAGCCGTTGTAGCGGGTCAGCGAGGGCGAAGACACCTGCCACTGGCTGCGCACCACAGTGGACAGCGGGATCATCTCCGGCGCGGCGCCGGCAGCACCCAGCGTGCTGGGGGTGAAGATGTGCTGCAGTGCCTCCGGACCCATGCGATAGGGTGCGTCGGCCTGCATGATCACCCGCTTGATGCGGCCGCCGTAGGTGAAGTCGTTGACGTAGACCGGCGCCAGCATCAGGCCGATCGCGTTGTAGATGTCACCGACCTGCAGGCCCATCGATTGCGCCTGCACGCGGTCCACGTCCAGGTGCAGCTGTGGCGAGTCTTCCAGTGCATTGGGGCGCACGCCGACCAGCGACTTGTCCTGGCTGGCCTTGCCCAACAGCATGTTGCGGGCCTGGGTCAGCGCCTCGCGACCGGCGCCGCTGCGGTCCTGCAGGTACATGTCGAAACCGCCGAACTGGCCCAATCCCTGCACCGTCGGAATGTTGGCCACGAAGATCCGCGCGTCGTGGATCTGCTGCATGGAGCCATTGGCACGCTGGATGAACTGGGCCGCCGTGTCGTCGCGCTTGGCCCAGTCCTTGAGCTTGATGAAGGCCATGCCGGCGTTCTCGCCCGAACCGATGAAGCTGAAGCCGGTGACCTGCAGCACGCCTTCGACGGCCGGATCCTTGTTCAGGATCTCGCGCATCTGCGTCATCACCGCCGAGGTGCGCTGCTTGGTGGCGCCCGGTGGCAGCTGGATCACCGACAGCGCGTAGCCCTGGTCCTCCTCGGGCAGGAAGCTGCCGGGCAGGCGCGTGTACAGGAAGCCGCCCAGCACGGCCAGCAGCACGAACACCAGCATCCAGCGTGGCGCGTGGCGCACGGCGCCGCCGATGTGGCCGGTATAGGTGTGCGTGGTCCAGTCGAACAGCTCGTTGAACTTGCGGAAGACGACGTTCTTCTTCTTGTGGTGTTCCGGCTGCAGGAAGCTGGCGCACAGCGCCGGCGTGAAGGACAGCGCGAGGAAGGCCGAGAAACCCATCGACACCGCGATGGTCAGCGCGAACTGCTTGTAGATGATGCCCGACGCGCCCGGCTGCAACGACGAGGGCACGAACACGGCAGCCAGCACCACGGTGATCGCCACCACCGCGCCGGTGATCTGGCCCATCGCCTTGCGCGTCGCGTCCTTAGGCGACAGACCTTCCTCGGTCATGATGCGCTCGACGTTCTCGATCACCACGATCGCGTCGTCGACCACGATGCCGATCGCCAGCACCATGCCGAACAGGGTCAGCTGGTTGATGCTGAAGCCGAGTACCAGCATGCCCAGGAAGGTGCCCAGCAGGGCCACCGGGATCACCAGGGTCGGGATGATGGTGGCGCGGATGTTCTGCAGGAACAGCAGCATCACCAGGAACACCAGGATGATCGCCTCGATCAGCGTGTGCACCACCTCGTTGATCGAGATGGTGACGAAGGCGGTGCTGTCGTACGGGCTGAACCAGGTCACGCCCTGCGGGAAGCTCGGCGCCAGCTCGTCCATCTTGCCGCGCACCGCGGTGGCCACGTTGAGCGCGTTGGCGCCGGGCAGCAGCTGGATCGCGAACGCACCGATCGGCTTGCCCTGGTACTGCGTGTCGAAACCGTAGCCGCCGGGACCGAAGCTGATCCGCGCCACGTCGCCCAGCTTGACGGTGGTGCCGTCGGGATCGGCGCGCAGGATGATGTCGGCGAACTGTTCAGGCGTAGTGAAGCGCCCCTCGGTGGACACCGTGGCAGTGAAGCCGTGGCCGGGCAGGGCCGGGTCCGCGCCCAGCGAACCGGCCGCGAACTGCACGTTCTGCGCCTTGATCGCCGCCAGCACCTGGGTGGCCGACAGGCTGTAACCGTGCAGCTTGTCCGGGTTCAGCCAGATCCGCATGGCGTATTCGGAGCCGAACTGCTGGGTGCTGCCGACGCCGGGCACGCGCGAGATCTGGTCGAGCACCTGCGAACCGACGATGTCGTTGAGACGGTCGCGGTCGATGTTCTTGTTGTCCGAGGTCAGCGCGACGACCATCAGGAAGCCGGCGTTGGCCTTGGCCACCACCACGCCCTGCTGGGTCACTTCGGACGGCAGTCGCGGCGTGGCCAGCGCCACCTTGTTCTGCACCTGCACCTGGGCGATGTCCGGGTCGGTGCCGGACTCGAAGGTCAGCGTGATGCTGGCGCGGCCGCTGGCGCTGGACGAGGAGCTGAAGTACAGCAGGTGGTCGATGCCGGTCAGTTGCTGCTCGATCACCTGGGTGACGGTTTTCTCGGTGGTCTCGGCGCTGGCGCCGGGGTAGGTCGCGCTGACCGTCACCGAGGGCGGCGCGATCGTCGGATACGACTCCACGCCCAGGTTGAGGATGGCCAGCACGCCACCCAGGGAAATCAGGATCGCCACCACCCAGGCGAAGATCGGGCGGTCAATGAAGAAACTCGGCATCGTCCGGCTCCGTTACTTGCTGCTGTGCGCGGCTGGCGGCTGGCTCGATGACGAGCTGGCGGGCTTCCACGGACTGGCCTTGGCCGGTGCACCGGCCTTCACGTTCTGGATGCCCGACACCACCACCTGGTCGCCGGCGGCGAGGCCGTCGTTGATGACCCACTTGCCGTCGACCATGTCGGCGGTGCTGACGTCCTTGCGCACGACCTTGCCGTCGGCACCGACGGTCATCACGTAGGCGCCCACGGTGTCGCGCTGCACTGCCTGTTGCGGCACCAGGAACACCTTGTGCTGCTGGCCGAGGTTCGCTTTCAGCGTCACGTACATGCCGGGCAGCAGGCTGCGTTTCGGGTTGGCCACCTTGGCACGCAGGTTGACCGAACCGGTGGACGGGTTGACCGTGGTGTCGGAGAAATCCAGCACGCCCGGCTCGGGATAGTCGCTGCCGTCGGGCAGGGTGATCTGCACGCTGGCCTTGTTCGGATCGGCCAGGGTGACGTTGCCGCTGCTCTGCGCGCGGCGCATCTGTTCCAGCGAGTCGACGCCCATGGTGAAGTTCACGTACAGCGGGTCCATCTGGTCGACGGTGGTGAGCAGGGTGGCTTCGCCGTTGCCGACCAGGGCGCCTTCGGTGACCTGCTGCTGGCCGGCGCGACCATCGATCGGCGAGGTCACGTTGGCGTAGCCCAGGTTGATGCGGGCGGTCTCGACGTTGGCGCGGGCTGCCTGCACCGCAGCGGCGGCGCTGCGTTCGGCAGCCAGCGCGTTGTCCAGGTCGGACTTCGACACATAGCCCTTCGGCGCCAGCTCGCGCACCCGTTGCGCGGTGACCTTGTTGTTGGTCCAGGTGGCCTGTGCCTGGGCCAGCGACGCCTGGGCCGCGCTCAGCGAGGCCTTCAGCGGCGCCGGATCGATCTGGAACAGCAGCTGTCCCTGCTTGACGTTGGTGCCTTCCTCATAGGTGCGCTTGAGCAGCACGCCGGCCACGCGGGCGCGGACATCGGCACTGCGATAGGCGGACAGGCGCCCGACCAGATCGCGGGTCAGCGGCGAGGTCTGCGGCTGGACCTTGATCACGCCCACGTCGGGGGGCGGCATCTGCGGCGGACCCTGTTCCTTGCCCTTGCCGCAGGCGGTCAACGCCAGCAGGCCCAGGCACAACAATGGCGTGCGCAACAACGAGGAATTCATGGAAGCTCCAGAACTGGCTTGTACGGGGAGGGGGTGTCGACGCGCTCTGCGATGTCGTCAGAAACGGAATACCGCATCTTGCGTCACATGTCCTGTGTCAAAGGTTGCGGACGTGTCGGCCCGCGTTTCAAACCCGCCGACACGACGGGAAGCGCCATGCGAAGCGCTTTGCCAACAAGACTATACCGGTGAGTTTACATTTTATCCGGGCCGCGAATCCAGTCATTGACAGTCGTTTCAAACTGTGGACAGCGCAGTGGGGTTCACCACCGCGCTCATGTACGAACGAGAGTCGCGTGCGGCAGTGGCCGCGATGTTGACTGGTGGCATGTGCATCGTGTGTATCGACAGGCGCATTGTTCCGCTGTGCCGCGCCAGCTGTACCAGGGCTGACGACGAGCCTCGAACATGCGCCGCAGCATGGTCGGGCGGGCGCTGCGTGGGTGGATTCGCCCGGGTGCGCGGCGTATCCTTCCAAGGCTTTTTACCCGTGTTACCCACCATCGTCTCCACTGAACAGTAGATGCCATGAATGCGACCCATGCGGCGAACGATCCTTCCCTTCCGTCAGTAGTGCTTGCAGAGCTGAAAATGGGCGGTTTCTCGCCCGAACGCCTCGGTGAGGCGCAGGTTTTCTGCGAGGCTTTCTTTGCACGAGTGGGGGGCGGCGACGCGCATCTGCACACGCCCGTTCAATGGGCCGCACTGGTCGGCAGCCTGCTGGAGTTCATGCAGCAGCGGCAACGTGGCAGCGCCAGCGTGCGCGTGCTCAATCCCGTGGACGCGAATTCGGGCCGCAGCATGTTGCAGATCGTCACCGACGACATGCCGTTTCTGGTCGACACGGTCAGCATGATCGTCTCGGCGAAGTTGCAGATCCACGCCGTGATCCATCCCGTGCTGAAGGTGACCCGCGATGCCGCGGGCAAGCTGCTGTCGCTGGGCGACGCGGCCGGCGAGGGCGAGTCGCTGATGCATTTCGAGATCGACCGGGTCGCCGATGCCGCCGAACAGGAGCAGCTGACCGCCCACGTCGAGGCCGCCCTGGATGACGTGCGCGCCGCGGTCAGCGACTGGTCGGCGATGCGCGACAAGGCGCTGGCGATCGCCAACGAGCTGCCGCAGCGCAAGCTGCCGATCGATGCCGCCTCGGTGCAGGAGGCCAGCGAGTTCATGAACTGGATCGCGGCCGACAACTTCACCTTCCTGGGTTACCGCGAGTACGAGGTGGCCGACGCCGAAGGCGATCGCGTGCTGCGTGCCATCGATGCGTCCGGCCTGGGCATCCTGCGCGCCAACGAGCGCTCGATGGCGCCCCGCTCGCTGCGCACGCTGGCGGCCAGCGAGTTGCCGCAGTCCGGTTCCACCGATGCGATCATCCTGACCAAGACCAATGCCCGTTCGCACGTGCATCGCGCCGGCTACATGGATTACATCGGCGTGCTGCAGTTCGGTGCCGACGGTCGCGCCGTGGCCGAGCAGCGCTTCCTGGGCCTGTTCTCCTCCAATGCCTACATGGCCCGCCCGCAGGACGTGCCGCTGGTGCGGCACAAGGTCGAGGCGGTGCTGGCGCGTTCGGGCCTCAAGCGCGATTCGTACTCGGGCAAGTCGCTGCGCCACATCCTCGAAACGCTGCCGCGCGAGGAACTGCTGCAGGGCACCGAGGACGAGCTGTTCGCCACCGCGATGGGCATCCTGGAGCTGCGCCAGCGCGCGCATACGCGCCTGTTCATGCGTCGCGACCGCTACGGCCGCTTCTTCACCTGCATGGTGTTCGTGCCGCGTGACCGCTTCAACACCTCGGTGCGTGAACGCATCGAGGCGCTGCTGGGTTCGGCGCTGCACGCCGAGCAGATCGATTCGTCGGTGCTGATGGGCGAGGCCGCCCTGGCGCGCCTGCACATCGTGCTGCGGCCGAAGATCGGCGACCAGCCGAACTACGATCTCGCCGAACTGGAAAACGGCGTCGCCGGGATCGTGCGCAACTGGCACGACGAGGTGCGCGATGCGCTGGTGGCCCAGCGCGGCGAACACGAGGGCGTGGTGCTGGCCAACCGCTACGCGCGCTCGCTGCCCGCCGGTTACGTCGAGGACGTGAGCCCGGCCGTGGCCGCCGCGGACGTGCACCAGCTGTCCCTGCTGCAGGGCGACAACGCGTTGCGCATGTCGTTCTACCACCCGCCCGAGGAACCCGAGACGCTGCGCTTCAAGGTCTACCGCTCCGGTGGCGACATCGCGCTTTCCGAAGTGCTGCCGCAGCTGGAGAACCTCGGCCTGCGCGTGTTGACCGAGCATGTCTACGACATCACCGGTGAGGCTTCGCTGTCGATCCAGGACTTCGAAGTGCAGCCGGTCGGCAAGCTCACCTTCGGGGTGGAGCAGGTCGGTGCGCTGTTCGAGGATGCCTTCGAGCAGATCTGGCGCGGCCACGCCGAGAACGACGGCTTCAACCGGCTGGTGCTGGGCGCCAAGCTGAGCTGGCGGCAGGTGGCGATGCTGCGCGGTTACTGCAAGTACCTGTTGCAGACCGGCGCCACGTTCTCGCAGTCGTACATGGAGGAAACCCTCAATCGCTATCCGGCGATCGCCGGCCTGCTGGTCGAGCTGTTCCTGGCCAAGTTCGATCCGCGCCGCGAGGCGCTGTCCGCCGACGAATTGAAGGCCGCCGGTGCGACCCTGGCCGCCGAGATGCACGCGCTGATTCCGGCCAACGTGCAGGCTGCCCAGCCGGGCCTGATCGACGGCCTGGGCGCGGTGCTGTCGAAGCCGCGCGCCGACCAGGTGGCGATGGTCGAAAGCGCCATCCACGTGCTGCTGGAGAACGTCGCCAGCCTCGACGAAGACCGCATCCTGCGCAGCTTCGTCAACCTGATCCGTGCCACCTTGCGCACCAGCTTCTTCCAGCAATGGGAGGGCGCTTACCGCGACTACATCAGCTACAAGATTGATTCGCACAAGGTGCCCGAGCTGCCCAAGCCGGTGCCGTATCGCGAGATCTGGGTGTGCGCGCCGCGTGTCGAGGGCATCCACCTGCGCTTCGGCGCGGTGGCCCGCGGCGGCCTGCGCTGGTCGGATCGTCGCGAGGATTTCCGCACCGAGGTGCTGGGCCTGGTCAAGGCACAGATGGTGAAGAACACGGTGATCGTGCCGGTCGGCTCCAAGGGCGGCTTCTTCGTCAAGAAGGCACCGGTGGGCGGCGACCGCGACGCGCAGCTGGCCGAGGGCATTGCCTGCTACAAGCTGTTCATCAACGGCCTGCTCGACATCACCGACAACCTGATCGAAGGCAAGGTGGTCAATCCGCATGACGTGGTGCGCCACGACGCGGACGACCCCTACCTGGTGGTGGCCGCCGACAAGGGCACGGCGACCTTCTCCGACATCGCCAATGCGATCTCGATCGAGCACGACTACTGGCTGGGCGACGCGTTCGCCTCCGGCGGTTCGCACGGTTACGACCACAAGGGCATGGGCATCACCGCCAAGGGCGCGTGGGAATCGGTCAAGCGCCACTTCCGCTCGCTCGGCCGCGACAGCCAGACGCAGGACTTCACCTGCGTCGGCATCGGCGACATGTCCGGCGACGTGTTCGGCAACGGCATGCTGCTGTCCGAGCACATCCGCCTGCTGGCCGCGTTCGACCATCGCCACGTGTTCCTCGACCCGAACCCGGACGCGGCGCGCACCTTCGTCGAGCGCCAGCGCCTGTTCAAGGTGCCGCGCTCAAGCTGGGACGACTACGACAAGTCGCTGATCTCCGCCGGTGGCGGCGTGTATCCGCGCAGCGCCAAGTCGATCCCGATCTCGCTCGAAGTACGCACGGCGCTGGGCCTGAAGCCCGACGTCGAGCAGATGGCGCCCAGCGACCTGCTCAGCGCGATCCTGAAGGCGCCGGTCGACCTGCTGTGGAACGGCGGCATCGGCACCTACGTGAAGTCGTCCGCCGAGACGCATGCCGACGTGGGCGACCGCGCCAACAACGCACTGCGCGTCAACGGTGGCGACCTGCGCTGCAAGATCGTGGGCGAGGGCGGCAACCTCGGCTTCACCCAGAAGGGCCGCATCGAGGCGGCGCAGAAGGGCGTGCTGCTGAACACCGACTTCATCGACAACTCGGCCGGCGTGGACACCTCCGACCACGAGGTGAACATCAAGATCCTGCTGAACGATGCGGTGCAGCGTGGCGAACTGAGCTTCGATGCGCGCAACACCCAGCTCGCCGCGATGACCGACGAGGTGGGTGAGCTGGTGCTGTGGGACAACTACCGGCAGAACCAGGCGATCACCCTGATGGAACACCAGTCGGTGGGCCGCATCGGTTCGATGGCGCACTTCATCCGCACGCTGGAAGCCGAAGGCACGCTCGATCGCCAGGTCGAGAACCTGCCCTCCGAAGCCGAGCTGACCGAACGCAAGAGCCGCGGCATCGGCATGACCCGGCCGGAACTGGCGGTGCTGCTGTCGTACGACAAGCTGCGCCTGTTCCAGCAGCTGCTCGACTCCGACGTGCCGGAAGATCCGTACCTGTCGAAAGAACTGGTGCGCTACTTCCCGCTGCCGCTGCACGACAAGTACGCCGAGCACATGCAGCGCCACCGCCTGAAGCGCGAGATCATCGCCACCTCGGTGACCAACTCGACGATCAACCGCATGGGCGCCACCTTCATGATGCGCATGCAGGAAGACACCGGCCAGGGTCCGGCGGCCATCGCCAAGGCATACACCGCCGCGCGCGAGATTCTCGACGCGCGCGCATTGTGGGCGCAGATCGAGGCGCTCGACACCAAGGTGGCCGAAGACACCCAGATCGACGCGATCAAGCAGATCTGGTCGCTGCTGCGGCACATGACGCGCTGGCTGCTCAACCGCCCGGGTGGTTCGCTGGACATCGCGGCCAACGTGGAGCGCTACCAGTCGGTGGTGTCGAACCTGCGCAATGCCTTGCCGCAGGTGCTGACGCCGACCGGCCAGGGTGACTTCGCCTGCAACCGCGAAAAATGGGAAGGCCTGGGCCTGCCCGCCGACCTGGCGCTGCGCCTGGCCCGCATGCCGGTGCTGCGTGCCGCGCTGGACATGGTCGAGGTGGCCCAGCAGAGCGGCCAGCCGGTGGACAAGGTGGCCGGCGTGTTCTATGAGCTGGGCCAGGCGCTGGACCTGGAGTGGTTGCGCGACCAGATCGAGGCCTTGCCGGTGGAGGGTCACTGGCATGCGCAGGCACGCGGCTCGCTGCTGGACGAACTCAACCACCAGCACCGCGCGCTGGCCTTGCAGGTGTTGAACCTCAGCGGCGCCAGCAAGGACGTTTCGCCGGTGCAGGCATGGCTGCAGCGCGACGACGCCACCCTGAAGTACACCCGCAGCATGCTGGCGGAAATCCTCACCCAGAACGCGGACTACCCGATCGCCTCGGTGGCGGTGCGGCGGTTGGCGCAGCTGGCGCAGGTGCCGGTTTGATGCGGTAGTGCCGAGGGTTCGGCGCGGCGCGGACCCCACCCCTTCCCTCCCTTGCTAGCAGGGGAGGGTGTCCCGGCACGATCCAGCTTCGCCTCTGTTTGGCTTTGCCCCTCCCCCTGCTTGCCCCAAAGGGACTTCCTTCGGTCGCAGGGGGAGGTTGGGAGGGGGGCTCTTTGCGGAGAGTCACGAACTAGCCGCTCTGTCGTACTCTTGGGCTCTTTCCGCCACGTCGGGGTTTTCATGCGCCTAGCTTTCGTTGCCAGTGATGCCGGCGTCGCGCAGCAGGCGCGGCGCAAGCTGGTGGAGCGTTATGGCGACGTGCCGCCGGAGCAGGCCGAGCTGATCGTGGCGCTGGGTGGCGACGGTTTCATGCTGCGCACGCTGCATGACTGGCGCGAACTGGAAGTGCCGGTATACGGCATGAAGCTGGGTCGGGTCGGTTTCCTGATGAACAAGCACAAGCTCGATGGCCTGCCCGAGCGGATCGCCCGTGCCCACACGGCATCGCTGTTCCCACTGCAGATGCAGGTCACCGACGGCGCCGGCAACGAACATGCGGCGCTGGCTTTCAATGAAGTCTCGCTGCTGCGCCAGAGCAATCAGGCGGCACACCTGGAAGTGCAGCTCAACGACATCGTCAAGCTGCCGAACCTGATCTGCGACGGCATCATGGTGGCCACGCCGGCCGGTTCCACCGCCTACAACCTCTCGGCGCACGGCCCGATCCTGCCGCTGGATGCCAACGTGCTGGCGCTCACCCCGATCAGTCCGTTCCGCCCGCGTCGCTGGCGCGGCGCTATCCTTCCTCACCGCACCGCGGTCGTTCTGCGCGTGCTCGATCCGGGCAAGCGACCCGTCAGCGCCACCGCGGACTTCCACGAAGTGCGCGACGTGCGCACGGTGTCCATCAAGCAATCCGGAGGGCAGGGCGTGCGGCTGCTGTTCGATCCCGAGCACAACCTGGAACAACGCATCCTGGATGAGCAGTTCGCCGCTGAATAGGAGTGAGTGGAGAGGAGTGAGGAGTGAGGAGTGAGAGAAGGCAAAAGCACAGACCTCGGCTCTCTCTCACTTCTCTTCACTCACTCCTCGCTCCTCGCCGATGCAGTAGATTCGCGTCATGACCCAGCCAACCATCCATGCTCCCGATTCGCCCGTCGACAACCGGCTCGTCGTGGCCATTTCCTCGCGCGCGCTGTTCGACCTTGGCGACAGCCATGCGCTGTTCGAGCGTGATGGCCTGGACGCCTACCGCGCATTCCAGATCGATCACGAGAACGAGATCCTGCAGCCCGGCGTGGCGTTTCCGCTGGTGCAGAAGCTGCTCGGCCTCAACAAGCTTGCCGGCGACGTGCCGCCGGTCGAGGTGATCCTGCTGTCGCGCAACTCCGGCGACACCGGTTTGCGCATCTTCAACGCGATCCAGCACTACGGCCTGGAAATCAGCCGTGCCGCGTTCACCAGTGGCGCGCCCACCTCCGACTACATCGCGCCGTTCAAGGCCGATCTGTTCCTTTCCGCCAACGCCGAGGACGTCGGTCGCGCGCTCGCCGCCGGGGTGGCTGCGGCCACGATCCTGCCCAGCACCGCGCCGCCGCGGGCCAGCGAACAACTGCGCATCGCTTTCGATGGCGATGCCGTGCTGTTCGGCGACGAGGGCGAGCGGGTGTCACGCGAGGAAGGTCTGGAAGCCTTCCATCGCAGCGAGACCGAACACGCCGCCGAGCCGCTGTCGGTGGGCCCGTTCCGCGGTTTCCTCACCGCGCTGCATCGCCTGCAGGCCGCGTTTCCGGCCGAAAACTCGCCGATCCGCACCGCCCTGGTCACCGCGCGCTCCGCGCCCGCGCACAAGCGGGTGATCCTCACCTTGCGGCGCTGGGGTGTGCGCATCGACGAGGCGCTGTTCCTCGGCGGCCGCGACAAGGGGCCGTTCCTCGACGCATTCGGTGCCGACATCTTCTTCGACGACTCGCCGGCCAACGTGGAATCCGCGCGCCGGCACGTGGCGACCGGCCACGTGCCGCACGGCGTGAGCAATCGCTGATCGGGTTCGGTACGGAAAGGCTTCCGTCGGCACGAAGCGTCTCGTTTCAGTGAACGTAATTGATCGCGATGGCCGGCGTGATCGTGGTCGTCGTGCGATGGCCGGTAATCACCCGCGTGCCGAACAGCACGCCCAGGTTGGCGCTCCAGCTGTACTCGATCGCCGGCGCAAAGCCGAACGCTTCGCTGGTCCCCGAGTTTCGATGGATGCGCGCATCGCCGTAGCCGGGCAGCATCACGCCGTTCACGCTGCTGCCGTGACTGCGGCGATAGGTGACGTCCAGTGCCAACACCCAGCGTCGGCTCAGGCTGTATTCCCAGGCGGCGTTGACGAAGAACGAGTTGCCAGGCCGGGCGTTGCCGCGAAAGCCCTGCGCCGTGCCATAGACGCTTGCGTCCTCGACGTGTGCATGGCCGGAAACGGACTGCGCAACGTTGAGGCGCATGCGCAGGATGCGGCCGTTCGCAAGCCAGAAGTAAGTCTGCGTGTTGAGCTGCAAGGTCGTGGTATCGGCTCCGCTGCCGAGGCCATCGCCAGGCCGGTCGCCCAGCCGGTCATGCTTTCCGCTCGGCAGCGTCTGTTGCAATTGCAGCGAGATCGTCGGCAGGGAACTGCCTTCGTGGAATTCGGTGAGCCGGTATTGCGCCTGTACGCTCACGTCGCCCATTCGGACGCCCGAACTGTCGCCCGGGCCATCCAGCCGGGTGTAGCCCAGCACGGGAACCAGGCCCACCGTCAGCCGATCGGTGAGCCCATAGAGCATGTACGTCAGCGAGCCGAAACCATCCGAGTGGGGCGAGGACACGTCGTAGACATAGGGCTCGATCAGGTAATGGCCACGCGGCAGGGTTGCGGCCGAGTTCGCCAGCATCGGGCCGGTCCACCAGGCGTCGTCCAGCGACTGTCGCGCAGGGGGCGAGGGCTGGGCTTCGGAGGGCGCAGCCGGGTTTGCCGCGGCCTGGCCCCACGCGGCCGGCGACAGCATGATGCCGACGAGCACGCGGGACAGGGTGAAACATCGTCGTCGCGGCGATGGGGTTCTTGCCGACTTCATCTTCAAGGCGCTCCGCTTTGCTGGTCGGGCCGTACGATCCGTTGTCTGCCTCGTCACCGCCATCCGTTTCTTGCTCAGATCCGCTGCCAGCCTTCGAATCCGGTCAGCATCGCCGCGGCAATCAGCAGGCCGCCCACGCAGCGGTTCGCCAGCATGCCGGCTGCCGGCCGGCCTTGCAGCCACCGTCGTGCCCGGTCGGCCATCACGGTCACGCCGCCGTAGATGAAGAACTGGTTGATCGCGATGATCAGCCACATCAGCGTCGCCTGCAGCCAGATCAGGCCGTATTCGGGCCGCAGGAATTGCGGGAACACGGCGAGCATGAACAGGTAGGCCTTGGGGTTGAGCAGGCTGGTCAGCACGCCCTGGCGAAACGTCGCTGCGCGCGAACGCAGCGGGACGTCCGTGTGCAGGCCGAGGGAGGCCTCGCTGCGCAGCAGCGAGATGCCGATCCAGGCGATGTACAGCGCACCGGCCAGCAGCAGCGCGTTGAACGCACCCGGAACCAGCTTGATCAGCACGCTGATGCCCAGCGCCGTCATCAGCACATGGCAGACCCCGCCGGCGATGATGCCGGCCACCGCGGCGAAACCGCGGCTGCGCCCGCCGGCCAGGGTGCTGCCCATGACGAAGGCCATGTCCAGGCCCGGCAACACGATGATGCCGAAGACCAGGGCGAAGAACAGCCACAGTTGTTCGTAGTGGTTCATGGCGCGCTCTCCGCGTTCGCATCGGGCAACCAGCGCAGGCGCGAGCGCGGGGTCGGGTCCATCACCACGCGCTCCGGCGTACCGCGCAGCAGGCCGCTGGCGGCGAGCGACCGTTCGGCGGCGGCCAGCCGTGGCATCAATTGCTTGTCCAGCATGGCGTTGTCGCGGACCACGCCCAGCCACACCAGGAACGGCCCGTCACTGCGTATCGGCAGCTGCGGAAAGTTGTTCGGCACGTCCAGTGACACCAGCACGCCGGCGGGGTGCACACCTTCGACGCGGTAGGCGTCGAACGCTGCCTCGGCCTGTTTCGCGAAGGCTTCCTCGCTGCCTTTCTTCACCGCGAAGATCTGCGCGACCACGACACCCTGCGCGCCGCGTTGTTCGGTCACCGGGTCCACCGCGGGCAGCACGCTGACGCCCTGATCCGCATGCAGCGGGCGCAACAGCATCACGTTGTCGCTGTCCGGCAGGATCGCGTTGACCTTGACGCGATGTTCCTTCCACAGCGGGCCGTAGTAGAACGCGGCGTTGACGATCGGACGCGCGTTGATGTCGTGGAAGCCACGCAGCCAGGTGAAGCGGTTCGGATGCCCGCGCTCGGCGAACTGGCCGAACACCATCGCACCGAGCTGCTCGAACGCTTCCGGGAAATACGCGTCGAAGTATTTGACGAAGTGCGCCAGCTCGCCGTCGCTGGTGACGTAACGACGGAACTCGACGACCTGGTAATCCTGCAGATGCTGCACGCTTTCCATCGTGGGGACCTCGTTCGTGGCGTGTGCCGACAGGGCGGTACCGAGCGCGATGGCTGCGACGGTGCCGGACAACAGTCGTTGGACGTGGTTCATGGGGATTCCTGGCTGTGCGCCGAGTCGCGCGAGACCTACGCTAAGGCACATACAGGGCAATAATCGCCCTGATTTGCCGTTACCATGGCGGCCATGGCCAAACCCACCACCCGCGTGCTGGCGGTGCTCGACCTGCTGCAGAGCCACGGTCGCATGAGCGGGCCGGAACTGGCGCGCCGGGTCGGCGTCGACGTGCGCACGCTGCGGCGCTACATCGTGGCGCTGGAAGACCTCGGCATCCCGCTCACCACCGAGCGTGGCCGCGCCGGTGCCTACATGCTGGTCGCCGGCTTCAAGTTGCCGCCGATGATGTTCACCAACGACGAGGCGGTGGCGCTGTCGGTCGGCCTGGTGGCGGCGCGGGGGCTGGGCCTGGCCGAAGCGTCACCGGCGGTGGAAAGCGTGCAGGCCAAGCTGGCGCGGGTGATGCCCGACAAGTTGAAGCGCCACGCGAATGCGATTGCCGACACGGTGAAGGTGGACTTGTTGCCGGCCTCGGGCACGCCGGGCAGCAACGCGGCGCTGATCGCGCTGGCGGGTGCGGCGCAGGCGCAGCGGCGCGTGCGGATGCATTACGAATCGGCCGCGGGCGTGCGCACCGAGCGCGAGTTCGATCCCTACGGCCTGGCCTGGCGGGCTGGTGCCTGGTACGCGCTGGGCATGTGCCACCTGCGTCATGGCCTGCGTTCGTTCCGGCTCGATCGCGTGGGCGAGGTGAGCCTGCTCGAACCGTCGTTCCGGCGGCCGCCGGGTTTCGATGCGCTGGATCAGCTGCTGCAATCCATCGGCGCGATCGCTTACGCCCACCCGATCGAGGTGCTGCTGCACACGGACCTGCAGACGGCGCGCCGGGTGTTTTCGCTTGCCTTCGGCGTGCTTGAGCCGATCGAAGGCGGCGTGCTCCTGCGCACCAGCGCCGATGATCTCGACTGGTTCGCCCGCCAGCTGGCCGGACTGGCGTTCGACTTCGAGATCCGCACGCCCGCGAAGCTCCGTGTCGAACTGGCCCGTTGCGCGGCACGGCTGCAGCGTCTGGCCACGACCGCTGCCGGTTGAGCTGCAGCGACCCTCACACCACCCGCGTGCGCTTCCACCAGCGCGTGACCTTGTCCTCGCGCACGAAGGTGAACAGGCCGGCGCCCAGGATGATCGCGATGCCGATCGCCATCGGCCAGTCCAGCGCGTCGTGGAACAGCACGTAGCCCAGCAGCACCGCCCACAGCATCTGGCTGTATTGGGTCGGCGCGACATGGTTGGCCGGCGCGCGCTGGGTGGCCAGCATCAACAACACCGAGGCTAGCGCGGCGAGCAGGCCGTAGCCGAGCAGCAATCCCCACTGCGCCAGGTCGGGCCAGCGGAAGTCGGCCAGCATCATCGCTCCGGCGAACAGCAGTGAGCCGACCATGCCGGCGCCGTACAGGGTGACGCGTTTCTCGTGGGGGCCGGCCATGCGCAGCGCGATCATCGAGATCGCGCCCGAAAGCCCGCAGATGATCGCGGCCAGGTGGCCGATGCCGAGCACCCGGAAGCCCGGTCGCAGCACCACCAGCACGCCGATGAAGCCGGCCACCACCGCCGACCAGCGGCGCCAGCCCACGTGTTCCTTCAGCACCAGCACCGACAGGATGGTGACGAAGATCGGCAACAGGAAGATCAGCGCGAACGCCTCGGCCATCGGCAGCGCGGTGAATGCGACCACGGCGGAAATGCTGCCGATCGCGCTGGCCACCGCGCGCACCAGCCACAGACCCTGGCGCTGTGCCCGCACCACGTCGCGCCAGCGATCGCCGCGGCCCTTGATGAAGGGCAGCGCGGTCAGCCCCAGCGCGGCGCCGAAAAACACCGCCTCGTAAGGTGGCAGCGAGCCGTGCAGCAGCTTCACGAAGGCGTCGCTGAGGGCGAACGCCGCGAAGGCCATGAAGCCGAGCAAGACACCTTTGAACATGGGATTCCGGGCAGGCATGGGACAGGCAACTGTGGCAAGTGTGGTGGTGCGGGCCACGCCGGCGAGACCATACGCGCCCGCCCGGTTTGCCGCACGCCTCCGGCCTGTGCGGCAGCATGGCTCGCGCTACAATACCGGTTTTACGCGCCCTCCCTGGAGCTAGCATGGCTGTCAGTCTGAACCCGCTCGATCTGTACGATGTCCGCTCACTGCTCACCGACGAGGAGCGCATGGTGCAGGACTCCGTCGGCCGTTTCGTCGACGAGCGCGTGCTGCCGATCATCGGCGACTGCTTCGACCAGGGCCGTTTCCCGAAGGAGTTGATCCCGGAGATCGCCGCGCTCGGCCTGCTTGGCGCCACGATTCCCGAAGAATACGGCGGCGCCGGCATGAACGGCGTCAGCTACGGCCTGATCTGCCAGGAGCTGGAGCGCGGCGATTCCGGTCTGCGCAGCTTCGCCTCGGTGCAGAGTTCGCTGTGCATGTACCCGATCTTTGCCTACGGCAGCGAGGAGCAGAAGAAGCACTACCTGCCGCAGATGTCGGCCGGTGAAGTGATCGGCTGCTTCGGCCTGACCGAACCGCACGGCGGCTCCGACCCGGCCAACATGAAGACGAACGCCAGGAAGGACGGCGGCGACTGGGTCATCAACGGCGCCAAGATGTGGATCACCAACGGCAACCTGGCGCACATCGCGATCGTCTGGGCGCAGACGGACGACGGCATCCAGGGCTTCGTGGTGCCGACCGACACGGCCGGCTTCAAGGCGCAGGAAATCCACAAGAAGATGAGCTTGCGCGCCTCGGTCACCAGCGCGCTGTTCTTCGACAACGTGCGCGTGCCGGACAGTGCGCGCCTGCCGAACGTAAAGGGCCTGAAGGGCCCGCTGGGCTGCCTCACGCAGGCCCGCTACGGCATCACTTGGGGCCCGATCGGCGCGGCGCAGGCCTGCCTCAAGGAAGTGCTCGACTACACGGCCGAGCGCATCCTGTTCGGCAAGCCGCTCGCCTCCAACCAGGCGGTGCAGCTGAAGATGGCCGACATGGCCAGGCGCATCACCACCGCCCAGCTGCTGTCGCTGCAGCTCGGTCGGCTGAAGGATGCGGGCAAGATGCAGCCGACCCAGGTCTCGCTGGCGAAGTGGAACAACTGCCGCATGGCCATCGACATCGCTCGCCAGTGCCGCGACATCCTGGGCGGTGCCGGCATCACCACCGAGCACGGCGCGATCCGCCACGCGCTGAACCTGGAATCGGTGATCACCTATGAAGGCACCGAGACCGTGCACGAACTGGTGGTCGGCCGCGAACTGACCGGCATCAACGCGTTCTGAAAGGGGTTTGCCGCGCATGGATTTCGATTCGCTGCGCATCGACACCGAGCGCCTGATCCTGCGGCCGCCGCGGGCAGGGGATTTCGACGCCTATGCCGCCAACATGGCCGACGCCGAAGCGGCCCGCTTCATTGGCGGGCAGCAGGCGCGAGCGGTGGCATGGCGAGGTTTCCTGGCATCGGCCGGCGCGTGGACGATCCAGGGTTTCTCGATGTTTTCGGTGATCGAAAAAAGTAGTGGCCAGTGGATCGGCCGACTCGGCCCCTGGCATCCGGAAGGCTGGCCCGGCACCGAGGTGGGCTGGGGCCTGGCCCGCAGCGCCTGGGGCAAGGGCTATGCGCTGGAAGGCTGCATCGCCGCGATCGACTGGACCTTCGACCAGCTTGGCTGGGACGAGATGATCCATTCCATCCACCCCGACAACCACGCCTCGCAGGCGCTGGCGCAGCGACTCGGTTCGACCAACCGTGGTCCGGGCAAGCTGCCCGCGCCGTATGAGGATTCGCCCACCGACATCTGGGCGCAGACGCGCGAGCAGTGGCGCCGGCGTCGCGCATGAGCCACCTGTCGCCCGCGCTGTACACCACCCTGGCCGAGATCGTGCCGGACCTGCACGTGCGGTGCGTCGATCCGTGGTGCGTGATCGGCAGCACCGCGGCGCTGCTGCTCGGCGCGCAGACCAGCGCGGCGGATGTGGATGTGCTGACCTCGCGGGCGGACGCGGAGCGTCTGATGGCGCACTGGGCAGCGCGCCGCGAGTCCGCGTTTGCGCCGCCCGATGACGATCGCTTCCGCTCGCATTTCGCCCGTTTCCGTTTTCCCGGCGCGCCTGTCGAAGTGATGGGCGCGCTTGAACTCCATGTCGACGAATGCTGGCAGCCCGTGCTGCCGGGAAAGCTGGTGCTGGCCGGCGTGAATGGCCTCGCCGTGCCGGTGCCGTCGGTCGACGACCAGATCCGGCTGCTTGAAAGCTTCGGTCGCGAAAAAGATGCGCCCCGCGTTGCCGCCTTGCGCGCCCTGGCCGCTCCGGTCTTCAGCATGCCGGTCGTATCCCTCCATTGATGCCGCGTCGCGGCTGCCTGTCCACCCACACGAATTCGCCATGACCGCCATTCCGTTTGCCATCAGCGCTCGCCACAAGGGTTTCAACCGTGCCGAGGTCGTCGACCAGAACTTCATCGAGTTCGTGCAGTTGTGGAACGGCGAGGTGCGCGCCGCGCCGCGCGATGACGCCGCCGTGCTGCCGGGCAGTGCGCTGGATGCGCGCGGTTTCCGCGAGCTGCTGGAATCCCAATTGATCTCGCGCCACCTCGACCTGATGGCCCGCGTGCTGCGCGTGCAGAACAAGGTGTTCTACACGATCGGTTCGTCCGGCCACGAAGGTAACGCGATGGTGGCGCGGCTGACCCGGCACACCGATCCGGCCTTCCTGCACTACCGCTCCGGTGGCTTCATGGCCGAGCGCTTCCGCAAGATCCCGGGCATGGACCCGGTGATGGACTCGGCGTTGTCTTTCGCCGCCAGCAAGGACGATCCGGCCTCCGGCGGTCGCCACAAGGTATGGGGCAGCAAGCCGTTGTGGGTGCTGCCGCAGACCTCGACGATCGCCTCGCACCTGCCCAAGGCGCTGGGCACCGCGGTGGCGATCGAGCAGGCACGGCGCATCGGCCATCAACTGCCGATCCCCGACGACAGCATCACGATCTGCTCGTTCGGGGATGCCTCCAGCAACCACGCCACCGCGCAGACCGCGTTCAACACCGCGGCGTGGACGGCGTACCAGAAGCTGCCCGCACCGGTGCTGTTCGTGTGCGAGGACAAC
Source organism: Rhodanobacter sp. Soil_C_14 (assembly GCF_057657335.1). Classification (NCBI taxonomy): domain Bacteria; kingdom Pseudomonadati; phylum Pseudomonadota; class Gammaproteobacteria; order Lysobacterales; family Rhodanobacteraceae; genus Rhodanobacter; species Rhodanobacter sp. Soil_C_14. Next base: position 357,835 of record NZ_JBDGIQ010000001.1, on the reverse strand, counting down.
GGCATCGGCATCTCGGTGAAGACGCCGTCGGGCTGGGTCGCGAACAACTACCAGCATCGCGCCAACCTCGACTATTTCTTCGCCGACGGGCTCGACGTGGCCGAAGGCTACGCCCAGGTGCAGCGCGCGGTGGAGCATTGCCGCACGACGCGCCGGCCGACCTTCCTGCACCTGAAGACCACCCGCGTGATGGGTCACGCCGGTACCGATTTCGAAATCGAGTGGCGCAGCATCGAGGAGCTTTTTGCCGTCGAGTGCTCCGACCCGCTGCTGCGTTCGGCCGGTATCGCGCTGGAGTCCGGCCTGTACTCGAAGGACGAATTGCTGAACCTGTACGAGGCCACCCGCAAGCGCTGCTTCGCCGCCGCCGAGGATGCGGATTCGCGTCATCGGCTGACCTCGCTGGACGACGTGATGGCCCCGCTGGCGCCATACACGCCGGCCGCGGTGAAGGCCGAGGCCACCCGTGCGGATTATGCCGAGAAGCGTCTGGCGGTATTCGGCGGCGAGGCGAAGCTGCCTGAGAACCTGCCGCCGCGGCACATGGCGATCCAGATCGGCCAGGCGCTGCATGACCTGCTGGCAAAGTATCCGGAAGCGTTGCTGTTCGGCGAGGACGTGGCGCAGAAGGGCGGCGTGTACACCGTCACCAAGGGGCTGAACAAGACCTTCAAGGGCAGCCGCGTGTTCAACACGCTGCTGGACGAAACGATGATCCTGGGCCTGGCCCAGGGCTACGCGAACATGGGCATGCTGCCGCTGCCGGAGATCCAGTACCTGGCGTATTTCCACAACGCCTGCGACCAGATCCGCGGCGAGGCGGCTTCGCTGCAGTTCTTCTCCAACAACCAGTACCGCAACCCGATGGTGATGCGCGTGGCCTCGCTGGGTTACCAGAAAGGCTTCGGCGGCCACTTCCACAACGACAACTCGATCACCGCGCTGCGCGACATCCCCGGCCTGGTGGTCGGCTGCCCGAGCCGCGGCGACGACGCGGCGATGATGCTGCGCACGCTGATGGCGCTGGCGAAGGTCGACGGCCGCGTTTGCGCCTTCCTCGAACCGATCGCGCTGTACATGACCAAGGACCTGTACGAGGCCGGTGACGGCCAGTGGCAGTTCGACTATCCCGCGCCCGACCAGGCGATGACGCTGGGCGAGGGCCGTGTCTACAACGACGCGGCGGACGACCTGGTGGTGTTCACCTTCGGCAACGGCGTGCCGATGGCGTTGCGCGCCGCGCGCACGATCGAAGCGGAGTTGAAGTGGAAGGTGCGTGTGGTCGACCTGCGCTGGCTGGCGCCGCTCAACGACGGCTTCATTGCGGCGCAGGCGAAAACCGCCAAGCGCATCCTGGTGCTGGACGAAGGCCGCAAGAGCGCGGGCGTGGGCGAGGGCGTGATCACCGCGATCGTCGAAGGCGGCTGCGGCGCCACGCCGCTGCATCGCGTGGTCGGCGCCGACACGTTCACGCCACTGGCCGGTGCGGCGCTGCTGGTGTTGCCGGGCGAGGCCGACGTGGTGGCCGCGGCGAAGGAGCTGGCGGCAAGGTCCTGACGAACGGCGCGGCGGGTTGGCCTACTTGTCCGATTCGCGCCGTTCCACGATATGCAGGCGCCGGCCCGGAGACGGGTGGGCGCCGCGCACCTCGCCATCGTCCTGGCGATACATGCAGACCCGGTTGCGTCCCTTGAGCTTGGCGTCGTACATCGCCTGATCGGCGCGTTCGACCAGCGATTCCACGTCGTCGTCGTGGTGGCGGATGGTGACGCCGATGCTGATGCTGAGCAGCGCCTCGGCATTCACCGGAATTTCCAGGCGATGGACGCGGCGGCACAATCGGGTCGCCACGTGCATGGCCTGTTCCGGCCGGGTGTTGTCGAGCAGGGCGACGAATTCCTCGCCGCCGTAGCGGCCAAACAGGTCGCCGGGCCGCAGTTCGGCGGTCAGCGCGTTGGCCACCGCGACCAGGGCGCGGTCGCCGGTGTTGTGTCCCTGGCGGTCGTTCAGCAGCTTGAAATGATCGAGGTCCAGGAACAGCAGGGCCATCGGTCGCGTCGTGCTGGCCGACAACAGCGTGTTGACCCGTTCGGTCCAGCCGCGGCGGTTGAGCACGTCGGTCAGCGCGTCGCGGTCGGCCAGCACGCGCACCACGTCGCGGTCGTGGCGCAGGCGCAGCGCACGGTCGGCCAGTCCCAGCGACAGCACCACCGCCTCGAACGCGCCACCGGCCACGCTCGCGTCGTTGAGCCAGTCCAGTTGCGGCAGGGCGCCGTTGACCTGGGCGCTGCTCAGCGCGGTGAGCAGCAGCAGCGGCGTCCACCCGGCCAGGAAGAACCACGCCTGCCGCGAACCGCGGGCCGCCGCCACGATGGCGGCTATCAGCAACAGCGCCGCGCCGATCATCAGCAGGGGGTTCAGCAGGATCTGCGCCACGTGCACCAGCAGCGGGACCTGGCTGCTGCGCATCAGCACCAGTTGGATCATGCCCACCGCGAGTGCGGTGATCGGCACCCGCAGCAAGGGCGCGTAACGCTGCAGCTCGCAGAATCGCGTCATGAACAGCGAGGCAAACGCCACCGACAGCGCGACCGCGGCAGAGCCGACCATCACGGCCATGCCCGACAGCCACTCCCATTCCAGCGGATGGAACACGAAGCCGGTCTGGATGCCCTGGATCAGGCAGTAGCAGAGGATGTAGCCGGCGTACCAGGCGTAGGTGACGTCGCGCAGCATGCCGGCAAAGCACAGGGCCATCAGCACCATCGCCAGCATCACCGCGAAGCAGGCGCTGGCGAACACCAGCCAGCGCGCGTCCTGCTGCACGTAGTCGCGCATGGGCTCGACCTGGAAACGCACCGGGGCCACCAGGGTTGCCGAGGGATCGAAGCGCAGCAGGATCGGCGTGGACGCCGCCATGCCGACGGGAACCTGCCATGCCAGCCGGCCATGACCGTGGAAGGGCGCGCTGAAGTCGTCCAGCGCCAGCGTCGTCGGCACGCTCCCGGCGAATACGGTGACATTGGCCAGGGTGGGCGGATAGATCGTCAGTACGCGGCCGCTGTTGTCCCAGGGCGGTTGCGGCGCGATGACCACCCAGCTGCCGGCGCCGTCATGGGGAAAGCGCTGCAGCAGCGAGGGGTCGAAACTCTTCAGCGCACCCTGGTGGTATTCCGCCATCACCGAGGCTGGCGTGTCGCCGGCGCGCACCTGGCGCCAGGCGCCATTCAGCGGTGTGGCAGCGTGGGCGACCCCCAGGGTGAGCCAGAGCAGGGCCGACAGCAGGGCGCGCCATGCAAGTGGCCGACGCCGTGGTGTCAGAAGTGTGAGCAGCCTCTCCATCTGCCTCTCTCCGCCCTGCCGAATTCCTGCGGGATTGCACGTGCTGGATCGTGTTGCCGGAAACATGGGCGAATGGGCACCAGCGCATCCCATGCGCCGGCCGACGGGGCCCCGACCCGTCGTGCAGCATGCCCCCGGCGGGTTGACTATCCAACCTGCCGACCTTTGAGGCCAGTGTCAAGCACGCCCCGTGCCAGCGCATCGACGGCCGGCGCAAACCTCGGCCTGACGGGGCCGGGGGCGCCCCGGCCCGATGGCACCCGGCACGACACGGGCGCTGGGGCGGGTCCAGTCCGGCCCCTGGGCGTCAGCGATGTGGCGCCATCAGCCCGGTCGGCGCGCGCCCAGCAGCACCAGCACTTCCTGCGCGCTGCGGATGCGTTCGCTGGCGCCGGGCAGGTCGAGGATCACCTTCAGCTTGTCCTGGCCGTCCAGCTTGTACACGCGGGGCAGTTGCTGGATCAGCTTGATGATCGCCATCGGGTCGATCTCGGGTTTCTCGCGGAAGGTGATGCGACCGCCGTTGGCACCGAAATCCAGCTTGCGGATGCCCAGCGGAGTGGCCATCAGCTTCAGGCTGGCCACCGCGAACAATTGCTTGGTGGCATCGGGGAGCAGGCCGAAGCGGTCGATCATCTCCACCTGCAGGTCGCGCAGGTCGTCCTCGCTGCGGGCACTGGCGATGCGCTTGTACAGGGTCAGGCGGTGATGCACGTCGCCCAGGTAATCGTCGGGGATCAGCGCGGGCAGGTGCAGCTCGACTTCGGTCTCGTGCTCGGAGCTCAGGTCGAAGTCCGGCACCTTGCCGGACTTCAGCGCGCGTACCGCCCGATCGAGCAGCTCGGTGTAGAGGCCGAAGCCGATCTCCTGGATCTGGCCGGACTGCTCGTCGCCGAGCAGTTCGCCGGCGCCGCGGATTTCCAGGTCGTGGGTGGCCAGGGTGAAGCCGGCGCCGAGTTCCTCCAGCGAGGCGAGTGCTTCCAGCCGCTTCTGCGCATCGGCGGTGATCGACTTGCGGTCGGGAACCACCAGGTACGCATACGCGCGGTGATGCGAACGGCCGACGCGACCGCGCAGCTGATGCAGCTGGGCCAGGCCGAAGTGGTCGGCGCGGTTGATGATGATGGTGTTGGCGCTGGGGATGTCGATGCCGGTTTCGATGATCGTGGTGCACACCAGCACGTTGAAGCGCTGGCGGTGGAAATCCGCCATCACGCCTTCCAGTTCGCGCTCGGGCATCTGGCCGTGGGCGATGCGGATGCGCGCCTCGGGCACCAGCTCCTCCAGTTCGCGCACGATCCGCTCGATGCTCTGCACCTCGTTGTGCAGGAAGTAAACCTGGCCGCCGCGCGACAGCTCGCGCTGCAGCGCCTCGCGGATCGTCGCCGGGTCCCACGCCGAGATGAAGGTGCGCACGGCGCTGCGGTGCGCCGGCGGCGTGGCGATCAATGAAAGATCGCGCAGGCCGGCCATCGCCATGTTCAAGGTGCGCGGGATCGGCGTGGCGGTCATCGTCAGCAGGTCGACCTCGGCACGCAGCTTCTTCAGCTGCTCCTTCTGGCGCACGCCGAAACGCTGTTCCTCGTCGACGATCACCAGGCCCAGGTTCTTGAACCGGATGTCCGGCTGCAGCAGCTTGTGGGTGCCCACGATCACGTCGATCTGGCCGTCGGCAAGACGCTTCAGCGCCTCGTTCACTTCCTTGGCCGACTTGAAGCGCGACAGCACGTCGACCCGCACCGGCCAGTCGGCGAAGCGGTCGGCGAAATTGCGGTAGTGCTGCTGGGCGAGCAGGGTGGTCGGCACCAGCACGGCGACCTGCTTGCCCGCGGTGGCGGTGGCGAAGGCGGCGCGCAGCGCGACCTCGGTCTTGCCGAAACCCACGTCGCCGCAGATCACCCGGTCCATCGCGCGGGGCGCGGCCAGATCTTCCAGCACGGCCTCGATCGCGGTTTCCTGGTCGGGGGTTTCCTCGAACGGAAAGGTGCTGCCGAACTGTTCGACCATCTGCCGATCGATCGGCATCGACTCGCCACCGCGTGCCTGGCGCTGGGCGTAGATCGCCAGCAGTTCGGCGGCCACGTCGCGCACTTTTTCCGCGGCCTTCCGGCGCGCGCGTTCCCACGCATCGCCGCCCAGCGAATGCAGCGGCGCCAGTTCCGGCGCGGTGCCGGAGTAGCGGCTGACCAGGCCGAGCTGCGCTACCGGCACATAGAGCTTGTCGCCCTTGGCGTATTCGATGGTGAGGAACTCGCCGTCCATGCCGCCCACGTCCATCGAGGCCAGGCCCTGGTAGCGGCCCACGCCGTGATCCACGTGCACGATCGGCGCGCCGATGGTGAGCTCGGTGAGGTCGCGGATGATGCTTTCCGGATCGCGCGCGGTGCCACGGCGGCGCTTGCGGTCGCGCTCGCTGCGCACCCGCTCGCCGTAGAGCTCGCGCTCGGTGAGCACGGCGAGCGCGGGCTTGGTCAGCGCAAAGCCCTGTTCCAGCGGCGCGATGGTGATCGCGAACTTGACTCCCTCCCCTGCTTGCAGGGGAGGGTTGGGGAGGAGAAAAGCGCCCCAGCCCTCGATGACTTCGGGTTTCAATCCCGCTGCTGCCAGCGTCTCGATCAGCGCCTCGCGTCGCCCCGCCGAATCTGCGGCGATCAGCACGCGGCCGGGATAGCTGGACAGGAAATGCCGCAGCGACGTGCCGGGCTCCTCGCCCTTGCGATTGAGCGGCAGCTCCGGCGCCGGCTGGGTGCCGGTGTCGACGGCATGCTCGTGGCCGGCCTCGACCACTTCCACCCGCAGCCGCTTGTTGAGCTGTTCGCGCAGCTTTTCCGGCGGCAGGTAGAGCTCGGCCGGTGGCAGCACCGGGCGCTCGATGTCGTGCGCGCGCTGGTCGTAGCGTTCGGCGGTCTGCGTCCAGAACTGCTCGGCCGCTTCGCCGGCGCCTTCGCCCAGCACGAACAGCGCGTCGTCGGCGAGGTAGTCGAACAGCGTGGCGGTTTGTTTGAAGAATAAAGGCAGGTAGTACTCGATGCCGCCGGGCGTGACGCCTTCCTTCATGTCCTGGTACAGCGGGCAGCGGCGCACGTCGATCGGGAAGCGTTCGCGCAGGTTGCCCCGAAATTCCTTCGCCGCTTCGTCGGTCAGCGGAAACTCGCGTGCCGGCAGCAGCTCGACCTTGTCCACCTGCTGCTGCGAGCGCTGGGTTTCCGGATCGAAGCTGCGGATCGAATCCACTTCATCGTCGAACAGCTCGATGCGATACGGCTCGGCCGTGCCCATCGGGAATACGTCGAGCAGGGCGCCGCGCACGGCGAAGTCACCGGGCTCGGCCACCTGCGGCACGTGACGGTAACCGGAGGCCTCAAGCCGGCGCTGTTCGGCGGCGAGGTCGAACTTCTGGCCCTTGGACAGCACCAGTCCGGAACCAGTGATGTGCGCGCGCGGCGCGATCCGCTGCATCAGCGTGGCGATCGGCACCACCAGCACGCCGCGCTTCACGCTGGGCAACTGGTACAAGGTGGCGATGCGCTGCGAGACAATTTCCGGGTGCGGGCTGAACACGTCGTAGGGCAGCGTTTCCCAGTCCGGGAAATGCAGCACCGGCAGGCCGCCGGCGAAGATCTTCAGCTCCGATTCGAGCGCCTGGGCGCGCTGGGTGTCGCGGGTCACCGCCACCAGCAGGCCTTCGTGCGAACGCGCCGCTTCGGCAATCAGCAGCGCTCGGCCGGAGCCGTGGGGCGGCGTCCAGTAGCGGCGTTGCTTCGGGGTGGTCGGCAGGGGCGGGTGTTTGATCGGGCTGGTCATGGGGACGCGTGTGCAGGGCGCCGCCAGAAGTGCCGCGCCGGGGAAAGCGGGCAAGTGTAACGCGATGTGCCCGAGCGTCCGTGGAGCGGCGCTGATGTCTTGCTCCCCCCTGCAAGCAGGGGAGGGCCGGGATGGGGTATAGCCTTTCAGAGCTTCAGCGTGATCTGCGCCGTGCCCGGTTCGTCCGGCATCATCCGCTGGGTGAAGCCCAGCTCCCGGCACAGCTGCAGCATCGGCCGGTTCTCCAGCAGCACGTAACCCCACAGCTCGGCGAGGCCGCGGCGGCGGCAGTCGTCGACCAGCCGCTGCATCAGCAGGGCGCCCAAGCCGCGGCGGCTCCAGTCCTGTTCCACCAGCACCGAGAACTCGGCGCTGTCGGTGGCTTCGTCGACATAGATCCGCCCCACGCCGCGCATCTCGGCCGGCTGCTCGGATTCGTCCATCAGCACATAGGCGGTTTCGAGCGCGGGGTCGATGCGGCACAGGCGCTGGGCCATCGGTGCGGGCAGCTCGGACATCGCATGCAGGAAGCGGCGGCGAATGTCTTCCGGCGACAGCCGGGTGAAGCAACGCTGCATCGCGGCCACGTCGCCGGCCTCGATCGGGCGCAGCACCAGCTCCCGTCCATCCTGGGTATGCACCTGCTCACCCCGTAGGGACGGCGCCACGCGGGGACGGGCGAAGCGTTCGCTGCTGCGCGGCGGCAGTGCGGCGTAGCGGGTGGGGGCGGCGAAGTCGATGGCAGGGATCATGGCAGCTCCATACTTTTGCGTATTGTGTGCACCGCAGCATGAATTTGCAATGACGGGCGCTGCGGTGGGCTGTCACATGGTTCCGCGCCATGGCATCGACCGGCCTGCGGATGGTGCAGCACGGGAGATGCAGACAGAAACGCCGTGGCCCCGCACAATGCGGGTCGGAATTCCCCGGAGCGATGGCATGGCCCGCAAACCCGTCCGCGGCCTCACGGCGGCCCAGCTGCAAGCGCTCTGCGGCCAGTGGCCGGGGGTCACCCGTGATACCAAATGGGGTGTCGACATGGTGTTCAGCGTGGGTGGCAAGATGTTTGCGGTGATGCCGTCCGATGGCAGCGAGGGCGGGCGGCTGTCGTTCAAGGTGGGCGACGATCGTTTCCTCGCGCTCACCGATCAACCCGGCATCATTCCGGCGCCGTACCTGGCGCGGGCGCACTGGATATCGATCACCGAACCGCAGCGCTTCGCCACCGCCGAGCTGGCCGCGTACATCCTCGACGCGTACACCCTGGTCCGCGCGAAACTCACCAAAAAATTGCAGGCGGAGCTGGGGCCGCTGCCGACACTCAAGGCGGAAAAGGCATGAAACAGCATCTGGGCGCCCTGGCGCTGCTGGTCGCCGATTACGACGAAGCAATTGCCTGGTACACCCGCGCGCTGGGCTTCGAGCTGATCGAGGACACCGACATGGGCGGCGGCAAGCGCTGGGTATTGCTGGCGCCGCCGGGCTCGCGCGAAACGCGCCTGCTGCTGGCGAAAGCGAACGGCGACGAACAGGCCTCGCGCATCGGCAACCAGACCGGTGGCCGCGTCTTCCTGCTGCTGCACACCGACGACTTCCAGCGCGACTGGCAGCGCATGCGCGCCGCGGGCGTGCACTTCCGCGAGGAACCGCGCCACGAGGCCTACGGCACGGTGGCGGTGTTCGAGGATCTGTACGGCAACGGCTGGGACCTGCTGGAATTGAAGCGCTGATGCGCTACCAGATCAGGTCGTCCGGTACTTCGAACTGCTTGTAATACTCGTCGTCGGTGTCGTTGCCGGCCGTCGTCTCCGTGCGGCCGTGGTCGAGCACGATCATCGCCGCGTCGCGTTCGCGGACCTTGTCGGCGGCCACGCGGGGCAGCAATTCGTAGCCCTCGCCGTGGCGCACGATCACCAGCGTGCCGGCGGCCAGTTGCGCACGCAGCGGTTCGTTCACCAGCACGTCCCTGATCCGGTCGCCGTCGGTGAAGCGGTAGGCGATCTCGCCGTCGCGTTTCACCTTGTGCGCCTCGACGATCTGGCGCACCTGGGCGCGTGCCTCGTTGAGGCGCAGCTGCGCATTGCGCTCGGCGGCGATGGCCCGGTCGCGCTCGGCCTTTTCCGCCTGCAGGCGCTGCGCCTCGAGCTGTTCGGCGCTGGCGGCTGCGGGCGCCTTGCCCTTATGTTTCTTTGCCTGTTCGCGCACGACCTGCGCGGCCTTGGCCTTGTTGACCAGGCCGGCCTTGAGCAGTTGTTCCTGCAGCGGATTGCGCATGTTCGGGAGATCCCGGCTGTGCTGGGCCGGCCATTGTAGACCGCGCGGACCGCCGCGCGGCCCTGGCCGGATTCGCCTGCTGGCCGAGGACGCCACCGGAGCCTGCTCGTCGCCACGCTATCCGGCGCCTCGCCGCGCGTCCCGGATGCGCGCTGGCGGACGGCCGTTGCCGGCGGTCGGAACGGAGGCTTTACAGCGCGATATCCAGTGTGCATACTGTGTATATGAAGTATGCACAGATCGACCCCGAACTGCTCCTGTCGACCAGCGACAGCACGCCGATGTACCAGCAGATCGTCAACCAGATCACCACCAAGGTGATGGCCGGCGACTGGCCGGCGGGCCAGCCGTTGCCGTCGATCCGCGAGTTGGCCAGCGCCAGCCGGGTCAGCGTGATCACGGTCAAGCGCGCCTACGCGGAACTGGGCCAGGCCGGGGTGATCGTGACGCGGCACGGCATGGGTTCGTTCGTGGCCGAGTCGCCGAACCTGTCCCACAGCCTGTTGCAGGCCGAGTTCACCCAGCACTTCGAGGCCATGCTGGCCTGCGCGCGACGGCTGGGCCTGTCGGCCGAAGACATCCGCCAATTGCTTGACGACGAACAGGCCGACTGGCCTGCCGAACCCACCAGGGGATCAACACCATGAGCACCGCCTTCGCCCTGTCCGGGGTGACCAAACGCTACGAGAACTTCGCGCTGCGGGACATCGACCTCAGCATGCCCGAGGGGCAGGTGATGGGGCTGGTAGGCGTCAATGGCGCCGGCAAGACCACCTTGCTGCGCATCCTCGGCGGCCTTGCGCTGGCCGACGCGGGCACGGTCGAAGTGCTTGGTCACGACATGCCGACGCAGCAGGTGGCCGCGAAGGCGGACCTGGGATTCGCCACGGAAGACATGCGCCTGTTCAGGACCCGCACGCTGCGCTGGCACATGGATTTCGTGCGTTCGATCTATCCGGGCTGGGACGAGGTCTACGCGGCCGAGTTGCTGCGCCGTTTCGACCTGCGCGCGGAGCAGAAGCTGGCCGGCTTCTCGCACGGGCAGCGGGTCAAGGCGCTGCTGATGCTCAATTTCGCCCGCCGGCCAAAACTGCTGCTGCTCGACGAGCCCACCACGGGACTGGATCCGGTCGCGCGTGACGAGGTGCTGGAAGCGCTGGCCGATGTCCTGCGTGATGAAGCGCGCAGCGTGCTGTTCTCCTCGCACAACACCAAGGACATCGAGCAGATGGCCGACACCATCACCTTCGTCCACAACGGCACGCTGCTCGCCTCGCGGGACAAGGAATCCTTCCTCGACGACTGGCGCCGTGTCATCTGCCACGGGTCGTGGGTGCCGGACAAGGCCGCGTGGCCGGAGATCGCCGCGGTGCGCCAGAACGGCTCGATCGTGGAACTGAAGGTGCGCCAGTTCAGCGAGGGCCTGCTGCAGCGCATGCAGACGCAAGGCGCGGAAATCCGCAGCGCCGATCCGATGAACCTCGAAGACATCTTCGTTACCACCGTACGCGCGGGAGGTGCGGCATGAATCGTTCCCGACTCAACTGGCCAGTGATCAGGCTGCTGGTGGCCAAGGACTGGCAACTGTTCCAGAAGCAGCTGGCGGCGTGCGTGCTCGGCGGCATCGTGGCGTTGTGCCTGATCGGCATGGCCACCGGCTGGAGTTTCTACCTGGGCTCGCTGCTGCTGATCATCATGCTGGTGTGCACCTCGTGCTTCTCGATCTCGAATTCGCTGCTGGTCGAGCGCAAGGAGCACACGCTGGCGTTCGTGATGAGCCTGCCGGTGACGCCGCTGGATTACTACCTGTCGAAGCTGGTCGGCAACCTGGTCACCTTCCTCGTGCCGTTCCTGGCGATGCTGGCCGGAACCGTGCTGGTGATCCTGTACACGCCGCTGCCGGACGGGTTGGTCGTGCTGTCCTTGCTGATCTTCGGACACGTGTTGCTGGCTTATGCCGTGTCCCTGAGCGTGGCCATGGCGGTGGAGTCCGAGGGTTGGAACATCTTCGCGATGATCGGCAGCATGCTGCTGATCAATCCCCTGATCATGCTGTTGGGGCAGATCCCGGCGATCAATGATCACGTCAAGGTCGACACGATTTATTTCGCTCCCGTCGCGGTGGCGATCCTGCTGGCCCAGGCGACGCTGAGCGTGGCGGTGCTGGCGGTGACCGGCTGGGTGCACTGCCGGAAGAAATCCTTCTACTGAGCTGATCCACCGTTCCCGCTGAGCGCAGTCCGCGCAGCGGGCGGAGTCGAAGCGCCTTCGCGTCCCTGGTCGTGCTGGAATCCGACCAGGGAAAGGCGGGGTGCAAGGCAAGAACCCTCTCGTCAGTCCGACAGATCCGTTCGGAGGTTTCGCCATGCACGACACCGTGCGTTTTCACTACATGGACAACCTGCGCGCGCTGGCGATGCTGGCCGGGGTGGTCTTCCACGCCGCGCTGGCCTACAGCCCGCTGCTGCACCCGTATTTCCCCACGGCCGATCGCGCGCAGTCGCCGGCCGTCGACCTGGTCATCTGGTTGCTGCACCTGTTCCGCATGCCGCTGTTCTTCGTGGTTGCCGGCTTCTTCGCCGCGATGCTGCTGAACAAGCGCGGGATGGCTGGCCTGATTCTCAATCGGCTCAGGCGCATCGGGTTGCCGCTGGTGATCTTCTGCCCGCTGGTGATCGCCGCGATGAGCTACAGCACGCTGCATGCCGCGGCGTACGTGCAGAACCCGTCGCCGGTCCTGCTGATGATCCGGCAGTTCTCGCAGATGGCGAACCCGCCAGCGCTGCCGCCGGGCACCGGGCATCTGTGGTTCCTCTACTACCTGCTGTTTTTCTACGTGCTGACCTGGGTGGCCAGAAGCCTGGAGCTGGGCAAGCCGGGCAACTTCGTGCGCGGCCTGAATCCCGCGTGGCAACTGCTGCTGTTTCCGATGCTGCTGGTGCCGGCGCTGGCTTCGGTGAGCGCGCCGCATCCGGCACCGGAAAGCCTGTTTCCCCAGTTCTGGGCATTCGGCTTCTACGGGCCGTTCTTCGTTTTCGGCTACCTGCTGTCTGGCCATGAGGCGTTGATCGAACGGTTCCGTCGTTTCGCGCCATGGCTGCTGCTGGCCAGCGTCGCGCTTTACGGTGCGTTCCTGTATCTGCTCAAGCGCCACGTGCCCACCGCCGCGGATCCGTCCGCCAGCGTGCCCATCGCGGTGATCGAGGCGTGCATCAGCGTCTGGATGACCTGCGTGTGCCTGGTCGCCGGCCGCTCACTGCTGAACCGCAGCAACCGCCTGTTGCGCTACCTGTCCGACGCATCGTACTGGGTCTACATCGTCCATCTGCCGATCCTGTTCGTGATCCAGTACCGGCTGATGGACATGGCGTGGGGGTGGGGCGCGAAGTTCGCGATCTCCGTCGCTGCGACCTTCACGATCTGCCTGCTCAGCTACCACCTGCTGGTGCGCAAGACCGTGGTCGGCCGACTGCTCGGTGCCCGACTGCCGGTGGCGGGAACGGCCGCGGGGGCGTGACTGACGTCGACGCCGTTCGGGCGCAACCGGTCAATCCGCGTTGTCCGGCTCGAAGAAGCTCCAGCGTATGTCGGTGAATTCCGCCTTCATCGCGGCCTCGACGATGTTGATCGCGGCGATCAGTTCGGGGTTGCCGGCGGTGGGCTGCATACGCGCCTTCACCGCGACCATCACGTCGGGGCCCATCTGCAGGGTGATCAGGTTCAGCACGTCGGCGACTTCGGGGCGGTTTTTCAGAAAGCCCATCAGCTCGTCGCGGCGGCGGGGTTCCATGCCCTGGCCGATCAGCAGGGCCTTCACCTCGATCGCCACCAGCACCGCCACCACGATCAGCAGCAGGCCGATCGCGATGGTGCCGGCGGCGTCGAACATCAGGTTGCCGGTGAGCATGGTGGCGCCGACGGCGAGGGCGGCCAGGCACAGGCCGATGAGGGCGGCCAGGTCTTCGCCGAAGATCACCAGCAGTTCGCTGGAGCGGGTTTCGCGGAACCAGGTCCACAGGTTCTGCTCACCGCGCGCCTTGTTGACTTCCTGCAGACAGCCGCGCATCGAGATGCCTTCGACGACGATGCCGAACAGCAGCACGCCCAGCGCCAGCCACGGCCACTTCAGCGGCTCGGGATTCGTGAGTTTGTGCACGCCTTCGTAGATCGAAAACATGCCGCCCACGCTGAACAGCAGGATCGCGACCAGGAACGACCAGAAATACAGCGCGCGGCCCCAGCCCAGCGGGAATTCGTCCGACGGCGGCCGTTTGGCCTGGCGGATGCCGAGCAGCAGCAGGCCCTGGTTGCTGCAGTCGGCGAGCGAGTGCACGGCCTCGGCCATCATCGCGCCGGAGCCGGTGACAATGGCGGCGACGAGCTTGGCCACGAAGATGGCGAAGTTGGCACCCAGCGCGAGCAGGATGGCCTTGATCGGGTTGGCGTGGCCTGACGACATGCGGTTTCAATCCATGGAAAGTGGCCGCCAAGTTTAGCGGGCGCCCGGGATTTTGCGGGGCCAGGCGATGGGGCGATCAGTGGATGCCCACGCCCACGCCCAGGCCGAAGCGGATGTTGTTGCGGCCCTTGTTCATTTCCTCGGCGGTCCACACGTGCGAGTGCGTCACGCTGACCAGCGGGAACACGTAATCCGCTTCGCCGACCTTGCCGGCACGACTGCCGTTGAGCTTGCCGTCGACCGTCATCATCGCGCCGGCGGGATAGTCCAGCGGCTCCACGTAGCCCGGCATCACCGCGACGAAGCGGCCACTGCCGCTGTCGTTCGCCTTCGGCCGCTGCGAGGAGTCGAGCGGGTAGGCCAGCAGCTCGATCTCGCTGTGGTCGGCGAACACCTTGACCTGCACGATGCGGCCACCCCAGACCACCTCGTTGCCGCTGAACTTCTCCGGCGTCTGGGCCACTTCGAAGGGCGCGGCGGTGACGGTGCCGGCGCTGGTCTTGTAGATCGGCGCCGGTGCGCAGGCGGCCAGCAACAGCAGGGCGGCGGGCATGGCGAGGCGGGTCAGCAGGGAAGCAGGACGGATGCGCATGGACGTGCTCCTGGAGGAAGCCGGATGGATGGATGCACCGAGCTTAGCGGCGGCCCGGCGGCCGCGGTAGTCGCGAGGCGGGCAGTGGGCTGGGGACATTCAGCTGGCTGCCGGCTTCATCCAGCAGCCAGTCGAGTTTCACTTCGGCCGGACGCTCCTGTGACAGCAGGCTGGCCAGCACGCGCAGCGGTTCGCGCAAGCTGTCGTCGAGGTTCCACGGCGCGTTGAGGATGACCATGCCCGAGCCGTTGAGGCGCAGCGGCGAATCGTCCGGATGCACCAGCAATTCGGCGCGCAGGATGCGCTTGACGCCGCTGTGCTGCAGCTTGCGCAGGAACGGCTGCACCTGGCTGCGCAGCTTGATCGGATACCACACCGCATACACGCCGGTGGGCCAGCGCAGCAGGGCGGCCTTCAACGCCTGCTCGATCAGCTTGTACTCGGCTTCCTGCGCCTCGTAGGGCGGATCGATCAGCACCAGGCCGCGCTTCTCCTTCGGCGGCAGCAGCGCCTTCAGCGCCTCGTAGCCGTCGCGCTGGTGCACGTGCACCTGGGGATTGCCGCGGAACAGGTCGCGCAGCTTGGACGCTTCCTCGGTGTGCAGTTCGCACAACTGGGCGCTGTCGTCCGGGCGCAGCAGGCGGGCGACCTGTAGCGGCGAACCGGGGTACTGCTTCAGTCCCTGCTCGTTGCCTTCGCCACCCAGGATGCTGGCGCGCCAGCGCTGCAGCAGCGCCGGCACCTTCTCGGCCGGATGCAGGCGGGAGATGCCGTCCTTGTGTTCGCCGGTCTTCTTCGCCTCGAAACCGTCCAGCGGATAGTTGCCGCTGCCGGCGTGGGTGTCGATGTAGCAGAACGGCGCGGGCTTGGCCTGCATCGCCTCGATCAGGGCGAACAGCACGGCGTGTTTCAGGACATCGGCGAAATTGCCGGCGTGATAGGCGTGGCGGTAATTCATGGCGGTCACGGCGGGCGGGGTGGCCGAGTATAGAGCGCCCGGCGCGATGTTCCCCGTGATCGACCGGGCAGTCCGGGCGGAGCCTGCTCCAGAGTTGAGCTCGTCCGCAGCAGTCCGTAAGCTGCCGCGATGAGTTTTCCCCGGCGCCAGCTGTCGCATTCCCGTCCCTGCCTTGCACTGGCCTGGCTGGCCTGGCTGCTCCTGCTGGTCAGCCCGCTGCAGGCTGCACCGATGGCGATGGCTGCCGGTGTTGCGCATGGTGGCCATGCGGCGATGGCGCAGCATGGCGAGCTTGCCGCCGATGCCGGGATGGCGGACGGCTGCTGTGCGGCGCAACCGCTTCCGGCGGGTGATGTCGCGCAGCACGCCTGTCACTGCGCCGCATGGTGCGGCAGCGCCTTGCCGGCATGGGCGCTGCCGATGCCCGATCACGTCGCCATGCAGACGCCGCGGGCGAGGCCGCGAAGCCCGTTCATGCCACACGGCGTGCACATGCGATTGCTGCGGCCACCCGCCGCCTGACTTTCCTGCGTGTCCCCAACCCTGGTGACGACTCGAGCTGTCGAGGCGAGCGTGCCGGGCAACCGTGACCGGCGTCGAGCGTCGACGCCGTGATGGAGAGTTCCATGAAACCTCTTTCTTCCCGCCCCGATCTGTCGCGGCGGCGTTTCGTGCAGGGCGTCGCGCTGGGCAGCGTGGCTGCCGGCGCGGGACTGCTGCGGCCTTCCGACGCCTGGGCGCTGAACAGTCCCGGGCAACCGGCGGTGTTGAGCGGCACCGACTTCGCGCTGGACATCGTCGAGCGAACCGTCAACTTCACCGGTGCGGCGCGGCCGGCGATCACCGTCAACGGCGGCGTGCCCGGTCCGCTGCTGCGCATGCGCGAAGGCAGCACGGTGAGCCTGCGCGTGAGCAACCGCCTGCGCGTGCCCACCTCGATCCACTGGCACGGCATCGTGCTGCCGTTCCGGATGGATGGCGTGCCCGGCCTCAGCTTCGACGGCATCGCGCCGGGCGAAACTTTCCTCTACCGCTTCCAGCTCCGTCAGAGCGGCACCTACTGGTATCACTCGCACTCGGGTTTCCAGGAACAGAACGCGCTGTACGGTCCGCTGGTGATCGAGCCGGCCGGCCCCGAGCGCCATCCGACCGACCGCGACTACGTGGTGATGCTCAACGACTGGACCGACGAGGACCCCGCGCGCATCTACGCCAAACTCAAGAAGCAGAGCGACTACTACAACTTCGCCCAGCCGACTGCGGCGGATTTTTTCCGCGACGTGCGCGAGAAGGGATTGTCCCGCGCGCTGTCGATGCGCCGGATGTGGAACGAGATGCGCATGAACCCGACCGACCTGGGCGACGTCTCCGGTTACACCTACACCTACCTGATGAACGGAGCGGCCCCCGCGCAGAACTGGACCGGCCTGTTCCGGCCAGGCGAGAAGCTGCGCCTGCGCTTCATCAACGGCTCGGCGTCCACGTTCTTCGACGTGCGCATACCCGGACTGAAGATGACCGTGATCGCCGCCGACGGGCAGGACGTCGAACCCGTGCCGGTCGACGAGTTCCGCATCGCGGTGGCCGAAACCTATGACGTGATCGTCGAGCCCCGGGAGGAGCGCGCATACACGGTGTTTGCCCAGTCGATCGATCGCGGCGGTTACGCGCGCGGCACGCTGGCACCGCGTGCAGGAATGACGGCGGAACTGCCGCCGGTGGACCGGCGCGTGTGGCTGGACATGCGCGACATGATGGGCGCGATGCCGCACGCCGGGCACGGCGGTGGCCATGCCGCGATGCCCGGCATGGACTACGGCAACATGGATCATGGCAGCATGGATCACGCGGGGATGGATCACGGCAGCATGGCCACCGCACCTGCCGTGCACCACGCCCGCAGCGAATACGGCCCCGGCGTGGACATGCGCGTCGACACGCCGCGCACCAACCTCGACGATCCGGGCATCGGCCTGCGCGACAATGGCCGCCAGGTGCTGACCTACGCCGACCTGCACACCGTCGGCGGTCCGATCGACGCACGCGAGCCCGGTCGCGAGATCGAACTGCACCTGACCGGCAACATGGAGCGCTTCATGTGGTCGTTCGACGGCATCCAGTACCCCGACGCCACACCCATCCATTTCAACACCGGCGAGCGCCTGCGCATCGTGCTGGTCAACGACACCATGATGAACCACCCGATCCACCTGCACGGCATGTGGAGCGAACTGGAAAGTCCCGACGGGCAGTTCCAGGTGCGCAAGCACACCGTCAACGTGCAACCCGCGCAGCGCATCAGCTACGCGGTGACCGCCGATGCGCCGGGCCGCTGGGCCTGGCACTGCCATCTGCTGTACCACATGGAGGCGGGGATGATGCGCGAGGTGGTGGTGTCATGACCATCCATCGTCGCGAACACTGGCTCATTCCATCGCGCTCGGCATGGCTGATCGCGCTGTTGCTGGCGCTGCCGCCCGCGGTCGAGGCGCAGAGCGCACCCGCTGCGTCGAGCAGCACGGCGCCCATGGCCATGCCGGCGATGCCCGGGATGGATCACGGCGAGATGCCGGGGATGGATCACCCTGCGGTGCCCATCGTTCCGGCGGCACCCGACATGCCGGCGCTGGAGCCGCCGCCGATGCCGGGCATGCCCATGGCGCCGATGCAGGGCGGCCGCCCGCCTGCGGACGCACGCAGCGGCGATTACTCCGACGGCATCGCCGCCAGCCCGATGCACGCGATGCCCGTGCACGGACGCGCAGCGTCCGGCCTGTTGCGGATCGATCAGCTGGAGGCTTTCCACGGTGGCGAAGGCAACGGCCAGCGCTGGGAGATCCGGGGCTGGTACGGCAACGACAGCGACAAGCTGTGGCTGCGCAGCGAAGGCGTGCGCAGCGGAGGCAAGCTCGAGGACGGCGAACTGGAGCTGCTCTGGAACCACGCCACCAGCAGCTACTGGAGCCGCCAGCTGGGTGTCCGCCACGATATCGGCAATGGTCCGGCACGCAGTTGGATCGCCGTTGGCGTGCAGGGGCTCGCTCCGTACTGGTTCGAGCTGGAGGCCACCGGTTACGCCGGGGCCGGCGGGCGGACGGCCGCGCGCTTGCGCGTGGACTACGAGTTGCTGTTGACCCAGCGGCTGGTGCTGCAGCCGGAGCTGGAGGTGAACCTGTACGGCCGGCGCGATCCGCAGCGCCGCTTGGGTGAGGGCTTGTCCGACATCCAGTTCGGCCTGCGTTTGCGCTACGAGATCCGGCGGGAGTTTGCGCCCTATCTCGGAGTGAACTGGATACGTCGGGTCGGCGCGACCGCCGACTATGCACGCCACGACCAGCGGGCGGTGCGGGAGCGGCAATGGCTGGCCGGGGTACGGTTCTGGTTCTGAGATCGCGTATCGTCAGGGTGAGTCGACCCTTGTGGGCCGGTTGACGTATAACGGCATGGCACGCGTGGCGTGCCCTCGACGAACCCAACGGCAGGCGAGCTTGCAACTGATGCGACGGAGACGGACCTCACCGGGGTGGAGCCAGCGCTGCGTGCTGCTGCTGATGGCCGCGCTGCTGTCGCTGTTCGGCCTGTCCGCGTCGGCCCAGCAGCATTCGCTGACCACCTACGACCGCAAGTCGGGCCTGGAAAGCCAGGCCATCAACGTGCTGCTGCAGGACCGGCGCGGCTTCGTCTGGGCCGGCACCGAGATGGGCCTGTACCGCTTCGACGGCGGCAGCTTCGAGCGCATGGGTGCGGCGCAGGGCTTTGCCCGGGGCGAGTACGTCACCGCGATGGTGCAGAACCCGCGCATCGACCTGCTGTGGGTGGCCACCCAGTCCGGTCTGCGCGTCGGCGACGGCCTGCACTTCAGCAAGGTGGAGCCGGCGGGACAACCGCTGGTGGTCGACGTGGGCCGGCAGATGGTCGCGCTGGATGACGGACGGCTGCTGCTGGTGAAGAACGACCGGCTGATGGTGCTTTCCGGTGGTCGTGGCGGCCACGACTGGCAGTTGCGGCCGATGTTCGACGAGGCGCAGCTCGCCGCCGTGCCGCAGCTGCGCCGGATCACCGTGATCCACGCCACGCCCGGCCGCCTGTGGATCGGCTGCGATGGCTCGCTGTGCAGTGTCGATGACGCGGGCAAGGTGACAGTGCACGGAGAGGCTGAGGGCGTGCCCCGCGGCAGCTGGACTGGCCTGTTGCTGGACAGCCACGGCAGCCTGTGGCTGCGCGGCGTGCATCACCTGCGCACGCTGCCGGCGGGCGCCACCCGCTTCGTTCCGCGCGACCTGCCGGCGGGCGACATGGGCGTGGTGAGCGACAACGAAATCCTGGTGGAGGATGCGCAAGGGCACGTGCTGACGCCGACCAATCGCGGCCTGGCGCGCTGGGAGGGTGCGGGCTGGACCTTGATGGACAGTACCAACGGCCTGCCCGACATCGAGATCACCGCACTGCTGTTCGACCGCCAGGGCACGCTCTGGCTGGGAACCTACGGGCGCGGCATCTCGCGCTGGAACGGCTATGGACTGGTCGAGGGCTGGGGCCGCGGGCAAGGTTTCGACAGCGTGCCGAACTGGTCGATCCTGCGCTTCGATGCGCAGCACATCTGGTTCGCCAATGAGCTCGGCGGCAGCGTGCTGGCCGACGGCCAGACCCGTCTGCAGCCGTGGCCGATCCGCTTCGATCCGGCGCCGCGACAGATCCTCAGCCTTGCCCGCGCCAACGACGGCGCGATCTGGGCCGGCCTGTACGACCGCCGCGTGCTGCGCTACGACCCGACCAGCCAGCGCACCACGTTGGCGGCCGAATTGCCCGCATTCGTGAAGTTCCTGCATTTCGATCGGCAGGGCCGGCTGTGGATCGCCACCGTCAACGGCATCTACCGCATCGATCACGTCGACGCGCTGGCCGTGCGCGTTCCGGCGACGCAGACCACCGACCAGCAGTGCTCGGACATCGCCGAGGCCGCCGACGGAACCTTGTGGTTTGCCTGCAACGCCGGACTGCTGCGCTTTGCCGGCGGGCAGTGGACGCGCATGGACACCGGCAGCACGAGCATCGCCTCGGGCTTCAGCGCGGTGGCGGTGGGCACCGATGGCAGCCTGTGGCTGGGCGCGAACGAGCCCGGGTTGTTCCACGCCGCGGTGAGCGGCAGCCGGCTGTCGCTCACGCGCATCGTCGACACCTGGCTGGACAACACCCTGGTGTACTTCGTGCGCCGCGACCATCGGGGCTGGATCTGGGTGGGCGGCAGCGGCGGCGTGGACGTGTACGACGGCGCGCGCTGGACGCACTTGTCACAAGCCGATGGCCTGCTGTGGGACGAGACCAGCCAGAACGGATTCTTCGAGGATCGCGATGGCTCGATCTGGATCGCCACGGCGATCGGCGCCAGCCACATCCTGCAGCCGCAGGCCATGCTGGCCTATCAGCCCGGCAAGGTCCTGATCACCTCGGTGATGCAGGGATCGGCGCCGGTGAAGTCCGGCGACAGCATCCGTCTCGGCGGCCGGCACGCCGCGTTGACCGTGCACTACGCGCTGCTGGGGAAATCCTCGGGCGGACAGCCGCGTTATCGGTATCGACTGCAGGATTCGGAGTGGATCGAAACCGGCGCGAACGTGATCAATCTCGCCGGCCTGCCGTCCGGCGACTACCGCCTCGAGATCGAGGCGATCGACGACGACCACCGGACCGTCTCGCCGCCGGCCCAATTCGATTTCGGCGTGCCGCCGCCGTGGTGGCTGAGCTGGTGGGTCGGCCTGCTGGCGGTCTCGCTGCTGGCTTTGCTGATGGCGCTCAGCTGGCGCTGGCGTTCGCGCCGCCTGCGTCGGCACAACCGCCGGCTGGAAGCGATGGTCGCCGATCGCACTGTCGAGCTCACCGAGGAGAAGCGCGAGCTGGAACGGGCCCGCGCCGAGCTGTACCACCAGGCCACCCATGACAGCCTCACCGGCATGCACAACCGGCGGGCGATCCTCGACCAGCTGGCGGCGCTGCTGGAACCGGGCCAGCGTCCGCTGCCCGGGCTCGCCGTGGGGCTGATCGATGCGGATCACTTCAAGCGCATCAACGACACCCTGGGCCACCAGGCCGGCGACGCCGCGTTGCTGGCGATCGCCCGTCACCTGCAGCTGCACGTGCGCGACGACGACCGGCTGGGACGCTACGGTGGCGAGGAGATCCTGCTGCTGTTGCCCGGCATCGATCGCCCGCATGCCGAGCAGCGCATGCGCGACATCCAGACGGCGGTGAGCGCGGTGCCGCATCATTGGAACGGGCACGCGTTTGCGGTGACGCTAAGCATCGGCATGGTCTGGATCGGTGCCGAGGCGACTTCGGTCGAGGACCTGATCCGGCGCGCCGATGCGGCGCTGTACCAGGCCAAGAGCGGCGGTCGCGATCGCGTCGTGGTCGAGGCAGCGGGCGCCGACTGACGGTCAGTCGATGATGTTGTGGCTTTCGGTGGTGCCCAACAGCTCGGCCTGTTCCGGCATGCGCCGGCGCCGATGCAGCAGCGGGTGCATGAACACCGCAGCCAGGATCACCGCCACGCCGGCGTAAAACCACTGATCCAGCTCGTGCTGCTCGCCCAGCAGCACGATCGCCAGCACGATCGCGTAGACCGGTTCCAGGTTGGTCACCATCTGCGTACCGAACGCGCTCATGTGACGCAGCGCCACCAGCGCCAGCGCGAACGGCAGCAGGGTGCAGCCGAACGACAGCGCCAGCAACAGCAGCGCGTCGTGCAGGCCCGGCAGCACGAAGGCCGGCCCGACGTGCGGCAGCAGGGGCGCCAGCAGGGCGAGGAACACGGTGCCGGTGCCCAGTTCGATGAAGGTCACCGTGAGCGGATCGCCGTGTTCGACCAGGCGTTTGTTGAGCGAACCGAAGAACGCCACGAACAGCGCCGACAGCACGCCCACCGCGATGCCCAGACGCATGTCGTGGGGCACGCCGCCCACCACCATCACCACCCCCGGCACCACCGCCACGCCGATCAGCAGTTCGCGGGCATCGAACCTGCGTCGGGCGATCCATGGTTCGATGAAAGCCAGGAACACCGGGCCCAGCGCGATGCAGGTGGCGCCGACCGAGGCGTTCGAAAGCTTGATCGCCGCGTAGAAGGTGAGCCAGTGCAGCGACACCAGCACGCCGATGCCGGCATACGCCCAGATCAGCCGCGCAGGCATCGCACGCAAGCCGCGCCAGACTTGCGGCACCAGCAGCAGCGCCAGCGTGACCAGGGCCATCCGCCACAACACCAGCGGCAGGGCCGGCAAGGTGATCAGCTTGCCCAGGATCGCGGTGAAGCCCCACAGCAACACGCAGAAATGGATCTGCAGACGGGCCTGGCTGACGGCTTGCATGGGTATTCGCAGGGAAGGGCGGTGCGACATTCTAGCGTCCGCATCGGGGCAGGCGGATTCTCACAAGGCGCCTGCAATGACCGGTTTGGCCGGGCCTGTCGCTGCATCGTGGTTTGAGTTTGCATGCGGCTGTGGCAGATTGCCCGGACTGTCCTGCGCCGGGGGAATCGCATGTCACGTAACCGTTATGCCTGGATGGCGCTGTTGCTGCTGGGAGTGCTGCAGGTTCTCGCCGGATGCTCGAAGAAGCAGGAAGTCTCGCCGGCACCGATCAGCGGGGAAAGGTCGAAGGCCGGCGCGATGCTGGCCTACGAACATGTGCTGCGGATCAGGTTGCCCGGCGCCGAGATCGCCGGTCGCCTGGCGGCGGCCCGGCGGGCCTGTGAGACGGCCCGCTTCGGCGCCTGCAATGTGTTGCGCATCGAGCAGGCCGAACACGATGCCGAACTTGTCGTGCGGATCGTTCCGGACGGCGTCGAGCCGATGGCGAAGCTGGCCGCGCAGGGCGGCACGGTCGGATTCCGGCAGACCACGGCGGAGGATCTCGCTGATGCCGTCAACGACAACCAGCGTCAGCGCGAACTGCTCGAGAAGCATGGACAGCACCTGGCGGAACTGGCGGCACGCAAGGACATCGCCGTTGCCGATCTGATTGCGCTCAGCCACGAGCAGGCTTCGGTGGAGAGCCAGCTGCAATCGCTGCAGGCGGTGGCTGCCAACCAGCAACGCCGGCTGGATACCAATCGGCTCGAACTGCATTTCCGCGATGCCGGCACCTACTCGCGCAGCGGGCGTATCGGCGATGGTTTTTCCAGCCTGCTCGACGAAGCCACCGAGGGCGTGACCGATGCCCTGGGCTTGCTGGGCTATGGCCTGCCATTCCTGCTGCTGGCCTTCCCGCTGGCGCTGCTGTGGCGTCGGTTGTGGCGGCGGTTTACCCGCCGTGGATCAACGCAGGAGCGTTGACGAGGCGTCGCCTGGCCATTGGCGCCGGGCCGACGCAGCGCTTACTTCTTCGCCGCCGGCTTGCCCGCTGGCATCATCTTGCCCGAGCTGCGCAACTGCTGCAGCACGGTGCGGCAGGTGTTCTCGCCGTCGTCGTCATGGCTGGGCGCGACCAGGGCGAGCAGGGCGGCGGCCGGCGCCGCGACCACGCTCAACGCCACCGCGCCGGCGCCGCGGGCGATCAGTGGGCCGGGATGCACGCCGACGTTGGGGTTCTTCAGCGTGCCGTTGACGTACAGCGGCGAGCGCAGCGAGAACACGCGGAAGCCCTTGGTGTGGGGCGTCACGTCCAGGTCGAGTTTCTCGCTGGCCAGGTTCACCGTGCCGGTCACGTTGATCACCGCGTCGTCGGTGTCGAACACGAACAGGCGCATGTCGAACAGTCCGTCGCTGGCGGCCATGTCGGTGGCCGCGCAGTTGATCTCCACGGTCTTGTCGCCGAACAGCTTGCCGATGACGATGTTGCCCACGTTGAGGCCGGCGGTTTCCAGCAGGTTCTTGCTGATCGCGCCGTCGTTCATCAGCAGCTTCAGTTCGCCGTCCGCGCTGCCGAGCAGGGCGGCGATGGAATTGCCCTGGGCGCTGAGGTCGGCGTCGCCGTTGATCTCGCCGAAGCTGGTGTGCATCGGCTCGAAGGTGGGAAACAATTGCTTGAGCTTGAGATGGCGCGCGTTGAGTTTCAGCAGGCCGCGCATCGGCGTGCGGCTGCCGTCCAGCGTGATGTTGCTGCGCACCTTGCCGCCGGCCACGCCGAAGCTGAGCGGGTCCAGGTAGAGCGCGCCGTTGTTCATCACCAGGTGGGTGGCCAGCGAGTCGATCGGCAGTGCCTCGCCATGCACGATGCGCTCGCTGCTGAAGCTCACGTCGGCGTCCATCGCCTGCCAGCGTTCGGTGCGGAACGGTGCGACCGGCAGCAGTTTGTCGGCCGGCTGGGCGGGGCGATCATCGGCGGGCGCGGCCTTCGAGCTGCCGCCGATCAGCGGCGCGAGGTCGGCGAACTGCAGCAGTTTCGAGTGCAGCTTGCCGGTGAGTTTGGGGCGCTTGCCGCCGGTGACGAACAACAGGTCGCCAGACAGGTCGCTGCCGCCGACCCGACCGCGGAAATCCTGGTAGTGATAGCGGCTGCCCTTGGAGTGCAACTCTGCACTGAGATGACCCTCGGTCGCGTACGGCGGGGTGTCCGGCAGGGTGACGCCGGTGAGCGGATACAGCTTGGCCATGCTGGAGCCGGAGAACCACAGCTGCACGTCCAGCGCGCCCAAGTGCAGCGGATCGGTCAGGGTGCCGACCAGCGCGATGTGCGTGTCGCCCAGGTTCACGTCGGCCTGCAGGGGGAACGGCCGACCGGCGTCCTGCAGGGCGAGCATGGCGCCGGTCTTGCCGCGGCCCTTCAGCGGATTGCCCTGGTAGCTGCCCTCGGCGGTCCAGCCGAACTGGTAGGTGATCGCGCTGTCTGGCCGGTGTTGCCTGTCGGCGGCTGCGTTGTTTGCGCTGTCCGGCAAAGCCTTGTTCGTGCTCTCGGGCAAAGCCTTGCCCACGGCCTTGCTGGCTTGCTCGCGGGCGTCAGCGGTCTGCTGCGCCACGATCTGGTCGTAGGGAATCGCTCCCTGCAGCGGTTCGATGGTGGCCTTGAGCCGGGTGCGACTCGGCGCGTCGTCCAGGCTCAGCTGGCCTCGGTCGAAGCCGACCGTGCCCACGTCCAGCGTCCAGCTCGACGGTTGCTCGTTCCGGGGAAAACTGAAGTCCCAGCTGGCGCGGCCCTGCTTGTCGCGCTCCAGGTCCACGCTGGGCTTCACGAGTTGCAGCGACGGCACCTCGATGCGATGGGCGATCAGCGGCAGCGGCGAAAGCCTGAAGCGCAGCGCCTGCAGTCGGGCGAACTGCGGTTGCTGTGCCCACGGGGGATTGGCGATGCTGATGTCGCGTGCGGTGAACTCGGGCCACGGCAGCAGCGAGGCCAGCCAGCTGCCGTTGCGGTCGCGCCGCCAGTCGACGGTGAGGTCGCCGTTGATCGCGAATGGCCGTCCGATCGCCTTGCTCACCTTGTCGCTGATGAACGGACGCATCCGGTTCCAGTCGAAGGTGGCGATCACCACGACCAGGATCAGCAGCACCGCCAGCACGACTCCCACGATCCATGCGAGGACTTTGCGGCTGCGCTTCATGCTGGTCTCCTGTCACGGGGTCGCGAAGTCCATGCATAGCCCCCCGCGTGACAAGATTTCGTGGTGAAGTCCCTGCTGGCGTCAGCGGGGATTCATCCCCGCAGCGGCCGCGGGTGCGCCCGCCCGGTTCAGTGCACCGGTTTGGCGTCGCGCACCGGCACGGTGAGGCTGCACAGGCCGACCTTGCCCACCGGCTCGGGATAGAACGCATTGTGGCCCTGGCGGCTGGCATCGATCAGGGCCGCGAAGCTGGCGCTGTCGGTGCGCAGCACCTCGATCGCCGGGCGCTCCGGCGCCGGCATGTCGGCGGCCAGGCGCACCGACTCGATGCGGGTACGGCGGGCGGGATCGGCATAGAAGCCCATCGGCTCGGGCCCGCGCGGCAGGCCGGACAGCAGGGGCATGCCTTCCAGCACGCGGCCGGCGACGGCGAGGTTGTGATCCAGTTTGCGCGCCTGGCCGATCACCGCGTATAGCGAGCTGCCGCTGCCGCTGTCCGGCGCCACGTCGCGCGCCACGCCGACCGTGCCATAGCAATGCGCCACCCACTCCTTGCCGCTGGCCGGATCGCGGCCCACCGGGAAGCCCCCGCTGAAACCGACTTCGGGTGCGTAGACATCGCCATCCGGCAGTGGCGTCCACGGCTGCTTCGCAGCGATCGCGCGGCTGAACTCCGGCGGCAGGGTCTTGCTGGCCTTGCCCAGCGAACGGATCTTGTCCTTGTCGCCGTTCTCGTCATCGTTCGGATCGCCCCACTGGGTGACGAAGTTGTCCTGCACGCGGATGATCGCCAGCCCGTCGAAGTAATGCTGGCGCACCAGGGTGCGAATGTTCGCCGCATGCAGCGGGGTGAAATCCTGGGCCAGCTCGATCACCACGCGACCCGTCGGCAGCTGCATCACCAGCAGGTTCTGCGGATCGGGCCTGCGCCATTCGGCCGGCGCGGATTTCGCCAGGATTTCCTTGGTCGTCGGCGTGGGCTTGCCCTGCTCGGCAGCGAGGGCCGGCAACGCGGTCAGACTGCTGGCCAGCGCGAGACCGGCGATGAGATGGCGACGACGCATGGCATTCCCCTTGGGTGACCGATAGGCGAGGGCTGCAACTTAGCAGAGTGCCGCGACCAGTTGATCGCAGGCATGACTTCAGGCCCATGTACTAGTGTCAAGTTAATACTATGATTCACCTCAGTCTAAGCAGCAGTGCGGGTGAGCGGGATGGACGACAGCGTCAGCCAGTTGAAGAAGTTCCAGAAGGAGCTTTCCAGCGGCACCGTGTCGCTGGTGCTGTTGGCGGTGCTGGGGCAGTCGCGCCAGCCGATGTACGGCTACCAGATCGCCAAGCGGCTGGAGGAGGTGGGCGAGGGCGTGCTGGCCGGCAAGCAGAGCGCGCTGTATCCGGTGCTGCGCAATCTCGAAGCCGCCGGCCTGCTGGGCAGCGAAGTCGAGCCGTCCGTCAGCGGGCCGCCGCGCCGCTATTACCGCATCACCAAGCCGGGGCGCGAAGTCCTGCGCGAGTGGATCGCCGCGTGGAACGCCACCCGCGATTCCGTCGATAACGTCTTGCAAGGAGGGGTGTCATGAACGCGCCACGCAGCATCGCCGAATATCTTGAACAACTGCGCGCCGCCCTGCGTGGCGCGGACCCCGCCCTGATCCAGGATGCGCTGTACGACGCCGAGGAACACCTGCGTTCGGAACTGGCCGAGCAGCCCGAACGCGACGAAGCGGCGATGCTGGAACACGTGGTGGGCAGCTACGGCGCGCCGGACGAGGTGGCCGAGATCTATCGTGATCAGGAAATCCGCATCCAGCGCGCACTGCGCCCGCCGCCGCTGCCGAAGCGGCGTTCGCTGGCGGGGCGCTTCTTCGGCGTGGCGGCCGATCCGCGCACCTACGGCGCGCTGTTCTACATGCTGCTGTCGCTGGCCACGGGCATCTTCTACTTCACCTGGGCCGTCACCGGACTGTCGCTGTCGGCAGGTCTGTCGGTGCTGATCATCGGCCTGCCGTTCATCGTGCTGTTCTTCGGCAGCGTGCGCGTGCTGTCGCTGGTCGAGGGGCGCATCGTGGAGGCGATGCTGGGCATGCGCATGCCGCGGCGGCCGGTGTATCCCACCCAGGGCATGAGTCTGATGCGGCGCATCGGTCGCATGTTCACCGACGTGCACACCTGGACCACGCTCTGCTACATGTGGCTGATGCTGCCGCTTGGCATCGTGTATTTCACGCTCGCGGTGACCTTGCTCAGCGTATCCGTCGCCTTCATCGGCGCGCCGTTGGCGATGATGTTCCACAACGACTGGATGCCCGGGCTGTACGTGAACCACCAGGTTCTCGTGAACTGGGGCTTCGGCGCGCACGCGCCAGGTTGGGGCGACGCGATCGCGATGTGCGTGATCGGCATCGTGCTGCTGTTCGCCACCCTGCATCTGGCGCGCGGCCTGGGCCGGCTGCACGGCTACATCGCCAAGCACATGCTGGTGCCGCGTACGGCCGACTGAACGCGCGAACCTCGCTCAGACCAGTTGCAGGTCGCGCGGCCGTGCCTGCGGGAAGACGCTCTGCAACTGCTCGTTCGACAGCTCCCAGGTTCGCGCCAGCAAGCCGCCCAGGACGTCGCGGTAGTTGTTGAGCACCGGGTAGTCGCGGTTCTGCAGCAGGCCGGCGGAGTTCACCGCCGCCTGTTCGCCGGCGATGCGGCCACCGTTCACCTTGCCGCCCAGCACCCAGTGCACGGTGCCGTGGCCATGGTCGGTGCCCTTGTCGCCATTCTCGCGGAAGGTGCGGCCGAACTCGGACAGCACCACCACGGTGGTGTTGTTCCATTCGTCGCCAAGCACCTCGGCATAGGCGGCCAGGCCTTCGCCCAGGTTGCGCAGGTTGTTGGCCAGGCCGCCGCTGACGCTGCCCTGGTTGACGTGGGTATCCCAGCCGCCGATGTCGACGAAACCGAGCCGGTACTGGTCGCGCATCAGGGTGGCGATGCGCCGTGTCTCGCTGGCGAAGCTGCGGGCGCTGGGCGCGCCGCCGCTGGCCTTGATCATCTCGTTGCGCAGGTCCTCGGAGATCGATGCCGGCAGCGCGAGCCCGTCGGCGGTGGCGGCGGCCAGCGGCGTGCCCTTGTACATGTCGCCGAGGATCGCCGACTGGCGCGCATTGAAACGGGCCTTCGGATCGGCCTTCATCGAGATGTTGGGGATGTCCTTGCCGGCGCCCTGGAAACTCAGCGGCAGGTTTTTGGTGAAGGCGATCGCGGGCACGCCGCTGAGCTGGCCGGACAATCGCGCCAGGAAGCCGGACCGGAAACTGCCCCGGTGCGCGGTGGGCTGTCCCGATTCGATATTGTTCTGGGTCTCGAAGTGGCTGCGCGACAGGTCGTCGGTGCCGGCGAACGGCACGAAGGCGAGCTGCTTGCGCTGCCACAGCGGCAGCACCGATTCGCGCAAGACCGGATTCAGTCCCCACTGCGCATCCAGCGCGATCGCGCTGGCGGGATTGGCGGGGTCGGGCCTGGCGATCGCCAGGGTGGGGCGTGATTCGTAATAGAAATCGCTGGCGTACGGCACCAGCAGGTTGTTGCAGTCGTAGCCGCCGCGCAGGAACACCAGCAGGAAGCGCGGTGAGCTGGCGGGCGCGGCGAACAGGCTGCCGCTGAAGGACAGGGCGGGCAGGGCCGCCGCGGCGGAGGCGGCGGCCAGCAGGAATTGGCGACGGTTCATCATGGCTTTGCGGAAACCTCAGCGGTAATTGAAATCCGGCGACGACAGCAGGTAGGTATTCCATTCCGCTGCCGAAGTCGCCTTGCCCAATGCCGTCCGGGTGGCTTGCGACAGGCGCGGTTCGACCACGGCGCGGTAGAGCGGCGAGTCCAGCGCGGGCACGGCCGGGCGTGCCCGCGGCGTGGCCGGGTCCGGCTCGTCGGTGATGAACAGCTTGTTGCGGCCACTGCCGATCGCGCGGGCCACTTCGAATCGGGTCGCCATCTGGCCCGAGCCCGACCAGCTGGCGCTGTCCAGCGGCCAGCCGTCGGGCGTGACCCGGCCGAACACCGGCTCACCCATCTGGTTGAGCCAGTTGACCAGCGGCTGCGCGTTGCTGATCGGCTGGCCGTCGTAGGCAAGCTTCATCGCGGAAACCAGGAAACGGGTGGGGTCCTTGAACTTCCTCGCCTCGCCGTCGGTCAGCTCCGGCGAATCGAACATCGTGCGCAGTACCGCGGCGATGTCGCCGTCGCTGCGCTGGAAGGTTTCCGCCATCGCTTCGATCAGGGCCGATGGCGGCCGATCGGCCACGAAATACTCGGCCAGCTGGCGCGAGACGAAACGGGCGCAGGCCGGCTGCCGGGTGATCAGATCCATCGCCTGTTCGATCTCGCGATAGCCGCTGCCGTGGATGTGCTGGCCGAGCAGGGTCTTGTCGCTGAAGTCGTGCCGGTCCGGATTGAACACGAACAGGCCGTCGCGCACGAAGCCCGGCCGCGTGCGGCCGAAGCGACCGGCTCGCCGTGGTGCCGCCGGTGCGATGCCCGCGCCGGTAAGGATCAGCGCCAGTTGCTGCACGTCCTGCTGGGTGTAGCCCGAGCCGACGCCCAGGGCGTGCAGTTCCATCAGCTCACGGGCGTAGTTCTCGTTGGTCTTGCCCTTCACGTTCTTCGCGTTGTCGAGGTATTCCAACATCGCCGGGCTTTTCAGCGTGGCCAGCAGCAGGTCACGGAACTTGCCCAGTGCATGCGGCCGGATCGCGCGTTCCTCGTAGTCGGCCGCCAGCAGACGCACACGGCCCTTGGCGGCATACACGCTGAAGTGGTTGAGCCAGAACCACACCAGCTGCTCCTTCAACGGGTTGCTGCCGTAGATCGCATGCAGCAGTTCGGCCTGTTGCGCCTGCTGGGCCAGTTCGCGAGCCTGTTTTTGCAGGTTCTTCTTCGCGGCGACCCTGGCGTCGCCCTCAGGCATCGACTTGAGTTGACGCCGCGCTTCGGCGGCTTGGGCCAGCAGTTCCTGCGGCGGCGTGCTTATCGCCGGGTAACTGGCGATCAGGCGGGCGATGGCCGGAGGCAACGTGTCGTCGTGATTGGCCAGCTGGACATCGAGCCAGCGCTGGCGGCCGAGCTTGCGGTAGCTGGCCAGGCTGGCCGAGTCGACGCCGAAGGTCGCCCGCTGCAGCCAGCGCACGTCGGACGGAGCCAGCGGTCGGCCCGCGGAGTCCGGCGCATGCGCCGAGGCGGCGACAGACAGCAGCAAGGCCGCGGTGAACGGGAGCAGACGGCGTTGGAGCCTGCCGTGCCGAGCTTCAAACCGGGCGGTAGAGGGTTGCATGGCGGAACCTTGGCTGGGAGGCGCTGCGCGTCACGGCACCACAGAAGGCTTCAACGCCGCGCCCGCCCAACGGATGACACGGGCGTGGTTCCTGCCGTTCAGA
The DNA here is from genome assembly GCF_057657335.1 of Rhodanobacter sp. Soil_C_14. Lineage (NCBI taxonomy): Bacteria > Pseudomonadati > Pseudomonadota > Gammaproteobacteria > Lysobacterales > Rhodanobacteraceae > Rhodanobacter > Rhodanobacter sp. Soil_C_14. Next base: position 326,452 of record NZ_JBDGIQ010000001.1, on the reverse strand, counting down.
ACTCGTCCACGAACTCGATGCCGGCGGCCGCTTCCCCGGCCGCCTCCTCGGCGCGTGCGCGCACGTCGTCCGCGACGCCGTCATCGGGCGTGTCCACTTCGATGCGGTAGACGTGCCCCTCGCTGTCGCTCACCGAGTCGCTGGAGCTGGAGTCGTCGCGCATCCCGGAGACCAGGTCGTCGATTTCCTCGACGTGCTCGATGCGGTCGAGGCCGTGCAGGGTCGCGATGACGGCATCGGCGTCGGCGCGGCTGCCGATCAGGCGGAAGCGGACCATGGGCATGGGATTCTCCTCGGGGCGGCGATGGAAGCTGGCGGCGATGCTTGCATCGGCAGCGCATGCAGAAAGTGATGCCGCATCCGGATCGGCGGGTCGGGCGGGATACCATGGACGCTGCCCACGCTTGCCCGGACCTCTGCATGACCAAGACCTACGACCGCGCCTATTTCGACAAGTGGTACCGCGACCCGCGACATTCCGTGGCGTCGGCGGCCGAACTGCGGCGCAAGGTGGCGATGGTGGTGGCGCAGGCCGAGTATTACCTGGGGCGTCCCATCCGCAACGTGCTCGACGTGGGCTGCGGCGAGGCAACCTGGCGCGCGCCGCTGCGCGCGTTGCGGCCGGGGATCACCTACCGCGGCCTGGACGCCAGCGAGTACGTGGTGGCGCGCTACGGCCGCAGCCGCAACATCGGCCTGGCCCGCTTCGGCCAGCTGGAATACCTGCGTTTCGACGAGCGTTTCGACCTGGTCGTGTGCACCGACATGCTGCATTACCTGAAGCCGGCGGAAATCCGCGCCGGCCTGCAAGGCATCGGCGAGATGCTCGAAGGCGTGGCCTTCCTTGAAGTGTTCACCAGTCGCGACGACGTGGCCGGCGACCACCAGGGTTTCGTCTCGCGCGCACCGGCCTGGTATCTGCGCGAGTTCGGCGAAGTCGGCCTGCTGCCATGCGGCTCGCACTGCTACCTGGGGCCGCGGCTGGAACGGCACATCGCGGCGCTGGAGCGGGCGCAGTTGGCGGGGTGACTAGCGAGGAACGGGGCTCCTTCTTCACTCCACCGTCTTGTCCCTGTACCGGCACAAGTCGCGGATCACGCAGTGCGGGCAATCGGGCTTGCGCGCCTTGCACACGTAGCGGCCATGCAGGATCAGCCAGTGATGGGCGTCCTGCTTGAACTCCGCCGGCACCACTTTCTCCAGCTTGTCCTCGACCGCGCGCACGTCCTTGCCCGGCGCCAGGCCGGTACGGTTGGAGACGCGGAAGATGTGCGTGTCCACCGCGATGGTCGGCACGCCGAAGGCGGTGTTGAGCACCACGTTGGCGGTCTTGCGGCCCACGCCGGGCAGCGCTTCCAGCGCCTCGCGGGTGCACGGCACCTCGCCGTCATGCTGCTCGATCAGCAGGCGGCACAGCGCGATCACGTTCTTCGCCTTGGCGTTGAACAGGCCGATGGTGCTGATGTAGCGCTTCAGTCCTTCCTCGCCCAGGGCCAGGATGGCCTGCGGCGTGTTCGCCACGGGGTAGAGTTTGCGGGTGGCCTTGTTGACGCCGACGTCGGTGGCCTGCGCCGACAGCACCACCGCCACCAGCAGCTCGAACGGCGTGGTGTACGCCAGTTCGGTGGTGGGATGCGGGTCCAGTTCGCGCAGCCGCGAGAACAGCTCGATCACCTCGGCGCGCTTCACGGTTTCGACTCCTGCTGCTTCGCCCTGGCGCGGGCCAGCGCGGCCTGCACCGGGTTGACTGGTCCGGCCGCCGCTTCCACGGCAAGCTTGCGCGCCGCCAGCTCGGCCTCGCGTTCGGCGCGCTGGCGTTCGAGGCGCGATTCACGGCGCTGGAAGTGTTCGCGCGCCGCATCGGCATGGGCGACATCGATCTGCGCGGGCGGCATCGGTTCGAGCACGATGCAGTCGACCGGGCAGGCCGGCACGCACAGTTCGCAACCGGTGCAGTCGTCCGCCACCACGGTGTGCATCAGCTTCGAGGCGCCGATGATGGCGTCGACCGGGCAAGCCTGGATGCATTTGGTGCAGCCGATGCAGTCGGCCTCGACGATGCGCGCCAGCATGCGCGGATGTTCGATGCCATGCGCGGGGTCGAGTGGCAGTGCAGGGCGCTCCAGCAGGGCGGCCAGCTTCTCGATGCCGGCGATACCGCCGGGCGGGCACCGGTTGAAGGGCGCCTCGTTGCGGGCGATCGCCTCCGCATACGGTCGGCAGCCGTGATAACCGCATTGCTCGCATTGGGTCTGCGGCAGCACGGCGTCGATGCGGTCAGCGAGAAGGGTGACGGGATCACTCATGCGCAATGGCGGGGCGGGCGATAATCGGCACCCATTGTCCCGCAATTGCCATCGGTTGGAGTGTTGCCATGAAATCGTCGTTTCTCGCCTCGTTGTTGCTTACCGCCGTGCTGGGTGCCGGTGGTGCGATCGTGCTGACCCATGCCACTCCCGCGCAGGCGGCGTCGTCCGAAGTCCCCGGCGACACGGTGACCGTGTTCGTCGATGCCACCCTGGGTTTCCGCAAGAAGCACATGGCGAACCAGCTCACCAAGTCGCATGCCGACTACGCCGCGCGCGGCTACCGCTACGTGGACATGGCGCCGTACAACGAGAACGGCGACCTGGTCGGATTCTTCGTGACTTACACGAAGCAATAGCGGTTTTGGCCATTCATTTGTAGGAGCGCACCCTGTGCGCTCCTACAACGGCGTGGTCGTGTCAGCGGACGGTGGCGCCGGGCTTCGCGCCCTGGTCGGCGTCGAGCAGGAACAGGTCGCTGCCGCCGTCACCGGCGGACAGGATCATCCCTTCGGACAGGCCGAAGCGCATCTTGCGCGGCGCCAGGTTGGCGATGAACACCACGTTGCGGCCGACCAGCTTTTCCGGCTCGGCGTAGGCCGCGCGAATGCCGGAGAAGATCTGCCGCGTGCCCAGCGGGCCGGCGTCCAGTTCGAAGCGCAGCAGTTTGTCCGAGCCCTCGACGAATTCGCACGCGCTGACCTTGCCGATGCGCAGGTCGAGCCTGGCGAAGTCGTCGATGCCGATGGTGCCGGCGTCCGCGCTCTGCGACGCCGGATTCGATGCGGCAGGCTTGGTGTCTTCGGTCATGGGCTTCTTCTTCGGGGTTTTGGGGGCTTCGGCAGGGGCGCCGAGTGAATCCTTCGACGATTCGATCATCGCCTCGATGAGCCTGGGATCGATGCGGCCCATCAGCGTCTCGAATGCTTCGATGGTGTGATTGTGCAGGCTGCTGCGGGCGTCGTCGAAGTCGACGATGGGTGCGGCCAGGAATTTCTCGGCAGCGCCGACCGTGGCCGGCAGGATCGGCTTCAGCATGCCGGCCAGCAGCCGGAACGCGCCCAGTGCAAACGAACAGACATGGTGCAGTGCTTCGCGCTGGGTTTCATCCTTGGCCATCGCCCATGGCGCCTTGGCGGCGATGTGGCCGTTGACGATGTCGGCCATCAGCACGAAGCGGCGGGTGACTTCGGCGAATTCGCCGCTGTCGTAGAGTTCGGCGACGCCGTCGTAGTGCTCCAGCAGGCTGTTCCACAGGGCCGCTTCCTCGGCGCCGAACTGCGCGGCCAGGCGGCCGTCGAAGAACTTGTGGACGAAGCCGGCGGTGCGGCTGGCGATATTCACCCACTTGCCGACCAGGTGCGAATTGACCCGCTCTTCGAAGGCCTTCAGGTCGAGGTCCACGTCGACCGGCGTCTCGTTGAGCATGCTGGCGAAGTAGTAGCGCAGGAACTCCGGATGCAGGCCCGAATCGAGATAGGTGCGCGCCTGGATGAAGGTGCCGCGCGACTTGGACATCTTCGCGCCGTTCACCGTCAGGTAGCCGTTCACGTGCAGCGCCGTGGGCGTGCGGAAGTTCGCGCCGTGCAGCATCGCGGGCCAGAACAGGCCGTGGAAGTTGATGATGTCCTTGCCGATGAAGTGATGCATCTCGGCGTTGCTGTCGGCGGCGAGGAAGTCGTCGAACTGCAGGTCGGTCCGGTCGCACAGCGCCTTGAAGCTGGCCAGGTAGCCGACCGGCGCGTCCAGCCACACGTAGAAGAACTTGCCCGGCGCGTCGGGGATCGGAAAGCCGAAATACGGCGCGTCGCGCGAGATGTCCCAGTCCTTCAGGCCGCCGTCCAGCCATTCGCGCAGCTTCGCGGCCACGCCGCTGTTGGCCACCGGCTTGCCACCGGTGAACGCGCCGGCGAACCAGTCGCGCAGCAGGCCCTCGAACTTGCCCAGCTCGAAGAAGTAGTGCTCCGAGTCGCGCAGCACCGGGGTGGCGCCGGACATCACCGAATAGGGATTGATCAGGTCGGTCGGTGCGTAGGTGGCGCCGCAGTTCTCGCAATTGTCGCCGTACTGGTCCGGTGTCTTGCAGACCGGGCAGGTGCCCTTGATGTAGCGGTCCGGCAGGAACATCTGCTTTTCCGGGTCGAACAGCTGCTGGATGCTGCGCTTGGCGATGCTGCCGGCGTCGCGCAGACGCGTGTAGATCAGCGTCGCCAGTTCGCGGTTCTCGTCCGAATGGGTGGTGTGGTAGTGGTCGAACGCCACGCCGAAGGCGGCGAAGTCCGCCTCGTGGCCCTGGCGGATGCCTTCGATGTAGTTCTCCGGCGTCATGCCGGCCTTTTCTGCCGCCAGCATGATCGGCGTGCCGTGGGCGTCGTCGGCGCAGACATAGGCCACTTCGTTGCCGCTCATTCGCTGCGCGCGCACCCAGATGTCGGCCTGGATGTAGCCCAGCAGATGGCCCATGTGCAGCGGGCCATTGGCGTAGGGCAGGGCGTTGGTGACGAGCAGGCGACGACTCATGGTGGGCGGGCACTCCGGGATGACTGCGCATTATGCCATGCAGGTCCATCCCGATCGTGCGCCGACGCACGGGTCGCGGCGGGCCCGCCGTGCTCGTGGCGATGCCAGCGCGCGCCATCCGGTCGCCGGGACAGGCATCGACTGGTTTGCATGTTTTATCTTGTTTTTATACATTTGTGCACGTTTTGAACGCACTGGAAACCATCAGCGTGTCGAGAGAGTCCTTGCAGGCCGGGCAGCAGCGTTTGCCCGGCGCCATCCGCGCCACGCGCCTGATCTTCCTGGTGTCCGGTATCGGCATGGCCAGCTGGGCGCCGATGGTGCCGTACGTGAAGGCGCGGCTGGGACTGGACGACGCGGCTCTGGGCCTGGTGCTGCTGGCTTTCGGCGGTGGCTCGATGCTGTCGATGCCGCTGGTCGGCCTGCTGACCCACCGTTACGGCAACCGCCGGGTGATCAGCGTGGCCGGGCTGCTGCTGTGCGTGGCGATTCCCGTGCTCGCGATCGTGCCGGATGTGCTGATGCTGGCCATGACGCTGCTGTACTTCGGCGCGATGCTTGGCGCGGTGGACGTGGCGATGAATGCGCATGCGGTCGAGGTGGAGCGGCGCGACGGCCGCGCGTTGATGTCGGGCTTTCATGGGCTTTTCAGCATCGGCGGCCTGGTCGGCGCCGCGCTGATGAGCGCCTTGCTGGCGCTCGGCCTGCCGCTGGTGGTCGGTGCCCTGGCGATCGCGCTGCTGTTGATGCTGATCGTGCTCGGCCAACGTCGCGACCTGCTTGCCCGCGTGGGCGATGTGGCCAGGCAGACGGTGAAGTTCCGGCTGCCGCGCGGATTGGTGCTGCTGCTTGGCGTGTTGTGCTTCGTCAGTTTCCTGGCCGAGGGCGCCATGCTCGACTGGAGCGCGGTGCTGCTGCGTGACTTCCACGGCTTCTCCGCGGCGTCCGCCGGCATTGGCTACGCGTGTTTCTCGGTGGCCATGGCCGGCGGTCGGCTGGTCGGCGACCGGGTCATCGCGCGGCTGGGTCCGGTGTGGACGGTGCGCGTCGGCGCCGGCGTGGCGGCGTTCGGATTTCTTCTGGCTTCGATGGCGAACTGGCCGCCCGCTTCGTTGACCGGCTTCGTGCTGATTGGCCTGGGCGCCTCCAATATCGTGCCGCTGATGTTCAGTGCGGCGGGTCGCCTGCCGGGCCAGCCGCCGGCGATTTCGATCGCCACGGTGACTGCGCTGGGTTATGCCGGCCTGCTCAGTGGCCCGGCCTTGATCGGCTTCATGGCCCATGCCAGCAGTTTGCCGGCCGCGCTGGCCGTGGTCGCCGGCATGTTGCTGCTGGTCGCCGCCTCGGCGCGGATCGTGCGGCGTTGAATGACAGGTAACGCGAGGATGACGACATGAGCGAGCGCACGACCCGACGTGCCATGCCGGACACGGTGATCTTCGATCTCGGCGGCGTCCTGATCGACTGGAACCCGCGTTATCTCTATCGCCACCTGTTCGATGACGAGTCATCGATGGAGCAATTCCTGGCCGAGGTTTGCGATGGTCAGTGGAACGAACAGCAGGATGCAGGGCGCAGCTGGGACGAAGCCATCCGGCTGCGCAGTGCGGAGTTTCCCGAACATGCGGCCCTGATCGCCGCCTACCGCGCGCGCTGGGACGAGATGCTGCGAGGCCCGATGCACGACAGCGTGGCGATTCTCGAGGAACTGCGCGCGCGTGGCGTGCGCCTGTACGCCTTGACCAACTGGTCGCAGGAGACCTTTCCGCTGGCCTTCGAACGCTACCCGTTCCTGCAGGCATTCGAGGGCATCGTGGTGTCCGGGCAGGAGCGGATGATCAAGCCCGATCCGGCGATCTTCCAGCTGCTGCTGAATCGTTACGGGGTCGATCCGGTCCGTGCCGTGTATGTCGACGATGCCCCGCGCAATGTGGATGCGGCGGCGAAACTCGGCATGCATGCGCTGCAGTTCCGTGATGCCGCGTTGCTGCGTGGGGAACTGGTCGCGCTGGGGCTGCTCGATGGCACAGCACCGGAGGTGCGCCAGCATGGTTAAGGTGAATCCCGGCGAGATGCTGCCGCAGGAACGCCAGCAATGGATACTCGATCGACTGCGCCAGCGCGGTCGCGTGGTGGCGGTGGAGTTGGCGACGGAATTCGCGGTGTCCGAGGATTCGGTCAGGCGCGACCTGCGCGAACTGGCGACGCTGGGTCTGTGCAAGCGCGTCTACGGTGGTGCCTTGCCTATTTCCGCTACCGTCGCGCCGCTCAAGCAGCGACGACAGGAACATGCCGGCCGCAAGCTGGCGCTTGCCCGCAAGGCGGTGACCCTGGTGCGGCAGGGGCAGGTACTGCTGATCGACGCCGGTTCGACCAACGCAGCTATCGCCACCGCGCTGCCGCCGAATCTGGGGCTGACCGTGGTGACCAATGCACCGGATATCGCGCAGATCCTGCTCGAACGTGAAGGCTTCGACATCCTGCTGATCGGCGGTCGGGTCGATGCACGGATCGGCGCCGCCGTTGGCGCGCAGGCGGTGCAGGAAGTTCAGCGCGTGCGCGCCGACCTGTGTTTCCCCGGCGCCTGCGCGATAGATGCGAGCGGTGGGCTGTGGGGTTTCGACAGCGAGGAAACGTTGCTGAAGCGGGCGATGGTCGAGGCCAGTGGCGAGGTCGTCGTCGTCGCCACCAGTGACAAGCTCGGCACGGTGGCGACGCATCGGGTGGCAGCCATCGACGAAGTGCAGCATCTGGTGGTCGAACACGAGGTCGGTCGTGCGCTGCGTGCCAGCTTCACTGCCCGTGGCCTGACCGTGCATCGGGCCGACGCGCCCGCGTGAAGCAGGCTTGCTCGCCTAAAAGAAAAGCCTCATGCCAGGATCGCTGACATGAGGCTTGGCGCAGGGTGGAGCGATTGAACTGCGTCAGTTCTGGCGTTCCCAGGTCTGGCTGCGGCCGACCCAGGAGAAGCCGATGTAACCGCGCACGTTGAGCTTCTGCCCGCCGTCGAGCATCGACAACTTCACCTTGTAGACCTTGCCGGATTTCGGGTCGAGGATCTTGCCGCCATCCCAGACGTCGTCGTTGCGGTGCACGCCCCACATGATGTTCATGCCTTCGACCGGCTTGTCCTTGCGTTCGCCGTCGCACTTGCGGCACATCGCCACGGCGCCGTCGCGGGCGATGTCTTCCGGGCTGCGGTTGAGCAGCTTGACGATGTGCGCCTGCAGTTCGCCGTTGTTGTCGGTGATCTCGACGATCGACTTGGCCTGGCCGGATTCGTCGTCGATGGTCTTCCAGGTGCCGACCGGTGTGTCATTGGCTGCCATTACGGTACCGGCGCCAAACAGCAGGCTGGCGGCGATGACCCAACGAAATGCGTGCTTCATGGTGTTCCTCCCGTACGAAAGCGTATGGATGGGAGACTGGCGAGGATGGGGAAGGTCGTCAAGCTGCATTGCGCAAATGCTTGCGGCGCCCCGCAGCGCGCCGGCCACGGCCGGTTCGCGCTGATCTGGGTCAGCCGACCGAAGCCGGCGGGCTGGCATAATGGCGGCCCCGCATTCCCCCGAGCAGACATGACACAGGCGAACGAAGCCCTGGTCCGCCAGATCCTTGGCGGCCTTATCGATACCCACACCGGCGCGTCGCTGGGCGAAGCCGTGCGCGCGGTGGGCGTGGACGGCGGCAAGGTCTCGGTGGACCTGCAGCTGGGCTATCCGGCGGCCGGCGCCATCGACGTCATCGTCAGCCGGGTGCGCCAGGCGCTGGAGGCCGGTCCGGCGATCGAATCGGCCACCGTGTCAGTCACCAGCCGCGTCCACGTGCACAAGGTGCAAGGCACGCTGGGGCCGCTGCCGAATGTGAAGAACATCATCGTGGTCGCCTCGGGCAAGGGCGGCGTGGGCAAGTCGACGGTATCCGCCAACCTGGCGCTGGCGCTGCAGGCCGAGGGCGCCAGGGTCGGCGTGATGGACGCGGACATCTACGGCCCGAGCCAGCCGACCATGCTCGGCGTGCACGGCAAGCCGGCCTCGCCCGACGGCAAGAGCATCCTGCCGATGCAGGCGCATGGGATGCCGGTGATGTCGATCGGCTTCCTGGTGGAAGAGGACACGCCGATGATCTGGCGTGGTCCGATGGTCACCCAGGCGATGATGCAATTGCTCACCGATACGCGCTGGGAGCAGCTCGACTACCTGATCGTCGACCTGCCGCCGGGCACCGGCGACATCCAGCTCACGCTGTCGCAGAAGGTGCCGGTGGCCGGTGCGGTGATCGTCACCACGCCGCAGGACATCGCCCTGCTCGACGCGCGCAAGGCGCTCAAGATGTTCGAGAAGGTCGAGGTGCCGGTGCTGGGCGTGGTGGAGAACATGGCCACCCACGTCTGCTCGCATTGCGGCCACGAGGAAAACATCTTCGGCGAAGGCGGCGGCGAGCGCATGGCCAGCCAGTACGGCGCGGCTTATCTCGGTTCGCTGCCGCTGGACATCCGCATTCGCGAGCAGGCCGACAGCGGCAATCCCACGGTGGCGGCCATGCCCGATTCCGACCTCGCCATGCGTTATCGCGAGATTGCCCGCAATGCGGCGGGCCGCTTGTCGCGCCAGCCGCGCAACAAGTCGCTGGGCCTGGGCAAGATCGTGGTGCAAGGCGCACCCGCCGCATGAGGGTGGCGGCGCAGGTGTTATGCCTTTCCGGCAGCCTGCGCCGCGTGTCGTCGAACTCGGCGGCGCTTGAAGCGGCGTATCGCTTGGCGCCATCGACGCTGGAGCTGCTGCTCTACAAGGGTCTCGGCGAACTGCCGCTGTTCAGTCCCGATGCGGAGACCGCCCCGCTGCCGCCCGCGGTTGCCGAATTGCGGGAAGCGGTGGACTCGGCCGATGCCTTGCTGATCGCCTGTCCCGAGTACGCGCACGGCGTGCCAGGCGCGTTCAAGAACCTGCTGGACTGGCTGGTCGGCAGCCCGGACTTCCCCGGCAAGCCAGTGTTGCTGCTGAACACTGCGGCGCGTGGTTCGTATCACGCGCAGGAGGCGCTGGCCGAGATCCTCACCACCATGTCCGCGCAACTGCTGGCGGCCCAGCCGGTGATGGTGGCCTTGCCTGGCGCCGGCTGCTCGGTGACGCAGGTGCTGGAAAATGCCGATCGCTGCGCCGAATTGCAGGTGGCGCTGCGGCTGTTGGTGGAAGCGTTGGCGGCGCATTGACGGGCTTCGGCTGGCGCCGCGATGCCCTGACCGTGTATTTTTGACGATTGCGCCCCGGCCGTTCCGGGCTGCCAAGCCAACCAGCGGAGACAGCGTGAGCATCAAACCCGACAAGTGGATCCGCCGCATGGCCGAGAGTCACGGCATGATCGAGCCGTTCGAGCCGGGCCAGGTGAAGCTGCGCGACGGCAGCAAGCTGATTTCCTACGGCACGTCGAGCTACGGCTACGACGTGCGCTGCGCCCGCGAGTTCAAGATCTTCACCAACATCAACTCCACCATCGTCGACCCGAAGTCGTTCGATCCGACCAGCTTCGTCGACGTCGAGGCGGACGTGTGCATCATCCCGCCGAATTCGTTCGCGCTGGCGCGCACGGTGGAATACTTCCGCATTCCGCGCAAGGTGCTGACGATCTGCCTGGGCAAGAGCACGTATGCGCGCTGCGGCATCATCGTCAACGTGACGCCGCTGGAGCCGGAGTGGGAAGGCCACGTGACGCTGGAGTTCTCCAACACCACGCCACTGCCCGCAAAAATCTACGCCAACGAAGGCGTGGCGCAGATGCTGTTCCTCGAATCCGACGAGGAATGCGAAACCAGCTACAAGGACCGCGGCGGCAAGTACCAGGGCCAGCAGGGCGTGACCTTGCCGCGTACCTGAATGCCGTGACCGGACGGGCCCCCTGGGCACGTCAGTCGTTGCAGTCCGCGCTACACTTCCATCGATCCCGTCGTTTGATGGCTTCCATGTCCGATTGCTTCCAGGAGACCCGCATGATCCGTTTTTCCACGATGCTTAAGCGAGCCGCGGCCGCGCTCATGCTGGGCGGCGTGCTGGTGCTCGCCGGTTGCCACTCCGGCAGCACCAAAAGCGACGTCAGCACCGCTTCGATGAAGGGGCAGTTCGACGCCACCATCGAGTCCTACAAGGATGGCCAGTTCCTGCTGGATGGCGCCGTGCTCTCCGCACTCGACATGGGCAGCCATTTTGCCTATCTGAAGGATCAGGGGAAGCTGCCAAAAACCGTTCTGCTGCTGCCCAGCGACGATGCGAAGATCCGCAAGCGGCACCTGGAATACATGGCGCGCATGCAGATGGATTACGGCTTCACCGTGTTCTACGACAACAAGGGCACGCTGACCAAGATCAATCCGGTCGATACCAAGGCTCGCGCACTCGAAGATCATCATGCGCCGATGCAGTTGCCCGATTCGCAGAAGGGCAAGGAGGCCAGCAGTGGCGGCTTCGATCCCCAGCAGCAACAGCAGCAGTACTGACGGTTGATGGTGAAAGCGGAAATTGCCTGAATCCCCAAAGGCCGCAGCTCGTGCTGCGGCCTTTTTTGCGCAGATCCTAGCTGGCAAGTGCGTCGCGCAGCGCGGCAATCAGCTGCTCGCGTTGCGCGGCGGCGTAGGCCATCGCGCTGCCGTTTCCCCACACCGGCCCCGGCCAGGCGGAGTCACCATTGCGGCGCCCGACCACGTGCACATGCAGTTGCCGCACGATATTGCCCAGGGCGCCCAGGTTGAGCTTGTCGAACGGTGCCACGGTACGAAGCGCAGCGCCAGCGCGGGCCACCTCCTGCCACAGCAGGGTCTGCTCGTGGCTGCCGAGGTCGCCGACCTCGACCAGGCCGGTTCGACGCGGCACCAGGATCAGCCACGGATAGCGCGCGTCATTCATCAGCAAAACGTCGCACAAGGACAGTGAGGCCACCGGGCAGGTATCGGCTGCCAGTCGCGGGTCGAGGATGAAGCCCGCCTCGCTCATGCTGCGCCGGCCAGATGCTGGTCGAAGAAGGCCAGCGTGCGCTGCAGTGCGAGCCGGGCGCTGGCCTCGTGGTAGCTCGGGCTGCCATCGCGGTTGAACGCGTGATCGGCGGGGTAGGTGAAGGTGTCCATGTGCGGCAACGCCTCGCGATGTTTCGCCACCGCTTCGGGCGTGATGCTGTGGTCTTTCTCGCCGAAGTGGAACATCACCGGCGCCTTCGGTGTTTCGTGCAGGAACGGCAGGTTGCGCGCGCCGTAATAGCTCACGGACGGCAGCCCCAGACGCAGTGCGGCGAGCAGCGCGACGGTGCCGCCCCAGCAATAACCGACCGTGCCGATCCTGCCGGCCGAGCTGATCGATTCGGCGGCGCTGGCCACGTCCTCGAGCGCGCGCTCGAGCCCCAGTTCCGCCACCAGCTGTTTGCCGCGATTCGCGCCGACCATGTCATAGGGCAATTCGACGCCGCTTTCCAGCCGGTCGAAGAACGCGGGTGCGATCGCGGTATAGCCGTAGTCGGCGAAGCGGTCGGCCAGGTCACGGATGTGCGCGGTGACGCCGAAGATTTCCTGGATCACCACGATGCCGCCCTTCGGCGTGCCCGCCGGTTGGGCCAGGTAGGCGCCGATGCACTGCGTGCCGGAGGTAGGGATGTTGATGGACTGGCCCATGATGCGGCTCCTGCGGGGGAGTGACGATTCTAGGCATTGTGGCGGCAGGGAACAGGGAACGGGGAACAGGGAACAACAGCGAACGCGAACGCGGCGATGCTCTGGCCGTTCCCCGTTCCCCGTTCCCCGTTCCCCGTTCCCCGTTCCCCATTCCCCATTCCCCATTCCCCATTCCCCATTCCCCATTCCCCATTCCCCATTCCTCATTCCCCATTCCCGTATAATCGCCTGTTACCCCACAGCTTTTCACGGTAACCCGGCCATGTCCCAGGCTTCGCACAAGATCGGTTTCGTCAGCCTCGGCTGCCCCAAGGCGCTGGTCGATTCCGAGCGCATCCTTACCCAGTTGAAGGTCGAGGGTTACCAGATCGTGCCCAGCTACAACGAGGCCGACGCGGTGGTGGTGAATACCTGCGGCTTCATCGACGCGGCGGTGCAGGAGTCGCTGGATTCGATCGGCACGGCGCTCAACGAGAACGGCAAGGTCATCGTCACCGGTTGCCTGGGCAAGCGCGAGGCGCTGATCCGCGAGGCGTATCCGGACGTGCTGTCGGTCAGCGGCCCGCAGGACTACGCCAGCGTGATGACGGCGGTGCACAAGGCGCTGCCGCCGGTGCGCAACAAGTTCATCGACATCGTGCCGGACACGGGCGTGAAGCTGACCCCGAAGCACTATGCCTACCTGAAGATTTCCGAAGGCTGCAATCACCGCTGCAGCTTCTGCATCATTCCCTCGATGCGCGGCAACCTGGTCTCGCGCCCGGTCGACGAGGTGCTGCTGGAGGCCGAGCGCCTGGTCAAGGGCGGCGTGAAGGAGTTGCTGGTGATCTCGCAGGACACCAGTGCCTACGGCGTGGACCTGAAATACGCCGAGCGCGAGTGGCGCGGCAAGGCGTATCGCACGCGCATGACCGAGCTGTGCGAAGGCCTGTCGGAACTTGGCGTGTGGGCACGCCTGCACTACGTCTATCCGTATCCGCACGTGGACGAGGTGATGCCGCTGATGGCAGCCGGCAAGCTGCTGCCGTACCTGGACATCCCGTTCCAGCACGCCAGCCCGCGCATCCTGAAACTGATGAAGCGCCCGGGCAACATCGACCGGACGCTGGAGCGCATCCAGAACTGGCGCAGGCAGGTACCGGACCTGACCATCCGCAGCACCTTCATCGTCGGCTTCCCCGGCGAGACGGAGGCGGAGTTCGAGGAGTTGCTGGACTTCCTGCGCGAGGCAGAGCTCGATCGCGTGGGGGCGTTCGCCTATTCGCCGGTCGATGGCGCGAAGGCGAACGAGCTGCCCGACCCGGTCTCCGAGGAGCTGAAAGAAGACCGGCTGGAACAGTTCATGGCGGTGCAGGCGGAAATCTCCGCGGCGAAACTGCAGCGCAAGATCGGCCGCACGATCAAGGTGCTGGTCGACGAGGCCGGCGCCGATGGTGCGGTGGCGCGTTCGGCCGCCGATGCGCCGGAGATCGACGGCAGCGTGCTGATCGCCGACGGCCAGGCGCTGCGTCCGGGCCAGTTCGTCGAGGTGGTGGTGGAGTCGGCCAGCGAGCACGACCTGCACGCACGGCTGGCCCATCCGCAGCTCAAGGTCGTCTAATACCCGCCATGCGCTACGTCGCGCCGGCCCGCGACTGCGTCGATCCGGCGGTGTTCGCGCGGATGCCACTGGCGGCCTGGCGCGAATGGGCCGATCTGCTCGAAGGCGCGCGCTGGCCAACGATCGACGCGTTGAACCGGTACTGGCCGCACGACAGCCGCCCGCGATTCGTGGCGCAAACCCCCGCCTTGCTGGACGACGGCCTGCATTACGAACAGCGCATCGCCGAGCGTGGCCAGATCGCCACCCGTGAAGGCAACTGGCACGACCTTCTCAACGCGCTGGTCTGGCTTCGTCATGCCGGCCTGAAACAGGCGCTCAACGATCGCCAGGTTGTCGAGATCGCACGGATGGGGCCCAAGCGTCGTTCGGGCGCCCAATATGCGTTGACCCACTTCGACGAGGGCGGCGTCATGGTCGGCACCAGCGATCCCTCGCTGCTGGAGCTGTGGGATGCCCATGACTGGCACGGCCTGTTCTGGCGCAGGCGGCAGGCCTGGCTGGACGGAACGATCCGGTTGGAGCTGTTCGGTCATGCCCTGTTGGAGCTGGCGTTGAACCCGGGCAAGCTGCTGGTGGCCAAGGCGCTGGTGTTTCGTGTCGATGCCGGGAGCGATCTGGCGGCGCCGTGCGCCACGGCCATCCGCTCCGGCCGGCTGTTGAATGATCCGCTCGAACTGCGGCCGCTGCCATTGTCCGGACTGCCGGGCTGGGGTGAGCACAACGCCGATGAAGCCTTCCATCTGAGCACGCCCTGCTATCAGCCGCGTCGCGCGGGGCGCGATTATCCGCCGCCCTTCGTGGTGGTCCAGGCCTGAGCGCACGCCTTGCCCCGCCGGCCGATCACGACTATATACAGTGCATCGGGACACGGCTCGGGGAGTGCACGGCATTGGCCATCGCAAGCGCTTGGTGGTGCCATCGGCGGGGCAGACGCTGGTTCATGTCACTGGTCGTGGCGCTGTGCATCGCGCTGTTCGGCATCGGCCCTGCGGCGGCGGCGAAGGTTCCTGCTCCCGCGGAGACACCGATCCGTTTCGGCATCCTGCCGATCGGCAGCGCAGCCGAGTCCCTCGAGCAATGGCGTCCCCTGCTGGATGACGTCAGCAGGCGACTGCACCGCGAGGTGGTCACGGTATCGGTGGGCAGTTATGCCAGCCTGTCCAGTGCGATCGCCGGACAGCGGGTCGACGTCGCGTTCCTGTCCGGCCGGCTGGCCGTCGAGGCGGTGACCCGGCAGAACATGCAGGTGTTCGCGCAGTTCCAGCGCAGCGACGGTGCGCGAGGCAACGTGGCCACCCTGGTGGTGCGCGACGACAGCCCGATCCGCAACCTCGACGACCTGCTTGCCACGCCCGGTCAGGGCTGGCGTTACGCCCGCAGCGAGCACCTGTCGGTGACCGGCTACATCGCGCCCGAGGCCTATGTCTTCGCGCCGAAGGGACTCAACTCAGACACCTTTTTCGCCAGCGTGCGGGTGGGCGATCACCAGAGCAACTTGCTGGCCGTGGTCAACCGCGAGGCGGACGTGACCAGCAGCAACAACCCCGACATGGATCTGTTTCGCCGCAACTTTCCTCGCGAAGCGGCCCAGCTCAGGGTGATCTGGCGTTCGCAGCTGATTCCCTCCGGCGTGCTGGTGATCCGCGACGGCATGTCCCGGCGGTTGCGCCAGAAACTGACCGCGATCCTGCTCGACTACGGCAAGTCGCGCGGCGAGGCGGGCGAGCGGGAGCGCGCCGCGCTGGCGCGCATTCCGGATCTCGGCGGCTTCGTGGCGGTGGACAGTCGTGTGCTGACGCCGTTTGTCGACATGCAGTACACGCTGTTGCGGCAACAGGCCAGCCACGGTCAATGGGTCAGCCCGCAAGCCCTGCAGAATCGACTGGCGAAGATCGAGCAGGAACATCGGCAGGCCTTGCGGCTGCTGTCGCCGCATGGGGATGCAGACGGCAAATAGGCAGGCGGGCCATCCGGCTTGCCGTTCAGGCCCCGTCGTCGGCGTAACTCACGGCGACGATCGCGAACTCCGTGGGGCCACCGGGAAGCTCCGCCACGAATTCGTCCTCGACACGCCGTTTCAGCACTGCCCGCGCCAGCGGCGAATCGATGCTGATGAAGCCACGCCGTGCATCGGTCTCGTCCGGGCCGACGATGCGGTAGCGGACGATCTCGCCGGTGTCGGTGTTCTCCAGCTCGATGTGCGCGCCAAAGAACACCGCGCGGCGATCGGCCGGTGCGCCTTCGGCCACCTTCAGCGCGGGAATGCGCTTGCTGAGATAGCGCGCCCGGCGATCGATTTCGCCGAGCTGCTTCTTGCGATAGGTGTACTCGGCATTCTCCGAGCGATCACCCTCGGCTGCCGCCGCGGCCAGCGCCTTGACCACCTCTGGACGGCGCACGTGCCACAGATGATCGAGTTCGGCCTTGAGCCGCTCGAAGCCCTCGCGGGTGATGATCGCGGTGGAGCCGGGTGAGGGTGGTCGCCAGCGGCTCACGCAGCAACGCGCCTCAACGCTTGCCGCCGAAAATGCCGCCCAGCACGCCGCGCAGGATCTGCCGACCGAGCTGGCTGCCCGCGGTGCGCACCATCTGCTTGCCCATCGTCTCGATCATGCCCTGGCGTCGCTTGGTACCGAACAGGGCGTCGTGCACGGCGCCGCTCCAGCCGGGCTCCGCATCCTTGGCGGCACCCTTGGGTGCGTCGGCCGCCACGGTGGCAGCATCGGCGGCCTTGTCTTCGGCGCACTTGGTGAGCATCTCCGCGGCCGATTCGCGATTGACGGTGGTGTCGTATTTCGCGCCCACCGGCGAGCGCTGGCGGATGGTGCCGCGCTCGGCGTCGGTGATCGCGCCGATGCGGCAGCACGGCGTGGTCACCAGCACCTGTTCCACCGGCGTAGGCACGCCGCCATTGGCCAGAGTGGAAGCCAGCGCTTCGCCCACGGCCAGTTTGGTGATCGCCTCGGTAACGTCGAGTTTGGGATTGACGACAAAAGTTTCCGCAGCGGCCTTGACCGCCTTCTGGTCGCGTGGTGTGAATGCGCGCAGGGCGTGCTGGATACGGTTGCCGAGCTGGCCGAGGATCACGCCGGGCACGTCGTCGGGATTCTGCGAGCAGAAGTACACGCCCACGCCCTTGGAGCGGATCAGCCGCACCACCTGTTCGACCCGTTGCAGCAACGCCGGCGAGGCGTCGTCGAACAACAGATGTGCCTCGTCGAAGAAGAACACCATCTTCGGCTGGTCGAGGTCGCCCACTTCGGGCAACTGCTCGAACAGCTCGGACAGCAGCCACAGCAGGAAGGTCGAGTACAGCCGCGGCTTCATGATCAGCTGGTCGGCGGCCAGCACGTTGATGATGCCGCGGCCGCTCATGTCCTGGCGCATCAGGTCGGCCAGTTCCAGCGCCGGTTCGCCGAAGAACTGGTCGGCACCGTCACTTTCGAGTTTCAGCAGCGCGCGCTGGATCGCCGCGATGCTCTGCGTGCTGATCAGGCCGTACTGGGTGGACAGCGCCTTGGCGTTCTCGGCGGCGTAGGTGAGCAGGGCGCGCAGGTCGGCCAGGTCCAGCAGCAGCCAGCCCTGGTCGTCGGCGGCCTTGAACACCACTTCGAGCACGCCTTCCTGGGTGTCGTTCAATTCCAGCACGCGGCTGAGCAGGGTGGGGCCCATCTCGCTGACGGTGGCGCGCACCGGATGGCCGAGCTTGCCGTAGATGTCCCAGAACACCACCGGGTTCGCCTGCGCTTTCCAGTCGGTGAGCTTGAGCCTGGCCAGCCGCGCCTTGAGCTTGTCGCCCGGCTCACCGGCGGCCATCGCCAGGCCTGCCAGGTCACCCTTGGCGTCGGCCAGGAAACACGGCACGCCGAGGCGCGAGAAGCCCTCGGCCAGTACCATCAGCGAGACGGATTTTCCGGTGCCGGTGGCGCCGGCGATCATGCCGTGGCGGTTGCCGTAGTGCGGGTCCAGGTTGACGCTGGTGCTGTCGTTGCGGCCGATCAGGATCTCGGTCATGGCGTTCCATCCGGTGGTGTTTGCGTGATTGTAGCCAGAGCGTCGCGTGGCGGCGTGCGTTGAGTCGAGTCCCCGCGCCCGCTATGGTGGGCGTTTTCCGGGGGTGGTGTTTCTGATGTTGTCGTGTTCGGTGATGCGTTCCATCCGCCTGGCGTCGATCGCCGTGGCGGCCAGTCTTCTCGGTGCCTGTGCCAGCGGCCCGGCAAAACCTTCGGCCCAGGTCGGTGCGCTGTATGGCGAACTCGACGTCGCCAGCAAGGGTTACGAAACCGCCTTGCAGCAATCGCGCGAGGGCGACCTGCAGGCCTCGCAGGCGACCCTGACCCGGTCGCTGGATCGCCTGAAGGATGCATCGGCGCGCTGCGGGAATACTGCAGGCTGTGATCCGCAGCGCTTCTTCTCGACCTTTGATCACCTGCTGCGCCTTAAAGACGGCGATTTCGGCGGCGCGCAGGACCTGGACAGCGACGTCGATCCCGCGCAGGCGGCGCAGGCCATTGCCGGCAAGACCGGCGCGGCCAGCCTGCCGCAGGCTCAGCGCAGCGTGACCTTGCTGCATGGCCAGAAGCTTTCGCAGCTGATCGCGATGAACGGCCCGGTCAAGGCCGCGCTGGAGATGTGGCTGACCCAGTGGCGGCCGCAATTGATGGACGCGTACGTCAACTATCAATACATGCGCTACCAGATGTGGCCGGCCTACGAGAAGGCGGACCTGCCCGAGGCGCTGCTGTTCGGCATCATGGCCAAGGAATCCGGCGGCAAGGTCCACGCGGTCTCGCGTTCGGGTGCGGCAGGCCCGTTGCAGTTCATGTACGCCACCGGCATGCGCTTCGGCCTGGTCAGCGACGACGGCTTCGACACCCGCTTCGATCCGGCGGCCTCGGCGCGTGCCAATGCCGAGTACATGAACGAGCAGCTGCGGATTTTCAACGACAACCTCGAACTGACCATCGCTGCCTACAACGGCGGCGAAGGCCGCATCCGGCGGCTGGTCGGCGACGACACCTCGGTGAGTTTCTACGATCCGCGGATCTACAACGACCTGTCGCAGGAGACCCGCGATTACGTGCCCGCGGTGCTGGCCGCGGCCTGGCTGTTCCAGCATCCGGACAGCTACAACCTGCGCTTCCCCCGACTCGACGTCGTGCCCGGCACGATCACCCTGAAGCGGCCTGCGTCGCTGTCGGAGCTGACCGTCTGCCTCGGTTCGGCGGGCGGCATGAGCGACGGCTGGTTCCGCACGCTGCGCAACCTCAACCCCCGGCTCGATCCTCAGGTGAACCAGCCGGCCGGCACCGTGTTGCAGTTGCCGAAAGTCCTGGAGCGGTCCTACGCCTCGCGTTGTGTCGAGGGTCCGTGGCCGATCCTGGCCAGCGACCTGCACAAGGCGGTCATCCCGGTGGTCGCCACACCCGTGGCCAAGGCGCCGGCGAAGAGCCGGGGCACGAAGAACTATCGGGTGCGCCGCGGCGATACGCTGATCAGCATCGTGCGCAAGCTGCAGTGTTCGAGCGTGCAGGAGATTGCCGAGATGAATGGCATCCGCCACCAGCATCTGCGCATCGGTCAGCAGCTGAAGTTGCCGGTCTGCCGCTGAGCGGCGCGACCGGCAGCCGCTCAGGCGACGGCGGGTCAGGCGACGGCGGTCTGCTGCATCCAGCTGTCGACCGTGTTGCCCTGGCTCTGCGCTTCCTTCAGTTCGCGCAGCAGCTGCATCAGCTGGCGGTACTGCGGCTGCAGGCTCGCGTGGGGCGAGTTCTTGGTCTCGTGGTAGGCCACGGCCAGCCACAGCGCGATGCCGCGCATCGCCACTTCGGCATTGCCCGAACGGGCGCGCTCGTAGCCGGCTTCGGTGCCCTGGCCCCAGGGCAGGTAGCGCGCTTCGGGGGCGGTGCCGTGCAGGTGCGGGAAATCGCTGCGTGACGCCTGGCCGATTTCGCGCAGGGTGAGGGTGCTGAGGCGCTCATGGCTGCGCTTGGGCAGCGCCCGGACAATGCGTTCGATGTCGCGGAATTGGCGGCCAAGCTGGCGCGCGCGCATCATCACAAGGAATGGCGTCAATATTTGCATGAGATCCCCTCGGCGCTTGAATTCAACCGTGCCCCCTGCGCACGACTCCGACGCGGAGTGTAGCGGGTCAAACCGGTCAATTGCGCGCAGGACGTCACATACTGACGTGTCGCGTCAGGTCGGCCGGCCGCGCCGGCGACTTTCCGGCGGGGTCGACTCTCTGCCAGCGGGGCTGCTTCAGCCCGGGCGGTGGCCCAGCCGCTGACCGACCTGCACCGCCTGCTGCGGCGCGAGCGGATCCAGCTCGGCCATGCCTTCGGGCAACAGCATGATCACGGTGGAGCCCATGTTGAAGCGCGCCATCTCGGCGAAGCGCTCCAGGGTGATGTTCTGGCCGGCGAAGGACTTGCGCCTGATCGACGAGGCGTAGGGCGGAATCACCAGGCCGTCCCACACGGTGGCCACCGACGAGACCAGGATCGCGCCCACCATCACCACCACGAACGGCCCGTGCTCGCCATCGAAGTGGCAGACCAGCCGCTCGTTGCGGGCGAACAGGCGGGGGATTGCGGCCACCGCGAACGGTGCCACGCTGAAGATCCGGCCAGGCACGTGCACGGTTTCGCGCAGCGTGCCCTGCAGTGGCATGTGCACCCGGTGGTAGTCGCGGGGCGACAGGTAGACGGTGACGAAGCGGCCGTTGTGGAAAGGTGCGGCCGCGGCCTCGTCGCCGCCGAGCAGTTCGGCGGCGGTGTATTCCTGCCCCTTGGCCTGGAAGATGCGCCCCTCGACGATGGCGCCGGACTGGCTGATGCGGCCGTCGGCAGGCGAGACCAGGGCGGCCGGATCGGCGTCGGCCCGGCGTGCATCCGGGCGCAGCTTGCGGGTGAAGAACGCATTGAAGTGCTGGTAGGCCAGTGGGTCGGGCTGCGCCGCCTCGGCCATGTTCACCTGGTAATTGCGCACGATGGTGGTGATCAGCCAGTTCTTCCACGGCGCGAAGGTCCAGCGCGTGGCCCAGTAGACCAGGCGCGACAGGAAGCGGTGGGGCAGGGCGTACTGGAGGAATACTTTGAAAGTCATCCGCCCAGTATAGAGGGATACCGGCGCCGTTCACCCCGGGCGCAGGTTTGCAGGTGGAACGACCGGCCACTCGTGGTGATGCCCCTCGACTCCGCTGCGCCACGCCCCGGGCGAACGGTTGAGGTTACTGCCGAACCGAGGGCCAGCCGGCCCCGCTCCTGGCCGTATAATGCCCGGCCCCTCGCCGCACCCATGGATCGCCGTGACCGCCGAACTTGCCACCATCATCGACTTCATCCGTTATGGCGCCAGTCGCTTTTCAGCCGCCGGGCTGACCTTCGGCCACAGCCACGACAACCCGATCGACGAGGCCACCCACCTGGTGCTGGCCAGCCTGCATCTGCCGCCGGACATCCCGCCTGCCTACGGCGCGGGTCGGCTCACGGCCGAGGAGCGGGCGAACGTGCTGGCGCTGATCGAGCGTCGCGTGGGCGAGCGCCTGCCGGTGGCCTACCTGGTCGGCGAAACCTGGTTCGCCGGGCTGAAGTTCAAGAGCGACCGCCGCGCCCTGGTGCCGCGTTCGCCGATCGCCGAACTGATCGAGTCGGGCTTCGCGCCATGGCTGGATGAGCGCCACATCGAGCGGGCCCTGGACCTGTGCACCGGCTCGGGCTGCATCGGCATCGCGATGGCCGAGTACAACCCTGAGTGGCGGGTCGACATCGTCGACATCAGCGACGAGGCGCTGTCGCTGGCGCGCGAGAACATCGTGTTCCAGCACGTCGAGGACCGGGTCGAGGCGATCCGCTCCGACCTGTTCGCGGGCGTGGCGGGGCGTCAATACGACCTGATCGTGTCCAATCCGCCTTATGTCACCGAGGATGAGTACGCCGCGCTGCCGGGCGAATACGCGCACGAGCCGAAGCTGGGCCTCACCTCCGGCATCGACGGCCTGGACCTGTGCCTGCGCATGCTGGACGAGGCGGCCGACTACCTCACCGAGGACGGCCTGCTGATCGTCGAGGTGGGCGAGAGCGAGCATGCGCTGGCCGCGCTGCTGCCCGAAGTGCCGTTCATCTGGATCGAGTTCAAGGTCGGCCAGATGGGCGTGTTCGCGCTGGAGCGGCGCGATCTCGTCGAGCATGCCGACGCGATCAAGGCCGCGGCTGCCGCGCGCCGCCCGGGCTGAACGATGGAGCTGGTCACCGCGCGACTGCGGATCGATGCGCTGCGACCAGCCGACGCGCAAGCCCTGTTTGCCTGCCGCGCCGATCCGCGGGTGGCGCTTTATCAAGGCTGGTGCCCGGCCGATCTCGCCGCGGCCGGCGAGTTCATCGCGGCGCAGCCGGCGTCGCCTGCGCATGGCTGGTTCCAGAGCGCGATCCGCTTGCGCGAAGACGGCGCCCTGGTCGGCGACCTGGGCGTGTGCCTGCCCGAGGATCCGCGGGATTCGGTCGAGTTCGGCGTCAGCCTTGCCCCGGCCTGCCAGGGGCTTGGCTACGCCAGCGAGGCCGTGCGGGCGCTGCTGGCCTTCGTCTTCGGCGAGCTTGGCCGCCATCGCGTCCATGCCTCGGTCGATCCGCGCAATCTGGCCAGCATGGTCATGCTGCGGGCGCTGGGCATGCGCCAGGAGGCGCATCATCGCGAAAGCCTCTGGTTCAGGGGCGAATGGGTCGATGACGTGATTTTCGCCATGCTCGACCACGAGTGGCGCGCGCAGCAGGCAGGCGAGGCCCATCACGGTTAAGCTGTGCCGGTTTCCCTGTGGACGTCCAAACCCCGTGTCCAGCAACGCGTTCGGCAAACTGTTAACCGTCACCACCTTCGGCGAGAGCCACGGGCCGGCGATCGGCTGCGTGATCGACGGCTGCCCGCCGGGGCTGGCGATCGGCGCTGACGAATTTCGCACCGACCTCGATCGCCGCGCCACCGGCCGCAGCCGCTACACCTCGCAGCGGCACGAGGCGGACGAGGTGGAGATTCTTTCCGGCGTGTACCAGGGCAAGACCACCGGCACGCCGATCGCGCTGCTGATTCGCAACACCGACCAGCGCAGCAAGGACTACGGCGAGATCGAACAGACCTTCCGCCCCGGTCATGCCGACTACACCTACTGGCAGAAATACGGCATCCGCGACCCCCGCGGCGGTGGGCGGTCCTCGGCCCGCGAGACCACCATGCGGGTGGCCGCCGCGGTGATCGCCAAGAAGTGGCTGGCCGAGCGTCATGGCGTGCGCGTGCGCGGCCACCTGGCGCAGATCGGCGAGATCCGGCCCGCCGCCTTCGACTGGGATGCGGTGGAGCAGAACCCGTTCTTCTGGCCGGATGCGACCCAAGTGCCGGCGCTGGAGGACTACATCAACGCGCTGCGCAAGTCCGGCGATTCGGTGGGTGCCCGCGTCAACGTGGTCGCCGATGGCGTGCCGCCGGGCTGGGGCGAACCGATCTACGGCAAGCTCGACGGCGACCTGGCCAGTGCGCTGATGTCGATCAACGCGGTCAAGGGCGTGGAGATCGGCGACGGTTTCGCCGCCGTCGCCCAGCGCGGCAGCGAGCATCGCGACGAGATGCATTTGGACGGCTTTACGTCCAATCATGCCGGCGGTATTCTCGGCGGCATCAGCAGCGGTCAGCCGGTCACCGCCTCGATCGTGCTGAAACCCACCTCCAGCATCCTGATTCCCGGCCACAGCCTGAACCTGGCCGGCGAGCCGGTGGACGTGGTCACCAAGGGGCGGCACGATCCCTGCGTCGGCATCCGCGCCACGCCCATCGCCGAAGCGATGATGGCGCTGGTGCTGATGGACCACGCGTTGCGCCACCGGGCGCAATGCGGCGACGTGGGTGCGGTCGCGCCGCGCATCGCCTGACCTTCAACCGCAGCATCCGGAATCACGCCGATGACCGACAAGCCGCGCGTCTGGGTTTCCCGGCCCACCTTTCCGGGGATCATTGCCCGGCTGGAGCCGCATTTCCAGGTGACCGTCGAGGCGGAGGAGCGCAAGTTCAGCCAGTCGGAACTTGCGGCTCGGCTGGCCGGCCAGGACGCGGTGATCGTCGGGCTCAAGGATCGCATCGGCGCGGCCGAGATCGGCGCGGCGGAGCGCCTGCGCATCGTGGCCAACCTGGGCGTGGGCTACGACAACATCGACCTGGACGCCATGAGCGCCGCCGGCATCGCGGTGTCGAACACCGCCGACGTGCTCAACGAAAGCGTGGCCGACTACACCTGGGCCTTGCTGTTGGGCGCCGCGCGCCGGATGGGCGCCGCCGAGCGCTGGCTGCGCGCCGGACACTGGCAGGCCACCGAATTCAAGGCCTGGCTTGGCACCGACGTGCGCGGGCGCACGCTGGGCATCCTGGGCATGGGTCGCATCGGGCAGGCGATCGCGCGGCGCGCACTCGGGTTCGGCATGCCGGTGATCTACCACAACCGCACGCCCCTGCCCGAGGCGGACGAGCGGGGCTGCAACGCGCGTCATGTCGACAAGCAGCCACTGCTGCGCGAATCCGACTTCCTGGTGCTGGCGCTGCCGCTGACCACGCAGACCCGCCATGCCGTGGGCGCCGCCGAACTGGCCCAGATGAAGCCGACCGCGATGCTGATCAATATCGCCCGCGGCGGCATCGTCGACGACGCGGCGCTGGCCACGGCGTTGCGCGAACGCCGCCTGGCCGGTGCGGCGCTGGATGTTTTCGAGGGCGAGCCGAAGGTTCATCCGGGCCTGCTCACGCTCGACAACGTGGTGCTCAGCCCGCATATCGCCAGCGCCACCACCGAAACCCGCCGCGCGATGACCTCGGTGGCGGTGGACAATGTGCTGGCGATGTTCGGCCACGGTTCGCAGGCCGGGCGTCCGCCCAATATCCTCAACCCGAACGTGCTGTGAGCGGCACGGTCTTCCTATTCCGAGAGCAAGCCACCCCATGAGTCAGAAGAGCAGTTACAAGGTCGCCATGGTCGGCGCCACCGGTGCGGTCGGCGAGACCGTGCTGGCGATCCTCGCCGAGCGCGATTTCCCGGTCAGCGAGCTGGTGGCGCTGGCCAGCGAGCGTTCGGCCGGCGGCAAGGTCAGCTTCGCGGGCCGGGATATCACCGTGCAGTTGCTGGACACCTACGATTTCGAAGGCGTCGACATCGCGTTCTTCTCCGCGGGCGGCTCGGTCAGCCGCGAACACGCGCCGCGGGCGGCGGCAGCCGGTGCGGTGGTGATCGACAACACCTCCGAGTTCCGCTACCAGGACGACATCCCGCTGGTGATCAGCGAGGTCAACCCGCATGCGATCGCCCAGTACACCAGTCGCGGCATCATCGCCAACCCGAACTGCTCGACCATGCAGATGCTGGTGGCGCTGGCGCCGATCCATCGCGCGGCGCAGATCGAGCGGATCAACGTGGCCACCTACCAGTCGGTTTCCGGCGCCGGCCGCAGCGGGATGGAGGAACTGGGGCGGGAAACCGCGGCCCTGCTGAACTTCCAAAGCGTGGAGCCGGGCAAGAAATTCCCGGCCCAGATCGCGTTCAATGTCATCCCGCAGATCGACGACTTCCAGCCCAACGGCTACACCAAGGAGGAAATGAAGCTGGTGTGGGAGACCCGCAAGATCCTGGAGGACGAGTCGATCCAGGTGAATCCGACCGCGGTGCGGGTACCGGTGTTCTATGGCCATTCCGAGGCCGTGCACATCGAGACCAGCGAAAAGATCACTGCCGAGCAGGCCCGCGAACTGCTGCGCCAGGCGCCGGGTGTGGTGCTGGTGGACGAGCGCAAGCCGGGTGGCTATCCGACCCCGGTAGGCGAGGCGGCCGGTGCGGACGGGGTCTTCGTGGGACGGGTGCGCGAAGACATCTCGCACGACCGCGGGCTGGACCTGTGGATCGTGTCGGACAATATCCGCAAGGGCGCGGCGCTCAATGCGGTACAGATCGCCGAGTTGTTGATCGAGGACTATCTCTGAAATGCGTTTGATCCAGGTATTTGCATTGGCTTGTTTTGTGTCGGCGGGGGCAGCCTGGGCGACAGCCCCGGCGCAGGCGCAGCCGGGAGCCGCTGCTGCCGCCCGGGACGGGGCCAGCGCGCAGCGGAAGGTGGCGCGCAGCGAGGCCGAGGTCAAGCGCCTGAAACGCGACGTGCAGCGCCGGGAATCGGACAGCAAACGGGCTGGCGAGCGCCTGCAGGAGCAGGACAAGACGATCGCCGAGCTGCAGAAGCAGCTGCAGGAATTGCAATCCGGCCAGTCCGGCGGGCAGCATTGAAAGGCGATGCCGGGGTGAGAACACACCGCAGCAATGTATCGCAAGTATTCGTCGCGCCTATTGTTGATTGGCCTTCATGTAACTAAAGTGGCACCTCGATTGGGGTCGTGGTCGTCAATCGCGGCAACGCCAACCTAGAGAGTTGCGTCAGGATCGTTCGGGGGAACACGCATGAATCGTTCGTTGAAATTGTCGGTGCTGATCGCGCTGGCGCTGGGCACCAGCCAGGTGATGGCCATGGATCTGGGTCAGATCCAGGTCAAGTCGGCGCTGGGCCAACCGCTGCTGGCTGAGATCCCGCTGCATTCGGACAATCCGGCGGAGCTGCAGAATCTCAGTGTCCAGCTGGCTTCCAGCGAGGAATTCGCACGCGCCGGCATCGTGGGCGGACGCACCTCGATCCCGCTGCACTTCAGCGTGGCCAACGCCGGCGGCGCCCATCCGGTGATCCGCATCACCAGCAGTACGCCGGTGGATGACCCCTTCCTCGACCTGCTGCTTGAGGTGAACGGCAAGGCGGGCAAGAGCGTGCGCGAGTACGCGATCCTGCTCGACCCGCCGAATGCCGCCGCGAAGGCCCCGGTGGCGGCGACTCCCGCGCCCGTCCGCCCTGCGTCGCACCCGAAGGCAGCTGCCGCACCCGTCGCCGCAGCGCCGAAGGCGACCGCGCCGGCCCCCGTGACAAGGCCGGCCGCGCCGGTGGCCAGCAACGGCCAGCTCGGTCCGGTCGAGCGCGGCCAGACCCTGTCCGGCATCGCGCGCAACGTGGCTCCGTCCGGGGTCGACGTGCAGCAGATGATGCTGGCGCTCAAGCAGGCCAACCCTGACGCGTTCTACCGCGACAACATCAATGCATTGAAGAGTGGCGTGGTGCTGCGCGTGCCGACCTCGGCCGAGGCGCAGGCGATGTCCATCGCCGCCGCTGCCGCCGAAGTCCGTCGCCAGAACAGCGACTGGCGCGCCGGCGTGCCGGGCAAGCCCACCATCGTGGCCGATGCCGCCACCAGCGGGTCGACCTCCAGTGCCTCCACCGGCGCTGCCGGCAACGGCGACCGGCTCGCACTGGTGCCGGCCAGGCAGGGCAGTGGTGCCGGAACCCAGGGCGCGGGCTCGAGCGACAAGTCCACCGCCAGCCTCCGCCAGGATCTGCTGCGGAGCCAGGAAAGCCTGGCCAGCCTGCAGCAGCAGAGTACGGACCTGAAGACCCGGCTGAAGGACCTGGGCGACATCAACAGCAAGAACGAACGACTGCTGTCGCTGAAGGACAACGAGATCGCCGAGCTGCAGGCCAAGCTGGCCGCCGCGAGGAAGAGCGCCGGCATGCCGGCGGTTGCCGCCAGTGCGGCCAGGGTGACGGCTGCTCCGGCACCCGCCGTGCCCGCGCCGGTTGCGAAGACCGAGCTTGAGGCGGCCCATGCCAGCACGGCCATGACGCCGGCTGCAGCAAACACGCCCGCGCTGGCATCCACCGCGGCCAGTGCCCCGGTTTCCTCCGCCACCACGGTGACCACACCTCTGGCGGACTCGGCTGCAATCAAGCCGGTCGAACCGGTCAAGCCGGCAGTGACCAAGCCGGTCGCGCCGGCTCCCGCGCCGGTCGAGGAGCAGCCGTGGTACATGCAGACCTGGGCGTGGGCTGCCGGTGCCGGCGCGATCGTGCTGCTGATCCTGCTGGCGATGCTGGGCCGTCGCCGCAAGCCGGCTGCCGCGGCAGCCAAGTCGTCCACATCGCTGGCCGACCGTTTCGGATCCGTGCCCGGCGCTGCCGACCAGGATCTGCTGGGCGACGACGTCGACCAGGAAGAGTTGCTCGACCAGCTGGCCGAGCATCCGGATGACATCGGCCTGCACCTGGAACTGGTCACGCTGTATTACTCGCGCCGCGACGTCGATCATTTCGAAGCCGCCGCCGAGGCGATGCACGCCCACATCACCGATCCGCAGCAGGACGAGTGGCAGGACGTGCTGCACATGGGCGAGGACCTGGTGCCCGGTCATCCGCTGTTCGATCACCACGAAGCGTCCGCCGCGCACGACGAGGCCGACGCACGCGGCGAGTTCAACATCGACGACTACGCCGACGAGAGCGACGCGCCCACGGTGGTGTCCTCGATGCCGCCGCTGCCAGGCGCCGGCCCGAAGAAGGTCAGCGAGTACAACTTCAACTTCGATCTGACCCATCCCGCCGCAGCGCCGCCGGCGCGCCCGGAAGCGGCGGCAGAAGACGTCACGGTGGTGGCGCCCCGCACTCCCGCGGCGCCGGCGGAACCGGCTTCGGACTGGAATTTCGATGAGGCCGAGCGTGCCCCGGCGAGCCACGACGATGGCCAGGATCTGGGCGAATTCAACGACGATCCGGTGGACACCAAGCTCGACCTGGCGCGTGCCTATGTCGACATGGGCGACGCCGAAGGCGCCCGCGCCATGTTGGGCGAAGTGATGAAGGAAGGCAGCCAGATGCAGCGTGACGTGGCCAAGCGGCTGCTGGACAGCCTGCACTGAGTTTCCTGCTTCGTCTGGATGACGTCGGGTCGGCCTAGCCGGCCCGATGTCGTTTTGGCCTGCTAATCTTCGACGTTTCCCCCTCAGGTTCTGCACGATCCATGCGTATCGCTCTGGGCATCGAGTACGACGGCACCGACTTCTGCGGCTGGCAGCGGCTGAAGCAGGATGTCAGCGTGCAGGGCGCGCTGGAGCGCGCGCTGTCGATGGTGGCCGCGCATCCGGTCGAGGTCAGCTGCGCCGGTCGCACCGATGCGGGCGTGCATGGCCGCTGCCAGGTCGTGCATTTCGATACTGACGCCAGCCGCGACATGCGTGGCTGGGTGCTGGGCAGCTGCTCCAACCTGCCGAACAGCGTGGCCGTGCTGTGGGCGCAGCCGGTGCCGGACAGTTTCCACGCGCGTTACGCCGCGCGCAGCCGGCGCTACCGCTATCACCTGCTGAACCGGCCAGTGCGCGCGGCGCTGGATGCGCGCTATGTCACCTGGGAGCGCCTGCCGCTGGACGCCGGGCGCATGCACGCCGCCGCCCAGGCACTGCTGGGCGAGCATGATTTCAGCGCATTCCGCGCCTTGTCCTGCCAGGCGGCGCACCCGCGGCGAAGCGTGCTGGCGGTGAGCGTGCGGCGCGAGGGCGAACAGCTGTTCGTGGAGATCGAGGCGAATGCCTTCCTGCATCACATGGTGCGCAACATTGTCGGCTCGCTGCTGCCGATCGGCCGCGGCGAACAGCCGGTCGAGTGGATGGGCGAACTGCTGGCCGGTCGTGACCGCCAGGTGGCCGGTCCCACGGCGCCGGCTTCGGGCTTGACCTTCATCGGTCCACGCTACGAGCGTCACTGGCATCTGCCGGACGAGGTCAGCCAGCCATGACCCGGATCAAGTGCTGCGGCATGACCCGGGTCGACGACGCCGTGCTCGCCGCACGGCTGGGTGTCGATGCGATCGGGCTGGTGTTCACCGCGCGCAGCCGACGCCAGGTCGGCCTGCGTCAGGCCCGCGACATCGTCGAGTCGCTGCCGCCTTTCGTGGCGACCGTGGCCTTGTTCATGGACGACGAGGTGAGCCTGGTGGAACAGGTGCTGGAGCAGGTGCGGCCAGCGCTGCTGCAGTTCCACGGAGAGGAAACCGACCCCTGGTGCGCGCAGTTTGGCCATCCATTCCTGAAGGCGCTGGCGATGGGCGAGGGCGCTGCCGGTCTGTCGCGCCGGCACGATTACCCGCATGCCGCCGGCCTGCTGCTGGATGGCCATGCCCGTGGCGAGGCCGGTGGCAGCGGCAAGACGTTCGACTGGTCGCTGCTGGCGGAAGTGCGCGAGAAGCCGCTGATCGTTGCTGGCGGGCTGGACCCGGGCAACGTGGCGGAGGCCGTGCGCATGGCGCGACCGTGGGCGGTGGACGTGGCCAGTGGCGTGGAATCCGCGCCCGGCATCAAGGACCCGGCGCGGCTGGAAGCCTTCGTTCGCGCGGTGCGCGCGGTCGACGCGGAGTAGGCCGCATGCCGACTGCGATCGAGGAATATGGCCAGCGCGGCCAGCCACTCGAACTGGACGATCTGGTCGGCGGCGAGCGGCCGCGGGTGATCCGCGGACTGTGTCGCGACTGGCCGCTGGTGGGCTGGGCGCGGCAATCGGATACAGCGTTCGCGCAAGGTCTTGCCGCATGGGACAACGGCAGTGACGTCGACGCCTTGCTGATGGCGCCGGCCGAGGGCGGCGTGATCGGCTACAACAGCGCCTTCGACGGTTTCAACTATCAGCATCACCGGGTCTCGGTCACCCAGGTGCTGCAGCGGCTGGCCGCCTGCAGCCGACTGCCCGACCCGCCCGGTCTGGCCTTGCAGAGTGCCTTGATCGCCGAGTGCTTGCCGGGTTTTCTCGAACACCATGCACTGGCCTTCCTCGACCCGCAGATCCAGCCGCGCCTGTGGATCGGCAATCGCGTCACCACCCCGGCGCATTTCGACGAGTACGCCAACATCGCCTGCGTGGTCGGCGGCAGTCGGCGCTTTACCCTGTTTCCCACCGATCAGGTGCACAACCTCTACATCGGGCCGCTGGATTTCGCGCCCACCGGTGCGGCGATCAGCATGGCCCGGCTGGACCAGGTCGATGATCCGCGTTTCCCGCGCTTGCGCGACGCGCTGACCCATGCGCAGGTGGCCGAACTGCAGCCGGGCGACGCGATCTACATCCCGCCGCTGTGGTGGCACCACGTGGAGTCGTTGCAGCCGCTCAACGCGCTGGTGAATTACTGGTGGATTCCCGGCAGCGGCCGTGGCCGCGCCATGCCGACGGCACTGGATGGCCTGCTTCACGCCATCCTCAGCTTCAAGTCGCTGGACCCGGTCGATCGCGCGGCGTGGCGCACGCTGCTTGAGCATTACGTGTTCGGAGAAGAAGACCCCGCAGCACACATTCCCGCATCGGCGCGCGGCGTGCTGGGGCCGCTGACGCCAGCGCGGGCCGAGCAGCTGAAAGAGATGATCCGCCGCTATTTGTGACGTGTCGCCGCGGCTCAGCCGCCGGCCAGTTCCTGGCGCAGCCACCGGGCCAGTGCGACGGCGCGACGATCGCCGGAGCGCTGCGGCGTGGCCAGGATCCAGTGGCCCGTGGTGGGCTGGAATCCCCACGGCGCCAGCAGGCGCCCGGTCGCCAGATCGTCGGCCACCAGCGGCGCTGGTGCGATCGCCACGCCCAGCCCGGCGATGGCCGCTTCCAGCAGATGGTAGAGGTGCGGAAAACCCGCGCCGCCGGGCGGGCGCGGGGGCGGCAGATCCATGCCACGCAGCCAGTCCGGCCAGGCCTGCGGACGCGAGGTGGTGTGCAATACCGGCTCGTCGAGCAGGCAGCCGGGCGGCTGCCCCTGCAGTCGCGGCCAGCCGCCGTAGCGCGGGCTGACCACCGGGCCGATCCGTTCCGGCGCCAGCGTGTCGACCTGCCAGCCTGCGGGCCAGGGCGGCGCCGACAACAGCAGCAAGGCGTCCAGCCTGCCCAGTTCCGCCGTCGGCGATGACTCCTGTGCCGACAGATGCAGTCGCAACCCGGGCAGGTCGTGCGCCAGCCGATCCAGCCGCGGGATCAGCCAGCGCGCCAGCAGGCTGCTGGCGCAACCGAGCACGAACGGCGCCTGCGCGTTGTGCTCGCGCAGGGCGGCCCAGCTGTCGCGCAATTGCTCGAAGGCGAGGCCGGCGCCGGCGTGTAGTTGTTCGCCCGCAGCGGTCAGCACCAGTCCACGGCCCTGGCGTGAAAACAGCGGTCGGCCCAGCGCTTCGTCGAGCAGGCGCAGTTGCCGGCTGACCGCGCCATGGGTGACGTGCAGTTCCGCCGCGGCCCGGCCCACGCTGTGCAGTCGCGCCACCGCCTCGAAGGCGCGCAAGGCATTCAACGGTGGCAGTTCGCGCCCTGACATGATTGAGTTTTCCTGAGGTATGGAGGCGATCTTATCGCTTTTCCGCGCAGTCACGACTGCGATAATCTGCAGGACATTCCCGATCCGATGATCGGGATCTTCAGTTTTTCGCACAGGAATCCCGCCATGCCCCCGATCCAGGACTACCACCGCTGGCCCGACGAGCACGGTCGCTTCGGCGACTACGGTGGCAGTTATGTCGCCGAGACGCTGATGGCGCCGCTGGCCGAGCTGGCCGAGGCCTACGAGCGCCTGCGCCAGGATGCGGGCTTCCTCGCCGAACTGGACCGCGACCTGCAGCACTACGTGGGGCGGCCCAGTCCGGTCTATCACGCCGAGCGGCTGTCGCAGCATGTCGGGGGAGCACGCATCCTGCTCAAGCGCGAGGACCTGAACCACACCGGCGCGCACAAGATCAACAACACCGTCGGCCAGGCGCTGGTGGCCCGGCACATGGGCAAGCGGCGGATCATCGCCGAGACCGGGGCTGGCCAGCACGGCGTGGCCAGCGCCACCGTGGCCGCGCGCCTGGGCATGCAGTGCGTGGTCTACATGGGCGCGGTGGACATCGAGCGGCAGAAGATCAACGTCTACCGGATGAAGCTGCTGGGCGCCGAGGTGGTGCCGGTGACGTCCGGTTCGAAGACGCTGAAGGACGCTTTGAACGAGGCGATGCGCGACTGGGTCACCAACGTGGCCGACACCTTCTACATCATCGGCACGGTGGCCGGCCCGCATCCGTATCCGAAGATGGTGCGCGACTTCAACGCCATCGTGGGCCGCGAGGCGCGGGCCCAGGTGCTGGCGCAGTACGGCCGCCTGCCCGACGTGCTCACCGCCTGTGTGGGCGGCGGCTCGAATGCGATCGGCCTGTTCCACGCCTTCCTCAACGACGCCGGCGTGCGCATCGTCGGCGCCGAGGCGGCAGGCGAGGGCATCGCCACCGGTCATCACGCCGCTTCGCTGGCTGCGGGTCGCCCCGGCGTGCTGCACGGCAACCGCACCTATGTGCTGTGTGACGACAACGGCCAGATCACCGAGACGCACTCGATCTCGGCCGGACTCGACTATCCGGGCGTTGGCCCGGAGCACGCGTTCCTGAAGGACGCCGGGCGCGCCGAGTATGTCGGCGTGACGGACGACGAAGCGATGGAGGCATTCCACCTGCTGGCCCGCACCGAAGGCATCCTGGCAGCGCTGGAGTCCAGCCATGCGGTCGCCCAGGCGATGAAGCTGGCGCGCGAGCTGCCGAAGGACGGCATCGTGCTGTGCAACCTCTCCGGTCGCGGCGACAAGGACGTGCACACGATCGCCGCGCGCGAAGGAGTCGAGGTATGAGCCGCATCGATCGCCGCTTCGCCAAACTCAAGGCCGCCGGCCGCACCGGGCTGATCCCGTTCGTCACCGCCGGTGATCCCGCGCCCGGGCACATGGTTGCCCTGATGCATGCGCTGGTCGATGCCGGCGCCGACCTGATCGAACTGGGCGTGCCGTTCTCCGATCCGATGGCCGACGGTCCGGTGATCCAGCACGCCAGCGAGCGGGCGATCGCCCAAGGGGTCGGACTGAAGGAAGTGCTGGGTTGGGTCGGCGAGTTTCGCCGCCGCGATGCAGACACGCCGATCGTGCTGATGGGCTATCTGAATCCGGTCGAGATCCATGGCTACGCGCGCTTCGCGCAGGAGGCCGTGGCGGCCGGCGTCGATGGCGTGCTGCTGGTCGATTGCCCGCTGGAGGAATCGGCCGTGCTGCAGCCGCTGCGCGACGCCGGATTGCAGCAGATCCTGCTGGCCGCGCCCACCACCGCACCCTCGCGTATGGCGCAGCTGTGCGGTTCGGCCGAGGGTTTCCTGTACTATGTCTCGTTCGCCGGCATCACCGGTGCGGCACACTTGAGCACCGGCGATATCGCCACACGCGTGGCGGACATCCGCACCCGGGCGAAGGCGCCGGTGGCGGTGGGCTTCGGCATCCGCGATGCGGCAAGCGCGAAGGCGATTGCCGGTTTCGCCGATGCGGTGGTGATCGGCAGTGCGCTGGTCGAGCGGTTGTCGGGTGCCACCGACGCGGCGGAAATCACCGCCCGTGCGCAAGGTTTCCTGCAGCCGATCCGTGCGGCGCTGGATGCACACTGAAACGGTCGCCTGGCCGTTTCGGGTCAGGAACGTTTGAGGTGTTGCGATGAATTGGCTGCAGAAGATCATGAACCCGCGGACCCGTCCGCAGGGAACCAACGGCGGCAAGGGTTCGGTGCCCGAGGGTGTGTGGGAGAAGTGCGGTGGTTGCGGCACCGTGCTGTACAAGCCGGAACTGGAGCGCAACCTGATGGTGTGCCCCAAGTGCGGCCATCACCACTACATCAGCGCGCGGATGCGGCTGGACGCGCTGCTCGACGACGGCTCGGCGCAGGAACTGTGGGCCAGCCTCGAGCCCACCGATCCGCTGAAATTCCGCGACTCCAAGAAGTACCGCGACCGCATCACCTCGACCCAGAAGAAGATCGGCGAGAAGGATGCGATGGTCGCCATGAGCGGCAAGCTCAAGGGCCGGCCGTTGATGGCGGTGGCCTTCGAGTTCGCCTACATGGGTGGCTCGATGGGTTCGGTGGTGGGCGAGAAATTCGCCCGCGCCGCCGAGCGTGCGCTGGCCGACAAGAGCGCCCTGGTGTGCTTCTCCGCCACCGGCGGCGCGCGCATGCAGGAAGCGCTGTTCTCGCTGATGCAGATGGCCAAGACCTCGGCGGCACTGGCGCGCCTGCGCGATGCCGGCGTGCCCTACATCAGCGTGCTGACCAACCCCACCACCGGCGGCGTCTCCGCCAGCCTGGCGATGCTCGGTGACATCAACATCGGCGAGCCGAAGGCGCTGATCGGTTTCGCCGGTCCGCGGGTAATCGAGCAGACCGTGCGCGAGACCCTGCCGGAAGGTTTCCAGCGTTCGGAGTTCCTGCTCGACCACGGCGCGATCGACATGATCGTCGACCGCCGCGAGATGCGCGACAAGCTGGCCGACCTGTTCGGCATCCTGACCCGGGCCGATCGCGCCGCCTGAGTCGAGGCATTCGGTTGATCATGAGCGATGCCGCCTGCAGGCGGCATCGTCGTATCCGCCGCAGGGTTTTCCACAGCGGTTGTGGAAGTGTTGCGGCAAACCCTGTGGACAAGCGCGATTCCCCACTTGCCGATCAGTGACTTGCTACGCGCTGGTCACGAACTGTCCAGATCGCGGTGACCGGTTTCGCGCGTTCGCCGCATGCGTGCGACGCCAAGTTTTCCACAGCTGGTGTGGGTGTCTTCTGTACAAGCCTGTGGACAATCGTCGTTCGCCTTTTGCCGGCAGACACTTGGCTCACTTTGTCGATTTCTTGAGCGGTCGCGCGAAGTTCTCCACAGCGATTGTGGAGCGTGCCGGGTAAAGCCTGTGGACAAGTAGGCTATCTGTCTGAGCACAAAGGAACTCGCTACGGCGTGCGCAGAAGCTGCACAGCGAGCCGGCTCAGATCGTCATCGGCCACAGCCAGATCGATGCGCCACCCACGCCGCCGCCAAGCGCGATGGCGGCGAGCACGTCACTGGGATAGTGCAGCCCCAGGACCACTCGCGAAACTCCCACCAGCGTGGTGAAGCCCAGCAGCAAGGGTGCCAGCTGCGGATACCAGGCGAGTGCCACCACGGTGAAGCCCGCGGCCTGCATGGTGTGCCCGGAAGGGAAACTGAATTCATCCAGCGGCGGCATGCGGGCGATGACGCCGGGGCAGGCGCGGTAGGGGCGGGGTCGCCGGGTCCAGCGCTTGAGCACGCGGTACAGCAGCAGGGCCGTCAGGCCGGTGAGTGCCATGTGCAAGGCCGCGGACAGGCCGCGCTGACCACCAAGCATGGCCAGTGCAAGCATCAGCGTGTACCAGAACACGCCGTCGCCGAGCCGGCTGACGATGCCGAAGAGCATGCCCACCATGCGCCGTCCGCCCCAGTGGTTGGCGATTACGCAGACGCGGCCATCCAGTGCGAAACGCGGCCCGGGCAGGAGATCAGAAGTGGGCAGTGACGGCGGCGTGCTCATGCAGGTTCTCCTCGGCCATCTCGCGCAGCAGGGTTTCGAAATCGCGAATCACCGCTTCCGGTGAAAGTCCGGCCACGCTGGCGCGGGCAGCGCGGCCCATGTGGCGGATCAGGGCGGGGTTGCCGGCGAGCCGCACCGTGGCATCGATGAAACCCTGCGCATCGCCGGATTCGATGCCATAGCCGTTGATGCCGTGGTCGAGATGTTCGCGCGCCGCGCCTTGCGCATAGGCAACCACCGGCAGGCCGGCGGCGAGAGCCTCGATGATCACGTTGCCGAAGGTTTCGCTGAGGCTGGGGAACGGAAACAGGTCGGCGCTGGCCACGTGACGTGCCAGCGCCTCACCGCGCTGCATCCCGGCGAAGATGAAGTCCGGGTGCGCCGCCTGCAGTGCGGCCCGCGCGGGACCATCGCCGACCCAGACATAGCGCGCCTGCGGCTGTCGCTGGCGGATCGCGCCGAAGGCCTCGATCGCCAGCCCGAGATTCTTTTCCGCAGCGATGCGTCCCACGTAAAGCACCACGGGTGTGGCGGCGTCGACGCCCCAGCTGGCGCGCAAGGCGTCGTCGCGCCGACCCGGATGGAAGAGCTGCGTGTCCACGGCGCGGCGCAGCACGCGTGCGTTGGTGATGCCCATGGTGCGCAACTCCCGTGCGAGTGTGTCGGTCGGCACCAGCGTGGTGGCGGTGCGCAGGTGAAAGCGGCGCAGGTAGCCGCGCAGCAGCGGCGCGAGCAAGCCCACGCCGTAGTGGCTGGCGTAGTGATCGAAGCGGGTGTGGAAACCACTGCACAGCGGAATATCCAGTTGCCTGGCGGCACATGCCGCCGACCAGCCAAGCGGACCTTCGGTGGCGACATAGACCACGTCGGGCCGTTGCCATGTCCATTGCCGCTGCAACGCACGTCCGGCCGGCCAGCCGAAGCGCAAGCCCGGATAGCGGGGCAGGGAGGCGCCGCGCAGCTCGATCATGTCGATGCCGGGTTCAGCGCGGGATGGTTGTGGCTGGCGCGGCCGCACCAGCTGGATCTCATGTCCGCGGGCGGCGAGACCGCTGGCGAAGCCATGCACGGTCAGCGCGACACCGTTGATCTCGGGTGGATAGGTCTCACTGACAATCCCGATGCGCATGACCATGTCCGTGCCGGTTTGCCGCAGCATCGCCGCGTGGCGTTGCGACGGCATGGCGGACGCATGACGTGGCGCTTACACTGAAGCCTGTTTTCTTCCGCTGGAGACCGACGATGAAACGCATCCTGCTTGCCCTGGCGCTGACGGGACTGACCGCCACCGCGATCGCCGCCGAGGCTCCCGGCCTGCCCACCACGGCCGCGCCGGCCGGTGCGGAGGTCTACATCATCTCGCCCGGCGATGGCGCCACCGTGGGTCAGGAAGTCACCGTGCGGTTCGGCCTGAAGGGCATGGGCGTGGCACCGGCCGGCATCGGCAAGGAGCACGCCGGCCACCACCATCTGCTGGTCGACGTGAAGGATCTGCCCGCCGCGGGCCAGCCGATCCCGGCCGACGCGAACCACATCCACTTCGGTGGTGGTCAGACCCAGACTACGCTGAAGCTCGCCCCGGGAACGCATACGCTGCAACTGGAGCTGGGCGACCAGCATCACGTGCCATTCGAGCCGGCGCTGGTGTCGAAGAAGATCACCATCCACGTTAAGTGATCAGGCGCGGACGGGTGTCGCAGATCGGTTAAAATCGGCAGCTTCGCCTTCGCTGCCGACTACCGATGACCGTACGCACCCGCTTCGCCCCCAGCCCCACCGGTTTCCTGCACATCGGAGGTGCGCGCACTGCGCTGTATTGCTGGCTCGAATCGCGCCGTCGCGGCGGTGAATTCATCCTGCGCATCGAGGATACCGATCGCGAGCGGTCCACCGACGAGGCGGTGCAGGCGATTCTCGACGCCATGCACTGGCTGGATCTGGACGCCGACGAGGGCCCGTTCTACCAGACCCGGCGGCTGCAGCGTTACAAGGAAGTTGCCGACCAGCTGCTCGCCGCCGGCCACGCCTACTACGCCTATGAGAGCAAGGCCGAGATCGAGGCGATGCGCGAGGCCGCGATGGCGGCGGGCGAGAAGCCCCGCTACAACGGTCACTACCGCGACCACAACGAGCCCGGCTTTCATGAGGCCCGTCGAGAAGACCCCAACCGGGTGATCCGCTTCCGCAACCCGCACGAGGGTTCGGTGGTGTTCGAGGACAAGGTGAAGGGCCGCATCGAGTGGGCCAACACCGAGCTGGACGACCTGGTGATCTTCCGCTCCGACGGCTGGCCGACTTACAACTTCGCCGTGGTGGTCGACGACATCGACATGGGCATCACCGAGGTGATCCGCGGCGACGACCACGTCAACAACACGCCCCGCCAGATCAACATCTACAAGGCGCTGGGCGCGCCGGTGCCGGAGTTCGCGCATCTGCCGATGATCCTGGACAAGGAAGGCAAGAAGCTGTCCAAGCGCACCAGCGCGGTCAGCGTGATGGACTATCGCGCCGACGGCTTCCTGCCGCACGCGATCCTCAACTACCTGGTGCGGCTGGGCTGGTCGCATGGCGACCAGGAAATCTTCTCGCGCGAGGAGATGATCGCGCTGTTCGACATCGGCGACTGCAACAAGGCCGCCTCGCGTTTCGACACCGAGAAACTGGCCTGGCTCAA
This sequence comes from Rhodanobacter sp. Soil_C_14, assembly GCF_057657335.1. Taxonomy (NCBI): domain Bacteria; kingdom Pseudomonadati; phylum Pseudomonadota; class Gammaproteobacteria; order Lysobacterales; family Rhodanobacteraceae; genus Rhodanobacter; species Rhodanobacter sp. Soil_C_14. The sequence continues at coordinate 287,420 of NZ_JBDGIQ010000001.1, read as the reverse complement.
CCAGCATTATCTGAAGACCGACGAGCCCAAGTCGCTGGCGGCCGAGTTCGAATGGCACCTGCAGCGCGCCGGCATCGATTTCAGCCAGGGCCCCGCGCCGGTCGACGTCATCGTGGCCTTGCGCGATCGGGTGCACACGCTGAAGGAAATGACCGAGCGCGCGGCGATCTGGTATGGCCCGATCACCGAGTGGGACGACAAGGCCGTCGCCAAGCACCTGAAGAACGGCAGTGCACCGGCCGTGCTGGAAGCGGCGAAGTCGCTGCTGGCCGAATGCGAATGGCAGCCCGGGCCGATCCATCAGGTGATCGAGCAGGTGGCGGCGCAGCTGGAACTGGGCATGGGCAAGATCGCTCAGCCGTTGCGGGTGGCGATCACCGGCACCCAGGTGTCGCCGTCGATCGATCAGACCTTGTACCTGGCCGGTCGCGCCGAAGCACTCAAGCGCATCGACGCTGCCATCGCGATGGCCCGCGGTTGATGCGGTTTTCGCTGATGGCGCACTGAGCGCGGCATGGACGAATGGCTGGCCAGGGCCACCCAGGGCGTCGATCCCGACGCACCGGGCGCGTTCTGGCACGTCTTCTTCAACCTGTTGAATATGCTGCCGTGGGCAGCCATGTTCTGGTGGAACCTGCTGTTTGTCGCGGTGGGAGCCTTGCTGGGCTGGTGGCGCGGGCGCTTGCTGGAAAGCATCGTCTGGGCCTGGGTGCTGGGGCCGATCGGCTGGATCGTGATCCTGCGCAAGCCCCGCCGGCTGCCACCGGCGAAGCCACCACCGCTGCCACAGAACCGCCGTCCGGTACCGCGCAGGTAGCGGTGTATGATCCGTACGAGGTGACATCTTGAGCCACGACGCCGCCAGCAACCCGCATCCGCACCACGCGCATCACCACGATGATGCGAAGGGTTTCGTGCGCGCCGTGGAGCATGCCAGCGAAGAACGCGGCCTGCGCCTCACCCCGCTGCGCAAGGAAGTGCTGGAGCTGATCGCCGCCGCGCACAAGCCGGTGAAGGCCTACGACCTGCTCGACCAGTTGCGCGAGAAGCACGGCAATGCGGCGCCGCCCACCGTCTATCGCGCGCTCGACTTCCTGCTCGAGAACGGCTTCATCCACAAGCTGGAATCGATCAATGCCTTCGTTTCCTGCCATCACCCGGCCGAGGCGCACCAGGTACCGTTCCTGATCTGCGACATCTGCTCCAGCGCCCAGGAAGTCTGCGACGAGCGCGTGGCCGAACTGATCGAGGCACAGGCGAAGGCGCTGGGTTTCCGGCCGCAGGCGCAGACCCTGGAAGTGCACGGCACCTGCCGGAACTGCCGCAAGGGCTGAGGTGGGTCCACGGGGCTGGCGGGCCGTAGTGTTATAAAGTAACATGTTGCCACCGGACATGGAGTCGCCCCGTCGGGCGGCGCCGGGTCAATCGATGAATCCCGAGCAGTCGAACAAATCCCGCTGGTGGCACCTGGCCGATCGCGTTGGCGCGATGGCATCGTTCCTGTGCGCGATCCACTGTGCGCTGCTGCCGTTCGTGCTGGCCCTGCTGCCGCTGATTGGCATGGAATTCCTGGCCGACCATCGCTTCGAACGCATCTTCGTGTTGTGCGCCTGCGTGCTGGCATCGCTGGTGCTGGTGCGCGGCTATCGCAGGCACCGGCGCCGCCTGCCGCTGCGCCTGGCCGTGCCGGGACTGTCGCTGCTGCTGCTCGGCATCGCCTTCATCGACCTGGGCTCGCCGATCCTGCACAGCGTGCTGGTGACTTGCGGCGGCATGCTGCTGGCGGCGGCGCACTTCGTCAACCTGCGGCTGGACAGCCATCGTGATGGCGTCCACGTGCACGGTCCGCAGTGCGCGCATTGAGCCGCGGTGATTGTGTAACGGCCATGCCGATTCCTAGCATGCGCGCATGAATACGCCGCACCATCACCACCAGCCTCACGGCTGCGAACATGCCACGGGGCAGGCGCATGACGGCGCCCACGAGCACGTGGCGGGTGGAAGCAGCCGCAAACTGCTGCTGGCGCTGGTTCTGACCGGCATCATGATGATCGTCGAGGTGATCGGCGGCCTGTGGTCCGGTTCGCTGGCCTTGCTGGCCGATGCGGCACACATGATGGTCGACACGCTGGCCCTGTTGCTGGCCGTGGTCGGTGCGTGGATGGCCACCCGCCCGGCCGATGCCAGGCGCAGCTACGGTTATGGCCGGATGGAAGTGCTGGCGGGTTTCGTCAATGCGCTGAGCCAGTTCGTGCTGGTGGCGTGGATCGCGTGGGAGGCGGTGATGCGCCTGCGCCATCCGGGCCTGATCCTTTCCGGCGTGATGCTGGCGGTCGCCGTCGCCGGTCTGCTGGTCAATGCGCTGGTGCTGCGCACCCTGCACGGGCATGCGCATGACGACGTCAACCTCGCCGGCGCCAGCCTGCATGTGCTTGGCGACCTGCTCGGTTCGCTGGCGGCGGTGCTGGCGGCGCTGGCGATCCGCTGGTTCGGCTGGCTGTGGGCCGATCCGCTGCTGTCGCTGCTGGTCTCGCTGCTGATCCTGAACAGTGCGTGGCGCTTGCTGCGGAAGTCGGCGCATATCCTGCTGGAAGGCGTGCCCGATGGCCTGGATACGAGCGAAATGGAGAGCTCGCTGCGCACGGCGGCGCCGGGTATCCGCGATATCCACCACCTGCACGTGTGGCAGCTCGCCTCGGGGTCACGCATGGCGACCGTGCATGCCGAGCTGGACGAGCGGGCGGACGGCGCCCTGGTGCTGCAGTCGATCAAGCGCCTGCTGCTGGAGCGTTTCGAGGTCCGCCACGTGACCGTGCAGATCGATCCCGGGGCGTGTCCCGACCCGTCCGGGGACTGTGCGGGACACGCTCGTCGCTGACTATCCCGCCATGCCGGGACGCTGCTATGATGGCAGGCCGTTCATCCAATAAATCAAGGAGTTCCCATGGGTAAGGGCGATCGCAAGACCCGTCGCGGCAAGACCTACCGCGGCAGCTACGGCAATACCCGTGCACACGGCGCGCTGCCGGCCGTGGTCGGTGCCAAGCCGACCGTGACCAAGCCGGCTGCGGCCAAGAAGGCGGCGCCGAAGAAGAAGTCGGCCTGAGCCAGCTTCGCCCGGCATTGCTGCAAGAAAACCCCCGCCTTGGCGGGGGTTTTTGCTTTTGGGGAATCGGGAGTCGGTGTGAGACCGGCCGCTGGCTGAACCGCCAGGGCAGGGGTTCGACGAGGGTTTGCTGCATGGCCGCCTGCCATGTATGATGCGCTCCACTGTGTTAACGCGTTAGTACATTATGAAGCGTCGATCGCTCGATCCCGAATCCCCGCCAGGCTCCGCCGAGCAGAGTCTCTGCGAGGCCTTGCTGTCCCTGCGCAACAGCGAGGAGATGGGCGCCTTTCTCAGCGACCTGTGCACGCCGGCGGAACTTGAAGTGCTGGTCGATCGCTGGCGGGTAGTGCCGTACCTGCTCGAAGGCGTGCCTTACCGCGAGATCCACGAGCGCACCGCGGTCAGCATCACCACCATTGGCCGGGTCGCGCGCTACCTCACCCAGGGCAGCGGCGGCTATCTGGCCGCGGCGGCCCGGGCGGCAAGGAAACAGGCTCAGGCGGCAAGGAAGAAGGCATGAAGCCGCGCGATCGCCTGCGCATCGCGATGCAGAAATCCGGCCGGCTGACCGAACCGGCGCTGGACCTGCTGACCCGTTGCGGACTGACCTTCCGGCAAAGCCGCGACAAGCTGTTCTGCTTCGGCGAAGGCGAGCCGGTGGATCTGCTGCTGGTGCGGGATGACGATATCCCGGGGCTGATCGCCCAGGGCGTGTGCGACCTGGGCATCGTCGGGCGCAACGTGCTGGGCGAGTTCCAGCTCACCGCCGGGCGTGACGGCGAGCCGCTCGACGAATTGCGGCCGCTCGGTTTCGGCCGCTGCCGCCTGTCGATCGCGGTACCCCAGGACATGGCTTACGGGGAGCCGAAGGATCTGGCCGGCACCCGCATCGCCACCTCGTACCCCGGCCTGCTCGGCGAATGGCTGCGCAGCCGCGGCATCGATGCGGGCGTGGTGACCCTGGCCGGTTCGGTCGAGATCGCTCCCAAGCTGGGCACCGCCGACGCGATCTGCGACCTGGTGCAGAGCGGCGGCACCCTGGTGGCGAACCAGTTGCGCGAAACCGACGTGTTGCTGGAAAGCGAAGCGGTGCTGGCCGGCCCGCTGACCCTGCCGGTGGACGAACGCGGCGACATGCTGGAGCTGCTGCTGAAGCGGCTGGACGGCGTGATCCAGGTGCGCGAATCGCGCCTGTTGCTGCTGCAGACCTCGCGCCACACGCTGGACGCGGTGACCCGCCTGTTGCCCGGTGGCCCGCAGCCGACCCTGCTACCGGTGGCGGGCCAGCCCGACCAGCTGATGCTGCAGGCGCTGTGCGCCGGCGAGGTGAGCTGGCGGCAGCTGGAGGAGATCAAGAAGGCCGGCGCGCGCGAGATGTTCGTGTTGCCGGTGGAGAAAATGCTGGCATGAAGAGCAGATTCGCATGAAGCGTCTGGACTGGAACGCACTGGATGAAGTCGCCCGTCGCGAGGCGCTGGCGCGACCGGCGCAGTCGCGGGCGGAGGCCTTGCGTCACGGCGTCGGGCAGATCATCGCTGCCGTGCGCGCGCGTGGCGATGCCGCGTTGCGCGAGTTCAGCGCGCAATACGATCGCTGCGCGCTGGAAGCGATCGCCGTGGACGAGGCTGAGTTCGCCGTCGCCGAGGCCGTGCTCGATCCCGCGTTGAAGGCGGCGATACGCGAGGCGGCCGAACGCATCGAGCTGTTCCATCGCGCCAGCGCACTCCAGCCGGTGGCCGTCGATACCGCGCCGGGCGTGCGGGTGGAACGGATGCTGCGCCCGATCGGCCGGGTCGGCCTGTACGTGCCGGCCGGTAGCGCGCCGTTGCCGTCGACCGCGCTGATGCTGGGCGTGCCGGCGCAGATCGCTGGCTGTCGCGAGGTGGTGTTGTGCTCGCCGGCACGCGCCGATGGCCGTTGCGACGAGGCGGTGCTGTACGCGGCCCGGCTCACCGGCGTGCACAAGGTATTCAAGCTCGGTGGCGCCCAGGCGATCGCCGCGATGGCCTACGGCACCGACAGCGTGCCCCGGTGCGACAAGCTGTTCGGGCCGGGCAATGCGTGGGTGACCGAGGCGAAGTTGCAGGTGTCGACCGATCCCGACAGCGCGGCGATCGACATGCCGGCCGGTCCGTCCGAGGTGCTGGTGATTGCCGACGCGGCGGCCAACCCGGCGTTCGTCGCCGCCGACCTGTTGTCGCAGGCCGAGCACGGGCCGGATTCGCAGGTGATCCTGCTCAGCCCGTCCACCGATCTGCTGGCCAGGGTGGCGGCGGAAGTCGAGCGGCAATGCGCCGACTTGCCGCGCGCCGACATCGCACGACAGGCGCTGGCGCAGAGCCGGCTGGTCCTGGTCGAATCGCTGGCGCAGGCGGTCGAGGTCAGCAACCGCTACGCTCCCGAACACCTGATCCTGCAGGTCGCCGAGCCGCGCACGCTGCTCGAGCGCATCGACAGCGCCGGCTCGATCTTCCTCGGCCAGTGGACGCCCGAGTCCGTCGGCGACTACTGCAGCGGCAGCAACCACGTGCTGCCCACGTACGGCCACGCGCGCAGCTACAGCGGCGTGTCGGTGGCCAGTTTCCAGAAGCAGATCAGCGTGCAGGAAGTGTCTGCCGACGGCCTGCGCCAGATCGGCCCGTGCACCGCGACGCTGGCGGCGGCCGAGCAACTGGAGGCGCACCGCCGCGCCGTGACCCTGCGACTGGAGGCCTTGGCATGAGCGTGCTCGAGCTGGCCCGGCCGGAGATCCGCGCGATGCAGCCGTATTCCTCGGCGCGCATGGAGGCCAGCGGCGGACAGGTTTTCCTCAACGCGAATGAATCGGCCTGGCCGCCGCCGGGCGACGATGGCCTGGGCTGCAATCGCTACCCGGAACCGCAGCCGGCGGCGCTGGTCGCGACCCTGGCCGCCCTGTACGGCGTGCGCCACGAGCAACTGCTGGTCGGCCGGGGCAGCGACGAAGCCATCGACCTGCTGATTCGCGGGTTCTGCCGTGCAGGCGAGGACGCGATCCTGATCCAGCCGCCCACTTTCGGCATGTACGGCGTCTGCGCCCGCATCCAGAACGCGGCAGTGATCGAGGTGGCGCTGGCGGATGACTTCACGCTGGACGTGGATGCGGTGCTCGCTGCCGTCACACCCGCGGTGAAGCTGATTTTCGTCTGCACGCCGAACAATCCCAGTGGCCAGTGCGTGCCACGCGAGGATGTCGAGCGTCTGCTGCAGCAGCTCGACGGGCGCGCCTTGCTGGTGGTGGACGAGGCGTACATCGAATTTGCCTTCGAGCGCAGCGTGGCCGATCTCATCGATCGTTACGAAGGCCTCGCCGTGCTGCGCACCTTGTCCAAGGCCTGGGCGCTGGCCGGTGCACGCATCGGCTGCCTGCTGGCCAATCCCGAAGTGATCGCGCTGCTGCGCCGGATCATGCCGCCATACCCGCTGCCGCTGCCGTGCGTGGCTGCCGCGATGGCGGCGCTTTCCGAAGCGGGGCAGGCGCAGGCGCGCGAACACCTGGCCGTGCTGCGCAACGAACACGAACGGGTGCGCGGCACGCTGGCCGCGCTGCCCTGCGTGCGCGGCGTGCTGCCGTCACAGGCGAACTTCCTCGCCGTGCGCTTCGACGACGCCGGCGCGATCTACCAGCGCCTGCTGGCCGCCGGTGTGGTGGTGCGCGACGTGCGGCGCTATCCGAAGCTGGGTGACGCCTTGCGCATCACCATCGGCACGCCGGCCGAGAACGACCGGATGCTCGCCGTCCTGGAGAGTGCGGCGACGCAAGGCCGGGATCTTTCCGAGGGATCGGCATGAAGCAGACAAAGTTCCTCTTCGTCGACCGTGACGGCTGCCTGATCGAGGAGCCAGCCGACGAGCAGATCGACAGCTACGCGAAGCTGGCCTTGTTGCCGGGCGTGATCGCCGCGTTGCAGCGCTTTGTGGCCGCGGGCTACGAACTGGTGATGGTCACCAACCAGGATGGTCTGGGCACCGACAGTTTCCCTGAAGCCGACTTCACCGGGCCGCATGACTTGCTGCTGGGCATCCTCGCCTCGCAAGGCATCCGCTTCCGCGAGGTGCTGATCGACCGCAGTTTCCCGCATGAGGGTCTCGACACGCGCAAGCCCGGCATCGGCCTGGCACGCCATTACCTGGCCGACGACAGCTGGAGCCGGGCCGCCTCGGCGATGGTCGGCGATCGCGAGACCGACCTGCAGTTCGCCGCCAATCTCGGTGTGCGCGGCTGTCGCGTCGGTTCGCTCGGAGTGAGCTGGGAAGCGCTGGCCCACGAACTGCTCGACGCGCCGCGTACCGCCACGGTGGTGCGCAACACGAAGGAAACCCGCATCACGGTCAGCGTGGATCTCGATCGCGTGGCCGAACCGCAGGCACATACCGGCCTGGGCTTCTTCGACCACATGCTGGAACAGATCGGCAAGCACGGCGGCTTCGCGCTTGAGCTGGCTTGCGATGGCGACACCCACATCGACGAACATCACACCATCGAGGACTGCGCACTGGCGCTGGGCCAGGCGCTGAAGCAGGCGCTGGGCGACAAGCGCGGCATCGGCCGTTACGGCTTCACCTTGCCGATGGATGAAGCGCAAGCCAGCGCGGCGCTGGATCTGTCCGGCCGTCCATGTTTCGTGTTCGAAGGCAGCTTCCCCCGCGAGCGTGTGGGCGAGGTGCCGACCGAGCTGGTGCCGCATTTCTTCCGCTCGCTGTGCGAAACGCTGGGCGCAAACCTGCACCTGAGCGTGCGCGGCGACAACGCGCATCACATGGTCGAGGCCTGCTTCAAGGTAGTGGCGCGCAGCTTGCGCCAGGCGCTGCGCCGCGAAGGCAGCGAGCTGCCGAGCACCAAGGGTGCGCTGTAATGAGCGTGGTGCTGGTCGATGCGGGCGGCACCAATATCGGTTCGGTGCGCTATGCGTTGCAGCGGCTCGGCGTGGACGCCGCGCTGACTTCCGACGCGACAACGATCCGCGCCGCCGACAAGGTGATCCTGCCCGGCGTCGGCGCGGCTGGCCCCGGCATGGCGCGGCTGCGCGAGCTGGGCCTGGTCGAGGTTTTGCGCGGGTTGACCCAGCCGGTGCTCGGCGTGTGCCTGGGCATGCAGTTGCTGTGCACGCATTCGGAGGAGGGCGATACCGCATGCCTCGGGGTGATTCCCGCGCCGGTTCGCCGCTTCGTCGAAGCGCCCGGCCTGCGCGTGCCGCACATGGGCTGGAACGCGTTGTCGATCCGGCGGAAACATCCGCTGCTGGCCGGGCTCGACGACGGCGAGCAGGCCTACTTCGTGCACAGCTACGCCGTGCCGACGGGGGAATGGACGCTGGCCGACAGTGATTACGGCGAGCCGTTCTCCGCAGTGATCGCCCGCGACAATTTCCACGGCATGCAATTCCACCCCGAGCGCTCCGCCGCCGTCGGCGCGAAGCTCCTGCAGAATTTCCTCGACCTATGAGTTTCGACATCATTCCCGCCATCGACCTGCGCGGCGGCCAGGTGGTGCGCCTGAAGCAGGGCGACTATGCGCAGCAGACGACTTACGCGGCCGATCCGCGCGAGCTGGCAAAGCGCTACGCGCAGGCCGGCGCAGCATGGCTGCACCTGGTCGACCTGGACGGCGCGCGCTCGGGCCGGCTCGACAATCTCGCGGTGATCGCGTCGATCGCTGCCGACGGCATGGCGATCCAGGCCGGCGGCGGCGCGCGCGAGGAAGCCGATCTGCAGCGACTGTTCGATGCCGGCGTGCAGCGCGTGGTGCTGGGCAGCGTGGCGATCCGCGATCCCGAACGCGTCGCCGGATGGCTGGCCAAATACGGCACGGAACGCCTGACCCTCGCGCTGGACACGCGCCATGTCGACGGACGCTGGGCGCTGCCCAGCGCGGGCTGGACCGAAGTCGAGGCGCGTACGCTGGACGAACTGGCGCCGTGGTATGCCGCCCGCGGTGCGCGCCACCTGCTGTGCACCGACATCGACCGCGACGGCATGCTGGCCGGTTTCAATCTCGATCTCTATCGCCATCTTGCCGAGTCCGTTCCGTCGCTGGCGGTGCAGGCTTCCGGCGGCGTGCGTTCGCTGGACGACATCCGCGCGGCGCGCGAAGCCGGCGCATGTGGCGTGATTCTCGGCCGCGCGCTGCTGGAAGGACGCTTCACGGTCGAGGAAGCACTCGCATGCTGAGTCGCCGCATCATCCCCTGCCTCGACGTGCGCGATGGCCAGGTGGTCAAGGGCGTGCGCTTCCGCGATCACGTGGTGATGGGTGAGATCGTGGATCTCGCGCTGCGCTATCGCGACGAAGGCGCCGACGAACTGGTGTTCTACGACATCACCGCCAGCCCCGAAGGGCGCAGCGTGGATCGCGGCTGGGTCGAGAAGGTTGCCCGCGTGATCGACATTCCGTTCTGCGTCGCCGGCGGCATCCGCTCGGTCGACGAGGCCCGCGCCGTGCTGCACGCGGGCGCCGACAAGATCTCGGTGAACTCGCCCGCGCTGGAACGCCCCGCGCTGATCGACGAACTGGCTGCCGCGTTCGGCGTGCAGTGTGTGGTGGTCGGCATCGACTCGTTGCGCGACGCCGATGGTGAATGGCGCGTGCGCCAGTACACCGGCGACCCCACGAAAACCCAGGCGCTGGCACGCCGCACGCTGGACTGGATGGTCGAGGCACAGCAGCGCGGTGCGGGCGAGATCGTGCTGAACTGCATGGGCAGCGACGGCGTGCGCGCGGGTTACGACCTCGAACAACTCTCCGTCGCCCGGGCAATCTGCCACGTGCCGCTGATCGCCTCCGGTGGCGCCGGCGCGCCGGAACATTTTCGCGATGCCTTCGTTGATGCCGACGTCGACGGCGCGCTGGCCGCCAGCGTGTTCCACTCCGGCGCCATCGCGATCCCCGCACTCAAGCACTACCTGCACGAATGTGGCGTAGCGGTGCGCCGGTGAGCCACGAGGAAGCAACGATGAGCGACAACACCGATACCAGCCGCCTCGACTGGGCCAAGGGCGATGGCCTGCTGCCGGCGATCGTGCAGCACTGGCTCACCGGCGAAGTGCTGATGCTGGGCTACATGACGGCCGCGGCCTTGGCCGAAACGCAGCGCAGCGGCCACGTCACTTTTTACAGCCGCAGCAAGCAGCGGCTGTGGACCAAGGGCGAAAGCTCCGGTCACGTGCTCGTGCTGAAGTCGGTCCGCATCGACTGCGACGCCGACACCTTGCTGATCCAGGCCGACCCACGCGGCCCCACCTGCCACACCGGCACCTCCAGCTGCTTCGGCGACGGCGCTAACGTGCGACCGCCGCTAGGTTTTCTCGCCGAACTCGACGCGCTGGTGGCGCAGCGGCACGCCGAGCGTCCCGAAGGCAGCTACACCACCACGCTGTTCGACGGCGGCATTCGCCGCATCGCGCAGAAGGTGGGCGAGGAGGGTGTCGAGACGGCACTGGCCGCCGTGGCGCAGGGAGATGACGAGTTGCTGGGCGAAGCGGCGGACTTGCTGTTTCACCTCACCGTGGCGTTGCGGGCCCGCGGGTTGTCACTGGCGGATGCAGTGAACGTACTGGCTGACCGGCACCGTGATGGATAGAGAGGCGAAGGCGTCTTTCTCCTGTCGTTCTCAGTTGGCCAACCGCGCAACCACCAGGTCCAGCAGCGCCCTCAGCCGCGCCAGCCGGCGCATGTCGCGGTGATAGCCGATCCAGGTTTCACGCGCCGGTGGCTCTTCGCCCAGGTCGATGCGCCGCAAGCCGTCGAGCGCATCGCCCAATGGACGCGGCAGGACCGCAACGCCTGAACCCTGCATGCACATTCTTGCCTGCACGGCGCGCGCGTTGCTGCGAAACGCCACGCGGGCATTCGGGAGCACGCGCTGCAACCACGCGACGTCGGGCATGTTGCCGAAGGCGCTGTCCATGGTGATCAGCCCGGCACCTTCGCCATCGCCGGCGCGGGGCAGGGGATAATCGGCAGCCATGTACACGCCGTACGGCATGTGCAGCAGCTTGCGCGAAACGATGTCGGGTTCGTCGAACGGCTTGATGCGGAACGCCAGGTCGGCTTCGCGGCGTGACAGGCTGAGGAAACGCGTGTCGGTCAGCAGTTCGACGGTGACGCGCGGATAGGCCCGAGCGAATTCCGCGATGACCGGTGTCAGCAGGTGTTCGGCGAACCAGTCCGAGGCGGTGATCCGCAGCAGGCCGTCGAGTTGGCGTTCCTGGCCGGCCAGCTGGCGCTGGAACGCGAGTGCTTCGTCCTCGATGCGTTCGGCGTGGTTGAGTACCGCCGACCCTTCATCGGTGAGCACGAAACCTTCCGAGGTGCGCTGGAACAGCTTGTGTCCCACGGCGTTTTCCAGTGCCTGCAACCGGCGGCCCATGGTGGGCTGGGTTTGTCCCAGCTTGCGCGCGGCGGCACCGAGCGTGCCCTCGCGTGCGATGGCCAGGAAGACACGCAGATCGCTCCATTCCATCGCGGCACCTCGTTGGAAAGCCAGGTCGGAAGCCATGCAATTATGCATGGATAAAATGCAAAATATTGGATTTTCAAACGAAATTGACGGGCGTAGCGTGGAGACCACTTCCTCCCACGCCGAGTACGCCATGACTATCGCTTCCTCCATGCAAGCCGCCGTTCTTGAAAACCACGGCGCCCCATTCCGCCTGACCAGCATCGCCCGCCCCGTGCCGCAGGCGGGCCAGGTGCTGGTGCGCATCATGGCCAGTGGCGTCAATCCGCTGGACCTGAAGATCCGCAGCGGTGCCGCCGAACACGCCCGTCATCCGCTGCCGGCGATCCTGGGCATCGACATGGCCGGCGTCGTCGTCGCGCTGGGTGCGGGCGTCACCGGCCTTCGGGTGGGTGACGAGGTCTACGGCATGACGGGTGGTGTCGGTGGCGTGCAGGGTTCGCTGGCCGAATATGCCGCCGTGGATGCCAGCCTGCTGGCGCTCAAGCCCGCGCACTTCAGCGTGCGCGAGGCGGCCTCGCTGCCGCTGGTCTTCATCACCGCGTGGGAAGGTCTGGTGGATCGTGCTCACGTAGGCGCTGGCCAGACCGTGCTGGTGCAAGGCGGCGCGGGCGGCGTGGGCAGCATGGCGATCCAGATTGCCCGTGCTTTCGGCGCGACCGTTTTCGCCACGGACACCGCGGCGCGCGGTGGCATCAGCCAGCAACTGGGCGCGACGCCGATCGACCACGAGCAGATGCCGGTCGAAGAACAGATAGCCGTCCATACGGCCGGTCGCGGTTTCGACGTAGTGTATGACACCGCCGGCGGCGCGAGCCTGGATGCATCGTTCAGGGCCGTGGCGCGTTTCGGCCACGTGGTCAGCTCGCTGGGTTGGGGTACGCACGCGCTGGCGCCCCTCTCGTTCAGGGCCGCCACCTATTCCGGCGTGTTCACCTTGCTGCCCTTGCTGACCGGCGAAGGCAAGCCGCATCACGGCGAGATCCTGCGCGAAGCCACGCGCTTGGCCGAGGCAGGGATGGTCAGGCCGCTGCTGGACGCGCGCCGGTTCGAGCTGGCCACGGTCGGTGAAGCCCATGCCTTGATCGAGCAGCGACAGGCGCGCGGCAAGGTGGTGGTCAGCATCCAGGGATGAAGCATCGCGACGGATGGCCCGGCCGGAACGCCTGGCCATCCGTCGCCTCGGTGCCTGTCAGTTGTCTCGATGAGATCGTGAAGCGCAGATGTCGTCGATGCAGGACTGGCGCACCCCGCGACCGTCAGAGAAACATGCCGCCCGAAGCCTCCACGCGCTGCGCGTTGATCCAGCCGCTGCCCGGGGCGAGCAGTGCCGCCACGGCACCGCCGATGTCGTCGGGCAAGCCGGCGCGGCCCAGCGCCGTGTTGCCGGCGATCAAGGTGTTGAGTGCCGCGTTGTCGCGTACCGCGCCGCCGCCGAAATCGGTTTCGATCGCACCCGGGGCCAGCGTATTGACCCGGATGCCGCGTGCGCCCAGTTCCTTGGCCAGGTAACGGGTGAGCACCTCCACGCCACCTTTCATGCTGGCGTAGGCCGCGTAGCCGGGCAGCGCGAAGCGGGTCAGGCCGGAGGAGACGTTGATGATGCGGCCGCCATCGGCGATCAGCGGCAGCAGGGCCTGGGTCAGGAAGAAGGGGCCCTTCAGATGGACGGCCATCATCGTGTCGAACTGCTCCGGCGTGGTATCGGCGATGGGCGCGACCAGGCCCATGCCGGCGTTGTTGAGCAGGAAGTCGAAGTGCTCGCGTTGCCAATGATCGGCGAGGACCTTGCGTACCGCGTCGGCGAACCCGGGAAACCCGCTCGCTTCCGACACATCCAGCTGCAGGCTTGCCGCGCGGCGACCGAGCGCCTCGATCTCGGCCACGACAGCGCGCGCGTCGTCGATGCCGCTGCGGAAGGTAAGGATCACGTCCGTGCCCTGGCGGGCCAGGGCGATGGCGGCGTTGCGACCGAGGCCGCGGCTGCCCCCGGTGATCAGGGCGATGGGAGTCGGGATAGTCATGGCAGGTCCTTGGTGTTGGCCGGAACAGTCCGGCGTGGTTGGGTGGGTGCCAGACTATTGGTAGTCATGATCGCAATAAATAATCAGTATATGATTTGAATGTTCATATATGGATAACAATACGCATGCACGACATCGATGCCATGAAAATCTTCGTCCGCGTGGCCGAGCGCGGCAGCTTCACCCAAGCCGCCGCCGACCTGGGTTTGCCCAAGGCCAGCGCATCGAATGCCGTGCAGCGGCTGGAGTCACTGCTGGGAACGCGCCTGCTGCATCGAACCACGCGCCGGGTCGAGCCGAGCCAGGACGGCCTGGCATTCCTGGAGCGCTGCCGCGACGCGCTGGACGCGTTCGATGAACTGCAGTCGATGTTCCGCGACGACGACCGCCACCTGCGCGGACGGCTGCGCGTGGACATGCCGACCACCGCGGCCCGCGCCTTCGTGCTACCGCGTCTGCCGGAGTTTCTGGCCGCGCATCCCGGCATCGAGCTGGAGCTGAGCTGCGCGGACCGACGCGTCGACCTGGTTCGCGAGGGTTTCGATTGCGTGCTGCGGGTAGGCGTTCTGGAAGATGTCGACAACCTGGTGGCGCGGCCGCTGGGCAGTTACGACATCGGCACATTCGCCAGTCCCGCCTACCTGGCGGCGCATGGCGAGCCGCGCACTCCGGCCGAGCTGGACGGCCATCGGATGGTGCATTACGCGCAGAACTTCGGCGGCACTTCCGACGGCTTCGAGTACGTCGACGAAGCGGGTGTGCACGTGCTGCCGCTTGCCGGTGCAGTCACCGTCAACAACACCGACAGCTACCAGGCCGCGTGCGTGGCTGGCCTGGGCCTGATCCAGGCGCCGGTGGCGGGCATGCGGCATCTGGTCGATGCCGGCCTGGTGAAGGAATTACTGGTGGACCATCGCGCCGAACCGATGCCGGTGAGCCTGCTATATGCCAGTCGCCGGCACTTGCCACGGCGCGTGCGCGTGTTCATGGATTGGCTGGCCGAATGCGGCGAGTGGAACGCGGGATCGTGAGCCAGGGCAACGTCACGCCACCGATTACGCCAAGCCGGCACGGCAATCTCGCCGTGCCGCCGACATCCATGGAAGCACCAAGCGTGCGCGGCGGCAGCTTCCTCCGTGCAAGGTCGCAGATGCGCTTTCGACCAGATTGATCCCTCCCGGATTGTTCAGCGGGTGAGTTCCAGTCCTCACGGGGCTACGCAGTGGACGCCGCGGGCTGATGCGATGTTTTCGCGGGGCCTGAGCTTGGCGAGCCAGGCGTCGTGCATGCCCTTGCTCCACCATTGCCAGTGATCGTCCACGTAGCGCGCGCCGCTGGCGGACACGGCGATGTGCAGGTGGTGGGTCCGGTCGTCGAAGGTGAGCGTCGCGGTATCGGTGTCGGGATAGACGGCTTGCACGGTGCGTCCGTCATCGCAGGCATAAGCCATCGGCTTGGCCATAGTGGACAAGGGCGCCGCGACGGGCGTGAACGGGCTCAACGCATAGGCGGACGGTTGGCCGCCGGCGCCGCACAGGCGGCCGGTGAACGCGGCGGAAATCCGTTGCTGGCCGAGCGCGAGCGTGAGCCGGGCCGGTGCTTCGCAATGGCCGTTGTCGTAGACGTCGCCCGACACCCAGCGCATGTCGCTGGTGACGACCGCGCCCGGCGCGAGCGTGATCGGGGAATGCGAGGCGGCATCCGGCCCGGTCGGAGTTTGCGCCACGATGTTCAGCGTCTGCCCGCCGGAATCCGCGAAGCTCGGCAGCGGGCGCGCAGGGATCGTGCAGGCGGCCGCGCCGGTGTTGCGCAGGACCAGCATCGTGCCCGAATGCGACATGCCGTTGAAACGCCCGCCAGCGGGATCGAGGGTGAGGGCGAGCTGCGACGACGCGCAGGCAATGATCCGCGTATTGGCCGCGCCTGGCGGGGCCGCGTCGGCCTGGGTGGCGTCGGTCTGCGGCGACTGCGAAGTACAGGCCATCAGTGTCAGCGCCAGGGCGGCGATCAGGAACGTACGCAACATCGTCCGATCCGGCGTGGCTCCTGGCAGACGACGGCCTGCCTCGGCAGGAGTCCTGTTTGCAGTGGGTCTTTTCATTGCCGGGTTCCCTGGAAGACGGTCGAGGAAGTTAACACCCGGATCGCGAAGCTCTTGTCAGAGCCTGGCGATCACTGTGTTACTTCCGGCACTCAAGGGACGATCTCGCTGCATCGACACTGCCGAGAGGACGCCGCAAGGCGAGGTGATGGATCGCGGGGGTCACATGACGAACGAAAACCGGCTGGCCCGCTGTGCGGGGCTGGTCTATCTGGTGGTGGTCGTGACCGGCTTCTTCAGCCTGGGCTATGTGCCGGGCAGGCTTGCTGCGCCAGGCGATCCGCCGGCCATGCTGGCCAATATCGTGGCGCACGAAGCCTTGTTCCGCGCGGGCATCGTCTCCTTCATGATCGAACAGGTGGCCTTCCTGCTGCTGCCGTTGTTGCTGTTTCGCCTGCTTCATCGCGTTCACCAGCGCGCGGCCGTCGCGATGGTCGTGCTGGCGGTCACGGCCGTGCCGATCGCCCTGATCGGGGTGATGCATCGACTCGATGCACTGTGGCTGTTGACCGATAGCCATGGCTTGCCGATAGAGACGATGACGCCGCTGGCATTGCTTGCCCTGAGGTCGTATGGCCACGCCATTTTCGTGGCCAGCCTGTTCTGGGGGCTGTGGCTGTTGCCGTTCGGCTATCTCGTGTGCACCAGCGGCATGCTGCCGCGCCTGGCTGGCTTGCTGCTGATGCTGGGCGGTATCGGCTACCTGGTGGACGTGTTTGCCGACTTGCTGCTGCCGGGATATGCAGACACGGCGTTTTCCAACTACGTCCACCTGCCGGCAGCCCTGGGCGAGATCGGCACCTGCCTGTGGCTGCTGCTGATGGGCGTGCGGGCAGGTGGTGCACAAGCTCATCCGAGGAGTGCGACATGAGCGCCACATCCCTGGTCGACATCAAGTTGCACGTGCGCTTCAAGCTGTCGGCGCTGTGGACGGCGCTGATGTTCTGCTACATCTACGGCGACTACTTCGGCCTCTACGTGCCGGGCAAGTTGCAGGGCATGCTGGGCGGGGAAGGGCCGGTCGGTCCGGTGAGCGAGGCGACCCTGGTCGGCACCGCCCTGCTGCTGGCCGTGCCGGGGCTGATGGTGTTCCTGTCGCTGCTGCTGCCGCCCCGGCTGTGCCGCTGGCTCAACATCGGGCTGGGCCTGTTCTATACGGCGATCATGCTGCTGACGATGCCGGGCGCGTGGTGGTTCTACATCGTGCTGGGCGTGATCGAGGTGGCGTTGTCGCTGCTGATCGCCGCCATGGCGTGGCGCTGGCCACGGAGTTGATGCGGCGGGCTAGGGCGTCGGGCGGCTGCCGGCCGCCGCCGGTGCCGCGGGTTCGAACGGTATCGCCGGCCCGGGAGTGATGCCCTTGCGCCACCGCGCCAGCTGATCGCGGATGCCGCTGCCGATATCGATCTGCGGTTCGGACGGGGTGAGGTTGTCCTGTTTTTCCCACGCGGCGATATCGTTGCGGGCCCGGGTGAATGCGTCGGCGAAGTTGTCGCTGTGGTTCAGCGCATCGACCAGCCAGGCCTTGCCGAAATAGGTGATGTCCGAGTCGCTGCCGCAGCCGAACGAGCTGCGATCGCTGCGGGCGGCGGTGAGCACCATCGTGCCGGGGCCGCGCAGTGGCGGCAGGAAGCCGCCGGAATAGCAGGCGTTGATCACCACGACCTTCCACTTGAACGGATGCAGGGCGAGGATGCCGGCGAGGTCGCTGGCGCCGATCGGGTCCAGCGGCAGCGGGTCCATGTCGACCAGCAATTGGTGATCCTCGCTGCCGTGGCTGGTCACGTAGAGCAGCAGGATGTCGTCGGGCTGCATCACCTTGCCCAGTCCGTCGAGCGCCATTTCCAGATTGCTCCAGCTGGCCAGCGGACGGGTGGACAAGGTGGCCGGGTTGTTCTCCAGCACCAGGCTGTGCGTGCCGGGCCCGAAGCGCCGGGTGAACAGCCGGGCGGCGTATTCGGCTTCGTTGCGGAACACGTCCTCGCCGCCGTCGCCAGCGAAGGTCAGCAGGTACAGGTTCGGCCTGCCGGGCGTGCGCGGGCCGAGTTCGGCCAGCGCCTGGCGCATCATCCGTGGTTGCGCGTAGAGCACCTGCTCCGGTGTCGGCGCCTGGTCGGGCCAGCGCTCGCCATCGTCGACCGTCATGTCCGGGTCCGCCACGTCCTGCGGCAGGATGGCCGAAGTGGCGGCTGCGGGAGCGCCGGCCGCATGCGGCGAGACGGCGGGTCGGCCCGACCACCACGCGTTCAGCAGCACGCCGGCGGCGAGTGCGAGCAGGATGGTCAGGGCGTTGCGCATGGCGGACGTGCGTGCCCGGTCAGACGGCGATCGTGTCGAAATCGCGATGGACCGGGTGGCGCGGCGTGGCCGGCAGCGCCTGCGGCTCGCGCACCAGCCATGCGGTCTGGAAACCTGCCTCGCGGGCGGCGTCGAGTTCCTCGACGATGTCGGACAGGAACAGCAGGTGCTGCGGCTGTTCGCCGACCGCCTCGGCGATGCGCCGGTACGACCCGGCTTCGCGCTTCGGTCCGGTTTCGGTATCGAAGTAGCCGGCGAACAGCGGGCCCAGGTCACCTGCCTCGCTGTACCTGAAGAACAGCTGTTGCGCGGGCACCGAGCCGGACGAGTAGACGTACAGGCGCAGGCCGTCGGCGCGCCACTGGCGCAGGCGGGCGGCGACTTCCGGGTACATGTGGGCGCGGTAGTCGCTGGCCTCGTAGCCGTCCTTCCAGATCATGCCCTGCAGCGCCTTCAGCGCGGTGGACTTGCGGTCCTGGTCGATCCAGCCCAGCAGCAGTTCGATGATGTCCTGGCGACTGGCCTCGATCAGCCCGGCTTCGCGGGCGGCCTCGTGCAGCCAGTGCTGCACTTCGGGCCGGTCGCCGTGGGTTTCGACGAAGGCCGGCAGGCGTTTGCGCGCGTACGGGAACAGCACGTCGCGGACGAAGTCGATCGAGCTGGTGGTGCCCTCGATGTCGGTGACGATGGCGCGGATTTCGGTCATGGATTCGGGATTCGGATACGCGGCAGCGGGGCGTCGTCTGCGTGCGGGCGGGTTACTGCTTCGCCTGCATGCGGGGGAAGCCGGCGGCGATGTCGTCGCCGGTGAAGTTCGCTACCCAGCCTTCCTTGTTGGTGAACAGCCGGATTGCCACGAAGTACGGCGACTCGCTCATGTCGAACCAGTGGCGGGTGCCGTCGGGCACGCCGATCAGGTCGCCCTGTTCGCACAGGATGTCGTAGACCTTGCCGTCGACGTGCAGGGTGAACTGGCCGGAGCCGGCCACGAAGAAACGCACCTCGTCCTCGCTGTGGGTGTGTTCGCTGAGGAATTTCTGGCGCAGCGTGGCGCGGTCGGGGTGGTCGGGGGTGAGGCTGATCACGTCGACCGCCTGGTAGCCCTTCTCGCCCATCAGGCGGTCGATGTCGCCGCGGTAGGCGGCGATCACCTCGTCCTGGCTGGCGCCGGGCACGATCGGCTGGGTGGCGGCCCACTGTTCGAAGCGCACGCCGATCCTGCCCAGTTCGGCGGCGATGGCGGCATGGTCGTCCAGCACCGCCAGCGGGGATTGCGGGCGGCTTTCGTCGAAGATGTGCAGTCGGCTCATGATGCCCTCAGCTGTTTCAGGTCCAGTTCGCAGGCCAGCAGGAACTCCAGCGCTTCCAGGTGGCGCCGGGTTTCGGCCATGTCGCGGCCCCAGGTGTAGATGCCGTGGCCGTCGATCAGGTAGGCATGCAGGGGCTTGCCTGCATCGAGCCAGGCATCGACCCGGACGACCAGTTCGGGCATGTGCTGGGTGTTGGGGAACACCGGGATTTCCAGCACGCTGTCATGGCTGTGATAGCCGCTGATGGCCTTCTGCAGCTCCCAGCCCTGCAGGCGGATCACACCGTCATCGGCGTACAGGCGCGAGGCGACGCTCTGCGTGCGCGAATGCGTGTGCAGCACGGCCTGCATCTGCGGCCAGCGCCGGTAGATCTGGGTATGCAGCGCCGTTTCCGCACTGGGACGCGCATCGGTGCCCACGGCGTTGCCGGCCAGGTCGATCAGCATGATGTCGTCGCGACCGAGCCGGCCCTTGTGCTTGCCTGACACCGTGATCGCCGCGTGTGCGTCATCGACGCGCATCGAGAAATTGCTGCTGGTCGCGGGCGTCCAGCCGAGCTCCGACAGTTCGCGCGCGGCTTCGACGATGGCGTCGGCACGCTGATCGAACAGGCTGGCAGGTATCGTGGCCGGAAGTGTCTGGATCATGCGTTTTGGACGTCCAAATGGAGGCCGACTATACCACGCGGCCATTCTCGCCCTGGCTGTAATGAGAGCCATTCTCGCAAGTCAGGAAAAATTTGCCCGCGGCGCGTAACATCGGCGCGAGTCCGGGGCAGGGTGCGCCGGATAGTTACGACGGAGGCTTGCCCATGTCGAAAGAACAAGATATCGAATCGCGTCGCCGATTCCTCAAGGTTGCCGCCGGAACCGCCGCTGCGGCCGTGGTTGTCGGCGGCCTGCCGCGCCTTGCGCGTGCGGCCGACCTGCCGCCGGTGACCGAGGCGGACCCGACCGCCAAGGCGCTGGGCTATGTCGAGGATGCCAGCAAGTCGACGAACGCGAAGTACAAGGCCGGTGACGACTGCGCCAACTGCCAGTTCTATACCGGTGGCGCGACCGGTCGTGGTCCGTGCCAGCTGTTCCCGGGCAAGTCGGTGAATGCCAAAGGCTGGTGTGTGTCGCACACGCCGAAGAAGGCCTGATCGCGCGCATCAGCGGTCGCATCATCGCTCATGAAAAAAGCCGGCTCTCGCCGGCTTTTTTCATGAGCGCCCGCATGGAGCGAAAGCGCGAAGCGAATTTCGGACAAAAGTGCGGCTCGGACACGTCAGGCTGAGGAGCTACCCACCTGACAAGCCGAGCCGCGATCCGGGGCCCACTGCCAAGTGATCAACCCGCGGACTGGCGATGATACTCCCGACTTCGCCGAATGGGCGGCCAGCCCCTCGATTTCTCTTGAAAAGTTATCGTTAAATAAAGCAAAAACAGTGAGTTGCCGCTCAACTTCTCAGAAAATTTGTGAAACAGGCCTCGTGAGAGCCAGTTTTCCTGTAGTCATCATTAAGACGCAATTGATCGAAATTTGGCGACATTTGGCGCCAATCGCCGACGTCAGCTTTCCGGGCCGGCCGCCGCTGCCGCCAGCCGCAAGGCGCTGTGCCGGCGGCTGTACAGGAAGTAGATGGCGAAGCCGAGCAGGGTCCAGATCCCCAGGATGGCCCAGTTGAACCAGTCCAGGCTGAACAGCAGGGCGAAGCAACTGGCCACGCCGGCCAGGCAGGTGAACCAGACCCACGGCACGCGGAACGTGCGCGGCAGATCGGGCAAGGTGTGACGCAGGATCAGCACGCCCGCGCACACCGCGGAGAAGGCGATCAGCGTACCCATCGAGGTGAGGTTGGCCAGCAGGTCCAGCGGGAACACCGCGGCGAGCAGGGCGATCATGGCGCCGGTGATCAGGGTGTTGATGTGCGGCGTGCGGTAGCGCGGATGCACCTTGGCGAACACCTTCGGCAACATGCCGTCGCGGGCCATGATCATGAAGATGCGCGGTTGCGCGATGATCATCACCAGGATCACCGAGGACAGGCCGATCATCGCGCCGATCTCCACCACCAGACGCAGCCAGCCCAGCTGCGGGATGGCGGCCACTGCGGTAACCACCGGCTCGGAGGTATCGAGCAGGGAGTAGGGCACCAGTCCGGTCAGCACCGCGGCCATGGCCAGGTACAACACGGTGCAGATCACCAGCGAGACCAGGATGCCGAAGGGCAGGTCGCGCTGCGGATTCTTGCATTCCTGGGCCGCGGTCGAGGTTGCCTCGAAACCGATATAGGCGAAGAACACCATGGCTGCGCCGCGCATGATGCCGGACCAGCCGTACTTGCCGTCGCCCTGCGGTTCCGGGATGAACGGATGCCAGTTCTCCGGGTTCACGTAGCGGTAGCCGGCGACCACCACGATGACGATCAGGCCCACCTTGACCAGCACCATCAGCGCGTTGAGGCCCGACGACTCGCGGATGCCGATGTAGCACAGCCAGGTGAGCGCCATCACGATGGCGACCGCAGGCAGGTTGAACAGGTGGCCGGTGACCACCAGGCGCCCGTCGGTGAACGCCAGCGGCGCCTCGGTGAGCGCCACCGGCAGGTGCAGGCCCATGTGATCGAGCAGGCTGGTGAAATAGCCGGTCCAGCTGGCCGCCACGGCCGAGGCGGAGATGCCGTACTCGGCCACCATGTTCCAGCCGATGAACCACGCGGCCAGTTCGCCCAGCGAAGCGTAGGCGTACGAATAGGAGCTGCCGGAGATCGGGATCACCGTGGCGAATTCGGCGTAGCACAGCGCGCTGAAGCCGCTGCAGATCGCCGCGATGATGAAGGAGATCAGCACCGCCGGACCGGCATGTTCCGCCGCCGCCGTGCCGGTGACCACGAAGATGCCGGTGCCGATGACGGCGCCGATGCCCAGCGCGGTGATGCCCCACGGACCGAGGGTGCGGCGCAGTCCCGGGCCGTGACCGTGGTCGTCATTGCTGAAATCGGTCTTGCGGGCGAGCAACTGCTTGAGCATGGGATTCGTCTTCGAAGGCGGACATCAGGCTCCGTCGACGGAACCCCTCAAACGCAGCGGCCGGCGTGGTGGGCGCCGGCCGCCGGGTGTCACTGCGCGCTCTGGCGCAATTTGCTGTTGCGGTAGCCGTAGAAGGCGTAGACCAGGAAGCCGATGACGATCCAGCCCACCAGCAGCGGCCAGCGCACCTGGAAGGCCTGCCAGAACAGGAACATGCAGGCGAAGGCGCCCAGCGGGCAGACCAGCCACGGCAGCGGCACGCGGAACGCGCGCGGCAGTTCCGGACGGGTACGACGCAGCACCAGCACGCCGATGCATACGGTGGCGAAGGCGAGCAGGGTGCCCATCGAGACCAGGTCGCCGAGCACGTCCACCGGGAACAGGCCGGCCAGGAGGCAGGCGATCACACCCACCAGGATGGTGCCGATGTACGGGGTGCGGTGCTTCGAATGCAGCTTGCCCAGCGCCTTGGGCAACAGTCCGTCGCGCGACATCGAATAGAAGATGCGCGGCTGGCCCATCAGCATCACCAGGATCACCGAGCTCAGGCCGGCCAGTGCGGCGAACACCACCAGGACCTTCAGCGAGCCCAGCAGGTAGCTGGAGGCGGAGCCGGGGGCGACATTGCCGAGCACATAGTTGATCGCGGTGGCGACCGGCTCGGGCGTGTTGAGCATGCGGAACGGCGTGGTGCCGGTCATGACCGCAGCCATCGCGATGTACAGCACGGTGCAGATCAGCAGCGAACCGAGGATGCCGATCGGCATGTCGCGCTGTGGATTCTTCGCTTCGCCGGCGGCGGTGGAAACCGCGTCGAAGCCGATGTAGGCAAAGAACACCAGGGTGGCGCCGCGATAGATGCCGCTCCAGCCGAACTTCGAACCGCCCTCGTTCGCCGGGATGAAGGGATGCCACAGGTCGGCATTGATGTAGTTGAACATCACGATCAGGAACAGCACGATCACGGTGACCTTGATCGCCACGATGATCGCGTTGACCGTGGCCGACTGGGTGATGCCCATGTAGCACAGCCAGCTGATCGCCCCGACGATGAGGATCGCCGGAAGGTTGATCAGCGCGCCGGTGAAAACCAACTTGTGACCGCCTTCGGCGAAGGTGAGCGGCGCCGACGAGAGCGCTGCGGGCAGGGTGAAATTCACGCCCGTCATCGAGCTGAGCATTCGCAGCATCTCGCCGAAATAACCCGACCAGGCGACCGCCACGGTCGATGCAGCGAACAGGTATTCGAGCACCAGCGCCCAGCCGATGAACCAGGCCACCACTTCGCCGAGGGTCGCGTAGGAGTAGGAGTAGGCACTGCCGGACACTGGCAGCATCGCGGCGAACTCCGCGTAGCACATGCCGGCCAGACCGCAGGCAAACGCTGCGATCAGAAAGCTGAAAATGAGTGCGGGGCCGGCGAACTGTGCCGCCGCCGTGCCAGTGATGGCGAAGATGCCGGCGCCGATCACTGCACCGATGCCGAGCATCACCAGATGCCGAGCCGTCAGTACGCGCTTTAGAGTGACTTCGCCCTCGGCGCCGCCTTCGACGGGTTCGCCAGCGTCCACGTGAGGCATTGCCTCGATCGTGTGAGTGGCAAATAGACCTTTTATCATCAACTTCCCCTCAGGTGATTTTGCCCGCGTCCGCTCTGCGGCGGATGGATGAAACGGGTGGGCAATGGCGGGCCAACATAGCCCATGCGGCAAAGGTTGTACAAGCTCCACTCATGTTGCGGCGAAACATGCCGCGACCGGCTTTCAGGCAGTCGTTCCACTCATCGCGGGACATCCATGCAGCAACCGATCATCATCATGTTCGAAGCTTTCCAGCGCTACCGTGACCAATGGCAGGGGGAGTCCGCGGTCGTCGCGCAGTTCGACAGTTTTCTGCATGCGCACGCGCATGGATTCGAGCGGAGCAACGTCGCCGGCCACTTCACCGGCTCGGCCTGGCTGATCAGCGGCGACGGCAGGCGCGTGCTGCTGATGCATCACCGCAAGCTGGACCGCTGGTTGCAGCCGGGTGGTCATGCCGATGGCGACACGGATCTTGCCCGGGTCGCCCTGCGCGAGGCGGAAGAGGAAACCGGCCTGACCGGTCTTCGCGTCGAGGGCGACATCTTCGACATTGATCGACACCGCATCCCCGCCCGCGCGAACGAGCCGGAACACTGGCATTACGACGTGCGCTACATGGTGCGCGCGGGGACCGACGAATCGTTTGTGGTCAATGCCGAATCGCATGCGCTGGCATGGCGACCGGTGGGCGAGGTGGCCGCTGACGAGACACTCGATGCTTCGCTGCGACGGATGGCGCGCAAGTGGCTGGAGCGGTAGCCCGCCCTACGCGTATTTTTCCGGCGCCGGATGGACCTGGCCGCATTCGCTGCAGGTGCGCGCATCGATCGAGCGATAGAAGCGTTCGAACACCGGCGGGAAATCACTCTCGATGCTGTCGAGGGTGAAATACTCCTCGTACAGCTTGTGGTTGCACTGCTCGCAGAACCACATCAGGCCATCCTTCTCGCCGGTCATGCGGCGACGCTCGATCACCAGCCCGATCGAGCCGGCGGCGCGGTTCGGTGAATGCGGCACGCGCGGGGGCAGGTAGAAGATCTCTCCTGCGCGCAGGGGGATGTCGCGGGCCACGCCGTCGTCCTGAACTTTCAGCGTGATCTCGCCTTCAAGCTGGTAGAAGAATTCGGGGCCTTCGTCGTAGTGGTAGTCGGTGCGCGCATTCGGGCCGCCCACGATCATGATGATGAAGTCGCCGTCGACGATGCACTTGTTGCCCACCGGCGGTTTCAGCAGGTGGCGGTGTTCGTCGATCCAGCGCTGCAGGTCGAGGGGCGGCAACAGGGCCATGCGCAATGCTCGCGGGGAACCAGCTCGCACCATAGCGCCGCCATCGTCACAAAAGAAGCCGCCCGGGCGACCCGGGCGGCTTCTTTTTGTGGCGATCGCAACTTCGCTGTTACGGCATCAGCACCTTGTCGATCACGAAGATCTCGCCGTTGGACTGGGCGACGTCGGCGATCGTGATATTCGCGACATTGCCCTTGGCATCGGTGACGGTCCACTTGCCGTTCTTGCCAGCGACGGTGATCGAGTCGCCCTCGACCGTCTTCAGCATAGCCTTGCCGGCGTGGGCCTTGGCCAGCTTGGCCAGGTCGTGCGCGGTGTATTTGCCCGGCACCACGTGGTAGGTGAGGATATTAGTCAGCGTGGCCTTGTTTTCCGGCTTCAGCAGATTGTCCACGGTACCGGCGGGAAGGGCGGCGAACGCCTCGTTGGTGGGCGCGAACACAGTGAACGGACCCGTGCCTTCGAGCGTCTCGACCAGGCCGGCGGCCTTCACCGCGGCGACCAGGGTGGTGTGATCCTTCGAGTTCACCGCGTTCTCGATGATGTTCTTCGTGGGATACATGGCAGCGCCGCCAACCATCACGGTCTTCTGCATGCTCATCGACTCCATCTGGCCGGCCATCGCCATCGGCACCACGGCAGCGGTGGCCAGAGCCATGGAAAGGCCGATGGCCAAGGCACGCATGCGGGAAAGGGTCTTCATGAATGTTCTCCAGGTTTTCCGCTTCGCGGATTGGAAGCAACTGGAGATACGCAGCTTGCATCGGAACGGATGCACGGGAGCCGCCTGGCATCCAGTGCAGGGTAGTCAGGCCAGCGACGCTCGGTTCAGACTTCGAGTGTGGCAAGGTCGCCTTTTTCTTCCAGCCACGCCTTGCGGTCACCGGCACGCTTCTTGGCCAGCAGCATGTCCATCAGTTTCGACGTGCCGTCGTCGTCGCCGATGGTCAGCTGCACCAGCCGGCGCGTGTCCGGATGGATCGTCGATTCGCGCAGCTGCGGCGGATTCATCTCGCCCAGGCCCTTGAAGCGGGTGGTGCTGACCGCGCCCTTCATCTTCTCGCGCTCGATCCGCTGCAGCATCGCTTCCTTCTCGCCCTCGTCGAGGCAGTAGAACACCTGCTTGCCCACGTCGACGCGGAACAGCGGCGGCATCGCCACGAACACGTGGCCTTCGCTGACCAGCCTCGGGAAGTGCCGCAGGAACAGCGCCGACAGCAGGGTGGCGATGTGCAGGCCGTCGGAGTCCGCATCGGCCAGGATCACGACCTTGCCGTAACGCAGGCCGGACAGGTCGTCCTTGCCCGGATCGCAGCCGATCGCCACCGCCAGGTTGTGCACTTCCTCGGACGCCAGCACCGAGGTCGATTCGACTTCCCAGGTGTTGAGGATCTTGCCGCGCAGCGGCAGGATCGCCTGGAACTCCTTGTCGCGCGCCTGCTTGGCGCTGCCGCCGGCCGAGTCACCCTCGACCAGGAACAGTTCGGTGCGGGTGAGGTCGGTGGCGGTGCAGTCGGCCAGCTTGCCGGGCAGTTGCGGGCCCTGGGTGATCTTCTTGCGCACGATCTGCTTGGCGGCTTTCAGTCGTGCGCTGGCGCGCTCGATCGCCAGCTGGGCGATGCGTTCGCCGGTGCCCACGTTCTGGTTCAGCCACAGGCTGAAGGCATCGTGGATGACGTTCTCGATCATGCCGGCGGCCTGGCGCGAGGACAGCCGCTCCTTGGTCTGGCCGGCGAACTGCGGGTCCTGCAGCCGGGCGGACAGCACGAAGGCGATGCGCTCCCACACGTCTTCCGGCGCCAGCTTCACGCCGCGCGGCAGCAGGTTGCGGATGTCGCAGAACTCGCGGATCGCGGTGGTCAGGCCGGTACGCAAGCCGTTGACGTGGGTGCCGCCCTGGGCGGTGGGGATCAGGTTGACGTAGCTTTCCTGCACCAGCTCGCCTTCGGCCAACCAGGCCAGCGCAACCTCCATGCCCTCGGTATCGCGGGCCATCTGGTGCACGAACAGCTCGTTCGGCAACACCTCGTTGCCGTCGAGTTCGCCGCGCAGGTAGTCGCGCAGGCCATCTTCGTAATGCCACTCGATGACTTCGCCGCTGGCTTCGTCGGTGAGCTTCATGTTGAGGCCGGCGCACAACACCGCCTTGGCGCGCAGCAAGTGCTTGAGCTTGCCCAGCGAAATCTTCGGTGAGTCGAAATATTTTGCTTCGGGCCAGAAGTGCAGGGTGGTGCCGGTGCGCTTCTTGCCGACCGTGCCGATCACTTCCAGCGGGCTGACCATGTCGCCATGTTCGAACGCCATCGCATACTCGGAGCCGTCGCGACGGATGTTCACTTCGACGCGGTCCGACAGCGCATTGACCACCGACACGCCAACGCCGTGCAGGCCGCCGGAGAAACTGTAGTTCTTGCCGCTGAATTTTCCGCCCGCGTGCAGCCGGGTCATGATCAGCTCGACGCCGGACACCCCTTCCTCCGGATGAATGTCCACCGGCATGCCGCGGCCGTCGTCGCTCACCGACACCGAGCCGTCGGCGTGCAGTATCACCTCGATCGCACTGGCGTGGCCGGCCAGCGCCTCGTCCACCGAGTTGTCCACTACCTCCTGCACCAGGTGGTTCGGCCGGGTCGTGTCGGTATACATGCCAGGGCGGCGTTTGACCGGGTCCAGGCCGGACAGGACTTCGATGTCGGCGGCGTTGTAGCGACTGCTCATGCGTGTGTTTCGATTAAGACGAGACGACGAAGCATGGGGCGCGCGGGCGGGCAGGGTCAAGCCGATCGCGCTGAATCAGCGGTAGCCCTGCGCCTGCAGCGAGAACAGATGCGCGTAATGCCCGTCCTCGGCCATCAGCTGCACGTGGTTGCCGCGTTCGATGATGCGGCCGTCCTGGATCACGATGATCTGGTCGGCCATGCGCACGGTGGAAAAGCGGTGCGAGATCAGGATCGCGATGCGGCCGCCGGAGAGTTCGCGGAAGTGTTCGAAGATGGTGGCTTCGGCTTGGGCGTCCATCGCGGCAGTGGGTTCGTCCAGCACCAGGATGTCGGCGCGTGAGCGCATGAAGGCGCGGGCCAGGGCGATCTTCTGCCACTGGCCGCCGGACAGCTCGCGGCCGTCGTTGAACCACTTGCCCAGCTGCGTATCGAAACCGGCCGGCAGGCTGTCGATGAAATCGCTGGCCATGCCCTTGTCGCTGGCCTCGCGCCAGCGCGCCTCGTCGTCGAAGTGGGTGACGTCGCCGGCGCCCACGTTCTCGCCCACGCGCATCTGGTAGCGGGCGAAGTCCTGGAAGATCACCCCGATGCGCTGCAGCAGCACGGCTTCGTCCCACTCGCGCAGGTCGGTGCCGTCGAGCAGGATGCGGCCGCTGTCGGGCGTGTACAGGCGCGTGAGCAGCTTGATCAGGGTAGTCTTGCCCGAGCCGTTCTGGCCGACCAGGGCCAGCGATTCGCCAGGGCGGATGTGCAGGTCGATATCGCGCAGCGCCGGCTCGCCGGCGCCGGGATAGGTGAAGCTGACCTGCTCGAAGCGGATGCCGTCGTCGGGCCTGGCACCGCGCTGCGCCATGCCGGTCGCCGGCGGCACCGGGGTTTCCAGGTATTCGTACAGCGTGGAGAGGTAGAGGTTGTCCTCGTACATGCCGCCGATCGCCGACAGCATCGCCGACACGGCCGACTGGCCCTGGCGGAACAGCGCCAGGTACATCGTCATCTGGCCCAGGGTGATGCGCGCCATCACCGTGCTGGCGGCGATCCACGCATAGGCGCCGTACAGCGCCAGCGTGCCCAGCAGGCCCAGCACGAAACCCCAGCTGTCGCGACGCACGGCGAGGTCGCGGTCGGCGCGGTACAGACTGTGGAAGATGTCGCGATAGCGCTGCAGCAGCAACGGGCCGAGGCCGAACAGCTTCACTTCCTTGGCGTGGTCCTCGCGCGCCAGCACCGTTTCCAGGTACAGCTGCATGCGCGTTTCGGGCGAACGCCAGCGGAACAGGCGGAACGCGTCGCCGGAGAACTTCGTTTCGGCGAAGAACGAGGGCAGGCCGGCCAGCAGCAGCACGGCCACTGCCCACGGCGAGAACTGGAACAGCAGGCTGCCGTAGCTGAGCAGCGAGATCGCGTTCTGGCCCAGTCCGAAGGTGCGCGTCACCAGCGACAGCGGCCGGCTCGATGCCTCGCGCCGGGCGCGGGTGAGCTTGTCGTAGAACTCCGAATCCTCGAAGTGCGCCAGCTCCAGGGTCAGCGCCTTCTCCAGGATCATCACGTTGACGCGCTGGCCGAGCTGCGCGCGCAGCAGCGACTGGCACAGCGACAAACCGCGTTGCGCGCCGGCCAGCGCGGCCACCAGCAAGCCTTCCAGCGCCACCCATTCGAAGACGGATCGCAGCGGGGCGGTTCCGTGGGCAGCCCACAACGTGCTGGCGCGGACCACGGCGTCCACGATATGCGCACCGACGTAGGCGATGCCGGCCGGCAGCAGGCCGGCGACCAGGGTGAGCGCGGCCAGCGCGATGGTCAGCCCGCGGCTGGTGCTCCAGACCAGTTCCAGCGCGCGCCCGCTATAGCGGAACACGCCCAGAAAGCTGCGGGTGAGTTCCTTCGGTGGAGCAGGAGGGGCGGCATGAGGCGGCACGTGGGGAGGATATCGGAGGCGCGCAATGACGCGCGAAGCTTCCGAGATGGGGGCCGTGCCGCCTCAGGCAACCCGAGGCGGGAAGATCACCTGCGATGCAGCCCGGCTCGCTTCAGTGCAACTGCACTTCCACAAGATGCCGGGGAGCCTGATAGAGCTCGGGAAACAGCTGCTGCAGGTGGGCGATCTTGGGCGCATCGTTGAACACGATGTACGGGTTGTTCGGATGCAGGTCGTAGTAGTGCTGGTGGTAAGCCTCGGCCGGATAGAAGGCCTTGAGCGCCACCACCTGGGTGACGATCGGTGCGCCGAACGCCTTGATGGAGGTCAGCTGGGCGATGTAGCCGGTGGCGATCTTCCGCTGCTCGTCGTTGGCGTAAAACACCACCGAGCGATACTGCGTGCCGCTGTCGGGGCCTTGCCGGTTGAGCTCGGTGGGGTTGAGCGCGACGGAGAAGAACACCTGCAGCAGCTGGCCGTAGCTGACCCGGGATGGATCGAATTCCACTTTCACCGACTCGGCGTGACCGGTGTCGCCGTTGCCGACCTCTTCGTAGTGCGCCGTATCGGCGTCGCCACCGGAATAACCGGCGGTGACCCGCTGCACGCCCTTGATGCGTTCGAACACCGCCTCGATGCCCCAGAAACAGCCGCCGGCGAACACGGCGACTTCGTTGTGCGCGGTCGAATGGGCGGCATCGACGGCCGGAGCGGGCAGGCGTGCCAGCTCGCCGGCCACCGCCGTGGGCTGGCAGGCGGCGAGGCCGGTGAGCAGGATGGCGCCGAGAAACGGAAGCAGGCGAAACGCACGATGGCGGAACATGGGCAACCTCGCGGACGATGGGCATGCATGGATGTCACGCGCAGTGGACGGCCATGGCTACCTGCCGTTCCGGTGCGCTCAACCAGTCATTCGCTGATCGAGCATTCGCGGTTACATGCAGGCACGCGGCGCGCTGGCTACCATGGGCGTCGACCTGACCGGAGAGCGGCGTGCCTGAAGCGATCGACCTGAACGCCTATCTGCACCGCGTGGGCTGGACCGGTTCGGTCGCGGTCGACCTGGCCACGCTGGGCGGGCTGGCCATCGCGCACGTGGCCTCGATTCCGTTTGCCAATCTCGACCCGCTGATGGGCCGGCCGGTGGAGCTGGGCCTGGCGGCACTGCAGCGCAAGCTGGTGGATGAAGGGCGCGGCGGTTACTGCTTCGAGCAGAACCTGCTGTTCGAGGCGGTGCTGCGCGAGATCGGCTTCGAGGTCAGCGGCCTGATCGCCCGCGTGCTGTGGAGGCATCCGGAGGATGCGGAAACGCCGCAGACCCACATGTTGCTGCACGTCGTGCTGGATGGAGAGGGGTGGCTGGTCGACGTCGGCTTCGGTGGCCATGTGCTCACCGGTGCGCTGCGATTGCAGAGCGATATCGAGCAAGCCACGGGCCACGAGCCGTTCCGGTTGCTGCAGCGCGACGCCGAGTGGCGCATGCAGTCGCTGGCTCGTGGCGAGTGGCGCACGTTGTACCGCTTCGATCTGCGGCGGGTGCCGATGGTCGATTACGTGGTAGCCAACCATTACGTGTCGACACATTCCGCTTCACGCTTCGTGAGCAACCTGCTGCTCGGGCGGACCACGGCGGATCGACGGTTGAGCCTGCTCAATTACGAGTTCACCGCGCGGCGGATCGGACACGAACCAACGCGCCAGCGCCTGCGTGACGTGGCGGAGCTACGGGAGCTGATGGAGCGCGAATTCCTGCTGCGCATTCCCGCCGACGCGGACTTCAATCGCCGGCTGGAAGGTTTGCCGCGAGACTGATTCAGCCGGGGCGGCTGGCCTGCGGACGGCCGTCGTCGAAGCCTTCCGGGTCGGCCAGCACGTGGATTTCCACGTCGTCGATGGTGGCCACCTGGCCTGCGTGGATCTTGCAGGTCTTGCGCAGCTCGATCTTGCCATCCACCGCCACCGCGCCAGTGGCCACGATCGCCTTGCCGGCGCCGCCGCTGTCGCACAGGCCGACCAGCTTGAGCAGCATGTTCAGCTCGACGTAGTCGCCTTCCAGTTCAAATTCGATGGTTTGCATGGTGTTCCGGATTGGTGGAATAGCTACGGTGAAGAATGTTCAAAAGCGCTGTCGGGCAGCGCCAGGAAGGCGAACCAGGGACGATCGTGTTCCTCGCCGAAGGTGGCGGCATCGTCGAGCATGCCCAGCAGGATGTCGTAGTCGGCGCCGGCCGCTTCGCGCAATTCGTCGACGTGCTCGAACAGCAGCACGTAGCCCCACGACGGCATCCAGCCCAGGTCGCGCAGGCAGTCGGCCAGTGCGTCCCAGTTGTAGCCGAAGCTGGCGGGCAGCTGCAGCGACACGGCGAGGCGGCGCAGCAGTTCGTCCTTGTCGTGGCAACCGGCCAGGTCGGTGCGGCACACGCACAGGTCGTCGCGAGTGGCGGCGCGATCGAGCCGGTCGATGTCGTCGTCGCCGACGAAGTACACCCCGCTCTGGCTGGGCCGGGTCAGGTCCAGATCGAAACGCTGCGCGCTCATCGCGCCACCTCGAAGCGGCGGAAGCTGCGGTAGTGATCGTCGGTGTAGTACCACTCCACCGGCGGCGTGCCGCCGGTGACGATGCGTCGTGCGCCGCGGGTGCGCGCGCCCGGCGTCTCCACCGTGTACTCGTGGTAGTAGCCGCGCGGCTGTTTTGGCAGCAGGCCTTCGTAGTTGCCGAACACGGCGCCGTCCTGACTGTGCTCGAACGGGCCGCCCCGGTTGATCCGCTGCACCATCTCGCGCGCCTGCGCCGGCAGCGAGGCGTCGCCAGACTGGGCTTGCGGTGCGCGCGTGGCGACCTCGCCCCCCGCAGGGGTCGGGGTGGGTGCGATCGTGCTTGGCGTGCCGGCGTGGCGGTTCCACATCGTCACCGCAAGGATGACGATCGCCAGCAGGATCAGTGGTTTGAGTTGGCGCATGGGTTCGACGAGCGGCAGAAGGCGCCGCGAGCTTAGCAGGGGCCGGGGCGCTGCCGGCCGCGCCGGCTTCCTTCATCGCAGGAAATTACGCACACTCGAGCTTCCCTGGACGCAGCCCTGCGCTGTCCGCCCGAATCCTGGAGTCTGGATGAGCACTACCCCCGACCACGCCACGGGCCGTTTGCCGCGGCAGATTGGCTACATCATCGGCAATGAAGGCTGCGAGCGCTTCTCGTTCTACGGGATGCGCAACATCCTAACGCCGTTCCTGATCACCACCTTGCTGCTGTACATGCCCGAGGGGCAGCGCATCCTGGCGGCGAAGGACATCTTCCATACCTTCGTGATCGGCGTGTACTTCTTCCCGTTGCTGGGCGGCTGGCTCAGCGATCGCTTCTTCGGCAAGTACAACACCGTGCTGTGGATGAGCCTGGTCTACTGCGCGGGCCACGCCTGCCTGGCGATCTTCGAGCACAACCGGCTGGGCTTCTTCACCGGGCTGGCGCTGATCGCGCTGGGCGCGGGCGGCATCAAGCCGCTGGTGGCGTCGTTCGTGGGCGACCAGTTCGACCAGTCGAACAAGCACCTGGCGAAGATGGTGTTCGACGCGTTCTACTGGATCATCAACTTCGGCTCGTTCTTCGCGTCCTTGCTGATGCCGCTGTTCCTGCGCCACTACGGTGCGGCGGTCGCGTTCGGCATTCCCGGTGGCCTGATGTTCATCGCCACCGTGGTGTTCTGGCTGGGCCGCAAGCAGTACGTGATGGTGCCGCCGGGGCCGCCCGACCGGGATGCGTTCTCGCGGGTGGTCCGCACCGCCTTGCTGGCGCAGCGGCCCGGCCAGGCGCGGCCCGGCTTGTGGGTCGCGGCGATGGCCGTGGCGCTGGCGCTGGCTTCGTTCGCGCTGGTGCCGTCGCTGGGTTTCGTGATCTGCGCATGCATCGCGCTGGTGCTGCTGATCGGCGGCGTGGGCGGCGGCGCGTGGCTGCAGATGGATCGGGCGCGCGGCCTGCATCCGGATCACGCCGTCGATGGCGCACGCAACGTGCTGCGGGTGCTGGTGATCTTCGCGCTGACCACGCCGTTTTTCTCGCTGTTCGACCAGAAGGCCTCGACCTGGGTGGTGCAGGGTGGCGAGATGACCATGCCTTCATGGTTCGTGCCCGCGCAGATGCAGGCGCTGAATCCGCTGCTGGTGATGCTGCTGATCCCGTTCAACAACTTCGTGCTGTATCCGCTGTTGCGCCGGCTCGGTTACGAGCCCACCGCGCTGCGCCGGATGACGGCGGGCATCGCCTTCAGCGGCCTGGCCTGGATCGTGGTGGGCGGCCTGCAGGTGGTGATCGACGGTGGTGATCCGCTCTCCATCGTGTGGCAGGTGTTGCCGTATGCGCTGCTGACCTTCGGCGAGGTGCTGGTGTCGGCGACCGGGCTGGAGTTTGCCTACAGCCAGGCGCCGGCTTCGATGAAGGGCGTGGTGATGAGCTTCTGGAACCTCACCACCACGGTCGGCAACCTGTGGGTACTGCTGGCCAACGCGGCGGTGCGCAACGACACGGTAACCGGGTCGATCGCCACCAGCGGGCTCAGCATCACCGCCTTCCAGATGTTCTTCTTCGCGGCGTTCGCGCTGCTCGCCGCGCTGGCGTTCGGCCTGTATGCGCGGCGTTACCGCGAGGTGGATTACTACCGGCCGGCCTGACCTGCGGATTACGCCGCGGCATCGACGCGCTTTTGCAGCGCCATCGCGGCGGCCGGGTTGCGGTGCTTGGCGGCGCTGATGAAGAACACGAACACGTCGCGCGGCGAGGCCTTTTTCTGCAGCGCCGCGACGTGCGGCAGTTCGGCGATGTCGTGGCCGGCGGCCCAGTCGCGTGCATGCCCGGCCCAGCGATCCAGCTCGGCGGGAGCGTAGCCGGCGGGGTGGTCGTCTTCGCTGCGCATCAGCCGGGCGTAGCTGAAATCACCGGTGAGGTCGGCCAGCGACGGGTACTTCGGCGAATCGGTGAACACGGTGGGGATGCGGTGGCTGCGCGCCAGTTCCACGTATGCGGCGTCGAGGAAGCTGGGGTGGCGCACTTCCAGCACGTGGCGCAGCGGCTGGCCGTCCAGTTCGCGGGGCAGGGTGTCGAGGAAGGCGGCCAGGTCGTCGGCGTCGAACGGCCGCGACGGCGACAACTGCCACAGGATCGGCCCCAGCCGATCGCCCATTTCCGCCAGGCCGCCATGGATGAAACCGCTGGCGCCCCTGGTCGCGTCGGCCAGGTGGCGGCTTTCCACCACGTAGCGCGGCGCCTTCAGCGAGAACACGAAACCTTCCGGCGTTTCCTTCGCCCACTTCGCGTAGGTGGCGGGCTTCTGCGCGCCGTAGAAGGTGCCGTTGATCTCGATCGCGCGCAGTTGGCGGCTGGCGTATTCCAGCTCGCGCCGCTGCACCAGCTTCGGCGGATAGAAGTTGTCGCGCCACGGCGCGTAGGTCCAGCCGCCGATGCCCACGCGAACGGTCGGGCCGTGATGAGTCCTGGTGGCAAACAGGTCGTTCATGGTGATGTCTCCGGCGGCGGTTGGCGCAGGGTTTCGGCGACCACGATGCACACCACCAGCCACGCCGCGCCCGCGGCATAACCGGCCATCACGTCGCTGAAGTAATGCACCTGCAGCAGGATGCGACTGATCCCGATCATCCCGATCAGCAGCACGGCGGCGGCGATGATCGCGCGGTGGAAACGCGGCGTCAGCCGCAGCAGCACATAGGCCAGCATGCCGTAGAACACCATCGCGCCGAACGCGTGGCCGCTGGGGAAGCTCCAGCCCGGCTCGACGATGAAGCCATGATCATGCAGCGGCCGCACCCGCTGGAACAACGCCTTGAGCCCGCCGTTGATCGGCAGGATGCCGAACAGCGCGATGATCCACGCGCCGGCCAGTCGCCGATGCCTGCGCCACAGCAAAAACACGGCGATCACGGCGGACAGCGGCGCCACCCAGAGCAGGTCGCCCAGGTGGGTGAGCATGGCGATCGCGTGCAGTACCGGCGTCGGCAACTGCGCGCGCAGCTGTTCGGCCAGGTTGGTGTCGAAACCGGGCAACCTGCCGCCGTGTTGCGCGTTGACCGCGAAGGCGATGGCCGTGAAGGCCAGGGCCAGCAGCAGCGCCAGCAGCAGGCCGACATGCCGGCGCAGCACCACCGCCGGCTCGCCCCGATGGCGCGCGCGGCGCTGCCAGCGCGCGTTGTGCTGCCAGGCCAGGTCGCCGGCCAGCAGGGCCAGCAGCAGCAACAGGGCCCACAGTGGCAGCGCGTGGGCCGCGATCCATTCCGGCATGGCATCCATCGTGTGTGCGTTTCCGTGTCCGCTTTCGATCGCCCATGATCGGCGGTCACCGGCGCGGCGTCGAGCCGGGCGGGCCCGGCATGACTTCCAGCGCTGGCCTTGCGCCGGATTTGCCGCGATAGTTGGGCGATCACCACCGGCGGAGTCTTCGATGTCCCAGCGACCCCTTTCCCTGCGTCTGGCGCTTTGCTGCGCGCTGCTCGTTTCCGCCACGGCTGCCTCGGCGCAGTCGCCCGCCGCGCAGTCGCCGCCGCCGGTATCCACCGGCGACCGCGTGCGACCGATGCTGCCGGCGCAGCTGCAGGATTTCAGCGCCTACGTCGACAGTGCGCGCAAGACCTTCGACGTGCCCGGCATCGCGGTGGCCATCGTCAAGGACGGCAAGGTGGTGATGGAGCAGGGCTTCGGCCTGCGCGAGATCGGCAAGCCGGACCAGGTCGATGCCCGCACGCTGTTCGCGATCGCCTCCAATACCAAGGCGTTCACCGCGGCAGCGCTGCAGCAGCTGGCGGACGCGGGCAAGCTGAAGATGGACGACCGGGTGATCGATCACCTGCCGTGGTTCCGCATGTCCGATGCCTACGTGACGCACGAGATGCGCATCCGCGACCTGCTGGCGCATCGCAGCGGACTCAGCCTGGGCGCCGGCGACCTGCTGTACTGGCCGCCGACCTCGTACTCGACGAAGGAAGTCGTGCAGCGACTGGCCCACGTGCCGATCAAGAACGGCTTCCGCAGCGGCTATGCCTACGACAACATCCTGTTCGCGGTGGCGACCCTGGTGATCGAGCAGGCCTCCGGCCAGAGCTACGCCGACTACGTGCGCGAGCACCTGTTCCAGCCGGTCGGCATGGACGAGTCGCTGGTCGACATGACCTACCTGAAGCCGGGCATGGACGTGGCGATGGGCCACGCCAAGGCCGACTTCAAGGATCTCAAGCCGGTGCCGCCGATGGCGTGGCTGAACGATCCGGGCGCCGGCGGCATCTATTCCAGCGTGCACGACCTGGCCAAGTGGATGAACGTGCAGCTGGCCGGCGGCGTGTTGCCGGGCACGGGCAGCGACGGCAAGCCGCAGCGCCTGTTCTCCGACAAGGCGCACCAGGAAATGTGGACCATGCTCACGCCGATCCGGGTCGGCAAGCCGTCGGTGCCCGCAATGGCGGCGCTGACGCCAAACTTCTCCGGCTACGGTGAAAGCTGGTTCCTGTCCGACTACCGGGGCCAGAAACTGGTCTGGCACACCGGCGGCTGGCCGGGCATGGTGTCACGGGTGACCCTGGTGCCGGAGCAGAACCTCGGCGTGGTGGTGCTGACCAATGCCGAGTCCGGCGCCGCGTTCAACGCGGTGACCTATCGTGTGCTGGATGCATATCTGAATCCGGACCAGAAGACCGACTGGGTGGCCGTGTACGACAGCGCGGTGAAGAAGTCCGAGGCGAAGGCCGACGACAGCCTGGCCAAGCATGAGGCGGCGCGCGACAAGCACAGCAAGCCGTCGCTGGCGCTCGCCAGGTACGCGGGCACCTATCGCGACCCGTGGTATGGCGACGTCATCGTCAGCCGCGAAAACGGCAAGCTGCGACTGCGCTTCTCCAAGACCGCCCAACTGGTCGGCACCATGACGCCATGGCAGCACGACACCTTCACCGTGCGCTGGGACGACCGCACGCTGAACGCCGACGCCTTCGTCAATTTCGACCTGGATGTGGACGGCCATATCACCGAAATGCGCATGCAGCCGATCTCGCCGCTGACCGATTTCAGCTTCGACTTCCAGGACCTGCGCATGGTGCCGGTCGACGGGAAGTCGGACGCCGACTGATGATGATCTGCGGCCGGGGCAATCGCGCCCCGGCTGATGCTTGGCAACCCGGGGGACATCGAAATGCGTGATTTGCGTGGCGTTGCGGCGATCGTGTTGGGCTGCGGGCTGTTCGCCAGCGTGGCGGTGGCGCGTACCGAGGCGCCGGTGGCGCACAGCCCGTTCCATGTCGAGTTGGGCGAAGCACTGACCCAGCCAGCGTCGGGTCGGTTGCTGTTGTTTGCGGTGGACGCCAAGGCTGCCACGGCAGCGGCCAAGGACGGCAAGGTCGAGCAAGTCGACGCCAGTCCGTTCGGCGCCACCCAGGCTTCGGTGGCCGCGCGCGAGGTCAGCCGGCTGATGCCGGGGCAGGGCGTGGACATCGACGCGGATCGCCTGGCGTTTCCCGCCGGCTGGTCACAGCTGCCGCCGGGCGACTATCTGGTGCAGGCCGTGCTGGACGTTAACCACGACTACAACTACGGCGGACGCGGCGCGGGCGACCTGGTCAGCGACGTGGTGCGCATGCATCTTCCGGCCAGGACCACGCCGACCCTGCAGCTGGCTCGCGTGCTGCCGGCGCATGCGGCGTGGACGCTGTCGCCGTCAACGCCCGAGGCGGTACGCAAGGCGCTGCCCGACGCACGCCGTCATGCCCGGTCGATTGATTTTGTCAGCCCTTCATTGAGCGCTTTCTGGGGCCGGTCGATCCACATGCGCGGCTGGGTCGTCTTGCCGCCGGGTTACGACACCAACGCGGCAGCGCGTTATCCGGTTGTCTACAGCACGCACGGTTTCGGCGGCAACGTCGATCGTTTCACCGGCAGCATAGCGACCGTGTGGCAGAGCATGAGCAGCGGACAGATGCCGCCGATGATCTGGGTGTTCCTGGACGAGTCCAGCGCCACCGGCACCCATGAGTTTGCCGACTCGGTCAACAACGGCCCGTGGGGACAGGCGCTGACCACCGAGCTGATTCCGCAGCTGGAATCGGTCTACCGGATGGACGGCAAGCCGAACGGCCGCTTCCTCAACGGCCACTCCTCCGGTGGCTGGGCCACCTTGTGGCTGCAAACCCGCTACCCGAAAGTTTTTGGCGGCACCTGGTCGACCTCACCTGATTCGAGCGACTTCCACGATTTCACCGGCGTGGATCTTTACGCGCCGAACGCGAACGTCTACCACCGCGCCGACGGCTCGGCCTATCCGCTGGTGCGCGACAAGGGCAAGGTGCTGGCCAGCTTCGAAGCCTTCGCCAAACTCGAACGCGTGCTCGGCGAATATGGCGGCCAGATGGCCTCGTTCGACTGGGTGTTCTCGCCGCGTGGCGCCGACGGCCGGCCGGTGCCGATGTTTGATCGCGACACCGGCGTGGTCGATCCGGCGGTGGTCGCCTACTGGCGCGACCATTACGACATCGCCCATCGGGTTCAGACGAACTGGCCGGCGCTCAAGCCAAATCTGGATGGCAAGATCCATCTGATTGTGGGTACCGCCGACACCTTCTATCTCGACGGTGCCGCGCACAAGCTCAAGGCCGTGCTGGATGGGCTGGGAGCGACATCGGACTTCCGTTTCCTGCCCGGCAAAACCCATTTCGACCTGTACGTCGTGGGCAAGGACCGCGTGGGGCTGCTCAAGCAGATCAGCTGGGAGATGTATGCGGTCGCGCGGCCGGATTCAAAATTGAAACCCGCTGCCGCGGCGCCCTGAAACGACATCGGCGCGTCGATTGACCGAAGGTCGGCCAGGTGCCGGCCTTCGGTTTTTCAGGCCGCGGCGTTGAGGAGTGAGCAAGTGAAGGGCCGCGACCACTCACCCCTGGCCGTCGATGCTCTCGTCCAGCGGCGGCAGCGTGCGGACCAGCATGCTTTGCGGGCTGCTCATCGGCAGTTTCTCGCTGCGCAGGCGTTCGAGGATCTCGAACAGCAGATCGCTTTTCACGCCGCCGACCTCGCGCGGGCTGCCCACGTAGGCCACGCAGTTGAAGGTCATCGCGCCGGCGGTGACGTTTTCCAGCTGCACGTACGGCGCCGGCGTGGCCAGCGTGCCGTGGTGGGCGCGCAGGATGCCCAGCACCAGTTCGCGCACCTTGCCCGCGTTGGTGTCCAGCGGCATCGGCAGCTTGATCTGCACGCGGCCCAGGGCGTTGGCCTGGGTGACGTTGCGCACGTTCTGGGTGATCAGCTGCGAGTTCGGCACGATCACGGTGGAGCGGTCCCACATCTGGATTTCGGTGGCGCGCACGTTGATGCGGCGGATGTCGCCCTCGACGTCGCTGCTCAGGCTGACCCAGTCGCCCACCTTCACCGGCCGCTCGACCAGCAGGATCAGCCCGGAGATGAAGTTCTGCACGATCGCCTGCAGGCCGAAGCCGATGCCCACCGACAGCGCGCTGACGATCCACGCAATGCTCTTGAGGTCCACCTGCAGCGCGGCCAGGGTCAGCACCACCACCAGCAGCCCGCCGAGATAGCCGAGCAGGGTGATGATGGATTCCTGCATGCCCCGATCCATCGCGGACTTGGGCAGCAACTGTTCGCGTAGCCAGCGCTTGAGCACGCGCAGCACCAGCACGCCGGCCAGCAGCACCAGCACGGCGGTGATGATGCTGGCCGGGTTGATCGCCAGCTCGCCCAGCTTCAGGTTGCCCAGGGTCTGCCGGGCGCTCACCAGCAGGTCGCCCGGACCGGCGCCGAACGGGGTGAGCACGGTGGCCAGCGCCACCAGCACCAGGCCCACGCGCACGATGCCCACCAGCAGCACGTTGGCCTGTTCCAGCTTGTGCGACGGCAGGGTCAGGCTGGCCTGCAACTGCTGGCCGCCCCGCCCGCGTGGCGACAGCAAGGTGTTGATCAGGTCAGTCAGCAGGTGGACCAGCAGGTAGGTGGTGGCAAAGATCAGGCCGACCCAGAGCATCTGCCTGGCCAGGAAGAAGGCCATCGCGATGAAGCCGGTGGCCACGCACAGCCAGCTGACCACCACGCCGAGCGAGGCCGCCGCAACCAGCAGGCTGACCCACACGGGCCGCTGCGCGGGCTCGCCGCCGTCCCGGGCCAGTTCGCTGCGGCTGCGGCGCAGGCGCCACAACGCCGCGCCGATCAGCCCGCTGATGACCAGGGCGAACAGTCCGCGGGTGGCCACGGTGGCGGGCAGGCTGGTGCCGATCGTGCGGGTGGTGCGCTCGACCATTCCGGCCAGCAGCGCTGCGGCGGCAAGCAGCCACGGAAACGGCTGCAGCCATTGCGCGGTGAGGTCCGACAGCGCGGGCAAACGCCAGGAAGGACGCCGTACCGACAGCAGGGCGCGACCCAGCCCGGTGATGAAGGCGGCCAGGCAGACCAGCCGCACCAGGGACGTCATCAGGTTTTGCGTGTCGTCGTCGAGAACGTCGTTCCAGTTCAGTCCCGTGTAGGCCAGCTGGGCGGCGAGCCCGGTCGTCAGCACGGCAGTCAGCGCCACCGCGGTGGCCATCGCGCTGCGCCGCAGGTGTCCGTCCGGCACATGGCGGGCGGCCAGCGCCAGCAGCAGGCGCTCCAGCACCCAGCGGCCGCCGGCCAGCAGCAGCACGGCCGCCGCCAGGCACCACAGCAGCGGCTGCCGGTTCGGCGGTTGCCAGGCATCGTTGACTGCCGCGGTGAAGCGCGTGCCCAGGCGCTTCAGGCGCACCAGGTCATCGGGAAAGGTGCGCACGGGGCCGGCCCAGAACGCACGGCTGAATGGCGTGGGCGTGCGCGAGGCCAGTCGCGCCTGGAACTGGTCGTTGCGCAGGCCGGTGATCTGGGCGGCCAGCTGCATCGCGTTCTGGTTGAGCAGTTGCGACTGCTTGATCTGCGCGTCGAGGTCGGCCTGCGCCTTGTCCAGCTTTCGGCGTTGCGCCGCCACTTCCGGCGCTTCGGCCGGCGCTCCCTTCGCCGGCGCCGGACCCAGCACCGCCAGTTGGGCCTGCAAGGCGGTCATCTGCGGCGCGAGACTGGCGGTGAGCTGGCGCGACTGATCCTGCACGGCCAGCGCGGTGCTGCGCAGGTCGGCCAGCGGCGCATCGGGTGTGGGGTTCTTCAGTGCAAGCTTCACTTCGTCGAGCTGGCTGCCCAGCTGGTCCAGCGCCTGTGCCGGCGAGACCGCCGCGGTATCAGCTGAGGTACCGTCCTGCGCGTGCAGGGTGGCAGCACCGAAGATCAGCAGGAGGGATAAGGCGAGGCGAGGCAGTCTGGACATCCGCGCATGATCGGAGCGCGCCCGCGGGTGGTCAATCGCGGCGAGCCGGCAAGCGCTCGCCGGCGTGGCTGGCGTTCAGATTGGGCTGCACCGGGCTTCGACATTGCCCGCCCGTGAGCACGCCGCCGACTTGCCGCACAATACACACCCGCCAACATCCGGGTTCTCCATGATTTTTCGCTGGTTCGAGTCCCTCATCGACGCGTTCAAGGAACCCGTCGACGGCATGCCACCGCAGTCGGTGTGGCGCTTCTACGCGTTCTACCTGCGCCAGGTGTGGCCGGTGTTCGCCGTGGCGATCGTGCTGGGTTTCGTGGTGGCGATCATCGAGGTGTCGCTGTTCGGCTTCATCGGCAGCATCGTGGACATGGCCAGGGGCGCGCCGCCGGCGGATTTCTTCCGCCTGCACGGCAACGAACTGCTGTGGATGGGTTTCGTGGCGCTGATCGCGCGGCCGCTGGCGATCGGCACGCACGACCTGCTGGTGAACCAGGCCATCGTGCCCAGCCTGACCAACCGCATCCGCTGGCAGAACCACCGCTACGTGATCCGCCAGAGCCTGGGTTTCTTCCAGAACGATTTCGCCGGCCGCATCGCCAACCGCATCATGCAGACCGGCGGTGCGCTGCGCGAATCGGCGGTGCAGATTGTCGATGCGATCTGGTACGTCAGCATCTACACCGGCAGCGCCATCGTGCTGTTCGCCCAGGCGGATTTCTGGCTGGCCGCGCCGCTGTTCGCCTGGGTGTTCGCCTACGTGGGCCTGCTGGCATTCTTCGTGCCGCGGCTGAAGCAGCGCTCGTGGAAGGCCTCGGAGGCGCGCTCGAAACTGATGGGCCGGATAGTGGACGGCTACAGCAACGTGCTGACGCTCAAGCTGTTCGCGCATACGCGCCGCGAGGAAGCCTACGTGGCCGAGGCGATGATGGATCAGACCGACAAGCTGCGCCGGATGACCCGCATCACCACCGCGCTGGACGCCAGCATCACCACCCTCAACGGCTTCCTGATCGTGGGCACGTCGGCGCTGGCGTTGTGGCTGTGGAGCGAGGGTCGGGTGACGGTGGGCGCGATTGCGCTGTCGACCGGGCTGGTGATCCGCATCAACAACATGTCCGGCTGGATCATGTGGGTGGTCAACGGCATCTTCGAGGATGTGGGCACGGTGCAGGACGGCATCACCACCATCGCCCAGCCGCGCGCGGTGCAGGATCGCGACGACGCGGTGCCGCTGGCGGTGACCGACGGCGTGGTGCGTTTCGAGAACATCCATTTCCACTACGGCAAACAGGGCGGGGTGATCGCCGGGCTCGACCTGGCCGTGCGCGCGGGCGAGAAGATCGGCGTGGTCGGGCCGTCCGGCGCTGGCAAGTCCACCCTGGTCAACGTGCTGCTGCGGCTGTATGACCTCGAGGCCGGGCGCATCCTGATCGACGGCCAGGACATCGCCCGCGTCACCCAGGAAAGCCTGCGTTCGCAGATCGGCGTGGTCACCCAGGACACCTCGCTGCTGCACCGCTCGATCCGCGACAACCTGCTGTATGGACGTCCGGACGCCAGCGAGGCGCAGGTTGCCGAA
The DNA here is from genome assembly GCF_057657335.1 of Rhodanobacter sp. Soil_C_14. Classification (NCBI taxonomy): domain Bacteria; kingdom Pseudomonadati; phylum Pseudomonadota; class Gammaproteobacteria; order Lysobacterales; family Rhodanobacteraceae; genus Rhodanobacter; species Rhodanobacter sp. Soil_C_14. The sequence continues at coordinate 243,687 of NZ_JBDGIQ010000001.1, read as the reverse complement.
GCGGTGCGCAAGGCCCGCGCCGACGAATTCATTCCCGCCTTGAGCGACGGCGAAGGCCGCCGCGGTTACGACGCCCTGGTCGGCGAGCGCGGCGTGAAGCTTTCGGGCGGCCAGCGCCAGCGCATCGCGATCGCCCGCGTGCTGCTGAAGGATGCGCCGATCCTGGTGCTGGACGAGGCCACCAGCGCACTCGACTCCGAGGCGGAGGCGGCGATCCAGGAAAGTCTCGACCTGCTGATGCAGGGCAAGACGGTGATCGCCATCGCCCATCGCCTGTCCACCATCGCGCGGATGGACCGACTGGTGGTGCTGGACAAGGGACAGGTCGTCGAGACCGGCACGCACGCCGAGCTGATCGCGCGCGAGGGTTTGTACGCGCGGCTGTGGAAACGGCAGACCGGCGGCTTCGTGGCCGCGGAGGATGCGCCGGCCTAGCCGGCGGTTGCGGCGGGCGTGAGTTGCGGGCTCAGCATGCTCCGCTGCTGCAGCAAGCGGGTTTGCCCGCCGTCGCCGCACTTTCCAGTACCTCGGCCGCGGCCGCCAGTGCACGCGCCGCGGCGGCGCCCTTGCGTTCGCTGTAGCGGCTGACCAGGTAGTCGCTACGTCCGCGCACCAGCAGGGTGAACTTGAACAGCTCCTCCATCACGTCCACCACGCGGTCGTAGAACGGTGACGGCTTCATCCGGCCGTCGGCGTCGAACTCCTGCCAGGCCTTGGCCACCGAGGACTGGTTCGGGATGGTCACCATGCGCATCCAGCGGCCCAGCACGCGCAGCGCATTCACCACGTTGAACGACTGCGATCCGCCGCTGACCTGCATCACCGCGAGCGTGCGCCCCTGCGTGGGCCGCACGCTGCCGTCTTCCAGCGGCAGCCAGTCGATCTGGTTCTTGAATACGCCGGTGATCGTGCCGTGCCGTTCGGGGCTGACCCAGACCTGGCCTTCGGACCACAGCGACAGCGCGCGCAATTCCTGCACCTTGGGGTGGCTGGCCGGCACGCTGTCCAGCATCGGCAATTCGTGCGGGTCGAACACCCGCGTCTCGGCGCCGAACTGGCGCAGGATGCGCTCGGCTTCCAGCGCCAGCTTGCGGCTGAACGATTGCGGGCGCAGCGAGCCGTACAGGATCAGGATGCGCGGCGGGTGGTCGGCATCGGCCGGCAAGGCCAGCTTGGCCAGGCTGGGCGTGTCCAGCGCTTCGGCGGCGATATGGGGCAGATCCTGGATCGGCACGGTGCGGTTCCTGTTGCCTTGGTTTTATGATTCTATCATTATGGAAATATGGAAACCAATCCGGAATCGCCGCCATGCATCCGTGTCGCGTCCTGTTCATCTGCACCGGCAACTCGGCCCGCAGCATCCTGTCCGAGGCCACCCTCAATCACCTGGGCAAGGGTCGCTTCGCGGCGTTCAGCGCCGGCAGCCAGCCGACCGGCCGCGTCCATCCGCAGGCGATCGAGGAACTCAAGGCCTTGGGCATCGCCACCGAGAGACTCAGCAGCAAGTCGTGGGATCGCTTCACCGAGGCGGGCGCGCCGCCGCTGGACATCGTGATCACGGTTTGCGACAACGCGGCGAACGAGAGCTGCCCGGTGCTGTTCGGCGACTTCGTGAAGAGCCATTGGGGCCTGCCTGATCCAGCGGCCGCTCGGGAAGCGGACACCGCCGCGGCGTTCCGGCGTGCGCATGCGCTGATCGTGCGGCGGATTACCGCGCTGCTGCAGCTGCCGGTGGAAATGATGGGCCGCGATGAGCTGAAACAGACGCTTGACCGCATCGGCAGCCTCACCGGCGAGGAAGCCGGCGCATGAACCAGCCATCCGCAGCACTCGCTGCCGGCGCGGTTCCTGCGGACGGCGCCCGCATCGGTTTCTTCGAGCGCTGGCTCACGCTATGGGTCTTGCTGTGCATCGTCGCCGGCACGCTGCTGGGCCATCTGCTGCCTGGTAGCTTCGCGGCGCTGGGCGGCATGCAGGTGGCCCGGGTGAACCTGCCGGTCGCGGGGCTGATCTGGCTGATGATCATCCCGATGCTGCTGAAGATCGACTTCGGCGCGCTGGGCGGCGTGCGCCGGCAGTGGAAGGGCATCGGCGTCACGCTGTTCGTCAACTGGGCGGTAAAACCCTTTTCGATGGCGCTGCTGGGTTGGATCTTCATCCGCCAACTGTTCGCCGGACAGCTGCCGGCGGCGCAGCTCGACTCCTATATCGCCGGCCTGATCCTGCTGGCCGCCGCGCCGTGCACGGCGATGGTGTTCGTGTGGAGCAACCTGTGCAACGGCGAGCCGGCGTTCACGCTGAGCCAGGTCGCGCTGAACGACGCCATCATGGTGGTGGCCTTCGCGCCGATCGTGGCGCTGCTGCTGGGCATCTCCTCGATCACCGTGCCGTGGAACACGCTGTTGCTGTCGGTGCTGCTGTACATCGTGGTGCCGGTGGCGCTCAGCATGCTGCTGCGGCGTCGGCTGCTGGCGCACGGCGGCAAGACGCGGTTGCAGCAACTGCTGCAGCGGCTGGGGCCGGTGTCGCTGGGCGCGCTGCTGGCCACCCTGGTGCTGCTGTTCGGTTTCCAGGGCCGGCAGATCCTCGCGCAGCCGGCGATCATCGCGCTGCTGGCGGTGCCGATCCTGATCCAGGTGTATTTCAACGCCGGCCTGGCGTACTGGCTCAATCGCCGCTTCGGCGTGCCGCATTGCGTGGCCGGTCCCTCGGCACTGATCGGCGCCAGCAACTTCTTCGAGCTGGCGGTGGCCACCGCGGTGGGCCTGTTCGGCGTGCATTCCGGCGCGGCGCTGGCGACCGTGGTGGGCGTGCTGATCGAGGTGCCGGTGATGCTGTCGGTGGTGCGCATCGTCAATCGCAGCAAACGCTGGTATGAAGCAGCCCGGGAGTAGCGTCATGCAGAACAAACAGGCCATCACCATCCTCGCCGCGCTCGCCCAGGAGTCGCGGCTCGCGGTCTATCGGCTGCTGATCGAACATGCGCCGGAAGGACTGGCGGCCAGCGCGATCGCGGAAAAGCTGGGCCTGCCCAACGCCACGCTGTCCTTCCACCTGAAGGAGCTGTCGCATGCGGGCCTGGTGAGCAGCCGGCAGAGCGGGCGCTTCATTTATTACGCGCCGGTGATCGAGGTGATGAACGACCTGATCGGCTATCTCACCGACCACTGCTGCAGCCAGTCCGGCGGCACGTGTTCCACCGCCGCCAAGTGCGCCCCGGGCAAGCGGCGGGCTGTTGCGGCCAGGCGTCGGCCAAACTCTGCCTGAGCCGCCTGGCACCGCTGCGATCAGTCCATCAGGTCCTGGATCGCCAGCCCCTGTTCGCGGCAGTAGCGTTCGTATTCCGCCAGCTGCGTGCTGGCCGACGCACGTCCGGTCACCACGCCGCCGGGGCCGAGGAACTCGACCGTGCCCATCACGATCACCAGCGCCAGCATCGGCTCGTCGCCGACGATCTTCCACCAGTCGGTGTTGCCCGGCGGTTCGTAGACGTAATCGCCGGGACCGATCAGCTCGCCGGTGCACAGCTTGCGGGTACCGCTGAGGTTGTAGGCGTGGATCTCGCCGGTGTGGCGATGCAGCGGCATCACCGTGCCCGGTTCCATCCGCAGTAGTTCGACGAAGCCGCGGTCGTCGGCGAAGAAGCGCAGCGGGCTGGACGATTTGCCGGGGCTGGAGGAGGGCACCCAATGCCGCGCGGCGGCGGTGCTGAAGCGGGCGGGCAGGTAGTCGTGCAGGCGGGCGGATGGCGTGGTCATGGTGGTGGCTCAGGCGGCGATGGCGGAAAGGTAGATGTCGAACGAGGCATCCACCGCCGCGCGGCCGCCGCCGACGATGTTGCGGCCCCAGGTGAAGCCGTAGACGTCCTCGAAGTCGTAGCCGGCCAGGCGCGCCTGCATGCCGCGCACGGCCTCGGGCGGCATCGGCGTGAAGTTCGGATAGCTGTGCATGAAGGAGACGTGGCGGCGGTTGCTCACCACGTGCGGCGCGTCGCCGGAGAACAGCGCGCCGCCGGGCCGCGGTCCGTCCTTCCAGTGCAGCACCGTGCTGCCGGGGAAATGGCCGCCGCTGCGGATCAGGGTCACCGCACCGGACAGCCGGTACGCGTCGCCGCGCCAGAACTGCACGTTGGGCGAGGGCCGGCGTACCCAGTCGCGGTCCGCCTCGTGCAGCAGGATCGGCACGTTGCCGAGCGCCTCGCTCCACTCCAGCATCGAGGCGTAGAAATGCGGATGCGAGATCGCGATCAGGTCCACGCCACCGCGCGACTGCAACGCTGCGACGGCTTCGTCGGTAACCAGGCTCAGCGATTCCCACAGGATGTTGCCCGCGTCGGTGGGCAGGTACAGCGCGCGCTGGTTGATCGCGAAATCCGGCGCCAGCCCGATGCCGAGCACGCCGGCTTCGTCCTGCATGCGCAGTGTGTGGGTGGCTTTCAGCGCCTGGTGGGTCGTCCACGTCTGGCCGTGCGCGCCGACGTACTGGCGCTCGTCCTCGCAGACGGCGCAATGCGCAGGAGTGTTCGGGTACTGGGTACCGCAGGTTTCGCAGATGGCTTTCGTCATGGTCTGGTCTCGCTTGGGGCGGGCGGTGCCCGTACGGTGCAGACTCTAGGCATAATCTGGACCCTTGATTGATCCATTCGTGAGATATTCGATGGAACCAGTTTTTCCGTTCCCCGTGCTGCTGCCGCGCGGTGCCGGCTCGCTCACGCAGGCGCTGCACCAGCAGTTGCGCGCGGCGATCCTCGATGGCCGCCTACCGCCGCACGCCGCGCTGCCCGCCACGCGCAAGGTGGCCGAGGCGCTGGGCGTGGCGCGCAATACGGTGGTCGCCGCCTACGACCTGTTGATCGCCGAGGGCTATGTGGTGCCGCGCCAGGGCGCTCGGCCGCAGGTCGCCGAATTCGCGCGGCGCCGGTCGATGCCAGCGCGCGCCAGCGTGGACGAATCGCGTCTTGCGCCGGCGTGGCGCACACCATTCCTGCAGCCGTCGCCCGCGCGCAGCCTGCCCGAGCGCAATTTCCGCCTGGGCATTCCGGATCACCGGCATTTCCCGCACGAGGTCTGGCGTCGGCTGATGGCGCAGACGCTGCGCAGGAGCGCGCGCGAACCGTTCGCCTATGCGCCGTCGCAAGGCATCCCCGCCTTGCGCGAGGCGATCGCGCAGCACGTGGCGTTTGCCCGCGCGGTGGCCTGCAGCGCCGACGACGTGATCGTCACCTCCGGCGCGCAGCAGGCGTTCGACCTGATCGCCCGCCTGCTGGTCACGCCGGGACAGACGAAGGTGGCGGTGGAGGAGCCGGGTTACCCGCCGGTGCGCGCCGCGTTCGCCGCGGCCGGCGCGCAGCTGGTGCCGTTGCCGGTGGATGACGAAGGCCTGTGCGTCGAGCGCCTGCCCGAGGACGTGCGCATCATCAGTGTCACCCCGTCGCACCAGTCGCCCACCGGCGTGGCAATGTCGCTGCGCCGTCGCGCGGCCTTGCTCGATTTCGCGCGCCGCCATCACGCCGTCATCGTCGAAGACGACTACGACGGCGAATTCCGCTTCGGCGGCCGCCCGCTGGATGCCCTGCAGACGCTGGATCGCGACGCGCAGGTGTTCTACGTCGGCACTTTCTCCAAGAGCATGTTCCCCTCGCTGCGCAAGGGCTTCGTGGTGGCGCCGGCGTGGGCGCGCAGCGGGCTGGTCACGGTCAAGCACTGTGTCGACTCGCATTGCGACGGCATCACCCAGGCCGCGCTGGCCGCCTTCATCCGCGACGGCCACCTGGCGCGGCATGTGCGCCACATGCGGCCGATCTACGCCGCGCGGCGCGAGGCTTTGCTCGACGGCCTGCAGCGCGGGCTCGGTGAATGGCTGCAGCCGATCCCGTCCGAAGCCGGTCTGCATCTGGCCGCGCGCCTGCGCGACTCGGCGCGGGCGTCGAAGCTCATGCCGGTGGTGTTGCGTGCCGCCGCCGGGGCGGAAGCCACCGCCGACTACGCGATGACACGCGATGTCGAGCCGGCGGTGACCTTCGGCTACGGCGTGATCGACGCGGCGGATATTTCGGCGGCGCTGGCCGGCCTGCGCCGGTCGTTGCGAAAACTCTAGGGGGTCACGCAGTCACGCCCGGATCGGCGTGGCGCCAGCGTCGTCGTCATGCGGACGCAGCGGTCCTTCATCCTCGGGCGAAGGGCTGTGCTGCGCGGGCGGCACGGCAGGATCGGGAAGGTCCGGAGCCTGCCCGCCGCGACTGAGTTCGCCGCGCCAGCGCGGCAATGCGTCGGGATAGTGGGCCTGGATGAAGGCGATCAGGCCTTCGCGCACTAGGCAGCGAAGGTCCCAGCCACGACCGGAATCCGAGGTGCTGACCAGTGCGCGCAGCTGCATGGCGTGTTCGTCGGTGTCGGTCACCTGCAGGATGCAGACGCGACGATCCCACAGTTCCGACTGGTCGCATAGCCGCGCCAGTTCCTCGCGCAGTGGCGCCAGCGGCGTGCGGTAGTCGAGCTTGAGATACACCGTGCCGATCAGTTGCGCGCTCTGCCGGGTCCAGTTCTGGAACGGGTTTTCGATGAACCAGTTCAGCGGCACCACCAGCCGTCGTTCGTCCCAGATGCGCACCACCACGTAGGTGCCGGTGATCTCCTCGATGCGGCCCCATTCGCCTTCGATGATCACCACGTCGTCGAGCCGGATCGGCTGGGTCAGGGCAATCTGCAGGCCGGCGATCAGGTTGCTCAGCACGGGTTTGGCGGCCAGTCCGATCGCCAGGCCCGCCACGCCGGCCGAGGCGAGCAGGCTGGTGCCGAGCTGACGCACGCCGGGAATGGTCATCAGGATGATCGCGGCGCCCAGGATGATCACGATGACGTCGGCCGTGCGTCCGAGCACGCGCACCTGGGTCACCACGCGGCGCGCCCGCAGGTTGTCGGCCACGTCCATCGGATGGTTGCGGATCGCGGCATCCTCGAACGCGCCGATGCAGCGCACCACCAGCCACGTACACGCGCCCAGCAACGCGATCAGCGAGAGATGCTGCAGCAGGGTGAACAGCGGCGAGACGCTGGCGGGCCAGGTGCGCAGGCAGATCGCCAGCGCCAGCAGGGGCAGCACCCACTCCATCGGACCGCTGGCGCGGCGCAGGAGATCCGAAAGCACTGGTTGCCGCGTCGCCACGCGGTCCAGCGCGGCATGGGCCACGACGCGCACGAGCAGGGCAAGCATCAGGCCGGCCACCAGCGCCAGGCCAAGGCGTGCCCACGGATCAGCGGCCCAGGTCGAGAGGAAATCGCTCAGCATGGTGTCCAGCCTGCCGCTTTCGATGTGGAAGAAATGTCGGCTGGCGGACGGGCGTCGGCGCATGCGCGCGAAGAAGGGCACCTTGCGGTGCCCTTCGTTCGTTGCCGAATCGCGAGTCGGTCAGCTGGCAAGATCAGCTGGCATGGAACGCCTGCTTGATGTCGCGCATCTGGTCATGGCCGTTGCGCACCGAGGTGTAGACATCGGCGATCACCGACAGCGTATGGGGCGAGATCTCGTCGTCCTTCATCGCGTCCTCGAATTTCGACTTGATGTGATCCTCGCCGCGTTCGACCTCGTCGACCACGGCCTTGTTGTCGGCCTTGGTGAGGCTGGTGCGCAGGTTGACGAACATCCGGTGCGCCGAGGCCAGCACGGTGCCGTCGTCCTCGGGTTTGCCGCCCAGCGAGCGCACGCAGTTCTGCAGGGCCGACGCCGCGGTGCGGCGCTCGCCGGAGCGTGCGCGGAACAGCGAGACCAGCGGTTCGCTTTTCGCATCCTTGGCCGCTTCGGCGTAGCCGTCGGCGCTGTCCAGCGTGGTCTCGATCAGGCTGTTGAGGGTCTTGATGTCGTGTTGGTTATTCATGAGTTCTCCTTGCGGATTCCGATGGGAACGATGGTGGCAGGGGAATCGCCGTGGACGAGTACACGGGAACGCAGGTGACGGAAGCGCCACGGCTTTGTTCAGACCCGTGGTTTGCGTTCATCTTGATGCGTCGTTGCGCGGCTGAGTGCGCGCCGGAGAAGGGCGCGTCTCGCTGCTTGACTCTGGACCTTGATCAAGGGTCTAGACTTGTCCGCATGAACACAAAACTCCCCTCCCTGACCATCGGTGCCGTCGCCAGGCGCGTCGGCGTGGCGATCGACACGATCCGTTATTACGAGCGCGAAGGCCTGCTGCCCGAACCCGAACGGCGCGCTTCCGGCTATCGCAGCTACGGCGAGGCCACGGTGACGCAGCTGCGCTTCATCCGCCGCGCCAAGGATCTCGGCTTCACGCTGGAGGAGATCCGCGAACTGCTGGCGCTGTCGGCGGATCGCCAGCGCGGGGTGAAGGCGGTGAAACGGCGGGCGGAAAAGCGGCTGGCGGCGATCGAGCAGCGCATCGTCGAACTGCAGCGCGTGCGCGATGGACTGGCGCAACTGGTGGCCTCGTGCCCCGGACACGGCAAGCCGGAGGAGTGTCCGATCCTGCGTGCACTGAACGACGAAGAGGTGTCGGCATGAACGCGCAGGCGTGTTGCCACGGCAGCGGCAAGGCGACCGACCCGGTCTGCGGCATGACGGTCGATCCGGCCACGTCGAAGCATCAGTCCATGCACGACGGGCAGGCCTTCCATTTCTGCTGCGGCGGCTGCAAGGCGAAGTTCGAGGCGGAGCCGGCGCGTTATCTGGCCGCACCTGCCGCCCACGATCATGACCACGCTGCGCAACGGGTGAAGGACCCGGTCTGCGGCATGAGCGTGGACCCGCACACCGCAAAACATCGCGCCGAACACGACGGCTACCCGTACTACTTCTGCTCGGCGCGTTGCCGTGAGAAGTTCGTGGCCGACCCGGCCGCGTACCTGGGCGAGCGCCAGCCCGCGCCGGCTGCGCCTGCCGGCACGATCTACACCTGCCCGATGCATCCGGAAGTGCAGCAGGTCGGCCCCGGCGACTGCCCGAAGTGCGGCATGGCGCTGGAACCGATGATGCCTTCGCTGGACGACGACGACGGCGGCGAACTGCGGGCGATGACGCGGCGCTTCGGATGGCTGGTGGCGCTGACCTTGCCGGTGTTTGCGCTGGCGATGGGACCGCACCTGTTCGGCTGGCATCTGCCCGCGCCGTGGGCTGGCGTGGCCGGCTGGGTCGAGGCGGTGGTGGCCAGCGTCGTGGTGTTGTGGGGCGGTGCGCCGTTCTTCGGGCGCGGCTGGCGCTCGCTGAACCCGTGGTCGCCGAACATGTATACGCTGATCGCGCTGGGCACCGGCGTGGCGTGGCTGTACAGCGCGGTGGCGTTCCTGCTGCCCGGCATTTTTCCGGGCGGTTTCCGCGACATCCATGGCCGCGTCGCGGTGTATTTCGAGTCGGCGGCGGTGATCGTCAGCCTGGTCACCCTGGGCGATTTCTTGGACCTGCGCGCGCGGCGGCGCACCGGGGCGGCGCTGAAGGCGTTGCTGGGGCTGGCGCCGAAGACCGCGCGGCGGATCGCCGCCGACGGCAGCGAAAGCGATGTGCCACTCGACGAGGTGCGCGCCGGCGACGTGCTGCGCGTGCGCCCCGGCGAGAAGCTGCCAGTCGACGGCGTGGTGATCGACGGCGAGAGCCACGTCGACGAGTCGATGCTCACCGGCGAGCCGATGCCGGTGATCAAGGCGAAGGATGATCCGGTCACCGGCGGCACTGTGAACCAGGACGGCGCGCTGACCATGCGCGCCCGGAAGGTCGGCGGCGAAACCCTGCTGGCGCAGATCGTGGCGCTGGTGGCGCAGGCACAACGCAGCCGCGCGCCGCTGCAGCGCGTGGCCGACCGGGTCGCGGCGTGGTTCGTGCCCGCGGTGGTGGGGATCGCGTTGCTGGCTTTTGCCGCCTGGGCGATGGCCGGGCCGGAACCGCGCCTGACGCATGCGCTGATTGCCGCGGTGTCGGTGCTGATCATCGCCTGTCCCTGCGCGCTGGGCCTGGCCACGCCGATCTCGATCATGGTCGCCAGCGGTCGCGGCGCGCAGCATGGCGTGCTGTTCAAGGACGCCGGCGCGATCGAATCCCTGCGCGACATCGACACCCTGGTGGTGGACAAGACCGGCACCCTGACCGAAGGCAAGCCGGCGCTGACCGCGCTGGTGATCCTGGGCGAGCAGTCGCGCGAGCAATTGCTGGCGCTGGCTGCCGCACTGGAGCGGCCCAGCGAACATCCGCTGGCGCGGGCGATCGTCACGGCCGCCGATGCCGAAGGCGTGGCGGTGCTGGCGGCGACGGGGTTTCGTTCGTTGATCGGGCGCGGCGTCAGCGCGACGGTGGACGGCAGCACGGTGACGCTGGGCAATGCGAAGCTGATGGCCGAGTCGCGTGCTGCGGTCACCGACGATGCGAGCATCCGTGCCGAGCAACTGCGTGAACACGGCGCCACGGTGATGTTCCTCGCCGTCGACGGCACCCTCGCAGCGCTGCTGGCGGTGGCCGACCGGATCAAGCCGGACACGCCCTCCGCCATCCAGGCGCTGCACGCGGCCGGCCTGCGCATCGTGATGCTCACCGGCGACAACGCCACCACCGCGCAGTCGGTGGCGCATGCGCTGGGCATCGACGAGGTGCATGCGGATGTCTCGCCGGCGGACAAGGCTGCGGTGGTGAACCGGCTCAAGGCCGAGGGCCGTCGCGTGGCGATGGCCGGTGACGGCATCAACGACGCGCCGGCGCTGGCCGCTTCCGACGTCGGCATCGCGATGGGCGGCGGCACCGACGTGGCGATGGAGAGCGCCTCGGTGACCCTGGTCAAGGGTGAGCTGGGCGCGATCGTGCGGGCGCGCAAGCTGTCGCAGGCCACCGTGCGCAATATCCACCAGAACCTGTTCTTCGCCTTCGTCTACAACGCGGTGGGCGTGCCGCTGGCTGCCGGCGTGCTGTATCCGTGGTTCGGCATCACGCTGTCGCCGATGATCGCGGCGCTGGCGATGAGCCTCAGCTCGGTGTCGGTGGTCAGCAATGCCTTGCGGCTGCGGCGTGCGCCGCTGTGAGGCCTGCGTCGTGACGATTGTCACCGGCGATGCTTGACGGTGGCGACTGTGGCCGGTGGCGCGTCCGTTCGATCATGCTCCCGCACCACGGTGGTGCCGGAGAGCATCCATGAACGTCATTCCCGAAACCCACGGCACGCTCGACAAATACCTGCCCCTGCTGCTCGGCCTGATGGCTGCGCTGTTGGTGGGCAGGACGCTGAGGAAGACCCTGTGGAGCGCGTTCGCGCTGTACATGGCCTTGCACTACAGCGGCATTCATCCGTTTGGCTGAGCGCATGCCCTAGACTTCGTGCCTTCCGTTCGCGCATCGGCGCGGACGCTGCCACTCTCCAGCACAAAGTCACCGCATGAGCCGCACACTCGCCGAATGGCTGGCGTACCAGGAACGCGTCAACGTCCACAGCATCGAGCTGGGCCTCGAACGGGTACGCGAGGTGTGGTCGCGGATGGGCGCACCGGCACCGGCGCGGCAGGTGATCACCGTCGCCGGCACCAATGGCAAGGGCTCCACGGTGGCCTTGCTGGAGGCGATGCTGCGCGCCGCGGGCCGCCGCGTGGGGGCATTCACCTCGCCGCATTTGCTGGCCTACAACGAGCGCGTGCGCATCGACGGGGCGGATGCCGACGACGCGGCGCTGATCGCCTCGTTCGAGCGGATCGAGGCTGCGCGCGGCAGCGTCCCGCTGACCTATTTCGAGTTCGGCACGCTGGCCGCGCTGGACCTGTTCGCGCGGGCCGAGCTCGACGTGGCCGTGCTGGAAGTGGGCCTGGGCGGGCGGCTGGATGCGGTCAACATCATCGACGCCGATGCGGCGGTCATCACCACGGTCGACCTGGACCACATGGACTGGCTCGGGCCGGATCGCGACAGCATCGGTCGCGAGAAAGCCGGCATCGCGCGGGCCGGGCGACCGGCGATCGTGGGCGAGCTGGACCCGCCAGCGGGCCTGCTCGCCGCGCTGGACGCCTGCGGCGCCCGCGTCGAGCGCGCCGGCATCGATTTCAGCGTCGAGCGCCATGCGGACGGCTGGCGCTGGCGCCACCGCGACGGCAGCGCGATGGAGCTGCCCGATCCGGCCCTGTCCGCGCCGGTGCAGTACGCGAACGCGGCGGCGGCGATCGCCGCGCTGCACGCGCTGGGTGACGAGAGGCTCACGCCCAGCGCGTTCTTTGCCGCGATCAGCGTGGGCCTGCACGAGGTGCGGGTGCCGGCGCGACTGCAGCTGATCAGCGGCGAGATCCCGATCATGGTGGATGTCGGGCACAACCCGCAGGCGGCCCGCGCCCTGGCCGAATGGCTGGACGCGCAACCGGAGACCGCGGTGCGTGCCGTATACGGTGCGCTGGCCGACAAGGATGCCGCGGGCGTGATCGCGGCGCTCGGCGACCGCGTCGATCATTGGCACCTGGCCGGGCTGGACCGGGACAGCCCGCGCGGCATGAGCGTCGATGCGCTGGGCACCATCCTGCGGCAGACCCTGCCGCAGGCCTCGTGCACGGCGCACGCCGACGTGGCGGCGGCGTTGCAGGCGGCGCGTGCCGCCGCGAAAGCGGGCGACTGCATCCTCGCGTTCGGCTCGTTTTTCGTGGCCACTGCGGTGCTGGCTGAACACGCGGCCATGGCGGGCGGCGTCGACGCCGGATGACCGTTGCCCGCGGCAGGTATAATCGCCGTGTTGTGCACTGCCTTTGCCGTCCTGGAGCGATAACTTGAAAACACGCCTGCTGGGAGCCGCCGTCCTGATTGCCTTGGCGGTTCTGTTCGTGCCGATGTTCTTTTCCAGTACGCCGCCAGCCCCCGGTGGTGACCAGGCCGTCAACCTGGCGATTCCGCCGGCACCCGATCGCGACCTGCAGACCCGCACCATGAGCCTTGCGCCCGACGCCGCCAGTGCCTCGGGCACGGTGGCGCCACCGGCCGAAACCGTCACGCCCGGATCAGGTGACCGGCTGGCCACGGTGAACATCGGCTCCAGCCGTCCGCGCGACGTGGAGACCGATCCGCAGGCCGGCCAGGCGCCGCCGCCGACCACGGTGACCATCGGCTCGGGCGCGTCGCCCAGCCAGCCGGTGATTCCGCAGCGGGACAAGCCGACGGCGACGACCCCGCCGGCGGCGAGCAAGCCGTCTGCCTCCGTCGAACCGGCCAAGCCGGTGGCGGTCACCCCGAAGCCCGCGCCGACACCTGCCGCGGTCGGTCGTGGCAACTACACGCTCAACCTCAGTGCCTATGCCAGCGCCGCCGGCGCGGCCAGCCTCGAACGCCGCGTGCGCGCCCTGGGCTATCCGGTCAGCGGCCAGACGATCACCCAGGCGGGCAAGCCGCGCACCCTGGTCACCGCCGGCCCGTTCGAAACGCGTGCCGCGGCCGAGGCGGCCCGGCTGAAGATCACCCAGTCGATTCCCGGCGTGCCGGCGCGGCTGGAACAGGACGCCAGCCGCGACAGCGCGCCGGCCAGCGCACCCGTGGCCCACGAGTCCGCCAAGGCCGGTGGCTGGGCGGTCCAGCTGGCGGCGGTCAGCGCCCAGGCCGACGCGATCGCGCTGCGCGACAAGCTGCGCGCGAACGGTTTCGACAGCTTCGTCGATTCGGTGCAGGCCAGCGGCAAGCAGTTGTGGCGCGTGCGGGCCGGCCCGCAGACCCAGCGCGGCGACGCGCAGCGCGTGCACGACCAGATCAAGGCGAAGCTGGGCATCGACGGCAACGTCGTCCCGGTGCCCTGAGTTCAGCGGCAAGCTGGCGAACCCATGAACTGGACCGACTACATCATCCTTGGCGTGCTGGCCCTGTCCGTCCTGGTCGGGCTGTGGCGCGGGCTGGTTTCCGAGGTGCTGGCGCTGGTGATCTGGATCGCCGCGTTCTGGGTGGCGTGGAGCTTCGGTCCGGCGGTGGCCCGACATTTCGAGCACGTGATCGAGCTGCCCTCGGCGCGGATCATCGTCGGTTACGGCCTGTGCTTCGTCGCCGTGCTGATTCTGGGCGCGCTGCTGCGCTTCGTGATCAGCCGGCTGGTCGAAAGCACCGGCCTGTCCGGCACCGACCGCCTGCTAGGCATGCTGTTCGGCCTGGTGCGGGGCGTGCTGCTGGTGACCCTGCTGGTATTCCTGATCGGCTTCACCGCGTTCACCCGTGATCCATGGTGGCAGCAGTCCGTGCTGCTGCCCCAGTTCCAGCACGTGGCGGCATGGCTGGGCCAGCAGGTGCCGCCCAGCGTGCGCGATTACATCCACCCGCCGGCCGTGCTCGATCGCCTGTCCGGCTTGCCCGCGACCCTGCCTGCCTCCATATCCGGCGCGTCACCCGCGCCAGCGGCGACCTCCATCCATCCGGCATCGCCGGCCGCGGCCAGCTCGGCTGCGCCGCCCCGGAATTTCTGAACACATCTCCCGAAGCAGGCAACAACCATGTGCGGAATCATCGGCATTGTCGGTACCACCGAAGTGGCATCGGCGCTTTATGACGGACTGACGGTGCTGCAGCATCGCGGCCAGGACGCCGCCGGCATCGCCACCGTGGACGGCTCGCGGCTGCGCCTGCACAAGGGCAACGGCCTGGTCCGCGACGTGTTCGGCCAGAGCGCGATGGCGGGCCTGCGCGGACGCATCGGCATCGGTCACTGCCGGTACCCCACCGCCGGCTCGGAAGGTTCGGCCGAGGCGCAGCCGTTCTACGTGAATTCGCCCTACGGCATCGCGTTCGCCCACAACGGCAACCTGGTCAACACTGACGCACTGCGCCGCGAGATGTTCGAGGGCGATCGCCGCCACATCAACACCGAATCCGACTCCGAGGTTCTGCTGAACGTGCTGGCGCACGAGCTGCAGATCCAGGATCGCATGGCGTTGACGCCGGACCACATCTTCAAGGCGGTGGCCGGCGTGCATGCGCGGGCCCGCGGCGGCTATGCCTGCATCGCGCTGCTGCTGGGCTACGGCCTGATCGCGTTCCGCGACCCCAACGGCATCCGCCCGCTGGTGCTGGGCGAGCGGATCACCGGCGAAGGCCGTGAATACGCGGTGGCCTCGGAGTCGGTGGCGCTGGACATCCTGGGCTTCAAGCGCATCCGCGACGTGGCGCCGGGCGAGGCGGTGATCATCACCGACGACGGCCAGTTGCACAGTCGCCGCTGCGCCGAGGGCGCGACGCATACGCCGTGCATCTTCGAATACGTGTACCTGGCGCGGCCCGACTCGATGATCGAGGACGTCTCGGTGTACAAGGCGCGCCTGCGCATGGGCGAGAAGCTGGCCGAGAAGATCCTGCGCCTGCGCCCGGATCACGGCATCGACGCGGTGATCCCGATTCCCGACACCGCGCGCACCGCGGCCAGCGCGCTGGCCGGCGCGCTGGGCGTGCCGTTCCGCGAGGGCTTCGTCAAGAACCGCTACATCGGCCGCACCTTCATCATGCCGGGGCAGGGCGAGCGGGTGAAATCGGTGCGCCGCAAGCTCAACGCGATCGACCTGGAGTTCCGCAAGAAGAACGTGTTGCTGGTGGACGACTCGATCGTGCGCGGCACCACCTCGAAGCAGATCATCCAGATGGCCCGCGACGCCGGCGCCAAAAACGTCTACTTCGCCTCCGCCGCGCCGCCGGTGCGCTACCCGAACGTCTACGGCATCGACATGCCGTCCACCTCGGAGCTGGTCGCCGCCGGGCATACCGAGCAGGAAGTGGAGCACGTGCTGGGCGCCGACTGGCTGATCTACCAGGACCTGAAGGACCTGATCTGGGCGGTGCAGGACGGCAACGAGAACCTGCAGCAGTTCGACACCTCCTGCTTCTCGGGCGAGTACATCACCGGACTTGACCAGCGTTACCTGGAGCAGATCGAAATGCTGCGCTCGGACGACGCCAAGGCGGCACGGCGCGTCGTCTGAATCCGTGCCTCGTGACTGATCTCCACGCTGCTGCCAGGCGCTGCCTCGACGCCACCGACCCGGCCGAGAAGCTGCGCCTGACCCACGAGACCTGGCAGGCCTTTCTCGCCGGCGAGTTGCGCGCCGATCCCGACTCGCCGCCACCCGAGCCGATCGGCGCGCCCGGCCGCCCGGCGAAGCCGCGCCTGGTCAATGCACGGCAGGTGCCGCAGCGCGGGCTGGGCAGCGCCGAAGGGCGGGCCGCGCTGGTGCATGCGGTGGCGCACATCGAGTTCAACGCGATCAACCTGGCCTGGGACGCGGTCTACCGCTATCGCGACAAGCCGGCCGACTATTACCGCGACTGGGTCAGTTGCGCCCACGACGAGGCCCGGCACTTCGCCATGCTGTCGGCACGGCTGGCCGAGCTGGGCCATGCCTACGGCGACTTCGACGCGCATGACGGCCTGTGGGCGATGGCCGAGAAGACCGCCGCGCACGACACCGCCCGGATGGCGCTGGTGCCCCGCGTGCTGGAGGCGCGCGGACTGGATGTCACGCCGGGCATGATCGAGCGCCTGCGCAAGCTGGGCGACCAGCGCACGGTGGCGATCCTCGAGGTGATCCTGCGCGAGGAAGTGGCCCACGTCGCCGCCGGCACCCGCTGGTACCGGCACTGCTGCGAGCGCGACGGCGTCGATCCGATCGACACCTTCTTCGTCCTGCTGCGCGACTACATGGGCGCGACCCTGCGCGGCCCGTTCAACCGGCCAGCACGACTGGAGGCGGGCTTCCTGGAAGAGGAGCTGGATCGCCTGGCGGCGCTGTCGCCGATGCCGGGCTGAGCGGACTGGCGGCGAAGCCAAATAAAAAAACCAGCTTAGGGCCGGCAGCGAGGCAAATAAAAAAGCCGGCCTGAGGCCGGCTTTTTTATCGAATTTTGGTCGGGGTGACAGGATTCGAACCTGCGACTTCTACGTCCCGAACGTAGCGCTCTACCAGGCTGAGCTACACCCCGTGGGAAGCCGCGTATCTTAATCGCGGATCGGGAGCTTGGCAACAGGTTTGCGCGATCCGGCTGGCGACGATGCTGGGGAAGGCTGCTGGCGTTCTGTTAATCTTGACGGCTGCCGTCGCGCGCCCTCGCGCGGCGGAATGTCCACCCCGTCAGTAGAGGATTCCATGGCGCTTACCCCGGCCCGCACCATGCCCGGCGTGCTCGAGCTGCTGCCGCTCGACCAGATCGCATTCCAGCGCATGCTCGACGTGATCCGCCGCAATTACGAGCGTTTCGGCTTCCTGGCCATCGAAACGCCGGTCATCGAGTACTCCGACGTGCTGCTGACCAAGACCGGCGGCGAGACCGAGCGCCAGGTCTATTTCGTGCAGTCCACCGGTGCGCTCAACGCGGCCGGCAAGGTCGACGAAGGCATGCCGGAACTGGCGCTGCGCTTCGACCTCACCGTGCCGTTGGCGCGTTACGTGGCCGAGCACGAGCGCGACCTGAGCTTTCCGTTCCGTCGCTACCAGATGCAGAAGGTGTACCGCGGCGAGCGCGCCCAGCGCGGTCGCTTCCGCGAGTTCTACCAGTGCGACATCGACGTGATCGGCAAGGACTCGCTGTCGGTGCGCTACGACGCCGAGATTCCCGCGGTGATCCACAGCGTATTCCGCGAGCTGGACATCGGCCCGTTCACCATCCACATGAATAACCGCAAGCTGATGCGCGGCTACTTCGAAAGCCTGGGCGTGCTCGACGCCGAGCAGCAGATGCTGGTGCTGCGCGAGGTGGACAAGCTGGACAAGCGCGGCGCCGACTATGTGCGCGACACGCTGACCGGCGCAGCCTTCGGCCTCGCCGCCGAGGTGACGGCGAAGATCCTCGCCTTCGTGCAGGTGCGCTCCACCTCGCTGCAGGACGCGCTGGACAAGCTCGATGCGCTGGGGCCCGGCCCGGAGGCGATGGAGCAGGGCCGCGCCGAGCTGAAGGAAGTGCTGAACCTGATCCACGCCTTCGGCGTGCCCGAAAGCGCGTACGCGCTGAACCTGTCGATCGCCCGCGGCCTCGACTATTACACCGGCACGGTCTACGAGACGACACTGAACGATCACCCGCAGATCGGCTCGATCTGTTCCGGCGGGCGCTACGAGAACCTGGCCGGCCAGTACACCAAGTCGCACCTGCCCGGCGTGGGCATCTCGATCGGCCTGACCCGGCTGTACTGGCAGCTGCGCGACGCCGGCCTGATCGACACGGCCAAGAGCACGGTCGACGTGCTGGTGACCCAGATGGACGAAGCGCAGCTGCCCGCCTACCTGGCGCTGGCCGGCGAACTGCGCGGCGCCGGCATCGCCACCGAGGTGGTGCTGGAAGGCGGCAAGCTGGGCAAGCAGTTCAAGTACGCCGACCGCGCCGGCATCCGCTTCGTGATCGTGCTGGGCGAAGACGAAATCGCCAAGGGCATGGTCACGGTCAAGGACCTGCGCCGCGAGGACCAGTTCGAAGTAGCGCGCAGCGAGCTGATCAAGACGCTGCGCGTGGAGCTGGAGCAGGCCGCGGCGATGGGCTGATGGTGCGGATGGTCTGAGGCAGGGCGTCGCCTCTCACCTCCCTCATTGCCACGAAGACGGGAGGCGCTTCACGACAGCGAAGCTGGCAGTCCGACTTCACGTTGCGACAAATTCAAAATGGATTCCCGCCTTCGCGGGAATGACGCAACAGATGCGGAGCATTTTTCAGTGAGCAAAACGATTCTTCTCGACGGCAGCAGCCTGACGCGTGCGCAGCTGGTGGCGGTGGCGCGGCAGGGGGCCTCGGTGGCGCTGGATCAGGCGCAGCTCGCACGCGTGCAGCGCGCCGCGGATTTCCTCGCCGAAAAGGTCAGCTGCGGGGAGCCGACCTACGGCGTCACCACCGGCTTCGGCAGCAACGCCGACAAGCTGCTGGGCGCGCACCGCGTGCGCGACGAGCTGCCGGCCAGCCACGCCGGCGCGCCCGAGGGCACGCTGATGGAGGAACTGCAGCACAACCTGATCATCACCCACGCGGTGTGCGTGGGTAAGCCCTTTGGCGAGGACGTGGTGCGGGCGATGTTGCTGATCCGCATCAACACCTTGATGCGCGGGCACTCGGGCATCCGCGTCAGCACGCTCGAAGCGTTGACCGCGATGCTCAATGCCGGCGTGGTGCCGGTGGTGCCGGAGAAGGGTTCGGTAGGCGCCAGCGGCGACCTGGCGCCGTTGTCGCACCTGGCGATCGTGCTGCTGGGTGGCGGCGAGGCGTTCCATCGCGGCGAGCGGATGAGCGGCGGCGAGGCGCTGAAGCGCGCCGGACTCCAGCCGATCCGCCTGTCGTT
The DNA here is from genome assembly GCF_057657335.1 of Rhodanobacter sp. Soil_C_14. Classification (NCBI taxonomy): domain Bacteria; kingdom Pseudomonadati; phylum Pseudomonadota; class Gammaproteobacteria; order Lysobacterales; family Rhodanobacteraceae; genus Rhodanobacter; species Rhodanobacter sp. Soil_C_14. Next base: position 224,459 of record NZ_JBDGIQ010000001.1, on the reverse strand, counting down.
CAAGGAAGGCCTGGCGCTGAACAACGGCACCGCGCAGATGCTGGCCACCGGCGCGCTGGCGCTGGACACGCTGGAGGCCTTGCTGGACACGGCCGACGTGGCGGCGGCGATGACCCTCGACGCGTTCGCCGGCCGCAGCGGCGCGCTGCGCCCGGAAGTGCACGCCCTGCGCCCGCATCCGGGCCAGGTGGACGTGGCGGCGCGCGTGCGCGAGCGGCTGGCCGGCTCGACCCTGCTCGACATTCCGTATCACCTGGTGCCGCGCTTCAAGTCGTGGACCGCCGAGGCGTGGAGCGAACCGGACGACCAGGCGCTCAGTTTCGACATCGGCTGGGATTGGGTGCCGGCCAACCAGCGCCACGGTCGCGAGGCGTTCTACAGCCGCTTCCTGCCGTTCAAGGGCGGCAAGAAACACCAGCCGCAGGATGCCTACAGTCTGCGCTGCATGCCGCAGGTGCATGGCGCGGTGCGCGATGCGTGGGCGCAGGCGTGCCGGGTATTCGACATCGAACTGAACTCGGTCACCGACAATCCGCTGATCTTCCCCGACAACGACGCCGCCGAATTCATCGAGGAGCAGGTGATCTCGGCCGGCCATTTTCACGGCATGCCGCTGGCGCTGGCGATGAGCTACGTGAAGGCGGCGATCCCGGTGCTGGCGTCGATCTCCGAGCGTCGGCTCAACAAGCTGGTCGACCCGGCCACGAATGATGGTTTGCCGGCCTTCCTCACCGGCAACGAGGATGGCACCGATTCCGGTTTCATGATCGTGCAGTACACCGCGGCGGCGCTGGTCAACGACCTGGCTACCCGGGCGCATCCGGCCAGCGTGTATTCGGTGCCGACCAGCGCGAATGCCGAGGACCACGTCTCGATGGGCGCCAACGAGGCGCGCCACGTGCTGGAGATGATGGAAGACCTCGGCCACGTGCTGGCGCTGGAGCTGTACACCGCGGCGCAGGCGCTGGATTACCGCCAGGAGATGCTCAACGCGGCCCGCCGGCTGGCCACGCGCGGTGGCTGGCAGGCGCTGGCGGCGAAGATCGCCAACGCGCCGCGCGAAGACCAGCCGCACCACCCGCAGTTCGTCGCCGAGGTGCAGCAACTGGCCGCGGCACTGGCCGGCGCGGGCGACTTCCACGCCGGCGTCAGCGTGCGCGAAGCCCACGCGGTGCTGCGCGGGCAGATCGATTTCATGCATCGCGACCGCGCGATGGACGGCGACATCCGCGCGGTCTGCGCACTCGTGCGGGATGGCGCGTTCCGCGCCGGCCACTGATTCGACTTTCCAGGGAATACATCTCATGAGCCTGATCCAGACCCCGGTGTCCTACGGCGAACTGATCGACAAGATCACCATCCTCGAAATCAAGTCGCGTCGCATCGCCGACGAGGCGAAGCTGGCCAACGTGCGCAACGAACTGGACCTGCTCAACGCCACCTGGGCCAACGATGCGGCCTCGCAAACCGACATCTCGGACGAGCGTGCCCGCCTGCTGGCGGTGAACGAGCTGCTATGGGACATCGAAGACAGGATCCGCCTGAAGGAACGCGCGCAAGCGTTCGACCAGGAGTTCATCGAGCTGGCGCGCGCCGTGTATTTCCGCAACGACGAGCGGGCCGCGTTCAAGCGCGAGATCAACCTCAAGCTCGGCTCGCAGCTGGTTGAGGAAAAGTCGTACCAGGATTACCGCGCGGTCTGAATCTCCGGCGTTTCAGCCGAGGCCGAGTTCCCTTGCCGCGGCCTCGTAGCGTTCGACCACGTCGCCGACGCTGATCAGGTCCATCACGCCGGGCTTCTCGATCTTGCTGCCCCAGGGAAGGTCGCCGGCCGGCTTGCCCAGGTACTTGCGCGCCGCCTCGTCGTATTTGTTCACGCACCAGCGGCGGTCGGAGTACGGCCCGGATCGATCCGGATTGCTCGCGGCATGCAGGCCCAGCACCTTCGTGCCCACCGCGTTGGCCATGTGCATCGGGCCGGAGTCCGGCGTCAGCAGCAGCTGCGCCCGGCCGAGCATCGCCAGCAGCTTCTTCAGCGTGTCCTTGCCGGTGAGGTCGAGCGGCTGGCGCCGGCAGGCCGCCAGCACCGCATCGGCCATCGCCCGTTCGCCGGCGGAAGGTCCGCCGATCAGCGCCACGCGCCAGCCCCGCGTGGCGGCATGATCCATGACCGTGGCGTAGCGCTCCGGCCGCCAGTTGCGCAGCGCATGGCTGGAGGTGGGACTGACCAGCAGGGTGGGTACGTCGCCGGGCAGCTGTTCGGCGGCCCATGCATGCGCCTCGTCCGGAATCGGGATATCCCAGCGCACCCGGGTCTGCTTCAGGCCGAGCGGCTCGCAAAAGCTGCCGATCGCATCAAGCACGTGTTCGCTACTGCGCGCCGGGATGCGTTCGTTGATGACCAGCCCGTGCAGATCCTTCGAACGCGCTCGGTCATAGCCGACGCGGCGATCGGCGCTGATGCCCAGGCTCAGCAGGTTCGAGCGCATCGCCACCTGCATCTGCAGCAAGGCATCGAAGCGCTGTCCGCGCAGCGCCGCGTGCACCGCGCGCATGCCGGCCCAGCCGGCGGCCTTGTCGAAGGTGACGAACTCCACGCCGGGCAGATCGCCGACCAGCTTGCGTTCGAGCTTGCCCACGATCCACGTCAGCGACGTGTCCGGCCATGCCTGCTGCAGTGTGCGCAGCAGCGGCACCACGTGGGTGACATCGCCGATGGCGGAGGTGCGCAACAGGCAGATCGAGGCGGGTGTCGGGTTCGGGGTCATGGGGCCTGGGTTAGAATCGTGGGCATTCACCGGGCATGATGATGCAGGAACGAACCCACAACGATGCCGAAGGCGCGATTCTGTTCGACGCGACGGTGTCGTCACAAGTCGGGCATGAATGGTTCGCCGCGGATTACTGGGGCGAACGCGGTGCGTTGCGGACGCAGTCGGGTGGCCGCGGCGGCGTCGCGATCATCACCACGCCGATCGGTGAATGCGTGCTGCGGCATTATCGTCGCGGTGGCCTGGTGGCGGCGCTGATGGGCGATCGCTACCTGTGGACGGGCGCCGCGCGCACCCGTCCGTTTGCGGAATTCCGCGTGCTGGCCGAGATCGCCCGGCTGGAGTTGCCCGGCCCGGTCGTGGTGGCCGCGCGCTATCGCCGGCATGGCCTGTTCTACAGCGCCGACCTGATCACCCGCCGCATCGCCGACGCGCAGACCCTGGCCGAATGCCTGGCAAGCGGGCGGATGGACGGCGAACTGGCCGAAGAGGTCGGTGCGCTGGTGGCACGCTTTCACCGCGTCGGCGTCTGGCACGCCGATCTCAATGCGCACAATGTGCTGGTGACGCCGGAGCAGCTGTACCTGATCGACTTCGATCGCGGACGCATGCGCATTCCCGCCGGAAGCTGGCAAACAGCCAACCTGCAACGCCTGCGCCGCTCGCTGCTCAAGCTTGGCGCCGCCGCCGCGGGCGAAGCGGCGTTCGAGGAAACCCTGTGGCAACCCCTGCTGTACCGCTATGGGCGTACGCTCAATCCATGAACTGGCATCTGAACTTTCTCGGCGTCGGCGCGGCGCACGCGGCGGAGCTCGGCTCCTCCGCGGCGGTGCTCGAGCGCGATGGCGTGCCGCTGCTGCTGGTCGATTGCGGCCCCGACACGCTGGACCGCTACATGGCGACCTACGACGCGCTGCCGTCGGCCGTCTTCATCACGCACACCCACATGGACCATGTCGCCGGACTGGAGCGACTGTTCATCAAGCTGTGGTTCGACGGGCACCTGCGCGGCACCACCCGCGTCTTCCTGCATGCCGGCCTGATGCCCTGGTTGCAGGCGCGCGTGGCTGACTACCCCGGCGTGCTGGCCGAAGGGGGCGTGAACTTCTGGGAAGCGTTCCGGCTGATCCCGTGCACGCGCGGCTTCTGGCTGGACGGCTTGTGGTTCGACGTGTTCGCCACCCGCCACCACGTACCGGGAACCTCGTACGGACTCGCCCTGGACGGCTGCTTCGCCTATACCGGCGACACCCGGCCGATCCCCGAGGTGCTGGCGCGCCATGCCGGGGGCACGGGGCTGATCGCTCACGACTGCAGCCTGGTCGGCAACCCCTCGCACACCGGCATCGACGACATCGAACGCGAATACCCCGCGTCGCTGCGTCGACAGATGATCCTCTATCACTACGGCAGCGCTGCCGATGGTGAAGCGCTGGCCGCCCGTGGTTATCGTGTGGCTGCCACGGGCGAGCGTGTTGCGCTGGCGCCACCTTCTGCGCCTCGCGCTGATGCTGGCTGAGCGACCTGGTCGCTTGCCTGTATCCGAGCCTGCGGCTATCCTTCCGCTTCTTTGTCGGGCAACGCATGCTTGGCAGAGGCGGTTTCACCCATGCGGAGAGGTGTCCGAGTGGTTGAAGGAGCACGCCTGGAAAGTGTGTATAGGGTAAAACCTATCGCGGGTTCGAATCCCGCTCTCTCCGCCAGTGAGTGAAACCGTATGACGCAGGCTGAGGTTCGACAAATTCGTCTGGAACGAATTTGGACAGCCGCAGGCTGGCCCCTCGCGGAGCGAGGGGTGAGGTCCAGGATGGGCCGAGCAATCCCGCTCTCTCCGCCAGAATTCGAGTAGTGCGACAGCCTTGACGGGCTGGCGCAACAGCAAAACAACCAAGCGATATCGCTTGACGTCCATGGTGGCCCCGTCGGTCCCCCCGCGACGATAGTTCGCAAACTCCGCCAGGTCCGGAAGGAAGCAACGGTAGCGAATGATTCGGGTGCCGGGGTGTGGCTGGCGGGGCCGCCGCCATTTCGGGCGTGCCGTTACTGACTTGGCCGCCCCGACTTGGCACAATCGGTCTTTGCCCCAACGTTGGTAGCCATGTCCTATCAAGTACTCGCCCGCAAGTGGCGTCCGCGCAAGTTCGCCGAACTGGTCGGGCAGGAACACGTGGTGCGTGCGCTGACCAACGCGCTTGATACCGGCCGCATGCACCACGCCTACCTGTTCACCGGCACCCGCGGCGTCGGCAAGACCACCATCGCGCGTATCTTCGCCAAGTCGCTGAACTGCGAGCGCGGCCAGTCGGCCGATCCCTGCGGCGAGTGCTCGGTGTGCGTGGCGGTGGACGAGGGCCGTTTCGTCGACCTGCTGGAGATCGACGCGGCCAGCAACACCGGCGTGGACGACGTGCGCGAGGTGATCGAGAACGCCCAGTACGCACCGTCGCGCGGCCGCTTCAAGGTGTACCTGGTCGACGAGGTGCACATGCTGTCGAAGAACGCGTTCAACGCGTTGCTGAAGACGCTGGAAGAACCGCCGCCGCACGTGAAGTTCCTGCTTGCCACCACCGACCCGCAGAAGCTGCCGGTGACGGTGCTGTCGCGCTGCCTGAAGTTCAACCTGAAGCGGCTGCTGCCGGAGCAGATCTCCGGCCAGATGCGGCACATCCTGGGCGCCGAGAACATCAGCTACGACGACAGCGCGATCGGCGAGCTGGCACGCGCCGCCGACGGTTCGCTGCGTGACGGCCTGTCGTTGCTGGATCAGGCGATCGCCTACGGCGGCGGTGCGTTGCATGCCGACGACGTGCGCACGATGCTGGGCAGCGTGGCGCGGGGGCAGGTGCTGGGCGTGCTCGATGCGCTGGCCGCCGGCGATGGCGAGCGGCTGCTGGTCGAGTGCCGGCAGATCGCGTCGTATTCGCCGGATTTCGGCGGCGTGCTGGACGATATCGCCAGCGTGCTGCACCGCCTGCAGCTGATCCAGCTGATTCCCGGCTATCGCCCCGACGAAGCCAGCGAGGACGACGGCGAGCTGTCGTCGCTGGCCGAACGGATCACGCCCGAAGACGTGCAGCTGTACTACCAGATCGCCACCTCGGGCCGGCGTGATCTCGCACTGGCACCGGATGCGCGTACCGGTTTCGAGATGGCCCTGCTGCGCATGCTGGCGTTCCGTCCCGGCGACGGCGCGCCGTCGGCGCGCGTCGAGCGACCGGCGAACAATCAAGCCGCCGCACCGCGGCCGCCTGCGCCCGCGCCTGCGCGTGCTCCCGCGGCGCCGGTGCGTGCAGTGGAAGTTTCAGCTCCTCCGGTGGCTGCTGCGCCAGCGCCCGCGCCGGCTGTTCCCGTGACGCGCGACGCCGATGGCCTGCCCGATTGGGAATCGCTGATCGAGCGCGCCGGCCTGCGTGGCCCGTTCAGCGTGCTGGCGCAGAACGCCATCCTGCGTGAACGCGACGGCCAGACCCTGGTGCTGGCCCTGCAACCGGCGCACATGAGCATGGCGGTCGAGCCAATGGTCAGCCAGATGGAGGAACGCATCGGCAACGCGCTGGGCGAGCGCATCAAGCTGCGTTTCGTGAGCCAGAACCAGGCCGCCGGCGCGCAGACCCCCGCGGCTCGCGCCGCGCAGGCACGCAACAGCGCACAGGCCGCTGCCGAGCAGGCGATCGAGGACGATCCGCTGGTGCAGACGCTGAAGCGCGATTTCGGCGCACGCGTGGTGCCGCAATCCATCAAGCCCTTTGACAACGAATCCGGAGCCAGGTGATGAGAGGACAGATCGGTCAGCTGATGCAGCAGGCCCAGCGCATGCAGGAAGACATGAAGCGCGCGCAGGAGGAAATCGCCAAACTGGAAGTCACCGGCAGCGCCGGCGGCGGCCTGGTCAGCGTGGTGATGACCGGCGCCCACGAAGTCCGCCGCGTGCAGATCGACCGGCAGACCTTCGCCGACGATCCCGAGATGGCCGAAGACCTGGTCGCCGCCGCGATCAACGATGCGGTGAACAAGGTGGCCCAGGTCAGCAAGGACCGGCTCGGCGGCGTCACCGCCGGCATGAACCTGCCGGCCGGCTTCAAGATGCCGTTTTGAGGCTGGGAATGGGGAATCGGGAATGGGGAATCGGAACGTCAAGAGCATGAAACGCCTCGCTCCGCTTCTGCCATTCCCCATTCCCGATTCCCCATTCCCGGATATTGCATGAGCGGCTCCCCACTTCTCGCCGAACTGATCGAAGCGCTTCGCTGCCTGCCCGGGGTAGGCGGCAAGAGCGCGCAACGGATGGCCTTCCATCTGCTGGAGCGTGAGCGCGATCGCGGCCTGAAACTCGCGGCGGTGATGGAACAGGCGATGCAGCGCATCGGTCATTGCGAGCGCTGCCGCAATTTCAGCGAAGAGCCGTTGTGCGCGCTGTGCGCCAGCGCCACTCGTGACCGCCAGGTACTTTGCGTGGTGGAGTCGCCGACCGATCTGGCGGCGATCGAGCAGGCCACCGGTTTTCGCGGCCAGTATTTCGTTCTGATGGGTCGCCTGTCGCCGCTCGATGGCCTGGGGCCGGAAGAGCTGGGCCTGCTGCAGCTGAGCCAGCGCCTGGGCGAAGGCGAGGTCGAGGAACTGATCATCGCCACCAACCCCACCGTGGAAGGCGAGGCCACGGCGCATTACCTGGCCCAGCTGGCCCGCGCCGGCGGCGTGCGGCCGACCCGGCTGGCGCATGGCGTGCCGTTGGGCGGCGAACTGGAATACGTCGACCGCAGCACGCTGGCACACGCCTTCGGCGGTCGCCAGCTGCTGGACTGAAGCCTTGATCCGAGGGAGCCCGACATGAGCGACACGATTTTCAGCAAGATCATCCGGCGCGAGATACCGGCGGACATCGTCTACGAGGATGACGAGGTGCTGGCCTTCCGTGACCTCAATCCACAGGCTGCGGTGCACGTGCTGTTCATTCCCAAGCGGCCGCTGGCCACGCTCAACGATGCGGTGGCGGGTGATGCGGAACTGCTCGGCAAGCTGCTACTGGCGGCGGCGAGCTACGCCAAGTCGGAGGGTTTTGCCGAGCAGGGCTATCGCACCGTGATCAACTGCAACGAGGATGGCGGCCAGACCGTGTTCCACCTGCACGTGCATCTGCTCGCCGGCCGCCGGCTGCACTGGCCGCCGGGCTGAGATGGGAGCAAAAAAACGCCGGCTGCGAGCCGGCGTTTTTCTGGATGCTTATTTCTTCGGGGGCGGCGGGGGCGGGCGCACCACGATCACCCGGCGCGGATAGAAACCGCCGTACGGATAACCGCCCCAATACGGACCGAAGCCGGGACCCCAGAACGGGTCATAGAAGCCCGGCGGATAGTTCACCACCACCGGCCGCTTCGGCCACAGGTAGACCACGTCGGCCTCCACCCGCGGGTAGGCGTAGTCGAACTCGCCGACCTTCTGCGACACCGTGCCGTGCAGGGTGCCGGTGACGGTCAGCTCGCGGCCGCGAACGAACACTTCCGGATCGTAGAAGCCATTGCGGCAGGCCACGAAGCGGCCGAGATTCTCGCCGTTGCTGCCGGCCGTGGGGCGCGCCTGGCTGTCGAGCGGGCGGGACAGCAGGTAGAAGCAGGTCTGCTGGGGACCCGGCTCGGTCTTGATGATTTCGCCGCCCCAGCGCACGTGCGTGCCGCCGGCGCCGCCTTGCTGTGCGCTTGCGGTGGACACGTCGGCATAGGTGCCTTCCAGCGGTTTCGGAATCGTCGCGCAGCCTGCCAGCAAGGCCAGGGCTGCGGCGAGCGTCAATGGGCGGTACAGGGACATGGGGATATCTCCAAACGGGGGCAGCGATGACGGCCGTCGATTCGACGGCTATTTGACCACGCGGGCGATACGGAAATCCCGTACCGACCGGATGAAGCGGCGCAATGGTTCAGTTGGCGGTTCGGCATGGGCGTAGCGCAACTCAAGATAACTCCTCATCAGCTCGGCCAGTTCCTCGCGTCGATCAGGCAATGCATCGGCAGCGCGGCGCAGGTAATCCTGCGGGCCTTCGCCGCGCCGGCGCACGATGCCCTTGCGCGCCAGCTTGCGTTCCAGCTCGCGCATGGCCCCGCGCAACGGGTCACGCGGCTGTCGCCGGCGCAGGGCCCAGACCAGGCCGATCGCGACAAACAGCGTGCTGCTGATCGCCAGCAGCCAGCCCAGTGTCGCGGTATCGACATCGCGAATGCCGAACGGCTGCAACAGGCCGCGCTGGCGCAAGGCGTCGAACCCGATAACGCCCTGATCCCACCAGCGGTTGACAATGTCCCAGCGGTTGCGCAAACCCTGCAGCCAGTCGGTGCGGTACCAGGCCAACTGGTCGCCGGCCGCGGCGGCGGCACCTTGCGACACGCGTTCCGGGCGCACGGCGGCGGTGGGGTCGACGCGCACCCAGCCGCGACCGGGCAGCCACACTTCGCTCCAGGCGTGGGCGTCGGAGTTGCGCACCAGCAGGTAATTGGCGGCCTTGTTCCAGTATCCGCCCTGATAGCCGGTGACCACCCGGGCTGGAATGCCGGCGGCCCGCATCAGCACGGTGAAGGACGAGGCGTAGTGTTCGCAGAAACCTTCGCGGGTGCCGAACAGGAAGTCGTCCATGGCGTTGCGCCCCAGCGGTGCCGGAGCCAGCGTGTAGCGAAAGCCGCCGTCGTGGAACAGCGCGAGCGCGGCGCGCACGATGGCGCCGTCGTCGCCGCCGTGACTCTGTCGCCACTCCCGTCCCAGCGCCAGCGCCCGCGGGTTGAATCCGTCGGGCAATTGCAGCCAGCGACGCCGATGTGGGCCCAGCTTCGGTTCCAGTCGATAACGCGTGGCCGAACTCAGGCTGTAGCGGAGCGTGTCGTTGACCGGCTTGTCGGCGACCACCACCCGGTCGGCCCGCATGCGGGCACCGTCCGGCGGGTCGATCGGCATGTCCAGGGTGGGCAGCACGTTCTGGTGGCTGGCGACGAGGCTGACGTGATAGCTCGTGGCGCCGGCGACTTCCAGCTTCGACGGCGCCAGCGCGGCGAGGTCGCGGAACGTCCAGGTGAAGCCGTCGTAGCGGGCCATGACGTAGGCGCGGAAATAGCGCTGGGCGCGGGCCGGCGGGTCGCCATCGAAAGTCACCCGCATGGCTGGGCTGTCGTCCATCATCAGCTCGGCAAACTTGCCCGGCGACATGCTGTCGGCCAGGCCCGTGCTGGCCTGGTCGGGCGTGGGCGCGCCCCACAGCGGCGAGTCGAGTCGGGGAACCAGCAGGAAGGCCAGCAGCGCCAGCGGCAATGCCGCGCCGATCAACCCCAGGCCGGGCAGCAGCGAGCGCGGCAGGCTGTCCGTCGCCTGTGCGGGTTCCAGTGCCCGCAAGGTCGCCAGCGCAGGCAGCAGGCCGAGAGCGACGGCTACGGTGGCGACCATGCCCTGACCCGACAACAGCGCCGCCATCAGGGCGAAGCAGGCGAAGCTGATGCCGACCCGGGCGTCGCGGATGGTTTCGGTCTCCAGCAGCTTCAGCACCAGCAGGCCCACCGCCAGCGCGGTGCCGGGTTCCCGGCCGAAAACATTGCCGTACTGCAGGAACACCGCCAGTGTCAGCAAGGCCAGCATCGGCAGCTTCAGCCAGCGCGGCACGCGACCGGCGCGTTGTCGCCGTTGCCACCAGCGCCAGCCGAGCACCACGGCCAGCACCGCCACGAGCCACCACGGCATGTGCAGGGCATGCAGGCCGAGCACCATTGCCAGGGTCAGGCTGAGCAGGTCGAAAGCGCGGGCGTCGACGGGATGGACGGGCGCGGCGGCTCGCAGGCGGCTCATGGCAATTGCGCCAGCGCGTTCATGCAGCGCGCGTAGTGCAGCGGCCCGTTGCTGCTGGCGATCTCGTCGCCGGGCAGCCACAGGCTGTAGCTGCAGCGCTGCGCCTCCGCCTCGTCCACCCAGCGGGCGAGGCGGGCGATGCGCGCCTCGTTCTCCATGCCGCCAAGCTGGCGCCAGTCGAGCTGCCATTGCGGGCGGCTTTGCGGCTGTTCGAAATCCTTGACCAGCAGATTTTCGTGGCGCGCACTGCTTTTCCAGGCGATGTGGCGGCGCGGGTCGCCGACCCGGTAGTCACGCAAGGCGGCCAGTTCGTCGCCACGGTACAGCCGCATGTGGCGGGCATCACCCGCCGGCGCGCGGGGTGGCGGACCGGCATCCTCCGCGCGCGGCCACACCAGCACGGCCTGCTCCGGTCGCAGCCAGCTCCAGGCGCGGAACATGCCCAGCGGCCAGCTGCTCCATACCCGCATGCGCGGCATCGCCTGCCAGCCACGCTTTTCGGTGGCCAGGGAAAGTTGCACCGCGGTGCCGCTGCGACCATCGAGCGCGAAGGCGATGGTGCCGTCGGCAAGCTCCACGCGAATCGATTGGCGCGCACGGGCGGAGTCGAATTCCAGGGTGAGCGTGAGCGGGTCGCCGGCCACCGCGTGGCCGGGGCGGACATGTGCCAGGCGCAGGCCGTCGAGGTTGCGGAATGCCACCAGCATGCTCGCCGCACTGGCGGCGCCGAGCAGGCAGGTCAGCAGCAGGGCGGCGTTGTTGCTGTAGTTCAGCGCGCCGGCGAGCATCACCAGCAGCAGCACGGAGAAGCCCAGGCCGAAACCGGTCGGCACGATGTAGATGCGGCGCCGGTGCAGTTCGATCGGCAGGCTTTCCGGGCGGCGATAGCGGGTGAGTGCGGGCAGCCGGCCTTCGGCCCAGCGTTGCAGGCGTTGCATCACGCTGCGCATCAATCCACCGCGACCTCGGCCAGCAACTGCCGGGCCAGCGTGTCGCCATGGGCGCCACGTGCCGGCAGCAGGCGGTGGGCGGCCAACGGAACGAACAGCGCCTGCAGGTCTTCCGGCAGCACATGGTTGCGATGGTGGAGCAGGGCCCATGCCCGTGCCGCGCCTAGCAGGGCGAGGCCGGCGCGTGGCGACAGCCCCACCCGAATGTCGGCATGGCGGCGGCTGGCGCTCAGCAGGGCCTGCAGATAATCGAGCAGGGCATTGCTGGCGGTGATCGACTGCGACTGCCGATGCAGCTCGATCAGCGCCGCCGCATCCAGCTTCGGGCGCAACTGCGCCAGCAGGTCGCGCCGGTCGCTGCCGCCGAGCAGGGCCCGTTCGGCGGCGGCGTCGGGGTAGTCCAGCGACAAGCGCAGCATGAAGCGGTCGAGCTGGGAATCGGGCAACGGGAAGGTGCCGTTCAGATCCAGCGGGTTCTGCGTGGCAACCACGAAGAACGGCTGCGCCAGCGCGTGGGTCTGGCCGTCCACGGTGACTTGGCCTTCGGCCATCGCCTCCAGCAGGGCGCTTTGCGTTTTCGGACTGGCGCGGTTGATCTCGTCGGCCAGCAGCAGGCCGGTGAAAATCGGGCCGGGGTGGAAGCGGAACTGCGCCGTCTCGCGTTCGTAGACGCTGACCCCGAGGATGTCCGAAGGCAGCAGGTCGCTGGTGAACTGCACGCGCTGGAAGTCCAGCGCGAAGGTGGCGGCCAGGGCGTGCGCCAGGGTGGTCTTGCCCACGCCGGGCACGTCTTCCAGCAGCAGGTGGCCGCCGGCGATCAGGCAGGCGAAGGCCAGTTTCACCTGCCGCGGCTTGCCGAGCAGCACCAAGTTGACCTGGGCCATCGCGGCATCCAGTCGCTGCTGCAGGGATTCTTCGTGAGGCTGGGTCATGGCGGACATCGTGGCAGGGTTCTTCGCTGGCGTGACGGGTGCCAGTGTAGCCGCCCCGCAGGGATGTTCCGGGACGGCCTCAGGGCAGGGCGACGCCGGCTTCGCGCAGCAGGCGCGCCAGTGCGATCAGGGGCAGGCCGATCAGCGCGCTGGGGTCGTGGTTGTCGATGGTTTCGAACAGGCTGATGCCGAGACCCTCGCACTTGAAGCTGCCGGCACAATCCAGGGGTTGTTCGCGTTCCACGTAACGAAGGATTTCGTCGGCCTGCAGCGGGCGGAAGCGCACGCGGGTCAGGTCGACATGGGTGTGTTGCCGATGCTGGCGGGTGTCGATCACGCACAGCGCGGTATGGAACACCACCTCGCGCCCCGAGCTGGCGGCAAGCTGCGCGCAGGCATTCTGCGGGTTGCCCGGCTTGTCCAGCAGCCGGTCGTCCAGCGTGGCGACCTGGTCCGAACCGATCACCAGCGAGTCCGGATGGAGCGCAGCCACGGCCTCGGCCTTGGCGATGGCCAGGCGCAAGGCGCGTGCCCCGGGCGCTTCGCCGGGCCATGCCACCTCGTCGGTTCCCGGCGCGGCCTGTTCGAACTGCGGCAGCAGCCGGCGCAGCAGTTCGGCACGGTAGCGCGAGGTCGAGGCCAATACGATGCGGGGTGAGGGGCCGGCCTGGATCATGGGTCCGATTCGCGCCGGATATGTTCGCGCATGGCGCTGTCGAGATCGGTCTGCGCCTGGTCGAGTGCCTTCAGCAGCGGTTGCAGGCGGCTGCGTGTATCGCGCATCGAGGTGGCGGCCTCATCCAGTTCCTGCTGGCTGGCATGCGGCGAGCGATCCCTGATCCACAGGCGTTGCTGCAGCAGGGCGCGCAGGCCGGCGTCGACCGCATGTCGGGCCTCCTGCTCGCTGGCGGCGGGCAGGTCCGGGTTCAGCGACATCACCGCATGCGCCTGTTGCAGGCCGGCGCGGCAGGTCTTCAGGTCTGCTTCCAGGCGATCGGCCAGGTCGAGCAGGTTGTTCAGGCTGCTGCCGCGCAGGTTCTGGCGCCGCCGCAGCAGCAGCGCGCTGGCGGCAAGGCCGACCAGCAGCACCAGCAGCGCGACGAGGCCCAGGGTGAGGTAGGAGTTCAAGGGCAGCGGCTCGGGCGACAGGGAGAGCAAGTCTGCCGCATCGGGGGCAAATCAGGCAAAATGCGCCGCCGACCACCCATTTCGGGGGTCCGGGCGCCGCACCAGTTGACTTCAGGCGGCCTGGAACCTAACATTTCGCGATTATGTCCGTGACACTGCCAGAGTCCGTGGACGCTTGGCGCATGGTCTCGGCGCGGCGTTCGTTCGAGGGAACGCTTCCTGTGGCGTCCATGTCACGCCTGTGCGAGGCGTTGGCCGATACCGTTGGATCGGTGCATTTCGAGCTGGATTTCGGGCGCGACGAGCTGGGCATCAGCTATGTCGACGTCCGCGCCACCGGGTCGCTGAGCGTGACATGCCAGCGCACGCTGGAGCCGTTCGACTTGCCGGTGACGGTGGACACGCGGCTCGGCCTGATCAGACAGGAGCGCGAAGAGGCGGGATTGCCGCCCGATTGCGAGCCGCTGCTGGTGGCCGAGGATGGCCGGTTGAATCCGGTGGATGTGATAGAAGACGAATTGTTGTTGGCGCTGCCGCTGATTCCGATCAATCCGGACAGCAGCCTGCCCGACGAAGCGATCAGCCAGGAACCGGAGACCTCCGGCGAAGGGCAGTCGGAAAATCCGTTCGCGGTGTTGCGCGAATTGAAGAAGTAAACGCCGACCCGAGTCATCGGGTCATCAAGTCACAGATCATCAAGTTTCCGTTGGAGAACTACCATGGCAGTTGCCAAGAGCCGCCGTACCCCGTCCACCCGCGGCATGCGCCGCTCGCACGATTCGCTGAAGACCGTGCAGCTGTCGACCGATCCGACCAGTGGCGAGGTGCATCTGCGCCATCACGTCACCAAGGACGGTTACTACCGCGGCAAGAAGGTGATCGAGACCAAGGGTGCGGTGTCGGTCGAGGATTGATCTGCTTCGGGAGCCCTTCGGGGTTTCCGGGCCTGATCGGCAAAACGGCGCGGTGACGCGCCGTTTTGCGTTGTTGGACAGCCGGATGCCGGGCGCGGCGGTTGCACTGGTGCCGCCCAAGGCGTTCAATCCCAAGTTTACGTTGATGGACAGCTGAATGGCCCAGATCTACTCCCGCATCATTGCCACCGGCAGCGCGCTGCCGGAGCGCGTGGTAACCAACGCCGACCTGGAAAAGATCGTCGAGACGAGTGACGAGTGGATCCGCAGCCGCACCGGCATCCGTCAGCGTCATATCGCTGCCGACGGCGAGACCACCGGCGACCTGGCCTTCCGTGCCGCGCAGCAGGCGCTGGAGGCAGCCGGCGTCAAGGCGTCCGAGCTTGATCTGATCATCCTGGGCACCACCACGCCGGACATCATCTTCCCGTCCACCGCCTGCCTGGTGCAGCATCGCCTGGGCGCCAACGGCTGCGCCGCGTTCGACGTCAACGCCGCGTGCTCGGGCTTCGTCTACGCGCTGGGCATCGCCGACAAGTTCATCAAGAGCGGACAGTCGAAGAAGGTCCTGGTGATCGGCGCGGAAACGCTGACCCGGATGGTCGACTGGACCGAGCGCGAGACCTGCGTGCTGTTCGGTGACGGCGCCGGCGCGGTGGTGCTGGAGGCTTCGAGCGAGCCGGGCATCCATGCCACCTGCCTGCATGCCGATGGCGGCCACAAGGAACTGCTGTACAACCCGGTGGGTGTCTCCGTCGGTTTCAAGGATGAGCCCAACCACGGCGTGCGCATCCGCATGGCCGGTCGCGAAGTGTTCAAGGTCGCGGTGAAGACGCTGGACTCGCTGGTCGAGGAAACCCTCGCCGCCGCCGGCATGAACGAGTCGCAGATCGACTGGCTGATTCCGCACCAGGCCAATCTGCGCATCATCGAGGCGACCGCCAAGCGCCTCAACATGTCGATGGAGCGCGTCATCGTCACGGTCGACAAGCACGCGAACACGTCGTCGGGCTCGGTGCCGCTGGCGCTGGATTACGCGGTGCGTTCGGGCAAGGTGCAACGTGGCCAGAACCTGCTGCTGGAAGCCTTCGGCGGCGGTTTCACCTGGGCGTCCGCGCTGCTGCGCTATTGATCCGGCAAGCGTTTCCATGCCGGTCACGATGCCGCCCTCGGGCGGCATCGCATTTTGCGATGCCGGCGGATTCGCGAAATACAGCTGCGTATGGCGGCCCATGCATGGCACCATGTTCGCTTTCGTCGACGGGATTCGCCCATCCATGAGTTCACCCGCTTCCTCGCTCGCTTTCGTCTTTCCCGGCCAGGGTTCGCAGTCGGTCGGCATGTTGGCCGAACTGGCCGCCGCACACAGTGAAGTCCGGGCCACCTTCGACGAAGCTTCGCAAGGCGCCGGTATCGATCTGTGGAGCCTGAGCGCCCAGGGTCCGGAAGATCAGCTCAACCGTACCGAGAACACCCAGCCCGCGCTGCTCGCGGCCAGCGTCGCGGTGTGGCGGGTGTGGCAGAAGCTGGGCGGCGCGCAGCCGGCCCGCCTGTCAGGTCACAGCCTGGGCGAATACAGCGCGCTGGTTTGTGCCGGAGCGATCTCCCTGCATGACGCGGCCGCGCTGGTGGCCGAACGCGGCCGGCTGATGCAGGCCGCGGTGCCGGCGGGCGTCGGCGCGATGGCGGCGATCCTCGGCGGCGACGACGCGCAGATCGCGGCGGTGTGCGACGAGGTAGCGCAGGGCCAGGTGGTGGCGCCGGCGAATTTCAATTCGCCCGGCCAGCTGGTGATCGCCGGCAACGCCGAGGCGGTCGATCGCGCGCTGGCGCGACTGGCCGAGCTGGGCGTGAAGAAGGCGATCAAGCTGGCGGTGTCGGTGCCGTCGCATTGCGCACTGATGCGCGAAGCGGCCGACAAGCTGGGCGAGCGGATGGCGACGGTCGACTGGAAGCTGCCCTCGGTGCCGGTCATCCAGAATGCCGAGGCGTGCAGCTACGGCAGCGTCGAGGAGATTCGCGGGGCGTTGCAGCGCCAGCTGTACATGCCCGTGCGCTGGACCGAATGCGTGCAGGCGCTGACCGCCGGTGGCGCCACGCGCGTCGCCGAATGCGGCCCGGGCAAGGTGCTGGCCGGCCTGATCAAGCGCATCGACAAGAGCATCGAGGCGCGCGCGATCGGCGCGCCGGCGGATCTCGATACCGCACTCGCCGAGTGGGCCTGACGGCCCCTCGATCATCGAATTTCCGAAGGAAAGTTGTTCATGAGCAAACCACTGCAAGGTGAAATCGCGCTGGTCACCGGCGCCAGTCGCGGCATCGGCGCGGCGATCGCGGACGAACTGGCGGCGATGGGCGCCACCGTCATCGGCACGGCCACCAGCGACGGCGGTGCCGCCGCCATCGGCGAGCGCATGGCCGCCCATGGCGGTCACGGCCGCAAGCTGGACGTCACCGACGGCGCGGCCGTCGAGGGCCTGGTCGAGGCGATCGCGAAGGAGTTCGGCACGGTCTCGATCCTGGTCAACAACGCGGGGATCACCCGCGACCAGTTGTTGATGCGCATGAAGGAAGAGGACTGGCAGGCGATCATCGACACCAACCTCACCTCGGTCTACCGCACCTCGAAGGCGGTGATGCGCGGCATGATGAAGGCGAAGAAGGGTCGCATCATCTCGATCGCCTCGGTGATCGGCCTCACCGGCAATCCGGGCCAGGCCAATTACGCGGCGGCCAAAGCGGGCATCATCGCGTTCTCCAAGTCGCTGGCCCGCGAGATCGGCAGCCGCGGCATCACCGTCAACGTGGTAGCGCCGGGCTTCATCGATACCGACATGACCCGGGCACTGCCCGAGGACGCCAAACAGGCGATGCTGGGGCAGATCGCGCTGGGGCGGCTGGGCGAGGCGAAGGACATCGCCAGCGCGGTGGGCTTCCTGGCCTCGCCGGCGGCTGCCTACATCACCGGAGAAACACTGCACGTCAACGGCGGCATGTACATGCCGTAGCGTGGGTTGACGCAGTTGTCGCCAGCAGCTTCGTTTTAGGCGACAATTGCGCTTTCGTGCCGGTCAGCGGGGGTCTGACCCCCGTGATGCCGGCCCATCGTGGCAGCCTTGCGGTTTAGCCACTACAATGCGCCGGCCTTTTGCAGGCTTTGAGCCGGCACAGACAAATCAATTACTCCTTGAGAGGTATGGGCAACATGAGCACCATCGAAGAGCGCGTCAAGAAAATCGTCATCGAGCAGTTGGGCGTGAAGGAAGATGAAGTCACGGCGAACGCTTCGTTCGTTGACGACCTGGGCGCAGATTCGCTGGACACGGTGGAACTGGTGATGGCACTCGAAGAAGAATTCGAGACCGAGATCCCGGATGAAGATGCCGAGAAGATCACCACCGTGCAGCAGGCCGTCGATTACATCAAGGCCCACTCCAAGGATTGATCGGCAGTGAATTGACCGCCGTTGAGCGGATGGGCTCGCCTGGTGCGGGCCGGTTCGTTCACACGGCGGTACCGAAGGCTGCGCCATCTTGGCGCAGTTTTCGTTTCTGCATTTTGTAACGTCCGATCCCGTATGGTCGCCGGGGAATCCGGCGGCCCGGATGAATCGCGGATCGGACGAGTCATGGCTTTACCTGCGCTGTCGGCAGCGGCAGACCCGCGCAATCACGTAAGGAAATCAGCATGAGCAAGCGACGTGTGGTAGTGACCGGCATGGGCATCATCTCGCCGGTCGGCAACGACATCGCCAGCGCCTGGGATCGCGTCGTCCAGGGCGTCAGCGGGATCGGCCCGGTCACGCATTTCGACACCTCCGCTTATTCCACGCGCATTGCCGGCCAGGTCAGCGGCTTCGATCCGGCTGACTGGATGGCGGCGAAAGACGTCAAGAAGATGGACCCGTTCATCCACTATGGCGTGGCCGCTGGCACCCAGGCCCTGCGCGATTCCGGGCTGGAAGTGACCGAGGCGAATGCGCCCCGCATCGGCGTGGCCGTGGGCGCCGGCATCGGCGGCCTGTACACGATCGAGGCGACCGCGCTGGAGCTGGCCGCCAAGGGCCCGCGCCGCGTCTCGCCGTTCTACGTGCCCAGCTCGATCATCAACATGGTCTCGGGCCAGCTGTCGATCATGTTCGGCCTGAAAGGCCCGAACATCGCCTGCGTGACGGCGTGCACCACCGGCACCCACAACATCGGCCTGGCCGCGCGGATGATCCAGTACGGCGATGCCGACGCGATGATCGCCGGCGGCGCCGAGTTCGCCACCACCGGCACCGCGATGGCCGGCTTCTGCTCGGCCAAGGCGATGTCCACCCGCAACGACGAGCCGACCAGGGCCAGCCGTCCGTGGGACAAGGATCGCGACGGCTTCGTGCTGTCCGACGGTTCCGGCGTGCTGATGCTGGAAGAGTACGAACACGCCAAGGCCCGCGGCGCTCGCATCTACGCCGAGCTGGTCGGTTTCGGCATGAGTGGCGACGCGTACCACATGACCGCACCCAGCGAGGGTGGCGAAGGCGCGGCGCGCTGCATGCAGACGGCGCTGGACGATGCACGCCTGAACCCCGCCGAGGTGCAGTACGTCAATGCGCATGGCACCTCCACGCCGCTGGGCGACCTGGGCGAGGTGATGGCGGCGAAGAAGGTGTTTGGCGACCATGCCTACAAGCTGGCGATGAGCTCGACCAAGTCGACCACCGGCCACCTGCTGGGTGCGGCCGGCGGCGTCGAGGCGATCTTCACCATCCTGGCGCTGCGCGACCAGGTGCTGCCGCCCACGATCAACCTGGACAATCCCGGCGAAGGTTGCGATCTCGACTTCGTGCCGAACACCGCGCGCGAGGCGAAGTTCGACGTGGCGATCTCCAACTCGTTCGGCTTTGGCGGCACCAACGGCACGCTGGCCTTCCGTCGCGTCTGACGCGCCACGCGTGACCTGCCATCGCCGCATCCTGTCCGGCCGGCGCGACCTGCTCGCGCCGGCCGCTTCATTTCCCGCGCGCTATCCCTGCCTGCTGGAAAGCGTGGTGCATGGCACCGCGCAGTCGCGCTACGACATCCTGTTCGGATTTCCCGAAGACTCGCTGAGCCTGCACGCGGACGGGAGCCTGCGCGACCACGACGGACGGCAGCGGGAAGGGCGCTTCCTCGACGCGCTGGATGAGGACTGGCGCGCCGCCCGCCTGCCGCCCGCGGACGACGACCTGCCGTTCCATGGCGGCTGGGTGCTGCTGCTGGCCTATGAACTGGCCGGCGAAATCGAGCCGGGCCTGCGCCTGCGCCCGCCCGCCGAGCTGCCCCTGGCGCTGGCGCTGCGCTGCCCGGCGGCGGTGATCGTCGACCATGCACGTGACTGCACGATCCTGGTCGCCGAGGAGGCGCGGGAGGATCTTCTCGACCGGCTCGAAGCGGATCTCTGCGCGGAATCCTCGATCCCGCCGCTGGCCGGACCGTGCGGTTGGGACGAGGACGCGCCGGAACATTTCCTCGAAGGCGTGGCGCGCATCCACGAGCATCTCCATGCCGGCGACATCTTCCAGGTGAACCTGTCGCGCGCCTGGCGCGCCCGTTATGCGCAGCCGCCCACCGCGGCCTCGCTCTACGCGGTATTGCGCCGTGCCAACCCGGCGCCGTTTGCGGGCCTGCTGCAGCAGCCGGGCTGGGCGGTGGTGAGCTCGTCGCCGGAACGGCTGGTCGAAGTGCGCGGCGGCGTGGCGCAGACCCGGCCGATCGCCGGCACCCGTCCACGCGTGCCCGGTGACGACGATGCGGCGCGCATCCGCGAGCTCAGCGCGCATCCGAAGGAGCGCGCCGAGCACGTGATGCTGATCGACCTGGAGCGCAACGACCTGGGTCGGGTCTGCATTCCGGGCACGGTCGCGGTCGACGAGCTGATGGTGGTGGAGAGTTACGCCCACGTTCACCACATCGTCTCCAATGTACGCGGGCGACTGCGCAGCGAGGTGACGCCCGGCGAGGTGATTGCCGCGACGTTCCCTGGCGGCACCATCACCGGTTGTCCCAAGGTGCGCTGCATGGAAATCATCGCGGCGCTGGAAGACGCGCCACGCGGCGCCTATACCGGCGCGCTGGGTTATCTCGATCGCAACGGTGAGCTCGACTTGAACATCCTGATCCGCACGCTGACCCTGCTGGGCAACGAAGTGAGCCTGCGCGCCGGCGCCGGCATCGTGGCCGATTCGGTGGCGGCCAGCGAGCTGGCGGAAACCCGTGCCAAGGCGCGCGGGCTGCTGCGCGCGCTGGGAGTGCCGGACTGATGTCTGCGCGCATCCTGGTCGACGGCGCAGCGGCGCAGCAGGTTTCGGTGCTGGATCGTGGCCTGGCCTACGGTGACGGCCTGTTCGAAAGCATTCGCCTGGTCGGCGGCGTCGCGCCCCTGTGGTCGCGTCACATGCAACGACTGGCCGATGGCTGCGCGCGCCTGCGGATTCCCGCGGCCGACCCGCAGCAACTTTGGCGCGAGGCGTTGCAGGTCAGCGCCGGCATGCCGCAGTCGGTGGTCCGCATCACGCTCAGCCGCGGCCAGGGTGAGCGCGGCTACGCGCTGCCGGTCCACGTGCAACCCACCCGCGTGGTGGCTGCATTCGCACCACCGCAAGTGGATCGGGACGTGTATGCGCAAGGCGTGCGCATGCGCGTCTGCGCCATCCGCATGGCGGAACAGCCCCTGCTGGCCGGCATCAAGCATCTGAACCGGCTGGAGCAGGTCATGGCGCGGGCCGAGTGGGATGATCCGGCGATCGCCGAAGGCGTCCTGCTGGATAGCCACGAGCGGGTGATTTCGGCGACCATGGCCAATCTGTTTGCGGTGATCGATGGTCAGTTGCTGACGCCATCGCTGGTCCGTTGCGGCGTGGCCGGGGTGGCGCGAGCCGAGGTGCTGGCATGCTGTCCCGAGGCGCGAGTGGGTGACATGAAGCTGGCGATGCTGCACGCGGCGGACGAGTTGTTCCTCAGTTCGAGTGTGCGCGGCATCGTGCCGGTGCGTTCGCTCGATGGACGTGACCATCGGCCCGGTGCACTCACGCGCCGGTTGCAGCAGCATTGGCAGGACCTGGGTTTCACGATGGAGCAGGCTGGATGAGTGACAAACGGGTGCGCGGCCGCGCATGGCTCAAGCTGCTGGTGCTCCTGTTGCTGGCGGCGGCCGGCGCCGTGTTCTATCTCGGCAACGCCTATACGCGGTTCAATTCGACGCCGCTGAACGTGGCGGCCGGCGGTGGCAGCATCGAGGTGGCCCGGGGTAGCAGCTTCAGGGACATCGTCGCCGACCTGCGCCGGCAGGGCCTGAGCACGGCCAACCCGCTGTACTGGCGGGCGCTGGCGGCGCAGATGCGAGTGGCCGGCAAGCTGCATGCCGGCGAGTACGCGCTCGAGCCGGGCATCACGCCGCGCCAGCTGCTGGCCAACATGGCGGCAGGCCGGGTGCTGCAGCGCAATTTCACCATCGTCGACGGCTGGACCTTCGCCGAGCTGCGCCAGGCGCTGGCCAGGGCGGAGAAGCTGCAGCACGACAGCGCGAACCTGGATGACGCCGCCCTGATGCAGAAGATCGGTGCGGGCGGCGAGGCGCCGGAAGGGCGCTTCCTGCCCGAGACCTATGCCTATGTGAAGGGCGACAGCGATCTGGACATCCTGCGCCGTGCGCACGCCGCGATGGTGAAGACGCTGGATGAATTGTGGCCGGGCCGCGCGCCGGACCTGCCGCTGGCCACGCCGTACGAGGCGCTGATCCTGGCCTCGATCGTGGAGAAGGAAACCGGCCTTCCCGTCGAGCGGGCGCAGATCGCCGGGGTGTTCGTGCGGCGGCTGCAGAACCACATGCTGCTGCAGACCGACCCCAGCGTGATCTACGGCATGGGTGCGAACTACGCCGGCAATATCCGCAAGAGCGACCTGACCACCGACACGCCGTTCAACACCTATACCCGGGCCGGCCTGCCGCCGACGCCGATCGCCTTGCCCGGCAGGCCCGCGCTGGTCGCGGCCCTGCATCCGGCCGCCGGCGACGCGCTGTATTTCGTGGCGCGTGGCGATGGCGGCCACGTGTTTGCGCGCTCGCTGGAAGAACACAATCGCAATGTCGACTGCTACCAGCGGAAGCGTTGCCGATGATCGCGCGAGGGAAGTTCATCAGCCTCGAAGGCGGCGAGGGCGCGGGCAAGAGCACCTTGCTGGCCGGCCTGCGCGAACACCTCGAACGAAACGGCGTGTCGCTGGTGCAGACGCGCGAACCCGGCGGAACCACCGTGGGCGAGGCCGTGCGTGCCATCGTGCTCGATCCGGCCCAGCGCGGCATGGCCGCGGAAACCGAACTGCTGCTGATGTTCGCCGCGCGTGCGCAACTGGTGCGCGAGGTGATCGAGCCGGCGCTGGCGGCGGGGCGCTGGGTGCTGTGTGACCGCTACGCTGATGCCAGCCATGCCTACCAGGGTGGCGGTCGCGGCCAGCCGACCGAACGCATCGCGGAGCTGGAACGCTGGGCCTGCATGGGCGTGCAGCCGGACCTGACCCTGCTGCTCGACCTGCCGGTGGCCACCGGGCGGGCGCGCGCCGCCGGACGCGGCGACGCCGACCGCATCGAGGTCGAGGCGGATGCCTTCTTCGAGCGCGTGCGTGCCCGTTATCGCGAGCGTGCCGCGGCCGAACCCGAACGGTTCCGGACGCTCGACGCCGGCCAGTCGCCGGCCCAGGTGCTGGCTACCGCCACGATGGCATTGGAAGACCTGCTGGCCGGGGCGCGGCCATGAGCGTGCTGTCCTGGCAGGTTCCGCACTGGGCGCGGCTGCAGGCGAGTCGCCAGCGCGGGGCACTGGCGCACGCCCTGCTGGTCTGCGGCGCCGCCGGCCTGGGCAAGCGCGCGTTCGTCCAGCATTTCATGCAGGGTCTGCTGTGCAGTGAGCCGGTGGACGGCGAGCCCTGCGGCCATTGCCGCAGCTGCCTGCTGATCGCCGCCGGTTCCCACCCGGACCTGGTCACCTTGAGTTTCGGGCTGCGCAAGGACGGCGTGCAGCGCAGCGAGATTGTGGTCGACCAGATCCGCGAACTGTCCGCGCGGCTGGCGATGAACAGCCAGTTCGGCGGCTGGCAGGTGGCAGTCATCGACCCTGCCGACGCGATGAACGCGGCTGCCGCCAATGCGCTGCTGAAGACGCTGGAGGAGCCGGCCGCGCAGACCATGCTGATCCTGCTGGCCGATGCGCCCTGGCGCCTGCCGCAGACGATTCGCAGTCGTTGCCAGCGGGTCGAGTTCCAGCTTCCGGCCGAAGCCGATGCGCTGGCCTGGCTGCAGGACGAAGGCGTGCGCCATCCCGCGGAGGCGCTGGCGGCGGCTGCCGGCAATCCCGGCCTGGCCCTGGCCTGGGCCGGCGAGGGCGCGCTGGAGCGCCGGCAGGAAGTGCGCAAGGACCTGGCGGCGCTGGCCGCCGGCCGGGGACAGCCCATCGAGGTCGTCAAGCGCTGGCTGGACAACGAGCCGGCGCAGCGGCTGTGGTTCGCCGCCCAGGCCACCGCGGACGAGATCCGCGCACGTTCATCAGCCAGCACCACCCCGTTGGCCAGCGCCATGGACGTCGAGGCGCTGGCGCACTGGTATGACGCGGTCAATCGTACCCGCGAGGCCCTGCGCGGGCCGCTTCGTGGCGACCTGTTGCTGCTCGAACTGCTCGCGCAGTGGCGATGACCCCGGCTGGCGGCATCTCGCTGACGTCGGCGGCGATGGATGGCCTGCCGGAGTTTTCCGGGCAGACCCGGTTGCTGGTGGTCGCGCCGCATCCGGATGACGAAACCATCGCCACCGGCCTGCTGATCCAGCGGGTGCGTGCGGCGGGCGGCGAGGTGCGCATCCTGCTGCTCACGGCCGGCGACAACAATCCCTGGCCGCAGCGCTGGCTGGAGCGACGCATCCGCATTGGCGCCGACGATCGCAAGCGCTGGGGCCAGCGCCGTCGTGGCGAGATGTTGCAGGCGCTGCAGCAGCTTGGCCTGGCTGATTCGAGCCTGCAGTCGCTGGGCTGGCCGGACATGGGACTGACCGAACTGCTGTTGCAGTCGTCCGAGGCCACCGTGGCGACGCTGGCGGCGGCCATCGATGCGTTTCGCCCCAGCCTGGTGCTGGCGCCGGCGCTGTCCGACCATCATCCGGATCATGGCTCGGCGCACGTGCTGGCGCGCCTGGCCCTGGCAGCGCAGGCCGACCCGCCGCCCCTGCTGGGCTACCTGGTGCACGGGGAGCGGGGCGACGAGTCCTTCGAAGTGGCCGGCAGCACCTTGCAGCTCGCCCGCAAGCTCGCTGCGCTGGAGGCACATCGCAGCCAGATGGCACTCAGCGGCACGCGCATGCGGCATCTGGCCGGCCGGCCGGAGTGCTGGGCCTGGCCAGCCCCGCCACTGGCGGCCTTGCCCTGGCGGCCGCCAGCCTGGTTGAACCCGTGGCTGCGGCTCAGCGTGGTCAGTGCAGCGGGGGTGGAACGCTGGCGCTGGGCACAGGCCCCGCTGCAACGCGACGATGCCGGAAGCTGGCGCCTGTTGCCCTCCGTCGTGGCACGGCAGGCGCCGGTCTTCGCGCGCCTGACCCTGGCCTTGCCCACGCCGTGGATTTTCGATCACTGGGGCTGGTGCGAACTTTCCTGATCGGCTGCCCGTACAGGACGGCTCTTGCGCGCCCCGGTTGACCGGGCTAGCTTGAGGCAGGGGGAAGATGACGGTGGCCTGGTCCGTCATCACGTCCGGTCACGCAATCCGGTGACGGCAATTCCAGTGGTTCCAGCAGCTGCCTGGAAGGGCAGACGTCATCGCAGCCGGTCCATCCGGCGGACATCCGAATGCACATATCGGAGCAGGACTCGACGCAGGTGGCAGCCGATGCCGCGTCAGGCGAGAGTTTCCATGCCGCGTTGTCCGAGATCGGGCAGCTGCTGGTGCGTGCGCTGGAGCCGGCAGTCCTGTACGAGGCGGTGATCGAGGTCCTGCAGCGCCAAATCGGCGCGCGGCTGGTGATGGTGGGCGAACTGGACTACCGCAGCGGCTGGCTGCAGCGCATCGCGCCCGCCGACGTGGCTGCCGGGATGGCCGACATCTACCCCGAACGCATCCCGTTTTCGGCGGCGCAGCCCGCGTTCTGGCGCGGCGAGCCGCAACTCGAAGCCGACATCCGCCACAGCGAGGCCCTGCAGATGTTCCGGCCCGCCTACGCAAGGCACGAAGTGGGTGCCGCGCTGGCCGTGCCGGTGCTGAAGTTTGGCGAAGTCTGCGCGGCGCTGATGATACGGGCCGCGCACGCCGATTATTTCTCGCCGCGGATGATCGAGCTGCTGCAGCAGGCGGCGATCAGCATCGGGTTCGGTCTCGAAGCGCACGAGCAGCGCACGCGCCTGCTGCTGTCGGTGCAGGACGAGGCGCGCCAGCGGCGTGCGCTGCGCCTGCTCAGCGAGATGATCAAGCTGGTCACCCACAGCGAAAGCGAGCCGTCGCTGTTGTCCGGCGCCTGTCGCGTGCTGCGTGCCATCGGTGGTTACAGCGCTGCCTGGATCGGCCTGCTCGAAACCGGTGATCCGGGTCGCCTGCTTCAGCAGGCGCACGAAGGGCTGGACGCCGGCTTGCTGCAGGATCTCCAGTCGAGCCCGCTCGATCGGACGCCCGCGGGCGTCATGGTGGCCAGGGCGCTTGCACTGGGTCAGCCCCAGTCGAGCCATCCGGGCACGGCGCAGTCCGGATGTGCAGACGTGCAGTCGCTGCTGGCCTTGCCGCTGCGTGTGGCCGGGGCGATCGCCGGTTGCCTGGTCGTCGGCGCGGCCACGGCGGATGCCTTCGGCGACATCGAGATCCAGGCCTTCGCCGAGATGGCGGTGGAGCTGGGGCTGGGTATCCAGGTGCAGCGCGCCCAAACGGCCAGGCTGGCGGCGGAACAGGAACTGCGCTTCAACCTGCAGTATTTCCGCACGGTGCTGTCCAACCAGCACGCCGGCATCCTGGTGGTGTCCGAGGACGACCGCGTGGGATTTGCCAACGAGGCCTTCTGCACCCTGTTCGGCCTGCCCGAATCGCCCGCCGAGCTGGAGGGAAGGGCGGCGGACTGGCTCTACGCACGACTGCTTTCAACCTATGCCGATCCGGCATCCGCCGAACGGCGAATCGGCCAGATCCTGCAGCAGGACCTGCCCGTCAAGGGCGATGAAGTGACCATGGGCGACGGGCGCATCTTCCTGCGCGACTTCACCCCGGTGCGGGTCGGCGAGGTTGCCAGTGGACGCCTCTGGCATCACCGCGACATCACCCGGCAGAAGATGCACGAGGCACGTGTCGAGCGGCTGGCCTTCTATGACGTGGTGACCGGATTGCCGAACCGCCGCCTGCTGTTCGAGCTACTGGAACAGGCTCGTACCCGCGCCGGCACGCAAGGCAGCCTGCTGGCTGTGGGCGTGCTGGACCTGGATCGCTTCAAGAGCGTCAACGACACGATCGGCCATGGTGGCGGCGACCATGTGCTGGCGGAGGCCTCGGCGCGGGTCGTGGGCATGTTGCGCGAGGCGGACGTGCTGGCCCGCTTCGGCGGTGACGAGTTCGCCCTGGTCATCCCGGGCCTGGACAGCCGCGAGCAGCTCGACGTGATCAGCCGCTGCATCCTCCAGGTCCTGCGCGCGCCGTTCAATCTGATGGGCGAGCAACTGTACCTGTCGGCCAGCATCGGCTGGACCCTGTTTCCGCTGGACGAATCGGATGCCGAGGGCCTGGTGCGGCATGCCGACCTGGCGATGTACCAGGCCAAGGACGAGGGCAAGGATCGCGGCATGTTGTACGAGCCGGCGATGGAGCTCGAGCAGGTCCGCCTGCAGGCGATGCGCGAACGGATCGCGCAGGCCCTGCAGCAGGATCAGCTGCTGCTGCTGTTCCAGCCGATCGTCTATATCGACGGCCTGCCGGGCCTGCACGGCGTGGCCGGCATGGAAGCCCTGCTGCGACTGAGTGACAGCGATCCGCTGGTCGAGCCGGGCAATTTCATGCACGTGCTGGACGACCCGCAACTGGCTCGCCCGATCGGCCGCTACGTGCTGGAAGAGGCGCTGCGCTGCTGCCAGTCGTGGATCCGCGCGGGCGTTTCGATCCCGGTGTCGGTCAACATCAGTACCCGCCACCTGCTGCATCCGGCCTTCTTCACCGACATCGACGCCGTGCTGGAGAATTATCCCGACGTGATGGACGTGGGCTTCGGCATCGAGGTGACCGAGACCGGGCCGAGCATGGACCACGCCCGCGCCAAGGAAGTGATCGAGGAATGCCGCCGCCGCGGCATCCGCGTGGGCCTGGACGACTTCGGCACCGGCAGCGCCTCGCTGAGCCACATCCAGAAGCTCGACATCGAACACATCAAGCTGGACCAGAGCTTCGTGCGCGACATCATCAGCAACGACCGGAACATGGCGATCGCCGCGGGGGTGATCACCACGGCGCGCATGCTGGCCAAGGCGGTGATCGCCGAGGGCGTGGAAACGTCCGATCAGGGCGACCTGCTGGCCTCGCTCGGTTGCCATCAGTTGCAGGGCTTCTGGATATCCCGGCCCATGCCGGCCGCGCAGGTGCCGGACTGGGTTGCCGGCTGGGTTCCGCCGGGGTCCTGGGGCAGCCTGGTGAACGAGCGCCAGTCGCTTCTGGCGAGCCAGCAGGGCATTGCGTGACGCCGCCCGGTGGTATGCGCCGCTGACAGCCTCTAAGATCCGTCCCATCGACCGGACGTGTCACACGTCCGGCAGGAGCCAAGCATGAAACCCATGGGCGCCCGGCAGGGCATCATCTCGCTGAAAATCAAGGATGCGGCGTCGCTGTACAACGCGTACATGCCGTTCCTCAAGCACGGCGGCCTGTTTGCCGCCACCGCGCAGTCCTATTCGCTGGGCGACGAGGTGGTCCTGCTGGTGACCCTGGCGGAGGAAACCGAGCGCATCTCGGTGGTCGGCAAGGTGGTCTGGGTCAGTCCGGTCGGCGCCCAGGGCAATCGCACCGCTGGCATCGGCATCCACTTCAACGAGTCCGGCGATGCGGAAGCCGCCCGCAGCCGGATCGAGAACATCCTGGCCGGCACCCTCAACTCCGAGCGCCCCACGCACACGATGTGATGCGTGGGCGTCGCCGCGTCCGTACTTTGTGACGGGCATGTGTGGTGCGGTTAGTCGGCACGCAATCAGCCGTCAAGGCTTGTTGTACCCCCTCGCACTGATACAATGGCGGGATTCGCGAAATCTTTTCGCGAGACGTCGGACGTCCATGGCAGCAACGCCTGCGGACGGGGCTGGAAAGCCCAGGGTCCCAGCGGCCTGCCGAATCGAAATCGCCGGACCGTGAGTTGCCCGATCACACCCACGGTCACTGATGCGCCCAACGGCGCGGAGGTAAGTTGCATCGTGCTTGCCGAATACTGGCCTGTCCTGTTGTTCATCGGCGTCGCTGCCGGCCTTGGCGTGGTGCTGCTGGCCATTGGCCTGCTGGCGGGCCCGCGTCGTCCCGAGGCGGAGAAGCTGGCGCCGTACGAGTGCGGCTTCGAGGCGTTCGAGGACGCCCGCATGCGCTTCGACGTGCGCTACTACCTGCTTGCCATCCTGTTCATCATCTTCGATCTGGAAATCGCCTTCCTGTTTCCGTGGGCGGTGGTCTTCCAGCAGCTCGGCGTGATCGCGCTGATCGAGATGGGCCTGTTCCTGCTGTTGCTGGTCATCGGTTTCGCCTACGTGTGGAAGAAGGGAGCACTCGAATGGGAGTGATGGATTCCGTCAGCCGGGTGATGCACAACCCGGAGCCGTTGAACCTGGTCGACGACATCCTGCTGCCCGCCGGCGACAATCCGGTGGTGCAGCGTGGCTTCGCCACCACCAGCATCGACGCGCTGATGAACTGGGCGCGCACCGGCTCGATGTGGCCGATGACGTTCGGCCTGGCCTGCTGCGCGGTGGAGATGATGCATGCCGGCATGTCGCGACTGGACCTGGACCGCTACGGCGTGATCTTCCGTCCCAGCCCGCGCCAGTCCGACGTGATGATCGTGGCCGGCACCCTGGTCAACAAGATGGCCCCGGCGCTGCGCAAGGTCTACGACCAGATGCCCGAGCCGAAGTGGGTGATCTCGATGGGCAGCTGCGCCAACGGCGGCGGCTATTACCACTACTCCTATTCCGTGGTGCGTGGTTGCGACCGCATCGTGCCGGTGGACATCTACGTGCCAGGCTGCCCGCCCACGGCCGAAGCGCTGATCCACGGCATCCTGCAGTTGCAGAAGAAGATCCGCCGCACCAGCACCATCGCGCGCTCTTGAGCGGCACATCCGAAGGCGCAGCCATGACCGATACCCCCAAGACCTCGCTGGCCACCCAGCTGATCGCGCGATTCGGCGACACGCTGAGCATCAGCACGGTCCGCAATGAAACCGTCGCCGAACTCGCAGCGGCCGACCTGATCGCCGTGGCCACCGCGCTGCGCGACGAGCCGGCGTTCCGCTTCAGCGAACTGATCGACCTGTGCGGCATCGACTATCTCGGCTACGGCCAGACCGAGTGGGATACCGATACCGTCTCCGGCACTGGCTTTTCCCGCGGTGTGGAAGGCGAAGCCCAGGGTCGCTTCGACTGGGCCGGACGTCCCCGCGGCGGAAGCCAGCCGCGCCGCTTCGCCGCGGTGATCCAGTTGCTCTCGATCGAACACAACCGGCGCTTGCGCCTGCGCGTGTTCTGCGCGGACGACAGCCTGCCGGTGGTGCCTTCGCTGACCCTGGTGTGGCCGGGCGTGAACTGGTTCGAGCGCGAGGCGTTCGACCTGTACGGCATCATCTTCGATGGCCATCCCGACCTGCGCCGCATCCTCACCGACTATGGCTTCGTCGGCCATCCGTTCCGCAAGGACTTCCCGCTGATCGGCAACGTCGAAGTGCGCTACGACCCGCTGCAGAAGCGGGTGATCTACGAGCCGGTGTCGATCGAACCGCGCGTGCTGGTTCCACGCACCATTCGCGACGATGCCGACCTGATGCAGGCCAAGGCCGAAGCCGCCGATCACTGGCGGGAGAATTGAGCATGCAAGAGATCCGCAACTACACGATGAATTTCGGCCCGCAGCATCCGGCCGCCCATGGCGTGCTGCGCCTGATCATGGAGATGGACGGCGAGACCATCGTCCGCGCCGATCCCCACGTGGGCCTGCTGCATCGCGGTACCGAGAAGCTGGCCGAGTCCAAGCCTTTCAACCAGTCGATCGGCTACATGGACCGGCTCGACTACGTGTCGATGATGTGCAACGAGCACGCCTACGTGCGCTCGATCGAGACCCTGCTGGGGATCGCGGCGCCGGAGCGTGCGCAGTACATCCGCACCATGTTCGACGAGATCACCCGCATCCTGAACCACCTGATGTGGATCGGCTCGAACGCGCTCGACCTGGGCGCGATGGCGGTGATCCTGTACGCGTTCCGCGAACGCGAGGAACTGATGGACGTCTACGAGGCGGTGTCGGGCGCGCGCATGCACGCCACGTACTATCGCCCCGGCGGCGTCTACCGCGACCTGCCCGAACAGATGTCGAAGTACCGCGAGTCGCCGTGGCACAAGGGTGCCGACCTGAAGCGCATCAACAGCTGGCGCGAAGGTTCGATGCTCGACTACCTCGAGGCGTTCACCGCCGACTTCCCGTCCAAGGTGGACGAGTACGAGGAACTGCTCACCACCAACCGCATCTGGAAGCAGCGCACCGTCGGCATCGGCGTGATCAGCCCGGAACTGGCCCAGCAATGGGGCATGACCGGCGCGATGCTGCGCGGCTCGGGCGTCGAGTGGGACCTGCGCAAGAAGCAGCCGTACGCGAAGTACGCCGAGATGGACTTCGACATCCCGGTCGGCGTCAACGGCGACTGCTACGACCGTTACCTGGTGCGCGTGGAAGAGATGCGCCAGTCCAACCGGATCATCCGGCAGTGCGTGCAGTGGCTGAAGGCCAACCCCGGCCCGGTGATGGTGAAGAACTTCAAGGTCGCCCCGCCGTCGCGGGTCGAGATGAAGGAGGACATGGAAGCCATGATCCATCACTTCAAGCTGTTCACCGAAGGCTATTGCGTGCCGGCCGGCGAGACCTATTGCGCGGTCGAGGCGCCCAAGGGCGAGTTCGGCTGCTACCTGGTTTCCGACGGCGCCAACAAGCCGTTCCGCGTGCACCTGCGCGCACCGGGCTTCGCCCACCTGTCATCCATGGACACCATCGTGCGCGGCCACATGCTCGCCGACGTGGTGGCCATGATCGGTACCTATGACCTCGTGTTCGGCGAAGTGGATCGCTGAGCCGGCACGACGGAGAAACCCATGAAAGCCACCGGACATTTCGAGCAGGTCAGGAACGTCGACCCGTTCGCCGTACTCACCGAACACACCCGCCGGCACATCGATGCCTGGGCGGCCAAGTTCCCGCCGGACCGCAAGCGCTCGGCGCTGATCCAGGCGCTGTTTGGCGCGCAGGAGCAGAACCATGGCTACCTCACCGACGAGCTGATCACCGCGGTGGCCAAGTATCTCGAGCTGCCGGCGATTTGGGCGTACGAGGTGGCCAGCTTCTACTCGATGCTGGAAACCAGGCCGGTCGGCCGCAACAACGTGGCGATCTGCACCAACATCTCGTGCTGGCTCAACGGCGCGGAAGACCTGCTGCGCCACTGCGAGACCAAGCTCGGCATCAAGGCGGGCGAAAGCACGCCCGATGGCCGGATCTATCTGAAACTGGAAGAAGAATGCATCGCGGCGTGCGTGTACGCGCCGGCGATGACGGTGAACGGTCATTACCATGAGCGCCTGACCGTCGAGAAGATCGACGCGATCCTCGATGGCCTGAGCATGGATGGCCCTGCGCACGGCCACGACGCCGAGGGGAACCACTGATGGCTGTCGGACCCGCACCCCAGGACCACCAGGTCGTCTACACTACGTTGCATTTCGACAAGCCGTGGTCGATGGAAAGCTACGAGAAGGTCGATGGCTACCAGGCGTGGAAGAAGATCCTCGCCGAGAAGCCCGATCCGGCCTCGCTGGTCGACGAGATCAAGAAGAGCAGCCTGCGCGGCCGTGGCGGCGCGGGCTTCCCGACCGGCCTGAAGTGGTCCTTCATGCCCAAGGGCGACATGCAGAAGTACATCCTGTGCAACTCGGACGAGTCCGAGCCGGGCACGGCGAAGGACCGCGACATCCTGCGCTACAACCCGCATGCGGTGATCGAGGGCCTGGCCATCGCCTGCTATTGCACCGGTTCCACCGTGGCCTACAACTACCTGCGCGGCGAATTCCATCACGAGCCCTACGAGCACATCGAGGAGGCGCTGAAGGAAGCTTACGCCGCCGGCCTGCTCGGCAAGAACGTGCAGGGCAGTGGCATCGACGTGGACATCTACAACGCGCTCGGCGCGGGCGCCTATATCTGCGGCGAAGAAACCGCGCTGATGGAATCGCTGGAAGGCAAGAAGGGCCAGCCGCGCTTCAAGCCGCCGTTCCCGGCCGGTTTCGGCCTGTATGGCAAGCCGACCACGATCAACAACACCGAGACCTATGCCTCGGTGCCGGCGATCCTGCGCAACGGCGCCGACTGGTTCCTCGACCTCGGCAAGCCGAACAATGGCGGCCCGAAGATCTTTTCCGTCTCCGGCCACGTCAACAACCCCGGCAATTTCGAGATCCGCCTGGGCACGCCGTTCTCCGAGCTGCTGGCGATGGCCGGCGGCGTGCGCAACGGCCACAAGCTCAAGGCGGTGATCCCCGGCGGCTCGTCGATGAAGGTGCTGCCGGCCGAGATCATGCTCGACAGCACGATGGACTACGACTGCCTGCAGAAGGCCGGTTCGGGCCTGGGTTCCGGCGCGGTGATCGTGATGGACGAAACCACCTGCATGGTCAGGGTCTGCCACCGCATCTCGCGTTTCTACAAGGCCGAGTCGTGTGGCCAGTGCACGCCGTGCCGCGAGGGCACCGGCTGGATGCACCGGGTGCTGACCCGCATCGTCGAGGGCAGGGGCACCGAGGAAGACCTGCATCGGCTGAAGGCGATCGCCGGCCAGATCGAGGGCCACACCATCTGCGCATTCGGCGAAGCCGCCGCGTGGCCGGTGCAGGGCTTCCTGGCCCGCTTCTGGAATGAATTCGAATACTTCGTGCAGCACGGTCGCTCGATGGTCGAGGACAAGCTTGCACAAGCCAACTCTGGAGTTGCTGCATGAGTGCGCAGCCGAGGAGCCAGAATTCATACGCCGAGCACCTCGCGTTGCGCCTGAGCGGTCGTCAGGTGGTAGCGCGTGGCGCAGTGCCAGACTGGGTGTCTGGCCAAGCCGCGGGCTGCCGCATGGCGGCCGCTCAGGCGCAACCCTCCGGGCCGGGTCTGTTTGCCCGCAATCCTGCGTCATTGCTCAGTCATGTATCGACATACAATCCTTCGCGCTTCCTTGTCTTGCGCGCAAACAGCTCCCGGCGCGAGGTGCTCGGCGTATGAATTCTGGCTCTAACACCGCGCCGGACCTGATCAACATCGAGGTCGACGGCAAGCCGACGCAGATCCGCAAGGGCGCGATGATCATCGAGGCGGCCGACGCGATCGGCGTGTCGATCCCGCGTTTCTGCTATCACCGCAAGCTGCCGATCGCCGCCAATTGCCGCATGTGCCTGGTCGACGTGGAGATGGGCGGCAAGCTGATGCCCAAGCCGCAGCCGGCGTGCGCCACTCCGGTGGCCGAAGGCATGAAGGTGATGACGCGCTCGGACAAGGCGCTGAAATTCCAGAAAGACGTGATGGAATTCCTGCTGATCAACCATCCGCTGGACTGCCCGGTCTGCGACCAGGGTGGCGAGTGCGAATTGCAGGACGTGGCGCTGGGCTATGGCCGCAGCGTGTCGCGCTACACCGAGCGCAAGCGCGCCGTGGCCGACGAGAACATCGGGCCGCTGGTCGCCACCGAGATGACCCGCTGCATTCACTGCACCCGCTGCGTGCGCTTCACCAGCGAGATCGCCGGCAGCTATGAGCTCGGCGGCATGGGGCGTACCGAAGACCTGCAGATCGGCACCTATATCGGCAAGACGATCGAGACCGAGCTGTCCGGCAACATCATCGATGTCTGCCCGGTCGGCGCGCTGACCAACAAGCCGTTCCAGTTCAAGGCACGTGCCTGGGAGCTGGTCGCCAAGCCGTCCGTCGGCTACCACGATGCGCTGGGTTCCAACCTGTGGCTGCACGTGCGCCGTGGCGAGGTGCTGCGCACCGTGCCTCGCGACAACGAGGCGGTCAACGAGTGCTGGCTGTCCGATCGCGACCGCTACAGCCACCAGGGCATGTATGCCGACGACCGCATCGGCAAGCCGGAGATCAAGCGCAACGGCCAGTGGCAGGTGGTTGGCTGGGAAGAGGCGCTGGAATTTGCCGGCGAGGCACTGAAGAAGGCGCCGGGCAGCGAGCTGGGCATGCTGGTTCATCCGGCCAGCTCGAACGAGGAAGGCGATCTGCTGATGCGGCTGGCCCGCGGCCTGGGCAGCGCCCACGTCGATCATCGCCTGCGCCAGCTCGATTTCGCCGACAACCCCGTGGCGCGCCCGTTCGGCTTGCCGGTGGCGGAAGTCGGCCAGGTCCGCGCAGCGTTGCTGGTCGGTTCGGACCTGCGCCACGAGATGCCGCTGCTCAACCACCGCATCCACCAGGCGACCAAGAAGGGCGCCAGGATCTACGCGATCAATCCGGCGCGTTTCGATTTCAATTACAAGCTGGCCGGTGAGGCGATCGTTGCCCCGTCGGCCATGGTCGACGCCCTGATGACGCTGGCCAGGGCGGCAGTCGCCGCGGGCGCTTCGGCGCCGGCGGCGCTGGCCGACGCCATTGCTGCGGTAGCGGGCGACGACGCCGGCAACGACACGATCGCGGCGCTGAAGTCGGGCCCGGCGGTGGTGATCCTGGGCGAGGCCGCGGTAACCCATCCGCAGGCGTCCTGGTTGCGTGCCATCGCCCGTTTCATTGCCGACGCCACGGGCGCCGGCTACGACGAGTTGCCGGTGGGCGCCAATGCGGTGGGCCTGGCCCAGCTCGGCGTGGTGCCGGGCAATGGCGGGCTGGACGCGCAGGCGATGCTGGCGCAGCCGCGCAAGAGCTATGTGTTGTACGGTGTCGAGCCGCCGCACGATTTCGCCGATGGCGCAGCGGCCCTGAACGCCTTGCGCGCGGCCGAGCAGGTGGTGGCGTTCAGCGCCTACGCCAGCCCGGCGCTGCGCGAGGTGGCCGACGTGATCCTGCCGATCGCCTTGCTGCCGGAAAGCGAGGCCACCCTGGTCAACGTCGACGGCCTGGCCCAGGGCGTGGCGGCCGGCGCGAAGGCACCGGGGGAGGCCCGGCCGGGCTGGAAGGTGCTGCGTGCGCTGGGCGGCGCGCTGCAACTGGCCGGTTTCGAGTTCGACGATCTTGCCGGTCTGCGCGAAGGTATCGCCGGGCGGGCGGTCTCCGAACGCCAGGGTCTGGCGGCGCGCGTCACGACGGGCGGCCTGAGCCGTCTGGCGACCTGGCCGATCTATCGCATGGATGCCGTGCTGCGTCGTGCCACGGCGCTGAATGCGCATCCGCTCAATCGTGCCCCGGCGGCGCGCATGAATGCCGCCGAGGCGACCCGCCAGGGTCTTGCCGTCGGCGACACCGTACGTGTGGTCGAGGCCTCGTTGCCGCTGGTGATCGATGCCGCCGTGCCCGATGGCGCGGTCTGGATCGAGGCTGCGCATGACCTCACCGCCACGCTGCCGCCGTATGGCGCGTCCATCACCCTGAGCAAGGCTTAAGCAGATGCTTGATCAACTCATCCATCAGCTCGTCGTGCCGATCCTGTACATCCTGGCGATCGTGTTGCCGCTGGTGCTCGCGGTGGCGATGTTCGTCTACTGGGAGCGCAAGGTTCTCGGCTGGATGCACGTGCGCATGGGACCGAACAAGATCGGCCCGTTCGGCGTGCTGCAGGCCTTCGCCGACGTGGTGAAACTGCTGATCAAGGAAGTGATCCTGCCGACCAAGGCGAACCGCTTCCTCTACTACATGGCACCGATGATCGCGCTGGTGCCCGCGCTGGCGGTGTGGGCGGTGGTGCCGTTCAGCAGCTCGATGGTGCTGTCCAACGCGAACGCCGGCGTGCTGTACCTGCTGGCGATGACCTCGATGGGCGTGTACGGCATCATCATCGCCGGCTGGGCGTCCAACTCGCGCTATGCGCTGCTCGGCGCGATGCGTTCGGCCGCGCAGGTGATCTCATACGAGCTGGCGATGGGCCTGTGCCTGGTCTGCGTGCTGGTGCTGGCCGGTTCGCTGAACCTCACCGAGATCGTCAACGCGCAGGCCGGCAGCAAGGGCATCTTCGACTGGTTCTGGCTGCCGTTGCTGCCGGTGTTCGTGATCTATTTCATCTCCGGCGTGGCCGAGACCAACCGCGCCCCGTTCGACGTGGCCGAGGGCGAGTCGGAGATCGTGGCCGGCTTCCACGTGGAGTACTCCGGCTCGGCGTTCGCGCTGTTTTTCCTGGCCGAATACGCCAGCATGATCCTGGTCAGCTTCCTGGCCGCGATCCTGTTCATGGGCGGCTGGCTGTCGCCGTTCCCGGCCTCGTGGGGCTTCATCGGACACGGTGGTTTTCCGTGGCTGCTGCTCAAGGCCTTCCTGTTCTCCTTCATGTTCCTGTGGTTCCGCGCCACCTTTCCGCGCTATCGCTATGACCAGATCATGCGGCTGGGCTGGAAGGTGTTCATTCCCATCGCCATCGCGTGGGTTTTCGTGGCGGGCCTGATGAAGTACTACGGCCTGGTCAGCATCGGCACGGGGGCCTGAGGATCCAATGAATCGCATTTCCGCCTATTTCAAGAGCCTGCTGCTGATCGAGCTGCTGCAGGGCATGGCGCTGACCATGCGCTACATGTTCAAGCCCAAGTACACGATGCGCTACCCGATGGAGCACATCCCCAAGTCGAACCGCTTCCGCGGCCTGCACGCGCTGCGCCGCTACGCGAACGGCGAGGAACGCTGCATTGCCTGCAAGCTGTGCGAGGCGGTGTGCCCGGCGCTGGCGATCACGATCGACTCGGCGCCCCGCGAGAGCGACGGCCAGCGTCGCACCACCCGCTACGAGATCGACCTGTTCAAGTGCATCTTCTGCGGCTTCTGCGAAGAAAGCTGCCCGGTGGACTCGATCGTCGAGACCTCGATCCACGAGTACCACTTCGAGAACCGCGGCGAGAACGTGGTGGACAAGCAGAAGCTGCTTGCCATCGGCGACCGCTTCGAACAGCAGATCGCCGCCGACCGCGCACAAGACGCGGCGTACCGCTGAGGCCCCCGATGAATCCCCAACTGCTTCAACTCATCTGCTTCTACGCCTTCGGCTTCGTCACCGTGGCCGCCGCGCTGTCGGTGATCACGCTGAAGAATTCGGTGCACGCGGTGCTGGCGCTGGTGCTGACCTTTTTCAGCGCCGCCTGCCTGTGGCTGCTGCTGGAGGCCGAGTTCCTCGCCCTGGCGCTGATCGTGGTCTACGTCGGCGCCGTGATGG
This sequence comes from Rhodanobacter sp. Soil_C_14, assembly GCF_057657335.1. Classification (NCBI taxonomy): domain Bacteria; kingdom Pseudomonadati; phylum Pseudomonadota; class Gammaproteobacteria; order Lysobacterales; family Rhodanobacteraceae; genus Rhodanobacter; species Rhodanobacter sp. Soil_C_14. The sequence goes on along the minus strand of NZ_JBDGIQ010000001.1, from coordinate 186,360 downwards.
TGCTGTTCCTGTTCGTGGTGATGATGCTCGACATCGACCAGGAGAAAATGCGCGAGGGCTTCGTGAAGTTCCTGCCGATCGGCCTGTTCGTGGCCGCGATCATGCTGGCGGAAATGCTGGGCCTGATCGGCGTGCGCGCGATGCAGGCGCACGTGATGGGCGCCGATCCGGCGGTGGCCGCCGGTGTGTCCAACACCGCCTGGCTGGGCCGCGCGCTGTACACGAGCTTCCTGCTGCCGTTCGAGATTGCGGCGCTGATCCTCACCGTGGGTATCGTGGCCGCCGTGGCGCTGACCCTGCGCGAGCGTCGCGACGCCCGCTACGAGTCGGCCAGCCAGCAGGTCAGGGCGGACCCGAACCGTCGCGTGCGCATCGTGAAGATGGCCGCTATCCGTCCCGACGAATCGACCGAATCACAGGAGCCGCAGCCATGATCACGCTTGCGCACTACATCGTGCTGGGCGCGGTGCTGTTCTGCATCGCCGTCGCCGGCCTGTTCATCAACCGCAAGAACGTGATCGTGCTGCTGATGTCGATCGAGTTGATGCTGCTTGCCGTGAACATGAACTTCGTGGCGTTCTCGCGCTTCCTCGGCGACGTGTCGGGGCAGGTGTTCGTGTTCTTCATCCTCACCGTGGCCGCGGCAGAAGCTGCCATCGGCCTGGCGATCCTGGTGCTGCTGTTCCGTACGCGCAGCACGATCAATATCGCCGACATCGACAGCATGAAGGGTTGATCCGATGCAGCTTTCAACATCCATCCTGCTGACGATTGCGCTGGCGCCACTGGTCGGCTGCCTGCTGGCCGGTTTCTTCGCCCGCTTCATCGGCCGTGCCGGTTCGCACAGCGTGACCATCCTGGGTCTGCTGGTGTCCTGCGCGCTGTCGTTCTACGTCCTGTACCAGCTCACCCTGGGCGGCGCGGCTGAGTACAACCAGAACCTCTACACCTGGTTCCAGATCGGTCCGTTCAATGCCAGCGTCGGCTTCATGGTCGACCGCCTGACCGCGATGATGCTGGTGGTGGTGAGCTTCGTGTCGCTGCTGGTGCATGTCTATACCATCGGCTACATGCGCGACGATCCGGGCTACACCCGCTTCTTCAGCTACATCTCGCTGTTCACCTTCTCGATGTTCATGCTGGTCATGAGCAACAACTTCATGCAGCTGTTCTTCGGCTGGGAAGCGGTGGGCCTGGTGTCGTACCTGCTGATCGGCTTCTGGTACAAGCGGCCGACCGCGATCTTCGCCAACCTCAAGGCGTTCCTGGTCAACCGCGTGGGCGATTTCGGCTTCCTGCTGGGCATCGCCGCGGTGCTGTATTTCCTGGGCACGCTGGATTACGCCACCGCGTTCAACGCGGCGCCGGGGCTGGTCGGCAAGACCCTGCAGATCACCGCGCACACGCAGTGGGATGCGGCCACGGTGATCTGCATCTGCCTGTTCGTCGGCGCGATGGGCAAGTCGGCCCAGGTGCCGCTGCACGTGTGGCTGCCCGATTCGATGGAAGGCCCGACCCCGATCTCCGCGCTGATCCATGCGGCGACCATGGTCACCGCCGGCATCTTCATGGTGGCGCGCATGTCGCCGCTGTTCGAGCTGTCGTCGACGGCGCTGAGCTTCGTGCTGGTGATGGGCGCGACCACGGCGCTGTTCACCGGTTTGATCGGCATCGTGCAGAACGACATCAAGCGGGTGATCGCGTACTCCACGCTGTCGCAGCTGGGCTACATGACGGTGGCGCTGGGCGTGTCGATGTATTCGGGCGCGGTGTTCCACCTGATGACCCACGCGTTCTTCAAGGCGCTGCTGTTCCTCGGCGCCGGCTCGGTGATCATCGCGATGCACCACGAGCAGGACATGCGCTACATGGGCGGCCTGCGCAAGTACATGCCGATCACCTGGATCACCATGTGGATCGGTTCGCTGGCGCTGGTGGCCATTCCGTTCACCTCGGGCTTCTACTCCAAGGACGCGATCATCGAGGCGGTCGGCGAGTCGCATCGCTGGGGCGCGCATTACGCCTACTTCTGCGTGATGGCCGGTGCACTGGTGACGGGGCTGTACACGTTCCGCCAGATGTACCTGACCTTCCACGGCAAGGAGCGCTTCACCGTGGCCGAGCATCACGGTCATGGCCACGACGGGCATGACGATCATGGCCATCACGAGCCGGGCGTGCTGGCGCATGCGCCGAAGGAGTCGCCGTGGGTGGTGACCCTGCCGCTGGTGCTGCTGGCGATTCCGTCGCTGCTGGTGGGCTTCTTCACGGTCGGTCCGATGCTGTTCGGCAATTGGTTCGGCAACGCGATCCACGTGGAAGAGGCCAACAACGTGCTGGCCGAACTCGGTCACGAGTTCCACGGTGCGGCGGCGATGGCCCTGCATGGCTTCACCCAGCTGCCGTTCGTGCTGGTGGTGATCGCGTTCGTGACGTGCACCTACATATACCTGTTCAATCCCGCGCTGGCCGGTCGGATCAAGTCCGCGCTGAAGCCGCTGTGGACGGTGCTCGATCGCAAGTACTGGGTCGACAACGTGTACTTCGCGCTGTTCGCCCGCGGTGGCGTGATGCTGGGCCGGGTGTTCTGGAAGGCCAGCGAGACGGCGGTGATCGATGGCGCGATGGTCAATGGCTCGGTGGGCCTGGTGCACCGTATCGCTGCCACGACGCGCCGGCTGCAGTCGGGTTACCTCTATCACTACGCGTTCGCGATGATTCTCGGCCTGATCCTGCTGCTTGGCGGGTACTGGTTCATCGGCTCCGTGCCGGTCGGGCAATAAGGGAAACAGATCCATGTTCAATCATTTGCTCAGCCTGTTGATCTGGCTTCCCGTCATCGGCGCCATCCCGGTGCTGCTTGCCGGCTCGGCCCGCCCGAACCTGGCCCGCTGGTTGTCGCTGCTGGTGGCGGTGCTGACCTTCGTGGTCAGCCTGTTCCTGCTGGTGCAGTACGACCCTGCCGGCAATGCCATGCAGCTGGTCGAAAGCCATCTGTGGATCGCCTCGTGGGGTGTCCATTACGGACTGGCGGTCGACGGCATCTCGGTGGCGCTGATCGTGATGACGACCTTCGTCGGCATCCTGGTGATCGTGGGCGCCTGGGAAGTCATCCAGGACAAGCCGCACCAGTACATGGCCGCGATGCTGATGCTGGAAGGCCTGCTGATCGGCGTGTTCTGCGCCACCGACGCGCTGCTGTTCTATGCGCTGTTCGAGGCCATCCTGATCCCGATGTTCATCCTGATCGGCATCTGGGGTGGTCCGCGCCGCGTGTACGCCACGCTGAAGTTCTTCATCTACACGTTCTTCGGCTCGGTCTTCATGCTGATCGCGCTGCTGTACCTGTACCAGAAGGCGCACACGTTCGACCTGGCCACGCTGGCGGCGCTGCCGCTGACGTTCAAGGAGCAGGCCTGGATCTTCTTCGCGTTCCTGATCGCGTTCGCGATCAAGGTACCGATGGTGCCGGTGCACACCTGGTTGCCGGACGCCCACGTCGAGGCGCCCACCGGCGGCTCGGTGGTGCTGGCGGCGGTGATGCTCAAGGTGGGCACGTACGGCATGTTGCGCTTCATCCTGCCGATCGTGCCGGACGCGGGCGCGCATTTCGCGTGGATCATCATCGTGCTGAGCCTGGTCGCGGTGGTCTACATCGGCTATGTCGCGCTGGTGCAGGAAGACATGAAGAAGCTGGTGGCGTATTCGTCCGTGGCGCACATGGGCTTCGTCACGCTGGGCATCTTCATCGCGTTCGCGCTGGTGCGCGAGCAGGGCAATACCGACATGGCGCTGCTCGGCATGCAGGGCGCGATGATCCAGATGATTTCGCACGGCTTCGTCTCCGGCGCCATGTTCACCTGCATCGGCGTGATGTACGACCGCCTGCATACCCGGGCGATCAAGGATTACGGCGGCGTGATCAACGTGATGCCGTGGTTCGGCTTCTTCTACGTGCTGTTTGCCATGGCCAACTGCGGCCTGCCGGGCACCAGCGGTTTCGTCGGCGAGTTCATGGTGATCCTGGCCAGCTTCAGCGCCAATCCGTGGATTGCGCTGTTTGCCGCCTTCACCCTGATCATCGGCGCGGGCTACACGCTGTGGCTGGTCAAGCGCGTGCTGTGGGGCGAGATCACCAACCCGCACGTGGCCGAGATGAAGGAAATCAACGGCCGCGAAACCTTCGTGCTGGCGTCCTTCGCCGCCGCCGTGCTGGCGCTGGGCATCTGGCCGCAGCCGCTGGTCCACCTGATGGATGGCTCGGTGGCGCAGCTGGTGCAGCAACTCGCCATTCACAAGATTTGATCGGGACCGAACATGCCAACACTGAATGACATCCTGATCCTGCTGCCGGAGTTCTACCTGGTCGCAGCGGCGTGCCTGCTGTTGCTGCTGGACGCCTTCATGAAGCCCGCGCAGCGCCCGTTGCTGCACTGGCTGTCGATCGCCGTGCTGCTGGTGGCGATCTACCTGGTGATCGCCGGTCAGCCCACGGAGGCGAGGAGCGCCTTCGGCGGCATGTTCCTGCGCGACGACGTGGCCGAGATCCTCAAGGTGTTCGCGCTGGCCACCACTGCGCTGGTCTTCGTCTACGCCCGCCCGTACCTGATCGACCGCAAGCTGCTGGGCGGCGAGTTCTACACGCTGATGATCTTCGCGGTGATCGGCATCATGCTGCTGGTCTCGGCCGGCAACCTGGTCACGATCTATCTGGGACTGGAGCTGCTGTCGCTGTCGTCCTACGCGCTGGTGGCGCTGAACCGCGACGCGAAGCTGCCGCCGGAGGCGGCGATCAAGTACTTCGTGCTGGGCGCACTGGCTTCGGGCATGCTGTTGTATGGCATGTCGATGGTCTACGGTGCTTCCGGCATGGGCGGCACGCCGACGCTGGACCTGGCCCAGCTGCACAACGTGATGAGCTACACCACGGCACCGACGCTGCTGCTGTTCGGCCTGATCTTCATGATCGTCGGCATCGGCTTCAAGCTGGGTGCGGCGCCGTTCCACATGTGGATTCCGGACGTCTACCAGGGCGCGCCCACGCCGGTCACCACCTTCATCGCCTCGGGTTCGAAGCTGGCCGCATTCGGCATGGCCTGGCGCCTGCTCGATGGCGGCATGGGCGACCTGTCGCAGCATTGGCAGCTGATGCTGGCGGTGCTGGCGGTGTTGTCGCTGGCGATCGGCAACCTGGTCGCCATCGTGCAGACCAACCTCAAGCGCATGCTGGCCTATTCGACCATCTCGCACATGGGCTACCTGCTGCTGGGCCTGGCGGCTGCCGGCCCGGAAGGCTATGCGGCGGCGATGTTCTACGCGATCTGCTATGCGCTGATGGGCGTGGCGGCCTTCGGCGTGATGCTGGCGATGAGCCGGGCAGGGTTCGAGTGCGAGGAAATCGCCGACCTGAAGGGCCTCAACCAGAAGTCGCCGTGGATGGCCTTCCTGATGCTGCTGGCGATGTTCTCGCTGGCCGGCGTGCCGCCGCTGTTCGGCTTCTGGGCCAAGGTGCTGGTGCTGGAAGCGGCGATCCACGCGGACATGCTGTGGCTGGCGATCGTCGGCATCGTGTTCGCGATCATCGGCCTCTACTACTACCTGCACGTGGTCAAGGTGATGTACTTCGACAAGCCGGCCGAAGGCAGCCAGTTGCAGGCGCAGGCGGACAAGCCGCTGCGCGTGGTGCTGTCGATCAATGCGCTGTCGTTGCTGGCGCTGGGCCTGTACTGGGGCCCGCTGCTGGGATGGTGCCGTCGTGCATTCGGTCTCTGAATCGCCGATGGATGCCATTGCTGAACGATTGAGGCTTGCAAGAAACCGGCCACCCCGGTAAACTCTTCGGACTCTGATGCGGGGTGGAGCAGTCTGGCAGCTCGTCGGGCTCATAACCCGAAGGTCGCAGGTTCGAATCCTGCCCCCGCTACCAGATCTTTCTTGATGCAAGAAAGCCTCCTCGTGAGGCTTTTTTGTTGGGCGCACGGATGCGTCGTGCCTGACGGCTCCGGCTGTCGAGCGCACCGGAAAGAGCTGCACGAGGAGGAACATCGGCGTGATAAGGAAATGGGCCGTTGGAGCCCATTTTTTGTTTCTGCCGTTCTGACGGAGTGAGTCGGGAAGACGACCATGGATACACAGGCACTGGCACAACGCTTCACCGAGGTACTGGCCGATCTGGGCCTGGAATGCCTTGGCGTGGAGTTCAATCCGTCGCATGGGCAGAGTACCCTTCGCGTCTACCTGGACCTGCTGGACAAGACGACCGGTGACGGTGAACGCCGCGAGGTGGGTATCGAGGATTGCGAATCCGCCAGCCGTGAATTGTCCGCCATGCTCGACGTGGAAGACCCGATTCCGGGCCATTACGTGCTGGAAGTTTCCTCGCCGGGTCTGGATCGTCCGCTGTTCACCGCAGAGCAGTTTGCGCGGGTCGACGGACAGGAAGTGAAGTTGCTGCTGAAGGCGCCGCTGGAAGGGCGTCGCCGCTTGCGCGGCAAGCTGGTTTCGGTGGAAGGCGAGCACATCGTGCTGGAAGCCGAAGGCAAGACATTCGAATTCGATCACGCGCTGGTGGAAAGTGCGCGTGTGGTGCCGGACTGGGTGGCGCTCGGTTATGCGCCGCAGCCCAAGCGCGGCGGCAAGAAGCCGGCCGGTTGAGGCCAGTCGGAAACAAATTGAGAGTGCGGCCATGGACGGCCGCTTTTTGATCCTGGCGTTCAGGGATGAACGCAAAAGTTAACCTTCGGGTGCCGTCGGCATCTATGGAGCAACTGCAATGAGCAAAGAACTTTTGCTGGTCGTCGACGCGGTCGCCAATGAAAAGGGCGTGCCGGAAGAAGTGATTTTCGAGGCGATGGAGGCCGCGCTGGCCTCGGCCGCGAAGAAGCGCTATCCCGACGAGGAGCCTGATGTTCGGGTGTCGATCAATCACGACACCGGCGAGTACGAGACCTTTCGTCGCTGGGAAGTGATTGCCGACGATGGCGAGATGGAATCGCCGTCCTACCAGCTGCGCCTGATGGATGCGCTGGACGAGCGCGCCGATGCCCAGGTGGGTGAATACATCGAGCAGCAGGTCGAGAACGCCGAATTCGGCCGCATCGCGGCGCAGGCCGCCAAGCAGGTGATCGTGCAGCGCGTGCGCGAGGCCGAGCGCCAGCAGGTGGTCGATGCCTTCGCCGATCGCGTCGGCGAGCTGGTCACCGGCATCGTCAAGCGCGTCGAGCGCGGCAACATCTACCTCGACCTGGGCAGCAACGCCGAGGCGTTCATCCCGCGCGACAAGACGATTCCCCGCGAATCGGCCCGCGTCGGCGATCGCGTGCGCGGCTATCTTTACGAAGTGAAGTCCGAAGCCCGCGGCCCGCAGCTGTTCGTGTCGCGCGCTGCACCGGAATTCATGATCGAGCTGTTCAAGCTGGAAGTGCCGGAAGTCGGCCAGGGCCTGGTGGAGATCAAGGGCTGCGCCCGCGATCCGGGTGACCGCGCCAAGATCGCCGTGCTGGCCCACGACAGCCGCACCGATCCGATCGGCGCCTGCATCGGCATGCGCGGTTCGCGCGTGCAGGCGGTGTCGAACGACCTCAACGGCGAGCGCGTCGACATCATCCTGTGGCACGAGAACCAGGCGCAGTTCGTCATCAACGCGATGGCGCCGGCCGAAGTGCAGTCCATCATCATGGACGAGGAAAAGCACTCGATGGACATCGCGGTGGCCGAGGACAAGCTGTCCCAGGCGATCGGCCGTGGCGGCCAGAACGTGCGCCTGGCCAGCAAGCTGACCGGCTGGCAGCTCAACGTGATGACCCAGGACCAGGTCACCGCCAAGAGCGAATCCGAGCAGGAGGCTGCACGCACCCTGTTCATGGACAAGCTCGAAGTCGACCAGGAAATCGCGGTCATCCTGGTGCAGGAAGGTTTTTCCAGCATCGAGGAAATCGCCTACGTGCCCAGCGCCGAGCTGCTGGCGGTCGAGGGCTTCGACGAGGACATCGTCGAGGAACTGCGCGCCCGCGCCCGCGATGCGCTGCTGACCGAGGCACTGGCGGTGGAGGAGGGCGTGGAAGAGCATCAGCCTTCCGACGAGCTGCTGGCGCTCGACGGCATGGACGAGGCCACCGCTTATGCACTGGCCGCGCGTGAAGTGGCCACGGTCGACGACCTGGCCGACCTGGCGGTGGATGACCTGATCGATATCGAAGGCATGGACGAGGATCGCGCGGCAGCGCTGATCATGGCTGCCCGGGCACCCATGATTGCGCGACTGGAGAAAGGCGGCTAACCGCGGACGGCAACACCCCGGATGGGTGTGCCGCGAAAGGCTTCTCGCAAGCCTTTCACCACGGATGGAGGTGGCGGTGGCGACAATGCCGCACAGACGATAAGCGCGGGAACGGCGGAGCAAAGAACACGATGTCGGACGTCACGATCAAACAACTCGCCCAGGTACTGGGCATGCCGGTCGACAAGCTGCTGACGCAGCTTGGCGAGGCGGGCATGAAATTCTCCGACCAGGAGCAGGTCATCAGCAGCACCGAGAAGGTGAAGCTGCTTGGCTTCCTGCGCCGCACGCATGGCAAGAGCGAGGCGGTGGCCGAGGTCGACGACAGCGCTCCTCGCCAGATCACCCTCAAGCGACGCACGGTCGGCGAGCTCAAGGTCGCCACGCCCGGCGGGCGCGGCGCCGCCGCCACGGCCAAGACGGTCAACGTCGAAGTGCGCGCCAAGCGCACCTACGTCAAGCGCAGCGTGATCGCCGAGGAAGCCAGCGCCGAGCCCGAGCGCGAGGATGCCGTGCGCAAGCTGCAGGAATCGCAGCAGCAGCGCGAGCAGGAAGAGCGCGAGCGCATCGAGGCCGAACAGCGTCGGCAGGCGGAAGCGCAGCAGCGTGCCCTGGACGACCAGCAGCGCAAGGCCGAACAGGAGCAGCGCGAGGCGGAAGCCGCTGTTCCCGAGGTCGAGCCTGTCACGTCCGGAAAGGTCGAGGCAGCAGCCGAGCCGGAATCCGCCCCCGAGGCGCCGTCCGCGGTGGCTGCGGCCGACGATGCGTCGACCGTGCAGCGCATCGATCAGCGCGAGCTGGGCATGATCCTGCCGCGCATCCACGAGCCGCGCAAACGCGAAAAGCTGGTCAAGCCGGCCGCGGCCCCTGCCGCGCCGGCCGCTGCCGCGGCAACGCCAGCCCGTGCCGCGACGGCGGCAACGCCGGCGACGGCGGGCAGCGATGCCGCCCGCGGCAAGCCCAAGCATTCGCGCGAGCGCGCCGAGCTGCCGGGCAACAAGGAAGATCGCGAGGCGGGCAAGCGTTTTGCCGGTGGCCAGATGCATCTGAGCGAAGCCGACCGTGCCCGCCGCTCTTCCTCCAGCGGCAAGCGTGGCAAGCCCGGCCGCAGCGGCGGCCGCGAGATGTCGCGCAGCAGCGCGCCGAGCGGTCCGCACGGGTTCTCGCGTCCCACCGCACCGGTGGTGCGCGAAGTGGTCATCAGTGACAGCAACGTCGTCGCCGACCTGGCCCAGAAGATGGCGGTCAAGGGTTCCGAGGTGGTCAAGGCGCTGTTCAAGATGGGCGTGATGGCGACCATCAACCAGACCGTCGACCACGACACCGCCGTGCTGGTGGTCGAGGAGCTTGGCCACACGCCGGTCGCCGACAACCAGAACAACGCCGAGGAAACGCTGGCGGCGCACACCCAGAACGTCGAGCTGGAAGGCGAGAAGATCACGCGCCCGCCGGTGGTCACGATCATGGGCCACGTCGACCACGGCAAGACCTCGCTGCTCGATTACATCCGCCGCACCAAGGTTGCCTCCGGCGAAGCCGGCGGCATCACCCAGCACATCGGCGCGTACCACGTGGAAACGTCGAAGGGCGTGATCACCTTCCTGGACACCCCCGGCCACGCGGCGTTCACCTCGATGCGTGCCCGTGGCGCGCAGTCGACCGACATCGTGATCCTGGTGGTGGCGGCCGATGACGGCGTGATGCCACAGACGGTGGAAGCGGTGAAGCATGCGCGCGCCGCCAAGGTGCCGCTGATCGTCGCGGTCAACAAGATGGACAAGGACGGCGCCAACCCCGACAACGTCAAGCAGGGCCTGGTGCAGTACGAAGTGGTGCCGGAAGACTGGGGCGGCGACGTCCAGTTCATCCCGGTGTCGGCCAAGACCGGTGCCGGCGTCGAGGATCTGCTCGATGCGATCTCGGTGCAGGCCGAGGTGATGGAATTGAAGGCCGTTGCCGATGGCCGCGCCTCCGGCGTGGTGATCGAGTCCAGCCTGGACCGCGGTCGTGGTCCGGTGGCGACCGTGCTGGTGCAGCAGGGCACGTTGCGCAAGGGCGACTTCGTGGTCTGCGGCGTCGAATACGGCCGCATGCGCGCGCTGATCGACGAAACCGGCAAGCAGGTGACCGAAGCCGGTCCGTCGATTCCGGTGCAGGTGCTGGGTCTGTCCGGCGTGCCGGAGACCGGTGACGATTTCGTCGCCGTCGAGGACGAGCGTCTGGCCCGCGAGGTCGCCGAGGAGCGTCAGCAGAAGCGCCGCGAGACGCGCATGGTCAGCAAGAGCAATCGGCTCGAGGACATCATCGCCAAGATGGGCCAGGGCGTGGAGCAGCAGACGCTCAACATCCTGGTCAAGGGCGACGTGCAGGGCTCGGTCGAAGCCTTGCGCGAGTCGCTGACCCAGATCGGCAACGATCGGGTGCGGGTCAACGTGGTGGCCTCCGGCGTGGGCGGCATCACCGAGTCCGACGCCACCCTGGCGGCCGCGTCCAAGGCGTTGATCATCGGTTTCAACGTCCGCGCCGACGCGTCGGCGCGCAAGGTGATCGAGACCAGCGGCCTGGACGTGCGCTACTTCTCGATCATCTACGACGTGATCGACCAGGTGACCCAGGCAGCCACCGGCCTGCTCGGCATGGAAGTGCGCGAGGACATCATCGGCACCGCCGAAGTCCGTGACGTGTTCCGCAGCTCCAAGTTCGGCGCGGTGGCCGGTTGCATGGTCACCGAAGGCACGGTCAAGCGCAGCAAGCCGATCCGCGTGCTGCGCGACAACGTGGTGATCTTCGAGGGCGAGCTGGAATCGCTGCGCCGCTTCAAGGAACTGGTCGACGAAGTGCGCAACGGCATGGAGTGCGGCATCGCCGTCAAGCAGTACAACGACGTCAAGCCGGGCGACCAGATCGAGTGCTTCGAGCGCACCGAGGTGGCACGCACGCTTTGACCTTGAGCCCCTCTCCCCTTGGGAGAGGGGTTGGGGTGAGGGTCCACGACCTGCGTGAAGTTTCATACAGGGTCGTGAACCCTCATCCGCCCCTCGCGGGGCACCTTCTCCCAAGGGGAGAAGGGATATCGTCCTTCGGAGTTTTCCTATGCCCTCCCGCGACTTCAAACGTACTGACCGCATCGGCGCCGAATTGCGTCGCGAGCTGGGCTTGCTGGTGCACGCGGCCGTGCGCGATCACGGCTTGCCGTCGGTCAGCGTGTCGGACGTGGAGATCACCCGCGACCTGGACTGGGCGACGGTGTGGGTCACCGCGATGCTGCCCGAGCAGGGTCTGCCCGCGGTGAAGGCGCTCAATGCCATCAGCCATGAGATCCGTCATTCGCTGGCACACAGCGGCATGCGCATGCGCCGGGTGCCGGAGCTGAAGTTCAAGTACGACGATTCGGTCGACAAGGGCGAGCGGATCGAGTCGCTGCTGCGCGAGCAGGCCCGCACCATCGCGCCGCCGGACAGCGACGCCGAGGACTGAGCGGTTGCAAGGATCGTCGCTGAATCCATGAGTCGCCAGTCCCGCATCCAGTTCCGTGACCTGCACGGGATCGTCCTGCTCGACAAGCCGCTGGGTCTGAGTTCCAACCAGGCGCTGCAGGCCGTGCGTCGCCTGCTGCGTGCGTCCAAGGGCGGCCACACCGGTGCGCTTGATCCGCTGGCCACCGGACTGTTGCCGCTGTGTTTCGGCGAGGCCACCAAGCTGGCTGGCAGCCTGCTCGGCGCGCGCAAGGCGTATCTGGCCGAATGCCGGCTGGGCATCACCACCGATACGGCTGACAGCGAAGGCGAGATCGTTCGCCAGTTGCCGGTGCCGCCGCTCGACGCTGCGGCGATCGAGACGGCGCTGGCCAGGCTTCGCGGCCGCATCCTGCAGGTGCCGCCGATGTATTCGGCGCTGAAGCACGACGGCGAGCGGCTTTACGCCAAGGCGCGCCGGGGCGAGGTGGTCGACGTGCCCGCGCGCGAAGTGGACGTGCACCGCCTGGAATTGCTCGAGCGTGACGGGGAAACCCTGCGCCTGCTGGTGGAATGCGGTTCGGGCACCTATGTCCGCTCGCTGGCGGTCGATCTGGGCGAGGATCTCGGCTGCGGCGCCCACCTGACCGCATTGCGGCGGATCTGGGTCGAGCCGTTCCGCGAGCCGCAGATGGTGACCCTGGCGCAGCTCGAGCAGGCCGCGGAGCAGGGTGACGAAGCACTGCTGGCATGGCTGCTGCCGGTATCGGCGGGCCTGTCGGATCTGCCGGTCCTGCACCTGGACGAGGCGCAGAGCATGGCGATTTCACGTGGTCAGCAGATCAGCCTGCCGGGGTTGCCGGAAGCCGGCCGCTGCGCGGCCTACGCCAGCGACGGTGCGCTGCTGGCGCTGCTGGAAAGCGATGCGGAAGGACGTGCCCGCGTCATTCGCGGCTTCAACTTGCCGCCGGACTGACCGATTTGCCCGCAAAACGCCTTGCGCACTTGTTGTAACAGCACTCCCATCAGTAGAATAGACAAGTTATTTCAACGCTTTCACTCAACTAGGCGAAGCTTGCGCTTGCGTCATCGCCGATGATGCAAGCGCAAGCTTCGCATCGCCTTATCAAGGAAACGTACTCCATGTCCCTTACCGCAGAACAGACCGGCAAGATCATCGCTGATTTCGGCCGCGTGCCGAACGACACCGGTTCGACCGAAGTCCAGGTGGCGCTGTTGTCCGCCCGCATCGACCACCTCACCGGCCACTTCAAGGAACACAAGCAGGATCACCACTCCCGCCGTGGCCTGCTGAAGCTGGTCAATCAGCGCAAGCGCCTGCTCAGCTATCTGAAGGATCGCGATCTTGCGCGCTATCAGACCCTGATCGAACGCCTCGGCCTTCGCCGGTAATTTCGTGCGTTCATCCGTGAACGCAAAGATCAAGAGGCGCCCATCCGTGGGCGCACTTCTCAATCAGATCAGGAATTAAGCACGTGGCAAAAGTAACCAAGTCATTCCAGTACGGTAATCACGAAGTCACACTGGAGACGGGCGAAATTGCCCGCCAGGCGTCCGGTGCGGTCATGGCCAGCATGGGTGGCACCGTGGTGCTGGTCACCGCTGTCGCTGCGACCAAGCAGAAGGAAGGCCAGGATTTCTTCCCGCTCACCGTCGACTACGTCGAGAAGTTCTATTCCGCCGGCCGCATCCCCGGCGGCTTCTTCAAGCGCGAAGGCCGTCCGACCGAGAAGGAGACACTGACCTCGCGCCTGATCGATCGCCCGGTGCGCCCGCTGTTCCCGGAAGACTTCAAGAACGAAGTGCAGGTCATCGCCCAGGTCGTCTCGCTGAACCCGGAAGTCGACGGTGACATCGTGGCCCTGCTCGGCGCCTCTGCCGCGCTGAGCCTGGCCGGCATCCCGTTCAAGGGCCCGATCGGCGCTGCCCGCGTCGGTTATGCCAACGGCAAGTACCTGCTGAACCCGTCGCAGACCGAACTGAAGACCTCCCAGCTGGACCTGGTCGTCGCCGGTACCGCCGGCGCCGTGCTGATGGTGGAATCCGAAGCGCAGCTGCTGTCCGAAGACGTGATGCTCGGCGCGGTGATGTTCGGTCACCAGCAGATGCAGACCGCGATCCGCGCGATCGCCGAACTGGCCACCGAGGCCGGCAAGCCGTCGTGGGACTGGAAGGCTCCGGCCCGCAACGAGTCGCTGGTTGCCGCCGTCAAGGGCGCGGTCGGCGAGCAGCTGACCGCCGCGTTCCAGGTGCGCGACAAGCTGGAGCGTCGCGACGCGATCTCCGCGATCAAGGCCGACGTGCTGGCCGGCCTCAAGGCGCAGGCCGAAGAGAACGGCTGGTCCACCGCCGCGCTGGCCAAGGAATTCGAGGAACTCGAATACCACACCATGCGCGACAGCGTGCTGAAGACCAAGGTGCGCATCGACGGCCGCCAGCTGGACGACGTGCGCGCGATCACCGCCCGCGTCGGCGTGCTGCCGCGCACCCATGGTTCGGCGCTGTTCACCCGCGGTGAGACCCAGGCGCTGGTCGTCATCACGCTGGGCACCACGCGTGATGCGCAGATCATCGACGCCCCCGGCGGCGAGTCGAAGGACCCGTTCCTGTTCCATTACAACTTCCCTCCGTTCTCGGTGGGTGAAGCCGGTCGTTTCGGTGCGCCGAAGCGTCGCGAGATCGGCCACGGCCGCCTCGCCAAGCGTGGCGTGCAGGCGGTCAAGCCGAGCATCGAGGAATTCCCGTACGTGGTGCGCGTGGTCTCGGAAATCACCGAGTCCAACGGTTCCTCGTCGATGGCCTCGGTGTGCGGTTCCTCGCTGGCGATGATGGATGCCGGCGTGCCGCTGAAGGCGCCGGTCGCCGGTATCGCCATGGGCCTGGTCAAGGAAGGCAACGATTTCGTCGTGCTGTCCGACATCCTGGGCGACGAGGATCACCTCGGCGACATGGACTTCAAGGTGGCCGGTAGTGCCGACGGCATCTCCGCGCTGCAGATGGACATCAAGATCGACGGCATCACCGAAGAGATCATGAAGGTGGCGCTGGCTCAGGCCAAGCAGGGTCGCCTGCACATCCTCGGCGAAATGGGCAAGGCGCTGACCACCGCCCGCACCGAAATGAGCGAGTTCGCCCCGCGCCTGATCACCATCAAGATCCACCCGGACAAGATCCGCGAAGTGATCGGCAAGGGCGGCGCCACGATCCGCTCGATCACCGAAGAGACCGGCACCACGATCGACATCAGCGACGACGGCACCATCATCGTCGGCTCGGTCAATCGCGAGGCGGGCGAAGCGGCGAAGAAGCGCATCGAGCAGATCACCTCCGACGTCGAGCCGGGCCGCATCTACGAGGGCAAGGTCGCGAAGCTGATGGACTTCGGTGCGTTCGTGACGATCATGCCGGGCAAGGATGGTCTGGTCCACGTGTCGCAGATCTCCGACGAGCGCGTCGAGAAGGTCTCCGACAAGCTGAAGGAAGGCGACATCGTCAAGGTCAAGGTGCTGGAAGTCGACAAGCAGGGCCGCATCCGCCTGTCGATGAAGGCCGTGACGGAAGACGAGCGCGCAGCAAGCGTCTGAGTTTTCGCTTCGTCAGCAGTAACATGAAGAAGGCCCGGCTCACGCCGGGCCTTCTTCGTTGCGGGCCGATGATCCGCTGTCATGACCTTTTGCTAGGATGGCGAGAACCGTTGACGAGGACGCACCGATGGCCGATCCGGCGAATGATTTCATGAAGGACTATCAGGCGCTGGCGCAGCAGTCATGGGACTCCTGGACGCGGCAATTCCAGCAGCCATCCGCGGCCAACCCGTTTGCGCCCCCACCGTCGCAGGCGACGGGCACCGATACGCTGGAACGCACCCTGTCCGGCCTGAAAGGCTATTTCGACTGGATGCAGAATGCTGCCAGCGGAGGCGTGACTCAGCGGCCATCCACTGACTGGCAGCAGCAATTGCAGCAGATGTTCGGGACCGGCAACCCGCCCTTTGCGCAGGCCTTCGGTGGCATCGACAGTGCCGGTGCCGAGAGCTTTGCGCGGCAGTGGCAGTCCTGGTCGCAGGCGGCACAACGCATGGGCCTGGGCGACATGCCGGGTGCGCATGGTCCGACGCCGGCATTCGGCCTCAATCGCGAACAGCAGATGCAGCAGCAGGAACTGGGCATGGCCTTGCTGGCGTCCTTGCAGGCGTCCGCCAGATACCAGGAGCTGATCCAGAAGGCCAACACGCAAGGCATGCAGCGCCTGCAGGAAAAGTTGACGGCACACGCCGCGCCGGGGCGCCAGGTCGATTCATTGAAAGGCCTGTACGACTTGTGGGTGGACGCTTCCGAGGAGGCCTACGCCGACATCGCGCTTTCCGTGGAATTCCGCGACGCCTATGGCGAGATGGTCAACACGCAGATGCGCGTGCGCCAGTTGCAGCAGCGACAGACCGAGCAGATGTGCCAGCAGCTCGGCGTGCCGACTCGCAGCGAGGTGTCGAGCCTGGGCCAGCGATTGCAGGCCTTGCGCCGCGAGTTCCGTGCCAGCCAGGCCGGTGCTTCCGGCGGTCATGCCGACGAGCTCGTCGCCTTGCGCCGCGAAGTGGCTGCGTTGAAGCGTCAGCTGGGTGATCGCCCGGCCACGAAGCCCGCGGCGGGAAAGACGGCTGCGGCGAAACCGTCGGCCGCCGCGAAGAAATCTGCAGCGACGAAGAAGCCTGCGGCAAAGGGCGCGCGCAAGCCTGCCACCACGTCCACGGCCAGCGCGCGCAAGCGCAAGTAAGGGAGCGTTGTCATGCAGAGTCCATTGCACATCGATCCGACCAAGGCATTGGCCGACATGTCGGCGTTCCAGCGCAAGCTGGCCGCCGGCATGGCCAACCTGCGCAACATGCGCGAACCCGAATACGCGAACACGCCGCGCGAGCTGGTCTACAGCGAGGACAAGCTCCAGGTCTGGCATTTCACCGGCCACGGCAAGGCCACCTCGAAGACACCGCTGCTGATCGTCTACGCGCTGGTCAACACGGTGTGGATGACCGACCTGCAGGCTGACCGCTCGATGGTGCGCAACCTGCTGGAGCAGGGCGAGGACGTCTACCTGATCGACTGGGGCTACCCCGACGGCGCCGACCGCTGGCTGACCCTGGACGACTACATCAACGGCTACCTCGATCGCTGCGTCGACGCGGTGCGTGCGCGCCACGATCTGGACGCGATCAACCTGCTCGGCATCTGCCAGGGCGGCGCGTTCTCGCTGTGCTACACCGCGCTGCACCCGGACAAGGTGAAGAACCTGATCACCATGGTCACCCCGGTGGACTTCCACACGCCGGACAACATGCTGTCCAGCTGGTGCCGCAGCATGGACGTGGACTTGTTCGTCGACACCATGGGCAATATCCCTGCGGGCCTGATGAACTACGTCTACCTCACCCTGAAGCCGGTGCGGCTGAACCAGCAGAAGTACATCGGCATGGTCGACATCCTCGACAACCCGACCGAGCTGGAGAACTTCCTGCGCATGGAACGCTGGATCTTCGATTCGCCGGACCAGGCCGGAGAAGCGTTCCGCCAGTTCATCAAGGATTTCTACCAGGGCAACAAGCTGGTCAAGGGGACGCTGGAGATCGGCGGCAAACCCGTAGATCTTGGCATGGTGACGCAGCCGGTGCTGAACATCTTCGCCGAGCAGGATCACCTGGTGGCGCCGGACGCTTCGCGCGCGCTTGGCAGGCATGTCGGCACCACCGACTACACCCAGCTCGCGTTCAAGGGCGGCCACATCGGCATCTACGTTTCCGGCCGTGCCCAGCGCGAGGTGCCGCCGGCGATCCACCACTGGCTGGCGGAGCGCTCCCGCTGAATTCAGTGCGATAGAGATGGAGGCAGTTTGCCGCTTGTCGCGGGATGGCATGCAGCACCGATCTCATGGGCGATGGCCAGTTCCGCGTTGAGGAGCGATTGCTGTCTTCGCAGGAATCGCAAAACCAAGGAACTGGCACAGCTGCCCATCACTCCACCAGCGTCATTCCTGCGAAGGCAGGAACCGCATTTCCGTACGAGGCATTGTCATCGACGGGCGAACCATGGTCGGGCACGCCGGCGGCCATGCCTCGCTGCCATCCGGCTGCCAGACATAGAACTCGCCGGAGCGTGGCCCCTTGGTATCGCGCGCGAACAGCAGGGATTTTCCGCTCGGCGAAAATGCCGCGCCGATTTCGCTGCCATTGACGTTCACCGCCGGCCCGAGGCTGCGGCGCTCGCTCCAGCCATCCTGCCGGCGCTCGCTCTGGTACAGGCCGCCATCGGCCATCACGATCAGCCGCCGGCCGTCCGGTGAAGGCAGCGGTTCGTACTCATCGCCCGGCGTATTGATCGCCTTGCCCAGGTTCTCCACCCGCCAGTGGCCCGAGTTGTCTTCGCGGGCACGCCAGATGTCGGTCTTGCCGAAGCCGCCCGGGCGATCGGAACCGAAATACAGCCAGCCGTCTGGCGCCGGGCGCGGGAACCACTCCTGGCCGCGCGAATTGACCGGCGGTGGCAATCGTCGAGGCTCGCCCCAGCCACCCCCATCGCGGCGGTCGACCTCCCAGATGTCGAGGTCCTGGCGTTTCTGGCCGTCCATCGAACGAGTGGAGATGAAGTACAGGTGCTTCCCGTCCGAGGTGATGAATGGATCGGCCTCCACGCCGTCGCCTGCGAAGCTGGCATCGGCAGGCGTGCCCCAGCCGTCGGCGTTGCAGTGGCTGACCATGATTCGCCCGCCGCGGAAACTCGGCGAGCTGCGCACGAAGTAGAAGTCGCCATGTCCCGGATCGAAGGCGCCGTGCGACTCGAACAACTCCGACGAGATGCGTGGTGGCGCCCACGGTGCGGTGGCCGGTGCCGCGTTCGCACACAGGATCGTGCTTGCGCCGAGTAGACCAAGGGCGAGCGAAAGATGCCAGCCGGTTGCGCGCTTCGGGTGACGATTGCCGTTCGTCATGCGTGTACTCCCTCGTGTCGTCGGTACGACTATAAGACGGCGGCGGATCGGCCGGGCCCGCCCGGGCGCATGCTACGCTTTCCTTTTCCTTGCATGCGGTCCGAGAGCAATGACGATTTCGCCGACGCCAACCCGCGAACACGATTCCATCCGTGCCGTGCAGTGGCAGGGCGATCATTTGCGCCTGCTCGATCAGCGCCTGCTGCCGGCCGAAGAGCACTGGATCGATTGCCGCGATGCGGAGCAGGTCACCCAGGCGATCCGCGATCTGGTGGTGCGCGGAGCGCCGGCCATCGGCATTGCTGCGGCCTGGGGCGTGGCGATGGCTGCGCTGCAGGGCGCGACGCTGGAGCCGGTATTGGCAACCTTGCGTGCCGCCCGCCCCACGGCGGTGAACCTGATGTGGGCACTGGATCGGATGAAGAAGCGCATCGCCGCCGGTGCCGATGCCGACGCACTGGTGCGCGAGGCGCAGGCGATCCAGGATGAAGACCTGGCCGCCAATCGGCACATGGGCGAGCTGGGGGCATCGCTGATCACGGCCGGTTCGGGAGTGTTGACACATTGCAACACCGGCTCGCTGGCCACCGCCGGTTACGGCACGGCGCTGGGCGTGATCCGCGCCGGCGTCGCGGCGGGGCGGATCGCGCGAGTCTATGCCGGCGAAACCCGGCCATGGCAGCAAGGTGCCAGGTTGACCATGTGGGAACTGATGCGCGACGGCGTCCCGGCCCAGCTGATCGCCGATTCCGCCGCCGCCCACCTGATGAAATCCGGTGCGGTGCAATGGGTGATCGTGGGTGCCGACCGGATCGCCGCCAACGGCGACACCGCGAACAAGATCGGTACCTACCAGCTGGCCATCGCCGCGAAATACCACGGCGTGAAGTTCATGGTGGTGGCGCCGTCCTCCACGGTCGACATGGCCACGGGCACGGGCGAGGAAATCGAGATCGAACTGCGTGATGCGGCCGAGTTGCTGAGCACCGCCGGCCGCCGCACGGTGGTCGAGGGCGCACAGGCGTGGAATCCGGTATTCGATGTGGCGCCCGCCGAACTCATCGACGCGATCGTCACCGAGCGCGGCGTGATCGAGCGGCCGAACAGCCTCGCCATGCAGGCGATGTTCGGCTGAAAAGCACCTGGCCGGGTACTTTCCGGGAGGCCCCTGGCCACCTTCTGCCGGACCCGCGTGGCCGCTTGCGCACACCTGTCGCAGCGGCTTCGGCGGCCTTGCTGCTGATCAATATGTAAGCAGTCTGCGGAGCGCTTTGCACAAGCTGTGAAGCTCGGCTGCAAGTTGTTGATTTTGAAAGGCTAAATCCTGTCGTTTTGGGGCTGCTTGTGCTAAAATCGACGGGTTGATTTCGGGTCGCTTGCGCATGCGCCGGAGGCGCGGCACCAGCGTCCTTTTTTTGTCATCAAGGAAGCCGATTCATGGCAGAACTCGCCAAAGAAATCATTCGCGTCAACATCGAAGACGAGATGCGCCAGAGCTACCTCGATTACGCCATGAGCGTGATCGTGGGGCGCGCTCTTCCCGATGTGCGCGATGGTCTGAAACCCGTGCATCGCCGCGTGCTGTTCGCGATGAGCGAGCTGGGCAACGTGTGGAACAAGCCGTACAAGAAATCGGCGCGCGTGGTCGGTGACGTGATCGGTAAGTACCATCCGCATGGCGACCAGTCGGTTTACGACGCGATCGTGCGCATGGCGCAACCGTTCTCGCTGCGCTACATGCTGGTCGACGGCCAGGGCAACTTCGGCTCGGTCGACGGCGACAACGCCGCGGCGATGCGATACACCGAAGTGCGCATGTCGCGGCTCACCCACGAGCTGCTGGCCGACATCGACAAGGACACCGTCGACTTCGGGCCGAACTACGACGAGAGCGAGCACGAGCCGCTCGTGCTGCCGTCGCGCGTGCCGACCCTGCTGGTAAACGGTTCGGCCGGCATCGCGGTCGGCATGGCCACCAACATCCCGCCGCACAATCTCAACGAAGTCATTGCCGCGACGATCGCGCTGATCGATGAGCCGGCGCTATCGATCGACCAGCTGATGCATTACGTGCCGGGTCCGGATTTTCCGACCAGCGGCATCATCAACGGCTCGTCCGGCATCATCGAGGCCTACCGCACCGGCCGCGGCCGCATCCTGGTGCGGGCCAGGGCGGAGATCGAAACCGAGGCCAACGGCCGCGAAACGATCATCATCCACGAGCTGCCCTACCAGGTGAACAAGGCGCGGCTGATCGAGAAGATCGCCGAGCTGGTCAAGGAAAAGAAGCTCGAAGGCATCAGCGAGCTGCGCGACGAGTCCGACAAGGACGGCATGCGCGTCGTCATCGAGATCCGCAAGGACGCGATGGGCGACGTGGTGCTGAACAACCTGTTCCAGCAAACCCAGCTGCAGGTCACCTTCGGCATCAACATGGTGGCCCTGCTGGATGGCCAGCCGAAGCTGCTGAACCTCAAGGACATCCTCGAGGCGTTCATTCGCCACCGTCGCGAAGTGGTCACCCGCCGCACCATTTTCGAGCTGCGCAAGGCACGCGCTCGCGCGCACATCCTCGAAGGCCTTACCGTGGCGCTGGCCAACATCGACGAGATGATCGAACTGATCAAGACCTCGTCGTCGCCGGCCGAAGCACGCGAGCGCATGCTGGCACGCAAGTGGCAGCCGGGCATGGTCGGCGCCTTGCTCTCCGCCGCCGGCGCCGATGCATCGCGACCGGAGGACATGGACCCGCGCGAAGGCCTGAAGGCCGACGGTTACCAGCTGTCCGAGATCCAGGCCCAGGAAATCCTGGCGATGCGCCTGCATCGCCTGACCGGGCTGGAGCAGGAAAAGCTTTCCGACGAGTACCGTCAGATCCTCGAGGCGATCCGCGCCCTGATCGAGATCCTGGAAAACCCCGATCGCCTGCTCGAGGTGATCCGCGAGGAACTCGAGGCGATCAAGGCCGAGTTCGGCGATGCCCGTCGCACCGAGATCCAGCATTCGCAGGAAGATCTCAACGTGCTCGACCTGATCGCGCCGGAAGACGTCGTGGTCACGCTGTCGCATACCGGCTACATCAAGCGCCAGCCGGCCAGCACCTACCGCGCGCAGAAACGCGGCGGCAAGGGGCGTTCGGCTTCCGCGCTGAAGGACGAGGATTTCGTCGAGCAGCTGTGGGTGGTCAACACGCATGACACCTTGCTGGCCTTCACCAGCACCGGTCGGGTCTACTGGCAGAAGGTCTACCAGATTCCCGAGTCGGGCCCGGGTGCGCGCGGCAAGCCGATCATCAACCTGCTGCCGCTGGGCGAGGGCGAGAAGGTGCAGGCGGTGCTGCCGATCCGCGAGTATGCCGAAGATCGTTTCGTGTTCTTCGCCACCAGGCACGGCACGGTGAAGAAGACCCCGCTGTCCGAGTTCGCCTTCCAGCTGCAGAAGGGCAAGCTGGCGATCAAGCTGCATGATGACGACGCCCTGGTCAACGTGGAACTGACCGACGGCAACAGCGACATCCTGCTGTTCGCCTCCAACGGCAAGGTCAATCGTTTCGACGAGAACACTGTGCGCTCGATGGGCCGCACCGCTTCCGGCGTGCGTGGCATGAAGCTGGTCGGTGGCGCCGAGGTGGTGTCGCTGATCGTGGCGGCCGAAGGCGACATCCTCACCGCCACCGCGCGCGGCTACGGCAAGCGCACCGAACTGGCCGAGTTCACCAAGAAGGGCCGCGGCACCCAGGGCGTGATCGGCATCCAGTGCTCCGAGCGCAACGGTGCGCTGGTGGGCGCGGTGCAGGTCACCGAGGCGCACGAGCTGATGCTGATTTCCGACCAGGGCACGCTGGTGCGTACCCGCGTGGCGGAAGTTTCGCAGCTCGGTCGCAATACCCAGGGCGTCACCCTGATCAAGCTGCCGGCCGACGAAACCCTGGTCAGCGTGATGCGGCTGGATGCGGAAGAGGACAACGGCGAGGATGCCGAAGTCGTCGGCGCAGACGTGCCCGGTGGTGGCGACGATGCGGGGACCGAGCCGGCGGCCGGCGAAGAGTAGGCCGCCCTCCTGGCGAAACGAAAAACCCCGGCATCGCCGGGGTTTTTTTTGAGTCCGTGGCGGGCGTGGCGGATTCAGCGCAGGCTGTCGACCGCCGCCAGCATCGCCTCGGCGCTGGAAACGCGCAGTTCACCGGGTGCCTCCACCTGCACCAGGCGCGCCACGCCATCCTCCGCATACAGCGCAAAACGACGCGTGCGCAGGCCCATGCCGAAGGCGCTGCCATCCAGCTCCAGCCCCAGGGCGCGGGTGAAACTGGCGTTGCCGTCGGCGAGCATCAACAGGCCGGCCGGAACCTGCTGCGAGGCGGCCCAGGCCTGCATCACGTAGCCGTCGTTCACCGCCAGGCACATCACGTCGATGCCACGCTGCCGGAACTCGGCGAAATGTGCCGAGTAGCCAGGCAGGTGCCGGTTCGAGCAGGTCGGGGTGAACGCGCCGGGCACGCCGAACAGCAGCACCTTGCGTCCGGCGAACAGGGCGGCGGTCTGCGCTGGCTGGATGTCGCCGTCGATGCACTGGACGGCAGTGTCGGGAATCGTGTCGCCGGGCTGGATGCTCATGCGGGTCTCGGGTCGGGGAGGGGATCGCGCCATGCTAAACGTGCCGCGGCGGGCTGTCGCCTTGAATCGTCCGCGGCCGCACCTATTTTCTGTCTCAGGCGGTAATCGACCGCAAACCAATGCAAGGAGACAAACAATGAACCTGGGTCGTCATGGCATCTGGAACGCGGGCAACGGCCTGCCCGAAGAGATCCGTCAGGCGTTCGACCGCTTCCTGCAACCGGAAGACGGCGATGCCTCCAACGTGGTCACCAGCCAGTGGGCGCCACGCGTCGACATTCGCGAGGACGAGCAGCGCTTCGTGATCCTGGCCGACATCCCCGGCGTGGACCCGGCGCAGATCGAGGTGAGCATGGACAAGGGCATCCTCACCATCAAGGGCGAGCGTAATGCCGTTGCCGCGGAAAAGGACGGCAAGTTCACCCGGGTCGAACGTGCGCGCGGCGCCTTCCATCGCCGTTTCGCCCTGCCGGACAGCGCCGATGCCGAGGGTGTGACGGCGACAGGCAAGTTCGGCGTGCTGGAGATCGTGATACCGAAGAAGGCGCAGGCGACGCCGCGGCGCATTACCATCAACGTGAACCACTGAGGATCGGGTGGCTGATCCCGCGGCGGCGTCGACCCGCCGCGGGTTTTGCGTGAGTCGGGGAGCGGTGAGTGGAATTCAAAGACTATTACGAGATCCTGGGTGTGAAGCCCGATGCCAGCGAGGCCGAGATCAAGTCGGCCTATCGCAAGCTCGCGCGCAAGTACCACCCGGACAAGAACAAGGAAGCCGGCGCCGAAGAGAAGTTCAAGGCGGTCAATGAAGCCAACGAGGTACTCAAGGATGCCGAGAAGCGGCGTTCCTACGACCAGTTGCGCGCCGGCGGCTACCGGCAGGGCGAGCAGTTCAGGCCGCCGCCCGGCTGGCAGGGCCAGCACGGCTTCGGTGGCGGTGACGATAGTGACTTCAGCGACTTCTTCGAGAGCCTGTTCGGGCGCGGCGGTGCCGCGGGTGGTGGCCACCGCGGCCAGCCGCGCCCGCGTCGCGGCCAGGATGTGCAGGCCTCGGTGCAGATCGACCTGCAGACGGCGTTCGATGGCGGTCGCACGCGGCTGGCGATGCACGATCCGGCCGGTGGCGAGCGCGTGCTGGAAGTGAAGATTCCCGCGGGCATCCAGCCCGGCCAGGTGATCCGCCTGTCCGGCCAGGGCCAGCCCGGCATGGCTGGTGGGCCGAACGGCGACCTGCTGCTGGAGGTGGGCATCCGTGATGACGCGCGTTTCCGCCTGGACGGCCGCAACGTGGTGCACGTGCTGCCGATCACGCCGTGGGAGGCGGCACTGGGCGCGGCCGTGCCGGTGCCGACCCTGGCCGGAACGGTCGACCTGCGCATCCCGGCGGGTTCGCAATCGGGGCGCAAGCTGCGGCTGAAGGGCCGTGGCATGCCTGGTGCCCATCCCGGCGACCAGCTGGTGGAGCTGTCCATCCGCACGCCACCGGCGGACACCGACGAGCAGCGTGCCGCCTACGATGCGCTGCAGGCGGTGTTCGGCGACTTCACCCCGCGGTAACGTTTGACGGGTGTGTAGACAGAAGAACGGCGCCCTGGGGCGCCGTTTCTCGCTGCATCCGGTGATTGTTCAGCCCGGCAGGAATTCTTCCAGGGCCTTGACCAGCTCTTCCTCGCGGATCGGCTTGGTCACATAGGCCTTGGCACCCTGGCGCATGCCCCAGACCTTGTCGGTTTCCTGATCCTTGGTGGTGACCAGGATGATCGGGATGTGTGCCGTGTCGGCGTTCTTGCTGATCGTGCGGGTCGCCTGGAAGCCGTTGAGGTTGGGCATGACCACGTCCATCAGGATCAGGTCCGGCTTTTCGGCCTTGGCCACTTCCACGCCGGCGGCACCGTCTTCGGCGGAAAGGGTTTCATGCCCGAGTTTTTCGACGATGCGCTTGATGCCAAGCAGCTGTGAAGGGGAGTCGTCGACGATCAGGATGCGTGCCATAGAAAAATAATCCCCTGCGAGTTTCGTTGATTCTAAGCCGTGGTGATGGTACTTCCAAGCGCAGTTTCTTCAAACCGTGCTGTCGATGCGCACCAGGGTACGTCCGAAGGATTCGCCTGCGAGCATACGCGCAAACACGCCCGGCAGCTCGTCCAGCCCTGCTTCGAGGGTGACGATGCGTTCCAGCTGCCGGGGTTTCCAGTCGCTGGCCAGATGCTGCCAGACGCTGTCGCGCAGGTCGCGGGCGGTGCCCGCCGAGGCGATCCCGAGCAGGCTGGCGCCGCGGATGATGAACGGCATGACGGTGCTGTCGAAGGCGATGCCGCCGGCGTTGCCGCAGATCGCCACGTTGCCGTACGGGCTGATCAGGGGCAACAGGCCGCCCAGCATCGCGCCGCCGACGTTGTCCAGCGCGCCGCCGAAGCGGGCGGAGTCCATCGGCTTGCCGCTGAAGGCGAGCTGGTGGCGATCGACGCATTCGCGGGCACCGAGCGCGCGCAGCGCATCGAAGTGTTCCGCCTTGCCGCTGATCGCGTGCACTTCGTAGCCGGCACGGCTGAAGATATCGATCGCCAGCTGGCCCACGCCGCCGCTGGCGCCGGTCACCGCGATCGGGCCCAGGGCCGGCGTCTGCCGATTGTCCTGCATGCGCAGCAGCGCGAGCGCCGCGGTGAAACCGGCGGTGCCGATGATCATGCTTTCGCGCAGGCTCAGCCCGGCAGGCAGCGAAATCGTCCAGCGCGCGTCGAGCCGGGCGTATTCGCCATAACCGCCGTCGCGTGTCTCGGACAGGCCGCTGCCGGTGCACAGCACGGCGTCGCCCTCCTTGAACGCGGGGTCGGTGGAGGCCACCACCCGACCGGCCACGTCGATCCCGCCGTTCAGCGGGTAGCTGCGCAGGATGCGCCCCTTGCCAGTGCCGGCCAGGGCGTCCTTGTAGTTCACCGACGAGTAGGCGACCTTGATCAGGACTTCACCCGGGGACAGCGCGTCGGGGGTCATGTGCTCGATGCCGGCACGATGGCCGGCGTCGTCGTGGTGGATGCGGAAAGCGCGGAAACTGTTCATGGCGGTGTCTCCGGTCAGGCGTCGACGCTGCGGGTGTCGATCCACTTCGGCACGTAGCTGCCCTGGTAAGCGGCCATCCAGTCGAACAGCTCCGCCATGCTGTCGCCGAACCAGATGCCATCGCGCTGCTCGGCCCGCACGAAGTTTTCCTGGACCATGTGCTGCATCATCTGGCGCAGGTCGCGATAGTAGCCACGCACGTCGAGGAAGGCGCAGGGGTACCGATGCAGGCCGAGCTGGGCCCAGGTCAGCATCTCGAACATCTCGTCCATGGTGCCGAAGCCGCCGGGCAGGGCGACGAAGGCATCGGACAACTCGTACATGCGCGTCTTGCGCTGATGCATGGTTTCCACCACCACCAGCTCGCTGAGCCCCGGATGGGCCACTTCCAGCTCCACCAGCTGGCGCGGAATCACCCCGATCACCTTGCCGCCACCGGCGAGCACGGCATCGGCCACCACGCCCATCAGGCCGACCTTGCCGCCGCCATAGACCAGCGCGATGCCGCGCCGCGCCATTTCCGTGCCGAAGGCATGGGCCTGTTCGGCGTACTCGGGATGGCGGCCAGAGCTGGAGCCGCAGTAGACGCAGAGGGCGGTGGGTTGAGGCATGGATTTCCGGTTCTCGTGAAGAGGGGTCTTCATGGCGGTGGCAGGCACTTCGGGGTGATGGTCAGGCCGCTCATCAGGGCTTCCGAATCCCGCAGAAAGGCTTTCCGCCAGCGGGCGTAGTCTTTGCCGCCGCCGCTGCTCATGTAAGTGATGCCGAAATAAACCGTGAGGATGCTGCGGTCGGACAGCGTGCGGCTGTAGTTGAACGCCGTCGGCAAGCTTCGTCCGGGTTGTTCGTTCCATACGTAGCGCAGCCATGGCAGGCCGTTGAAGAGGAGTGTTTCATATGTGCTCGGTGGGGACAGCAGCATATGCTTGAGCTGGTAGTCGATGATGGCTTGCGCATCTTCCGGATGCATCGTTTTGAATTCTTCTTTGACATCCCGGCGAAGCTCCCAGTTTCTGCCGCCCTGGGACTCAAGAAACAGCTCGTAATCACCGCGCAAATAGCGTTCCAGTCCGGCCATGTCACCTACGTCAAGCTGCACGCCACGTTTGACGCGCTCGATCTGCCATATCGGGGTGATGATGGCGTACGGGTCACGCGGTATGGGAAGGTAGCGTTTGATATCCCAGATATCCCATAAGGGGCCGTAGTAGCTCCAGTTGCTTCCGCCAATTTTGGCGTATGCGTGTTCTGCCCTTTCTTTCGATGCACGCTCACTGAAGCTTTGGTCGTCCTCCAAATCGATTCTGCTGGGTCGAGATCCCGTGCCAAAATAAGCGCGAGGCAGGAAAAAATCGATGTCGACCGACCCGCAATCAACGTGTTGGTGCGTGCAGTCGTCCAGTAATGGGCCGCCGCGCAACGGCTTGAGCGGGGCGATCATGGCGCGCAGCTTGCGCACTGGCCATGACGACGACAGTCGGCGTGAGCGTCCGTCCGGCAGGAGCGGTGGCAACGAAGAGTCGTTCATGGCTCAGTCCTTGGGCAGGTAACGGCAGGCTTGCCGTGCCAGCAAATGGTGGCCGGTGAAGTGTAGCTGGTCGATATACGTCTCCAGCCCCAGGTAGGGCAGCGTATGTGGGCTGGCGAGGGCATTGCCACCCTTGACCATCCGCGAGAAGCACAGTGCGCGGAGCAAGCCGCTGGTGGTCAGCGCATTGCACCCGGCCACGTTGGGCACGGGATCAAGCGGATTGTTGCGTACCCGGTCGACCTTGATGCCCACCTTCTGGCAGGCCAGCTCGGTATCCACGAGGTTCGATCCCATCCCGTGCAGGCTGACGCGGTGGCAATCCAGTCGGCCACCCAGCGCTGCCAACTTGACGGCGCGGCTGAAAATGATGGCGCCTTGGCTGTGCGCGACCCAGTGTGTTTGATGATTGCGTTGTTGCGCTTCGCGCAGTACGGCGGCAAGGTGGTGGGCGTTGCTGCTGCTTTCCCTATCCAGAGCGCGCTTGTCGTAGATGCACTCGAACAGATCTTCCCAAGCGCTGTCCGTGGGATTGTGGAACAAGCTGTATTGATCGAAACCGCCCTCCGGATAGGCCGTATCGAGATGTGTGCCCATCAACCAGGTCGCCTTGGTGAGATCGTTCTGCATGCCGTTGACGGCGGCATAGCGGGTTTCCACGCGATGCGTGGGGTTTGGCTTGCCCCATGCAGCCTTTAGGCGATCCGTTACTGCTTCGCTATCCGCCCCAAGCTGCCTGAAATTTTCGGAAAACCTGGCGTCTCCCGTCCGGTTGACGACATAGAGCAGGTTGCGTTCCAGGTGCGGGTAATCGGGCTTCGCACCAACCAGCTTCGCATCGAACCAGATCTGATCCACCTTCACCCGCCCGTCCGGAGCCACCGCATAGGCAATCGCGTAGTGATAGCTCTTGAAGGGATAGTTGACCCGCCGGAGACGCTGCATGGCATTGCGTCGCCTGGCATCCGAGTGCCGCGGATCAGTGGGCGACGTCACGATCTGCAGTAACTCCTCGGCTACCTTGGCTCGGTCGAAGTCGTTCATCGCACAGAGCTGACGCCAAGCCTCGTCGCTCAAGCGGAGCTTGGCGTTGAGTCGGATGAAACGGTCGCTGCGGGTGGGAAACAGGTTGCGGATCGGCTCGTGCTCATCGGCGGCTTGCGCCCAGCTGCAGCACTTGTCTGCGTCGCGGTAGCGTCCTTCGATCAAACGTGTCATGTGCTCTCCTTAGCATGGTTGCGGCGCGACGATTGCACGCCGTCAGCTGATGGTAGTGAAGCTGCCTGCGCCGCGGCCAGCACCTCCGCAGGCCATGGCCGGATGACGTGGGGCGCAAGTCGACAGGGTCAATCCTGGAGGCGCCTCCCTAAAAAAAGCGGCCTGCGCGTGTCACCACGAGCAGGCCGCGTCGATCCCCGTCAGCGGCCACCGTGGCCTGCATGACGCGAGGGCATTGTGAGCTCAATTGCCCTTATGGATGGCGCGCTTGTCGACCGACAGGGCGGCTTCGTGCACGGCTTCGGACAGCGTCGGATGCGCGTGGACGATGCGTGCCAGATCCTCGGACGAGCCCTTGAATTCCATCGCCACCACGCACTCGGCGATCAGCTCGGAGACGCCCGGGCCGACCATGTGCACGCCCAGGATGCGGTCGGTTTCGGCGTGGGCGATCATCTTCACCTGGCCAATGGCCTCGTTCATCGCCACGGCGCGGCCGATGGCGGCGAACGGGAAGCTGCCAACCTTGTACGGCACGCCGGCGTCCTTCAGTTCCTTCTCGGTCTTGCCGGCCCAGGCCACTTCCGGCTCGGTGTAGATCACGAACGGGATGGTGTCGTAGTTGACGTGGCCGGCCTTGCCGGCGATCCACTCGGCCACCGCCACGCCTTCCTCGGAACCCTTGTGTGCCAGCATCGGGCCGCGCACCGCGTCGCCGATCGCCCACACGCCGTCCACGCCGGTGTGGCAGTGTTCGTCGACAAGAATGCGACCGCGCTCGTCCAGTTTCACGCCGGCGTCGTCAGCCAGCAGGTTCTGCGTGTAGGCGCGGCGGCCGACGGCCACCAGCAGCTTGTCGACGATAAGCTTCTGCTCGCCGCTCTTATCGGTGTAGGTGAGATGCACGCCGTCCTTCTTCACCTCGGCCTTGTTGAGCTTGGCGTCGAGCTTGATGTCCAGGCCCTGCTTGGCGAACTCCTTGGCGGCAACCTTGGCGATGTCGGCGTCGGCCACCGAAAGGAAATCGGGCAGCGCTTCGATGATGGTGACCTCGGAGCCCATGCGGCGCCACACGCTGCCCAGCTCCAGGCCGATCACGCCGGCGCCGATCACGCCCAGGCGCTTCGGCACCTCGGTGAAGTCCAGCGCACCGGCATTGTCGACGATCGCCTTGCCGTCGAACTTGGCGAACGGCAGCTCGATCGGAATGGAACCGGAAGCCAGGATCACGTTGGTCGCGCTGATCGTCTGCTTGCTGCCATCGGCGGCGGTGATCTCGACCGAGTTGCCCTTCAACAGCTTGCCGGTACCGAAGAACGGGGTGACCTTGTTCGCCTTGAACAGCTGGGCGATGCCACCGGTGAACTGCTTGACGATCTTGTCCTTGCGGCCGATGAACGTGCCCATGTCGACCTTGGCATCGCCCACGCTGATGCCGTGCACCGGCAGGTTGTGCGCGATGTTCCAGAACTGGCGCGAGGAGTCGAGCAGCGCCTTGGACGGGATGCAGCCCACGTTGAGGCAGGTGCCGCCCAGCGCGGGCTTGCCGTCCTTGCCGGTGAACGCGTCGACGCAGGCCGTCTTCAGGCCCAGCTGCGCGGCGCGGATCGCGGCCACGTAGCCGGCCGGGCCGGCGCCAATGACGATGACATCGAATTTTTCGCTCATGGTTTTGGTGTCCTTTTAAGCGGGAACAGGGAACGGGGAACGAGGAACAGGTGCGGCTCTGGCCGTTCCCCGTTCCCTGTTCCCCGTTTCCGCTTTTTTGATTACAGCCCCAGCAGCATCCGCTGCGGATTCTCCAGCTGGTTCTTGATGTCGACCAGGAACAGCACCGCGTCCTTGCCGTCGATGATGCGATGGTCGTAGGACAGCGCGATGTACATCATCGGGGCCGCGATGATCTGGCCGTTCTCGACGATGGCGCGCTCCTTGATCGTGTGCATGCCCAGGATCGCGCTCTGCGGCGGGTTGACGATCGGGGTGGACAGCAGCGAGCCGAAGGTGCCGCCATTGGTGATGGTGAACGTGCCGCCCTGCAGGTCGTCCAGCGACAGCTTGTTGGCGCGCGCCTTGGTGGCGTAGTCGGCAATGCCCTTTTCGACGTCGGCGAAGCTCATGTCCTGCACGTCGCGCAGCACCGGCGTGACCAGGCCCTTGTCGGTGGACACCGCGATCGAGATGTCCTGGTAGCCGTGATAGATCACGTCGTTGCCGTCGACCGACGCGTTGACGAACGGATAGCGCTTCAGCGCCTCGGCGGCGGCCTTGACGAAGAAGCTCATGAAGCCGAGCTTGATGCCGTGTTCCTTCTGGAACGCTTCGCCCAGCGTCTTGCGCATCTTCGTCACTTCGCTCAGGTTCACTTCGTTGAACGAGGTGAGCATGGCGATCGAGTTTTTCGACTGCATCAGGCGCTCGGCGATGCGAGCGCGCATGCGGGTCATCGGCACGCGTTCTTCCGGACGCGAACCCGGAGTCGGCTTCGCCGCCGGCGCGGCGGGAGCCGCGGCAGGACGCGAGCCGGCGTTGACCACGTCTTCCTTGATGATGCGGCCGTCGCGGCCGGTGCCGGCGATGGCGGAGGTGTCGACCTTGTTCTCGGTGGCGACGCGCTGCGCGGCGGGCGAAAGCTCGGCGGCGGCCTTCGACGCGGCGGGGGCGGGCGCCGCGGCGGCGGGCGCCGGAGCGGCAGCAGCGGGGGCTGCGGCTGCCGGTGCCGGTGCGGCGGCTGCGGCACCTTCCTCGATGATCGCGATGATCTGCTCGCTGTTCACCGTGTCGCCGACGTCGTGACGGATTTCCTTCAGCACGCCGTCAACCGGCGAGGGCACTTCCAGCACCACCTTGTCGGTTTCGAGGTCGACCAGGTTCTCGTCGCGCTTCACCGCGTCGCCGGCTTTCTTGTGCCAGGTGGCAATGGTGGCGTCGGAGACCGACTCGGGCAGGACGGGGACTTTGAGTTCGATGGACATGTGAATCCTTGAGTTAGTGCGCTCATCCATGATCGCGAAGATCAAGAAGCGGCCGTCCTGGCCGCACTGTTCGGAAAAGCCGCTTATTCTGCAGAGTGATCGGTGCCGACCGGCGCGACCAGCGCCTGTTCGACGAGTGCCGCCTGTTCGGCGACGTGGGTGTTGTGGTGGCCAGCCGCCGGTGCCGGCGAACGGGCGCGACCGGCGTACGACAGGCTGTGCTTGACGCCGGTGCAGGCCTGCAGGTGATGGCGGATCTGGAACCACGCGCCCTGGTTCATCGGCTCTTCCTGGCACCAGATCACTTCCTTGGCGGAAGGGTACTTGTCCAGTTCGGCGGTGACCTCGACGCGCGGGAACGGATACAACTGCTCGACGCGCACGATCGCCACGTCCTTCAGTTCGCGCTTCTCGGCTTCTTCCAGCAGGTCGTAGTAGACCTTGCCCGAACACAGCACCACGCGCTTGACCTTCTTCGCGGCCAGCTCGCGATGCTCGCCGATCACCAGCTGGAAGCTGCCGTTGGCCAGCTCGTCCAGGGTGGACACCGCCAGCTTGTGGCGCAGCAGCGATTTCGGCGTCATCACGATCAGCGGCTTGCGCACCGGGCGCAGCATCTGCCGGCGGATCATGTGGAAATCCTGCGCCGGCGTGGTCGGCACGCAGACCTGCATGTTGTCGAACGCGCACAGCTGCAGGAAGCGTTCCAGACGCGCGGAAGAATGTTCCGGGCCCTGACCTTCATAGCCGTGCGGCAGGAACAGCGCCAGGCCGCACAGGCGGTTCCACTTCGCTTCGCCGGAGCTGATGAACTGGTCGATCACCACCTGGGCGCCGTTGGCGAAATCGCCGAACTGGCCTTCCCAGATGTTCAGCGTGTCCGGGTCGGTGGTGGAGTGGCCGTACTCGAACGCCATCACCGCTTCTTCGCTGAGCAGCGAGTCGATCACCTCGACGTCGGCGCTGGCGCGCACGTTGGCCAGCGGCATGTAGGTGTGGCCGTCCTTCTGGTCATGCAGCACCGCATGGCGGTGGAAGAAGGTGCCGCGGCCGGAATCCTGGCCGACCAGGCGCATGTCGTAGCCGGCATCGACCAGGGTGGCGTAGGCGAGATTTTCGGCGAAGCCCCAGTCGGCCGGCTGCTCGCCGGCGGCCATCTTGCGGCGGTCGTCGTAGATCTTCGCCACGCGCGCCTGCAGGGTGAGGTCGGCGGGCAGGGTGAGGATCTTGCTGGAGAGCTCCTGCAGCTTCTGCCGGGGCACGCCGGTGTCGACCGGGGTCGACAGCTTGCCGCCGATGAACTTCGCCCAGTCGACGTGGCCGTCGCGCACCGGCGACGGGTCGAGGTCGGTCATCGGCGCGCCCGCTTCCAGCCGTGCGCGATAGGCTTCGAACTGCTTCTGCGCTTCGCCGTCGGCCAGCACGCCCTGCTTGACCAGCTGCTGCTGGTAGAGGTCGCGCGTGGTCGGGCGCTTGCGGATGATCTGGTACATCACCGGCTGCGTCGCGGCCGGTTCATCGGCCTCGTTGTGGCCGTGGCGACGGTAGCAGACCAGGTCGATCACCACGTCGCGGCGGAACTGCTTGCGGAAATCGTAGGCGATCCGGGTCACCAGGATCACCGCTTCGGGGTCGTCGCCGTTCACGTGCAGCACCGGCGCGTTGACCATCTTGGCCAGGTCGGTGCAGTACATGGTGGAGCGCGCGTCCTGCGGATTGGAGGTGGTGAAGCCGACCTGGTTGTTGATCACGATGTGCAGGCTGCCGCCGATGCGGAAACCACGGGCCTGCGACATGTTCAGCAGCTCCATGTTCACGCCCTGGCCGGCGAACGCGGCGTCGCCGTGGATCAGCACGGCCATCGACTGCGTGTGCGCGGTGTCGCGGCGGCGGGTCTGGCGCGCGTGCACCGAACCGGTCACCACCGGGTTGACGATCTCCAGGTGCGACGGGTTGAACGCCAGCGCCACGTGCACGCCGCCCTTGGGCGTCTTGACGTCGGCGGAGAAGCCCATGTGGTATTTCACGTCGCCCGAGTGGGCCGGATCGTCGGGGTGGTCGAACTTGCCCTCGAACTCGTCGAACAGGGTCTTCGGCGGCTTGCCGAGGATGTTGACCAGCACGTTGAGGCGGCCGCGATGGGCCATGCCGATGACCAGTTCCTTGATGCCGTTGTCGCCGGCTTCGCGCACCACGTCGTCGAGCATCGGGATCAGGCTGTCGCCGCCTTCCAGCGAGAAGCGTTTCTGGCCCACGTACTTGGTGTGGAGGTAGCGCTCCAGTCCCTCGGCGGCGGTGAGGCCATCCAGCACGCGCTGCTGCCCGGCCTTGTCCAGGCCGCTCTGGCCGGCAGCCTGTTCCAGCCGGCTGTAGATCCAGTTGCGCTGCTCGTGGTTGCTGATGTGCATGAACTCGGCGCCGATCGTGCTGGCGTAGGTCTTCTGCAGGCGGGCCAGCAGGTCGCGCAGCTTCAGGCGCAGGCCGCCGCCGGCGTAGTTGCCGGTGTCGAATTCGGTGTCGAGGTCGGCATCGGACAGGCCGTGGAAGGCCAGGCCCAGGTCGGGTGCCGTCATCTTCTCGGTCAGGCCGAGCGGATCGAGGTCGGCGGCAAGATGGCCGCGCGAGCGGTAGGCGGTGAGCAGGCGCAGCACGCCGGCCTGCTTGCGCGCGTGTTCATCGCTGACCGGCGCGGCCGTGGCGCCGTTGTGGCGCTGCTTCTGTGCCGCTTCGATGCGGGCGATGGCCGCGGTGTGGGAGACGTCGCCGGACTCGCGACCCTTGAACGATGAGAAATACGTGGCCCATTCGGCGGGAACCGACGAGGCGTCGGCCAACCAGGCGTCATACAGCGATTCGACGTAATCGGCGTTGCCGCCTGCGAGTTGGGAAGATTCGAAGAACTCGCTGATCAGGTTTGTAGTCACGTCACCACCGGCAGGAAGGGATGCTTGAGCTCATCCGTGTCACGTTGAAGTCGCGGTTACCGGTCGGTTTTCAAGCCCGACAGGCCGCTGATACGGATGACTGGGGAGAATCCCCATGATTATAGCCTTTGGGTGCTGCGACGCGGCAAGCTGCGAATGGCCTGGAACGGCCCGTGCGGGGGCTTCTCAGACCAAGGTCGTAGCCCGGTTCCGGCGCGGCCAGCGGTTTCATGCGGTTTGCGTCGCGTCGCGGCTGGCCAGGCAGGGCGATCCCGGGCCAGCTGCGGTTCAGTCCGTCTGGCCCAGTCCGATTGAGCCAGTCCGCTCAGATATTCAGCGACTGCAGCTCGCTGGCCCGTTCGGCACGCTCCCACACTTCGTCGAAGTGCTGTTGCAGCGGCGCCTGGCTGGCGCGGTCGTGGCGGGCGGCGCGGCCCTGGGGGCGCGCGGCCTCGGGCAGGAACAGGTAGCCGCCGGCGTCGTTGAGCAGATAGGCCGCGAGGTAGGCCAGGTCGACTTCATCGACCGGCATGCGGATCTGGATCGCGCTGGGCAGGCGTTGCGCCAGGGCGATCAGTCGATGGTCACCGCGCAGCGCGGCGGCCGGATCGTGCAGCAGGATGCGGATCTGCGCCCCGCGGCCGGAGATCGCGATGCGTCGCAGCTCGGCCAGTTCGTCCGGGCTGGCGTAGGCATCGCTGCCCAGCAGGGGCAGGTGGATGTCCAGCCGATGGCGGGCATCGGCCAGCAGTTGCAGGCGCGCCGCCGCGGTCTCGCCGCGCGTGCCGGCAGCGAGCGTGCCGATGTCGGGCAGTGCTGCCGGCACATCGTCCGCTGCGGGCAGGGCCAGGCGCATCGCCTGATGGGGCAGGCCGGCGTCCTCGAAGGTCTCGCCGAAAGCCGCGAAGCCTTCGCGCTCGTAGAAACCCTGGGCGCTGACCTGGGCATCCAGCTTCACCTCCGGCCAGCCCTGGCTGCGGGCCCGGGAAATCATCTCGCGCAACAGCGCCTGGCCGACGCCACGACCGCGCCAGTCGCGCAGCACGGCCATGCGACCGATCTTGTGCTGCGGGGTGAGCCGGCCGCAGCCGATCGGCTGGCCATGCTCGTCGCGCGCCAGCAGGTGCCAGCAGTCCACATCGAGTCCGTCGCGCTCGCGCTGCTCGGGCACGCCCTGTTCGTGGATGAACACGGTTTCGCGCAGGTCGAGCAGGGCGGCTTGCTGGTCGGGGTTCGACCAGTCGGCGATCTCGATGTGGAAGTCCTGCAGTTTCATCGGTGCGTGCTCAGCGACGTTGGCGGGATTTGCGCACGATCAGGTGACCATCGTTGACCAGCGCCAGCAGCAGCTTGCGTTCGGCGGCGCTGATCTTCCTGGCGGGGGTATGGCTGCGCTGCTCGCACAATGCCTGCGCCAGCGCCGGCGTGGCCGGGTAGGCGGCGCCGCTGACATACAGCGTGCAGGTCGACTTGTCGCGGTGCCAGGCCAGCCGCGACCACGGGTGACGCAACAGTTGCGCGCCGCCTTCGAGTTGCTTGAGGAAGGCCTCGACGCTCAATGGCTTGTCCAGCGGCGCCGGGATCTGCGCGTTGCGGTAGCGCGTGATGAAACGGCCGAACCAGTCGTGCAGCAGGTCGTCGCGCAGGGCCGCGGCGAACGGCAGCGTGCTCTTCAGGCGCTCCAGCGCGGCGCGGTCTATCTCGCCGGTGGCCCTGGCCGGTTTCAGGTCCGGGTCGGCGTAGCGCAGCTCGTCCGGCAACTGTTCGGCGATGTAGTCGGCCAGGTCGCCGGTCAGCTCCGCCTGCGACGGCGCGCGCATGCCCACCGAAAACGTCATGCACGGACCGCCGAACGCCACGCCGTCGTGCGGTACGCCCGGCGGCAGGTACAGGATGTCGCCGGCGTCAAGCAGCCATTCGTGGGTCGGTTCGAACAGCGCCAGCTGCTTCAGTTCCACGTCGGGGCGGAAGGCCTTCGGCGCCAGCGGATCATCGCTGATCGCCCAATGGCGCTGGCCCAGGCCCTGGATCAGGAACACGTCGTACTGGTCGACGTGCGCGCCGACGCCGCCGCCGGGCTCGGCATAGGACACCATCACGTCGTCCATCCGCCAGCTGGGCAGGAAGCTGAAGTGCTGCAGCAGGCCGGCCACGTCCGCGTCCCACTTGTCGACATCCTGCACCAGCAATGTCCAGTTGCTGTCGGGAGTATTCGCGAAATCTGCCTCGCCGAGCGGACCGGGATGGACGTGCCATTGGTCGCGCTTTTCGTCATGCACGATCAACCGGGCCAGGGCGGCAGGCTCGCAGGCCAGGCCGGCCAGATCGTCCGGCTGCAGCGGCGGCTGGAAATCGGGAAACGCCTGGCGGATCAGCAGCGGACGCTTCTGCCAGTAGTCGCGGAGGAAGCGGGCGGGCGACATGCCCAGTGGCTGCCGGGCCGAGCCGCGGACTTCGATGGGGAAAACAGTGGGTTTGGTCATGCCGCCATTGTAGCCGCGGGCGAGGGTGGATCAGCGCAGGGCCTGGGCCACGCCATGCAGTCCCAGTCCGAGCACGGCGGTCGCCGCCAGCAGGGTCGCCGCCCGTGGCGGCAGACGCCGGGTGAGCACGGCGCCCAGCGGCGCGGCGGCGACGCCGCCCACGATCAGCCCGAGCACCGCGACGCCATGGCTGGCACCGACATGCCACAGGAAGCTGACGCTGGCCGCGGCGCTGACCGCGCACTTGGCCAGGTGCACCGTGCCGATCACCATGCGCGGGGTGGCGCCCCGGGCGACCAGGGCGGTCACCGTGATCGCGCTCCAGCCGCCGCCGGCGACGGCGTCGGCAAAGCCCGCGACCAGGCCCAGCGGCCGCGTCGCCGACGGGATGCGGTCATCGTGCTCGCCCGGTGCTCGCCTGCCGCGCAGCAGCAGGCACAGGCCCATGCCGAGCAGGTACGGCGTCAGCGCCATTCGCATCCATGCCGCCGGCACGTGGCTGAGCACCAGCGCGCCGATCACCGCGCCAGCCACGCCCGGTAGCGCCAGGGCCCAGAACAGCCTTCGTCGCACGTTGCCCGCAGCCAGATGGCTGAGGCCGGAGGCGCCACAGGTGAAGGTCTCCGCGTAATGCACGCTCGCGCTGGCCACCACCGGCGGCAGGCCGAGGCCCAGCAGCATGCTTGCCGCCGTGATGCCGTAGGCCATGCCCAGGGCGCCGTCGATCAGCTGGGCCAGCGCGCCCACGGCGGCAAAGGTGATGAATTCGGAGAATGCTGGCATGTGTCCGGGGCGCCTGGCGGTTCGGCGAAGTATTGGCGGCGGCCGTCGGGCGCGGAAATAAGCCGTCGGCATATGTACATGGCAAGGCATCCTTTCACGGCTATGCGATGGGGCAATACTTTGGATGTCCAGACGTATGGACGTCCAAACGAGATTGTCGTGAATTCAGTCGTCGCCAGAAACATTGCCGATGCCGAGCCGCCCGCGGACAGGCTTGACCTGCTGACCAGGGGCCTGGACGGACTGGGCGCGGCCCAGCTGTACTGGGTGGCCGCCTGGGCGGCCGCGCATGCGGGACAGCTCCAGCGCCACGGCGCGGCGGCGCCCGTCCCGGCGGCGCAGGCGGGCGAGCGGCTGACCATCCTCTACGGCAGCCAGACCGGCAACGCCCGCCGCATCGCCACGGCGCTGGCCAGTCGCAGCGAGGCGCTGGGCCTGCCGGTGCGGCTGCTGCGCGCCGACGCCTACCCGCAGCGCGAACTGGCGCAGGAGCGTCACCTGCTGGTGGTGGTCAGCACCCAGGGCGACGGCGAGCCGCCGGATGACACGCGTGGCCTGTTCGAGTTCATCACCGGCAAGCGGGCGCCGAAATTGCCAGCGCTGCAGTTCGCCGTGCTGGGGCTGGGCGACTCCAGCTATCCGCAGTTCTGCACGATCGGGCGCCAGCTGGACGAACGGCTGGCGGCGCTGGGCGCCAGCCGCCTGCATCCCTTCGGCGAAGCCGACCTGGAGTTCGAACTGGTCGCCGAACCCTGGTCGGAGCAGGTGGTGGAGCGCGCCCGTGATGTGCTCAAGCAGGTCACGGCACCCGGGCGGGTGACGCCGTTGCATGTGGTGCCGCCAGCCAGCGCGCATTCCCGCGAACAACCGTTCAGCGCGGTGGTGCTGGCCAACCAGCGCATCGTCAGCCGGGACAGTACCCGCGACATCCGCCATCTGGAGCTGTCGCTGGAAGGTTCCGGCCTGCGCTACCAGCCGGGTGATGCGCTGGGCGTATGGCCGCGCAATCCGCCGGCGCTGGTGGCGCAATGGCTCGACCTCCTGCAGCTCGATGGCGCGGGCGAAGTGAGCTGGAAGCATCGCCGTCAGCCGTTTCGGCAGTGGCTGGAGCGCGATTGCGAACTCACCCGCCTGCATCGCGGCTTCATCACGGCGCTGGCCGCTACCGGCGGGCACGCCGAACTGGCTGGGCTGCTGCAGCCGGAAAACGCGGCCCGGCTGGCCGCGGTGCTGGCCGACGACCAGCCCATCGACCTGCTGCGCCGCCATCCCGCGACCTGGCAACCCGAAGCCCTGCTGGCGGCGCTGCGGCCGCTGGCGCCGCGGCTGTACTCGATCGCCTCCAGCCCGGCGGCCGTGGGCGAGGAGGTGCACCTGACCGTGGCCGTGGTCGATTACGAAGCCGATGGCCATGCCCACTGGGGCGCAGCCTCCAGCCTGCTGGCCGCCAGCGGCGAGGACGCCCGGCTGGAGGTCTTCATCGAGCCGAACGAGCGCTTCCGGCTGCCGGCCGACGACGCGCGCGACATCATCATGATCGGCCCCGGTACCGGCGTGGCCCCGTTCCGCGCCTTCGTGCAGGAACGCCGCGAGCGCGGGGGCAGTGGCCGCAACTGGCTGTTCTTCGGCAACCGTCATTTCGCCAGCGACTTCCTCTATCAGGTGGAATGGCAGCAGGCGTTGACGGATGGCGCGCTGCACCGACTCGATCTGGCGTTCTCGCGGGATGACGCTCTTACTGAAAGTCCGCACAAGGATGTGCGGGGTGTTGCGAGGGATTCGCATAAAACCTACGTGCAGGATCGTCTGCGCCAGCGTGGCGCCGATCTGTACGCCTGGCTCGATGGCGGCGCACATCTCTATGTCTGCGGCGACGCGAAACACATGGCGCGCGACGTGCACGCCGCCCTGATCGAGGTGGCCGTGGCCCACGGCGGTCATTCCGCCGAATCCGCCGAGGCTTGGCTGGGCGAGCTGCTGCAGCAGGGTCGCTACGCCCGTGACGTCTATTAGTTGATGCGCTCGCCCCTGGAAGCTCGAGCCAGGAAACGGCCGGCCATGGCCGCACTCTTCAGAAAAAGAATGTTCCGATGTTTTCCCATCTCGAAAAAATCAAGGCTGAAAGCCGCTTCCTGCGGGGTGGCATCGCCGAGGGCCTGGCCGATCCGGTCACCGGCGCGATCAGCGACGACGACACCAAGCTGCTGAAATTCCACGGCAGCTACCAGCAGGACGATCGCGACCTGCGCGAGGAGCGTCGCCGGCAGAAGCTGGAGCCGGCCTACGCCTTCATGTTGCGCGCGCGCCTGCCCAGCGGCGTGGTGACGCCGGCGCAGTGGCTGGTGTTCGACCGCATCGCCCGCGAGTACGCCAGCGGCTCGCTGCGCATCACCACGCGGCAGACCTTCCAGTGGCACGGCATCATCAAGCGCCAGCTGAAGCCGACCATCGCCGCGATCCACGCGGCGCTGGCCAGCACCATCGCCGCCTGCGGCGACGTGGTGCGCAACGTGGTCAGCACGGCCAACCCGGTCGAGTCCGCCGCGCACGCCGAGGCGTACGCCTGGGCCACGCGGCTGTCCGCCGAGCTGGCGCCGAAGACGCGGGCGTATCACGAGATCTGGCTGGACGGCGAGCAACTGGCAGGCGCGCCGGAGGTCGAGCCGCTGTACGGCGCGACCTATCTGCCGCGCAAATTCAAGATCGGCCTGGCGATCCCGCCGCTCAACGACATCGACGTGTTCGCCCAGGATCTGGGCCTGATCGCGATCATCGAGCAGGGCGTGTTGCGCGGCTTCAACATCGCCATCGGCGGCGGCATGGGCGCCACCCACGGCGACGCCAGTACCTATCCGCGGCTGGCCAGCGTGATCGGCTTCGTCGTGCCGGAGCAGTTGTTCGAGGTCGCCGAGACGGTGATCGGCGTGCAGCGTGACTGGGGCGACCGCGCCGAGCGCAAGCATGCGCGACTGAAATACACGCTGGACCGGCACGGCCTGGACACGTTCACGGCGGAACTGGCATCGCGGCTGGGTTATGCGCTGGCTCCGCCGCGCGAGCACCGCTTCGAGCACAACGGCGACCGCTATGGCTGGGTCGAGGGACACGATGGCCGCTGGCATCTCACCTTGCACATCGAGTCCGGCCGGCTTGCCGACACCGGCGACCGGCGCTGGCTCAGCGGCCTGCGCGAACTGGCGAAGGTGCACGCGGGCGACTTCCGCCTGACCTGCAACCAGAACGTGATCATCGCCAACGTGCCGGCCGCCGAGCGAGCGCGCGTCGATGCGATCGTGCATGCGCATGGCCTTGGCGAATATCGCGCGCAGAGCGGCATCCGCCGTCATGCGATCGCCTGCGTGGCCTTGCCCACCTGCGGCCTGGCGATGGCCGAGAGCGAACGCTACCTGCCGGCGCTGCTGCCGAAGCTGGAGTTGCTGCTGGCCCGCCACGGCCTGGCTGACGCGCCGATCCTGCTGCGCCTGTCCGGCTGCCCCAACGGTTGCTCGCGGCCTTACCTGGGCGAGATCGCCCTGGTCGGGCGCGGGCCGGGTCGCTACGACCTGCGCCTGGCTGCCGACTTCAGCGGCCAGCGCCTGAACCAGGTGTATCGGGAGAACATCGACGAGGCGACGATCCTCGACGCGCTCGATCCGCTGTTTGCGCGCTACGCGAATGAACGGGGCGAGGGCGAGGGTTTCGGCGATTTCCTGCTGCGCGCCGGCATCGTGGCGGCGGTGAAGCCACGGCATATTCCGCTGGCGGTGCTGGCATGAGCGCGGTGCTGGCCGCGGCCGTGTCGCTCGAACCGCAGGCATTGGCGGAACTGAATGCGCGGTTCGCCACGCTCGACGCCGAGCAGCGCGTGGCGTGGGTGTTCGAACACATTCCGGGTGAACACGTGCTGTCGTCGAGCTTCGGCGCACAGGCGGCGGTGTCGCTGCACCTGCTGACCCGCCAGCGCGCCCGCCTGCCGGTGGTGCTGATCGACACCGGCTACCTGTTTCCCGAGACCTACCGCTTCGTCGACGAGTTGACCGAACGGCTCGCGCTGAACCTCAGGGTCTATCGCGCGCCGCTCAGCCCGGCCTGGATGGAAGCGCGCCACGGGCGGTTGTGGGAGCAGGGCGTGCCCGGGCTGGACCAGTACAACCGCTTGCGCAAGGTCGAGCCGATGCAGCGGGCGCTGGCCGAACTGGGCGCGACCGGCTGGTTTGCCGGCCTGCGCCGGGGACAGTCGCGCAGCCGCCAGGCGATCGACTTCGTCGAGCATCGCCAGGGCCGCTGGAAGTTCCATCCGCTGGCGGACTGGAGCGACCGCGACATCGGCCAGTACCTGGCGCGCCACCAGCTGCCTTACCACCCGTTGTGGCAGCGCGGCTACGTCTCCATAGGCGACACCCACACCAGCCATCGCTGGGAGCCCGGCATGGACGCCGAGGACACCCGCTTCTTCGGACTCAAGCGCGAATGCGGACTGCACGGCATCGCGTAAGCCACTTGCCGTCGCCTCGCGACGGCCTTCTCGCCACCTACTGGAAACTCGCCAACATGAGCCACTCCGCGCTTGCGCCCACTCCTGAAGCCGCTCCCGACGACGCCCTGATCGCCCCCCATGGCGGCGCGCTGAAGGAGCTTTATCTACCGCCAGCCGAAGCCGAAGCGCTGAAGCAGCGCAGCACGCAATTGCCCGGCGTCGACCTGGACACGCGCCAGCTGTGCGATCTCGAATTGCTGCTCAGCGGCGCGTTTTCGCCGCTGGAAGGTTTCCTCGGCCGCCGCGACTACGATCGCGTGGTGGAGGAACTGCGCCTGGAAGACGGCACCTTGTGGCCGATCCCGATCACCCTCGATGTCGGCGAGGAGTTCGCGGCCGACCTGGTGGTCGGCGACGAGGTCGCGCTGCGCGACAGCCAGGGCGTGCCGCTGGCGGTGCTGGAGGTGAGCGATATCTACTGGCCCGAGCGCCTGCACGAGGCGAAGCAGGTATTCGGCAGCACCGATCGGCTGCATCCGGGCGTCGCCGAACTGCTGGAACGCACCCGGCCGGTGGCA
The DNA here is from genome assembly GCF_057657335.1 of Rhodanobacter sp. Soil_C_14. Classification (NCBI taxonomy): domain Bacteria; kingdom Pseudomonadati; phylum Pseudomonadota; class Gammaproteobacteria; order Lysobacterales; family Rhodanobacteraceae; genus Rhodanobacter; species Rhodanobacter sp. Soil_C_14. The sequence goes on along the minus strand of NZ_JBDGIQ010000001.1, from coordinate 142,992 downwards.
CTGGGCGGTCGCCTGCGCGGCATCCAGCGTCCTGCGCACCACGATTTCGGGGAACTGCGCGACACTCCGCGCAGCCTGCGCGCGTGGTTCGCCGAGCATGGCTGGAGCCGCATCGTGGCGTTCCAGACCCGCAACCCGATGCATCGCGCCCACCGCGAACTGACCCTGCGCGCCGCGCGGCAGGTCGGCGCGAAGTTGCTGATCCAGCCCTCGGTCGGCCGCACCAAGCCGGGCGACGTCGATCACTACACCCGCGTGCGCTGCATCCGCGCCTTGCTGCCGCACTACCCGGCCGACAGCGTGAAGTTGTCGCTGCTGCCGCTGGCGATGCGCATGGGTGGCCCGCGCGAGGCGCTGTGGCACGCGATCATCCGCAAGAACTACGGCGCCAGTCATTTCATCGTGGGCCGCGATCATGCCGGTCCCGGCAAGGATTCGAATGGACGTCCGTTCTACGGCCCGTTCGAGGCGCAGCAGTTGCTGGAGCGGCACCAGGAGGAACTGGGCATCCGCATCGTGGCGTTCCCCGCGATGGTCTATGCGGCCAACCGCGATACCTACCTGCCGTCCACCGAAGTCGCCGAAGCCGACGAGGTGCGCGACATCTCCGGCACCGAATTGCGCAGGCACCTGCATGAAGGCAGCGAGATCCCCGCGTGGTTCAGCTTCCCCGAGGTGGTGAAGATCCTGCGCGAACGTCATCCGGTGCACCAGCCGCGCGGCTTCGCGCTGTTCTTCACCGGGCTGTCCGGCGCCGGCAAGTCGACCATCGCCCAGGCGGTGATCGCCCAGTTGCTGGAGCACACCAGCCGCCCGGTCACCGTGCTCGACGGCGACGAGGTGCGCAAGCACCTGTCGCGCGGGCTGGGTTTCTCGCGCGAGGATCGCGCCGCCAACGTCACCCGCATCGGCTACGTGGCCAGCGAGATCGTGCGCCACGGCGGCATCGCGGTGTGCGCGCCGATCGCGCCGTATGCCGACGCGCGGGCCGAGTCGCGGGCGCTGGTCGAGGCGCATGGCGACTTCATCGAGATCCACGTCGCCACCGCGCTGGAGGTGTGCGAGGCGCGCGATCGCAAGGGGCTCTACGCCCAGGCACGCGCCGGCAAGATCGCCAGCTTCACCGGCATCAGCGACCCGTATGAGGTGCCCGAGCAGCCGGAGCTGCGCATCGATGGCCACGCCGCCGAGCCGGCAGCGCTGGCCCGCCAGGTGCTGGCCCTGTTGCGCAACAAGGGCCTGCTCGACGATTGATGACGTCTTGCGGGGCGGGCGCCGCCCGCCGGCCAGGCTCAGGCGGCGAGCGCGGCCTGCCGGCGCTCCCGCCAGTGCGGCACTCCGGTCCATTCGCCGGCGGCGGTGTCGCCGGCCAGCACCCGCGCCACGTCGCGGCGGTCGAGATGCGGCGCGAACTGCGTGACGAACTCCAGCACGTACTCGCGCAGCACGCTCTCGCGACGCAGCACGATCCAGGTCGTGCATTGCGGAAACAGGTGATCGGCCGGCAGCACGGCCAGGTCGGTGTCGGCCGGCAGCATCGCCATCTCGGCCAGCACGCCGATGCCGAGCCCGGTGCGCACGTAGGTCTTGATCAGGTCGGCATCGCCGGCGGTCATCGCGACATGCGGCTGCAGCTGGCGCGCCTCGAACGCGCGGCGCAGGGAGGAGTCGGCCTTGACGGAAGAGTCGTAGCTGACTAGTGGGAGTTTCGCCAGGGCGTCCAGCGAAGGCGGCTGGCCGCTGGTGGCCAGCGGATGCTCCCGCGGCGCAAGGATCACCCGATGCCAGCGATAGGCCGGCAGCGCGATGCCGCTGCCGGGCGGCGCGCCGGCCGTGCTGATCACCGCCAGATCGACCCGGCCTGCTTCCAGTTGCGCCAGCACCTCGCTGTCGCGGCCCGGCTGCAGGTGCACGCTGACTCGCGGATAGCTCTGGCTGAGCATGCCGATCGCGGCGGGCAGGGCGAAGCGGGCCTGGGTGTGGGTGGTGGCGATGCGCAGCTCGCCGTGCGCCTCGTTGCGCAGGTTGGCGGCGATCGAGCGGATGTTGGCCGCTTCGGCCAGGATCGTGCGCGCCCGCTCCAGCACCTGCCGGCCGGCATGGGTCACCGTGTCCAGGCTCTTGCCCTTGCGCACGAACAGCTGGAAACCCAGTTCGTCCTCAAGTTGCCGCAGTTGCTTGCTCAGGCCGGGCTGGGTGGCGTGCACGCGTTCCGCGGCCAGGGTGATGTTCAGGCCGGAGTCGGCGATGGCTACCAGGTAGCGCAGTTGGGTCAGGGTCATGGCGAAGTTCTCGTGTACGGTCGGGATCGTGGAGGCGAGGCGCGAACGAAACACGGATACATCGCGTGGCAGCCGGCTTGGTCGGGGCGGGCACAAGGCCGCAGGCCGCCACCGGGGACGGGGCTTCAGGGGATGCGTGGCCTGGACGTGATTTCATGATCAGACGTCTATACGTCCATTTGATGGATTGGTCAAGTTTTCGGCAACATGCCGTGGCGGCATATGCGCGGTGGCGCAAATCATTTGTCGTCGCCGCCGACGCCCGGATAGCGTGATCGCATCGCCATACCTGCACCGGACGCATCGCATGAAGTTGTATCCCCTGTTCGCCGATCTGTCCCGCCGCGCCGTGCTGGTGGTCGGCGGTGGCCCGGTGGCCGAACGCAAGGTGGCGGCCTTGCTCGGCGCGCAGGCGCAGGTCACGGTGAATGCGCCCACGCTGACGCCGCAGCTGCGGCGGTGGGTGGCCGATGGCCGCGTGGCCCACCGCCACGAATCGTTCCGCGAAAGCTGGCTGGATCGGGTCTGGCTGGTGGTGGCGGCGACCTCGGATGTCGAGCTGAACCGCCTGATCGCGACCTTTGCCGAGTTGCGTCGGATCTTCGTCAACGTGGTGGACGACGCAGCCCTGTCGAGTTTTCACGTGCCGGCCGTGGTCGACCGGTCGCCGCTGACCATCGCCATCTCCAGCGGCGGCGAGGCGCCGATGCTGGCCCGGCTGGTGCGCGAGCGGCTGGAGGGCTTGCTGGATCACTCGCTGGGCGCGCTGGCCACGCTGGCGGCCGGCCTGCGCAAGCGCATCCGGGCACGGCATCCGGACATGGCTGCGCGCCGGCGCTTCTACGAGAACCTGTTCACCGGTCCGGTGGCGGGCCTGCTGCGGCAGGGCCGGCCGGAAGCCGCCCGCCAGGCGGTGGAAGCGACGATGCTCGCGCCGCCGGAGGCCCCGACCGGTTCGGTGGTGCTGGTGGGCGCCGGTCCCGGCGATCCGGGCCTGCTGACCTTGCGGGCGCTGCGCGCGCTGAACGAGGCGGACGTGATCCTGCACGATCGGCTGGTCAGCGCCGAGGTGCTGGAACTGGCCCGGCGCGACGCCGAACGGATCGAGGTCGGCAAGCAGGCAGGCCGCCATCACACCAGCCAGGACGCCATCCACGACCTGCTGCTGCAGCACGCGCGGGCGGGGCGGCGGGTGGTGCGGCTGAAGGGCGGCGACCCCTTCGTGTTCGGTCGCGGCGGCGAGGAACTGGAATTCCTGCGCGCTCACGCCATTCCCTATGAAGTCGTGCCCGGCATCACCGCCGCCGTGGCCTGCGCGGCTTATGCGGGCGTGCCGTTGACCCACCGCCATCACGCCCAATCGGTGCGCCTGGTCACCGCGCATGGCCAGTCGCCGGACCAGTCGCCGGACTGGGCGCTGCTGGCCCAGGAACGGCAGACCCTGGCGGTGTACATGGGCGTGGCCGAACTGGGCGCGCTGCAGGCGGGCCTGCTCGCCCACGGCCGGGCGCCGACCACGCCGTTCGCGCTGATCGAGAATGGCTCGCGCCCGGAGCAGCGCGTGGTCACCGGCACCCTGGCCAACCTGGTCGAGCGTGCGACGTTCCATGCGGTGCGCTCGCCGGCCTTGCTGATCGTGGGCGAAGTGGCCGCGCTGGCGCCTTCGCTGGCCTGGTTCGGCCAGCCGCCACTGGGAGCCACGGTGCATGCCCTCCGCACGCAGGAGCGCCCGTCGGCGGCGCCCGACGTGCTGGCCGCGCTGCATCGCGCCGGATGAACATTTTTGCCGCGACGGGCGCATGATGCCCGTCGACTTTCCTGCCTTAGGAGTCTTGCCATGATCCACAACAGCATTCTCGACACCATCGGCAACACGCCGATCGTCCGCCTCCACCGACTGGCGCCAAAACACGTCGAACTCTATGTGAAGGTGGAGGCCTTCAATCCGGCCGGGTCGGTCAAGGATCGACTGGCGCTGGCGATCATCCTGGACGCCGAGCAGCGCGGCGTGCTGAAGCCGGGGCAGACCGTGGTCGAGGCCACTTCGGGCAATACCGGCGTGGCACTGGCCGCGATCTGCGCGGCCCGTGGCTATCCGTTCGTGGCGGTGATGGCCGAGACGTTCTCGATCGAGCGGCGCAAGCTGATCCGCGCCTACGGCGGCAAGGTGGTGCTGACGCCTGCGGCTGCACGGGGCACCGGCATGGTCGACAAGGCACTGGAACTGGCGAAGAAGCATGGCTGGTTCTTCACCAACCAGTTCGAGAACCCGGCCAACCCGGCCTACCACCGGCAGACCACGGCGCCGGAAATCCTGCGTGACTTCGCCGGGCGCCGGCTGGACTACTTCGTCAGCGGCTGGGGTACCGGCGGCACGCTGACCGGTGTGGGCGAGGTGCTGAAAGTGGCACGACCAAACGTGCAGGTGGTCGCCACCGAGCCCACCGTGGCTGCCCTGCTGTCTGGCAAGGAATGGCAGCCGCACAAGATCCAGGGCTGGACCCCGGACTTCGTGCCGGCGGTGCTGAATCCGAAGGTGGTGGATCGCATCGTGCTGATCGACGACGTGCTGGCACGCGACACCTCCCGCGAGCTGGCCCAGCGCGAAGGCATCTTTGCCGGCATTTCCTCGGGCGCCACGCTGGCCGCTGCGCTGGAAGTGGCGAAGGGTGCGCCGGAAGGTTCGGTGCTGCTGGCGATGCTGCCCGATACCGGCGAACGCTACCTGTCGACCTTCCTGTTCGAAGGCGTCAACGAGGGTTCGGACGAGGTCGAGTGATCGGCGGCTGAATTACCCGGGACAGCAGGTTCCATGGCGCGGTGATGCCGCGTGCGGGACTGGCCGGCGGTGACGTCGTATCCAGTGGCAACCATGGCGACTAACATGAAGGTTCGTCGCGCGCTCGCTACCCGCGACGCCCCTCGTGTCCCCCATGGAGAAACCGGATGAAGCTGTATTACATGCCTGGCGCCTGCTCGCTCTCGCCGCACATCGTGGCGCTGGAAGCCGGCCTGCCATTGCAACTGGTCAAGGTCGACGGCAAGACCAAGCGCACCGAGAGCGGCGACGACTTCCTGCAGGTCAACCCGAAAGGCTACGTGCCGACGCTGCAGCTGGACGGCGGCGAAGTGCTGACCGAAGGTCCGGCGATCGTGCAGTATCTGGCCGACCAGAACCCGGCCAGCGGGCTGGCGCCGGCCAACGGCACGCTGCCGCGCTACCACCTGCAGGAGATGCTCGGCTACATCAACTCCGAGCTGCACAAGACCTACAGCCCGCTGTTCAACCCGGCCACGCCGGAGCCGGCGCGGCAGGAGCGCAAGGACTATCTGCGCAAACGTTATGCAACGCTCGATGCCACGCTGGCGAAGCAGGAGTGGCTGCTGGGCGGGCAATTCACCGCCGCCGACGCCTATCTGTTCACCGTCACCAACTGGGCGAAGCACGTGGACCTGGACCTGTCGGAATTCAGGTCGCTGGCCGCATTCCAGCAACGCGTGGCGGCGCGGCCGATGGTGCAGGCGGCGATGGAAGCCGAGGGTCTGCTCAGGAAGTCGGCGTAACCGGGCCACATCCGCAAGGGCCGGCGCCGCGAGGTGCCGGCGTTTTGCATGCGGCAGGTGTCCATGCGCGGCGAATCCGGCGATCGCCGGGCGCCTGCCGGCGGGTAGCGCCAATTGCCGGCGATGGCTTGTGCTACCGCACGGCGCAACCGTAAAATGGTCCGCTTTCGTATAAGGTAATCATCGACTTAGGCGATCACGCCGGTTGATCTGGGGGCGACGGCGGGCCGCGCAGGCGGCTCGCATTGGCTTTGCATATCAGTTGGTTAGGGTCGTTTGACGAGGGTGGCAAGGCGAGAGTGGCGGAATTGGTAGACGCACCAGATTTAGGTTCTGGCGGTTAACCCCGTGGGGGTTCGAGTCCCCCCTTTCGCACCATGCCCCGTTGATTTCCCTTGATTTCCGGGCGACACAGCCGCCATGGCGCCGGTGCGGGCCCACAACATTCAGGTAGTACCAGGAGACGTCATGCAGGTTTCGGTTGAGAACATCGGCTCGCTCGAGCGCAAGCTCACGGTGAAATTTCCGGCGGAGCGGTTTGAGACGCAGGTCAGCGCACGCATCGCGGAAATGGGTCGCACGGTTCGCCTGAAGGGCTTCCGTCCGGGCAAGGTGCCCACCACGGTGATCAAGCAGCGTTTCGGCGACCAGGTTCGCGGCGAGGTTCTGTCCGACCTGATCGGCAGCACGCTGCGTGAAGCCGTGCAGCAGGAAAAGCTGCAGCCGATCGCGAACCCGTCGATCGACACCACGGGCAAGCCGGAAAACGGCGAGATCGCCTACACCGCCACCTTCGAGATCATGCCGGAGTTCCCCCAGGTCGACGTGGCCGCGCTCGAGATCAAGCGCCCCGTGGCCGAGGTCAGCGACGCGGACATCGACAAGATGCTGGAGACCCTGCGCCAGCAGCGTCGCAGCTTCGACGAAGTCGAGCGCGCCTCGGCCGATGGCGACTTCGTGATGTTCGAATATTCCGCCAGCGCGGACGACTACCGTTTCCCCGCCGAAGGCCAGGAACGCGCCGGCAGCGTGCTCGGTTCGGGCACCCTGTTCAAGGCACTGGACGAAGCGCTGACCGGCCGCAAGAGCGGTGAAAGCTTCGAGACCGACGTGCTGTTTCCGGAAGATTTCCGCAACGATCAGCTGGCCGGGAAGAATGCGAAGGTCAGCTTCAGCATCATCAAGGTGCAGGAACCGAAGCTGCCCGAGATCGACGCCGAATTCGCCAAGCTGTTCGGCATTGCCGACGGCGATCTGGAAACCTTCCGCAAGGAAGTGCGGGCCAACCTGGAGCGCGAACTGAAGGCCGCGCTGATGGGCCGCCTGAAATCCGAAGTGGCCGAGAAGCTGGCGGTGACCCACGCCGAGCTGGATGTGCCGAAGCTGATGGTGCAGTCCGAGGCGCGCAACATGGCCGCCGGCAGCGTGCCCCAGGGCCAGCAGCCGCCGCCGCAGCTGATCGAGGCCGCCATGCCGGTGGCTCGCCAGCGGGTGATCGCCGGTCTGCTGATGGGCGAAATCGCCCGCAAGCAGGAGATCAAGATCGATCGCAAGCGCGTGGCCGAGCAGCTGGCCGCGATTGCCTCGACCTATGAAGAACCGGAAAAGGTCATTGAACTGTACAACGGCGACCCCCAGTTGATGTCCGGGCTGCAGAATCGCGTGATGGAAGATCAGGTGGCGGAGTGGGTGGCGGAACACGCCACGACCACCCAGCTGGATCTCACGTTCGACGAGGTGATGCGTCCAGTCAGCGCCTGAGCAACCAGGCTGGAAAACCGGCCCGGGCAACCACCCGGGCTCATCAACGGAGAGCTGCAGACATGGCCATGGATACTATCCAGAACCTCAATTTGGTCCCGATGGTCGTCGAGCAGACCGCTCGCGGCGAGCGCTCCTACGACATCTATTCGCGCCTGCTGAAAGAGCGCGTGATCTTCCTGGTGGGCGAGGTCAACGACCAGGTCGCGAACCTGATCGTGGCGCAGATGCTGTTCCTGGAGTCGGAAAATCCGGACAAGGACATCAATTTCTACATCAACAGCCCCGGCGGTGCCGTCACCGCCGGTCTGGCGATCTACGACACCATGCAGTTCATCAAGCCGAACGTCAGCACGATGTGCATCGGCCAGGCCTGCAGCATGGGTTCGTTCCTGCTGATGGCCGGCGCCAAGGGCAAGCGTTTCGCGCTGCCGAACTCGCGCATCATGATCCATCAGCCCTCCGGCGGCGCGCAGGGCCAGGCCACCGACATCGAGATCCAGGCCCGCGAGATCCTTTACATCCGCGAGCGCCTGAACAAGTTGTACGTCGAACACACCGGCCAGCCGCTCGAGAAGATCGAGCTGGACATGGAGCGCGATCGCTTCATGAACGCGGTGGACGCGAAGGCGTATGGCCTGATCGACGAGGTGCTCGACAAGCGCGCTGGCGAAACGGTGAAATCGGCCTGAGTTCCGGTTTCCACACCACGGTCACGAGAGGGGCTCCGCGTCTGCAGGCAGACGCGGAGCCCTGTGTTATTCTCGCGGCGCATCCAGATTTACCAGCGGGACCGAGAGTATGAGTGACGACCGTCAGGGGCGATCCAGCGACAGCGGCAAGATTCTCTATTGCTCTTTCTGTGGCAAGAGCCAGCATGAAGTGCGCAAGCTGATCGCGGGCCCGTCCGTGTTCATCTGCGACGAATGCGTCGAGCTCTGCAACGACATCATCCGCGAGGAACTGGAGGAGAAGGCCGCTTCGGGCCGGACCCAGTTGCCGAAGCCGCGCGAGATCCGCGAATCGCTGGATCAGTACGTGGTCGGCCAGAGCCGCGCCAAGAAGGCGCTCGCCGTTGCGGTGTACAACCATTACAAGCGGATCGAATCGCGCCAGAAGAGCGACGACATCGAACTGGGCAAGTCCAACATCCTGCTGATCGGGCCGACCGGCTCGGGCAAGACGCTGCTGGCCGAAACGCTGGCGCGCCTGCTCAACGTGCCGTTCACGATCGCCGACGCGACCACGCTGACCGAAGCCGGCTACGTGGGCGAGGATGTCGAGAACATCATCCAGAAGCTGTTGCAGAAGTGCGACTACGACGTCGAGAAGGCGCAGTCGGGCATCGTCTACATCGACGAGATCGACAAGATTTCGCGCAAGAGCGAGAACCCGTCGATCACCCGCGACGTTTCCGGCGAAGGCGTGCAGCAGGCACTGCTGAAGCTGATCGAGGGCACCCTGGCCTCGGTGCCGCCGCAGGGCGGTCGCAAGCATCCGCAGCAGGAATTCCTGCAGGTCGACACCAAGAACATCCTGTTCATCTGCGGTGGCGCGTTCTCCGGCCTGGACAAGGTCATCCAGCAGCGCTCCGAGACCACCGGCATCGGCTTTTCCGCCGAAGTGCGCTCCAAGGAGCGCACCGAGAACCTCGGCAAGGTGCTGGCCGAAGTCGAGCCGGCCGATCTGGTGCGCTTCGGCCTGATCCCGGAGTTCGTCGGACGCCTGCCCGTGGTGGCCACGCTGGACGAGCTGGACGAAGCGGCGCTGGTGAAGATCCTCACCGAGCCGAAGAACGCGGTGACCAAGCAGTTCAGGAAGCTGTTCGAGATGGAAGAGGTGGAGCTTGAGTTCCGCCCCGAAGCATTGCAGGCCATTGCCCGCAAGGCGCTCAAGCGCAAGACCGGCGCCCGCGGCCTGCGCACCATCCTGGAGCAGGTGTTGCTGGACACGATGTACGAGCTGCCCTCGCTGGAACACGTCAGCAAGGTGGTGGTGGACGACGCCGTGATCGAAGGGCAGGCCGAGCCCTACCTGATCTACCGCGGCAACCTGCAGCAGCGCGTGGCGGGCGAGGGCGGCGACGCCGCCTGATTCTTCGCGCCCCTGCATCGACGACGGCTCCGGTGGATATTCCCGGAGCCGTTTCTTTTTCGGCCGACCGCCGACCTTGACTAGGTTGGCCGTCGCCTCCACTTGACGAGTTGGGATGCCCGGCGCAGTGTCGGGTTGAACGCACAATCGACCGAGGGACCCCTCTTTCATGGCCAAGAACGCCCCCCTTCCTGCTGCGCTGGACGCTCTGCCGGTATTGCCGTTGCGTGATGTCGTGGTTTACCCGCACATGGTGATCCCGCTGTTTGTCGGTCGCGACAAATCCATGCGTGCGCTGGAGCGCGCCATGGAGGGCGAGCGGCAGATCCTGCTGGTTGCGCAGAAGAGCCCGGACATCGACGATCCGGAAATTTCCGACCTGCACCAGATCGGTACGCTGGCCGGCGTGCTGCAACTGCTGAAGCTGCCCGATGGCACGGTGAAGGTGCTGGTCGAAGGCCAGTCGCGCGTGTCGGTCGAGGACTTCAAGGAACGGGACGGCATGCTGACCGCGCGTTCGCGCGTGATCGAGCCGGTCTACAACGCGAAGGAGCGCGAGCTCGACGTGGTTTCGCGCACGCTGATCTCGCTGTTCGAGCAACTGGTCAAGCAAAGCCGCAAGTTGCCGCCGGAAGTGCTGGCCAGCCTGTCCGGCGTCGACGATCCCTCGCGGGTCGCCGATTCCATCGCCGCGCACCTGTCCGTGCGCATGGCGGACAAGCAGAAGGTGCTGGAGACCGCGGACGTCGGTCAGCGGCTGGAGCTGCTGATCGGCCTGGTCGACGGCGAGATGGACCTGCAGCAGGTGGAAAAGCGCATCCGCGGCCGCGTGAAGTCGCAGATGGAGAAGAGCCAGCGCGAGTACTACCTCAACGAGCAGATGAAGGCGATCCAGAAGGAGCTGGGCGACAGCGAGGATGGCCCCAACGAAGTCGAGGAACTGCAGAAGAAGATCGAGGGCTCGGGCATGCCCAAGCCGGTGCTGGCCAAGGCGCGGCAGGAGTTCAACAAGCTCAAGCAGATGTCGCCGATGTCGGCCGAGGCCACCGTGGTGCGCAACTACCTCGACTGGCTGGTCGGCGTGCCGTGGAAGAAGCGCAGCAAGGTGCGCAAGGACCTGCAGCTGGCCCAGGAAGTGCTGGATGCCGATCACTTCGGCCTGGAGAAGGTCAAGGAACGGATCCTCGAATATCTCGCCGTGCAGCAGCGCGTGTCGGTCATGAAGGGGCCGATCCTGTGCCTGGTCGGACCGCCGGGCGTGGGCAAGACGTCGCTGGGCCAGTCGATCGCCAAGGCCACCAACCGGAAGTTCGTCCGCATGAGCCTGGGCGGCGTGCGTGACGAGGCCGAGATCCGCGGGCATCGGCGCACCTATATCGGCTCGATGCCCGGCCGCATCGTGCAGAACATCAACAAGGTCGGCGCGAAGAACCCGCTGTTCGTGCTGGACGAGATCGACAAGATGTCGATGGATTTCCGTGGCGATCCGTCCTCGGCGCTGCTCGAGGTGCTCGACCCGGAACAGAACCACGCGTTCAACGATCACTATCTCGAAGTGGACCTGGACCTGTCCGAGGTGATGTGGATCGCCACCGCCAATTCGCTGAACATTCCAGGTCCCCTGCTGGATCGCATGGAGGTCATTCGCATTCCCGGTTATACCGAGGACGAGAAGCTCGGCATCGCGCAGAAGTACCTGCTGGCCAAGCAGTTGAAGGCGAACGGCCTGAAGCCCGAGGAACTCAGCGTCACCGAGGAAGCGCTGCGCGACATCGTGCGCTACTACACGCGCGAGTCGGGCGTGCGCAACCTGGAGCGTGAGGTTTCCAAGATCTGCCGCAAGGTGGTCAAGGAACTGACCTTGGGGCAGGTCAGGAAAGCCAAGGGCAAGCCTGCGGCCAAGACCGCCAAGGGCAAGGCTAAGGCTGCTCCGGACAAGGTCAAGGTGACATCGGAAAACCTCGACCACTACCTGGGCGTGCGCCGGTTCGATTTCGGTCGCAAGGAATTGCAGAACGAGGTGGGGCTGGTCACCGGCCTGGCCTGGACCCAGGTCGGTGGCGAGCTGCTCAGCATCGAAGCCTCGGTGGTGGCGGGCAAGGGCCGGCTGGTGCACACCGGCCAGCTCGGCGACGTCATGAAGGAGTCGATCCAGGCCGCCTTGTCCGTGGTGCGCGCCCGCGCCGACCAGCTCGGCATCGACCCGGAGTTCCACCAGAAGCTCGACGTGCACATCCACGTGCCGGAAGGCGCCACGCCAAAGGACGGTCCTAGCGCTGGCATCGCGATGTGCACGGCTTTGGTGTCGGTGTTGACCCGGGTGCCGGTACGCTCCGAAGTCGCGATGACCGGCGAGATCACCTTGCGTGGTCGGGTGCTGCCGATCGGCGGGCTGAAGGAGAAGCTGCTCGCGGCGCACCGTGGCGGCATCACCACGGTGATCATCCCCGAGGACAACAAGAAGGATCTTGCCGACATGCCGGCCAACATCACCTCGTCCATGCAGATCCATCCGGTGCGCTGGATCGACGAGGTGCTGGACATCGCGCTGGAGCGCCCGTTGCAGCCAAGCACGGCAAAGGCTGATGCTCCCGCAGCCGTTTCCGGTGATTCGACGGAAGCCCATTCGCTGACCCACTAGGTTTCGGCGTCGGCCAAGTTGAGGAACGCCACGCTCGCGCGTGGCGTTCTTTTGCGTGTTCGTCACCGTTCGGCGAAGTTCGCCCTAGTCGTTCGGTACTTGTTTTGCAAGCGGATCGACAACGGCCAGATCTGGCGAAAACGTTGCTGTGGCTTGTGTTGCGCCTTCCTGCAACGCACTGGTATAAAGGCGCTACCGCAGTCCCGGCGTTGTTCATCAGCGCAGCGATGCGGGGTTGCGTCATGGCATCCTGCGAGCCAACCATCCATGCCGGTGCTGTCGGGTTCTCCGGAACGACCGCGCCGACGAAATCCGAACGAGGGAGTTTTCTCAATGAATAAAACTGATCTGATCAATGCCATTGCCGAGAAGGCCGAGTTGACCAAGGCCGACGCTGGCCGCGCTCTGGAAGCCTTTTTCGAGACCGTGCAAAAGTCGTTGAAGAAGGGTGAGGACGTTTCGGTTGTCGGCTTTGGCACGTTCACCGTGCGCAAGCGCGCTGCCCGCACCGGCCGCAACCCGCGGACCAACGAAGCGATCAAGATCAAGGCGTCGAAAGTGCCCGCGTTCAAGGCTGGCAAGACCTTGAAGGATGCCCTAAACTAAGCGGCTGACGCTTGGTTTCGGGTGCTTAGCTCAGCGGTAGAGCGTCGCCCTTACAAGGCGGTGGTCGTAGGTTCGATCCCTACAGCACCCACCAGAAAAAATGCGGAGTGGTAGTTCAGTTGGTTAGAATGCTGGCCTGTCACGCCGGAGGTCGCGGGTTCGAGTCCCGTCCACTCCGCCACAGTTCGCAAGGGCGCCCGTGTGGCGCCCTTGTCATTTGAGCGGTTCGTTCGCGTCCGGCAATATCGGGCGGCGCGGGCCGGTTTGCTGACCTGAGCCATGCGCGTCATGCGCTTTCACCATCTTGCGGGAAGATTTCGATGCTGCAGGCAATGCGTAACAAGATGCATGGATGGCCGTCCATCATCCTTCTGGGGGTTTGCGTCTTTGCGATGTCGCTGTTCGGCATGGAGAGTTACTTCATGTCGCACGACGAAGCCTACGTGGCCAAGGTCGGCAAGCACGAGATCGACCAGCGCGCGTTCCAGGACCGCGTGAACCAGGTGCGTCAGCAGCAGGTCGCCCAGCAGGGCGAGCAATTCGATTCCAGCTCGTTCGAGAAGCCCGAGACCAAGTTGCGCATCCTCGACGGCATGGTCGACGAACAGCTGTTGCAGCAGGCCAATGAGGATTGGGGGCTGCGGGTATCCGACCTGGCGATGCGCGACTACATCGCTTCCATTCCTGCGTTCCAGGTCAACGGCAAGTTCGACGGAACCAGCTATCAGGCCTGGCTGACCAGCCAGTACAAGACGCCGGAAATGTTCGAGCGGGAAATTCGTTCGTCACTGGCGATCCAGTTGCTGCCCTCGGCGATCAACGCCAGCACCATCGTCAGCGATGCCCGCCTCGACCAGTTCCTGAAACTGCAGGCCCAGCGACGTGACCTGCGTTACTTCGTGTTGCAGCGCCCGACGCTGGAAAACAGCACGGTGAGCGACGCCGAGATCGAGGCCTGGTACAAGTCGCATCAGGCCGACTACATGAAGCCCGAGACGGTCTCGGTGAAGTACATCGAAGTGGTCGGTGCCGACCTGCCTCTGATCGCGGAGCCCAGCGATGAGGATCTGCGCAAGCGCTATGCCAGCGAGAAGCAGCGTTTCGTGCAGCCGGAACAGCGCCTGGTTTCCCATATCCTGATCAACGTGCCGGCCAACGCCACGCCGGAGCAGCAGAAGGAAGCGCTGGCCAAGGCCGACAAGATCGCCGCGGAGGCGACCCCCGCCGATTTTGCCAAGCTGGCCCAGCAGGATTCGCAGGATCTGGGTTCGCGCCGTCTGGGTGGTGATCTGGGCTGGCTCGAGAAGGGCGTCACCAACGAAGCCTTCGATTCGGCGTTGTTCGCATTGCAGAAGGGGCAGATTTCCAAGCCGGTGCTGTCGACCGACGGTTACCACATCATCTGGTTGCGCGATGTTCGCAGCGGCCAGTCGAAGCCGTTCGAGGAAGTGCGCGACCAGCTGGTCAAGGAAGCGACGGCGGCCGATCGCGACCGCAACTACAACGACGTCGCGGGCAAGATGTCCGACAACACTTACCAGAATCCCTCTTCGCTGGAGCCTGCCTCGGTGGCGCTGAAGCTGCCGATCAAGACCACGGCGCTGTTTTCGCGCCAGGGCGGCGAAGGCGTGACGGCGAATCCGAAGGTGATCGCCGCGGCCTTCAGTGACGACGTGCTGGTGCAGGGAAACAATTCGGCCCTGATCGATCTGGGCAACAACCATTCCCTGGTGTTGCATGTCGACCAGCACGTTCCGGCCGCGGCCAAGCCGCTGGCCGAAGTGCGCGCCGATGTGCAGCAGAAGATTCTCGATGAGCGCATGGCTGCGGTCGAGAAGAAGCAGGCCGACGAGGCCCTGGCGCGCCTGCACAAGGGCGAGGCGATGGATGCGGTGGCCAAGTCGCTTGGCGCGACCGTCACGACGGTGAGCGAGGCGGTTCGGCATGCCCAGGTGCCTGCGCCCCTGCTGACCCGGGCCTTCCTGATGCCGCATCCGGTGGACAACAAGCCGCAATTTGCCGCGGTCGACATGCTGGACGGCAACTATGCCCTGCTGGCGGTGGACAAGGTGCAGGACGGCGATCTGACCAAGCTGCTGCCGGAGCAGCGCGAGTCGCTGCGCCAGCAGATGGCGCAGGCTTATGGTTACGAGGCCGCCCGCGAACTGATTGACCACCTCAAGGCGAAAACCGAGATCAAGATCAACAAGCAGAGGCTGTAGGCACCGGCGGTCCTGCATCGCTTGAAAGAAAAGGACGACCTCGGTCGTCCTTTTCTTGTTCCGGCCGAGGTGGTCCCTGCCCAGGCAGGCCGGTCCGCGATGGCGTCAGTTCGGTGCGCTGATCTGCAGCGTCTGACCGGGCTTCAGCGAGTGCTTGCCGAGATGGTTCCAGCGCTTGAGCTGATCCACGCTGACCGCGTAGGTGCGGGCGATCTGCCACAGGCTGTCGCCGCGCTTGACGGTATGTATCCGGCGCTCGCTTTGGTCGCTGGTGGAGCTGATCGCCGGGGCATCGGCTGCCGTCGCCTGCAGCAGGCCGTTGTCGTCGTTGCTGTCGGCAAGCTCGGGCAGGGCGTCGCTGAACCGGCGGGCGTGTGCCGCGGGCATCATGAGGTATGAGGCGGCTGCGGTGTCGATCGTGTTGCTGCCAAACGCCCCGTTCAGTCGCTTCAGTGCGTCCAGCGTCATGCCGGCGCGATCGGCGGCCTGCGCCATCGACATCGCGTGCGGCACATCGGCCTGTACCAGATGCTGCTCGCCGGGCAAGGTCGGCAAGCTGACGTTGAAACGGTCCGGCTCGCGCACGACGCAGGCGATCGCCAGCAATTTGGTCAGGTGTTCGCGGGTCACCTTGCGCACGGGCAGCGTGGGAATGGTCGGCTGGTCGGGTGGTGCGCCATGCAGCCTGATGGCCTTGCGGATGGCGAACTCGCCCGCGTTGTAGGCATAGTCGACCGTCCGCCAGTCACCGAACTGCTTGTGATACTGCTCCAGCAGTTTCATCACGGCATTGGCCGAGGCCGGCACGTCGAGGCGGCCATCGTAGTGGCGGTCCACGCGCAGCCCCAGTGATCCGGCGGTGACCGGCATCAGTTGCCACATGCCGGCGGGCCGGTGCTTGCGCGCGGCGATCGGCCGGAAATGGCTTTCCACCCATGGCAGCAACACGAACTCGCCGGCCACGTCATAGTCTTCGGCAACTTTCTGCACGTAGACCAGGCGTGGCAACACCGCTTGCAATTGGCTCTCGAATTGCTTCGGATGGCGCGTGTATCGCCTGGCCCATCCCAGCACGGCCGGGTCGGCGTCGCAGCCCGGCATCGCAAAACTCCCGCGCAGTCGCGTCCAGACATCGGTGCCCGCCGTCTGTGCAGCGGGTGATTCGATGTCTGGTACCGGTGCCACCGGTGCAGGCACGGGGGAGGGGATTTCGACGGGTGCAGTGGTCGGCTGCAGCGGTGCGTTGGCACATGCCGCCAACAATGCGCAGAGGGCCGCCGGCAGGATTCGGATGGCCAGCTTCATGCGCGAAAATCGTCCTTGGCGCGACGCAGGGCGGCGAAACGCGCCACGCGATCTTCCCCGCTGCCTTGCTGCCGTGCCCAGTCGACGACACCGGCGGTGTCGACGCGCAGAAAGGGGTTGCAGGCCAGTTCGTTGCCCAGCGGAACCGGCAGGGTGGGACGGGAGCTTTCGCGCAGACTGGCCACGTCCCGCAGTCGCCTGGCCAGGTCCGCGTTGGCGGGCTCGACGGTCGATGCGAATCGCCCGTTCGCCGCGGTGTATTCGTGCCCGGCACAGACCAGCGTGTCGGCGGGCAGTTGCGCCAGGCGATCCAGCGAGGCAAGCATCTGCGCCGGCGTGCCCTCGAACAGGCGGCCGCAGCCCATGCTGAACAGGGTGTCGCCGCAAAACAGCAGGCCGGCTCCCACGAAGGCGATATGACTGAGGGTATGCCCCGGAACCGCGATGACGTCGAAATGGATGGATGGCGCGGTCAGCTCGATGCGATCGCCATCGACCGCCGGCTGGAAAGGCTGCCCGATATCCGGGTGGACCGGTGCGTGGACAGGCACCTCGTGACGTGCACGCAGGGCGGACATCCCGCCGATGTGGTCGGGGTGATGATGGGTGAGCAAAATGGCGCGCAGCCGCAGCCCTCGCGCCGCCAGCGCCTGTTCCACGACGGCTGCATCGCCCGGGTCGACGACGACGGCGTTCCCGTCGTCGTCATGCAACAGCCAGATGTAGTTGTCGGCCAAGGCCGGTAACGGAAGGAGATGCACGAAGGGGATCCGCTGCGTTGGGAAAGCCCCCAGGGCGCGGGGACTTGCTGTGGAACGACAGACGCGGCCATCCCGGGCGCGCTTGAGGCGGTCGACTATAAATTGACGCTACGGCGGACTCGTTAGGCTGGCGTTAAATGCCCGGTCGACCGTTCAGCTGTGTGCGGCAGTTCCGCTCGATGAGTGACCTGCTGAGTCATGGCAGCAACCGTTACACTGTGAAGAGCAATAGATGCCGGACCGGTTTGCATGCAGCATCGCGATGACGAGGTCTACTCCAGCCCACCCATGCTTCGTTTGCTGGACGAGCAAAGCCAGGCATTGAAGCCCGGGCTGCGGCGTTGTGTCGGCACGCATGGCCTGCTGCTGGATGCATCCCCACGGTATCCCCGACCGGCCTTGCCGTTGCTGGGTTGCTGGACCTCGCTGGCCGTGAGCGACGGTGGCTACGACGGCGATCTGCGCGCCAGGGCGGACGAACCGCTGCCCTTCGTCGACGATGCATTCGAGCTGGTGCTGGTGCGGCAGGCGCTGGAACTGGCATCGCATCCCGCCGCGTTGCTCGATGAACTCATTCGGGTGCTGGCGCCCGGCGGCACGCTGGCGTTGACCGGCGTGCATCCGCTGGGTTGCTGGTCGGCCTGGCTGCATTGGCGCGCCCGCGGCAGGTCGCTGGCGCTGCAGATGCCGTGGCGCCTGCGCCACCGCCTTGAGCGCGAAGGTCTGCTGGTCGAGCGGGTGCTGCGGATCGGCAGCGTCTGGCCGGGCGCCGCCGTGGCGCGGCGCAGCCCTGCCAACGTGTTCGGCGGAGGTTACCTGCTGCTGGCGCGAAAGCACCGGCGAGCGGTCACGCTGCTGCGCTCGCGCCCGCAACAGGTGCGGGTGCCGGGCAGCGGCCAGCTTTCCCCGGCGGCGCGCCGTGGCGCGTCGCTCCAGATTTTTTCAGGAACTGCAAAAGACGATGAGTGAAGTGGAAGCCTTTACCGATGGTGCTTGTCTGGGCAACCCCGGACCCGGCGGCTGGGCCGCCCTGCTGCGTGCCAAGGGCAGCGAGCGCATGGTCGCCGGCGGCGAGCCGGCCACCACCAACAACCGGATGGAATTGATGGCGGCGATTGGCGCGCTGGAGACCCTGACCCGGCCCTGCCAGGTCGTCCTGACCACCGATTCCCGTTACGTGATGCAGGGCATCGAACAATGGATGCCGAAGTGGCGTGCCAATGGCTGGCGCACCGCGGACAGGAAGCCGGTGAAGAACCAGGACCTGTGGCAACGCCTGTCCGATGCCGTCGGCGCCCATCAGGTGCGCTGGAAATGGGTGAAGGGCCACAACGGCCACGCCGAGAACGAACGGGTCGACCAGGCCGCGCGCGAGCAGGCCGAGTCGATGAAGGGCCGGGCATGAGGCAGATCGTCCTCGACACCGAAACGACCGGCCTCGAAGTCCGCCAGGGACACCGGCTGGTGGAAATCGCCTGTGTGGAAATGGTCGAGCGCCGGCTCACCGGCCGGCACTACCAGACCTACCTCAATCCGGATCGGGCCATCGACGAAGGCGCCCGCCTGGTCACCGGCATCGAGGACGAGTTCCTGCTCGACAAGCCGCGTTTCCCCGAGGTGGTGGAGGAGTTCCTGGCCTTCATCGATGGCGCCGAACTGATCATCCACAACGCCAGTTTCGACATCGGCTTTCTCGATGCCGAGCTTGCCCGGCTGGACAACGGCGCTGGCAGGATCGGCGACCGCTGCACGGTGCTGGATACGCTGGCGATGGCCCGCGAGCGCTACCCCGGCCAGCGCAACAGCCTCGATGCGTTGTGCAAGCGCCTGGGCGTCGACAACTCCCGCCGCGACCTACACGGCGGCCTGATCGACGCCCAGTTGCTGGCCGACGTCTATCTGGCGATGACATCCGGACAGGTGGCGTTCGACCTGGGTTTCGAGGGCGCCGCCGAGCAGCATGACGTGATGGTTGTGGCGCCGGTGGTGTTGCGTTCGCGGCCACAGGTCCTGTACGCATCGGAGGAAGAACTGGCCTTGCACGAGCAGAGGCTGGATGCGCTGGACAAGAGTGCGGGTGGGGTGAGTGTTTGGCGGGGAGCTTGATTGGTTGGCGAGGTAAGGGGGGTACCGGTTAACCCTGGTCGATTCTCACTGCCGTGTTACTACCGGAAAAGCAAGGCGCGTGCGAAGGACGATGCGGCGCCGCGCGGGTGGGATTGTTCGGCCCATCCTTGGGCCGAACCCCTTCGCGCTGCGCGCTACGGGGCCAGCCTGCGGCTGTCCAACAAGCTCCTGGCAAATTTGTCGACGACGAAGGCAGGATGCCGTAGTCGAACATCGGCGTAGCCGATGGCCCGCAGGGCGAGGCGCAGGATGCGCCGAGTAACCCGGGTGGGTTCTCACCTCAGCCGTCACCGCCAGAAAAGCAAAACGCCCCACGAGGGGGCGTTTTGCTTTTCTGGCGGAGAGGGTGGGATTCGAACCCACGGTACGCTTACACGTACGCCTGATTTCGAGTGCGCTATCGGGGCGACGGCAAGCCCTTGAATGGCAGGCGTCTCAGGACTCTGGCGCTCGGCATGTCGGCGGGTGGCTGATAGTTCATCCATCGCTATCGCCTCCCTTGCCACGCACCTGCTGCTCTAGGCGCTCAATGCGCTCCTGGTTCTGCGCCAGGCGCACACGGTACTTGCGCAGCTCCTTGTGCATGTCGTTGAGCAAGTCCACTACCTCGCCCATCGTGGCCGGCTGTGCACGCTGCGCAGGCGTGCGTTGTATGCGGTGGTCAGACATGGCCGCCTCCCTTGCTGACCTGTTGCTCAAGCTGCTTCATCCGCTGCTGAAGTTCCTTGTGCGATTTGACGATAGGTGCCAGCAAGTCATAGAAGCGGCCGACGGTTAGTGGACTGCTGCGCACTTGCTGGGGAAGGAGCTCTGCGATCTCTTCCCACGACTTGGTTGCGTTGGTCTTTTCCTTGGACATGGCGATCACCACTGCACGTCTTCGATCACGACCACACCCGAGGCCCGCGTCACGTCGAAGCCCAGCCAGCGGGTCACGAGCAGTGCAGCGGAATCCGTCTGGAAGAGCGACACCAGGTTCTGCGCACCGTTGGCCGGGTCGGTCGCCAGTTGCAACGTTGCCTGGTCGCTGGCGTCCAGCATCGGGTCTTCGGCACCGCCGGCAATGGCCGTGGCGTCCAGTAGCACCGCCTTGCGGCCGTTGCTGTCGGCGGCCGGCACCTGGTCACAGACAAGCACGGGCACGCCCGCCAGTTCGCCGCCATTGGGCGTCATGGACGGGAACGCCTGCTCGCCGGTCGTGGTGGCCTTCGTCGCCAGGCGATTGGCGGTGTGCACATCGATCACGAGGTACGGTTTTCCGGTTGCCGAGATGTTTACCGACTCAAGCGCCGCGCCAAGGTCGGCCAGGGGCGATGCCGAACCCGTTACCGACGACGCACCTGTGGCCACACGAGCCAGGAAAGCGGCGTTGGTGCCAGCCGCGACACCATTGCGCAGTTCCGTCGCCAGCAGCATGTTGCCGGCAGCCGTGGTGCCGTTAATCAGTTCCGATGTGAGGGCCACCAGCGCCTGCACCTTGAAGGGGTCAAGGTCTTGCCCATTGAATGCCAGGCTGCTGACGGGCGTGGGCGCACCTTCGCCAACGACATGGCCTGCCGCCACCACAGTGGAAATGGCTAGGCGCTTCCGCAGAGGCACACGGCGCAGCACGTTGTCAGCGAGAAGGCGATCCAGCACCGACACGGCAGGAAGGGTTTCAATAAAGCCTGCTGCGACCAGGGTATGGCCGACCAGGTTGCCCGCCCAGCCCGCATCCGCGACGCTGCCGGCTGACATGGCCGAGCGCAGCACGGTGGCCACGTGAAACCCGTTCGAGCTCTGGTCGGCGTACTGCGCAGCCAGGGACAGCCTGCCGCCCGCCTTGGCGAGGCACTTCGCCATCAGCACATAGTCGGCCACTTGGGCACTTTGGATCATCGACATAGGAAACACTCCTTGGCATGGCCACCGCACAATGCGATGGTGCAGCCCAAGGGTGTTGTCCCGGCCGGAATGGGCCTAGGTGGAAGCGTGATGGTTCGTGATGCCACCGCGTACACCGAGCGAATGTCGGTGCATGTGGTCATCCTCGCAATCTCAGGGATAGTCGATAGCTACGCCGGGCAGGCCAAACCGATTTCGAGCCTGTATGGGTGCACTACCTGGGGTTCCATCTGGATTTTTAATTGCCACTGATGCACCATCTCCACTTATACCGAGAAGACCGATAAATGTGTGGCAATTTGTACACTTGCAAATACAACTATTATCCCTAGTTGCATACTCAACATGAGTGCCGCAGTTGCATGTTATTCGAACAGTGGAGCACCTTGAAAACGATTTTTCGGCAACGAAGGCAATCAATGAGCATTTCTTTTTATCCTGGTCGCTTGCGCTGCGAGTACATACCGTTGGAACATTCAAAGTTTCTTCATCGCACCTGTCTAAGTCAGTTATCATAACAAAATTGACAGAATCGTCCGTATCCTGCGGCTTATGTTTAGTCGCAATTCTGTTTAACTTAGCTTGGCTGTCAGTATCGAGATTTTCAATCTTTGTTGCGTCGCCACCTAATACGTCGCCCAGCCCTATCTGCGACAATACATAATCAACTTCATCGGCAAGCTCAAGAAGCTTAAACCTTGATCCACAGTCATGGCAAAACCTATCCCATTCATGATGAGGTGGCCTCAGTTCAACATGGCCTCCACATATGCATTTAATCCTTAAGGTTGCTCCAGAGGTAATACTTCCTTTTCGGACTGGCTCAATAAGTTGGCGATAAAGTATTTTTCGAACGTCTTGTACTGTGGTTACTGAAGTGTCGAGCACTCTTTCCCAGTCAGCTGGGATTCCGCCAGCCAAGGTTTTGGTGATTGCCTGCTTGAGCACCGGTACTAGCAAATCCGCATAGGCCCCTGCACATTCAGAGAGGAGTCGCAGTTTTAGTTCGGCGAAATTTTCAGCCTTTGGCGTAAATGAGTCACCACTACCACCCATAATGAATTCAGGATTCTGGCCGCCGATGGCTAGTACGGTTACATATCCGGAGTGAACAAAATCCGAGCAGAAACCAAAAAGAAGATCGATATTTTGACGCTGATGATCTGGCAGATTTACTGATTGACTGGCAACTAGTAAGCGCTGAGGAAATTGCTCTCGCGAATTCTTAGTAAACGATGAGTTCTTTCGATCTCTATTGGATAGGGATGTGTAGGCATTCAACGCCGCCTGCATATCCGATGACGCGATGTTCGCATGAAGTGATGGCGGCGCGACGACGGCAAAGCTAAGTAATGATTGCAGAAACTTATAGTTTAGTTGAAGGCTGTCGAATGTCGTAAGTTGATAGGCCGCTTGGACAAGAATATCAAGAAATCCTCGTACTGCTCCACCTAATTTTATGAAGGTACTAAACGATGGGATGATGTCACGCACCCTGTCCATGTCGACAGCGGGAGCGGGGCGCGCCTCCTCGAGCAAAAAATCGGCCGTTTGATGGACATTTCGCATCAGAACTGGCGCAATTGTCCGGTAAAAATACTTTGGAGTACCTGCTAC
Source organism: Rhodanobacter sp. Soil_C_14 (assembly GCF_057657335.1). Taxonomy (NCBI): domain Bacteria; kingdom Pseudomonadati; phylum Pseudomonadota; class Gammaproteobacteria; order Lysobacterales; family Rhodanobacteraceae; genus Rhodanobacter; species Rhodanobacter sp. Soil_C_14. The sequence continues at coordinate 120,128 of NZ_JBDGIQ010000001.1, read as the reverse complement.
TTTGAATTCGCTTGCAAGTTCGGAATCACTATTGAGTTTTTCAGACCATTTACCAATGATACTGTCGACGGATTCAATCGCATTTTCGACTGCTTTGTGTAGATTGCGTGTTTGAACCCTTAGAGTAGGATAGTGAGCCAACGCCGCGGATGATCTCTTGGCAGTCAATACATTTGCGATTGCCTGAAGGACATCAGCCTCAGTAGGGAGCGGAGTCGGGGTTGACATTTTCTTGGCTCCTGATGCGATCTTTTGTGGTGTGAGATGAGCGATTAGGCGACACCTGGCAACAGCTGACTAGACACGCCGTGTTGGCGATTTCTGTTTGCCTGGCACGTGCTGTACCCGGCGAGCGCGCCGACAAGCGCGATGCCCACAAGAATCTTCATGTTGTCCCTGTCCCTGTCCCTGAAGTGCTGTTGCGCTCTCAGGTTAGATCGCAGGCGCTGCTGGTGCCAGTAGCACCGCAGCACACTACGCTTGCACCGCCTCGCGCAGGGCCTCCACAGCGCTCTGCGCGGGCCTTGCGGGCACAAGGGGTGTGCCAAGGTGCGGAAGGGCGCGCTGTACGCGAGGCCGCGCGAAATTCGTACACCAGTCGTACACAGCGAAAAATGGGCTGGTCGACAGGCAAGAAAAAAGGGCCACGCTTTTCGGCATAGCCCTTTGATTTCATTGGCGGAGAGGGTGGGATTCGAACCCACGGTACGCTTACACGTACGCCTGATTTCGAGTCAGGTACATTCGACCACTCTGCCACCTCTCCGGTGCGTTGCATGGTGGCTCATGCGAGCCGGGAATCATACGCGAGCGAACTTGCCGTGACAACAACCTTGTCTTCCGGCATGCTGCTACGGCTCGCCTCCATTGAATACCCATGATCGAATTCGGACACGGAACGCACGTCGGCCTGCGTCGTACGCGCAATGAAGACACTTATTACGCCGATGCTTCACTGGGCCTGTTCCTGGTGGCCGACGGCATGGGTGGTCACCAGCATGGTGAAGTGGCTTCGGCGCTGGTGCGCGATCAGGTCGTGCAGCAGGTCAGGGAGGGGAGCAGCCTGCTGGAGGCTGTGCGTGGCGCGGCCGGGAGCCTGCTCGGGTGCGCCCGTGACAGCTTCGACATCCTGCCCATGGGCACCACCATTGCCGCACTTCGGGTGGATGGCGACAGCCACGAAGTGGCCTGGGTCGGCGACAGCCGGATCTACCAGTGGAAGCAGGGCTTGCGGCAGGTCAGCCATGATCATTCCCTGGTTCAGGCGCTGGTCGAGGCGGGACAGCTGGACCCGGCGCAGGCGGCGGAACATCCGCAGCGCAACGTGCTCACCCAGGCGCTGGGTGTCACCGCCATGGAACAGCTGCACATCGGAATGGCGCGAGGCAAGCTTGAACCCGGCATGAGCTTCCTGCTGTGCAGCGACGGCCTGACCGAGGGCGTCAGCGACACCACCATCGCGCAGAAGATGGCCCGCGCCGACCTCTCGGCGCAGGAGTGCGTCGACCAGTTGCTGCTGTGCGCCCTGGACAGTGGCGGCGACGACAACGTCACGATCCTGATCGTGCGTTCGCGCTGAAGCGCGGGCCGGTTGCTGCATAAAAAAGGGGCCGCTTTCGCGGCCCTCACTATTTCAGCGAGTAAAAATTTGATCGGAACCTGTACGCGTTACACGTCACTAATGCCGAGAAGCCCCAGTATCCGGGGAGCTTTCAACAGTGGTGCGCAATCACGGTCTGCGTAATTTATTGCGATTTATTGCACGCTTGACACCCTCCCTCCGATTGGTCGATGCTCAACAATAAGCTGCGCCGTGTAGCGGTCGGGGACTAGCATGAAGCTATTAAATGCGTCGAGCGAGGCGGAACCTTTGGCGGCGCCTAAAATGCATCGTTCCGCACTTGCAGCACCAAGCTTTCGCTATAAAAATGACGATCGCAAACCCCAAGCTCAGATGGCGCTTCTATACCGTTCTCTGCAGTTAATTTCGAAAGGACTTGGAATGATGACCTGCGAACTGGCGACAAAAAAGTTTTCATTTACAGATACGCAAAAAGAAAAGCCAAGGAGGCTGTTTAGAGCGAAAACCGCTGCTTTATGCGCAGCTATTGTCGTCTCGGTCGGCGCCAGCAATTTCATTGCATTGCCCGCCAGAGCGGTAGCCGCAGCCAACGGATCCAGTAATAACTGCACCGCCGACAGCGACAGTTCCAGCGACTGCAGTGGTAGTGGCGGTGGTGGCAGTGGTACCCAAACGACCGACTATCCACCGGTGACTGTTACAGCTACTGCACCTGACGAAGTTACAGTTACCGCACCTGACGAACCCAACTGGAATTTCAACAATATCTTCGGCAGCGAAGAGTCGACAGGTCTTATTTCTCCTCCGGTGATAGGCCCTCAAGGGGGTGGCGGATTGCACACGCCAATGAGCGACAAGCCAACCGCCAAAAAGAAGCAAAATAGAAATCCCTGCCCGAACGCGGCGGGCGACCCCATTATGGTCAACGCAGGTAACAAGGCGATATCGGTTGTCGACTTTGCCGAGCCGGGCGAGATGGGACTCAGATTCGAGCGGTATTACAACTCGAAATTTGAAAGTATCAATGGCAACGTTAATAGCAGTATAGGTGCGTGGACCACCAACATTGATTTTACGTTATTCAATGTGAAATGCGTTTCAAACGCTGGTTCTTCCGGGCCCGCCAACCTATGTGCTCCGGTTAGGCTATACCGCCCGGATGGATCCTATCTCGATTTTAGCCTCGTACATCCCATCTATTCAAATCCTAGTGGAGCCCCATTTCAGATGGTTGGCCCTTTCACGCCCGTGGGGACGGCTACGCTTAATTATAATACCAATGGCACCTATACTCTTCATGACGAGGATGCCAAGGTTTTTACCTACAGTTCAAATGGTTTGCTGCTGTCAATAATGGATCCGTCGAATGTGGGATGGATAATTACCCATCCTGATTCGAACACTACTATTGTTACTCATACAAATGGGCAGTCGATAAAAATCTCGCTGATTAGTGGGACAAATACGCTTGGATCGTCTCGGCAGGTTAACGTTACGGATCCTTCCGGTAACGTGTACAAATTTAGCTCGACGTACTCCATCGGGTCGGCCATTCTAACTCAAACGAGTCATATTGGAACGATTGATTCGGTTACGATGCCAGGCCTTCCCGGCACCACAATCAGCTACAAATACCTGCCGGCAACATACTCCCCAATAATCACCGACTCGCTGCTTAATGAAGTTGATTACAATGGCGTACCGCATGATGTGACGACGTACGACAGTAGTGGCAACGCCAACATGACAAGTATGGCGGATGGAAGCCAAAAGATTTCCATAGTATATAGTTCAAATAGCACTGGTCGAGTTGCTACGTTGACCAATGCGCTGAACCATAGCCTTGTCTATCAGTACGACAACAGTGGCTTGCTCCTATCCATCAAGGGTAACGCGTCTGCAAACTGCGACGCTTCGTATGCGAGCAATACCTACGACGCCCAAGGAAATATGGCGTCGTCAACAGACAACAACGGCAATATTACGGTCTACTCTTATGATGCCAATGGTCTTTTGCTAAAGACCGTTGAGGCCTTCGGGACGGCGTCTGCGCGTACTACAGATTATGTATGGGATCCGACGCCTGGTACCAATCGCCTTCTGTCAATCAAGGTCGAGGGCTATGTTGAGAAGTCATACGCTTATAACGCGCAGAACCGGATGGCTTCGGTTAAAGTTACAGATTTGACTGGAATTGGAAATACGCCTCCTCAAGTCACCACGTATTCCTATGTGCTGAGTCCCAACCACATGGTGACATCTATGGTAGTCACCAACCCTTCACTCAGCAACGGCAACACGGTGACCAGTAATTATAACGCTCAAGGCTTCCTTACCACGACGACAAATGGCTTGGGGCAGTCGACAACTTACGGTGCTTTTACCGCGCTTGGACGCCCTGGAACCATCACCAATGCAAATGGTGACATCACTTATTACGTGTATGACACACTCGGTCGATTAGTCACCAAATCTCATGCGCATTCGGGTGTGACAAATACCGGCCACGTCAGCTACGACGCAATTTCCGGACGGCCTTCGTTGATTGTTAATTACGATAATGAGCAAACGAGGAACGTCTACGATGTCGACTTTAAATTAGTCTCGTCGACATGGACTGGCCCCAGTGGCGCCAGTATTAAAACGGTATACACATATGACGCTCTGGGCGATGTCACGAGCGCAACGCGTACATTAATAGGCAGCAACACACCTGCGATCAGCGAGTACCGCGATTACGACCAGCTTGGTCGCGAGATTGCCGTACGTGGAAACCATGGCCAGAAAGTCAAGACCACCTATGACTTGGATGGCAATATTTCCCTTAGAGTGGATGCGTTGAATAGAAGTACGTCGACTCAGTACGACAGTCTGAACCGTCCAGTGGCGGTTGCCGATGCAAATGGAGGGGTCACCAAGTACCAATATGATCTTGGTGGTCACGTTATTCGGGTCACTGATCCCCGTAACCTCGTCACGTCATATGCATATGACGGTTTCGGCCAACGTTGGACCGTAGCTAGTCCAGATACTGGCGCCACTCACTACGCATATGACGTCTACGGCCGGCTGTCTTCGATCACAAGAAACAGTGGAGCAATCGTCACGTACGCCTATGACGTTCTAAATCGCGTCATCTCTGAAAGTGCCGGTGGCCAGACTCATGCATTCACCTATGATTCGTGCGCCAACGGCGAGGGTCGCTTGTGCGGCTTTTCCGATGGTTCTACGAGCTACACTTTTACCTACGGAGTCGAGGGTTGGATGAGCGGCAGGAGTGCCACTAGTTGGTTGGGCACAAGCATCGACAGTTATGCCTACGACGGCATGGGGCGGCTGATCCAGCAGATTAATGGCCCTTACGTCACTACGTACACCTGGACCGACGACCAGGTAAGCAAAGTCAATTTCCAGTACGGCGGGCGTAGTGTCGACGTTGCTAGCAATATCACCTACGACGCCTCGCGACACCCGACTAGCTGGACGTATGGCAACGGGATGCAACGCACTCAGACCTATGATAGCGACGGACGCATCACGGGGCTTTCGTCGTTGGCTGGAGCGGCAGTTCAACAAAAACAGACGTACGCTTGGGACGATGTGAACCGGATCACCAGCATCACGAACAACGCCTACACTTCCGTGTCGCAGAATTTCGGTTATGACAAACTTGACCGAATGACTTCGCAGTCCGGTCCGGCGGCCTTGGCTCTGACCTACGACGCGAATGGCAACCGCACGCAGCAAAATGGGCTGACGAACGAATCAGTCGCCGTCAGCCCAGCCAGCAACCGCATCAACCAGCGTGGCGGACACGCGTACACGTACGATGCCGATGGTAATCGTGCCTCGGACGTCTACGGAAGCTCGGTACTCACTTACGGCTACGACGCTTTCAACCGATTGAATACTGCGTCCCGAAGTGCCGCGGTGAGCTATTGCGAGACCACACGCAATTGCCCTGTGTATCCGGCTGGTACAACGACCTATGTGGTGAACGCGATTGGCCAGCGGATACAGAAGAGCAACCCACAAGAAACCGCGCTCTATTCCTATGACCAAGATGGTCGGCTATCGGGGGAGCTGTCTTCGGTTAATGGCTACAACTACTACATTTATCTTAACGGTCAGCCGATCGCACTGATCCATAATCCGGTGTGGACGAGCAACGTTGATACGCTGTATTACCTGCACGATGATCAGTCGGGACGTCCGGAGATCATCACGGATGGCGCGGCGCAAAAGGTATGGCAGGCGCTGAACTACGGGTTTGACCGGTCGATTCTGCTGGGAGGTGTCTCCGGCGTGGACATCGGTTTCCCTGGACAGATTTACGATGCTGAAACCGGTAACTGGAACAATGGGTTCAGAGACTATGACTCGACTGATGGGCGTTATTTGGAGTCTGACCCGATTGGACTAGGAGGTGGAGTTAATACGTATGCCTATGTCGGGGGGAACCCGCTCACGTACATCGATCCACTTGGTCTCGAATGGCAAGCTTCTATTGGTGTTGGCGTAACCGGCGCGTTTCTCTTCGGTGGTACCGGTGGAAGTGTCAACGTAGGAATTACCTCAAACGGAGCTTTCTTCTTCCAAACGGAAGGACATGGGGAAGTTGGACTAGGCGCTTATCTAGGCGCGGGGGTTCAGGGCGGCGTAAGCCATACAAAATGTGATAGCACTCCGGGCTGGTCAGAGGGTACGACTGGTATTATTGAAGGAGATATGGGGTATGGGCCATCGATAGGAGGAAGTGGCACGTTTAACGGACATGATGCTGGTATATCGACCGGATTGGGGAAGCTTGGTTTGGGGGGCGGTATTTGGGGTGGCGTCGGAGCGAGTCATGCTTATACGTACACAACACCAACAATTTCACAAATGTGGAATTCACTCACCCATTAGTAATGAACCATCATGGCTCCAACTGCAAAATTAGCTGCCTCGATGCTGATCCTGGCTTTCAGTTCTTTCTTATTGGTCTTGCTCGCTCTACACATCAACTCCAGAATTCTATTTCTGATAGGTTCTGTTGGTTGCGTAGGAGGCGTTTTGATCGGAGTGATTGCAATATTCGTCACGATTGGAATTTATTTGAAGTCGCCTCCTAAGTAGCTGTCGCGTAACATGATTATGAGCGGTGGTGACCAAACGCGCGCTTACACGGGTGTTATCCTTTGTGGCGTTTATCCCACCGGTATGGACGGCTTGAATATGTGTCATGCTGCTGTTTGCTGGTATTCGCCAATAGCAATCGGACGTTCTCCCTCGATATGTTCCTGTAACGGCGAATCCAAAAAACTAGGGCCGCTCGCGCGGCCCTAGTTCTCAAATGCTCAATAAGTGGGCTTCAGAACTGGTACGTGCCCGTCAAACTGACCACATCGCCGTGGTCATCAAACCTGCCGTCCATCGTACCGGCACCCAGCAAATCGGGATTGGTCAGGTGGACTCGCGTCTTGCCGACGAACTGGTGCTGATACCCCAGGTCGAAAGCGAAGTTCTTGCTGGCTTGGTAGCCCACACCAAGGCCGAGCAGACGCCGGGCGCCGTCTGGAATGCGCGGGTCGCGGCTGATGATGTTGCTCGGGGTCTGGTCGTAACCGACGCCGGCGCGCAGCGTCCACTGGTCGTTGACCTTGTAGTCACCGCCGATCGCATACAGCCAGCTGTCCTTGTATGCCTGCGGCAGGTTGACGATCGATTCGCCGCCGGATTTGAGTTCCAGATTCTCGAAACTGGACCAGTTCGTCCACTTCGCTGTTGCCGCGATGCTGAAGCGGTCATTGACCACATGCAGCCAGTCGAGGCTGGCGAAGGCAGGGGTGTCAAGCTTGGCACTGGCGGAGCCGCCTGCGGGATCCAGCGTCGGGCCGCCAAACAACGGCGCAAGACCAAGCAGGCTGATGCCGGTCGCGCTGCCGTAAAGGTTATAGGTACCAGTCAGCGTCTGCTTAACCTTCGAGTGGTAGCTGAAGCCGATACTGTCCTGAGCGGTTGGCTTCCACTCCATGCCAGCAAAATAACCGAAGGCAAATTTCTTCTTCACGTTGACATTGAGCTGCACGTCCGCGCTTTGCGGCACAAATGGAAAGCCGGAGAGTTTGGACGCCGCACCTGCTGCGTCAATCATGGAATTGAGCTGCGCCTTGGTACGTTGGCCGAGCACGCCCACGCCGATCGAGAACTCGTCGTTGATCTTGAAGCCAGCCGAGAAGCTCACGGCAATCGACTGGAGACTGGTCTTGGTACCGAAATAACGGCCCTGCCATGTCGGGTTATATTCGCTGACGAGACCGTACGGGACGGTGATGCTGCCACCCAGGGTAACGTTATCGCTGACCGGCGCGGCAAAAGCCATGTTCGGAAATGGAATGAACTTGCCGAACCCATTCGGATTGTTTCCGGTGGTCGGATTGCCTTGCATGTCCTTGAACTCGCCTTCAAATTTGGCGCTGGGACGAATGCCGGTGCCGGTCACCTGAATCACCGGACCATTAAAGAACGCCATGGCGGCCGGATTGTTGTAGACCGCCGTCGGATCGTTCGCGAACAGCGAGCCGCCCGCATTGGCGCGCGCCCAGCCAGCGGCGTTGTCGGTGGGCAGCTGGAAGGAACCGGCCTGCGCGCCCAGCGGCATGGCGAGTGCACCGGCAACGGCCAGGGCGAGGCTGGCCTTGGTGCCGAGACGGGAGAGGTTTTGCAAGGTTTGACGGTCCACGTGGGTTCTCCTGTGACAAAAAGATCCGGGATGGGGTGCATCCGCGGCGATGATTTCTGATTTTGTGTTGTGACGATGGGGCAGCACGTATCGGAAGGTGGTGCGGTATCGCTTGGTCAGGACGCAGGCCTCCCGTCCTGAATCCAGAGAGTGGATGGCGGAATGCCCTGGCGCCGTGAATCCGTATCGGCGGCCGGTGGTGTCGTGCGGGTGGCTTCGGCTGTCACTTGGTCCTGTTGCAACACCTGCTCGATCAATTTGACTTGCTCCGTGTTTCCAGACGGGGCGGTGAGGATGGGGGACACCAGCGAGATCAGGCGCGCCAGCAATTCGGTGTCGTTGATGGCCTCGCCCTTGCTGATGCTGGCGATCAGTTGCTGCATGTCTTCCCCGGCCAGCATGCCGGACAGCGCCTTGAGGGCGAAATGCAGGCGCAGTCCGAGCTCGCCCCGGGGCAGCGAGGGCAGGGCGCGCGCGAACGCCTCGAAGAAACGTCCGGAAATCGATCGGTAATGCTGTTGCAGAAAATCCTGGATGAACGGCGAGGGGTCGCTGTAGACCCGACCCAGCAGGCGCATGAAGGCCGGCCCCGAGGCGCTGCCGTGGCTGAGCCGGAAAGCCGGCACGAACAGCATGGCCAGCACGGCGCGGGCGTCCAGCCCCTCCGGTCGCTGGCGTTCGCACGCACTCAGCAACTGCAGCCGCTCGCGGTTGAGTCGATCCAGTCGTTGCGACAACAGCTCCTGGACCAGCGCCTCCTTGCTGCCGAAGTGGTAGTTCACCGCGGCCAGGTTCGCGCCAGCCCTGGCGGTGATGTGGCGCAGCGACATCGCTTCGTAGCCGCCCTCGATGAACAGCCACTCGGTGGCCTCAAGCAGCCGCTTGCGGGTGTCACTGGGATTGGTTCGCTGCGTCGGACTCAAGAAGCTTGCCCCGTGATGGCCCAGCCAGGTAGCTGACACCTGCTTCAAATCAAGGATTGAAACACGTGTATGGAAGCTACCGGTGGGCCGCAGGGCGGGCAAGCTGCAGTGCACGATGCCAAAGAGACGGCTGCGGGAAGAGGGCGTTGGAGACGGCGATGCTTGCGGGCCATGCACTGGCTTGATCTGGCGTAGCAAATCGGGAGCGCCAGACAGCAAAAGGGCCGGATGAATCCGGCCCTTTTGCTGCACTGCATGGCAAATCACGTCAGCGGATGGCCGACATCGTCCTCAGTCTGCCTTCTTCTTGGCCAGGCGCAGCCAGGTGTCGACAACCGTGTCCGGATTCAGCGACAACGATTCGATGCCCTGTTCCATCAGCCATTCGGCCAGGTCCGGGTGGTCGGACGGGCCCTGACCGCAGATGCCGATGTACTTGCCCTTGGCCCGCGCGGTCCTGATCGCCATCGCCAGCAGCTTCTTCACCGCGGGGTCGCGCTCGTCGAACAGGCTGGCGACGATGGACGAATCGCGGTCCAGACCCAGGGTGAGCTGGGTGAGGTCGTTGGAGCCGATCGAGAAGCCGTCGAAGATGTCGAGGAACTCGTCGGCGAGCAGGGCGTTGGACGGCACTTCGCACATCATGATCACTTTCAGATCGTGCTCGCCCTGCTTGAGGCCGTTCTTCGCCAGCACGTCAATGACCTTGCGGCCTTCGCCGAGCGTGCGCACGAACGGGATCATCACCCACACGTTGGAAAGGCCCATCACTTCGCGCACGCGTTTGACCGCCTTGCACTCCAGCGCGAAAGCCTCGGAGAAGCTCGGGTCGACGTAGCGGCTGGCGCCACGGAAGCCGATCATCGGGTTCTCTTCGTGCGGCTCGTAGCGCGAGCCGCCGAGCAGGCCGGCGTATTCGTTCGACTTGAAGTCCGACAGGCGCACGATCACCGGCTTCGGATACACCGAGGCGGCGATGGTGGCGATGCCTTCGGCCAGGCGGTCGACGTAGAACTCGACCGGACCGGCATAGCCGGCGATGCGCTCGTCGATCTTCGCCTTCGTCTCGGCGTCCTGCTTGGCGTATTCCAGCAGCGCCTTCGGATGCACGCCGATGTGGCTGGCGATGATCATTTCCAGGCGAGCCAGGCCGATGCCGGCGTTCGGCAACTGGCCGAAGTCGAACGCGCGCTCGGGGTTGGCCACGTTCATCATGATCTTCAGCGGCGCCTCGGGCATGTCGCCCAGGTCGGCGGTGATCCGCTCGAACTTCAGGATGCCCTCGTAGATCGTGCCGGTGTCGCCCTCGGCGCAGGACACGGTGACGTCGGCGCCATCGGGGATCAACTCCAGCGCATTGCCGGTGCCGACCACGGCGGGCACGCCCAGCTCGCGGGCGATGATCGCCGCGTGGCAGGTGCGGCCGCCGCGGTTGGTCACGATGGCCGAGGCGCGCTTCATCACCGGCTCCCAGTCGGGATCGGTCATGTCGGCGATCAGCACGTCACCGGCCTGCACCTTGTTCATGTCGGACAGCGAACGGATCACCCGCGCCTTGCCCGCGCCGATCTTCTGGCCGATCGAGCGGCCTTCGGCCAGCACCTTGCCCTTCTCGCTGAGATGGAAGCGCTCAAGCTGGGTGGCGTGCGAACGGGACTTCACCGTCTCCGGGCGGGCCTGCACGATGTAGATCTTGCCGGTATGGCCGTCCTTCGCCCACTCGATGTCCATCGGCCGGTCGTAATGCTTCTCGATGATCAGCGACTGGCGGGCCAGCTCCTGCACGTCCTCGTCGCTGATGCAGAACTTGTTGCGCAGGTCGGTCGGCGTGTCTTCGGTCTTGACCCGTTCGCCCGGGGCGCTGGAATAGACCATGCGCAATTGCTTGGCGCCGAGATTGCGACGCAGCACCGCCGGCTTGCCGTCGCGCAGCGTGGGCTTGAACACGTAGAACTCGTCGGGATTGACCGCGCCCTGCACGACCATCTCGCCGAGGCCGTACGAGCCGGTGACGAACACCACGTCGCGGAAACCGGACTCGGTATCCAGCGTGAACAGCACGCCGGAGGCACCCACGTCCGAGCGCACCATCAGCTGCACACCGGCAGAGAGGAACACGTCCTCGTGCTTGAAGCCCTGGTGCACGCGGTAGGCGATCGCGCGGTCGTTGTACAGCGAGGCGAAGACTTCCTTCACCTTGTGCAGCACGTCGTCGATGCCGACCACGTTGAGGAAGGTTTCCTGCTGGCCGGCGAACGAGGCGTCGGGCAGGTCCTCGGCGGTGGCGGACGAACGCACGGCAACGGCGATGTCGTCGGCGCCGGCATCCTTGCACAGCTTGATGTAGGCCGCGCGGATCGCCTGCTCGAGTTCGGCGGGCAGGGCGGTGTCGACGATCCAGCCGCGAATTTCCTTGCCCGCCGCGACCAGGGTGTCGACGTCGTCGACGTCGAGCGACGCGAGCCGCTCCTGGATGCGTTTGGCCAGGCCGCTCTTTTCCAGGTACTGCTGGAACGCGTCGGCCGTGGTGGCGAAACCACCCGGCACGGAGACACCCAGTTTGGCCAGGTTGCCGATCATCTCGCCCAGCGAGGCGTTCTTGCCGCCAACCTTGCCCAGGTCAGTCATGCGCAGTTGGTCGAGCCAAAGCACCAGATCGTTCAAGGGTGTCTCCTTCTGAGGAAGCGTTGCAAAGAGTGGAATGGACGCGACATGCAGGCCCGAAGCGGGTTGCAAAGAACTGGTATTGTCCGCTGCGGATGGTGCGCAGCACAAGAAGACCATTGCGCGCAGATGCCATTCCAACCCGATACCAGTCAGCTGGCGGTAGATTTTGGCGGCCGGGTCGGCGACTGCGATCGGGCCGATGCCGTGCCGATTCGCCGGGTTGCCGACGCCTCAGAATGCACGCCACAACCTGCTAAGGTGCGGCCAGACGCCATCCGCCATCTGCCATCAGGGCCACGCATGCATCGAACCGTATTCTTCATTTCGGACTCCACCGGGATTACCGCGGAGACCATCGGCAACAGCATCCTGGCGCAGTTCGAAGGCGTGCAGTTCGACAAGCACCGCTTGCCCTTCACCGACAACGCGCACAAGGCGGAGGCTGCCGCGCTGCGCATCAAGACCAATTATGCGCAGACCGGCCAGCGCCCGATCGTGGTCAACACCATGGCCGAACGCGCCCTGTGCGAGATCGTCGCCGCCAGCGGTGCGCTGATGCTGGACGTGTTTGCACCGTTCATCGGTCCGCTCGAGGAAGAGCTGTCCACCAAGCGTTCGGGCGCGGTCAACCGGTCGCATGGCATGGTCGATTTCGACAAGTACGAGGCGCGCATCAACGCGACCAACTACGCGCTGTCGCACGACGACGGCATCGACGTGAACTATGCCGAGGCGGACCTGATCCTGGTCGGCGTGTCGCGCTCGGGCAAGACGCCGACCTGTCTCTACATGGCCTTGCATTACGGGGTCAGCGCCGCCAACTATCCGCTGACCGACGACGACCTCGAGAAGCTCGAATTGCCGGCGCGTCTGCGTCCGTACAAGGATCGGCTGTATGGCCTCACCATCGATCCGGTGCGCCTGGCGCAGATCCGCGAACAGCGCCGAGCCGGCAGCCGCTACGCCACCTTGCAGCAATGCCGCTGGGAGCTGGAGCAGGCCGATCGCCTGATGCGCCAGGCCGGCATTCCCAGCCTCAACACCACCCATGTGTCGATCGAGGAAATCGCCAGCAAGATCTTCGATCGATTCGGCATCGAGCGAACCATGTTCTGAAAACCCTGGCCCGCCCACTGGAGTTCGTACATCCCCGATGAGTGCCGTACTGGACAACCGCCGCAGCCTGCTACCGGGACGATTCGAGTTCCTGATGGGGCTGTACGCCGAGAATTACCATCGCCTGACGCGACTGTTCCAGCCACAGCAGCTGGCGCCGGGGCGTTACGTGTCGAACGTGGACGACGGTCTCGACGTGCATCTGTCCGTGCAGGAGCGTCATCCGTACACGCTGGAACTGGAACTCACCTACGATTTCGTCGACATCGATACCGGCAGGCGTGCGCCGTCGGCACAGTTGCGCATGTATACCGACGCGCATGTGGCCGAGGCGCTGCATTGCCATCCCGGGCGGCACCTGTGGCAGGTGCTGGGTCCGTTTCCGCCGGCGCATTCGGTGTTTCAGCACCGCTTGCGGATGAACGGATTCCTGTCGCGCTGGCTGGAATACCTCGTCGAGCAAGGCCATTCCGTCGGCACCCTGGAGCCGCAGCGGGAGTCGAGCGAGGGCAGTCGGAAATAGAGGCTCTATAACGTGTGCCGCTTCCTGGTTCCTGCACACACGGAGCAGTGCGCAAAATCACCACGCAGCAAAAAGCCCGCGCAAGGCGGGCTTCTTGTTTGAATAGTGGCGGAGTGGACGGGACTCGAACCCGCGACCTCCGGCGTGACAGGCCAGCATTCTAACCAACTGAACTACCACTCCGCATTGTGTTGCTTCTTCCAGCTGTGCGAGCCAACTTGGCGTCCCCACGGGGATTCGAACCCCGGTGTCCACCGTGAAAGGGTGGTGTCCTAGGCCTCTAGACGATGGGGACAATTCAAGTTGGTGGAGCCAGGCGGGATCGAACCGCCGACCTCCTGCATGCCATGCAGGCGCTCTCCCAGCTGAGCTATGGCCCCGCCGCTGGAAGCCGAGAAGAATAGGTGCGCTCCGGAATTCCGTCAAGCTTTTTTTCACACTTTCGATCACGAAGTGCCGGCGTGTCGACGACGCACTCGTGCGCGCAGGCGAGTGCCGCCTTTCCTTCGTTTAAGCTGGAGCGATCCCTCGGGTTCCAGAGAGTTGATGAATGCACGAAATCGGCTTCATTCGTGATCTTGCCATCGTGATGATCGTGGCGGGCGCCACTACGATCGTGTTCCAGCGGATGCGGCAACCGGTGCTGCTGGGCTACATCCTGGCTGGCGTGCTGATCGGGCCGCATACGCCGGGCGTGCTGGTGGGCGATGCGCGCGCCATCGACGACATTTCCAATCTCGGCGTGGTCCTGCTGATGTTCACCCTGGGCCTGGAATTCAGCGTGCGCAAGTTGCGCGAGGTCGGCATCGGCGTGCTGGCCGTGGCGGTCGCGGAAGTGGGGCTGATGTTGTGGATCGGCTATGGCATCGGCGGTCTGTTCGGCTGGTCCGGCACGGACGCGCTGTTTCTCGGCGCGATCATTTCGTTGTCCTCGACGATGGTGGCCACGCGCACGCTGGCCGAGTCGGGGCAGCGCCAGCAGAAGTTCGCGCAACTGGTGACGGGCCTGCTGGTGGCCGAGGACATGCTGACCATCGTGATGCTGACCCTGCTCACGGCGGTGGCGATCGGTGGCTCGGTGCAGGCCGACACGGCGCTGGCCCTGGTGGGCCACCTGGGCCTGTTCGTGATCGTGGGGATGATCCTGGGCCTGCTGCTGCTGCCTCGCCTGGTGGATTACGTGGCGAGCTTCGATCGCGACGAGACCTTGCTGGTCAGCGTGCTGGGCATCTGCTTCGGCGCCAGCCTGTTCGCGGTGTGGATGGGTTTCAGTGTCGCGCTGGGTGCCTTCCTGGCCGGCGCGGTGGTGGCCGAGTCGCGCAGCGTGGGGCGGGTGCTGCATCTGGTGGAGCCGTTGCGCGACATGTTCGCGGCGCTGTTCTTCGTGGCGATCGGCCTGAAGATCGATCCCTCGATGCTGCTGCAGTACGCCTTGCCGGCCCTGCTCATCGCGGCCGTGGTGATCGTCGGCAAGACCCTGGCCTGCAGCCTGGGCATCTTCATCGTGGGCCATGATCCGCGCACGGCGCTGCGCTCGGGCCTGGGCATGGCGCAGATCGGCGAATTCTCGTTCGTCATCGCCACGCTCGGCCTGTCGCTGGGCGTGGTCAGCGATTTCATCTATCCGATCGCGGTGGCCGTGTCGGTGCTGTGCATGGCAGCGTCGCCGTACCTGAACCGGTCCGCCGAGAGCCTGGCCAATGGCTTGCGGCGGGTGACGCCGCGCTCGCTGATCCTGCTGGCCAGCAGCTACAACGGCTGGCTGGAGAACCTCAAGCCGGTCAACGAGAATGCGGCCATCGCGGCCATCTTCCGGCGCCTGCTCTGGCACATCGGCATCAACGTATTGCTGGTGGTGGCGCTGTTCATCGTCGGCGCCTACGTCAATGCGCACAACTGGAGCTGGTTCTCGATGCTCGGCATCGATCGGGAACTGCGCCACACCCTGATATGGGCCTGTGCATTGTTCCTGTCGCTGCCCATGCTGATCGCCGTGTATCGCAAGGCGGAGGCGCTGGGCATGGTGCTGGCGGAAATCGGCATCCGCGAGCGGTTTGCGGGTTCGTACACGCAGGCGATCCGCAACGTGCTGGCGCGGGTCATTCCGCTGGTCACGCTGCTGGCGCTGGCGCTGCTGGTCAGCGGGCTCAGTTCGGCGATCCTGCCGCCGCGCGGGATCGCCTTGTCGCTGGTGGTGCTGGTGGTGGTGGTGGCGGTGGTGCTGTGGCGAGGTCTGGTGAGAATGCATGCGCGGCTGCAGGCCGCCCTGAAGGAAACCCTCGAAAAGCCCGGCCCGTGAGGGCGTGGCAGCTTCCCGCCGGGCCTGGCGAGGGTCCCCGAGCGGGGCGCCGGAATGAACCTTTATCGCGAATGACGGTCTGATCGCCCGATCGTTGCCAAGATCTGACAAGCACCGCACAATGCGAGGCCTGCCTCCATCGGGGGGGCCCGGCCGGCAGTGTCGGCACATCCATACATGAGGGAGTTACGAATGAAGCACTTTCTGCGTCCCACGCTGACGGCGGCCGCGATGGCCGTTGCGCTGGGCATGACGGCCTCCGTTGCCGCCCAGACGACTGGCGCTGCCGGCACCGTCGACAAGGCCAAGGCCAGCTACGTTGTGGGTTGGGAAATTGCTTCCCAGGTTCCGCCGATCATGCGCGACGAACTGGATCCGACCGCCGTGGCCAACGCGGTGAAGGCGGCGCTGTCCGGCCAGAAGCCGACCATGAGCGATACCGAGGCCAAGCAGGTGCACGACGCCTTCATGGCCAAGATCCAGGCCAAGTACCAGGCCGAGATGACCAAGCTGGCGGCCAAGAACAAGGCCGAAGGCGACGCCTTCCTGGCCAAGAACAAGAGCGCGCCGGGCGTGAAGACGACCGCGTCGGGCCTGCAGTACCAGGTGATCAGCCAGGGCACGGGCGCCCGCCCGGGTCCGAACGACACGGTCGAGATCAACTACACCGGTACCTTCATCAATGGCCAGGTGTTCGATGCCTCGGCCAAGCACAACCCGCCGGGCGCCGCCAAGATTCCGCTGGCTGGCGTGATCCCGGGCTTCCGCGAGGGCCTGCAGCTGATGCAGACCGGTGGTCATTACAAGCTGTTCATCCCGTCCTCGCTGGCTTACGGCGCCGAGCCGCAGCCGCCGATGCCGCCGAACGCCACGCTGATCTTCGACGTGACCCTGGTCAAGACGGGTCCGACGCCGGCAGGCGCCGCTCCGGGCGGCAAGTAAGCATCACGAAGCAGTTGCCGGAGGCGACTCCGGCGCAAGTTTCACGAAGGGGCGCGAAGCGATTCGCGCCCCTTCGCGTTTGCGGGAATCGCGGTGACCGGATCGAAGCGGTCGCGGCGGCGGTTAGAATGGACGTCCAACTTTTGCGGGAATCGTCACCACGATGATGAATGTCACTATCTTCGGTACCGGCTATGTCGGCCTGGTCACCGGTGCCTGCCTGGCGGAAATGGGCAACAAGGTGGTTTGCGTGGATATCGATGCGGGCAAGGTCGAGCGCCTGAAGCACGGCGAGATCCCGATCTTCGAACCCGGACTCGAGGCGATCGTGCGCCGCAACCATGCCGGCGGCCGGCTCGATTTCACCACCGACGCGGCGCCGGCGATCGCGCATGCCGAATTGATCTTCATCGCCGTGGGCACGCCGCCGGACGAGGATGGCAGCGCCGACCTGCAATACGTGCAGGCCGTGGCCCGCACCATTGGCCGCCACCTGGATCACTACGCCGTGGTGGTGAACAAGTCGACCGTGCCGGTCGGCACCGCCGATCGGGTGCGCGAGGCGGTGGCTGGTGAATTGAAGGCGCGCAACGCGACGGTGGAATTCGACGTGGTCTCCAACCCGGAGTTCCTCAAGGAAGGCGCCGCGGTGGAAGACTGCCTGCGCCCGGACCGCATCGTGGTGGGCACGTCCAGTGCACGGGCGGTGGCGGTGTTGCGCAAGCTGTACGCGCCGTTCAATCGCAACCACGATCGCATGGTGGTGATGGACGAGCGTTCGGCCGAGCTGACCAAGTACGCCGCCAACGCGATGCTGGCCACCAAGATCAGTTTCATGAACGAGATCGCGAACATCGCCGAGCGGGTGGGCGCCGACGTGGAACTGGTGCGCCAGGGCATCGGCTCGGACCCGCGCATCGGTTACAGCTTCATCTACCCGGGCGCCGGCTACGGCGGTTCGTGTTTTCCCAAGGACGTGCAGGCGCTGGAGCGCACCGCCCATGCGTACGGCTATGACGCCCGGCTGCTGGGCGCGGTCGAGGCGGTCAACCGGCAGCAGAAGGGCAAGCTGTTCGAGCTGATCTCGCGCCACTTCGATGGCCAGCTGGCGGGCCGCACGATCGCGCTGTGGGGGCTGGCGTTCAAGCCCAACACCGACGACATGCGCGAGGCTTCCAGCCGGCGGCTGATGGAGCTGCTGTGGGAAGCGGGTGCCAGCGTACGTGCGTTCGACCCGGAAGCGCGCGCGGAAACGCAGCGCCTGTATGGCGATCGCGCGGACCTGATGTTGTGCGGCGACGCCATGGAAGCCGTGCAGGGTGCCGACGTGCTGGCCGTGGTCACCGAGTGGAAGGCATTCCGCAGCCCGGACTTCGCCGCCGTCCGCGGGGCGCTGGCCGAACCGGCGATCTTCGACGGCCGCAATCTGTACGATCCGGCGGTGGTGGAAGAGGCCGGTCTGGCCTACTACGGCATCGGGCGCGGGCGCAGCCTGCAGTCATCGCCATGAACGACCAGCGCACGATGTTCGAGCAGCGGCTGGACGAGATGGAGGTCAAGCTGACCTTCATCGACGAAGCCGTCCAGGCATTGACCACGGCGGACGCCGACCAGTCGCAGCGGATCGCTGCGCTGGAGCGCGCGTTGCGCGATCTGCGCGGCGAAATGGCATCGATGCGGGTCGCCCAGGGCAGCGACGCGCACGACGAACCACCGCCGCCGCATTACTGACCGAAAACTTGTATCCAACGATCACGGAATAACCGCATGGCCGATTCCCTGCGCGATCAGCTGCTCAAGAGCGGCATCGTCAAACAGGTTCAACCCGAACGTCCCCGCGAGCCGAAGCGGGCGTCGTCGCCCGGCAAGCCGGCGCGCCACGGCGGCAAGCCCGGTGGCAAGCCTGGCGCCAAGCCGCAGCCGCCTGCGGCCGGCCGCAGCCAGCAGGACATCGACCTGGCCAGGGCTTATGCGTTGCGCGCGCAAACCGAGACGCGGGAGCGCAAGCAGATCGAGCAGGAGGCGGCCGAACAGGCCCGGCTGCGCCGCGAGCGCAAGCAGAAGATCCAGCAGTTGCT
Source organism: Rhodanobacter sp. Soil_C_14 (assembly GCF_057657335.1). Lineage (NCBI taxonomy): Bacteria > Pseudomonadati > Pseudomonadota > Gammaproteobacteria > Lysobacterales > Rhodanobacteraceae > Rhodanobacter > Rhodanobacter sp. Soil_C_14. The sequence continues at coordinate 101,274 of NZ_JBDGIQ010000001.1, read as the reverse complement.
GGATGGCAAGGCGCTGAACAAGGCCGATGCCGACCAGCCGCGCAATTTCGAGTACGGCGGCAAGATCCGCCGGGTGCATGTGGATGCCCCGCAGCTTGCCGCGCTGAATGCCGGCGAGCTGGGCGTGGTCCAGCACGGTGGTCGTTATCTGCTGGTGGCGCGCGAGATTGCCGAGCAGGTCCGCGCCATCGACGCGCACCAGCTGGCCTTGCTGGTCGACCCGGCGGCGTCCGGCATCGGTGACGATGGCGTACCGGACGACCTGATGTGGTGATGGCGGCATGAGCTCATGACAGAGAGCCCGGCACGCCGGGCTCTCTTGTGAACGTGACGCGGTATCTCAGGTTCAGTGGCTGGGGGAAGCTGGCAGTTCGAAGCCGCCTTGCGCCAGCGTCGGATCGTCCCAGCCTTTCTTCGGCTTGAAGCGGTCGCCATGGCGCTGCGCCAACTCCTCTAGCCTTGCCTTGAGCTTGTCGGCGCCTTCGCTGCGCGTGTACTGGATCGGGCCGCCCCGGAACGGCGCGAAACCGGTGCCGAAGATCACGCCGGCATCCAGCAGGTCGGCATCATCCACCACGCCATCGGCAAGGCAGGCGATCGCCTCGTTGACCATCGGCAGGATCATCCGGTCGGCCAGGTCGGGTGGCGTCACGTAGTCCTGGGGTACTTCGGGTTTCTGCGGCTTGCCGTCCTGCCAGACATACAGGCCCTGGCCATCCTTCTTGCCGCGCTTGCCGGCCTCCAGCTTGTCGTCCAGCCCCGGCGGCAACTCCAGCCCGAGGAACGGCGCCAGTTCGCGGCCGACCGATGCGCATACGTCCAGGCCGACGGTGTCGGCCAGTTCGATCGGCCCCATCGGCATGCCGAACTTCTTCGCCACGCGGTCCAGCACCGGGCCGGGCACGCCTTCGCTGTACAGGCGCAGCGCTTCCAGCAGGTAGGGCATCAGGATGCGGTTGACCAGGAACCCCGGCGTGCCCTTGACCGCCACCGGCAACTTGCCGATGGCCTTGCAGAATGCCAGCGCGCGTTTCTCGATCAGCGGATCGAGCCGGTCATGCCGCACCACTTCCACCAGCGGCATCTGCGCCACCGGATTGAAGAAGTGCAGGCCCAGGAAGCGCTGCGGCGCGGCCAGGTTCTTGCGCAGCTCGTCCAGCGGGATGCTGGAGGTGTTGCTGGCGAGAATCTCGTCCGCCTGGAACTGGGGCTCGATGGTGGCGTACAACGCCTCCTTGGCCTCGGCGTTCTCGTAGATCGCCTCGATGGCCAGGTCGGCCGCCTCCACGCCGCTGCCGTCGACATCGGCGCGCAGGCGCTGCATCGCCGCCTCGACCTTGTCGGCGGACTTCAGCTTCTTCTCGTACAGGGTGCGGGCACGATCCAGCGCCGGCTGGATGAACTTCATCTCGCGATCCTGCAGGGTCACCTCGAAGCCCTTGAACGCAGCCCAGGCGGCAATGTCGCCGCCCATCACGCCGGCACCGACCACATGCACGTGCCTGATCTGCGCGTCGGCGCCGGCGCCCTGGCCCTTCAGGCGTTCCTGCAGGAAGAAAATCCGGATCAGGTTCTGCGCCGTCGGCGTGGTCGCCAGCTTCGCCACCGAGCGTGCCTCGAGTTTCAGCCGCTGGCTGATGCCGGAACCGCCACGCTTCCACACCTCGATCATCGCGAACGGCGCGGGGTAGTGCTCCTTGCGCACCTTGGCCGCGGTCTGCTTCAGCACGATCGGCGCCAGGATCTGCCGGGCCAGCCAGGTATTGGTGGCCCAGGCCCTGGCGCGGCGAGCGAACGGCCGAGTCGCGGGGCGGCGCAGCAGCAGGCGTGCCTCGCTCAGCAGCTCGTCCGGATGTGCCAGCCGGTCGACCACGCCCAGGCCCAGGGCACGCTTTGCCGACAGGGCCTTGCCGGTCAGCATCACCGGCAGCGCCTCGGTGGCGCCGATCAGGCGCGGCAGGCGCGCGGTGCCGCCCCAGCCCGGGTGGATGCCCAGCATCACTTCGGGCAGGGCGATCCGCGTTTTCTCGTCGTCGACGGCGATGCGCTGGCGGCAGGCCAGGATCAGCTCGGTGCCGCCGCCCATGCAGGCGCCGTGCACGGCAGCCACGGTGGGACAGGGCAGGCGGGCCAGTGCCTCGTAGACGCGCTGGCCGTGCTCGATGTTCTCCAGCACCGTGTCGTGTTTCGCGTACTCGACGAATTCCTTGATGTCGGCGCCCACGGCAAACCCCGAGGCCTTGGTCGAGTGGATCACCACACCGGCCGGCTTCTCGATGGCCAGGCGCTCGACGATCTGCTCCAGTTCGTCCAGCACCGCGCGGGAAATCGCGTTGACGCTGCTGTTGGCGCGATCCAGGGTCAGCGTGACGATGCCATCCTCGCTTTCGCTGGTCTTCCAGTGGTTGAAGCGCAGTCCTTCGAACATGGGTCGATACGGTGTGGTGGAGGAGGCCTGAACCATACCGTCCCGACGCCATGATTGCGAGATGTGACACATCTGCTTGACCGTGCGCCGGTGCCGGTGTGAAATCGGCCATCATCCGTTGGCACCGAGGTTGCTACGGGCTACGGCTGTGCAGGTCACGGGACGACCGGCGAATGGGCAGGGACAGGGATGATCCGACGCACTCCGGTCAACGTGGCAACCAGCGGGCTCGTTCCCATCATTCATCCAGGCAGTCGCGGGTTGGCTGACTCCATGGCTTCACCGCCGCCGCACGGGGACGCAATGAATTCGACAATCGCCTCCGTTCCCGTGCAAGCCGGCAACGAGATCTTCGAACGCATCCTGGCCGCACCCAGCGGCCTGGTGGTGCTGGACAGCCAGGACGTGCACGCCCTGATCGATCAGTTTCGCGCGATCGCGCGGCACACCGGCCAAGCCGTCTACCTGTGGCAGCCCGATACCGGACTGGGCAGCCTGCGCGACGCCCACGTGCGCGTGCCGGATTGCCAGCGGCTGGGCAATGCGCTGCGCTACATGCAGCAGAGCATGCATTTCGGTGTGTACTTCCTGCTCGGACTCGAGCTGCCGCTGTCGGCGATGGACGGCACCCTGCTGCGCCAGCTGGCGCGCGCCCCCAAGGGGCATCTGCGCCGGGTGGTCCTGATCGACGCACCCGCCGCGCTGACCGAGCACCTGGGCGACCTGGCGACGCATATCGGCAGCCAGGACAGCCAGCCCCGGCGCCTGCGCCTGCGTGACGGCCGCTGGCTGGTCTGAGGCGAGGACACGATGAACTCCGGCATCCTGGTGGTCGCAGCGCAGCGCGAACTGCGGCGCAACCTGTTCGACGCACTCGACCAGGCGGGTTACCCGCAGATCTACAGTGCGCGCGATGTCCCGCACGCGGCCATCCTGCTCGAGGGGCGGCCGCCGTTGCCGCCCCTGCAGTTGCTGGTGATCGTGCTGGCCGGCGACGCGCAGCAGGCACGCCACGCCTGCGAACAACTGCGACACCTGCCCGGTGCGGCCGAAACGCCGTTGATCGTGGTGCTGGCGGACGAGGCGACCTTCGGGCCAGCGGACCTTCCGCCCGGCATCGCCGACTGGCTTTCCGCCTGGAACATCTCCGACGAACTCATTCCCCGCTGGCGGCGTTCGCTGGCGCCGGAAGGCATGCGTGCGCGTGTGCTGCCGCCTGTGCCCGAAGCGATGGTCGAGCCCGATGGCTACCGTTTCACCTTCGAGGAAGGCGAAGGCGAATGGCTGATCGTCGACGCGCAGAGCGGCCGCTTGCTTGAAGTCAGTCCCACCGTGGGCAGGCACAGCCGCATCCACGTCGACCAGTGGCAGGGCCTGCCGCTGGCCCAGGTGTTGCGCTTCGAAGGCATCGCGATCAGCCAGGTGCTGACCGAGGCCAACCGCAACTGGTACCCGTGCCAGCGCAAGTCGGCGCAAGGCGCGGACACCGGCCAGGCCAGCGTGCGGCGCATCCGGCATGCCGGGCGTGACGCGCTGGCGCTGATGTTCCGCAGCGATCGCGCCGACCTCCGGGCCGAGGCGGCGTTGTCATTGCTGTCGCGCATTTTTGCCTCGACCAGCGGCGTCGACGCCCAGAGCGCTGCCGGACGCCTGCTGTTCGACGAGCTGGGGCTGGACTACCTGGCTGTCTGGTCGGCCCGGCACGAAGGGGCGGAAGCGCCCAACCAGATGCTGCAGTTGTGGAGTGGCGAGGATGTGGCCTGGCCGCCGGCGCAATTGCAGAGTTCGCTGCAACTGGTGCTGGCCGGCAAGTCGATCCTGTACCGCACCGATGCCAAGCGCCTGGCGCCGATCGACCCGCTGCTGCAACAGCTCGAACTGGCCGGCTTCGCCGGACTTCCGCTGTACGACGAAAGGCATACCGTGCTGGGCGCGATGCTCGCGGGCACGCGCCGCGGCTTCGGCGAGATGAGCATCATCGAACCGGTGTTGCGCTGCGCGGTCGCGCGCTTCGCCCAGATGCTGGAGCTGGGCCGCACCCGCGAGCAGGGCCGCGCCGAAGGCCTCGTCGACGCCCTGACCGGCCTGCCCAACCGCCTGTTGTTCAACGATCGACTGGAAACGATCATCCGCGAGGCCACCCGCAACGGCGAGTGCTTCGCCGTGCTGTTCGTCGACCTCGATCGCTTCAAGGCGATCAACGACACCTACGGCCACGCGGCCGGCGACCAGGTATTGCGCACGGTCACCCAGCGCCTGTGCGGCAGCATCCGCGCCTCCGATACGGTGGCGCGCTACGCCGGCGACGAGTTCACCATCGTGCTGCGGCACATCGTCAAGAACGACGACGTGATGCGGGTGGCCGAGAAGATCGTGCAGGTGATGGAGACGCCGCTGTACCTGGAGGACGGCACCGAGTTGCAGGTGACCGCGTCGATGGGGTTGAGCTTCTTCCCGGACGACGCCGGCGACGCGGCGACCCTGCTCAAGCACGCGGACGAGGCGATGTACGCGGCCAAGCACCAGGGCCGCAACACCTTCCAGATCTACGAGATCAGCCCGGAATATGCCCAGCAGCATGGCATGGCGCTGAAGACCCGCCTGCGCCACGCCGAGGGCAATGGCGAGCTGCGGGTGGTCTATCAGCCGCAGGTGAACACCGAGACCGAGGACATCGTGGGGATGGAAGCGCTGGTGCGCTGGGAACATCCCGAACTGGGCATGATCAGCCCGGCGGTGTTCATCCCGCTGGCCGAGGAGACCGGTCTGATCGTCTCGATCGGCGAATGGGTGATGCGCACGGCCTGCCGCCAGGCGAAAGAGTGGGAGCAGCGTTACGGCCTGCGCCTGCGCCTGGGTGTGAACCTGTCGGCGGTGCAGTTGATGGAGCCGCACCTGCTGGACACGGTCGCGGCCGTGCTGCGCGATACCGGGCTGGACCCGACCCTGCTGGAAATGGAAGTCACCGAAAGCATCAGCATCAAGGAAGCGCCCAACCTGGTCGAGAACCTCAACGCGCTGCACCGGCTGGGCTGCCATATCGCGATCGACGATTTCGGCACCGGCGCCGCGTCGCTGGATTACCTGCGCCGGCTCCCCGCCGACCGCATCAAGATCGACCAGAGCTTCGTGCGCAACATCGGGGTGGACCCGGATGACGAGGCGATCGTGCGGGCCACCATCGAGATGGCGCATCGGCTGAACCGGGCGGTGGTGGCCGAGGGCGTGGAGATCGAGCAGCACCTGCAGTTCCTGCGCACGAACGGCTGCGACGAGCTGCAGGGTTACCTGTTCTGCCGCCCGCTGCCGCCGATCAGCTTCGACAAGCTGCTGGCCGAACGGCAGCGCCTGCTGGAAGGGCGCGCGGCCGAGCTGGCTTGAGTGGACTGCCAGCGCCCCCATTACTGACCGATACCCGTCACGGGTCGGGGTGGCGCATCCGGCATGACAACCAGCCAACGGGCTGTGCGTTAAGGTGGGGCCTGCTACTTCATGTTCCAGGTGAACTAGGGCGCCGGGCCGTGGTCTGAGCGCCGCGTTCAGTTCAAAACAAGCTCCCGCAGCGGATGACGGCATTGACGACGGATACGGCCCGGATGGGCGAAAACGAACTGGATCGCGCGCTGGTCGAGCGTGTCCAGCAGGGAGACAGGCGGGCCTTCGACCTGCTGGTGCGCAAGTACCAGCACAAGGTGATCGGGCTGGTCTCGCGCTACGTGCGCAGCCATGCCGAATGCGAGGACATCGCCCAGGAGTCCTTCATCCGCGCCTGGCGGGCCATCGGCTCGTTCCGGGGCGACAGCGCCTTCTACACCTGGCTGTACAAGATCGCGGTGAACACCGCCAAGAATCACCTGGTGGCGATGGGACGTCGGCCGCCTTCGGGTGACATCGACGCCGACGACGCCGAGTTCATGGCCGGCGCCGAGCGCATGCACGACAGCGCCACGCCCGAGCGCGAGCTGATGCGCCAGGAAATTGAACAATCCGTGTTTTCCACTGTCCAAGCGTTGCCCGAAGAACTGCGGACCGCCATCACGCTGCGCGAAGTGGATGGTCTCAGCTACGATGAAATCGCCGAAGCAATGGGCTGCCCGATCGGTACGGTGCGTTCGCGCATCTTTCGGGCACGCGAGGCGATCGACGAAAAACTGCGGCCACTTTTGTCGGACCGCGAGGATCAGACATGAATCAGGCAGGCATGAATCAGGACACACGGGAAAGTCTTTCCGCGGGCATCGATGGCGAATTGTCGAAGGAGCAGCTGCGGTTCCTGCTGCGCCGTCTCGACCACGATGCCTCCCTGCAGGCCGCCTGGTCTCCTTACCACGTGGCGCGCGACAGCCTGCGCCGGGAATTCCCGGCCGTCGCCAGCGCCGGCTTTGCCGACCGCGTGATGCGCGCGATCGAGCAGGAAGCGGCCGCGGTCACCGTGGCTCCCGCCCGGCGTCATCACTGGTTGCGCTGGTCCGCGGGTGGCGCGATCGCCGCCAGCGTGGCCGCCGCCGCGTTGATGGTCGGCCAGCCGCGCTCGAGCAGTGAGCTGGAACAGGTCACTGCCTCGGCCAATACCAGCCAGACCAGCCCCGTCACCAGCTTGGCCGCGGCTGCCAAGCCGACCGCGCCCGCGGCCGTGCCGCCGTGGCTCAGCGGCAATTCGGCTGGCTTGCTCAGCCAGCAGGCCTCGGCCACGCTGGGCTCGCCGTTCGGGCAGAGCCCGTCGAACTATGCACGGCGGCTGTCGGGCTACCCGTCGATGCCGCGTTACCGCACGCTGGAAAACAACGACGGCAGCTACCTGTTGCTGCTCGATCCGGAGCAGCAGCGGGTCTCCGCGCCGGACGACGCGTCGCGCAGGGCGTCCGCCGTCGCGCAATAGCTCGGGTCCGCGTGTTGTTCCCGCGGCCCGTTTTCGATGCACGCCACCATCCGGGTTCCGCAAGGGCCGGCCGCTGCCGTGCGCGGAATGGCCTGCGGAATGCGCGGGCCTCGGTAGCTTGCCGGGAATCATTTCGGAACCATCCAGTCCATTTCAGGCCGGTCCGGCTTGAGTCAACCTGAGGAGGAGCCATGAATCATTCCATCCTGCGCAGCCTGGCGTGCTGCGCCTTGCTGGGCGTCGCCAGTGTCGGCGTGGTGCAGGCGCAGGCACCGGGCGGCGCGGCGGCCTTGCCGGATTTCACCGGCATCGTGCAGAAGAACGCGCCGGCCGTCGTCCACGTGGAAGCGAAGTACACCGGCGAACAACCCGACAGTTATGGCGGGCGCGGTACGCGGATGATGCCCGGCCAGGGCGGGCCCGATGATCCGCAAGCCGAGATCCTGCGCCGCATCTTCGGCATGCCGATGATGCCCTCGCCGCAGCAGCAGAAGCACACCTCGCTGGGTTCGGGCTTCATCATTTCCCGTGACGGCTACATCCTCACCAACAACCACGTGGTCGATCACGCGGACAAGGTCACCGTGCGTCTGCAGGACCGGCGCACGCTGACCGCGAAAGTGATCGGCACCGACCCGACCTACGACATCGCCCTGCTCAAGGTCGATGCCGGTGGCGATCTGCCGGCGGTGGAGCTGGGCGATTCGCGCAGCCTGAAGCCGGGCCAGTGGGTGCTGGCGATCGGTTCGCCGTTCGGCTTCGACTACACGGTGACCCAGGGCATCGTCAGCGCCGTGGGGCGCAATCTGGGCCAGCGTGACCAGCCGTATACCTCCTTCATCCAGACCGACGTGCCGATCAACCGGGGCAATTCCGGTGGTCCGCTGTTCGACCTGCAGGGCCGCGTGGTGGGCGTCAACTCGCAGATCTATTCCAACACCGGCGACTATCTCGGCGTGTCGTTCTCGATTCCCATCGATGTGGCGATGAGCGCCGTGCAGCAGCTCAAGTCCAAGGGTTACGTCTCGCGCGGCATGCTGGGCGTGACCATGCAGCCAGTCGATGACGACATCATCAAGGCGTTCAAGCTCGACAATGGCGCGGGTGCCGCGGTGGTCGACGTCAGTCCGGACAGTGGCGCGGCCAAGGCCGGTATCCAGCCTGGCGACATCATCCTGAGCTACAACGGCCAGCCACTGCAGCAGGCGTCGGACCTGCCACCGCTGGTCGGCATGACCAAGCCGGGCAGCAAGGTGCCGGTGGAAATCCTGCGCAACGGCAAGAAGCAGACGCTCGACGTGACCATCAGCGAGGCCAAGCGTGATCGCAACGCGGTCAACAACCTGGCTTCGGCGCCGTCGTCCAGCCAGGCCGGTTCGGCTGCGCTGGGCCTGACCGTGCAATCGATCGACAGCGACACGCGCAGCCAGCTGGGACTGAAGGCGGGGCAGGGCGTGGTGATCGACGACATCACCGGCCCGGTCGCGGCGCAGGCCGGCTTGCGTGCAGGCGACGTGATCACCATGGTCAACCAGCAGAAGGTCGGCAGCGTGGCCGAGTTCGAGGCCGCCACGAAGAGCGTGAAGGCGGGCAGCACGGTGCTGTTGCTGGTGCGCCGGGGCGAGCAGAGCAATTTCGTGGGGCTCACGGTGCCGGCGGATCGTTGATGCACCGGTGGCCGGTTCGGCGGGCACGGGCCGGCCACCATTGACCGGCGTCATCCCGGGGCGGGGTGACGCCGCTTGCCCGATCGCCTGACGGCGGCGATCCCATGCGATAATGCCGGGTTAGCGTTGCCTCGCGGCAGCGCCGCCACGCCATCGCGTGGTGCCCAGCCCCAGCTCGACCACAGGCCGCCTGCGCTCCATGGAATTGATCCGCAACTTCTCCATCATTGCCCATATCGATCACGGCAAGTCCACCCTGGCCGATCGCATCATCCAGATCTGTGGCGGCCTGGCCGACCGCGAGATGGAAGCGCAGGTGCTGGACAACAATCCGATCGAGCGCGAACGCGGCATCACGATCAAGGCGCAGTCGGTGTCGCTGCCGTACAAGGCGCGCAACGGCAAGACCTATCAGCTGAACTTCATCGACACTCCCGGACACGTGGACTTCTCCTATGAGGTCAGCCGTTCGCTGGCGGCCTGCGAGGGCGCGCTGCTGGTGGTGGACGCCGCCCAGGGTGTCGAGGCGCAGTCGGTGGCCAACTGCTACACCGCGGTGGAGATGGGCCTGGAAGTGGTGCCGGTGCTGAACAAGATCGACCTGCCGACCGCCGACGTCGAAAAAGTGAAACTCGAAATCGAGGCGGTGATCGGCGTGGACGCCACCGACGCGGTGGCAATCAGCGCCAAGACCGGACTGAACGTGGTCGAGGTGCTGGAGGCGATCGTCGCCCGCATCCCGCCGCCGCAGCCGCGCGACACCGACCGGCTGCAGGCGCTGATCATCGACTCCTGGTTCGACAACTACCTGGGCGTGGTGTCGCTGGTGCGCGTGATGCAGGGCGAGATCAAGTCCGGCGACAAGCTGCTGGTGATGTCCACCGGGCGCACCCACGAAGTGGGCGACGTCGGCGTGTTCACCCCCAAGCGCAAGAAGCTGGACAAGCTCGGCGCGGGCGAGGTGGGCTGGATCAACGCCTCGATCAAGGACGTGCACGGCGCGCCGGTCGGCGACACGCTGACCCATGCCGGCAAGCCGGCCGACAAGGCGCTGCCCGGCTTCCAGCACATGCAGCCGCGGGTGTTCGCCGGCCTGTTCCCGGTGTCGTCGGACGACTATCCGGCGATGCGCGAGGCGCTGGACAAGCTGCGCCTCAACGATGCCGCGCTGTTCTTCGAGCCGGAGTCGTCCGAGGCGATGGGCTTCGGCTTCCGCTGTGGCTTCCTCGGCATGCTGCACATGGAGATCGTGCAGGAGCGGCTGGAGCGCGAATACGACCTTGACCTGATCACCACCGCGCCCACCGTGGTCTACGAGATCCTGAAAAGCGACGGCACCACCATGTTGCTGGACAACCCGGCCAAACTGCCGACCAACACCAGCCTGGTGGCGGAGATCCGCGAGCCGATCATCATCGCCAACATCCTCACGCCGCCGGACTACATCGGCAACGTGATCACCCTGTGCGAGGAAAAGCGGGGCGTGCAGCGCTCGATCCAGTACCTGGCCAGCCAGGTGCAGATCAGCTACGAGATGCCGCTGGCCGAGGTGGTGATGGACTTCTTCGACCGCCTGAAATCCGTCTCGCGCGGCTACGCCTCGATGGACTACCACTTCGACCGCTTCGAGGCCGGTCCGTTCGTGCGCACCGACGTGCTGATCAACGGCGATCGCGTCGATGCGCTGAGCCTGATCGTGCATCGCAGCCATGCCGACCGCCGCGGCCGCGACCTGGTCGAGCGGATGAAGGACCTGATCCCGCGCCAGCAGTTCGACGTGGCCATCCAGGCCGCGATCGGCGCGCAGATCATCGCCCGTTCCACCGTCAAGGCGTTGCGCAAGAACGTCCTGGCCAAGTGCTACGGTGGCGACGTCAGCCGCAAGAAGAAGTTGCTGGAGAAGCAGAAGGAAGGCAAGAAGCGCATGAAACAGGTGGGCCGGGTGGAAATCCCCCAGGAAGCCTTCCTCGCCGTACTCAGAGTGGACAAATGATTTCGGCCGGGAATCGGGAATTCCCGGCTCCATAGGAGCCCCACATGGATTTTGATTTTTCGGCGATTCTGCTTGGCCTGACCGTGCTGTTCGGCGTGGTCTGGGGGTTGGACCGCCTGTTCCTGTACAAGAAGCGCAAGGCGCAGCTGGACGCGGCGGGCGAGGAGTACCACGAGCCGGCGGTGGTGGACTGGTCGCGCTCGCTGTTCCCGGTGGTGCTGGTGGTGCTGGTGCTGCGCTCGTTCGTGGCCGAGCCGTTCCGGATTCCGTCCGGCTCGATGATGCCGACCCTGGACGTGGGCGACTTCATCCTGGTCAACAAGTTCGCCTACGGCTTGCGCATGCCGGCGTTCAACGACAAGTTCGTGAGCCTGGGCGAGCCGAAGCGGGGCGACGTGGTGGTGTTCCGCTTTCCGGGCTACCTGTGCCGGGATGGCGGCAAGCTGGTGCGCAGCGGTGACATGAGCTGCGCCGATCCGCATGCCAAGGTGCCGTCGCAGAACTGGATCAAGCGCGTCATCGGCCTGCCCGGCGACAGCATCGAGGTGCATGGCGACGAGCTGCTGGTGAACGGCCAGCGCGTCACGGCGGACGAGATCGGCCCCTACGTGGGCAATCCCCAGCGCACCGTCGACGAGACCATGCTGAACATGGGCGCCACGGTGTGGACCGAACACCTGGGCAAGCTCAACCACATGATCGCGCGCATGCCCGCCTACAACACGCCCAATTCCATCCCCAACGACCGCGTGCCGTCCAAGGTGCCGGCCGGTTGCTACCTGGTGATGGGCGACAACCGCAACGACAGCCTGGACAGCCGCTGGTGGGGCTGCATGCCGGAGCAGAACCTGGCCGGCAAGGCGTTCCTGATCTGGATGAGCTGGAAGGGCTGGGGCACCGGCGGGGTGGATTTCTCGCGGATCGGCACGGTCATCCATTGATGCGACCGGCCGGCGGAGCCCGGCCGGCCAAAGCGTGACCGGATCGAAGCCCTGCACACGCCATCGTCACCGGCACGCGAATCTGCAGGCATAATCGGCACGCCGGCGCGGGGCGGCCGGACTTCCATCCAGCTCATCACCATCCATTGCAAGGCAAGCCGTTCGAAGCGGCGTAGCGAGGGGACTATGAAATCGAAGCAGACCGGCGTCACCCTGATCGGATTCCTGTTCATTCTGGCCGTGTTCGGTTTCCTGGCCTACATGGCGATGAAACTGGTGCCGTCGTATTCCGAGTACGGTGGCGTGGTCAAGGCGATGGAGCAGGTCGCCAGCGAAGGGACCAACGGCAAGTCGCTGGACGAGATCCGTCGCGACCTGCTGCGCAAGATGGATTTCCAGTACGTCGACGATGCCGTGGTGCGCCCGGAAGACATCACCATCAAGAAGGACGCCGGTGGCGCGAGCCAGCTGCGGGTCGCCTACGACAAGGAGATCCCGTTCATGTACAACATCTCCTTCCTGCTGCACTTCGACAAGAGCCTTGCGCTGCAGGGCAATGTGGGCGAGTAACTTTTGGAACTGAACTACCGTTTCCGTGATCCGGCGCTGGCGCGGCTGGCGCTGACCCACCGCAGCATCGGCAAACCGAACAACGAGCGGCTGGAATTTCTCGGCGATGCGCTGCTCGGCGCGATCATCGCCGAGATGCTGTACGAGGCGCACCCCAAGGCCAGCGAGGGCGAGCTTTCGCGTCTTCGCGCCCAACTGGTCAATGGCCAGGCGCTGGCCGTGGTGGCTCGTGAGCTGGAGCTGGGCGAAGGCCTGCAACTGGGTCCGGGCGAGCTGAAGAGCGGTGGTTTCCGCCGTGAATCGATCCTCGCCGATGCGTTCGAGGCGACCATCGCCGCGGTCTACCTCGATGGCGGTTTCGACGCCTGCCGCGACGCCGTGCGTGGCCTGTTCGCCGAACGCATCGCCGCGCTGCGGCGTTCATCGAAAGACGCCAAGACGCGGCTGCAGGAATGGCTGCAGGCCAAGGGCCTGCCGTTGCCGCACTACGAACTGGTGGCCAGCCACGGCGAGGACCACGCCAAGACCTTCGACGTCAGCTGCGCGATCACCGAGCCGATGGCCTTCGTCGCCGAAGCGCATGGCGGCAATCGCCGCGCCGCCGAGCAGGACGCGGCAGAACTGGTGCTGAGCCAGTTGCTGGAGCAGCAGCGCTCCTCCTGAATCCGACGCTTCCGCGGTGCCGGGAACCGGGCACCGCCAGAGTGACCGTCCCGGCCTGCACCAGTCGCCACGTGCCGGTGGCGGCGAAGCACTACACTTGCCATCCGACTCGCCGAGTACCTCAGTCATGAAACTCCCACTGGACCCCACCGACGGCAGCCTGCCGCACGACGACTTCCGCTGCGGCACGGTGGCGCTGGCCGGGCGTCCCAACGTGGGCAAGTCGACCCTGCTCAACGCATTGATCGGCTTTCGCCTGTCGATCATCAGCCCGCGCCCGCAGACCACCCGCCACCGCATCCTGGGCATCAACACCAGCGAGGCCGGGCAGATCATGTACGTCGACACGCCGGGCCTGCATCGCGGCGCCAAGCGGGCGATGAACCGCAGCCTCAACCGCGCCGCGCGCTCGGCGATCAGCGACGTCGACCTGGTGGTGCAGGTGATCGAGGCCGGCCGCTTCACCGACGAGGACGAGGCGCTCTACGCCGCGCTGGTCGAGCAATCCTCGCCGCGCCTGCTGGTGATCAACAAGGTCGACCTCAACAAGGACAAGACGGTGATGCTGCCGTTTGTGTCCGAGCTGGTGGCCACCCACAGCTACGACGAGATCCACTACATCAGTGCGCTGAAGAAGCAGGGGCTGAAGGAACTGGAGCAGGCGATCCTCAAGCGCCTGCCGGTGCAGCCACCGGTATTCGGCGAAGACGAAATTACCGACCGCAGCGAACGCTTCCTGGCCGCCGAAATGGTCCGCGAGCAGCTGATGCTGCGGCTGGACCAGGAGCTGCCCTACGCCACCACGGTGGAGATCGAGCAATTCAGCGACCGCCCCGACGGCATCGCCGAGATCCACGCCATCATCTGGGTCGAGCGCGATGGCCAGAAGGCGATCGTGATTGGCAACGGCGGCGTCCAGCTCAAGGCGATCGGCAGCGCGGCCCGGCGCCACATGGAGCGCATGTTCGAGCGCAAGGTGTTCCTCAAGCTGTGGGTGAAGGTGCGCGAGGGCTGGGTCGACGACGAGAACATGCTGAAGAAATTCGGATATACGGATTGAGAGCAGGGAACGGGGAACAGGGAACGGGGAACATGAGCGTACGCTGTACTCCGGCTCTTCCGTTCCCCGTTCCCCGTTCCCCGCTTTTGACCCATGCGCATCGAACAGCAACCCGCTTACGTCCTGCATGCGCGGCCTTACCGCGAGACGTCGCTGTTGCTGGAGTGCCTGAGCCGCGAGCATGGCCGGCTGGGCGTGGTGGCGCGCGGGGTGCGCGGCGAGCGTGCGCGGTTGCGCCGGGCCCAGCTGGAGCCGTTCCAGGCGCTGCGCATGGATCTTCTGCTGCGGGGCGAGATGGCCACGCTGACGGCGGTCGAGACGGTGGGCACGCCGACGCGGCTGGGCGGCGACGCCGGGTTGGCCGGGCTGTATCTCAACGAACTGGTGGTGCGCCTCACCGGGCGGCAGGACCCTTCGCCGCCGCTGTTCGATGCCTATGCGCTGACCCTGCAGCGACTCGCCGCCGAGCCGTCGCTGGCGTGGACATTGCGCCGGTTCGAGCGTGACCTGCTGGAAGCGACCGGCTATGGCCTGCAGCTGGCGCACGATGCGGGTACGGGTGAGTTTCTGGAGCCGCAGGCGAGCTATCGCTACGAGGTCGAGCAGGGCGCCGTGCGGTGCGCGGCCAGCAGCCCGCACGCCATCCTCGGCCGCGACCTGCTGGCCCTGGAACAGGACCGCATGCCCGACGCCGCCGGCCTCAAGGCATTGCGCGACATGATCCGCCGGGTGATCCGCTTCCATCTGGGTGGTGCCGAATTGCGCGCCTGGCGGGTGCTGGCGATGGCGGTGTCGCGAAACCGGCCGGATTCCGCGGTGCCTCCTGCCGAACGGCTCGACTAGCCGAGCGCCTGCAGGGTCGCAAGCAAGGTGCGGCGGAAGCGGGTCAGCGCGGCTGCGCTGACGCCCCGTCGCGGCAGCTGTTGCTGCAGCAGCATGGTCTGCCGGGACAGGGCACTGGCACCGCAGAATCCGCACGAAGAGCGCAGTCGATGCAGGCGATCGCTGAAGTTGTCGCGGTCGAGGCTCAGCGCGTCCAGTTCCCGCGACAGCAGCGCCAGCTCGTCGCGCAGCAGCAGGCGCAGGGCGTGCATGGTGGTGGCGTCGCCGGTGGTGCTCAGCGCAGCCTGGTCGTCCAGCACGCTGGCGCTGCGGTCGTCCATCGGCATCAGCGCCAGCACCTGGCGCAGTTCGGTCAGCCCGCAGGGTTTCAGCAGCACCTCGCTGAAACCGGCGTCCAGCAGCGACTGGCGATCACCGGGCGCCAGTTCGGCGCTGGTGGCCACCGCGATGCTGTCAGCCGAGCGTGCCTGCACGTCGTCGCGCAGCGTCTGCAGGATCTGCAGTGCGCCGGCGCCGGGCATGCGGCAGTCCAGCAGCAGCAGGTCGAATGATTCGGCAGCGGCCCGCGCCAGCGCTGCCTGGCCATCCATGCAGGCTTCCGCATCGGCGCCCATCGAGGCCAGTCCATCGCACAGGAAGCGGCAACTGCCGGGATCGTCATCGGCCACCAGCACGCGTGGGCGGGGCAGCGAGCGGGACAGATTGACGTGTTCGCAAACGGTGTCGGCAAGTTGGCTGGGCATGACGAATTCCATATCGTTCATCTTGATTTGGCAGAATGGCCTGACATGCGTCCGACTTCAAGCCATCTGCTGATCTGTTGCTGCCTGCTGCTGGGACTCGGCTGGGCCTTGCCTGCCCAGGCCGACGTGCTGCTGAGCGCGAAGTCGATCACCGCCCCGGGCATCCACCTGCAGACGGTGACGCTGCGCATCGGCGAGGACGCCGACGGCGGCCTGCATCTGCAGCTGGACGCGGCCCAGGCCGACATTCCCGCGATGGGCTGGCGCCGGCTGGGCCTGAGCGTGGACGGCAACCTGCAACGCGACGTCCGCCTGCGCTGGACGCTGGACGGCAAGCTGCGCCTGGCCGGCGCCCCCGGCGGGGCGCTCGGCGACGCACAGTTCAATGTGCAGCTCAGCGAGGCGGCCAACACCTTGCTGGTCGACATCCAGCAGGGCAAGGCGAATGCCAGCGCCTGGCTGCCGCTGGACCAGCCCACCCATGCCCAGATCAGCGTGGACAACCTGCCCACCGGCTGGTTGCAGGGCCTGCTCGGCACGGTGTGGTCGGGGCAGACCACCGCGGGTCGCCTCAAGGCGGAACTGGCGCTGGACCTGCGCGGCCAAGGCCTGCAGTCGTCCGGCGAGTTCACCCTCACCGATACGGGTTTTGACACTCCCGCCGGCACGCTGGCCGGGCAGGGACTCAATGGCAGCGGCCGCTTCAGCCTGGACACCACCAACGGTCCGGCCAGCATCGATCTGGACGCCAGCCTGCGCGGCGGCGAACTGCTGCTGGGACCGCTCTACGCGAAGCTGCCGGATCATCCGGTGCAACTGGGTCTGCACGCGGACGCCCAGCGCGGCGGGTTCGAACTGAGCCGGCTGCGGGTGAACGATGCCGACGCGTTGCAGCTCGACGGCGCGCTGGCTTTCGACGCCAGGGGCGAGTTGAAGAGCTTGCGGCTGGATCGCCTGCACGCAAATTTTCCGGCCGCCTACCAGCGTTATGGCCAGGCCTGGCTCGGCACGCTGGGCCTGCGTGACATGCGCATCAACGGGCAGCTGAATGCCAGCCTCGATCTGCGGGCGGACGGTCCGCAGGCGTTTGCCTTCAGCACCGACGGCATCAGCCTTGCCGATGCGGATGGCCGCCTGGCGGTCGATGGCCTGCAGGGCGGGCTGGACTGGGCGCGCGATGGCGAACGCCCGGCCACCACGCTGGCCTGGCGCAGCCTGCAGTTCTATCAGGTGGCCAACGGCGCCGCCCGTTCGCGCTGGCAGAGCAGCGGCGGCACGCTCGCCCTGCAGCAACCGCTGCAGGTCCCGGTGTTCCACGGGCAGTGGCAGATCAGCCAGCTGGACTGGCGTCCGGCCGCGGCGCAGGGCCAGCGCCTGGCCGCGTCGATGACGGTGACCGGCGTCGACATGGCCGCCTTCAGCCAGGCGATGGGCTGGCCGGCGTTCCCCGGCACGCTGGCCGGCGCGATTCCCTCGCTGCGCTGGGTCGACGACCGTTTCGAGCTGGGGGGCGGCCTGTCGGCCAGCCTGTTCGGCGGCTTCGTCGACATCACCCGCCTGTCGTTGCAGCAGCCGTTCGGCACCACGCCGGTGCTGACCGGCGACATCGCGCTGAAGCAACTGGACCTGGCCGCGATCACCAGCGTGTTCGACTTCGGCAGCATCACCGGCCCGCTGGATGGCTCGATCAACGACCTGCGCCTGGTCAACTGGAGCCCGGTGGCCTTCAACGCCAGCCTGCTGGCCGGCGAAGGCGGCCGGATCAGCCAGCGTGCGGTGAACAACCTCACCTCCGTCGGCGGCGGTGGCATCGCCGCCGGCCTGCAGGGGGCCATGCTGAAACTGTTCAAGACCTTCGGCTACAAGCGCATCGGCCTCAATTGCACGTTGCAGGGCACGGTCTGCCGGATGAGCGGGCTGGAAGCTAACGACGGCGGCTACACTATCGTCGAAGGCAGCGGCCTGCCGCGGCTGCAGGTGATCGGCCACCAGACCCAGGTCGACTGGCCGACCCTGGTGCAGCGGCTGCACGACGCGGTCCACGGGGAAACCCCGCAAATCCGCTGAGCGACATGCTCCGCCGCCTCATCCATCCATCTCACTGCGGGAGTTCCCCATGCGCAAGCGCCTCTACGTCATCCTGACCGCCCTGGCCGTGACGCTGGTCGGCTGCGTCACGATCAACGTCTACTTCCCCGAAGCGGCCGCGCAGAAGGCCGCCGACCAGTTCATCGGCAACGTGCTGGACCAGGCGACGCCTGCGGCGCCCGCGCCGAAGACGCCCAAGCCCGCAGCCGATGGCGCCCAGCCGTCGGCGATGCTGCTCGACCTGCTGATCCCGGCCGCGCAGGCCGCGGACGTGCCCGACATCCGCATCCAGACCAGCGCCACCGAGGCGATCCGCGCCCGCATGCATGCGCGCTTCCAGGGCACCCTGGGTTCGCTGCTCGACAGCGGCGCGGTGGGCTTCACCCGCGACGGCATGGTCGCCATGCGCGATGCCGCCAAGGTGCCGCTGAGCGCCCGCGCCCAGGCCAACGCCACGGTGGCCGACGAGAACCGCGACCGCGCCGCGCTGTATCGGGAAATCGCCAACGCCAACAATCACCCGGAGTGGGAGTCGCAGATCCGCGCCACCTTCGCCAAGAGCTGGATCGAGAAGGCGCGCGCCGGCTGGTATTACCAGGACGCTGCCGGCGCCTGGCAGAAAAAATGAGCCGGGCAGGGCATCGCGGGGCGTGAGGCTGGCTGATCTGGGATAATCGCCGGTCAGCCATCAGCCATGCGATCCCATGTCCCGATCCAACTCCGTTTCTCCCAAGCCTTTCGAAGCCCAGATCACCGACCTCGGCCATGACGGCCGGGGCGTGGCGCGGATCGACGGCAAGACGGTCTTCGTCAGCGGCGGCCTGCTTGGCGAAACGGTGATCGCGAAGCTGCGCAAGCGTCATCGGCATTTCGACGAAGCCGAAGTGGTCGAGGTGATCACCGCCTCGCCGCACCGGGTCGAGCCGCGCTGCCAGCACTTCGCGCTGTGCAGCGGCTGTTCGCTGCAGCACCTCGATGCGTCCTCGCAGATCGCCGCCAAGCAGCGCGTGCTGGCCGAGAATTTCGAGCGCATCGGCAAGGTCACGCCGCAGTCGTGGCTGCCGCCGCTGACCGCCGAGCCGTGGGGCTACCGGCGCAAGGGCCGGTTGTCGGTGCGCAACGTGGCCAAGAAGGGCAGCGTGCTGGTCGGCTTCCGCGAAGAGCAGAACCCACGCTTCGTCACCCCGATCCAGCGCTGCGAAGTGATGCATCCGTCGCTCGGCCCCAAGGTGGGCCTGCTGGCCGAATTGCTGGGCACGATGGACGCCGTCGACACCATCGCCCAGATCGAGTTCGCCGCCGGCGACGACCTGATGGCGCTGGTGTTCCGTCACCTGCAACCGCTCAGCGAGCGCGACCTGGCGGCGCTCACCGCCTTCGGCCAGCAGCACGGCTTTGCGATCTACCTGCAGCCCGGCGGCGTCAGCAGCGTGCATCCGCTGTGGCCGGAACAGCCGCGGCTGGCCTTCCGCATCGCCAGCGACGATCCGCGTTTCGCCGACGTGGAACTGGAATTCCAGCCGCTGGATTTCGTGCAGGTCAACGCCGGCATGAACCAGCTGATGATGGCCCGCGCGATGGATCTGCTCGATCCGCAGCCGACCGATCGCGTGCTCGACCTGTTCTGTGGCCTGGGCAACTTCACCCTGCCGATCGCGCGCCGGGTGGCCGAGGTGGTGGGCGTGGAAGGCGAGCACGGCCTGGTCGAACGCGCCGCGCAGAACGCCGCGCGCAACGGCATCGACAACGCGAAGTTCCACGTCGCCAACCTGTTCGAGGACCAGCGCCACGCCGAGTGGGCGAAGCAGCCGTGGGACAAGCTGCTGCTCGATCCGCCCCGCGCCGGCGCCGACAAGGTGCTGGAGTACCTGCCGCGCAAGCAGACAAATCGCATCGTCTACGTCTCCTGCCACCCCGCCTCGCTGGCGCGCGACGCCGGCATCCTGGTCAACCAGCACGGTTTCCGGCTGACCTCGGCCGGCGTGATGGACATGTTTCCGCATACCGCGCATGTGGAATCCATCGCCTTGTTTGAGCGGTCTTCCTGACCGCGAAAGTCAAACGGGCGGCCATCCATGGCCGCACTCCTCAATAAAAGCCGTTTCATTGCAGGCGTTGTCGCTGGTTGAAATCCGGATTCCATGGCTATCGAGATCGAACGCAAATTCCTGTTGGCCAACGACAGCTGGCGCGAAGGCATCGAGCGCAGCGAGCCGATGGCCCAAGGCTATCTGGTCGGGGCGCAGGCGCTGCGCGAGGGTCATGCCCGCGCCTCGGTGCGCGCCCGCCTCGCCGGCGACACCGCCTGGCTCAACATCAAGGCAGCCACGCCCGGCATCGCGCGGGCCGAGTTCGAGTACCCGATACCGGTGGACGATGCGCGCGCGCTGCTGGCCAGCCTGTGCGACGGCGTGCTGGAGAAGGTTCGCCACCATGTCCGCGTCGATGGCGTACTGTTTGAGATCGATGAATTCCATGGCGACAACGAGGGCCTGGTCGTGGCCGAAGTCGAGCTGCCCGCGGTCGATGCACCTTTCCCGCGGCCGTCGTGGCTGGGGCGCGAGGTCAGCGCGCTGACGCGCTACTACAACGTCAACCTGATCGCGCACCCGTACCGGCAATGGTCGCCGGCCGAGCGCGCTGCCGAGGATGCTGCATGTTAATGATCGGCGTGGCCGCGCTGGAACTGGCCGAACACGAAAAACCCTGGTTGCGCGCGCCATGCGTCGCCGGCGTGCTGCTGTTTGCGCGCAACTACCAGTCGCGCGAACAGCTGATCGCCTTGTGCGAATCGATCCGCGAAATCGGTGGCGATCACCTGCTGATCGCGGTCGACCAGGAGGGCGGCCCGGTGCAGCGCTTCCGCGACGGCTTCACCCGCCTGCCGCCGCTGGCGGCGATCGGCGCGGTCTACGAGCGGGATGCCGACGAGGCGATCCGGCTGGCCGAGGAGCACGCCTGGGTGATGGCCAGCGAGCTGCGCGCCAGCGGCGTGGACTTCAGCTTCGCCCCGGTGGTCGACCTGGCCCGCGGCAACGCGGCGATCGGCCTGCGCGCGTTCCACGCCGATCCGGCGATTGCCGGCGAACTGGGCCAGGCCTATGTGCGCGGCATGCACCTGGGCGGCATGGCGGCGGTGCTCAAGCATTTTCCGGGGCACGGTTCGGTCACCGGCGACACTCACAAGGTGGCGGCGATCGATCCACGCAGCCTGGATCAGATCCGCCACGACGACCTGCGCCCGTTCGCCGAATGCATCGAGGCGCGTGTCGAGGCGGTGATGATGGCCCACGTCACCTATCCGGTAGTGGACAGCCAGCCGGCCGGCTATTCGAAAATCTGGATCGGGCAGATTCTGCGCGGTGAACTGGGTTTTGCCGGCGCGGTGATCAGCGACGACATCAGCATGGCCGCCGCCGGTGCGGCCGGCAGCGTCGGCGAGCGGGTGAGGGCGCACCTCGATGCCGGCTGCGACCTGGTGCTGGCCTGCTTCCCCGACGTGGTCGACGAGGCGATCGCCGCGATGCCCGTACACACCGACGCCATGCCCTCGACACTGGCCGCCCTGCGCGGCGCCATCGGGCCGACCTGGGCCGGCCTCACCGACAACCCGCAGCGCGACCGCTTCGTGGCGCGCATCACGGCACTCCATGCCGATCAAGGAACCGCATGAACACTCCCATTCCCGCCCTGGCCGACGCGCTGGCCAACGCCGACCTCCTGTTCGCTGGTGAGGCACTGGCGCCGGTGATCACCGACATGGGCCGTCGCATCGACGCCGCGCTGGACGGCGAGCGCGCGGTGTTCCTCACCGTGATGAACGGCGCGCTGATCTTCGCCGGCCAGCTGGCGCTGGCGATCCGCACCGACGTGGAATTCGATTACGTGCACGCCACCCGTTACCGCGGCGCCACCTCGGGCAAGGAACTGCACTGGCTGCGCGAGCCGATGGTGTCGCTGCAAGGCCGCGTGGTGCTGCTGGTCGACGATATCCTCGACGAAGGCCACACGCTGAAGGAAGTGCGCGACGACTGCTACCGGCGCGGCGCGAAGAAGGTCTACATCGCCAGCCTCTGCACCAAGCGCCACGACCGCCTGGTCGAAGGCATCAGCTCCGACTTCAACGGCGTCGAACTTCCCGACCGCTACGTGTTCGGCTACGGCATGGACTACTACGAGCAAGGCCGCAACCTGCCGGGAATCTACGCGCTGAAGGAAGGGAACGGGGAATAGGGAATCGGGAGCAGCTGCGGACGGAGGGCGAGGCTCTGCTCCTCCCCCTGCTTGCAGGGGGAGGCTGGTGGGCGGTAAGGCTCTTGCCTTTGCTCCTTGCTTGCCGAAGAGCGACCCCACCCCAACCCTCCCCTGCAAGCAGGGGAGGGAGTAGATGCACCCATTCAACTTCAGCCTGCAACGGATCACCACGATGCCTCATCCTGACCACACCCCCATCCACCTCGCCGTCATCGGCGGCAGCGGCCTGTACAACTTCGCCGGCCTGGAAAACGCCACGCGCCACAGTGTGGACACGCCCTACGGCCCGGCCTCCGGCGACGTGGTGATCGGCGACTTTGCCGGCCGGCGCATCGCCTTCCTGGCCCGCCACGGCGAGAGCCACACCCTGCCGCCGCACCGGGTGAATTACCGGGCGAACCTGTGGGCGCTGCACAGCCTGGGCGCGCGGCGGGTGATCGGGGTGAACGCGGTCGGCGGCATTCGCGGCGACATGGGGCCGCGGGTGATCGTGGTGCCCGACCAGATCATCGACTACACCCACGGCCGCAGCACCAGCTTCTGCGACGTCGAAGGCGCCGAGGTGAAGCACATCGACTTCAGCGAGCCGTACACAGAATCGCTGCGCCTGCAATTGCTGGCGGCGGCGCGCGCGGCCAATGTCGAGGTGATCGGCGGTGGCTGTTATGGCGCCACCCAGGGTCCGCGGCTGGAAACCCGCGCCGAGATCGCCCGCATGAAGCGCGACGGCTGCGACCTGGTCGGCATGACCGGCATGCCCGAGGCGGCGCTGGCGCGCGAGCTGGAACTGGAATACGCCTGCCTGTCGCTGGTGGCGAACTTCGCCGCCGGTTGCGGCGACGAAGCGGAAATCAGCATCGAGGAAATCTTCGCCCACCTCGCCGCGGCCACCGCCGAGGTGCCGCGCATCCTGGAAAAAATGCTGCAGGCCTGAATTTGCCGGCGGAGTTTGTGCACCGGCAGGACATATTCGTATTGCAATGGGCCTTCACATCTTGCTATTTTCCTCGCGGTCAGGGCGGCGAACCGGGGGGATGAGTCGCGCGCAACCTGGCGTACTCACTCCATGTATCCAGAGGTTCTCGCAATGAGTTTCGGTACGGTCAAATGGTTCAACGATGCCAAGGGGTTCGGGTTCATCGCACCCGAGGATGGCAGTGCGGATGTGTTCGTCCATTTTTCGGCGATCAATACCAAGGGCTTCCGCAGCCTGCAGGAAGGTCAGCGCGTTCAGTTCGAAGTGACCCAGGGCCCCAAGGGTGCCCAGGCGTCGGCGGTTGAAGCTGCCTGATCTGTCCGGTAAACGTTGCATGGCAAGAATGAAACCCCGCATCCTGTGCGGGGTTTTTGCTTTGGTGAGCCGGAGAAAGTCATGACCGATCGCAGGCGTTTCCTCAAGGGCTCCCTGCTGGGAGTTTCCGCGTCGATGCTGGGATGGGGCGGCAAGCTCGCGGCCGGGCCGATGCCGCGCGGTGCCGCCGCAGCCAGCCACGCGGCAAAGGCCTCCGCCGCACGCGTCGTCTCGACCTGGGACTTCGGCGTCGCCGCGAACCAGGCCGCGTGGGCCATCCTTGGCAAGGGCGGCCATGCACTGGACGCGGTGGAAGCCGGCGCGCAGGTGCCGGAGTCCGACCTCAGGAACCACAGCGTGGGCAAGGGCGGCTACCCCGATCGCGACGGCCACGTCACGCTGGACGCCAGCATCATGGATGCCGACGGCAGCTGCGGCGCAGTCGCTGCGCTCGAACACATCGAGCATCCCGTCTCCGTGGCGCGACGGGTGATGGAACGCACGCCGCACGTGCTGCTGGTGGGCGAGGGCGCGCTGCAGTTCGCGCTGGAGCAGGGTTTCAGGAAACAGGATCTGCTCACCCCCGAGGCCGAACAGGCCTGGCATGAATGGCTGAAGACGGCGAAGTACCAGCCCTCGATCAACAGCGAAGTGCACGACTACGGCCGCACCGGGCTGCCCGGCGGCGCCAGCAACCACGACACCATCGGCATGCTGGCGATCGACGCGCACGGCCGCATGTCCGGTGCCTGCACCACCAGCGGCATGGCCTGGAAAATGCGCGGCCGCGTCGGCGACAGCCCGATCATCGGCGCCGGCCTCTACGTCGACGGCGAAGTCGGCGGCGCCACTTCCACCGGCGTGGGCGAAGAGGTGATCCGCAACGCCGGCAGCTTCCTCGTCGTCGAACTGATGCGCCAGGGCCGCTCGCCGCAAGAGGCCTGCAAGGAAGCGGTGATGCGCATCGTCAAGAAGCGCCGCGAGGCATCGAAGACCCTGCAGGTCGGTTTTCTCGCGATGAACCGCAACGGCGAAGTCGGCGCCTACGCGATCCAGCACGGCTTCACCTACGCCGTGTGCGATGCGCAGAAGCAGGACGCGCTGATTCCGTCGCAAAGCGTCTACACCACGAGCTACTCGTGATGCCGGCGACTCATGATGCTTGAAATCGCCGCCAACTCGCTCGCCTCCGCACTCGCCGCGCAGGACGGCGGAGCAGGGCGGGTCGAACTGTGCAGCGCGCTGGAACTGGGCGGCCTCACCCCGTCGCACGCACAGATCGCGCTGGCCCGCGAGCGCCTGCGCATCCCGCTGTACGTGCTGATCCGCCCGCGCGCCGGCGACTTCCTCTACAGCGACCTCGAAGCCGAGACGATGCAGCGCGACATCGAAGCCTGCGTGGCGCTCGGTTGCGACGGCGTGGTGCTCGGCATGCTCGACGCCGACGGCCAAGTGGACATGCCTCGCTGCCGCAGCCTGATCACCGCCGCCGGCACGCTGGGCACCACCTTCCACCGCGCCTTCGACCTCAGCCGCGACCCTTCGCGCGCGCTGGAAGACATCATCACCCTCGGCTGCGAACGCGTGCTGACCTCCGGCGCACAACCCAGCGCCGTCGAAGGCGCCACCCTGATCCGCACCCTGGTCACCCAGGTGAACGGCCGTCTCGCCGTGATGCCCGGCGCCGGGATCACCGCCCACAACATCGCCGCTCTGGCCGTTGCCACTGGCGCCCGTGAATTCCACGCCTCGGCGAAACACCAGCTGCCCTCGGGCATGCAGCATCGACCACCACGACTGGAAGACATGCAAGCAGGCGAGCTGCGCACTGATGTGGAGCACGTACGCGCGATGGCTCGGGCCCTTGCCCCTCCCCCTGCAAAGCAACCCTCCCCTGCACGCAGGGGAGGGAGCACGACCGGCAGCACGAAAGCATCCCCCCCAACCCGTTCCCCCTGAGCGTAGCCGCGCAGCGGCGAAGTCGAAGGGCCGCCACAAGGCTTCGACTGCACACCTTCGGCGCCACCCTCAGCCCGAGCAAAATCCTGATAGCCCCCGCACTGCACTCCCTACGGCAGCGCACGGCCGCCCCACTTGGTTAAGATGCCGGTTTATGCATTTGCCAGCAGGAGCCGTCGCGTGATCATCAAGCCCAAAGTCCGTGGATTCATCTGTGTCACCGCCCATCCGGTCGGCTGCGAACGCAACGTGCTCGACCAGATCGCGATCACCGAAGCCGCCGGCCACAGCAAGGGCAGCGGTCCCAAGCGCGTGCTGGTGATCGGCGCCTCCACCGGCTACGGCCTCGCCTCGCGCATCACCGCTGCCTTCGGCTACGGCGCCGCCACGCTGGGCGTGTTCTTCGAAAAGCCCAGCAGCGAAGACAAGACCGGCACCGCGGGCTGGTACAACTCCGCTGCGTTCGACAAGGCCGCCAAGCAGGCCGGCCTGTACAGCAAGTCGATCAACGGCGACGCCTTCGCCCACGAAACCCGCGCCAAGGCCATCGAGATCATCAAGAACGAGATGGGCGGCCCGATCGACCTGGTCGTCTACTCGCTGGCCTCGCCCGTGCGCAAGATGCCCGACACCGGCGAAGTCGTGCGCTCGGCGCTGAAGACCATCGGCGAGCCGTTCCACAACACCTCGGTCGACACCAACAAGGACATGGTGATCGAAGCCACCGTCGAGCCGGCCACCGAGCAGGAGATCAAGGACACCGTCACCGTGATGGGCGGCGAGGACTGGGCGCTGTGGATCGACGCGCTGAGCGCCGCCGGCGTACTCGCCGATCATGCCAAGACCATCGCCTACAGCTACATCGGTACCGAGATCACCTGGCCGATGTACTGGCACGGCACCCTGGGCCAGGCCAAGCAGCACCTCGACAACACGGCGAAGCAACTGCGCAGCCGCCACCCCGGCCTCGAAGCCTACGTGGGTGTGATGAAGTCCGTCGTCACCCAGGCCAGCGCCGCCATCCCGGTGATCCCGCTCTACGTGTCCATCGCCTTCAAGGTCATGAAGGAGAAAGGCATCCACGAAAACCCGATCGAGCAGGCCAACCGCCTGTTCCACGATCGTCTCTACCGCGCCGACGGCGCAGCGCCGGCCACCGACGACGAAGGCCGCGTGCGGCTTGACGACTGGGAGCTGCGCGAGGACGTGCAGGTGCCGTGTCAGACGCTGTGGCCCACCGTCACCACCGAAAACCTGCGCGAGGTCACCGACTACGCGGGGTACAAGCACGAGTTTTTGAAGTTGTTCGGGTTTGATCGGGCGGATGTGGACTACGACGCCGAGGTGGAGGCGGATCGGCGGTTTGATTGTTTGGAGGGGTGAGATCGCGCCAACCAGCGATTTGAACGTTGATCGAGCATGCCACCGCGAGGGAATTGCATGGTGCTGAAATTTACCGTTTTGGTGATGGCCCTGATGCCTGCGCTGGTGCTGGGTTCGAACGCGAGAGTGAGCAAAGGGGAAATCCTCGCGGTTGTTGAGGCCGCGGCGAAGGCGTCCTGCCACAACCCGGAGCCTATCGCGTTTGTTCCGGTCAGCCTGGGCGCGAGGCGTCCAGCCGTTATCAAGTTCTCAAGGTGCGCATCGACGGCAAGATTTGATGTTCCAACAAATAAGTGGAATGCCATCGTTCAATACGTTTACAAGGATGAGAACGGGAACGAGGTTTTTCCTGCGGGGGCTTGGACGATCTACGTCCTGTCACCCGCGGGGAAATTGCTGCAGACGCTTCCCGGGGAGTGACCAGCCCGCTGCTCCACGACTGCCTCTCACCGGGTCGACGCTGCCGTTGTGGGGATCGACGACGAAAGCCGCGTTTAGCTGGACGACTGGGAGTTGCGCGGCGCCCTTCAAAACGCCTGCAAGGTCATCCGGCCCATCGTGACCACGGGGAACCCGCGCGAGATTGCCGACTAAGCGGGGTAAAAGCATGAGTTTTTTGCAGCTGCTCGGGTTTGATCGGAGGGTGAGGCGGAGTTGGGCGGAGCGGCGGTTTGAATGTCTGGAGGGTGAGGGCTTGGCGAGCCTAGGTGATTGATGCAAGGCAATGTGTCGATCAGCTAGGCAAGTGCGCGCGAGGTCGGGCTAGTGCTTTTGGTTAAGTGAACCCGTCCCCGTTCTGGTGGAGCTTCATGCCCGTCACTAGTGCTGGGGTAACCCGAATTTCATGAAATGACGGAACTCACGAATTTACCAGCAGTTGACGTCGCCTCCCGTGCGCGACAGACTTGCAACACTCTTTACGCGGAAGGCAGGGGAAGTTGCCAATGCTGTTGTTTGTGTCTGGCGTTGCGCCAGACAGCTAGGGATTGATTGGGTTTACTGCCCCGTATAGCCGGCTTGGTCTCACCACCTCCGGTCCAGCGGGTCCTCAGTGGTAAGCCCAAGCCGGCTATACGGGGCATCTTTATGGTGAAGAGATTGGATGACTGATCCACGTAGCACATTTCTTGCTCGTGTTGATCTCGCTAAGACGAGAGTCCGAAATTTTGGCGGATTTGTCTTCTTGTGTGGCGGTCAGAGTGACCTAAACTTTGCACCGATACTATCGGTGCGACACCTGATATATAACGAGCTTACTTCTGGAAAGCACGGGGATATTGCCGGGCGATTGAAGTTCGCTGAAGACATACAAGATTGGTTTCGTGGCGGAGTCTACAAAGATTTAGTGACATTTGAAGAGCACCTTGCGGGTCTTTCAGATGTCATTGTCCTTGTTGTTGAGAGCCCGGGCGCAATTGCCGAACTGGGGGCCTTTGCCGTCAGTCCCGCCATATCTGATCGTCTCTTAGTTATGGTTGCTGAATTGCATTACGAACAAGATTCATTCATAAAGCTCGGTCCGATTAAGCGCCTTGAGAATCGAAACAAAGATTCTGTCCTTGTGCATGATTGGCACGATTTGGATCTCGGTCGCCCGGTAGAGCAGTTTGAGAAGCTTCGCGATGAGTTGCCTGGAATCGTCGCCGCAATCCGGGCCTTTATGTCACCGGAAACCACAGAGCGCGTTTTCAGAAGTGATGATACTTCTCATCAAATGCTCCTAATTTGCGATCTCGTAGACCTTTTTGGCGCACTTCCGTATAAGGAAATACAGGAGTATCTATCAGTTCTTTCCATTGAAGTTAGTCCTGAAAAACTAGATCAGTATCTTTTTCTCTTAGAAAAATGTGGTCTGCTTCGAATAAAGCCTAAGGGTCACGGAAGATATTTTTATTGTGAAAATTGGGTGCCACGGATTTCATTCGGTTTAATGCCGGGAGCGGCATTCGATAAACAAAGATTGAGGGTTGATGTTATCGAGTTTTACGATGTGCATGAAAAGACGCGCGCTAAAGTTGTCAAGTTAATTAGGAAAGTTGCATGAGCAACTTAATAGACGAGGTTTCCGCGTTGCTTGGGTTGTCCCGTGCCGCATGTGAAAGCATCGCTCGTACCGCACCTAATAGATATAAAGTCTTCCATATTCCAAAGAAAAATGGAAAAGATATGAGGCTGGTTGCTCAGCCGGCACGCGAAGTAAAGGCCATCCAACGGCTCATTATTCAACTTATTGAAGGTAGGTTGCCAATACATGACGCAGCTACCGCGTATCGATCTGGTGGGTCGATTTTAAAGAACGCGCAGCCCCATGCCAATGCGAAATTCATTACAAAGTTGGATTTTGAAGGCTTCTTTCCATGTATTGACCGAACAAGTCTAAGGAGACACCTGTCCTCGTATATCCCTGATCTGACTTCGATTGAGCTCGATTTCATTCTATCTGCTTGCTGTTGGAGGCCTAAGGGGGAAAATACGCAACGTTTGTGTATTGGTGCGCCAACATCGCCTATGCTGTCCAATTCGATAATGTATGAAATTGATAGAGATATCTCCGTAATTTGCGCTGAGGCCGGTGGCGTTTACACAAGGTATTCCGACGATATCTGTATTTCCTCAGAGGCTCCTAACGTCCTTGGAGAACTGGAGCGAGCTGTTCGCGGAAGGATTGCTAAAAATAAATCACCCGTATTTGTGTTGAACGATAGGAAAAGAGTCGCTGTTGGTCGCGGAAGCGCTATGACGGTTACTGGCTTGACGCTTTCTAACGAAGGGTTGGTAACAGTAGGGCGGGGGCGTAAGCGTGGTGTTAGATCGGGCGCGATGAAATACGTGAATGGCTTGCTTAGCGTGGAAGAGGCTGCGCGGTTAAAGGGTGAGATAGCATTCGTACTAAGTATCGAGCCAAATTATAAATTTATTCTTTGGAATACTTACGGAGCTTCGATATCTCCATTGCTACCGAGGCCATAGTTCAAAGTAACGGAAACGCGTGAGGTTCACTTACGGTCGTTTGAATTGTTGTAAAGCGGGCGAATGAGAATGTGACGCCCCTGACCGCCGTTTCCATCGCCGCGCTTTCGCACACGCTGTCGCAAGCCCCGATTGTATTCGTCCGCCATTGGGTCTAGCGTTCCGCGTCGCAGTGCCATTGCTTGGGGGGCAAAGATGAGCGCTATCACGTCCGGATACTTTCCTGCGCGACCTCGCGCGGATCGGCAAGTATTTCTCCTGTTCACAGCCCTGGTCTGGCTAGGCGTGACCGAAACGGGGTCAGGTTCACTTACAGCCGTTTGAATGTTTGATGTAGCGTCGAGGGTCAAGCAACCGTGTTGGTTGACACCTATGTCATGTACCGGTTCTTGCCCTCGGAAGACACCTTACACTTACTCAAGTCGAAGCCGCTTCGCGGCGCGGTTCAACTCAGGCATCAGATGTTGATGGAAGCTTCAATGGCAACCGAGATATCGATCCGGCGAGCGAAAGTCGGAGATGAAGATGCGCTGGCGCTGGTGGGGCAGGCGACCTTTCTTGAAACGTTCTCCGGCGTGCTGGATGGTGCCGCCATCGTCGAGCACTGTCGCGCGGCTCACTCTTCTGCCCAGTACAGGCAGTGGCTCGAGGATCCGCGTTACACGGTCTGGGTGGCGGAGGTCATTCCTGGCAATGCCCCCGTGGGTTATCTGGTTCTCGCCCCACCAGACCTTCCTTTGGCCGATCCATCTCGCGACCTCGAGCTGAAACGCATCTATCTGCTTGGTCGCTACCACGGAGGCGGGACCGGCAAGCGTTTGCTTGCGCAGGCCCTGGAGCAGGCCCGCTCCATGGGCGCGGCTCGCCTTCTGCTTGGTGTCTATGCGGGTAATGACGTTGCCATCGGGTTCTATCGCCGCCAGGGCTTTGGCAACCTCACGGAACGCAAATTCAATGTGGGTGGACGGGTCTACGATGACCATGTGTTGAGCTTGTCGCTCAGCACCTGACGGTTCTTGCAGGCCGAAGCTGCTTCGCGGCTCGACCGAAGATCGGGTCAGATTCACCTGCGGCCGTTTGAATTGTCGCGAAAGGTCGGCCCGGGAAGCCCGGTGCCGGTCAAATCCATCGGGAGCTTCCATGACCGACCGCCAAGCCACCTGCCGCTGCGGAAACCTCGTCGTCCACACGCGTGGCGAGCCGGTCCGCGTTTCCGTCTGCCATTGCCTGGCCTGCCAGAAACGCACGGGCAGTGCGTTCGGGGTGCAGGCGCGGTTTCCGGTGGATGCGGTGACGATCGAGGGGCAGAGCAGGGAATACGCCCAGGCCGGTGATAGCGGCAGCGTCGCCCGGTTCCGCTTTTGTGGCAACTGCGGCGCCACCGTGTGCTGGGAGAGCGACGGGGTGCCGGGGTTCGTCACCGTGGCGGTCGGCGCCTTTGCCGATCCCCGGTTCCCCCAGCCGCAGGTATCGGTTTATGAGGAGCGTCAGCACGCCTGGCTGCGCCTGCCGGATGACATCGAGCATTTCGATTGAGTGTGCGTGGATGGTCGTCGGCGTTCGACTCCTTGTCGGCCCAACGCTGCTGATCCGTTTGCGAGGCTGACATATCCCTCCGCAAGGCTCCGACCTCCGGGCGCCACCCCCATGCATTCGCGCACAAGGTTCCGCCCCTTGCGTGCAAGCCCGAAGCCCTAGCGCGCAAGGCACGCATCCTTGCAACGGCAAGGCTTGCAGCTTTGCACGCCACGCTTCGAGTCGCGGCCGCGAAGGTCATTCGCTTGCGCGCAAGGGTCGGGCCCTTGCGCGCAAGGTTCGGCACCTTCGCGATGCAAGGGTTGGAGCCTTGCGATCGGGGTTTCTTCGATGGTGTGCGACAGATCGAACGTTAAGCGCAACGGTTGCAGGCTTGTACGCGCCGGTCGGCGCGGGGCGCGCAAGGTCGGGACGGTTGCGTGCGAAGCGGCATCCGTTGCGGACGGGGCGGGACACTTGCCTGCGAGCGGCTGCGGGACGTCCGACCGCATTGCGCACCTCGTATCAGCGTGTGCTGCGCGGCATTTCGGGATGTTCCGACAGGCGAGTGGGATTGATGGCTACGGGTAGGCTGCATGGGCCGGCGACGGGCCGGCGTATCAGGGAAGTATCCGCATGACCCGGAATCTGGTCGATATCGATTTGTCCGCCGACGACTTCGCCACCATCGCGCCCTCGGTTCCGTTCCGAATCCGCACCCGCGTTCTGCAGGTGCGGCGGCCGGCTTAGCTGACCGGGCCGACCAGTACCAGCTTGATCCCGTGTTTGGCGCAGAATTTTCTGGCGTTCTGGTGCTGGATCGAGCCGTGTCTGGCGTCGAGTACGACCTCGCTGATGTTGCCGGCGAACGTCAACTCGCTGAACACGTGCCCCTCGAGCAACAGTTTTTCGTCACTTGTGTCGGGCAGCACGTTGTTGGAGTAGCAGCTCTTGATGATTGCATCGAGCATCACCGGCTTGGCCCATGCCACCAGTGAACCGAGCACGTGGAAAGCAGCCTGCATCGAGCCATCGGGGATGTAGAAGGTATCGCCCGGGTAGTACAGCGCGTTCACCTTGAATTTCGGATGTAGTACCAGGTGACTGCTGCCGTAGTCGCAGGTCGAGCCATGAAAGCGGCGGCCGTAATTGAGCGCCGCGAACACCTGTTTGCTGTCCGCGTTGAAGCGACTGTTGGTGGAGTCGGCGTACTTCTTGTCCGGCTGGCTCGGCTGGGCGGGGTCAGCGACGGTGCGGGTATTCGGGCCGGCGCGGAACGCCATCTGTTCGCGGACGCGATCCACGCCTTGGCGTCCGGGCATCAGACCACGCCGCGGCACCTGCGGCGCCTTGGCGCCGACGAGATTGTCGAAGGTGACCCTGTCGTCGGCATTCGCACGGATCACCGGCGGGTTCTTCGGATCACCCAGCAGTTGGGCCTGCCCGGCGTGGCGGCCGGAGCGTGAATAGGCCTGCGCGTAGGTGGAGTAGTTGTTCTCGGTGGTGAACCAGCTGTCCGCCGAGAAGTTGATGGTGAGCGAGGCGGCTTGGAGATTGCGGTTGATCGTCTCGTAAACCGGAATCCACTTGTCGCCACCGAGCTTCATGCCGGCGAGCGCCGGCGCGGAAGCCAATGCCTGCGCCACCTGCTTTTCCAGCGACCGGTTGCGCCGATACAGAGCTTCAACCCGTCCTTCGACGTAGTGCTGCTGCACGAGTCCGGCGGACGGCCCGGTCACCTTTTTCCATAACGTCTCACTGGCTGGCATGAATCGATCCTCGATGGTGTGGAAACGAAAAGCGCAATGCTGCTGTGGTTGTCGCTACTACCCGGACACACCCAAGCGTCGGTCCGGCGATGCAGGAATCAGCTCGCCCGGGCTTGATCGGCATGAATGCCGAACGTTGTTCTGTCAGTGGATTCCCCTGGATGCCAGCTGGCGGCGGAAGGCGGACGAACCAGCCTCGACCACGCGTCGTATGACTCGGCAGTGCCCAGCATGCGCCACGTGACCCGGAAGGGAAAGTACGGGCAGGGAAGCTGCCGTCGCTTGTGAAGGGGAGAAACTCACCGGCGCAGAGGCTTGACGCCGATGATCGCCCGTTGAAATGCGGGCCTAGTCATTACCCAGGCACGCACCGCCGCCGATAGCGTGGTTCGGGAAAGTGCACTCTGACCCTGAGGTTGGTTGGGGTTTGTGGCTCTGGGGCAAACTGAAACGGGCCAGTAAGCTGCGTGGGCCGGCGGCGGGTCGGCTTATCGGGAAGGTATCCGCATGAGCCGGAATTCGGTCGACATCGATTTGTTCGCCGAGGATATTGAAACCCGCTTCGCCTACGGTTCGTGCCTGCCAGTCGTGACTGTCGTCACGTCGAACCTGCAGCGGGCTGATTGCTCTTCGATAGGGTTACGCTGCAAGAAGAGCTCCGCATGATGGGTTCCTCTTCCTATTGAGCAGCGAACCGGAACCAGGATGCAGGCCGCATTCTTGCGCGGCTTGATCAAATAGGCTTCCGTAAAACCATCGTGGCACTAACATCAATGAGAGGCGCCCGTCGCGTCTGCACTATCAAGGAAGGTTCACATGTTCAGGGCAATTGCACCGCAATGGCTGACCAACGATCTTGGCATCGAGGTCTCGAGCAGGGATCGCAACACCATGCAATACAAGGATAGGGACCACGTACTGTTGCTGTATTGCGACACCATCGTGGATGACCATGGACGTTTCGGGGCCGCCATTCTTCTGCCGCACGATGCCCACTGGCAGCCTCCGTTCGAACAGGAGCGGATCGACAGCTTCGCCCGGGCGAAGATTGAAAATAACCTGCTGGATGCGTGGGCTGCTGTCGACTACTGGGTGACCATCGAGAACTGACCCCATGACATCTCACATGGAAGTGGTACGGCTGGAAGGCGTCATAGCATCCGGAACATTTCCGGTTGCATCCCCGCACGATGGAGCGGTTTTCTACTCGGATGATGCGAGGAAGAACCGCGCGGCGGCGGAAGCTTATACAGAACTTTGCAGTCGGGCAGGAAGGAAAACCACGACGCTGGAAGCGACGCCTTGCGGAAAATGGCTTGAAAGCCGGAACCTCTACACCCCCGCCTCTGGTCTGTCCCGTCAACAAGCTGACCAAGTGTGGGGCAAAGCGTCGGCAAAGCGTCGGTCAAGTATGCAAGCGAAGCGTCAGGTAGCTGCCGTTGCTTCATCGTCAATGCTCCAAGTGAGCGGGTTTTCCGCAACCACGAACTGGCAGCTTTGCTCAACAATGACAAAGTCACCGACCTCAACAACATCCCGCGGCAGACACTGAAGTCCATCCATGACTTGAGCCCTGATGCGGCTTTCTCAGCAGTGGAACAAGCCGACCTGGCTTTGAGGAATCCCGCGACTGCTGTGGCCGGCGCAACTTCGGTAACCTCCAGTGCTTCCGGCGGATCGAGCTCGTCATCGGGCGGAGGCGGGGCAGGCTTGCCGGCAGCCAGGATTTCCGATTTCCATGTATGCCCGATGGTCACTGGTGTGGTTCCTCATGTGGGTGGGCCGGTGGCACTGGGTTGTCCGACGGTATTGGTCGGTGGCCTTCCTGCGGCGCGCGCAGGGGACATGGCCGTTTGTGTTGGCCCGCCAGATCTCATCGCCATGGGTTCGACGAAAGTTTTCATCGGCGGAATGCCGGCAGCCCGAATATCCGACACCACAGCGCACGGTGGGAAAATTGTTCTTGGCGCGTTCAAGGTGTTGGTCGGATAAATGACGCCGAAGATCGGGGTCCCGAAGATCGGGGCCACCTCAACCCGACTCCGTTTCTTGATGAAACAGTTACGGTGATCCCAGCCTCCAGACCGCACTGCCATTCAAGGCGTGGCGCCGGGGACGCTCGGAATGCCCTCGGCACCTTTTCCGGACGCCGCGGACTTCAAGTCGGAATCGTGTCATCCGACGGGTGGTTGGTCAGGTTGGCGGGCAGGGCGTGGAAACTCTCGATCACCTTGCGCGCCGTCACCGGTGTTCGTGCCAACCCGTAAAACTTGGCCAACCTGTCGAATTCGCTCAGGAGGGAGGAGTTGCCCATCGTGGCCGCGATGGTTGATCGGTATTTGGCGACGCGAGCGATGGCGTAATCGGCCCAGTCGGCGCGGGTGGACTGCCAGCGTGTGTCATACCACGGCGCCTCGCAGGTACGGTAGCCGTCGTAGAAAAGCACGGACTTGTCCTTGAGGCTGTTCCAGTGGCGGAACATGTAGCGCAGCTCGGAAGTGCAGATCGGCACCTTCTTGCTGCCGGCGGTCTCGTTGGTGAGCATCGTCTTGTTGACGATGGTGCTCATGTCCATCTCGTCAAGGATGTAATGCAACGTCGCGCTCTTGACGTGGGTGAAGTAGAACACGCCGTACTTGCAGGAGCGGCGGATGCAGACGTCGTAGAGGTGGTTGGTGATTCGGCTTGACTCCTTCTTGTTGAACTGCGACTTCTTGAAGTCGATGGTCTGCATTTTTTCGTATTTGCCCAGCGTGCGGATCAATCGCTCCGTGATTGCACCCTCGATGGATTCGGTTCCCAGGTGCTTGCACGCTTTCAGGGCATCAATATAGGACTGCGCGAGAGCCTGTGTGGTGGAGTCGTATGTCGTGGCGACCGGCTTCAGGGCTGCTGGTGCCACAGTTTTCGTCGCCTTGTCGACAGGGAACGACTTCGGGTGGATCGGCTCGTTGTAGCGATTGATGACGTTGTTGCCGTACTTGTCGTGCGCCAAGGACATGTAGGGATCGAACGTTCCCTTCGGCAGATTCATGTTGATGTCTTTTTTGCCGATGGGATTGCTGGTGGGCCAGCCGAAGTAATAGTTGTAGATGTAAATGTGAATCCACAGTCCGGTTCCG
Source organism: Rhodanobacter sp. Soil_C_14 (assembly GCF_057657335.1). Lineage (NCBI taxonomy): Bacteria > Pseudomonadati > Pseudomonadota > Gammaproteobacteria > Lysobacterales > Rhodanobacteraceae > Rhodanobacter > Rhodanobacter sp. Soil_C_14. The sequence goes on along the minus strand of NZ_JBDGIQ010000001.1, from coordinate 65,136 downwards.
TAGATCACATCGGTGTGCTGATTGAAGCTGTCTTTGAAATGCGTCATGACGAGGGTCCTTGTCAGATAGTGGCGATGGGCCGGATGAGAAGCCTTCCGTGCGGAGTATGTGGCAGAGGCTGAAGTTTCCCGAAGGACGTCCTGCTCGATCAAGATTTTGCGCAGAGTGCTCGAAGGGTGAGTACGCCCTTCGCAAGTCATGGAGCCAGGAAGCCACGAGCGAAGTATTGCGGACTTGCGGCAGCGATGGGCCAATGACGACGGAGGCCATCGTCGGAGTTTACTTTCCAGGGCGGGGTTCAAAACAGGGTCGAATTCGAAGCCCGCGGCGTGGACATGTCTTGTGAGCAGCAACGGCAATGTCGTCCCTGATTCCTTGCCAGCGAGCTTGTAGAACGGAGAGCCGACGATCGGCGCCGAGCATCAGCCGATTGCCTTGGATGCCTCCATGCCCGATGCTGCGACGGATGCAGCAGGGGCTGCCGGGGGATTTCGATGACCGATCATGGTGCGGAGGCCGCAGGCCTCGATCCGCAGGCTGCGCGTGTGTTGCCTCGGCGACATGTGGTCGCGGTGGCATTGGGCAATGCGCTGGAGTTCTATGACTTCATCACCTACGCCTTTTTCGCCGCGCAGATCGGCCGCACGTTTTTTCCCTCGGATCGACCGGGGATCAGCCTGCTGGCTTCGCTGGCGACGTTCGGTGCGGGCTTTCTGACCCGTCCGCTGGGCGCGTGGGTGATCGGGCGGATGGGCGATCGGCGCGGGCGCAAGCCAGCGATGTTGCTGTCGTTCGGGTTGATCGGCATAGCGGTGATCGGCTTGCCGTTGACGCCTTCGTATGCGGCCATCGGTCTGTGGGCGCCGGCGCTGGTGGTGGGATTCCGGTTGCTGCAGGGCTTCGCGCTGGGTGGCGAGGTGGGGCCGAGCACGGCCTTCCTGATGGAGGCGGCGCCGCCGATGCGTCGGGGCTTGTACATCTCGATGCAGGCGATGAGCGCGGATGCGGCGGTGTTGATGGCGGGGCTGGTAGGCGTGCTGCTGGCGCACTGGCTCAGCCCGGCGGCGCTGGATGCGTGGGGTTGGCGACTGGCGCTGGGACTGGGCGCGGTGATCGTGCCGTTCGGCTGGTTCATGCGGCGCAACCTGGTGGAAACGCTGGACGCCGCCACCGCGACCCGGCCCGCGGCGCCGCCGTCCGAGCCGTGGATGCCCAGCTATCGGCGGGTGGCGCTGCTGGGTCTGGCGATACTGGCGGCCGCGACCACCACCAATTACGTACTCGATTACATGACCACCTATGCCAACGCCACCCTGGGCATGCCCGAGCGCCTGGCGCTGGGCGCCACGGTGATGGTGGGCCTGTGCGGGCTGGTGTGCGATCCGCTCAGCGGCTGGCTGTCCGACCGGATCGGCCGCAAGCCGGTGATGGTGGTGCCGTGGGTGGTGTTGCTGCTGGTGATTTTTCCGGCGTTCTGGTTGCTGGGGCGCGAGCGTTCCGGCGTGGCGCTGTTCGGCATTACCGCGGTGCTGGCGATCGCCTCGACGCTGTCCACCGGCACGGTGCTGGTGGCGGTGACCGAATCGCTGCCGGCGCATGTGCGCTCCGGCGGGCTGGGGATGATCTATGCGGTGGCGATCTCGGTGTTCGGCGGTTCCACCCAGTTCGTGGTGGCGTGGCTGACGCAGTTGACCGGCAATCCGCTGGCGCCGGCCTGGTACATGATCGGCGCGGTGGTGGTGGGCCTGGTGGCGATCACCCAGGTGCCGGAAACGGCACCGGTGAAACGTGCGCGGCTGGCGCCGATGGCCGAAGCGGGCACGCTCTCGACGTCGTCCTGAGCTGGCGGGAAAACGGAGCAGGGTTCATTTGCGACCGCTTGAAGATCCGCGACGGGCTTTCTGATCGGCCGCGCATGCAAAGGGCGATGCGGTCTTTCCAGGTGCCGCGCTTGCGAAGACCGCCACCCAAGCCGCCGATTGCATCCGCCGCAGATTGGGTCTAGCTTTCCGTGGCGCAGTGGCTTTGCTCGGGGAGCAAACGATGACCGCGATCGCTTCTGGATACTTTCCTGCGCAGCCTCGCGCGGATCGCCAGGCATTCCTGCTGTTTACCGCCCTTGTGTGGCTGGGGGTGTTGTCGGGTTTCGGCACCGACAGCTTCCGTCACCTGCGCAAGTTCGGATTGGACTATCCCTGGATCGTCCACGTTCACGCGGTGGCCTTCGTGGGCTATCTGGTGCTGTTCACCACGCAGGTGGCGCTGATCCGCAACGGCCGGCCGGACATCCACCGCAAGCTGGGCATCGCGGGCGCAGCCCTCGCCGTGGTGATGCTGGTGCTGGGCCCCGCCGCGGCGATCGTGGTGCACGGCATCCGCTACGCGGCCACGGGCGATACGCCGGAATTCCTGGCCGTCCAGTTGACCGACATGTTGGGCTTCGCCGGGTTGACGGGAGCAGGGCTGCTGCTGCGCAAGACCTCATCGGCCCACAAGCGCCTGATGCTGATGGGGCTGATCTACATCAGCGACGCCGGTTTCGGGCGCTTCCTCAACGGCTTCGCCGCCGCACCCCTCGGCGACGGTCTGGCGGGTACGGCGGTTGCGGTCTATCTGGGTAGCGACTTGCTGATGCTGGGCCTGGGCGCCTACGACTTGCTGACGCGTGGCCGCCTGCATTCCGCATACATCGCGGGTCTGGCCTGGGTGCTGCTGCTCCAGGCCACCGCGTTGAGCTTGCTGCCCAACGCCGCCTGGAAAGCGCTGACGCTGCACATGATCGGCCACTGAGCCGCAGGCAGGATCTTCCGTCTCGTTAGGAGGGGGCTGCAGCGACGGAATCCCCGCGTGAGGGGCTTCCTGTAAGGCCGGCGAAGATATCCGGGGAAATTCTGCTACTTCCCGCCCGCGGTGCGTGCTGCCTTCACGTCGTCGGCGGTGACCAGTTTGGCCTTGTTGTCCCAGGAGGTGCGCTCGTGGTTGGCGATGTCGGCGATGTCGGCATCGCTGAGGCTGGGGCCGAAGGGCGGCATGGCGCCGGGCCAGACCACGCCGTCGATCGGCTCGCCGGTCAGGCCGTTGAGAATCACCTGCAGGTGTCTGGTCGGGTTGTCATCCAGCACCACCTTGTTGCCTTTCAACGGCGGGAAGGTCTGCGGCAGGCCCATGCCGCTGGCCTGGTGGCAGGCCGCGCAGTAGGTGGCGTAAGCGGTGGCGCCGCGTTCGGGGCTGTAGGCGTAGGGACCGGTCGGCGCCTTCGGGGCGCTGGCCTCGCCGGCGGCTGGCGGCGCCGCCTTGCTGACCGGGGGTGCGGCGGCCGGGGTGCCGGGCGCGCCCTCGATGTCCAGCACGCCGATCGCACCGATCATCGCGTGCGCCATGGAGTGATCCACGAACGGGTAGTGGCCGGGCTCGTCCAGGGTGAGGTCGAACACCGCGCCTTCGCCCGGGCCGACGGTATAGGTCGAAACGCCATCAATGGCCTGCGCCGGATTGCCGCCGGGATAGACCTTGTCGAAGATCGCGCCGATGACATGGAACGCGCTCCACAGGCTGGGCCCGGCGTTCACCATGTAGATGCGCACGCGCTCCCCGGCCCGGCCGGTCAGCGGATGGTCGCGGTACTGGAACGCCTTGCCGTTGAACACCACTTCGTCGGGGCGCATCTCCAGCATCTTGTCGTAGTTGCTGCCCATCAGCTTGCCGGCGATCTGCTGCGTGTACCACTCGCCTTGCACCAACACGTAGCTCTTGTCCGCCGGCGGCAGCGGGGTAGCCGGGTCCACGATCATCGCGCCGTACATGCCGTTGGCGATGTGCAGCAGGGTGGGCGGCGTGCCGCAGTGGTAGAGGAAGGCACCGGCGACCTTGGCGACGAACGAGAAGGTGACGCTTTCGCCCGGCATGATTTCCACGTAGTGCAGGCTGGGTGGCGTGATCGCCGAGTGGAAGTCGATCGAGTGCTGCATCGTGCCGCGGTTGGTGAACACCAGGCTCACCGTCTGGCCTTCGCGCACGTGGATGGCGGGGCCGGGCACGCTCTTGCCGAAGGTCCACGCCTGGTATTCCACGCCGCTGGCGATCTCCACCTTGTCGTCGGTGGAATCGATATGGACGTCCACGCTGTTGCCGGTGGCCACCGGCGGCAAGGTCGCGTCGCGTGCCTCCTTGATCGGTTCGCTGGAGGCCAGCGACAGCGGCGTCACCGCGGCGGCGGCTGCGGTCGGCGAGGCCGACTTCACGTTGAGCGCGCTCTGCAGGCTGGCCAGCAGCAACGCGGCCAGGATCACGACGCCCGCCAGCGCCGGTGCCTGCACCCGCCAGGGCAGCGGCGTCAGGTCGACTGGCTCGACCGTTTCATGCCACCCCGAAACCTTGTGCCAGGCCGGCCAGCGTTTCTCGATGAGGTAGTCGACGCTGTACGGGCTGAGTCCGACGCGATAGTTGACGATGATCAGCGCGACGAAGATCAGCACGTAGCTGAGCGCCGAGCCGATGTTGGTCACGCCCACCGAGTACGGTCCGCCGAAACCTTCGGCCGTGCTCCAGATCAGCAGGCTGAAGAGGAGGCCGAGAACGCAGGTTACCTTGCGCGCGAAGCCGAAGATCAGGGCCAGCGCCAGCGTGGTTTCGGCGATGCGGGTCAGCCACACGAACAAGCCGACGTGGGGCGTCACCACGCCGATCCACAGGTTGAACCACCACGCCGACCACGCCGGCTGCCCCTCTGCCGCGTTGTGCAAATAGCCCACGTAATGCGCGGCGAAGCCATCCCTCCAGGTGAGCGCGGCGCCCACCAGCCAGATCAGGCCGAACGCCACACGCAGCGCGGTGGCGGCCATGACGGGCCAGGCGGAATGGGAAGGGGTACGACCGTTTGAGTCGATCATTCGAAACCTCACGGGTACGGGCAGGAGTCGGGATAAGCTGCTGGCGATGGATCGCGCCGGGCACAAGCATGATGACGACCATTACCTCGCATTTCGTCCGTCATGGCTGTGTCAAAAACGAAGGCGTGCGGAGGCGCATCGCATCTGCCATCGAACAAGGTACTCCCGTCCAGGTTGATCACGCCAACGCATGAGCCTTCGACGCGGGACGCATCGCATGATCCTGCGACGAGCTGATCACGGATCTGGCTTCGGGACGTCTGTTCTTCAGTGTGGAATCATCATGGCATCGACATCGGCGATGGGCGCCCGACGCGCTCGCATCATCAAGGTGGCCGCGGTCGACTACCGGGTGACCATCGAGAGCTGAGCTCGTGATCCCGCATGAAGTTCTCGCACGATGGAGCGGTTCCCATTCGGACGACGCAGGAAAATCCCGCTGAAGATTTCCAAGCCCCACGCTTCACTCGGCCGCTGCGCTCCAGTAGCCGGTGGCGCGAATCCACTCCTTCGGCACCTGCCGGTGTTCGTCCAGCCACTGGCGGATGGCGCGTGCGCGGCGGGACTCGGTGGCGATCCAGTAGAAGCTGTCTCCGGCCGGGATGGTCATCTGTTGCAGTGCCTGCTCCAGCAGCTGGCTGCTCGCGCCGGGGCGACCGTTGCGCTCCAGCCAGCGGACATTCGGCGAGGCCAGCGGTTGGCGATCGGCGGCTTCGGGAATTTCGATCAGTGTGTGGACGCGCGCCGACGCGGGCATCTCTTCCAGCCATCGGCCGATCGCGGGGAGCGCGGTTTCGTCACCGATCAATACGTAGTGCTCGAAGTCATCGGCGACCACGAACGAGCCGCGAGGGCCGCCCGCGCCGAGCTGCTGACCCGCGACCGCTTGTTCCGCCCAGGCGGAGGCAGGGCCATCGCCATGCAGCACGAAGTCGACGGTCAGTTCGTTGCGCTCGGCGTCGAACCGGCGCGGGGTGTAGTCGCGCATCGGCGAGTATTCGCGGCCGGGCGGATAGCTGGGGCCATTGGGACCCATGACCGGCGGCACGATGTCGCCCTGGCTGTTGGGGAAGAACAGCTTCACGTGGTCGTCGGGCGCGGCGCTGACGAAGCCGCGCAATTCTTCGCCGCCGAACGTCACGCGCTGCATGTGCGGGCTCAGTCGCTGCACCTGGGTCACTTGCAGCATGCGTTTGACCAGGTCGTGTCGCAACTTGTGATGGGTATGGGATGACATCGTGGCTGTCTCCGTGGCATCGGTTGGGCGCGCTGGCGATGGCTGGCGCAGGGGAGGAGGTTCTCAGCCGGGCCGGTAGCCGGGTACGCGGCTACCGGCCCGCAGCATCTCGTGCAGGGTCGATGAGTTGTCGCGGCGCGAGTGACCCGGCGCAGAGCCCGATCACTCGCGGAGAGCGCCTGCGGCGATTTCGCGGGCCGCCCGCTCGAGCACGTCCGCGACCCGCTGTGCTTCGGCCTTGTCCCACTCGCTGCGCATCAGTAGTGCATGCTTCAGGGCGTGCATGGCCTTGCGCACCGCCATGGGTGCCGACATTTTCGCCGCCATGCGGGCACTGTGGCGGGTGCGTTCGGTCATCGCCTCGACCGCTTCGCGGTTTTCGTCGAGGAATTCGCGGCCGGCCTCGGTGATGGAGTAGAGCTTGCGATTGCCCTGTTCGAGCGCGACTTCCGCGTGGCCCATGTCCTCGAGCATGTTGAGGGTGGGATAGACGGCGCCGGGGCTGGGCGTGTAGTGACCGTGGAACATGTCCTCGATCATGCGGATCATCTCGTAGCCGTGGCGCGGCTGTTGCTCGATCAGCGCCAGCAGCAGCAGCTTCAGGTCGCCATGGCCGAACATGCGGCCACCGCCGCCGCCACGTCGCCCGCCGCCGCGCAGGCCTTCCCAGCCGCCGGGGAAATCCGCGTCGTGGCGTCCGCCGAAGCCGCCACGGCCCGCATGCCATTCGTGCGCATGCTCCCCGTGTGCGACCCCGCATGGATCGAAATGATGATGGTGGTGATGACGCTCCCGCAGGGCGTCCAGCAGTCGATGATGCAGGCGCATGGGCAGATTTCGATATATCGAAAGAGTGTCGGACGATACATCTTTAGATATATCTAAATCAATACTTGAGCAAGCGTGCTGGCGGAATCCGGCCATCGACCGGGCCGGATCAGGTGCGCGCGTTACATGTCGGAGCGAATGACCAGGCGGCCTGCGGCCAATCCTCAATAGCTCTTGCCGCGCGCCGACACCGGCCAGACCACCTCGACCTTGCCGTGGCGTACGCCGACGTACCAGTCGTGCAGGTTGCAGGTGGGGTCGCAATGGCCGGGAACGAGCTTCAGCTTGTCGTTGATGCGCAGGACGTCGTTCACGTCCGCGATCACGCCGTGCTCGTCCGAAGCGCCGAGGTAGCGCACGTCGTCGCGGCCGTGGATGACGGGCAGGCCGCTGTCCAGCGACATCGACTTGAGGCCGGCATCGCACACGGCCTGGCCGGGCTTGGCGTGGCTCATCACCGAAGTCAGGACGAACAGCGCGTTCTCCCATTCGCCCTGGTCGATGCGCCTGCCGTCGCTGTCGCGGATGCGTCCGTAGTCCGCGTCCATGAAGGCGTAGCTGCCGCATTGGAGTTCGTTGTAGACGCCCGATCCGGACTCGAAAGGATACGACCCCGTGCCGCCGCCGGTAACGAGTCGCGGGGGCAATCCGGCCGCGTTCAGGCCATCGACGATGATCCTCACCATGGCGATGGCCTCGTCGAGCCTGGTCTTGCGGTCCGCGTAGTTTTCCAGATGCTGCATGGCGCCCTGGTAGGCCTGGATGCCGCCGAAAACCAGGGCCGGCGCTGCGTCGATGGCCCTGGCGATCGCGATCGCTTCGCCAGTGGTGGCCACCCCGCAGCGGCCTGCGCCGCAGTCGATTTCGACCAGGCATTCGAGAGTGCTGCCGTGTGTCTGCGCGGCGGCGGAAAGCTCAGCCACGTTGGCTTCGTCGTCGACGCAGACGATGATGCGCGCGCCGTGATGCGGCAGGCGGGCGAGTCGATCGATCTTGGCCGGGTCGCGCACCTGATTCGACACCAGGATGTCGCGAATGCCGCCACGGGCGAAGGCCTCGGCTTCGGACACCTTCTGGCAGCACACGCCCACCGCGCCACCCAGGCTTTCCTGCAGCTTCTGCACGTCGACCGACTTGTGCATCTTGCCGTGGCTGCGGTGGTGCATGCCGTGCGCTTTCGCGTAGTCGCCCATCTTCACGATGTTGCGCTCCAGTGCGTCGAGATCGAGCACCAGGCAAGGCGTCTGGATGTCCGCCTCGTCCATGCCGGGCAGGGCGGGGATGTCATAACCGACATCGCCATGGCTGGAATCTGTCCTCGCGTGCACGTGGCTCTCCGCAGCTTTCGGTTGGTGGTGGGGATGATCATGCGTCCGCGATGAGGATCGACTCGGTCGGCACATGTCCCGTACCCCGTTCGCGCTGAGCGTAGCCCGCGCGGCGGATGGAGTCGAAGCGCCGCCAGGCAAGGCTCTCAGCCCGGCAGGATGTCCCGGATCCTGCGCCGCAACGCGTCCAGCGAAAACGGTTTGGTCAACACGTGCATGTCCGGTTCGAGGTTGCCGTTGCCGACGATGGAATTCTCGGCGTAGCCGGTCATGAACAGGATCTTCAGTTGCGGGCGGGTGCTGCGTGCGGTGTCGGCCATCTGGCGACCGTTCATGGTGCCGGGCAGGCCCACGTCGGTGATCAGCAGGTCGATCGTCGTGCCGGTCTGCAGGATGTGCAGGCCGGCGCTGCCATCGCCGGCCTGCAGGACGGTGTAGCCGGCATCGGCCAGGACTTCGCAGACCAGTTCGCGGATCGAGGGTTCGTCCTCGACCACCAGGATCGTCTCGCTTTGCGGCGGCGCTTCGGCCAGGCGCGCCGGTTGCGTGGTTTCGGGGTCGACGGCGGGCTCGTGATGGCGGGGCAGGTAGATGCACAGGGTGGAGCCGGTGCCCGGTTCGGAATAGATGCGCGCCTGGCCGCCGGACTGGCGGGCGAAGCCGTAGACCATCGACAGGCCCAGGCCGGTGCCCTGGCCGATCGCCTTGGTGGTGAAGAACGGGTCGAAGGCGCGGGCGATGACCTCGGGTGTCATGCCGCTGCCGTTGTCGGTGACGCTGAGCGAGACGTACTGGCCCGGTTCGAGTTCGCAGGCCGCCGCCGCGTATTCGTCCAGCGAGCGGTTGGCCGTCTCGATGGTGAGGCGACCGCCGTCCGGCATCGCGTCGCGCGCGTTGATGCACAGGTTGAGCAGGGCGCTTTCCAGCTGCGGCGGATCGACCAGGCTCGGCCACAGGCCACCGGCACCGACCACTTCCAACTGGACCGCCGGACCGATGGTGCGGCGGATCAGCTCTTCCATGCCGGCCACCAGCCGGTTGATGTCGGTGGAGCGCGGATCGAGGGTCTGCTGACGGGAAAAGGCCAGCAGACGCTGGGTCAGCGAGGCGGCCCGGCGCACTGCCGTTTCGCCGAGCGTGAGGTAGCGCGGCACGTCCTCGATCTTGCCCTGGTCGAGCTTTGCGCGCGCCGCTTCCATCGCGCCCATGATGCCGCCGAGCAGGTTGTTGAAGTCGTGCGCGAGGCCGCCGGTGAGCTTGCCCACGGCTTCCATCTTCTGCGACTGGCGCAAGGCGGCCTCGGTGCGCGCCAGCGATTCGGCGGCTTCCTTGTCGGCCGTGATGTCGCGCGCGCTGCAGTAGACCTTGTCGTCTTCGGGAATGGCCACCCACGACAGCCAGCGGTAGCCACCACCGGCGTGGCGGTAGCGATTCTCGAAGCACAGCGCCGGTTCGCCCAGTTCGATGGCGCGGGCGAACGCCAGCCGGTTGCGGGCCAGGTCGTCGGGATGCAGGAAGTCGAAGAACGGGGTGCGCGCGATGGTCTCCTCCGGCCAGCCCAGCACCGATTGCCAGGCGGGGTTGGACAGCTCGAAGATGCCCTCGGCATTGAGTACGCCCATGAGGTCGGTGCTCAGCTGCCAGGTGCGCGCGCGACCGTGCATGCGTCGGGCGACCTGCAGCTCCAGGTTGGCATTGAGCATACGCAGGCGCGCCTCGCTGGAACGCAGCGCGTTTTCCGCCAGCGCGCGTTCGGTGACGTCGGTGCCTTCGACGAAGATGCCGGTGACTTCGCCCAGCGCATTCCTGATTGGCTGGTAGACGAAGTCCAGATAGCGCTGGCTGATCGGCGCACCGGGTGCCGGCTGCATCGCGAACGGCGTCGCCGTTGCCACGTAGGGCTCGCCACTGTCATAGACGGTATCGAGCAGGCCCACAAAACCCTGGGCGGCCGCGTCGGGCAGGGCCTCGGCCACCGAACGGCCGAGCACGTTGCGCTCGCCGATCAGGCGGACGTAGCTGGGGTTGGTCAGCTCGAAAATGTGTTCGGGTCCGCGCAGCAACGCCATGAACGACGGCGTCTGTTCGAACAGTTCGGCCAGGCGCTGGCGCTCCTCCACCGCGCGGCGGGACACCAGCACCTGCTCGGTGGTCTCGGTGCACACCACCAGCACGCCGCCCACGCCGCCGGGCGCGGATTCGTCGTCGATGGGGCTGTAGCTGTAGGTCCAGTAGGTGTCCTCGTCGCGACCATTGCGCTGCAGGACCAGATGCTGGTTCTCGTGCCAGGTGGCGCTGCCGCCGGCCATCACCTGACTGACCTGGGCGCCGATGTCCGTCCAGATCTCCGGCCATACCTGGCGACCGGGCAGGCCGAGCGAGCAGGGATGGCGCTCGACGGTAAGCGTCTGCGCGTAGGCGTCGTTGTAGAACCAGATTGCCTCGCTGCCCCAGAACATGCCCATCTGGTGGCGCGAATTGAGCATCAGCCGGATGGCGGTACGCAGTGCCTGGGGCCACAGCTGCGGCTTGCCCAGCGGATGCGATGCCCAGTCGTGGGCACGCATCAACGCACCCATTTCGTCGCCGCCCGCCAGAAATGAAGCATCCGCCATGAAGTCAGACCATTCGGATCAGAAAAGCTGCTGCAGGTGGCAGGCTACCATCGCTGCGGCACGGCTGTGAATGCAATCGGGTTGCTTGGCCCAGGGCTGGTGGGTTCTTCACGACAAAAAAAACCGGCGCGTCGTCACGCGCCGGGACCGGGCCATCTGGACGCCCGGCATCAGTCGCGCGATTTGGCCACCACGCTGCCGTCATCCGGATCGACCAGCAGGTCGACGTCGTGGCCGTGCGAGGTTTCCGCATCGGCGCTCCACAGGCCGTGTTCGTATTCCACGTCGTGGATCTTCTGGTAGCCGGCGGCGGCCAGCTTGGCGCTGACTTCGTCCTTGTCCAGTTTCGAGGGCGCGTCATCGACATAGACCTTGCCATTGACCGGCCCCACCGCCAGCTTCACCCACTGTTTGTTGCCGCCGCGGGCCTTGCCGTGCCAAACGCCGTCCTTGAACTTCAGGCCCTTCACTTCCTTGTAGCCGGCGTCGGCGACCGCGGTCTTGATCGCGTCCTCGCTCAACGCGCCGCTGGGTGGCTGCGTGGTCCAGGTGGAAACCGTGGTGGTGGTCTGCGTGGTCGTGGTCGCCGACTGGCTGGTGGCGGGCATCTCCTGCGCGAAGGCCGCACCGCAAACCGACAATCCGATCAACAGGGGAAGCAGGCGCTTGATCATGGTGAACTCCTTGGGCTGTTGAGTACGAACGGTGTCGTCGGCGCACCGGGTGAAGGTTCAAGACGTGCAGGTCCGGATCCGATCCGCTGGCCGACTCGACACGCCGAGGGAAGCACCGCGTCGGGAACGGCGGCGTGAAAACAGGCGTGATCTCCGGGTGAAGGCACGGTTGCGGTTCACGTTCGGCCACCCCGCACGCTTGCCGTCAACGCAACCCCATCCAGGCATGGCGCGCGAGCTGGTTCCAGCCATCGTCGGCCCAGTAGAAACTGACCACGCCATGCATCGCGACGATCAGGCCGGCGCCGAGCAGGGTGGCGGGATGGATGCGCCTGAGCGTGAAGAGGTCGAAGCTGACCAGTGGCAACAGCAGCAACACGTAACCGCGCACGCCGGTTTCCCAGAATCCGGGCAGGCCCAGGTCCGGCAGCCAGCGCATGCGATCCAGCGCGGCCTGCACGAGCACGAAGGTGGCCAGGGTCATCAGCCGCTTGTGCCAGCCCGCCTGTCGCCGGGCGAGCACGGCGCCGATGAAGAAGACCGGAAAGACCACCAGCGTCCCGAGCTGGATCAACAGCGGCTTGACCAGGAACGGCGCCTCGTCCGGCGTGTATTGCTGCAGGGCGGCGACGGTGGCGACGCCCATCGAGATCCAGACGGCGCTGGCCCAGCCGGTCGCCAGCCAGCCCATCTGCCGATGCCGGCGCAGGTTGCCCCGGGTGACCAGGCCAGCTTGCGCGGTGTAGAGCAGCAGCCAGCCCATCATGACGGCGCCGTGGACGTGCACGATCGGCGGAATGCGGAACTCGCCCGCGAAGGCCGCCTGGAAGCTCGGCACGAAGCCGACGAGGGCAAGCAGGATGCACCAGACGCCGATGCCGACGAAGAAATGGTGGGCCACGCCCGGATTTGGCGCGGTCGCGAATGCCCTCCGGGGCCGCGGCGCGGGTCCCGCGTCAAGGCTTGTTCCGGTGTTCCAGCCGTCGGCTTGCATGATGCGTCTCCCGATGCGTTTGAACGAACGGTACGACGCTACAATCGAGCCGCAACGGGGGCCTGAGGAACGTCTTAATTTTCGCGCAGGATTGGCGGAGGGCGGCAGTGAGCGAGGTGGCAAGCATCCGGATCGGCGCGTGGACGGCGCACCCCGACCTCAACCTGCTCGAACGCGACGACCGGTGGATCCGCGTCGAGCCGCGCGCCATGGACGTGCTGGTCGTGCTGGCCCGGCAGGACGGGGCGGTCGTCTCGATCGACGAACTGATGGCGCAGGTCTGGAAGGGCGTGGTGGTGGGCGAGGGATCGGTTTACGTCGCCATTCGCCAGTTGCGGCAGGTCCTCGACGATGCCGATGACGGCGCGCGTTACATCGAGACGATTCCCAAGCGTGGTTATCGGCTGACGGTCCCGGTGGAGGTGATTGGAGCCACCCCGCATTCGGTGCCGGCCGTTCGCCCGGCACCGGCGGATGGTGCGAAGACGCACCGCCCGGGGTGGATCACCGCCTTGCTCGGCGTCGCGCTGATCGGCGTTTCGCTGTTGGCGCTGTTCGCGCTGAACTTCCATCGCGACGCACGCAGCGTGGCGGCACCGTCGGTTGCCGTGCTCCCGTTCGAGAACCTTTCCTCCGATCCCGAGCAGGCCTATTTCGCCGACGGGATCACGACGGAGCTGCTGGACGCGTTGTCACGTGTTCGCGGCCTGCGCGTGACCGGGCGCGCGTCGTCGTTCCGGTTCAGGGGCAGCAGCGACGACCTGCGCACGATCGGCGCCGCGCTGGGCGTCGACCACATCCTGCGCGGCAGCGTGCGCAAGGCCGGCAATCGAGTGCGCATCAGCGCGCAGCTGAGCGATGCGCGCAGCGGTGACCAGCTGTGGTCACAGACCTACGAGCGCAAACTCGACGACATTTTCGTGATCCAGGACGAGATCGCCCGATCCGCGGCCGATGCGCTGCAGGTCAGGCTCGGCGTGGGCGATCTGTTCGGCGTCGGCAACGTGGGGCGTGTACCGGGCATGACGCGCAATGTCGCCGCCTATGACGAATACCTGCGCGGCATGGAACTCACCGTGGATTCGACGCCGGAGGCGCAGGCCCAGGCCATCGCGCACATGCAGCGTGCCGTCGCGCTCGATCCGCAGTTCTCGATCGGCTGGGCGGGACTGCACACGGCCTGCATCAATGGCGCCTTCGTCGTCCCCGCGCGCGCCGCCGAATGGCGCCAGCAAGCCGCGATGGCGCTTGAGCGAGCAAGCATGCTGACGCCGGACGCGCCGCAGGTGTTGCTGGAAAGCGGCATCGCCGAATCGCGGCGCGGCCACTGGTTGAAGGCCGCGTCCGTGTTTGAACAGCTGCAGGCGGCTTATGCCCGGTACGGGATGGCCAACCAGGCGCACGCGCCGCGTGGCGTTTTCCTGCTTGAGGTCGGTCGCGTGCATGAAGCCATCCCCGAGCTCGAGCGCGCACGGGCCGAAGACCCGTTCGTTGTCGAGTTTGCGGGCTTCCTGGGTTCGGCCTACCTGGCTGACGGCAACCCCGGCGGCGCGCTTGCCGAGGTCGACCGTGGCCGCAAGCTCAAGGGCTTCGAGTTGCCCCTGCTCAGGGCCGGCCTGATCGCCGCGCTCACCACGCGGAACCGTGCGGAGATCGACAGACGCCTGGCCTCGATACCCGACAGCGCCGCGGACTTTCGCCTGGACCACGCGATGGCGAAGTTCCTCGATGCACCAGCCGGTGCGACGGACGCGCTTCGCCGCGCTGCTGCTGCTCCCGGTCCCGCCGACATGCTGATCTGGTGGGCGGCCTATTATCACCAGCCGGAACTGGCACTCGACCTGCTGGCGAAAGCTGCGCCGGAGATGGGCGACACGGCGCCGTTATGGCAACCGTTGCTGCGCGATGTGCGCAAGCTGCCAGGCTTCAGGAAGATCGTGATCGACATGGGACTGGTCGAATACTGGCGTGTCTACGGCTGGCCCGACTTCTGCCATCCGCTCGGCGCCGATTTTGTCTGCGAGTAGAGCTGCGCTGACGACCATCGCGCGGAGTCTGATGCACCGTGTACAGACGGCGCATTCGACTCCGCGATCGACTCAGCCTTCGCCCATGCCCTCGGCCGGTTCCGGCGCACTGCCGGCGCGCACCTTGTCCTCGATCTGCTGGCCAACGGTGGCGTCAACGTTCTTCCAGTACGCGAAGGCGCGTTCCAGCACCGGGCTGCGCACGCCGCCGAGCAGGCTGCCGGCTACCTGGTCGACGAACTGCGCGCGCTGGGCGTCGTTCCACACGTCGCGCACCAGGGTGCCGGCCTGGCCGAAGTCGTCGTCCTGCGCGTGCAGGGTGTACGCGCTGCGCACCATGTCGCCGTCGGCTTCCCAGCCGTTCTCGACCGGGCCGGTATCGTCCGACCACGGGCGGCCGCCGCTGTTGGGTGCGTGCACCGGTGCGTTGCCGCTGTGGTGGTAAGCCATCTGGCCGTCGAACATGTACGTGTTCACCGGTACCTTGGGCTGGTTCACCGGCAGTTGATGGAAGTTGGTGCCGATGCGGTTGCGCTGCGCGTCGGCGTAGGCGAACGCCCGGCCCAGCAGCATCTTGTCCGGCGACAGGCCGATGCCCGGCACGGTGTTGCCCGGCGAGAACGCGGCCTGCTCGATCTGCGCGAAGAAGTTCTCCGGATTGCGGTTCAAGGTCATCGTGCCGACCTTGATCAACGGGTAGTCCTTGTGCGGCCAGACCTTGGTGAGATCGAACGGATTGAAGCGGTAGTTTTTCGCATCCGCATACGGCATCACCTGCACCGACAGATCCCACACCGGGAACTCGCCGCGTTTGATTGCGTTGAACAGGTCGGAGCGATGGAAGTCGGCATTCTCGCCGGCCATCGCGGCGGCTTCGGCGTTGTTGAAGAAGGCCATGCCCTGGCGGGTGTGAAAGTGGTACTTCACCCAGAACTTCTCGCCGGTGGCGTTGATCCACATGTAGGTGTGCGAGCCGTAGCCATTCATGTGCCGCCAGGTGCGCGGCAGGCCGCGTTCGCCCATCACGTAGGTGACCTGGTGGGCGGTTTCCGGATTGGACGTCCAGAAGTCCCATTGCATGTGGTTGTCGCGCAGGCCCGAGTCGGGTAGGCGCTTCTGGCTGCGGATGAAGTGCGGGAACTTCATCGGGTCACGCAGGAAGAAAACCGGGGTGTTGTTGCCGACCAGGTCGTAGTTGCCTTCGTCGGTGTAGAACTTCAGCGAGAAGCCGCGCACGTCGCGCCAGGTATCCGGGCTGCCCGATTCGCCGGCCACGGTGGAGAAGCGAGCCAGCATGTCGGTCTTCGCGCCCTTCCGGAACAGCGCCGCTTTCGTATAGGCCGAAACGTCTTCGGAAATCTCCAGCACACCGAACGCGCCGGCGCCCTTGGCGTGCGGCTGGCGCTCGGGCACCTTCTCGCGGTTGAAGTGCGCCATCTGTTCGAGGAAGTGCACGTCGTGCAGCAGGATCGGGCCATTCGGGCCGATGGTCAGCGAATTGCGATCGCTGATGGCGGGTGCGCCGGAGCCAGTGGTGGAGCCGCTGCCGGGCTTGTTCGGGTCATGGGACATGGGGATTGCCTCCTTCGATGATGGCCAGCCGGGGTAACCCGATCGAGTCTGCCCTCATGCACCCAAACAAGCCATTCGGTTTTTCCGATCGGCACGATAGGCAGTGTCATCCCGGTCCGCGACCCGGCACCGGCTTTCACGGCCGCTGGCCGGAGGGATGGAGAAGAGGGACGATCAGGAATATCGTGTAGGGCTGGTCGCCTGATTCTCCTGTTCCCCCACGATTCCCCAACCCAAGGAAATGCCATGACTACCAAAGCCTACGGCGCCCATGCTGCCGACAAGCCGTTGCAGTCCCTGGACATCGAGCGCCGTGCTCCCGGTCCGCAGGACGTGCAGATCGAGATTGCCTATTGCGGCGTGTGCCATTCCGACCTGCACACCGTGCGTTCGGAGTGGGGCGGCACGCTGTATCCCTGCGTGCCCGGCCACGAGATCGTCGGCCACGTCAGCGCCGTGGGCCATGAAGTCACCGGCTTCAAGGTCGGCGATACCGTGGGCGTGGGCTGCCTGGTCGGCAGCTGCCAGCATTGCGCGGCCTGCGGCGAGGGGCTGGAGCAGTATTGCGAGAACGGTTTCGTCGGCACCTACAACGGCCCCACGCCGGACGCGCCGGGACACACCCTGGGCGGCTATTCGCAGCGCATCGTGGTGGACAGGAAGTTCGTGCTGAAGATCCGCCATCCGGAAGACCAGCTGGCGGCGGTCGCGCCGCTGCTGTGCGCCGGTATCACCACCTATTCGCCGCTGCGGCACTGGAAGGTCGGTCCCGGCAGCAAGGTCGGCGTGGTCGGCATCGGCGGTCTGGGTCACATGGGCGTGAAGCTTGCCCACGCGATGGGCGCGCACGTGGTGGCCTTCACCACCTCGGACGGCAAGCGCCAGGCGGCGCTGGACCTGGGCGCGAACGAGGTGGTGGTGTCGCGCAATGCCGACGAGATGAAGGCGCACGCCAACAGCTTCGACTTCATCCTCAATACCGTGGCCGCCAGCCATTCGCTGGATGCCTTCACCAGCCTGCTCAAGCGCGACGGCACCATGGTGCTGGTCGGCGTGCCGGAGCATCCGCATCCGTCACCGAACATCGCCAACCTGATCTTCAAGCGCCGTGCGATCGCCGGCTCGCTGATCGGCGGCATCGCCGAAACCCAGGAGATGCTGGATTTCTGCGCCGACAAGGGCATCGTCTCCGACATCGAGATGATCCGCGCCCAGCAGATCGACGAGGCCTACGACCGTATGGTCAAGGGTGACGTGAAGTACCGTTTCGTGATCGACAACAGCTCCCTCGCGAGCTGATCCGCACTGCTCCCTCCCCTGCACGCAGGGGAGGGTTGGGGTGGGGTCGCTCTTGCGGGGTCGTTCTTCTCACCCGCGCCAGTTCGCGTGCCGCTCCCAGAATGCCACCGCACGCCGATACGCCGCGCGATCCAGCGGCACGCCGGAGCCGCCTTCCTCCACGCCCAGCGCATTGCGCAGCATGGTGATCGGCACCATCGGAATCTCTTCCGGCTCGGCGGTGTAGAGGCAGCCCACCACGCCCCAGTCTGCGTCGATCGGCGAGCCTTCCTTCGCCAGCTGCTCGCGGCTGTAGAGGATCGGCAGCAGATAGTTCGCGACCGGCGGATCGATGCCTTCGAACCAGCGCACCAGCACCGGCAGTTCGTCGGTGCTGCGCGCCTCGTAGGCCGAACGCAGCAGGTGGCGATTGGCCTCGGTGATCGGGGTGGCGGTGCAGCGTGTGGACGTCCAGTTGCGGTGCACGTGCAGCTTGCAGAACGGCGCGTAGCCGTCGAGTACGTGCAGCGGTGTTTCGGTGTCGAGGTGCCGCTCGAACTCCTCTGCGCTGCAATCTTGGATGGCGCTGCGGCGGCGGTCGCGCGGGAACAATCGGGTGCGCGCGAATGGCGTCAAGACGATGGACATGGCGTGTTCCAGCCAGCCCGTTCAGACGCGGCCGGTCACCGGAATCAGCGCACCGGTGATCGCGGAGGACTGTTCCGACAGCAGGAACACGATCACGTCGGCGAGTTGCTCCGGCCTGACCCAACGGGAGAAGTCGGCCTTGGGCATGTCGGCGCGATTGGGCGGCGTGTCGATGATGCTGGGCAGCAGCGCGTTGACGGTGATGTCGCGTTCCTTCAGCTCCTCGGCCAGCGCTTCGGTGAAGCGCATCACGCCGGACTTGGAGGCAGTGTAGGCACCGACGCCTGCGCCAGCCTTCACGGCGGACGCCGCGCCGATGTTGATGATGCGGCCACCCGCCTGCAGGTGTTCCAGCGCGGCCTGGCTTGCCGCCACGGCGGTGCGCAGATTGACCCGATACAGCAGGTCCCAGGTATCCACGCTGCCGTCGGCGACGTTTTCGTAGCGGAAGGTGCCGGCGATGTTGACCAGCGCGTCGAGGCCGCCCAGGGCATCGGCCGCTGCGGCCAACGCCTGTTTCGCCGACTGCGGATCAGCCAGGTCGACGCCGCCGAGACAGGTTGCCTGGGCAATACCGCCAGCCGGCGGATCGGCCCGATCGATGGCCACCACCCTGGCGCCGGCGTCGAGCGCCGCGCGTACCGCCGCCAGGCCGAGTGTGCCGAAACCGCCGGTGATCGCGATGCGTCGCTGCTTCAGTTGCATGGTGCTCTCCAAGGATGTCCACCCGACAGGATAGCCGCCCCGCCGGATGCCTGAAAGCGGAGCGGCACCGAGGCATGCATGCCTTGCGTCAGGCCACGAACTGCAACCGCGCCAGCTCGGCGTACAAGCCGCCTTCGGCCAGCAAACTTTCATGCGTGCCCTGCGCCACGATGCGGCCACCGTCGAGCACCACGATGCGGTCGGCGCGTTGCACGGTGGCCAGGCGATGTGCGATCACCAGCGTTGTGCGGCCTTTCTCCAGGCGTTCCAGCGCCTGCTGGATGGCCGCCTCGGATTGCGCGTCCAGCGCCGAGGTGGCTTCGTCGAGCAACAGCAGCGGCGCATCGCGCAGGATCGCGCGGGCGATCGCGATGCGCTGACGCTGGCCACCGGACAGGCGTACGCCGCGTTCGCCCATCTCGGCCTGGTAGCCGTCGTGCAGGGCGCTGATGAAATCGTGCGCCTCGGCGGCGCGGGCGGCCTCGTGCACTTCCTCGTCGCTGGCGCCGTCGCGGCCGAAGCGGATGTTGTCGGCGGCGCTGCCGCTGAAGATCACGGTTTCCTGGGGCACCAGCGCGATCGCGCCGCGCAGGTCGTCCAGCGTCACCGCACGCAGGTCGACGCCGTCGAGGCTGATGCGGCCGGACTGCGGATCATAGAAGCGCAGCAGCAGCGAGAACACCGTGCTCTTGCCGGCGCCGGACGGGCCGACCAGGGCGACGGTTTCGCCGGGGTGCACGTCCAGCGTGAAGTCGTGCAGCGCGGCGGTGTCGGGGCGGGTCGGGTAGTGGAAGCTCACCTGCTCGAAGCGCAGCGCGCCGCTGAGCGGCCGGGGCAGGGCCAGCGGTTGCGCGGGCGCCACGATTTCGGGACGTTCGTCGAGCAGTTCGCCCAGCCGTTCCATCGCGCCGGCCGCACGCAGCACGTCGCCCCACACTTCGGACAGGCCGGCGACCGAGCCGGCGGCGAATACCGCGTACAGCACGAACTGCCCGAGCACGCCGGCATCCAGCGTGCCGGCCAGCACGTGGCGCGCGCCGGCCCACAGCACCAGGGTGATCGCGCCGAACACCAGCACGATCACCGCCATGGTCAGCAGTGCACGCATGCCGATGCGCCGACGCGCAGTGGCCAGCGCGCGCAGGATCGCGTTGCTGTAGCGGGTGCTTTCGATGTTCTCGCGGGCGTAGGCCTTCACCGCGGTGGAGGCGTTCAGCGTTTCGTTGGCGATCGCCGCGGCGTCGGCGAGGCGGTCCTGACTGGCGCGCGACAGCTTCTGCACGCGGCGGCCGAACACGAGGATCGGCAGCATCACCGCGGGAATCACCAGCGCGGTGAGGCCGGCCAGCGACGGCGCGGTCCATACCATCATGGCGCTGGCGCCGACCAGCATCACCACGCTGCGCAGTGCCACCGACACGCCCGAGCCGATCAGCGCCTGCACCACCTCGGTGTCGGCGCTGAGCCGCGACAGCAGTTCGCCGACGCGGCTGCGCTCGAAGAAGCCCACGTCGAGCCGGATCACCTGCGCGTACAGCGTCTGCCGCAGCGAGGCCAGCGCGCGCTCGCTGAGTAAGGTGATGCAGAAATAGCGGGCGGCGGTGGCGAAGGCGAGCACCAGCGCCACGCCGAACAGCGCGATGAAGGTCTCGTTGATGACTGCGTTGCTGGAGTGGCCGAAACCCTGGTCGATGATGTGGCGGAACGCCAGCGGCAGCACCAGCGACGCGCCCGAGGACAAGCCGAGGAACAGCAGCCAGCCCAGCGCCAGCATGCGATGGGGTTTCAGGAACGGCCACAGTCCGCGCAGCGCGCCGATGCGACGGGAGGGGCGGGGCGTATCGGTGGTGGCGTCGCTCATGGGTACTCGCAGATGGGGTCGGGAATGACGCGGGCAATGCCCTTCAAGGTGGGGCGTGGCACGGTCGATTCAATCGCGGTGACGTCGATCGCCCGCGCCGTCGCCGGCCGCGGCGCTCAATCCAGGCGTTTGGCGCTGCTGCGGCCCCGGCTGATGTCGCTGATGCGCAGGCAGGCTTCAGCGACGTGGCTGTCCGGCAGGCGCAATTCCAGCTCGACGCCGTCGGCACCGAACGACTCGTGTTCGATCTCGGCCTGCAACTCTTTCAGGCGTGCCTTGAGCAGGGCGAGTTCGGCGAAATCGCAACGCAGGGCCAGCCGTGCCATCGCCACGATCGGGGTGCGCTCGGCGCGGCGCAGGCATTCGGCGGCGGTGCCGCCATACGCCCGCACCAGGCCCCCGGCGCCGAGCTTGATGCCGCCGTACCAGCGCGTCACCACCACGACCACGCCATCCATCTGCTGGCCCTCGATCGCCTGCAGGATCGGCCGGCCGGCGGTGCCGCCGGGTTCGCCGTCGTCGTTGAAGCGATAGTCCTGACCGATGCGGTAAGCCCAGCAGTTGTGCGTGGCGGCGGGGTCGGCGACTTCGCGCAGGAAATCCAGCGCCTGCCCGGGCGTCGTCACCGGGGCGGCGTTGGCAAGGAACCGGCTTTTGCGGATTTCTTCCTGATGAGCGCAGCGCTGGACCAGGGTCGACAGCGGTTCGCTCATGGTTCCCGCAATTGCGCCTGCAGCTCGGCTGGCAAGGGCCACTGCGGATGCGTCTGGCGGAATGCGCGCAGCCGCTGCAGCGCTTCGTCATGCTGACCTTGCGCGAACAGTTGCCGGATCTTGTCCAGCTCCTGCGCCGGCGTATCGCCGGGCCGGGCGGCGGTGGCCTGGTCGCTGGCTGTGGCGCTGGAGGCAGTCGGTTGGTCGGCCTTGTCGAGCATGCCGCTGGCTGCCGCATTGGCGGACACTTCCTGCGGCGGTGCGGGCGGTGCGGGCGGCGGGGGCGGTGCGTACTGCACCTGCGGCGCGGGTGCGGCCACTTCGGCGAGCGGTGGGGGCGCAGCCATCGGTTTGGCCGCGGCCGCGCGTCGGGCCGACTGGAGTCGAGCCGACTGGACCGCGCTGTCCTGCTTCATCTTCTTCGCCGCGGACGCCTGCAGCGCGGCGCGCTGATCGGCAAGTCGGGGCGCCGGCTGTGCGGCGGGCGCGACCGTGCCCGCCAGCGGCGCGGTCGCTTCCTGCCTGGCCATGTCGGAGACGGTGGGCGCGGTCGCCTCCCGGGCGGCGACCGGTGCCGACGGCGGCAGGCTGGATTCGCGCAGTTGCCAGGCCAGGCCGGCCACCAGCACCAGGCTGGCGGCGCTACCCAGGGCGATCAGCCACGGTGGTGCGCGCCGCCGCCGCGAGGCGCTGTCGATCGAAGGACTCGCCTTTGCCGTGACGGCCGAAACCGGCTTCGGATGAACCCAGTCGCCGGGTTCGCGGGGACCCTTGCGCCGCTCGGTAACGGTGGGATCGCCGGATGGGGCGAGGGCCGCGGCGGCCGCACGCAACACCGCCGCATCCAGCGCGGACGAAGGCTCGCTGCGCGGCAGCTCGCGATACAGCGCGGCCAGCTCGGCTTCGCCGGGCAGCGGCTCGTCGGCTGAGGGCGGATCGTTCGGGGGCAGGGGCGTGGTCATTCGGACAGCACTTCGCGTAATCGATTCATGGCATAGCGCAGGCGCGACTTCACCGTTTCGCGCCCGGCACCGGTGACCACGGCAATTTCCTCCAGGCTCAGCTCCTGCTCCAGCCGCAGCAGCACCGCGGTGCGCTGTTCGTCCGGCAACTGCTCGATCGCCAGCTGCAGGTTGCGTCGGCGTTCGAAGGCGGACAGCGCGTGGTCGGGCTGCTCGCGTTCGGGCGTGGCCAGGTTGGCCAGTGCCAGCTCGGCTTCGTCGCCATCGGCCATCGGGCGCTGGCGACGGGTGCCGTCGATCATCAGGTTGTGGGCGATCTGCAGCAGCCAGGTACTGAACTTCGCCTGCGGCTGGTAGCGCTCGCGGGCGCCGATCACCCGGCTCCAGGTTTCCTGGAAGAGCTCGTCGGTGCGATGCGGATCGCGCACGCTGCGCAGCAGGAAGCGGTACAGCATGCCGCGATGACGCGCATACAAAGCCTCGAACGCGGCGAGGTCGCCACGGGCGTAGGCCAGCATCAGCAGGGCATCGGGATCGACCGCGGCATCCATGGAGTGCGAGGGTAAGGCAAATCGCCGGGGAGCGGGGAGGTTGTGATGTTTCCCCCGAAAAGCGTCACCCCCTCCCAACTTCCCCCTGCATGCAGGGGGAGGAGAAAGGGCTGGTGGTGCCGCGCTCATCCTGTCCGACAGATTTCGACGCCACGGCCAGGCTGCTCCCTCCCCTGCACGCAGGGGAGGGTTGGGGTGGGGTGCTCTTGCCGGTTCCAGTCCCGCTGCGCGGTGGTGGCCGGGGAAGGGCAGCGGGGAGAGTCTGCCCATGACCGCCACCGCCGCAGCGGGGCCGGAAACCTCAGCGCGCCGCGGTGTCGCTGGCGCCGTCATGACCGCGCGTGACCAGCCCGTTGGCCAGTTTCACCAGTTGCACGAAGCCGGCGCGGTAGCCGTCGGCATCGTCGCCGCGGGCGTCGCTGGCCAGTTTCGCGATCTGCGTGTAGTCGTATCCGTCCAGGTATTTGCCGCCGCGCAGGGCGTCGGCGAAGGCGGCCACCGCGGCGGCGTAGCGCAGGCGTTCGCTGGCCTGTGCCTCGGCGTGCGCGGCGATCGGCTGTTCGATCAGCTTGCTGTCCGCTTGCTCCGGCAATTTGTAGCGCAGGCGCAGGAAGGCCAGTTCGTTGCCGCTTTCATCCGTGGCCACGTGTTTGCCGTAGCGCAGCGGATCGATGCGCGCGGCGTTCGAACCTTTCGGGGTGATCTCGTAGATCGCGGTGACGTTGGCGCCCGCGCCGATCTCGCCGGCGTCGACCTTGTCGTTGTTGAAGTCCTCGCGCTTGAGCATGCGCTTCTCGTAGCCGATCAGGCGATATTCCTGCACCTGCGCGGGATTGAACTCGACCTGGATCTTCACGTCCCTGGCGATCGTCAGCAAGGTGGCGGACATCTCGTCGACCAGCACGCGACGGCCTTCCTGCAGGCTGTCGATGTAGTGGTGGCTGCCGTTGCCCACGTCGGCCAGCATCACCGCCATCGCATCGTTGTAGTTGCCTTCGCCGAAGCCCAGCGTGGTCAGCGCCACGCCGCTCTTGCGGTGGTCCTCGATGGTGGTCTTCAGCGCTTCCTGGTTCACCGTGCCCACGTTGAAGTCGCCGTCGGTGGCCAGGATCACCCGGTTCACGCCGCCCTTGATGAAGCCCTGTTCGGCCTGCGCATACGCCAGCTCGATGCCGGCGCCGCCGTTGGTGGAGCCGCCCGCCGACAGCCGGTCGATCGCCGCGTCGATGGTGGCGTGCTGGTCGCCCGCGGTGGAGGGCAGTACCACGCCGGCGTAGCCCGCATAGCTGACGATGGCCACCCGGTCCTGTTTGCGCAGTTCACGCACCAGCTGTTTCAGCGAGGCCTGCAGCAGGGGCAGCTTGTCCGCCTCGTCCATCGAGCCGGAGGTGTCGATCAGGAACACCAGGTTTGAGGCGGGGATCTGCGCGGCCGGCACGCGGTAGCCCTGGATGCCGACCAGCAGCAGTTGCCGCTTGGCGTTCCATGGCGCGGGCGCCAGCTCGGTGGTGACGCTGAACGGCTGCTCGCGACTCGCCGGCGGCGTGTAGCCGTAGTCGAAGTAGTTGATGAATTCCTCCGCCCGCACCGCGTCGGCCGGCGGCAACTGCCCCGCACTCAGCATGCGGCGCACGTTGGTATACGAGCCGGTGTCGACGTCGATGCTGAAGGTGGACACCGGCTGCTCGCTGACCAGCTGCACCGGGTTGGTGTCGCGATGGGTGTAGTTCTCGGTATTGATGTCGCCCGGCAGCGGCTGCATCAAGGTCGGCGACGGCATGTAGGCCATGCGTTTCGCGCTTTGCGCGTTGTAGGACATCGCGGCGACTTCGGCCAATGCCGGTGGTGCGGGAGGGGCCGGCGGCGCTGCCGGCGCGGGAAGGGCCCGGCCCGATGCGGGCGAAGAATGATCGACCCGGCTGTCGGTCTTGGGCTCGTTCTGCGCTGCAACCGGCGGACTGGCCGGTGTCGGTTCGGCCATCGGCTTGGTCACGACAGGCGGCGTGGGCGCGCTATCGTTCTTGCGCATGGGGGTGTCGGTGGCGGGTCGCGACACGCTGCAGCCGGTGACGATCACCAGCAAGGCCAGCAGCAGGCTGCGCAACAGGGCTTTCAGTTTCATCGGGCGGTTCTCCTCTCCTGTGGTGAAAGGTGAAACGCCGCGAACATACAAACGGGGTCAAACCGGGTGCGGCGCGGTAGCATGGCGCCCCTGTGCGACATCCACCGGACCGACATGATCAACAACGACGTATTGCGCGCCATCCGCTACATGCTCGACCTCAGCGACGGCAAGGTAGTCGAACTCATCCATCTGGCCGATGCCAATGATCCGGTCACGAAGGAGGACGTGCAGGCCTACCTGAAGAAGGATGGCGAGCCGGGTTACGCGGAGTGCAGCAACCAGAGCCTGGCGCTGTTCCTGGACGGCCTGGTATTCCACCGCCGCGGCAAGGACGACAGCCGCCCGGCACGACCGCCGGAGAAACGCGTCACCAACAACGTGGTGTTGAAGAAGTTGCGCGTGGCCTTCGAGCTGAAGGACGTCGACATGCACGACATCCTCGAAGCCGCCGGCCTGCCGATCTCCAAGCCCGAACTCAGCGCGCTGTTCCGCCAGAGCGACCACAAGAACTTCAAGCTGTGCGGCGACCAGCTGCTGCGGAACTTCCTGAAGGGGCTGACCATGCGGGTGCGCGGAAACGGCTGAGCGGGAAATCAGCTCGGTGTGAGGCTCGCCGATTACAGCGACACCGCCGGATAGTGTTCGACATAGGACTCGCCATTGCAGCCGTAATAGGTCACCTGCCGTTCGAGCAGGTCGACCTCATAGCGCACCACGCCCGCGTTCCAGCTGGCCTGCAGGAAGTCCGCAAAGCTGCTTTCCCCGGCCTGATCGGTGCGCAACGCGCGGATCAGCGCGGGCTGATCGAAGCCGGGCACATCAGCCATCCCGGACACCAGCGGCGTGCCTTGTTGCAGCACCGCGCCGCGCCCGGTCAGGTACAGACTCTGGCAGGCGGGAAGTTGCCACACATTCCGTGTCACGCCCGCGCGCCTCAGCGTTTCGGCGAGGTACGGAAAGCCGCCCACGCGGGGACGAACGGTCATGGCTTGTGCTTGCGCGGCTTGAAGGTGGGCCATCGCCTCACTCATGGCGTTTCTCCTGGTTCGTGCATGGAAGGTTGAGGTCAGGGTGTCGACGCGTGCTGCCTAATCGACAGGTGCCGCGCTGAACGGGTGGGCATCGGCAAGTTTCTGCAGAAGCCTGCGCAGCTCGCTCCGTTCGCTGGCGGCCAGGACGGAAAAGAAGCGGTTGTCGTTGCCGTTGGCGATGTCGGTGAGCGCGGGCAGCAGGCGCTTTCCGGATCGGGTCAGTGCCAGCAACTGCGCGCGGCTGTCCTGCGGGCTCGGGGTGCGCAGCAACAAGTTCTTGGTCAGCAGCTTGTCCAGCACCTTGGAAACGGCGCCGCGGGTCATGCCCATCGCGTCGGCGAGGGACGCGGCGGTGATGTCGGGATGCATTTCGACATGGTTGAGTGCAACCCATTCGGCGACGGAGAGCTGCCGTTCCTGCAGGGCGCTGGCGAAAGAGCCGGACACCTGGTTGGAGACCAGCCGCAGCCAGTAACCCAGGTGGGCATGCAGCGGATTGGGCGGGACTTTTTTCTTCGATGCGTTCGGCACGTCGGGTTCACCAGAAAGGTTCCATGGAACGTATATTGTTTCCATGGAACCTGTATGTCAAGTGCCGCGACCGGGTGCCGGTTGCCTCAGGACGCCACCGTCTCGTCGGTTGTCACCGTGGCCTTGCGCTCCTGCTTGCCCCAGCCCACCGACGGGCCCTTGATGGCCGTCCAGACGGAACGCACCACCACGTAGTACATCAGCTGGCGATAGCCGAAGCGTTGCAAGACCAGCCACCACAGCAGGTTCCACTTTTCCTTCTTCTCCATCGCGAAGGCCAGCGCGCAGGCGGCCAGGTCGATGGCCATGAAGGCGGCGTAGAAGACCAGCATGCGGAGCAGGTTGGTGTCGTCGAACTGGCCGCGGTGTTGCAGGTAGTCCAGGCCGGTGCTGACGATCTGCCAGACCAGCACCAGGTCGACCAGCGGCGAGACCACCGAGAACAGGATCTGGAACAGCCACACCTGCGGCAGCGCGATGGTGCCCAGTGAGCCGTAGCGGGGATTGAAGGTGGCGTCGCGGTGCTTCCACAGGCATTGCAGGGTGCCGTAGGCCCAGCGGAAGCGCTGGCGGGCGAGGCCGCGGGCGCTGTCGGGGGCCTCGGTCCAGGCAATCGCCTCGGCATCGAACAGGGTCTTGAAGCCGGCCTTCTGCACGGCGATGGTCAGGTCCTGGTCTTCGGCCAGCGTATCGGCGGGAAAACCGCCGAGCTGTTCCAGGGCTTCGCGGCGCCATGCACCCACCGCGCCAGGCACCACGGTGATCGCGCCCAGCGCGGCCAGCGCGCGGCGCTCGAGATTTTGCGCGGTGATGTATTCGAGCGCCTGCCACAAGGTGATCAGGTTGATCCGGTTGCCGACCTTGGCGTTGCCGGCGACGGCGCCGACCTTGGGGTCGGCGAACCAGCGCACCAGGCGCGGGATGGTGTCCGGCTCGAACTGGGTGTCGGCGTCGAGCGCCACCACCACCGCGCCGTGGGCTTCGCGCAAGGCGGTGTTGACGGCATGCGCCTTGCCGCCGTTGGGGATGGTGAGCAGGCGCACCCGCGGCTCGTCGGCGTAGTGCTGGCGCACCACGGCCGAGGTGGCATCGACCGAACCGTCGTCGACCACGATAACTTCGAGGTTCGCGTAGCGGCTCTTGAGGATCTGGCGGATCGAGCTGGCGATCACCTTTTCCTCGTTGTAGGCGGGAATCAGCACCGAAACCAGGGGCGGCTGTTCGCCCAGCACGGGCGCCACGCGCCGCTTTTCGCGGGCACGGTTGAGCAGGGCCAGGCCGCCCAGCAGGATCAGTCGCGCCACGCCCAGCGCGATCGCCGTGGTCAGCAGCCAGCGGATGAAGTGGCCGAAGAAGCCCAACGCCAGGAACACCACGCGGTCGGTCCATTGCGACAGCGAGCCGGGTGCGATCGGCGGCATGGTCTGCGCGCGGGTAAGCCCGGCCAGCTCCGACACGGTGACGAACTGGTAGCCCTGCGCGCGCAGGCTGTCGATGATCCGCGGCAACGCGGCGATCGTCTGCGAGCGTTCGCCACCGCCGTCGTGCAGCAGCACCACCTGGCCCTTGCGCTCCACGTTCTTGGTGTTGATGGCGTTCAGCACGTTGTCGACGATGGCGTCGACGCCGGGGCGCTGCCAGTCTTCGGCGTCCACGTGCAGGCCGACCGACAGGTAGCCCATCTTCTGCGCGATCTCGATCGGCACCAGTTCGTCGGCGGTGGTCGGTTCGGCGTCACCGAAATAGGGTGCGCGGAACAGCCGCATCGAGTGGCCGGTCAGCGCCTCGAACAGCCGCTGGGTCGCGTTGAGTTCCAGCGAAACGATGCCTGGCGGACTGTCGCCCAGGTTGGGATGGGTGAAGGTGTGGTTGCCCACGTCATGCCCTTCGGCGACTTCGCGCTGCACCAGTTTCGGCGACATCTCGGCGTTCTCGCCGATGATGAAGAAGGTGGCCGGAACGTGCTTCGCCTTGAGGATGTCGAGGATCTGCGGCGTCCACTCGGGATCCGGACCGTCGTCGAAGGTCAGCGCGATCTTGTGCGGCAGGGTGCCCGCGCGCTGGATCACGTAGGAGCTGGGCAGGGCGGTGTAGCTTTCGTCATCGATGCTGCCGTCGTCCTTGTCCAACTCGATGCTGCGAGCGCCGGCGGAAGGCTGCGAGGCGATTTCCAGCACCTCGCCCTGGCCCTCGATGTCGATGTCCTCGCCGGCGCCGATGGTGCGCAACGGGTCGGGCGCGGACGCGCCATACGGACGTCCAAACACCGACCATACCGACGGATCTTCCGAGCCCAGCCGCCACAGGGCGTAGCCGTAGGGCTTGTACTCGTCGGCGGCGTGGATCTGGTTGTACGCGGTGACGCCGTCGAGGAACCAGACCTGGTGGGTGCTGCCGTCGTCCTCGTCGTAGGAGAAATGCGGGTTCTGCGTGTCAGGGTCGAAGGCGATGTCGGCCTGGGCGTCGGAGGCGCGGTCCATCGCATCCTGGAAGGTCAGCGCCTCGGCATTGTTGCCGTGCGACCAGTCGTAGCCATAGCTGCCGATCGCCACGATGGTCTGCTCCGGGTCCAGCTCCTTCATGCGTTTTTCGAGCGTCTGCTCGAACCATGGCTGGCCGGCGATGCTGCCCGGGGTCTTGCCGGCCCAGTGTTCGTCGTAGGCCATCAGCACCACGAAGTCGACGATGTCGGCGTAACCGGCATAGTCCCAACTGGCGTCGTCGAACGGCACCGACAGCACGATGCCCCAGCCGTGCGGGTCGAACGCGTCGTTGAGTTCGCCGAGGAAGGCTTTCAGGTCGGGTTGCGCGGACTCGGGAAGGTCCTCGAAATCGATCGTCACGCCCTGGAAGTGGTTGGCCGCCACGAACGCCACGATCTCCCCGATGCGCGCCTGCCGCCGCGCCGGATCGACCAGCAGGCGGGCCAGGCCGGGGCCGTCCCAATTCGCGTCCACCGCGTTCTGCAGCAGCGGCAGGATCGGGGTGGACGGCTTCTGCTTGCGGATCAGGTTGATCGCCTTCGCATCGACGCTGGTGTGCAGCGCCATGTCCTTGCCGCTCAGGCTCATCCACGACGGAATCACCCAGTCCAGCTGCGGCAGGCTGCGCTTCAGCGAGGAATAGCTGCTGTCGTCCCAGTTGACGTAGAAGCCGATCGCCAGCGGCCGGCCGGCCGGCTTGTCCAGCGAAGGCGGCGGCACGTGGCTGGCGGCCGCCTTGCTCGCATGCGTTTTCGGGGCATGCAACAGCTTCTGCCGCGCACGCACTTCGGCGGCCAGCTTCGCGGCGGGCTTCAACAGTTCCGGGGCAGCCGCCTTCACGTTGGCCAGGGCGTGCCGCGTGCGGGCGTGTTCGCCGATGTGCAGGCCGTCCATGGTCGGGCCCACGAACAGGCTGATCGCGCAGGCCACCACGAACAGGGTGCTGACCACCCCGGCCAGCAGGGCCAGCCGCGAGACATGGCTGGCGCGCCGGCCGGAGGGGTCGAAGAAGATCGGTTTCTTTTGCATGCCAGGGCCGGATCGACAAATACCGCAAGGCGCCAATCCGGTCGGGCCCCGACACGGATCGGGAGCGCGGATGTCGCGAGTGCGCAGTATCGCCGATCCATCATGCGTCGCATCGCATCGGGACCCGGGTCAGTCAGCCAGTGTTGCCCTCGCGCCGAGTAGTCGTGGCCACGGCCGTGCCATCAGCTGATCACGGCGCCGGGCACCGGCCGGCGGAAGTCCTCGGGGCGCAGCTCCCGGGTCAACCGGAACACGCCTTCGCGCACCTTGCGCGGCAGCACCACGTCGAGCACGGTGGTCTGGTGTGGCCCGAGGATGGCGAACAGGTCGTCGCGCCGGTCGCTTTGCGCCAGCGCGTGATGGACCAGGCCGACCAGGTCCACCGGTTGCACGCTGGCGCCGTACGGACGATGGCTGGCGACGGCGGGGCGCAGGGTCTTGCGGCTGTTGCGCGGGTCGGCCACGCGGGCGTCGCCGGCGAGCAGGCTGTAGTCGAGGAACAGCGAGATCGTGGTGCGCTGTTTCGAATTGGCCTGGCGATCGAGCAGGAAGCCTTCCGGTAGCAGGTCGGCGCTGGCCGGCACGCCGGCGGTGAGCAGGAAGCCGGCGCCGGTCAGCGGTTCGCCGGCCTCGTCGGTGAGCCGCACGATCAGCAGGCTGCGCGGGTCGTGGATGTGCACGCGCGGGGCGAACGGGCCGGCCGGTTCCAGCTCCACCTTGTCGGCGTCGCGGGCGGCGTTCTCGCGATCGAACGCGTCGCACAGCGTTTCGTAGTCATCCGCGCTGCGCACCTGCAGGCAGCGCAGGATCGCCGCCACGGTGTCGGGCGCCGCGGCGGCCATGATGCCCAGTCGGTCGCCGGAGTGCGCCGCGCCGGCGATCAGCTTGAACGCGCAGCGCGGGCCGCGGCTGAGGTTGAGCGCCAGCGTGTCGATGTCGCCATCGCGGTTGCCTTGCGGCGACAGCACGGCGTGGTGGGCGTTGAGGTTGGCCGCGGCGATGCGTACCACGCCGTCGGAGCCGTCCTCGCCGGTGTAGCTGTTGAGGTGGTCGTACAGCGTGCGGTCGGGGCGGTCGCCGGTCAGCACGAACGCGAACTGGCCGCGTTTCACCGGATCGTCGCCGTGGATGTAGTCGAGGTTGAGCGACAGCGACTGCGCGCTGCCAAGCTCCAGCCAGTCGAGTATCCGCTGGCCCGGCTCCACCCCGTCGAACCACGACTTGAGCCGGCCCAGCAGGCCCTTGCCCAGTTGCGCCAGGGCGGAACCGAAGTTCGCCGGCGCCAGCATCACCAGATGGCTGAGCCGGATCGTGCTGTGCGTGGCGGGCCGGTCGCGCTGGGCGCGCAGCCACTCGCGGATCACCGGGCCGCCGGTCGAGTGCGTGATGCAGGCGAAGCTGGCGTCGAGCAGGTGCAGGTCGCGCAAGGCGTGGTCGAAACCGCGCACCAGGTCGGCCACGGTCACCGCGTCGTCGAAACTCACGTACTCGGAAAGCCAGATGTCGGCGAAGCTCAGCGCGACGCCGGCCGCGGCCGCGTGCCGCTGCAACTGTTGCGGCAACTGGCCATAGGTGGAGGTGTCGGTGACGCTCCAGCCGTGCACGAAGACGAGGGTGGTCATGCGCAGACTCCGATGCGTTGATCCATGCCGGGCGGATTCCCCGTCGCCATGCCTCCGGCATGGCCTGCGATCGCGTCGGCGCGGGGCACCGGCATAATGACATCAGCACCCGCCATCATCCACCGACCTGTCCGGAATCACCGATCCATGACCATGAACGCGTTGCTGATCCTGATCGTGCTGGCCAGCGTCCTGGCATGGTTGCGCTGGCGGCGCAGCAGCCGGGTGCTGTTCGGCCTGGCCGTGCTGCTGTTGCTGGCGACCGGCTGCGGGCCGCTGCCGAGCTGGCTGCTGGCGCATCTGCAAGCGGAAGTCGTGGCCGACGTGCCGATCGTCTGGGGCCAGCGCAACGCGATCGTGTTGCTGGGCGCCGGCACGGTGCGCGCAGGCGATGCAGGTTCGGTCGAGGCCAGCCTGTTTGCCTACGGCAGGATCAGCAAGGCGGCGATGTTGTACCGCGCCTGCCGGCAGGCGGCGCGCGAGTGCAAGGTCGAGGTCAGCGGCGGCGATGCGCGTGGACTGGGCCAGTCGGAGGCGGCGATCTATGCGCTGGACCTGCAGCGGCTCGGCGTCGATCCCGCCGACCTGCTGCTGGAGCCGCGCAGCATGAACACCTGGCAGAACGCCCAGTTCAGCGGCCCGTTGCTGAAGGCGTATGGCGCCGATCGCGTGCTGCTGGTTTCGTCCGGCTTCCACCTGCGTCGGGGCATGCTGTACTTCAGCCACTTCGGCATCCATGCCACGCCGGTGCGCGCCGACTACGTCAGCGGCATCGCCTCATGGAAACCCTTGTCGTACAACTTCGCGATGGCCGACATGGCGTTGCACGAATACGCCGGCATCGCACGTTACCGCTGGTACAACGCGATGGGCTGGAACGTGGAGGCGACCAGGCCCGGCGCGTTGTAGGAGCGCGCTGCTACGCAGACTCGCGCATCACCATCAGGCGGAGTTCGGTCATGTCCTCGATCGCGTAGCGCACGCCCTCGCGCCCCAGGCCCGACAGTTTCACGCCACCGTACGGCATGTTGTCCACCCGGAAGCTGGGGATGTCGTTGACCACCACGCCACCCTGTTCCAGCTCGTTCCACGCGCGCATCGCGTGGTCCAGGCTGTCGGTGAAGATGCCGGCCTGCAGGCCGTAGTCGGAGTCGTTGACCATCGCGATCGCCTCGTCGAATTTCCGGTACGGGACGAGCAGGGCGAACGGGCCGAACGCTTCCTGGCGATTGGCCTTGGCATCGCTCGGTACGCCTTCCATCAGGGTGGCGTCGAGCATGTTGCCGTTGCGCTTGCCGCCGCAGAGGATTTTTCCGCCGGTCCGTTTCGCCTCCATGATCCAGCCGTGCAGGCGCTCGGCAGCAGCCTCGTCGATCATCGGGCCGAGGAACACGTTCTTGTCCTTCGGGTCACCGGCCTTGAGCTTCCTGGTGGCGGCTACCAGCTTGCGCTTCAGCGCATCGTAGATGTCGGCGTGGGCGTAGATGCGCTGCACGCCGATGCAGCTCTGGCCGGACTGGTAGAACGCGCCGAACACCAGGCGCTCGACCACCTTGTCCAGCTTCGGGCCCTGGTCGGCGTCGACGATGCACGCGGCATTGCCGCCCAGTTCCAGCACCACCTTTTTGCGCCCGGCGCGGGCCTTGAGGTCCCAGCCGATCTGGCCGCCGGTGAACGAGAGCAGCTTGAAGCGTTCGTCCTCGACCAGCGGCGCGGCGTGCGCGCCATCCAGGGTCAGGATCGAGAACGCACCCTTCGGCAAGTCGGTCTCGGCCAGCACCTCGCCGATGATCAGCGCGCCGATCGGGGTCTTCTCCGCCGGCTTGAGCACGAACGGACAGCCGGCGGCGATCGCCGGTGCCACCTTGTGCGCGACCAGGTTCAGCGGAAAGTTGAACGGCGTGATGAACGACACCGGGCCCAGCGGCACCCGCTTGGTGTAGCCGTGATAGCCGTCCAGACGGCTGGCCAGTTCCAGGTTGATGGTCTCGCCGTTGATCCGCACGGCTTCCTCGGCGGCGATCCGGAACGTCTCGATCAGCCGGGTGACTTCGCCGGCGGCATCCCTGATCGGCTTGCCCGCCTCGATGCACAGGGCCTCGGCCAGTTCGTCGCGGCGTTCGCTGAAACGCGCGACGCAGTGCTGCAACACCGCCTGCCGCGCCCACGGCTTGAACTCGCGCATCGGCGTGGCCGCCTTCACCGCGGCCGCGATCGCCTTCTCGATGGCCCTCGCATCCGGCACGGCGACGCGGGTGGCCAGCTTGCCGCTGTACTTGTCGCGCACGTCCAGCAGCGTCTTCGATGTCTGCGGCCGGTTGGCGAGGTAGTAGGGATAGGTCTTGTTCAACATGGCGTTGGCCTGCGCTGGCGATCCGTCAAGCATAGGACGTCGCGGTGTTCAGAGGCTGTGAGGCGGCCTGCGTGGATGCGCCATGTCGCGGCATCGGCAGCACCGTGTCCGTTGCCGGATGCTATGCTCCCGCACCACGGACATGCCGGATTGATGATCGTTGATCATGGGGTTCGTTGAGCGCGTGGTTCGAACGTGGGCACGTGGATGCCTGGTGGATACATGTCATGGAGGACCGATG
Organism: Rhodanobacter sp. Soil_C_14; assembly: GCF_057657335.1. NCBI lineage: Bacteria > Pseudomonadati > Pseudomonadota > Gammaproteobacteria > Lysobacterales > Rhodanobacteraceae > Rhodanobacter > Rhodanobacter sp. Soil_C_14. Next base: position 30,839 of record NZ_JBDGIQ010000001.1, on the reverse strand, counting down.
ATTATTTCGTTGAACAAGCGACCGATGCGGACGATTGTCCCGTTTCTGATCTTGATGGCAGCGCCGGCCATCGGCATGGCCACGGCGTCATGCACGGATAACCTGCATGTAGTCACGGTGAGCGATGGCGCGCGCTTTTTCACGGCGACGTCCACTCATGCTGGGCTAAGCGTGCAACAGGCGTTCGACGATGTGCGGAAGATCGCCACCGCCGACGGCTACGTGATCGCCACCGAGCCGGACTACGGCAGCCCGAATCCCAGCATGGGGATCGGCAAGCCGCCGTCTCCCGTTCCGACGCTGATCCAGGTTCAGCAACCCTCCGGGATTTCATTCACCTCGATTGTGTCCCCCGGCAACGAGAGCAAAGGCGTGCCGGAGCGGCTGTGCGCGATGGTCGGCAAGTTCGAGGCCGGTCGGCCCGCCTTGCCGGATCAGGTCGAGCCTGCCCGGACGGCGGCGGAAACCATGGAGCAGTCGCGTACCACGATTCCGGTGACCAGGCCTGTCGTGAATATCCTCAAGCCGAACGTGCCGTTTGATCTGGCTGCCGCCAAGGCCGCGCTGGAGCCGGGGCACTCGATCATCAGGGGGCAAGTGTGCGGGAGCTGGCGGGGCAATCTCGTACTGGGAAGCCAGCCGGTGCTGCTGTATCCAGCGACGCCCTACCTGCAGCAGATCCTGGCGCTCGGCAAGAAGGCAAAGCCCGGCAGGGACCAGGTGCTGACGGACCCGGACCTGGTCGTGGCCCGGATGGAAGCCAAGCCCAACGAGAACGGCGAGTTCCAGTTCTCCCGGATGAAACTTGGCAGGTATTACCTGGTGACCAGCATTTCGGCGGTGCTGGGTGGCTCTCGCGACGTCTATGCCGGGCATGTGGACACGGACTACGGTTCGGGAAACGTGTACACCAGCCAGAACTTCAGTTACGGGTCGGATGCCGGAATCGAGCGGATCGTGGATGTGAAAAAGGATGGCGATACCGTCAAGGTCACCATGCAACCGCACATCAGCCCGTTCAATCATTCCGGGTTGGGCGGATCGATTCTCGGCTGCAGCAAGTTCGGCATGAAGGTGTCCCACGGCATGTAGTGGCGCGGTCGCCAGGCGCCATCCCGGCATGGCCGCTGAACAGCGGGGCGGGATTCGAGTGACGACCGAACGATCCCGTCCTCGCCTGCCTGTCCTTGCCTGCCTGTCCTTGCCTGGTCGAGCCAGCTCGTCCCGATCAGGGCATGCGCCGCTGCGCTGCTCAGTCCTCACGCACCCGCAGCGACAGCTCCCCATCCGCCAGTCGCGCGCGCAGCGGCGTGCCGGGCGCGACATTCTTCGTCGAGCGCAGCACGTTGCCGTCGGCGTCGAACACGATCGCGTAGCCGCGTTCCAGCGTGGCCAGCGGGCTGATTGCGTGCAGGGCGTGGCCGGCGTGGCGCAGGGCGGTTCGCCGTCGTTCGAGGATTTGCGCGATGGCGCGGCGCAGGCGCTGATCCTGTTCGGCGATGCGGCGTGCCAGCAGCGGCAGCCGGGCGCCGGGATGTCGCGCCAGCAGTCGGGCCTGCAATCGTTCCAGCCGGGTGCCGCGTTGCCGGCCCTGTTCGCGCAGCACCACCAGCAGGCGGTGGCGCAGGTGGTGCAGGCGTTCCCGGTCGCGCGCCAGGCGCGCTTGCGGGCGCTGGGCCTGCAGCCGCGCGAACAGGTGATCGACGCGTTGCGAATGTGCCTGCAGCCGGCGTTGCTGCAGGGTGGCCAGGCGTTGCCGCAACTGCCGCAGGTGGCGGCCAACCGCCACCGCGTCGGGCACCAGCAATTCGGCGGCTGCCGAAGGCGTGGGTGCGCGCAGGTCGGCGACGAAGTCGGCGATGCTGAAATCGATCTCGTGGCCCACGGCGCTGACCACCGGCACCGCGCTGGCGTGGATCGCCCGCGCCACGGCCTCGTCGTTGAACGCCCACAGGTCTTCCAGCGAGCCACCGCCGCGGGTCAGCAGCAGCACGTCGTGGCGTGCGCCGTTTGATGCCTTGCGCAGCATGTTGACGATCGCCGGCGGCGCCTCGCGCCCCTGCACCGGCACCGGCAGGATCTCCACATCGGCCAGCGGCCAGCGCCGCGCCAGCACGCTGAGCACGTCGCGGATCGCCGCGCCGGTGGCCGAGGTGATCACGCCGATGCGCCGCGCGTAGGCGGGCAGGGCGCGCTTGCGTGCCGGGTCGAACAGACCCTCGGCGTCGAGCCGTGCCTTCAGTTGCTCGAACTCGCGCTGCAACGCGCCTTCGCCGGCCGGCTCCATGTATTCGGCGACCAGCTGGAACTCGCCGCGCGGCTCGTACAGGCCGACCCTGGCGCGCAGCAGCACCTGCATGCCGTCGACCGGACGGAAGCGCAGGGCGCCGGCCTTCATCTTGAACATCGCGCAGCGTACCTGGGCGCCGCTGTCCTTCAGGGTGAAGTACAGGTGCCCGGACGCAGGCTTGGCCACGTTGGACAGTTCACCCTCGATCCACACCTGCGGCAGGGCATCGCCCAGCAGGTCGCGCACCAGCCGGTTGAGCGAGCTGGGGGTGAGGATGTGGCGTGTTTCGGTGCGGTCGTACGGCGCTGACATAAGGGCGCGAGCCTAGCACGACGCGCGGTATCAAGTTGTTGGAAAACATCTGCTTGACGCGGTAAGCGCAGGAACAGCATCAAGACCGTCCGCCGCTTCAGTCGTCGTCGCCCGCGTCGCGCAGTTCGCGCCAGCGGCGCTTGCGTACGCGCCAGCTGCGGATGCCCAGGTTCAAGGCGAACCAGACCGCGATGACGCCGAGCGGCCAGCCGATCCAGGCCGGCCACAGGAAGGCCACCACCGCCAACGCAAGCAGCACGCCAGCGCCGATCATCAGCGGGCTGCTGCTGGTGTCGCCCAGCACGCGGCGGTTGGTCAGCGCCGCGCCGACACTGTTGGCGATGCGCAAGGCGCCCGCTGCCGCGCGACCGGAACTGCCGCCGCCGTGGCGTACCCGTGGCCGTCGCGCCTCGCTGCTGCACACCCGTTCGCTCTCGCCGTTGCCGCCACGGCGCCGGCGCGAGGCCAGCACGATCTCGGTGGCGTTGCCCAGGTCCTTTTCGTATTGCGCGGCCAGCTGGCCGGCGAAGCCGTCATCCTCCACCGCCACGTCGATCTCGTGGTTGCCCAGCCAGCTGGCGATGTTGAGGTTGGACGAGCCGACCCGGGCCCACTGGTCATCGGCCACCGCGGTCTTGGCGTGCAGCATCGAACCGTTCCACTCGAACACCCGGATGCCGGCCTTCAGCAGCGGCCGGTAGCCCGAGCGCGACATGCCCGCCACCACCGGGATGTCGCTGCTGCCGGGCACCAGCAGGCGCACGTCCACGCCATCGCGGGCAGCGGCGATCAGCGCCTGCACGTAGGGGGCGACGCCCACGAAATAGGCATCGGTCAGCCACAGCGTCTTGCGCGCCATCGAGGCGATCAGCTGGTCCAGCCGGTACATGCCGGCGGTAGACGGCTGGGTGGCGATCACCCGCAGCGACACCTCGCCGACCGGACTTTCCGCCACCGGCGCCGCCGGCAGCGGGCGCAGCGCGGCGCCGGTCTCGCCCCAGCTTTGCGCGAAGGCGGCCTCCAGCTCGGCCACGGCCGGCCCCTGCAACGCCATGCCGGTGTCGCGCCACGGCGGCACGTTGCGCCGCTCGTCGCCCAGCCACTTCGCGCTGATGCACACGCCGGACAGGAAACCCTGGACGCCATCCACCACCAGCAGCTTGCGATGGTCGCGACTGATCCAGCCCATTGGCTGGCCCAGCCGGGGTGGATTGAACACGCGCACTTCGCCACCGGCCGCGTGCAGCGGTGCCCAGAACGAACGGCGCGACTGGCCGAGGCATCCGACCCAGTCGGTGACCACGGCGACGAACACGCCGGAGCGGGCGCGCTCGACCAGGGCGTCACGGAACGCGCGACCGACCTCGTCGTCGCGCACGATGTAGTTTTCCAGCAGCACCCGATGCTGCGCGCCGCGGATCGCCGCCAGCCAGGCGTCGTAATGGGCGGCTGCATCGATCAGCAACTGCACCGCATTGCCGCTGAGCAGGGGCGCGCCGGCCGCGCGGCTCAAGGCCTGCTCGGCCAGCAGGCGGCTCGGGGTGGAGGGGATCAGGGGTGTGGGCATGGGCCGAGTGTAGGCGATGGCCTGTCGACGCGGCGCCTTCATCGGCCTTCTGGCATCATCGCGCGCATGCCGATCGAGCAACGCTACGCCGACACCGATGCCTGCGCACGCTACCTGATGGACGTGCTGGGGCCGGACCTGCGCATCGCCGCGCCGCTGGGCCTGGGCAAGCCGCACGAACTGCTCAATGCGATCTACCGGGCGATCAGCGCCGACGCCACGCGCTCGATGCGTCTGTATACCGCGCTGTCGCTGACCCGGCCGCAGGCGTCGCCGGGACTGGAGCAGCGCTTCCTGCAACCGTTCCTGGAACGCCACTTCGGCGCCGACGCGGTCGATCCGCAGTACGCGCTGGACCAGGCGCGCGACGCGCTGCCGGCCAACGTCGAGGTGCACGAGTTCTACCTGCAGTCGGGCGCGATGCTGCATTCGGGCAGCGCGCAACGCAGCTACATCAGCCAGAACTACACCCACGTCGCGCGCGACCTGGTGGTGCAGGACATCAACCTGCTGGTGCAACTGGTGGCTCGTCGCGAGGGACCCGACGGGGTGCACTACAGCCTGTCGTGCAATCCGGACCTGACCCTGGATTTCCTGCGGCTGACCCAGCTGGCCGGCAAGCCGCGGCCAATGTGCGTGGCGGTGGTGCATCCGGATCTGCCGTATCTCGGCGGGGACGCCGAGGTGGCCGAAACCTACTTCGACGTGGAGCTGCGGCCGCCACATTCGCCGCCGCTGTTCGCGCTGCCCCGCGCGCCGGTGGGCCTGGCCGAGTATGCGTTGGGCCTGCATGCCAGCGCGCTGGTGAAGGATGGCGGCTGCCTGCAGATCGGCATCGGCGCATTGTCCGATGCGCTGGTGAAGGCCTTGCTGCTGCGCCAGCAGAACAACATCCAGTGGCGTCGCGCCCTGGTGGCGCTGGACCCGGCCGGCGTCACCCATGCACTGGCCGGCTGGCAGGGCGGGCTGGCCCCGTTCGAGGCCGGCCTGTACGGCGCCAGCGAGATGGTGATGGACGGCTTCATGCACCTGCAGCGGGGCGGCATCCTCAAGCGGCGCAGCTGGGACAACCTGGCGCTGGAACGCGCCGCGGCGGCGGGCCGGCTCAATCCGGAAACGCCGGGCGGGCACTACCTGCGCGGCGCGTTCTTCCTGGGCTCGCGCGAGTTGTACGCCTGGCTCGACGCCACCGAGGCGGCCGACCCGGACGCGATCGACATGTGCGCGGTGTCCAACGTCAACCAGCTCTACGGCACGCACCAGTCGCTGGCCATGCTGCAGCGGCGCGGCGCCCGCTTCTTCAACACCTGCATGATGGCCACCGCGCTGGGCGCGGTGGTGTCAGACACGCTGGAGGACGGCGGCGTGGTCAGCGGGGTTGGCGGCCAGTACAACTTCGTGGCGATGGCGCACGAACTGCCCGACGCGCGCTCGGTGCTGCTGCTGCGCGCCACCCGCAGCAGCAAGGGCGGCATCGAGAGCAACATCCGCTGGAACTACGGCCAGACCACCATCCCGCGCCACCTGCGCGACATCATCATCACCGAATACGGCATTGCCGACCTGCGTGGCAAGAGCGACAGCGAGTGCATCGAGGCGATGCTGGCGATCACCGACGCGCGTTTCCTCGACGCGCTGTGCGCCGAGGCCAAGGCGCACGGCAAGCTGGCCGCAGACTTCGTGATACCCGACAGCTGGCGCCTGCACCGCCCGCTCCACCTGCGCAAGACGCTGGCGCCGTTCCGGCAGCACGGCGTGCTGCCCGAATTTCCATTCGGCAGCGATTTCAGCGAAGTCGAGCAATGCCTGTTGCCGGCGCTGGAGTGGCTGAAACACGCCGGCGCCAGCTGGCGCGGCAAGCTCGGCCTGCTGCTGGCCGCGTGTCGACCGGGCGAAGTGGCGCCGGGTGAGGCCGAGGCCCTGGCGCGCATGGGCCTGGTCGATCCGCTTACGCTGGCCGATCGCCTGCAGCGTCGCCTGTTGCAGGTGGCCCTGCGTCGGCAGGTGCCGACCGATCGGCCGGCGCCTCCGCCGGTGGATCAACCGGCAAACCAGCGGGCGTCGGGTCCGTAGCCGGCTCGTCCAGCAGTGGCAGGACCGCCGGGCTGTCCAGGTCGTCGAACTGCTGGTGGTTGACCGCCCAGAAGAACAGCCGCACGGCCACGACCACGATCACCAGGGTCACCGGAATCAGCACCAGCAGGATGTTCATGCGGGCAACTCGCGTGCGCCGGTGGCCGGGCCGGCGCGGTCATCGGCCGTGGCCTCCGGCCGTCCCACGCGCAGCGCGTTCAGCACCACCACCAGCGAGCTGAGCGACATGCCGATGCCGGCCAGCCACGGCGGCACCATGCCGAACGCGGCGAACGGCACCGCGCAAAGGTTGTAGGCCAGCGCCCAGCGGCGGCTCTGCGCGGTGACCTGCTGCAGCTGACGGGCGATCGCGCGTGCGTCGATGAGTCCGTTCAGACGTCCATCCATCAGCAGCAGGTCGGCATGGGCCTGGGCCAGTTCGGTGCCGGAGGCCAGCGCCGCGGAGACGTCGGCACCGGCCAGCAGCGGCGCGTCGTTGCTGCCGTCGCCCACTGCCAGCGTGGTGTGGCCCTCGGCATGGGCTGCCTGCAGGCGTTCGAGCTTGTCGGCCGGCGACTGCCGGGCGTGCCATTCGGCGATGCCGAGGCGGGCGGCCATCGTGGCCACGCGACTGCTCGCGTCGCCGCTGGCCATGCTGGTGGTGATACCGTCCCCGCGCAGCCGTTCGAGCACGTGTTGCGCATCGGTGCGCGGTTGTTCGTCGAGATGGAAGGCCGCGATGACGCCGTCCGCGTCGGTCAGCAGCAAGGCATCCGCAACACCGGCGGGAGCCGGCTGGCCGCTGGGCGCCAGCGCGTAGTCGGCGCGTCCCAGCCACAGTGCGCGACCGGCCACCTCGCCCGAAATGCCGGCGCCGGCCGCCACCTGCACCGATTGCGCCTGCAGCGGCAAGGCCTGCTGGCGCGCGGCATCGGCCAGGGCGCGGGCCAGCGGATGCGAGCTTTCATGCGCCAGCGCGGCGGCCAGCTGCAGCACCCGCTCGACGCTGTCGCCGCGCAGGGGTTCGACCGCGCGGCGCTGCAGTTGCGGCACGGTCAGCGTGCCGGTCTTGTCGAACAGGGCGTAGTCGACCTCGGCCAGCCGGCCCAGCGCATCGCCGCTGGTCACCAGCACGCCGCGCCCGGCCAGCACGCCGAGCGCCCGGGTCAGCGTGGCCGGGCGGGTCAACGCGAAGGCGCAGGGGCAGGCGACTACCAGCACCGCCACCGCCGCCTCGAACGCACGCGCCGGATCGACCAGCAGCCAGCCGATGGCGGTGAGCGTGGTCAGGCCCAGCACCCGCGCCACGAAGCGGCCGACCACGCGATCGCTGGCCGCGATCGTCGAGCGCGCCTGCCGCGCACGGGTGGCCAGTTCGCCCAGTCGCGCCACCGCGGTGGTGTCGCCGCTGTGCTCCACGAGCAATTCGGCCGGGCCGGACACCAGCACGCTGCCGGCGATCAGGAGCTCGCCGCGCACGCGTCGCACCGGTCGCGATTCGCCCGACAGCAGCGCTTCGTCCACCTCGACGTGGGCGCTCTGCAACACGCCGTCGGCGGGCACACGGGTGCCTTCGGCGATGTGCACGCGGTCGCCGGGCAGCAGGGTCATCGCAGGCACGGTTTCCAGTTCGCCGTCGGCACGGCGGCGCTGCGCCAGCAAGGGTGCGCCGTCGATCACCGCGTCACCCATCGCGCCGCTGCGATGACGCGAGCGCAGTTCCAGGTAGCGTCCGCCCAGCAGCAGGAACACGAACATGGTCACCGAGTCGAAATAGATCTCGCCGCTGCCGCGCAGCGTGTTGAACATGCTGGCCAGGAACACCAGGGCCACCGCCAGCGCCACCGGCAGGTTGATGCCGAGCCGGCGTTCGCGCAGTTCCTGCGCCGCGCCGCGGAAGAACGGCAGCGCCGAATAGAACACCACCGGCACGCTGGTCAGCAGGCCGAGCCAGCGGAACAGGTTGCGTGTGCTGAAGTCGACGAAATCGACCACGCCGATGTAGATGACGAAGGCGTACGTCATCACCTGCATCGAGCACATGCCGGCCACCAGCAGGCGCTTCAGCGCATCGTGCTGTTCCTGCGAGCGGACGTCGTCGATGCTGTCGTGCTGCAGCGGCTGCGCCGGGCAGCCGGCCGCGGCGAAATTCGCCAGCAGGGTGGGCAGCGGCGTGCGGCCGGCATCCAGCACCACGCGCACCCGGCGCGCCGGGCGATCGATGGCGACACGTTTTATGCCGGGCAGCGAGCGGATCAGTTGTTCCAGCCGCAGCACCTGCCGCGCATCGGCCAAGGATTCGACCGACAGGGCGACCTCGCTGCTGCCGTCGCGACGGGGGCGCAGCACCTGCGCGGCAAGTTGCGGATGGGCCCACGCCGCGTAGTCGTTCATCGCGGCGGGTCGGTGGTTGGCGGGGGCGGCGCGGCGCTATGCGCGCTGACCGGTACGCCGAACACGGTGTGCGAGGTGTCCAGCGGCGTGTCGGCGTAGCGGGTGCCCACCACGATCAGCCACACGCAACCGGCGATCGATGCCACGAAGACGAACGCTCCCAGCCATACGATCGGCTGTCGATACCATGCTGATCCGCGGGCCGATCCGTGCCGGGCGGCGGGGTCATTGCCGTTGTTCATCGACCGGGTGCGACAGCTGGTAGACGTAGGCGGCGACCACGCGGATCTGGTCGTCGGACAGGCGCGGGCTCCATGCCGGCATGTGGCCCTGGCGTCCTTCGCCGATGGTCTTCTCGATGTCGGCCACGCTGCCGCCATGCAGCCAGACCTTGTCGGTGAGGTTGGGTGCACCCAGCGCCGGATTGCCCTTGCCATCGGCGCCGTGGCAGGCCGCGCAAGTGGCGAACATCGGCTGGCCGGCGGCGGCCTTCGCCGCGTCGTGCGGTGCGCCGGACAGGCTCAGCACGTACTGCGCCAGGTTCTTGACGTTGTCCGCGCCCAGGCTGGCCCACGGCGGCATCACGCCGCTGCGGCCGTCGTGGATCGAAGTGGTGATGTCGCTGCCGCCGCCACCGTACAGCCAGTCGCTGTCGGCGAGGTTCGGCGCGCCCAGCGCCACGTTGCCCTTCGCGCTGCGCTGGTGGCAGGCGGCGCAGTTGTCCTCGAACAGCACCTTGCCCATCTGCAGGGCGGCCGGATCGCTGGCCAGTTGCTCGACCGGGTAGAGCTTGAAGCGCTCCATCAGCGGCGCCAGCTCGGCTTCGTTGGCGGCCACATTGCGGGCCAGTTCGCCATGCGAAGTCCAGCCGAGCACGCCCTTGAAGCTGCCGAAGCCGGGAAACAGCGCCAGGTAGACGAAGCCGGCCACGAACATCGCCCCGGAGAACACCACCCACCACAGCGGCAGCTTGCGCACGCCTTCGCGCAGCACGCCGTGGGCCCAGACGTGACCGCTGGTGCCGTCGGGCAGGGTGGGGATCTTCGCGCGCGGGCCCCACAGGAACAGGAAGAACGTGATGCCCATGTTCAGCACTACCAGGAACATCACCCACAACGACCATCCCGTGCTCATGGGCGATTCTCCTCGGTGCCGGTTTCGGCTTCGTCTTCCATCGGCAGCCTGGCCATGCGGTTGAACGTGGGCTTGTGGTATCTCCGCCAGGCCCAGAACCAGATGCCGATGAAGGTGAACATCATCAGCAGGATGATGGCGCCGGCAACGTGGCCCCAGGCCGGATTCATCGGGGTCATGGCGCACCTCCCGCGCTGGCCGGAGCCGCTGCCGGGTCAGGCTCGTTCCTGATGCCCAGGCCTTGCAGGTAGGCGACCAGGGCGTCCATCTCGGTCTTGCCTTCCACCGCGGCGGGCGCGCTGGCGATGTCCGCATCGCTGTACGGGTCGCCCAGCTTGCGCAGGACGCGCATGCGCGCCTGCACGTCGGCGGCGTCGAGTTTCTTCCCGGCGAGCCACGGGTAGGCGGGCATGTTCGACTGCGGCACGACCTGGCGCGGGTCCATCAGATGCATGCGCTGCCAGTCGTCGGAATACTTGCCACCCACGCGCGCCAGGTCCGGGCCGGTGCGCTTGGAGCCCCACTGGAACGGGCGGTCGTAGACCGATTCGGCCGCGGTGGAGAAATGTCCGTAGCGCTGGGTCTCGAAACGCAGCGCGCGGATCATCTGCGAGTGGCACAGGTAGCAGCCCTCGCGCACGTAGACGTCCTTGCCGGCCAGTCGCAGCGGGTCGTACGGATGGACGCCGGGCGGCGCTTCCAGCGTGTGCGCCTCGATGAACAGCGGGGTGATCTCGGCCAGGCCGCCCAGCGAGACCATGATGGCGATGCCGACCGCCAGCAGGCCGGCGTGTTTTTCGATTGCTTCGAAATGCTTGTAAGCCATGTCGGTCTCTTCCTCAGCCGGCCGCGGGCAGTGGCGCGGGTACCTGATGCGGCACCGGTTCGGGGATGGGCACGGGAATCGGCTTGATCAGCCGCGCGCGGGCGTCGGACGCCGTATGCCAGAGGTTCCATGCCATCACCCACATGCCCGACAGGATGAACACACCACCCAGCCAGCGGATGACGTACATCGGCTTGATCGCGATCAGGCTGTCCAGGAAACCGTAGGTCAGCGCACCGTCGGGGTTGGTGGCGCGCCACATCAGGCCTTCGGTGACGCCGGCGGTCCACATCGAGCCCACGTACAGCAGGGTGCCCATGATGTGCAGCCAGAAGTGCACTTCCATGCCCTTGTGCGAATACATCTCCGGCCGCCCCAGTGCGCGGGGCGCCATCGCGTAGAGCGAGCCGATGGTGATCATCGCGACCCAGCCCAGCGAGCCGGAGTGCACGTGGGCGATGGTCCAGTCGGTATAGTGCGACAGCGAGTTCACCGTCTTGATCGCCATCATCGAGCCTTCGAAGGTCGAGGCGGCGTAGAACACCAGCGATATCACCATGAACTTCGCGGCGGGGTCGGTCTTCAGCCGCCACCACGAGCCGTTGAAGGTGAGCAGGCCGTTGGCGGCCGAGCCCAGGCTGGGCATCAGCAGCACCAGCGAGAATGCCATGCCCACCGACTGCACCCAGTCGGGCAGGGCGGTGTACATCAGGTGGTGCGCGCCGGCCCACATGTAGACCGAGATCAGCGCCCAGAAATTGACGATCGAGAAACGGTAGCTCCACAGCGGCTGCTGCGCCTGCCGCGGCACGAAGTAGTACATCATCCCCAGGAAGCCGGCGGTGAGGAAGAACGCCACCGCATTGTGGCCGTACCACCACTGCACCATCGCGTCGACCACGCCCGAATAGATCGGGTACGACTTGGTCCACGACACCGGCAGGGCCAGGTTGTTGACGATGTGCAGCAGGCCCACGGCAATGATGAACGCGCCGTAGTACCAGTTCGCCACGTAGATATGCTTGATGCGCCGGCGCGCCAGGCTGCCGAAGAACACCACGCCGAAACTCACCCAGACCACCGCGATCAGGATGTCGATGAACCATTCCGGCTCGGCGTATTCCTTGCTCTGGGTCAGCCCCAGCGGCATCGTGGTCATCGCCAGCACGCAGACCAGTTGCCAGCCCCAGAAGGTGAACCCGGCCAGCTTGGTGAACGCCAGGCGGGCATGGCCGGTGCGCTGCACCACGTAGTAGCAGGTGCCCATCAGCGCCGAGCCGCCGAAGGCAAAGATCACGCCGAAGGTGTGGTCGGGCCGGATGCGGCTGAAGGTCAGCCACGAGGTCTCGAAGTTCAGCGCCGGCCACATCAGTTCGGCGGCGGCGTAGACGCCGACGGACATGCCGATGATGCCCCATACGGCGGCGGCCAGCAGGAACTGGCGCACGACCCTGTCGTTGTAATACTCGGTGTTCGGCATGGGGTTTCCCGGCTGGATAACTGCGCAATTTTAGGAGAAGCATGAGGCGCCGTATTGACTCCGATCAAGCCGCTGCGTCAATTCGTCCATGGGACGAGCCTGCAGAAAGCCCCGGGGCCAGCGCGCGCCCGTTCAGCCTGCGCCGATTTGCCACGGAAGGGCAGTCCCGATCGGGTATTCTTGCCGGCATCGCCGCGAACCATCGCGACCTGTTATCCGGTTGAATCCATGAGTGAGATGGCTGTACAGAAAGCGCGCCCGGCCGAGCCGGCGCAACGCCGGCCCAGCGTGGCCGTGCATGTGGGCAAGGTGAAGGTGGGCGGCGGCGCGCCGATCGTGGTGCAGTCGATGACCAACACCGACACCGAAGATCCGGCCAGCACCGCGAAACAGATCGCCGAGCTGGCTCGCGCCGGCTCCGAGATGGTGCGCATCACGGTCAACACGCCGGCCGCGGCGGCCGCGGTGCCGCGCATCGCCGAGCGGCTGGCGATGATGGGCGTGGACGTGCCGATCGTGGGCGACTTCCACTACAACGGCCACCTGTTGCTCGAGCGCGAGCCGGCCTGCGCCGAGGCGCTGGCGAAATACCGGATCAATCCGGGCAACGTGGGCTTCGGCAAGAAGCACGAAAGCCAGTTCGCCTCGATCATCGAAAAGGCGCTGCGCTATGACAAGCCGGTGCGCATCGGCGCCAACTGGGGCTCGCTGGACCAGGGCATGGTCGCCGCGCTGATGGACGAGAATGCGCAGCGCGCTGACCCGTGGGACGCCTCGCACGTGGCGCGCGAGGCGCTGATCCGCTCGGCGCTGGACTCGGCGGCGCTGGCCGAGAAGCTTGGCCTGCCGCGCGACCGCATCATCCTGTCGTGCAAGGTCTCCGGCGTGCAGGAGCTGATCGCGGTGTATCGCGATCTGGCGATCCGCTGCGATTACGCGCTGCATCTTGGCCTGACCGAGGCCGGCATGGGTTCCAAGGGCATCACTGCCTCGGCCGCGGCGCTGGCCGTGCTGCTGCAGGAAGGCATCGGCGACACCATCCGCATCTCGCTCACGCCCGAACCCGGCGCCTCGCGCACCGGTGAGGTGATCGTGGCGCAGGAGCTGCTGCAGACCATGGGCCTGCGCTCGTTCACCCCCCTGGTCACCGCCTGTCCGGGTTGCGGGCGCACCACCAGCGAGTTCTTCCAGGAACTGGCCAAGACCGTGCAGGAACACGTGCGCGAGCAGATGCCGCTGTGGCGGGTGCAGTACGACGGCGTGGAAAACCTCACCCTGGCGGTGATGGGCTGCATCGTCAACGGACCCGGCGAATCCAAGCACGCCAACATCGGCATTTCGCTGCCGGGCAATGGCGAGGCGCCGGCGGCGCCGGTGTTCATCGACGGCGAGAAGGCGATGACCTTGCGTGGCGACAACATCGCCAACGAATTCGTGGGCATCCTCGACGACTACGTGGCGCGCAAGTACACCGCCCGGACCGGTTGATCGCGGCTGGAACGGGTTGGCCGATCAACCGTCCGTGTGGCTTGCCATGCAGGGCTGGAGCAGTTCGGGCGTCAGATCCGCCCAGCTGCCGATCCGTCCGGGCAACCGGCCCAGTCGCGCCACTTGTTGCAGGTAGGTCGTGCGGGGAATCTCGACGGCGCCCAGGCCCAGCGTGTGCGGGTTGCTGACCTGGGTGTCGAGCAGGGGAAAGCCCATCGCGTGCAGCAGTTGAGCGAGGGCGACCAGCGCCAGCTTCGAGCCGCCGCTTTCGGCGCTGAACATCGACTCGCCGCAGAACAGCCGACCGATCGCCACGCCGTAGATGCCGCCGACCAGGCGCTCGCCGTCCCACACTTCAATGCTGTGCGCATGGCCCAGCCGATGCAGTTGCACATAGGCGTCGATCATCGCCGGTACCAGCCAGGTGCCCGAGTCGTCGCGGCGCGGCTGTGCGCAGGCGCGGATCACCTGTTCGAACGCCTGGTCGACGGTGAGGTGCCAGTGCTGCCCCTTGAGTTGTCGACGCAAGCTGCGGTTGATCCGGACACTTTCTGTATTGAAGGTGCAGCGCGGGTCCGGTGACCACCACAGGATCGGCTCGCCCTCGCTGAACCAGGGAAAGATGCCCTGGCTGTACGCGGCCAGCAGGCGCTCCGGACCCAGGTCGCCGCCGAAGGCCAGCAGGCCGTTGGGTTCGGTCAGCGCCTCGCCGGGGTCGGGAAAGCGGTCCCATTGATGGGCGTCCAGCAGGGGCAGACGGATCATCGGGGTGCCGCCTCGTGCCGGGCATAGGGACTGTGTGCGGCCAGTTCGGCCGCGTAATCATCGACCGCCGCGGCCTCGTCGGCGAGCGCGTTCGCCACGGCGGCGCGAAAGTCCCGGTTGACCAGGTAATGGCGGGAATGCGTTCGCGCGGGCAGGAATCCCCGCGCCAGTTTGTGTTCGCCTTGCGCGCCCGGTTCGAAACGCTGCAGCCCCTGCGCGATGGCGTAGTCGATGCCGCGGTAGTAGCACAGTTCAAAATGCAGCCCCGGCACGTCCACGCTGGCGCCCCAGTAGCGGCCGTACAGCACGTTGCCGCCCTGGACGAACAGCGCCATCGCCACGATGTGGCCGTCATCGCGTGCCAGCGCCAGCTGGATCGCCGGCCCCAGTTCGCCCAGCCGAGCGAAGAATGCGGAGGTCAGCGCGGCGTGGTTGCCCTTCATGTCGAATGTCGCTTCGTACAGCTCATGCACGCGCGACCATTCCCCATCGCTCAGGCTGTCGCCAGGGCGCCATTCCACGGCCAGCCCGCTGGCGGCGACCTGGCGGCGTTCGTGCACGATGTTCTTGCGTTTCTTGTGGTTCAGCGCGGCCAGGAAGTCGGCGAAATCGCGATAGCTCCGGTTGTGCCAGTGGAACTGCACGTCCGACCGCGCCAGCCAGTCCGGCCCGAACGCGGCCAGTTCCTGCGCGGGCAGGAAGTTGGCGTGGAGTGATGACAGGCCCAGCCGCTCGGCTTCGTGCCGCATCGCCTGGACCAGTTCGAGCTGCAGTGCAGGCGCACGTTCGTCGCAACCGGCGAGCAGGCGCGGGCCGGGCACGGGCGAGTAGGGCACGCCGTTGAGCAGCTTGGGGTAATACTGCCCACCGGCGCGCTCCCACGCGCTGGCCCAGCTCCAGTCGAACACGAACTCGCCGTGCGAGTTGCCCTTCAGGTACAGCGGCGCGGCGGCAACCAGTCGGCCGTCGTCGTACAGGCCCAAGTGATGTGCCTGCCAGCCCCAGTCGGGGCGGATGCAGCCGCTGCTTTCCAGCGCCTGCAGAAAAGCGTGCGACACGAATGGATTGGCGTCCGCGCGCAACGCATCCCACGCCGCGGCAGGCAGTTCGGCGATCGCGGCGTGGAAGCGGATGTCGTGCATGGGGTGGGTGTGGGTACCTTGATGTCGGGGATTCGGGAATACGGGGATATGGGTGCGATGCTAGGCCGCTCTTTTGGCGTCATTCCCGCGAAAGCGGGAATCCATGTGGCTGTTTCGCCAAGACAGAATGGATTCCCGCTTTCGCGGGAATGACGGCTGTTCAGAAGAGTGCGCTGAACGCGATGCTCTTGCGATTCCCGATTCCCGATTCCCGATTCCCGATTCCCGATTCCCGATTCCGGCCCTCAGACCACCGGCGTCTGCTGGTCGAGCCAGCGCTCGGCGTCCAGTGCGGCCATGCAGCCGAAGCCGGCCGAGGTCACGGCCTGGCGGTACACGTGGTCGGCCACGTCGCCGGCGGCGAACACGCCCGGCACCGAGGTCATCGTGGCCATGCCGCCCTGGCCGCTGTGGATCCTGATGTAGCCGTCGTGCATGTCGAGCTGGCCTTCGAAGATGCCGGTGTTCGGCGTGTGGCCGATCGCCACGAAGAAGCCGGTGGCCTCGATGTCGCGGGTGACGCCGGAGTTGACGTCCTTCACGCGCACGCCGGTGACGCCGCTGTCGTCGCCCAGCACCTCGTCGATGGTGTGGTTCCAGACCAGCTCGATCTTGCCGGCGGCGGCCTTCTCGAACAGCTTGTCCTGCATGATCTTCTCGGCGCGCAGCTTGTCGCGGCGATGCACCAGGTAGACCTTGCGGCCGATGTTGGCCAGGTACAGCGCTTCCTCGACCGCGGTGTTGCCGCCGCCGATCACCACCACGTCCTGGTCGCGGAAGAAGAAGCCGTCGCAGGTGGCGCAGGCGGATACGCCCTTGCCCTTGAACTTCTCTTCGCTGGCGATGCCCAGGTACTTGGCGGTGGCGCCGGTGGTGACGATCAGCGCGTCACAGGTGTATTCACCCGAGTCGCCCTTGAGCCGGAAGGGTTTCTGCTTCAGGTCGACCGTGTGGATGTGGTCGAAGATCATCTCGGTGTGGAAGCGCTCGGCGTGCTCGGCCATGCGCTGCATCAGCGCCGGGCCCTGCAGGCCCTCGACGTCACCCGGCCAGTTGTCCACGTCGGTGGTGGTCATCAGCTGGCCACCCTGCTGCAGGCCGGTGATCATGGTCGGCTTCAGGTTGGCGCGCGCCGCATACACCGCTGCGGTGTAGCCGGCGGGGCCGGAGCCGAGGATCAGCAGGCGGCTGTGCTTGGGGGTGCTCATGGTTATAATCCTTGGGTTTGCTGGTGACTTGAGTGGCTATTCGCTCCAGCCCACGAGGCGGTTTCATCACCATGCGCGGGCTGACAACGACAAAGCGCACGAACCCCGGAAGGATGGGGAATACGCAGCACCGATTCAAGGTGCCGGCAGATCAACGACACCACCGCGGCGGTTGCGCGATGGATTTACAACGTGCTCCCACAGGATTCTTTCTCCATGCGTATCGGTATCCCCTCCGAAACCAAGACCCTTGAAGGTCGTGTTGCCCTCGTTCCCGCCGCCGCCGCCGACCTGGTGCGTCGTGGCCATGAAGTGTTCATCCAGTCCGGCGCCGGACTGAAGAGCGGCTTTGCCGACGAGGCCTATGTCAAGGAAGGCATCAAGATCGTGCCGGACGCCGCGGCGCTGTATGAAGCGGGCGAGCTGATCGTCAAGGTGAAGGAGCCGATCGCCGGCGACCTGGCCCTGCTGAAGAAGCATCACCTGTTGTTCTGCTACCTGCACCTGGCCGCCGAACCGGCGCTGACCAAAAGCCTGCTCGACATCGGCCTGACCGGCGTGGCGTTCGAATCGGTGGAAGAGAACGGCGGCCTGCCGCTGCTGCTGCCGATGTCGGTGATCGCCGGCCGTATCGCCACGCAGATCGGCACCACCCTGCTGCATCGTCCGCAGGGCGGCAAGGGCAAGCTGCTGGGCGGCATGGCCTCCACGCCGCGCGGCAAGGTCGTCGTGCTGGGCGCGGGTGCCGCCGGTGGCAACGCCGCTGCGCTGGCCGCTGCGGCTGGCGCCAACGTGGTGGTTTTCGACAAGCGCCAGGATCGTCTGGCCGAGATGATGGCGATGGGCCCTAACGTCACCGCGCTGTACGCCTACGAGTCGTCCGTGGCCGAGGAAGTGCGCGATGCCGACATCGTGGTCGGCGCCGTGCTGGTGCCCAGCGCCAAGGCGCCGCGGGTGGTCACCGAAGAAATGGTCAAGACGATGGAGCCGGGCAGCGTGCTGGTGGACATCGCGATCGACCAGGGCGGCTGCTTCGAGACCTCCAGGCCGACCACCTGGAAGGAGCCGACCTACGACGTGCATGGCGTCACCCACTTCTGCGTGACCAACATGCCCGGCGCCGTGCCGCAGACCTCGTCGCTGGCGATCTCCGCCGCGATCCTGCCCTATGTGCAGCGCCTGGCCGCCGGCAACGAGTGGCGCGAGTTCGAGCCGCTCAAGGTCGGCATCAACGTCGATGGCGGCAAGCTGGTGCATCCGGCGCTGCAAGGTATGCTCTGACCCTTGGCAGTCAGGAAGGGGGCACCCAAGGTGGCGCGAAGCGCAAACGTGAAGCAAAAACCGAGGGAAGGCCTCAGCGAGGAGCTGAAGCGCCGGCTGCGTGAAGCCGGCGCCCTGCTGCTGCTGCCGCTGGCGGTATACCTGCTGGTATGCCTGTTCAGCTACAACCCGCATGACCCCAGCTGGACCAATGCGGGCCAGCTGGAGCATGCGCACAATTTCGGCGGCACCGTCGGCGCGTACATCGCCGACCTGCTGCGCTGGATCTTCGGCCTGGTGGCCTACTGCTTCCCGCTGCTGTTGCTGTTGCTGGGCGTGCAGGTACTGCGCCAGCGCGCCGACGAACGGGTGGTGCATCCGTGGGAACCGGCGCTGCGGCTGATCGGCTTCGTGTTCTTTTTCATCACCGGGCCGGCGCTGCTCTATCTGAATTTCCATGACGAACCGGTGCTGCCCCAGGGCGTGGGCGGCATCATCGGCGTGTGGGTCGGCGATGCGCTGCTCAGCGCGTTCGGCGACAAGGGCGCGCCGCTGCTGTTGCTGGCGTTGTTCCTGATCGCCGTGACCCTGGCCACCGGACTGTCCTGGTTCCGCGTGATGGACTGGACCGGGCAGGGCGTGCTGAGGCTGGCCGGCTGGCTGCGCGGCAAGTTGCGCGAGGCGCCGCAGGCGATGGCCGCGCGGCAGGCGCGCACCGAACGCGAAGTGGTGAAGAAGGCCGACGCGGTGCGCCAGGCCAAGCGCGAGCCGGTGCGCATCGAGGCGCCTCCCGCGCCGGTGACGCGCAGCGAACGAGCCCGGCTGGAAACGCAGATCCCGCTGTTCGTCGGCGCCGCCACGCCGGGCGAGTTGCCGCCGCTGTCGCTGCTGGACGAAGCGCCGCCGCAGGGCCCCGGTTATTCCGAGGAAACCCTCGAGGTGCTCTCGCGCCAGGTCGAGTTCAAGCTGAAGGACTTCCGGATCGACGTAAAGGTGGTCGGCGCCTATCCCGGCCCGGTGATCACCCGTTTCGAGATGGAGCCGGCGCCCGGCATCCGCGGCTCGCAGGTGTCGAGCCTGGACAAGGACATCGCCCGCGGGCTGTCGGTGGTCAGCGTGCGCGTGGTCGACGTGATCCCCGGCAAGAACGTGATCGGCCTGGAGATCCCCAACACGCACAAGCAGATCGTCTATCTCTCCGAGATCCTGCGTTCGGACAAGTACGACCAGCTGAAATCACCGCTGGCGCTGGCGCTGGGCAAGGACATCGGCGGGAAACCGATCGTGGTCGACCTGGGTAAGATGCCGCATCTGCTGGTGGCCGGCACCACCGGTTCCGGCAAGTCGGTGGCGGTCAACGCGATGGTGCTGAGCCTGCTGTACAAGGCCAGCCCCAAGGACGTGCGGATGATTATGATCGACCCGAAGATGCTGGAGCTCTCGGTGTACGAGGGCATCCCGCACCTGCTGGCGCCGGTGGTCACCGACATGAAGGAAGCGGCCAACGCATTGCGCTGGTGCGTGGCCGAGATGGAACGCCGCTACAAGCTGATGGCCGCGGTGGGCGTGCGCAACCTGGCCGGTTTCAACAAGAAGGTGAAGGACGCCGAGAACGCCGGCCAGCCGCTGCTGGACCCCTTGTTCCGGCCCAACCCGGAGATGCCGAACCTGGCGGCCGAGCCGCTGGAGCCGCTGCCGTACATCGTGATCATCATCGACGAGTTCGCCGACATGATGATGATCGTCGGCAAGAAGGTGGAGGAGCTGATCGCCCGCCTGGCGCAGAAGGCGCGCGCCGCCGGCGTGCACCTGATCCTGGCCACCCAGCGTCCGTCGGTGGACGTGATCACCGGCCTGATCAAGGCCAACATCCCGACTCGCATCGCGTTCCAGGTGTCCAGCAAGATCGACTCGCGCACGATTCTTGATCAGTCCGGCGCCGAAGCGCTGCTTGGCCACGGCGACATGCTCTACCTGCCGCCGGGCACCGCCACGCCCGAGCGCGTGCACGGCGCCTTCGTCGACGACCACGAGGTGCATGGCGTGGTCAACTGGTTGCGCTCGCAGGGTGCGCCGAACTACATCGAGGGCGTGCTGGAAGAAGTGCAGGCCACCAGCGACGGCAAGTTCATCAACGACTCCGGCCTGCCGCAGGAAGGCGAGGAAGGCGGCGATGCCGACACCCAGCTGTACGACAAGGCGGTGGCCGTGGTCACCCAGACGCGGCGCGCCTCGATCTCCGGCGTGCAGCGGCATCTGCGCATCGGCTACAACCGGGCCGCGCGACTGGTCGAGCAGATGGAGCAGGACGGCGTGGTCAGTGCGCCCCAACACAATGGCAACCGCGAAGTGCTGGCGCCGCCACCGCCGAAGAACTGAAGTCGGCGCACCCTGTGCGCTCCTACGGTTCGGTTAAGCCAGCACTGCCCACAATTCCTTCCATCGTCATTCTCGGGGAATCCGATGAAACGCTTCATGCTCGTCCTGTCCGCTGCCGCGCTGTTGCTGAGTGCCGCGGCGCAGGCCGCCACCGGCCCGGCGCGGGCGCGGCTGGATGCCTTTGCCACCGGCCTGCATTCGCTGACCGGCAATTTCAGCCAGACCCTGACCGACATCAACGGCAGCACCAGCAAGAACAGCTCCGGCACGCTGGCCCTGCAGGCGCCGCGGCAGTTCCGCTGGGACACCGTCAAGCCGTACCAGCAGACCATCGTCGCCGACGGCAGCCGGGTGTGGCTGTACGACCCGGAGCTGGAGCAGGTGACGGTGCGCATCCAGAGCAGCGAGGAATCGCACAGCCCGCTCACCGTGCTGACCGACCTCAAGCAGATGGACCGGGACTTCAAGGTCGTCGAGCAGGGCGAGCATGACGGCCTGGTCTGGCTGCGGCTCAGCTCCACCGCGAAGGACCCGCAGTTCGACTACGCCGACCTCGGCTTCGACGCCAATGGCCTGGCCCGCATGACGTTCCGCGACCAGCTCGGTTCCACCACCGACATCCGCTTTTCCAACTGGCAGCGCAACGCACCGATCCCGCCGGCCACCTTCAACTTCGTGCCACCGCAGGGCGCCGACGTGATCGGCGACCTGCCGGTGATCACCACCCAGCCGCTGAAAGACTGATCCGTCGATGCCCGTCCTGCGCCAGTTGCCGGGTTGGGCCTGGGTGGGCGGCGGCGTGCTGGCCTTCATTGCCGGCATCGTCAATGCGGCCGGCTACCTCGGCTTCCGCCATCAGGCGATCACCAACCTGACCGGATCGACGACCCTGCTGGGCGCGTCGCTGGGCACCGCCGATGGGCCCGAAATCGTGCATTGGGGATTGTCGGTCGCGGCCTTCGTTTTCGGTGCGGTGCTCAGCGGAATCATCGTGCAGCAGCACACGCTCAAGCTCGGCCGGCGCTACGGACTGGCGCTGGTGCTGGAGTCGCTGCTGCTGTTTGCCGCCGTGCCCCTGATGACCCGCGGCAATCCGGCGGGGATCTACCTGGCATCGATCGCCATCGGCCTGCAGAACGGCATGGCCAGCACGTATAGCGGCATGGTGTTCCGCACCACCCACGTGTCGGGCATGTTCACCGACCTGGGCATCTACATCGGGCAACGCCTGCGCGGCCTGCAGGTCGATACCTTGCGCATCCGCGTCTGCGTGCTGGTGGTCACCGCCTTCACCCTCGGCGGCGCGGCCGGTGCGCTGTTGTTCAAGCTGATGCAGGAGCGCACCTTGCTGGTGCCGGCGGCGCTGACCGGCCTGTGCGGCCTGGGCTACAGCATCTACCGCCAGTACCGGATCAGCATGGAACGGCGCGCCGGCGTCGGCTGATCGAGGCCCGTTTTCAACTGGGCGGACGCTGATCCTGGCCCGCTTTCAGTCGGGTGGTCGCTGATCCTGGCCAGCTTTCAGCTGGCCAGGGCGCAGCAGTTGCGGCCGTTGCGCTTGGCCTGGTACAGCGCCTTGTCGGTGCGCGACAACCACGATTCGAAGGCTTCATGCGGCTGCCGCTGGGCGATGCCGATGCTGGCCGTCACCATCACCGGCGAGCCGTCGTGGACCAGGATCATGCCGGCCAGTTCGACGCGGATGCGCTCGATGATCTCGTGCGCCTGCTGCAGGTGGGTATCGGGCAGGCACAGCACGAATTCCTCGCCGCCGTAGCGTCCGATCAGGTCGGTGTGCCGGCAATGCCGCGTGATCACCTCGACCGCCTGGCAGATCACCGTGTCGCCGGCCTGGTGACCGTGCGTGTCGTTGATCAGCTTGAAGCGATCCAGGTCGAACAGGGCCATGCAGGCGACGCCATCGGGCGATTTCTCGCTGAGCGTGCGCACCAGTTCCAGGAAGCGCCGGCGGTTGAAGACGCCGGTCAGCCCGTCGGTGCTGGCCAGTTCGTCGAGTCGTCGATTGGCGGCCAGCAGGGCCTGCGTATGTTCGTCGATCTCGCGCTGCAGCCGGCGCGCCTGGTGCCGCAGGTAGAGCGTGCGCAGGTGCACCAGCAGCACGATCAGCCCCAGCAGCAGGATGGCGGCGGCGATCCGGGTGCGCGTGGTCTCGTACCAGTACGGGCTGACCAGCACCGTCAGTTGCGTTTCGGCCGTGCGCGGCTGCAGGCCCTGGGTGGTCGCCACCAGGCGCAACCGGTAACTGCCGTGGGGCAGGTTGGTGTAGTTGGCGCTGGGCGCGCTGCCCTTGGGGATGTCGGTCCAGCTCTGGTCGAAACCTTCCAGGCGGTAGCGGTACGTCGTCTCCATCGCGGCCTGGTAGTCGAGCAGGGCGAAGTTCAGGCGCAGGTTGTGGGTGTCGCCGTCGAGCCGGATGCTGCCGCCATCGCCGGGCAGCTTGCCGAACGGCACCAGCACCCCGTTGACCTCGGCGCGGGTGATCACCAGCGGAGCCAGCGCGCTGGCCGGCGGCTGCCAGTGCGGGCGGATCACGGTCAGTCCGGCCTGGCCGCCGAACAGCAGTTCGCCGGTGGGTGCGCGGGCGGCGGCGATGCTGACGTAGCTGGCGATGTGCAGGCCGTCGCGGGCGCCGAGGTTGGCCACCGCCAGGGTCTGGCTGTCGACCCGCGCCACGCCGTTCGACAGGCTGGCCCAGATCTGTCCGCCGTCATCGGCCAGCACGGTGTTGACGTTGTCGCTGGACAGGCCGTCGCCGGTGCCGATGGTCCGCGCGCTCCAGGTGCCGTCGTCCTGCTGGTGCAGCACGCTGAGCCCGCCCAGCGTGCTGGCCCAGACGCGTCCGTCCGCGGCGGCCATCAGCGAGCTGATGTAGTCCTGCGGCAGGCTGGTGGGGTCGCCGCGACGATGCAGCAGATTGGTGAAGCTGGTGGGCAGGCTGTTGCCGCGGGCGATGCTGATGCCGCGACTGGTGGCGTACCACCACTCGCTGCCCGCGCGCACGATCTCGCGCACCGTGTTGCTGGCCAGGCTGGCCGGATCGCCGGCACGGTGGCCGAGATGTTCCAGCGCATGCGTGCGCGGGTCGTAGCGATAGATGCCGTCGTAGGTGCCGATCACCACGCGGTCGCCATCGGGTTTCAGGCCCAGCACGGGCTTGTCGTGCAGCTCGGGCACGATCGAGTTCTCGATCGCCAGCGTATCGGGATCAATCCTGGCCAAGCCTTGCGTGCCGACCAGGATCGAACCGTCGGCGGCCTCGGTGATGCTGTGCACGCCGCGCTGGATCTGGCTGCCGGCCAGCAGCAGGTGCTTCATGCGCCCGGCCTTCAGGTCGATGATGTCGATGTGCCCCGCGCCCAGTCCCAGCCAGATCCGGGCGCGACTGTCGACGAAGATCGCGCGCACATTGGACGTGCTCAGCGCGTTCGGGTCCAGCGGCGAGGGCAGCAGCGAGAACGCGGTGTGGATGCCCCGGTGCGTACGTGCCACCCCCAGGTCGGTGGCGACCCACAGGTTGCCGGCACGGTCGAGCAGCAGCGACCGCACCGAGTCGCCCGGCAGCGATGAATGCACCGCTGGATCGTGGGCGATCACGTGGGTGGCGGGATGGCCGGGCGTGTATTCGATGACGCCGTTGCCGTCGGTGGCGATCCACACCTTGTCGTCAGCCACCTCCAGCATGTCGCGCACGGTGGGGTGGCGTGCACCGTTGGCGTAGCCGCTGAATCCGGGCACGCCGTGCCAGTGACCATCGGCGTCGCGCCAGGCTGCGCCGGCCTGCACGCTGCCCACCCACAATCGCCCGGGGCGATCCTGCAGGATGCTCCAGATCTGGTCGCCCAGCACGGTGCCGGCGTCCTGGTCGACGGACGTTTCGCGAACGAACTCGGCGCTGCCGCGGTGGCGCACGAACAAACCGTTGTTGTTGCCCAGCCAGACGTTGCCGTCGCGATCCTGCAGCACGCTGAAATTGCGCGCCGCCGTCGCCTTGCCGGTGTCGATGCGGCGAATGGCGCCGCTGGCCAGGTCGAGATGGTCAAGCCCGCCCTCGGTGGCGACCCAGACGCCACCGGCGCGATCGCTGCTGATCGCGTAGACCTTGTGATCGGACAGCCCCTGCGGACCGACCGGATACACCTTGAAGCTGTTGTCGCTGGGGTCGAACCGGACCAGGCCGCCCGCGTTGGTGCCGATCAGCAGGCCGCCATCGGGCAACGCGTACAGCGAACGCACATAGTTGTCGGGCAGGCCGGGGCTGTTGTTGTTGCGGGTGCCCAGCACCTCGATGCGGTATCCGTCGTAGCGGACCAGCCCGCCGATGGTGCCGATCCAGATCAACCCGCTGCGATCCTGCACCACGGCCGTGGTGGTGGAGTGCGGAATGCCTTCGGCGATGTCCAGCGTGCTGAACCATGGCGCATCGAACGGCGACCAGGGGTCGGGGTCGGTGCCGCTGGCCCGGACCGGCGCGAACGCCGTCAACAGGCACAGCAGCAACCCGACCAGGGTCGCGCAGCGCAGTTGGCGGCCCGATCGCGTCACGGATCAAGCAGGCTGCATGGCAGGCATGTGCTGCTCGCGCCCGCCCGCAAGATGATCCGCTTGAACGATTCCCCCCGTACCCGACTTCATCCCGCCCGCGCCCCCCGGCCTGTCCGTGCGGACATGGCCGCACGGTGCCGCCATTCTAGCGGTATTTTGCGAGCTTTCCGGAGCCCGGTCGGTGGCGGGACGATGCCTTATCATGGCCCGATGCCACGCCCGACTTCCCCCGTCTCCCCAGGCCTGTTCGCCGAACCCGAAGCGCTCAAGCCGCTGGCCGAGCGCATGCGCCCCACCAGCATCGACGAAATCGTTGGCCAGCAGCGCCTGGTCGGCCCGGACAAGGCGCTGCGCCGCGCGCTGGAGGCCGGCAAGATCCACTCGATGGTGCTGTGGGGGCCGCCCGGCTGCGGCAAGACCACCTTGGCTCTGCTGGTGGCGCGTTACGCCGATGCGGATTTCCGCGCGATCTCGGCCGTGCTCTCGGGCCTGCCGGACGTGCGCAAGGCGCTGGCCGAGGCCGAGGTGAACTTCGCCCAGGGCCGGCGCACCGTGCTGTTCGTGGACGAGGTGCACCGCTTCAACAAGACCCAGCAGGATGCGTTCCTGCCGCACATCGAACGCGGCGTGATCATCTTCATCGGCGCCACCACCGAGAATCCTTCGTTCGAACTGAACTCCGCGCTGCTGTCGCGCTGCCGCGTGCATGTGCTGGAGCCGGTCTCCACCGCCGACATCATCGCCGCGCTGAAACGCGCGCTGGCCGACAGCGAGCGTGGCCTCGGCGAGCTGCAGTTGCAGGTGACCGACACCTCGCTGGAGTCGATCGCCCAGGCTGCCGACGGCGACGTGCGCCGCGCGCTGACCCTGCTGGAAATCGCCGCCGAGCTGGCCCACGAGCGCACCATCGACGAAGCCACGCTGAGCCAGGTGCTGGCCGACCGCACCCGCCGCTTCGACAAGCAGGGCGAGCAGTTCTACGACCAGATCTCGGCGCTGCACAAATCCGTGCGCTCGTCCGACCCCGACGCCGCCGTGTACTGGCTGTGCCGCATGCTCGATGGCGGCGTCGACCCGCTGTACCTCGCGCGCCGGATGACCCGCATGGCGGTCGAAGACGTGGGCCTGGCCGAACCACGCGCCTGGCGCATGGCGCTGGACGCGTGGGATACCTACGAGCGCCTGGGCAGCCCCGAGGGCGAGCTGGGCCTGGCCCAGCTGGCGATCTGGCTGGCCATCTCGCCCAAGAGCAACGCGGCCTACATGGCCTACAACAAGGCCCGCGACGCGGTGCGCCAGGGTGGCACGCTGGAAGTGCCCATGCACCTCCGCAACGCGCCGACGAAACTGATGAAGGGCATGGGTTACGGCAAGGGCTACCAGTACGACCACGACGCCGAAGGCGGCATCGCACTGGACCAGCAATGCCTGCCCGACGAGCTGGTCGGCAGCGTGTTCTACGAACCGGTCGAACGTGGCCTGGAACTGCAACTGCGCGAAAAACTGTTGGCCCTGCGCGCCGCCCGCGAAAAAGCCCGCGGCGGCTGATTCCGCTGCTGCACGCTCCCTTGCCGTTGCCACGATGCCCGGCATAGATTCAGCCCGTCAACCGGGGAGGGGTGAACCATGCGCGTACTCGTGGCGGGTCTGATCGGCGGCATCGTGATCTTCGTGTGGGGCGTGCTGGCGCACATGGCGCTGGGGCTGGGCAACGTCGGCATCCAGTTGCCGGCCAACGAGAACGTGGTGTTGAACAGCCTGCACGAAGGGCTGGGCAACCAGCCCGGCGTCTACATCCTGCCGTCGCTGGACCCGAAGCAGATGGGCGACGAGGCGGTGATCAAGGCCTACTCAGCCAAGGCTGCGACCTCGCCGTATGCGTGGGTGGTCTACCTGCCGCAAGGCGACGACATGATGCAGATGGGCCCGCAAATCGGACGGCAATGGGCATCGGACACGCTCGCCGCCCTGGCGCTGGCCTGCATCCTCGGACTGGCCGGAATGGGCTTCCGCCGGCGCATCGGCGTGGCGGCCACCGCCGCCGTGTTCGCCTGGCTGAGCACGATGCTGCCGTACTGGAACTGGTACCGCTTCCCGCTCGACTTCACCCTGGCCGCCCTGGTCGAACAACTCGTCGGCTGGCTGCTCGCCGGCGCCGCGATGGCCTGGTGGCTCGGCCGCAGCGAACGCAAACTCGCCAGCTGAGCTCCCGGTATCCGCTTCGCGGAGCCGGTTTTTGCTCCCTCCCTGCGACCGCAGGAAGTCCCCTTGCGGGACGTGCAGCAGGGGAGGGCCGGGGAGGGGTGAAGCCCCCACGAAATCAAGCAGCCGCCCAACGCACGCTTGAGGCCCCAAGCCAAAAACCTGAGCTCCGCGCCCGCGCAAAACCCCCACGCCAACCCGCGCTGCATTGCAGCCAGCACCACCCCCCAGCGATAATTCCCGGTTCAAGCCTTCACCCGGACTTCGCTCATGCTGGATCCCTCCCTGCTGCGTTCGCGCCTCGCCGAAACCGCTGCACGCCTCGCCGAAACCCGTGGCTACACACTGGACGTCACCGCGGTCGAGGCGCTGGAGAACAGCCGCAAGCAGCTGGCGATGGAAACCCAGGAACTGCAGAACCTGCGCAACACCCGCTCCAAGGCGATCGGCCAGGCCAAGGCGAAAGGCGAAGATGTGGCGCCGCTGATGGCGGAAGTCGCCGGCATCGGCGACAAGCTCAAGGTCAACGAACAGGCCCTCGCCGAGGTGCAGGCCAAGCTCGCTGATATCGCGCTGGGCATCCCGAACATCCCCCACGAGTCGGTGCCGATCGGCAAGGACGAACACGGCAACGTCGAAACCAGCCGCTGGGGCACGCCGCGCACGTTCGACTTCGCGGTAAAAGACCACGTCGAGCTGGGCGAAGCCCATGGCTGGCTTGACGGCGACGCCGGTGCCAAGTTGTCCGGCGCGCGCTTCACCGTGCTGCGCGGCCAGCTGGCCCACCTGCACCGCGCGCTCGGCCAGTTCATGCTCGACCTGCACACCGGCGAGCACGGCTACCTCGAATGCAACGTGCCGGTCATCGTCAACGCCGACAGCATGCAGGGCACCGGCCAGCTGCCGAAGTTCGAGGAAGACCTGTTCGCCACCGAAGTGGGCGAGACCAGGCGCTACCTGATCCCCACCGCCGAAGTCTCGCTGACCAACCTGGTGCGCGACACCATCCAGGACGCCGACGCGCTGCCGCTGCGGATGACCGCGCACACCCTGTGCTTCCGTGCCGAGGCCGGCAGCTATGGCCGCGACACCCGCGGCATGATCCGCCAGCACCAGTTCGAGAAAGTCGAGATGGTGCACATCGCCCGCGCCGACCAGTCGCACGCGCAGCTCGAAGAGATGGTCGGCCACGCCGAAACCGTGCTGCAGAAACTCGGCCTGCCATACCGCAAGATGCTGTTGTGCAGCGGCGACATGGGCTTCACCGCGGTCAAGACCTACGACCTCGAAGTGTGGCTGCCCAGCCAGCAGACCTACCGCGAAATCTCCAGCTGCTCCAACTGCGAAGACTTCCAGGCCCGCCGCCTGCAAGCCCGCGTACGCAACGCGGAAACCGGCAAACCCGAACTCGTGCACACCTTGAACGGTTCCGGCCTCGCCATCGGCCGCACCCTGATCGCCGTGATGGAAAACAACCAGAACGCCGACGGCTCGATCACCGTGCCCGAAGTGTTGCGCCCTTACATGGCCGGACTGGATCGCATCGCGTGAACACCGTGGTCGCATCGACCGGCAAGTGGGACAAGGTCGAGTTCTACACCAGCTACTTCCTGATGCTGGTGCTGCTCTCGGTCCTCGGCATGCGCCTCGGCTTCGATGGCGTATGGCAGATGCCGAAGATCGACCTGGCACTGTCGATCATCGCGCTGCTGCTGGTCATCGGCAGCTTCTGGTTCGCCCGCCACAACCGCCGCCTGCGCCTGTGCATCATCGCCTTCGCCAGCGCCACCCAACTGGTGCCGATGGTCATTCGCGAACCGGTGCTGCTGTTCCCGCTGCTGGGGGCGCTGATTCCGGTGGCGATTCTGGTGGGGTGCTTGATGGCGCTGTCGAGGAAGAGCTCCAGCAGTCTCCCGCGAAGCGGTTCCTGATAGGATTGCACCCCTCGCGTGCGTCCCTCAGCCGTTCACCCTGAGCGTAGCGCAGCGAAGTCGAAGGGCAGGTCGCTCATTCGCCAGGCATGATGAATAGCGAAACAAGTTTGGAGAGATGGCCGAGTGGTTTAAGGCAGCAGTCTTGACGCGGAGGCAGGAAGCCGAAGCGGACAGCGGCGCAGCCGCTGGCCCCGAAGGGGTGGAGGGCAGGATGCCCGGAACAAAACTGCCGTAGTGGCGCGCGAAGCGCGCCTTCGACAGGACACCGAGTTCATGGAGAGATGGCCGAGTGGTTTAAGGCAGCAGTCTTGAAAACTGCCGTAGGTGTAAGCCTACCGTGGGTTCGAATCCCACTCTCTCCGCCATATCAAGGGCCAGGTTCATTAACGAACCTGGCCCTTTAAATCAGCGTGAAATCAACGATCAAAGGCGTGAAGCGGATTGCGAGCATAAAGTTTCGCCCCGACTGTTTCTCGCGATGATGTAAACGAGTCCTTTAACGATCTTCTTCCACTCGGGCTGCATGAGCTTCCAGGAACCCCATGCTGCAAGAGATAGCCATCCGGCCGGCCCAATCACGAACGCGATGCTGCTGGATAGCCCGGTATAGAAGGCGAAAGGCAGAGTAACGCCGACGGCGTGAGTCAAAAATCCGAGAGCCGTCGTCGATGCGAGATAGACGCCAAACCCGGAGGCTTGAGCGGCTCCAATCATTGCTGCCGAAGTCATGGGGCCGGAAAAGCTCTGCCCTTTGAGCTTTACATCACCAACGATGATGTCGACGTCCACGAGGGTCTCGAAGAATTTGGCGCGTTCGCGCGGCTTCATTCCCTGCAGTGCCTCGACGATTACCGCTTGAGACAGAAAAACTTCCTTCTCCGCCGTCGATGCATCCTTCTCGAACGCCTTTAGATGTTGGCAGGCACCGTCAAGTAACTCCTCGAACCGAGGCGTTTCACGTAGGGAGTCCGCAGTGACCCGGGTAGAGTCCTTTTGCAACTTGGCCCACACGTTCTTTTTGGCGGCTTCGGTCTCGGCACCAACCTTGGAATGGAAAAGCCACTTGAGACCGTACGCTATTGACTCGGCGTTTACAGGACCTTTGAGCTCCAGCAGCGTGGCCAAGTTTTTCAGGTCGTCCTCTCGCCAGTCAGCCAGGGTTCCTACTATGCCGGTCATGGGCATTCCTTCGATGATGAATGGAGTCGGCTTTGACTGTGTTCTTGCAAAGCAATGCGTGGCAAGCGCTGATGGCCCCCGCAGTGTCAGTTTAGCCGGCACTTGTCTGGACAGAAGGTGTCAGGGACAAATGCTGGCGCCACAGTAGCCTGCCAAGTGGCCGAGCTGGCGCGAACGGCCCCTTCTTTCTCCACTCAAGCACGGGTCCGATCCATCCCAGCACATTCTGCTACTGCAGGTAGCTGCCCATCTCCGCCACCGAATATTGCCAGGCATTGTCCCTGACATCTTTTTTAGGAGGTTTTGTAGGACATGCTCCGCGCTCGCTTGGGAGAACCCCGTACCCGTATAGATGCACTTCATTGTCATCCGTTTCTCGTTGGGGGCCAATGCCACAATCTGTTGGGTGACTTTCAACTTATGCAGCTGCTAGGCCACTTCACGTCGTTTCTTTGCTTCGCCACGAATGAGTGCGGGCAAGTCTTGGAGGCTGGGGCATAGGTTTGTAGTGCTGTTGAGTGCGCTCTTGCGAAGGACGCTACAACTGAACTGGTCCGCCCGGAAGATGAACCGCCCCGGGTTTTGAGGAGGCTCCAACTCTTGAGAAGATGGAGCCATGAACAAGCCAAACAAGTTCTCACCT